>CAVZUV010000017.1:0-631100 GCA_963778575.1 uncultured delta proteobacterium | reverse complement strand
TTGAAAAAGCGCGAAGGTGAGGTCTCAAACGGTAAACTTCCTGGGATATATTTTGACAAGATCATATTTGACAATCTGGCAGAGGATTTTCTCAGAGATTATCGTGTTAATCAAAAAAAGTCTCTTGATAAGGCAGAAAGATGCGTTAATCATCTCAAAAAGCATTTTGAGGCGTATTCTGTACCCCAAATTACAACGCCTAACATTCAGGCTTATATTGAGAGCCGACTAAAGGAAGAAGCTGCAAATGCTACAATTAACCGGGAATTATCGGCATTGAAACGCATGTTGAACTTAGGGGCCAGGCAGACCCCGCCTAAGGTTGACCGGGTGCCCTATATCCCCATGCTGAAAGAAAACAATGTCCGCAAGGGATTCTTTGAACACGCCGAGTTTGTGGCTTTAAGGGTCGAACTGCCGGACTATCTAAAGGGTTTTATCACGTTTGCCGACAAAACCGGATGGAGGCTTTCAGAAATAACCGGGTTAACATGGAATCAAGTTGATCGAGGTCAAGGCATAGTGTGGCTTGAAACAGACGAGACAAAAAATAATGAGGGCCGGACGGTCTATCTTGACGAGGATCTTCAAGAGATTTTTCACACTCAATGGGAAGCCCGGAAAAGAAGCCGGAAGCTGACCCCTTATATTTTCCCTAATGTGGACGGTACGGGCCGCATAAGCGATTTCAGTGGATCATGGAACAAAGCCTGTAAGGATGCAAAGATCGGCAAGAGGTTGTTCCATGATTTCAGGCGAACGGCGATTAGGAATATGGTAAGGGCCGGAATCCCTGAACGTTTGGCAATGATGATTTCAAGCCACAAGACAAGGTCCATATTTGAGCGTTATAATATCGTTAATGATGCAGACCTTCAACTTGCAGCTCAGAAACAGGCGATTTACCTGAAATCCCAAGCGGGCACAATTACGGGCACAGTTCACGATTTTAACGAAAAAGCTGTTAATTGATATCATGGCAAAGATAACAATGATAGACATTTCCCTAAATATCCCTTCGAAAAGCACCAATAAAAAAGGGCTTAGAAGACTCGATGCTTCTAAACCCCTCATTTCCTTGGTGCCGGAGGTCGGAATCGAACCGACATGGAGTTGCCCCCGCGGGATTTTGAGTCCCGTGCGTCTACCAGTTTCACCACTCCGGCATGACCCACCTATTATCCGAAACCCATCCGTGTTGTCAATAAAATAGAATTCGTTACAAAGATACGAGATGAAAAAAATTACAGCATCCCATGATAATTTTTTAAAAGTTCCGCATAAATTTCGATGGGATGTTGAACCCGAACGTTTTCAGCGGATCTGGAGAGAATGTCCGAAAGCTGCAGCATGCAAGCCGGACATCCGGTGGCGACGACGGAACATCCGGATGCTTTGATATGGTCGATTTTTATTCGGCCGATGTTGGATGAGAGCTCGTAATATTGAAGATTAAAGCTCCCTCCCAGTCCGCAGCATCGGTCGGATTCCGCCATTTCTTTCAGACGGTATCCCGGATGGGCTTTGATAAGCAATCGCGGTTCCGCAAACACGCCCAGGGATTTTTTGAGATGGCAGGGATCATGATAGGTGATATCAACAGGTTCGATAAGGTCGTCAATGGCCGGTTCTTTGATTCCGACGATTGAGACCAGGAATTGATGGATGTCCATGGTTTTTTCAGACATCTTCGCCACTTCGGTTCGAAGATTACCGGAGCCGTTTCCGGCCATCATCGGCCAGATTTTTTTGATGGTCAATGTGCAGGTGGCGCATGCGGTAACAAGGTAATCAAAATTTTCGGCATCGAAGCGTTCCAGATTGTAACGAGCAAGTTGCCGAAAGGCCGTCAGGTCTCCCGAGGAGACAGCCGGAATGCCGCAGCAGCTTTGCCCCCGGGGCATAAAGATACCCACGCCATGGTAAGTCAAAACATCGATAACATCTCGCGCCACCTTGGGGAAAAATTTATCGATAAGGCATCCCACGAAAAATGCCGCTTTAATCCCCGAAGAACCTCTTTTTGTATTTAAAGCCGGCACCTGGCGATGAAACGATGTTTTGGCAAAAGGGATGAAATGCCGGTTCCCGATCAGCGGAGAACCGAACCGGGCACAGGATGTTCCGATGACGTCATTGGCCGGTTTTGTGAAAATTTTCTGGAACCTCGAACCCCACTCCGCCAAGCGATCGAATATTCCAGGGTGAGACAACATCCCTCTTAGCAGCAGTTTCTTGGACGGTGAAAGGCCTATGAAACCGGTGAGAATGGCCCGGGCTTTGATAAAAATTTCCAAAACGCTTACACCACTGGGACAATTGGCGGCACATGATCCGCATAAAAGGCACCGGTTTAGGCGTTCGTAGACACCATCGGGATCTTTGAACATTTCCTGCAAAAGCCCGTCAAGAAGCGCCAGTTTGCCGCGGGCCACATCAGCTTCCCGGCCGGTTTCGGCGAAAAGCGGGCAAACCGCCTGGCACATGCCGCACCGCATGCAGACCCTCAATTGATCTTCCAGATCCTGCATGAGCGTTGTTAATTCTTTTATGTCTGGCAAGGATAACCCTATATGTTTCGTCTTCTGTTTTAGGTAAGCGTTCAGGGGAACGCACCCCCTGAACGCTTATTGTTTTAGGGTTCGAAACCTGAATAAATATTTATCAAGCTTGTAACATATTGACAAGCCTATATGCACGACATTAAAATAATCATATTACCATGCAGCAAAGAAATGATAATGAGTTTAAAAACTTTAAAATAATAATAATGAAAGGCGGAACAATGAAAGATGTCGTTATTGTGTCCGGCGCAAGAACGCCGGTGGGTGCTTTTGGCGGTTCATTGAGTACGACGCCGGTGGTCGACCTCGGCGCTCTGGTATTGAAAGAAACACTGAAAAAGATCGGCCTGAGACCGACGGCAACGAAAGAATTAACGCGATTTGAACCCGACTTTTTAAAAGGCGATGGCATGATCGATCTGGAGAAAAAGTATGATGACTATGATGCGTCATTTCAGCCGATACAGATCGATGAAGTCATCATCGGAAACGTGGTGGGTGCCGGACAGGGGCAAAACGTGGCCCGACAGGCCATGGTCAAAGCCGGCATTCCCAAAGAGACGCCGGCCTTTACCGTCAACAAAGTGTGTGCTTCAGGAATGAAGGCTGTGGTTCTGGCCGCGCAATCGATCCGGTCCGGCGAATCAGAGATTGTTTTAACCGGTGGAATGGAAAACATGAGTCTGATCCCTTACGCCGTTCCAACCGCGCGGTGGGGGGCCCGTATGAACAATGCGAACATGGTCGATCTCGTGGTCTTTGATGGACTTTTTGAAATATTTTACGGGTATCACATGGGATTGACGGCTGAAAACATTGCAGCGCTCTATAAGATCTCCAGACAGGAACAGGACGAAATCGGCGTTATCAGCCATCAACGGGCCAAAACTGCCATTGCCCAGGGACGATTCAAAGAAGAGGTCGTGCCGGTGGTCATCCCACAGCGAAAAAAGGATCCCATAATATTCGATACGGATGAGCGGCCCATGGAAACCAGCATGGAAAAAATGGCCAAACTACGGCCGGCGTTTAAAAATGACGGCACTGTTACCGCAGGAAATGCATCGGGGATCAATGATGCTGCAGCAGCCCTTTTGCTGATGTCGGATGAAAAGGCAAAGGATCTCGGTTTAACGCCTCTGGTTCGGATCAAGACCTATGCATCGGCCGGTGTCGATCCGGCTTATATGGGTCTTGGCCCCATACCGGCGGTGAGAAAAATCCTCAAAAAAGAAAAATTGACTGTCAATGATTTTAGCGCCGTGGAGCTGAACGAAGCTTTCGCCGTCCAGGCCATCGCCTGCATGAGGGAACTCAATCTCGATATTGAAAAGACCAATCCGTTGGGTAGCGGCATCTCCATCGGTCATCCCATCGGATGTACCGGTGCCCGCATCATATTGACCCTGATGAATGAAATGGTCAGAAACGATCATGCCCTTGGGCTGGCCACCTTATGTATCGGCGGAGGTCAGGGCATGGCGACGGTATTGGAAAGAGTATAATCCCTAATCGAGCCAAAACTCGATGGCGGTTAAATTTTTCAAGTGTTATATAAGATTCATCAAAATTCATAATTACTTCCTAAGGAGAAGATGTGATGCTGGAAATAAATGATTCGGTTGCGGTGATCACAGGTGGTGCCAGCGGGATCGGCCTTGCTGTTGCTAAATATTGGGTTCAAAATGGTGGTAAAGTGGTTTTAGGTGATGTGGCAGAAGAAGCATTGAAAAAAATTGCCAATGAACAGGATGATAAAGTTGCCGCTGTTGTCTGCAATGTTACCCAGGAGCAGGATTGTGCCAGACTGGCGGAAACTGCCATTGAAAAATTTGGTAAAATCAATTTGGTAGCACCTTTTGCCGGAATCATCATGGATGGATTGATGGTTTCGCCGGACCGGGAGACCGGCAAAGTTACAAAGAAAATGTCATTAGAACAATTTCAAAAAGTCATCGATATTAACCTGACAGGCGTATTTCTAACCGTTCGTGAATGCGTGGAGCGCATGATCAACCATAATTGCAAAGGGCTCATATGCCTGGTTTCTTCTACAGGTTCATTGGGCACCGCGGGCCAGATTAACTATTCTTCAACCAAAGCAGCCATGTCGGTAATGCCCAGGGTTCTCACAGCGGAATTTTTCCGGCGGGGTCTCGCCGACAAGATTCGCTGTGTGGCCATCGCACCGGGTTATGTGGGAACTCCTATGGTGAAGGGCATGAATCAGAAAGCCCTGGAAAAGATTTTGGCACAAGTCCCCATTGGCCGTCTTATTGAACCTGAGGAAGTCGCTGCCTTAGTTGGGGATATCTATCGGAATGAGGCTTTGGCCGGAGACGTTTTTTATATCCACGGCGGCCTGCGTTTGGGGTCAAAAGGATAAAGTATTTCTTTATTCTTTTGTTTTTTTCTCTTTTCCTGCCATCATTGAGAATTGATCGAAAAAGGACTTAAAGGGGGTTAAATCGGTCATGGTTTTTTGGGCCATGGTTGAATAATCGAGACCCATTTCGAGCCATTTTTTAAATGGTTCATCCACTGCATTTTTATGGGCAACGTATGTTGTGATCATTTGTTGTAAATATTTCTCAAAAAAATCTCCGAGAATATTATCGCCATATTGAATAATCAAGTGAAGCATTGGGATCGGCAACAGAAAATTTTTATTTTTAGCTTCTTCCAAAATAATCTGGGTTAGAATAAAGGATGTAACGTCTTCTTTGGTTTTTGCATCGACGACTTCCACCTGACGACCCTGCCTGATGAGATCCGCCACCTGATTGAGCGTCACATATTTGCTCTTTTCCATGTCGTACAGCCGCCTGTTTGCATATTTTTTTAGTTTTACTCTGTTCGGCATATATTTTTCCTCTTAAACCCAAATAAAATAATAAGCCAATTCATATCGTATTGCAACATATAAATCATTTATTAAATATTTTTATATGCCATAAATATAATAATATTGCTTTTAAATGCATTAATATAAAATAGTTATAGTCTATAATCTAAAGCGAATAGAGCGGAATAAAAAAATGGTGCATTGCAAAAAAAATATCTTGACAACTCTGATTTAAAGATTATATTGTAAATACAAATGGCAAAATTTGTGCCGTAAAAATAACTTTAATAGGGAGGATTATTAACATGGATCCGGCAATAATTGCAAAGCAAATGATCGATTTTCAAAAAACAATGTTTGACAACACTTTCAATGCCATGGTTATGGTTCAGGAACAGACCGAGAGAATGACGACCACACTCCTGGATCAGGCCACATGGATGCCCTCAGAAGGAAGAAATGCGATCAGTGGTTGGGTCAATGCCTTTAAAAAAGGGCGTGAAGACTTCAAAAAGGGTGTAGATGAAAACTTTAAACGAGTGGAAGATTTTTTCACCGCATTCGACAAAGAGAAAAAGACCAAAGCCTAAGGAAAGGAAACCAAGCAATGGAACAATTTGATACACTGAAACAGATGGTTCAATTTAACAAAAGCGCTTTCGATCAGGGCTATAACGCAATGGAGATGTTGCGGAAACAGAACGAAAAAATGACAAATTCCATTTTGGATCAAGCCACATGGTTGCCTGAAGAAGGAAAAAAGGCCGTGAATGAATGGATGCAGTTTTTTAAAAAAGGCTGTGAAGATTTTAAAAAGAAAGCAGATCAAAATTATAAAAATATAGAAAATTTACTTTCAGCGGTTAACAATTAAAATTAAGACGTGGTTCATGACTTTGGATGAAATCACATAAAGGCCATGAACCACGTCATTACTCCGGTTGCAGGGGGCAAGAAGATAAAATGATTCAGTTGAACAGCAGCTCAAAAGGCCCGGTGTTAAATGATATACTGCAGAAAAACATTTCTGTATTCTCTCATCTTGTCAATGCCTCACAAAACTATCTGAGTGCTTTTTCAAAATATTCAAATGATTTCATAATTCCCTATCTCATCGCCACGAGCTATTTTAATACCGTGGAAAAACAAAAGCTTTGGAGCACTTCTCCTTTAGAGAATGTTCAATCCTACATGGAATTGTTGGCTTTTAATCTTGATTTGATCAGCAGGAGTGTCAGTGGCAGTATAAAGGCAATTACTCATTCGGGGAAAATGGAGATGGAAAACGCCATTGCCGCCGTGTTCAACACCCTTTTCTGTTCGGAAGGTGAGGATATTGAAGGTTTTTTAGCCAGGCAGGCAAAAATGATGGATGTCATGGCCAACCATTACCCGCAGGCCATCCAGAATATTGAACCTGAATTTGGATTTCATTTTGAACGCGGATACAATAAAAAAGTCATAGAAACAGACCGGTTCATTTTGTATCAAATTCTTCCGACGGACAAAGCAGTCAAAGTTAATAATAGCGGAAAACCGGTCATCATTCTTCCCCCTTATGTTCTGGGCGCCAATATTCTTGCCTTTTTGCCGAATGAGAACCGGAGCTATGCCCACTGTTTCGCCAACCAGGGTATTCCCACCTATATTCGAATTTTCAAGGATATCAGTACCAATGAAGCGGTCCAGGTCATGACCGGTGAAGATGATACCCTGGATACCCGATCGTTTTGTGAAGCGGTAAAGAAAAGACACGGGAAACCGGTGACGTTGAACGGGTACTGCCAGGGCGGTTTTTCGGCGGTGTGCAATCTTCTTACCGGCGAACTGGACGGCCTGGTGGATGCGCTTATCACCTGCGTTTCTCCAATGGACGGCACCCGAAGCACAGGGCTTGTCGATTTTTTGAAAAACCTTCCCCAGCGTTTCAACGATCTTCTTTATGGGACCAAAACACTGCACAACGGAAACAAAGTGGCAGACGGCAAGCTCATGGGTTGGGTCTATAAACTCAAAAGCATCGAGGATGAATCCCCGATAGCGGTATTTTACAGAGATTTGATGATGTTCGGCCGCCAGGATGGAGACAATGTAAAAATCAGCAAGACTGCGGCAGCCATCAATTACTGGCTGAACAATGAACGGAACGATCTTCCCCTGGCAATTACCCAGATGAGCTTTGATTCCTATAACACTCCGATTACCGAGGACGGGACACTTCCGATCAAACTGTTCGGTAAAAAACTCAATCTTAAACGACTCCAAGAGAAAGGGGTAAAATGGCTCATTTGTTATGGAGAGAGTGATGACCTGGTGGAAAAGGAAACAGCCCTTGCTCCCATAGACTATATCGATGCGGAAGTGACCGCTTTTCCAAAAGGTCATGTGGCCATTGCAACATCCTGGTCCCACCCCAATTCAGCTTGTGCCCTTCACACCCGTTTCGGTGACAAAAACTATCGGGGACCTGTACGGTTTCAACTCGATTTAGATAAGAACGCATAAGGAGAAAAATCTTATGGATCAACATATTTATAAATTCTGGCAAGACCAATTCATGAACTTAGACAAAGGGCGAAAACAGATTGAAGACATGACAAGATGGATCATGGGAGGACTCGGTGGTTTTGAAGAACTTCCAGAGTCCTTCGGAAAGTTCTGTAATGTGGATTTCTGGTCAAAAGAGACTCAAGACTATATGAAAGCCTGGGAAATCACGACGAAAGATTTCCAGAAGCTCTTTAAGAATTATCTGGACATGATGGGTTTGGTGCCCAGGGACGAGCATCTGGCATTGGTCAATGCTTACAAAGACATAAAGAAAACTGTAAATGATCAGGAAGAAGAGATCTCCAAACAGGTAAAAATCGTTGCACACCAGAATAAGAAAATCACTGACCAGGAAAAAGAAATTGAGAAACAAAAAAAGAGCGTTGCTAATCAACAAAAAGAGATTGCAAGTCAGAAAAAGCTGGTTTCAGACTTGAAAAAAGAGATCGCCGGCCAGGAAAAGATCGTTGCTGCCCAGAAAAATGAGATCGCCGGACAGAAGAAGCTGACTTCCGAGTTGAAAAAAGAGGTGCCGGTCAGATAAAAGCGATAAGACAAATCCAGAAGCGGGATAGAGCCTAAGATGGGCTGATCATGGACGGATAAATAAAGGAGAAATAATGGATCCGCATTTTTTGGAATTTTGGGGCAATCTTTTGATTAATGCCGCAAAACAGCAGAAACAACTGGAAGATCTGTCCAAATGGATGCAGCAGGGGTTCAAGGGGTTCGATGAACTGACAGCCATGTTTAATAAATTCTACGGCTTGGAACATATGGAGAAAGACACGCCTGCCTACATGGAAACCTGGGAAACAGCGTCCGAAAATTTTTTAAATTCCTTCAAAAATTATCTGGATTTAATGGGCATGGTGACAAAAAACGAACATCTGACTCTGGTCAAAAAATACGAAAAACTCAAAGAAAAGGTTGCCGTCCAGGAAGAAACCATAAACCATCTGCGGCTGCTGTTGGAAGAAAAAAAGACCGAGTCACAGGAAGAACTGGTTAAAGGATTTCAGGATCTTATCGAAAAACAGAGCAAGCAGTTCCAGGAAACCATGGAGACCTTCGGCAGCTTCTTCAAGAAGGAAAATAATCAATAAGTTTAAAATTTTTGAACTGTTTTGCTGAACATTCCCGCCATTTCTCCGGCAGTCTAAAAGTTTCCTCTTTTTATTGCATGTCGTTGGGATTTTTTATTTTCTGTATTTGAGAGGGCTTGTAAAAAAAATCACAGACACTTACACGATCAGATAGGAAGAATTCCCAAAGGATGGGAATCTTATCCCCCCAAATGAGTCTTTTGCTTTATGGACAAAGACACTAAAAATTAATAATAAACAAATAACAAGTCTCTATCTTGTTTTACAGGATTAAAAGGAGGCACAATAATGAGTAGACATGTAAAAAGGGCGGGAAAACGCAGCGGCTATGAAGCCCCGATCATGTGGGCAGACTTTAATACTGAAAATTATTATCGCGCAAAAACATGTAACTGCGGCCACGGCGGCATGTGTTTCGAAACAGACTATGCCCCTAAGACAACGACAAATATCCTCATTAAGACATTAAATTACTTGCCGGATACAAATGGCCCGGAAGCCTACAGGTTTTACGAAGCAAAAGTAAAATGGTGCCGGGACTTAGCCACCAAAGATGCATCCCGTTATGGCGTCGGGGTTCAATATTTGGTTAAAAGTCAGAATATTGAAGGGCCGGACTATCCATGTGTCTTGTGTGGAGAAATCATCCCTTATGCAAAAATCCATTCAGTTGAGGAATTTATGTATTTTTGTTCACACTGTTTTAATCATTATACGTCGTTGCCGGATGGAATGATCAAAAATAGCATAAAGAATTTTTTGATCGGGAATGTAATATGAGTGCTTAATCATTTACCATGAGCCGTATTATTTTTTAGGCGGCTTGGGCGGACTGACCACCGCCTCTCCATTTATAACCTGGGTGCCCTCCTGATTCACACAGACGGTTTTTAACCGGACGCGATTTTTCCCTTCCATGATTTCTATCACTTCTGCGCGGGCGGTAATGGTATCGCCGATTCGTACAGGCGCCAAAAAACTCAGATCTTGTTGGATATAGATGCTCCCTGTGCCGGGGAGTTTGGTTCCGATGACTGTAGAGATGAAACCTGCAGACAGCATTCCATGAGCAATACGAGTCTTGAAAAAAGTCTTTTTTGCATACTCTTCGTTCATGTGGGCCGGGTTGAAATCGCCGGTAATCCCCGCAAACTGGTAAATATCCGTTTCCGAAACCGTTTTGCTGAACTCGGCCGTATCGCCGATGTTAAGTTCCTGGATGGTTTTTCCGATCATTGTGCATTCCTTTCATTGTGTGACATTGACGAACTCGTAAAAAGTCTTTTGTAAGCGATATCTGATAATTTGTAGATAGACACTCACTTAAAACCAGGACCTGTAACTCCAAATATCTTCTTCCAACGATTTTTTATCCTCCTGCAGGCTGAGATACATGGAAGCATTTTGTATGGCCAGTCCGCCGGTGTGGGCCAGAGCGTTCACCAGGACAATGACATCTTCGGGATACTTCCGGGCAGTACCGCTGAAAAGACTCATCACGCCGATGACCTCTTCTTTGGCCTTGATAGGGACACAAAGCATTGAGACAACGCCTTCTTTAACGATTTCCTCTTTATTCCGCAACCGGTTGTCTTTAGATAAATCTTCGATAATGACGGTTTCACCTTTTAGTGCCTGTGCATTGCTTTTTTCAATGGAAACAGGGCTTTTATTTTGAAATTCTTCACTCAGACCATAGCTTGCCACAAGGTCAAGATTACCGGTTTTATGGTTCAAGAGACGTATTAACACACCCTTCATCCCCAAAACCTCACAGGTTTCGGCCGTCAAAATATGTAACACCTGTTTGATGTCCAAAGTCGAGTTGATGCTTGAGGCCAGATCGAGAAACAGCATCGAATTGTTTCTCATCCGTTCAAACAAGCGGGACCGTCCGATGGCGATTCCCCCTTGGTCGGCCAGTGCTGATAAAAAATCTATTTCATCTTTTGAAAAATTTCGATGCTCTGCGGTATAAAGTGATAAAATGCCGATGGTCTTTTCCTTGGCCATGACCGGCACAGAAAGAATGGATGCAATGCCCTCGGCTTTTTTCGCCTCAAGATTTTCCAGACGAGGGTCCGAGGTTGCATCGTAAAACGAAAGATACCCTCCTTTTAAAATTTCGTATACGATTTCCTTGGCTTGTGTGGGACTGGCATGCAAATACTTATCAGACAACCCTTTCTGGGCCATTGGAACAAACACATCCTTTTCCTCATCCGCCAGAAAGAGACAAGCTGCTTTGGCTTCCATGATGTCTATGGCGCTCTGAATGATCAGATCCAGAAGCTTCCCCTTATCCAGTGTCGTTCCAAACGCCTTGCTGATTTTGCAAAAGGTACTAAAATAATTTCTTTTTGGGGCCATTGAAAGTCTCCTGTCAAAGTATTATTTCATTTCATTCTTATCCAAAACCGATTTACGATATTGACATAAGTATCTTGGACATTAATGATATCATTTATTTTTTCTTTTTCGTTTTCA
Source organism: uncultured delta proteobacterium (assembly GCA_963778575.1). Classification (GTDB taxonomy): domain Bacteria; phylum Desulfobacterota; class Desulfobacteria; order Desulfobacterales; family UBA11574; genus UBA11574. The sequence goes on along the minus strand of CAVZUV010000017.1, from coordinate 619,548 downwards.
TTTCTGACGGTGTTGTTCCGGGGATGCTTTTCGCAGCCCCTTTTTTCGGACCTGCTTTTTTCGTTCCCCGGTTCTTTTTGTCTTCATCTCTTTCTCTGAGCCAGCGGGCGATTCTCGGCGCAAATTCTCTTTGACACTTTGAGCTCACATAAATACCGATATGGCCCGTATCCAGACATATATCTTCGACATCCTGGCTGCCGACTTTACTCGTAAGCAGTTCACAAGCTTCGGGAGGAACAAGATGGTCATATTTCCCATAATAATTCAAGAGGGGCATGGTAATTTTTTTTAGATCAACACGCTTTCCGCCGACCTCCATTTTACTCTGGATCAGCAGATTCTTTTGGTAACAATCGCGAACAAACTGTCGAAAAGTTTCCCCCGGTACATCCGGACTGTCGAAAATCCATTTTTCCATACGGACAAAGTTTTCAACGAAATTCTTATTGGCCATATTTTCTATGAACCCCAAATACTTGTCGATCATCAGCCGGGCCGGATTCAGGAGCAGAAAACCGATGTTCATGATGTCTCCAGGAATATTACCGTAAGTATCTACAATCCGATCCACATCCATTTCCTTCATCCAGATATGCAACAACCCCTGCTGGGTATCGAAGTTTGTTGGTGTCACCGTGGTGACGAGATTTTTGATTTTTTTGGAATGAAGGGCTGAGTAAATAACACAAAACGTACCGCCCATGCAAATACCCATCAAATGGATTTTATCCAGATGGTGTTTCTTGAGAATAAATTCAACGATGTTGTCCATATATCCGTTTACATGATCGTCAATGGTGAGATACCTGTCTTTGCGAGCCGGATAGCCCCAGTCGATCATATAAACGTCGATCCCTTGCTTTAAAAAATTCTGCACCACGCTTTTTCCGGGCTGGAGATCCAGCATCGTTTCACGATTGATCAATGCGTAAACCACCAGAAGGGGTCTTTTGAGTTGAATTCCAGCGGCCGGCTTATAATGCTTCAATTTTACACGATCTTCTTCATAAACGACATCGTAAGGGGTTACGGCAATCTCGGTGTCAAGGGGTTCCAGCAGTACATCCGACGCTTTTTGGACGCTTTCTCCGGCCTTTTCCGCTTCTTCGGCCAGTTTGGATAAAATTAGATCGACAGATATCTTGGGTTGAGTCATGAAATCACCTCCAATTGGATGTTGGATGTTGGATTTCGGGTGTTAAACTTCGAAACGGAACCGTATTTTGAGGATGGTTATAAATTGAACGCCTTACTGTGAAAATAAAACCAGGACCGCCGATATCCTTATGAACGCTTCTCAAGCGCTTTGATTCGCTTTTTCAAAAGGTAGATCTCCTTATACAGTTCATCCATTTCCTTTTGGGTCGGAACAGGAAGCATATACAGCAGGGTGCTCTGTAGAAGCTCTTTTTTAGCTTCCGAAAATTCAGACATGGAATGCAGGGTTTGATTCAAAATCTTCGTGTATTCAGCAGATTGAAACAGCGTCATGTAATGACCTTCCAGAATTTTTATCCACACCTGGTAATATGCTTTTGAACCCTCGGGAAGGTGGCCCTCATCCGCCAATTCCGTCAGTTTTTCCTGCATAACATGGAAGGACTTTTCAACCGGCAACGATAAAATCTGCAAAAATTCAGTCATACGCGTCTGAAAGATGTTATATTTATCAAAGGCTCGATTCATTTTCTCCTGATAAAGCCGCGTTAAACCGATTTGCGGCATATCGAAAATTTTTCTCAATTCCGTTTCATAGAGTTGTATCCACACTTTAACGGCATCTTCGCCAAGGTTCTCAAACGTAAAAGATTTTGTCGATTCTTGAACCTTTCCGACCTTTTCAAGCCATTGCTGTTGGAAACGAACAAAAGTGTTCACGCAGGTTTGAGCAATTTTTAAAAAAATTTCAGGAAGCTCACCGGTTCCATTAAAGATGGTTTCCATGGTTTCTTGTTCACCGAAAATCCGTGACCATGCCTTCCAGGTTTTTTGACTGCTTTCCAATGATGTCTGAAAACGGCTTGTTTTACCCTCTCTTTTTGAATCCGATGTGTTACTGCCGGCAGCATATAGATTCGGCCACATCGCGGCCATCGATTCCCAAAATGCCGTGGATGTTTTTATCCAGTCGCCAAAAAGAATTTCCGGTCCGGGACCATCTTTTTGTTTATCATTCATCCCCCACCTCATCTTATGAAACCTTTAAACGCTTTATTTTTTTATTTTCTCTCTCAACAGCATGGAATGTCAATAACAAACCCATTTAAAAGACCGGGTAGAAATTATTATCTAAAATTTTGTTTTTTTTCGGGAAAAATCCCTATGTGACGGGGATATTTCCCTATAAAAATGAACTATCTGTCTTATGGACATATTTTTTCAGAATTTGATAAAGTAAATTAGTAAAAAGTTTTTTTCATCAAATGGCGGGAGGCTACACTTTTCATCCGCCTTCACCGAGTGGTTCCGCTATGTTGGGGAACCATTCTTTTCATTAATTTTCATAGGCGATTCAGGTATTGCAATTGTCGGCCCGAGCGAAAATTATTCCATGGCGGTTCATAACGATAAAGAAAAAAATCGTGAGAGGAGGAGAACATGAGTGGAAGCGTTTATAAGGTTATCGAGCTAGTGGGTACGAGTGATATTTCATGGGAAAAAGCCGTGGAAAATGCAGTACTCACCGCCAGTAAAACGTTAAGAGATTTGAGGGTGGCTGAAATTACCAAATTCGATATCACAATCAAAGACGGCAAGATTGCTTCTTATCGCGCCCGAGTCACCTTATCTTTCAAGTATGAGAATGTTTGAGATATATGAATTTTGACAAATAGGTTGCCGTGGTCGGAGAGTCTAAACCATGCCACACACACACGATGAAGTTATTATACAGAAAAAACTCCCCAATGTCGGCCAAATCGTGCGGAGCAAAAAATATGGGACGCTTTGGCGGGTCATTGAAAAAAGGGAAGTCTGGCAGCATTCGGCGGATGACCCTAAAACAGGGCAGCCGCGTCTGCTTCCGGCCATTTATCTGGCCTATTGGCGGATAAGGAAAGGGGTGTTGCCGGGTATCGGAAATATGCTGGGCTACGCATACACCCTCCACGACAATACGTTTGAAGCCAACTGGGAGATCGTGGAAGGGTAACGAACAGCGTATCCGTAAATGCCGATGGGTTTCCACACAGGGTGTTGATTGAAACACCCTTTTTTTTTAAATAATTGCGGGGTCGGGGTGTTTTCCGAGCAGGCGCTCCATGGATAATCTTTTTAAGGATTTAGAAGAAAAACTCCCCGAGGGCTCAAATAATTAACGGCAATATTTGAATATGATGGTCAAGTTGTGGTAAAGGTCGGGAAACGAACCGGCGGAGGTTTTTTATGTTGAAAAAGCCGACCTATGAAGAGTTGGAACAACGGGTCAATGTGTTGGAAAAAGAGACCGCACAGCGTATGGCGGTGGAAAAAGCATTTCGGGAGAGCGAGAAAAAGTATCGGCTCCTGGTCAAAAATCTCCCCAGTATCGTATATAGGGGATATGCTGATTGGTCGGTTGAATTTTTTGATTCAAAGATTAAACAGATCACCGGATACAGCCCGGAATTATTTAATTCCAAAAAAATCAAATGGAGAGATATCATTGTTGATGAGGATGCTGAAAATGCCAAAGAGATTTTCATCAGGGCGCTTAAAACGACCAAATCCTACGTGAGGGAATATAAAATCAGATCGAAAAAAGGCGATATCCGTTGGATCCAGGAAAGAGGACAGATCGTTTGTAAATCCAATAAAAAGCTTCAATATGTCAGCGGAGTGTTTTTCGATATCACCGATAACAAAGAAGCCCAGGAAAAACTGCGCAAAAGCGAAGAAATGGCGAGAGCCCTTTTGAACGCAACCACAGACGCCGTCGTGCTGCTTGATCCTGATGGCATCATCCTGGATATCAATGACGCTTACGCCAAGAAATTTCAAAAAACGCCGGATGAAATGCTTGGATTATGTATATGGTATTTGGTCTCACATGAAGTCGCCGGTCTCAGAATGGCGAACGTCAAAAGGGTTTTTCAAACCGGGTGGCCGGTAAGAATCGTTGATGAGCGAAACGGCATTTGGCATGATACCAAAATTTATCCGGTTTCCGATTCAATAGGAGAAGTCAAGCGCGTTGCTGTTTTTGCCCGGGATATCACCAGCCGGAAGCTGGCTGAAGAACACATCCACACGCTAACCCAACTCCTTTTAAGTGCCAGAGAAAGCGAACGCCAGCGGATCGCCCGCGATCTTCACGATAATGTGGCGCAGGAGCTTTCTCTTCTAAAAATCGGATGGGAAACGCTATTTGATGCTCAATTCCGCATCCCGGAAGAGATAAAACAAAAGAGCTTGGAATTATCAACAATTCTTCATAAATCCATATCGGCGATCCGGGATATGGCCTATGATTTACACCCTCCCGGACTCTATCAGTTTGGACTCGTCCATACCGCATATCAGTACTGCGAAGAATTCTCGGAGAAACACAAAATAGACATCGACTTTATTGCGGCCGGCCTGGAGGACTTGAAAATTCCGCCCATCACTGAAATCAATCTTTATCGTCTGATTCAAGAGGCCCTCTGGAACATTCAAAAGCACTCCGGGGCGACCAAAGTTACCGTCAAGCTCGTGGCTTCTTTTCCAAACATTATCCTTCGTATCGAGGATGACGGATTGGGATTTAACGTTAGAAAACGGTTGGCAGAAGCTTCAAAGGAGAAACGAATGGGGCTCCGGAGCATGAAGGAGAGGGTCGGCCTGCTTAACGGAAGACTGAAGATTCAATCACGTCCCAAAGAAGGTACAAAAATTTTCATCGAAGTGCCTTATAAGGAGACAACCCGTGGCCGAGAAGAAAAGCTTAATCATCATTGACGATCATCCGCTTTTTAGAGAAGGGCTCAAAACAATTATCGGGCGCGACCCCCGATTCAAGGTGGTCGGGGAAGCGGGAACCGGTCATGAAGGACTCGCAATGGTCAAAAAGCTGAATCCGGATTTGGTGATCGTGGACATATCCCTGCCGGATCAAAGCGGCATTGAACTTGCGCGGGAACTGCGAGAACGCTTGCCGGAAACAAAGATTATGATTGTCAGCATGCATTCAAAAATCGATTACATTGCAGAAGCATTTCAAGCCGGAGCAACCGGATATGTGGTCAAGGAATCTGCCAGCGAAAGGCTGATTCAAGGACTCGAATGTGTCGCCAAAGGAGATTATTTTCTGGACAGTTCCGTATCCCATTCTGTTGTCGAAAATCTGATGAAATCTCCTTTAAAAGCCGCAAAGATTACGGATTCTGATTATGCCACTCTGACGCCCAGGGAACAAGAGGTGATGCGCCAACTGGCGGAAGGACTTTCCAGCAAAGAAGTTGCTGAAAAACTTTTCATCAGTCCCAAGACGGTTGAAAACCACCGTGCCAATATTATGAGCAAACTCGGCCTTCACAGCACCATCGAATTGATCCGATATGCTGCAAAGCTCGGCCTCATTGACGTGGATCTCTGGAAAGACTGAAAATATCGCTTTTTTTCCATATTCGGGATAACCTCCCGACCCATCAGGATTTTCCCCTAGTAAAATAAACCTTCCCATCTATGGACAAAAGAAATTGCAACCTGTTAATAACAAATTAAATATTGTTATTGATGGTCTTCGAATATCCAATCGATAAGGGGGAAACATGATCTCTTCTCCATGTAAAAATTGCTCCAGGAGAAATATGCCGAAGGAGAAGTGCTTCAAAGAGTGCCAATTGTTGCAATCCGTACAGGACATGGAATTGTCCGCAGAGAAACTGAATGACGGAAGCGGGATCGATTACACGGAAGAGTACAGTTTCAATATCCCTTTTGCGTTTTCAGGGAGCTCTTTTTAAAAACTCATGATTTCCGCTGTATAGAGACCTTTGAAAAACAGAGATTTTTTTTCGAGGCCATGCCGAGACCCCGAACCTTACTCGGGTGACGGCGGCAATGTTCATCCGTGCTGAAACTCAGCGGATGAACGGCCTTGATGAAAAATCCGTGCTTGCTTTCTAAATGTCGACAAAAAACAGCAAAAATTCGATAAAGGGCAGGGATTGCCAAAAGAAAACCAATAAGACATCTGTGAATGCATCCGATCATATGGGCCAAGGGACTCAAAAAAAGAACTTTCTTGATATCGCGACCTTGATTCGAAGCATCCAGCGTGCCGAAGGTCAAACAGACTGTTTTAAGATGGGAATGGTGGACTGCGACCAGATGGGTTGTAAATGGCGCGCCTTTTGTCTATAAAAAAGTCCTGCTTTTGATGGATTGGCTTTGAGTTGTTATTGTTAGATAAAACAACCAGAGACCCTTGCAAAACGCCCTCATCTTTTCATTTACCGATCCGCTTATCCTCAAAAAGTTTTCCGGCCGGTTGATATAATTTACAAGGTATACTATATCATTTGCATCTTGAATGAAAATTTATGCCCGGCGAGGTGCAAATGTTTCTGATCGGCGGCGTTACGCCGAAAATAAAAGTACTCGATAATACACCCAGGCGATGTCCGGTGTGCGGTCTTTACCAGGCCTATTACAAACGGCTGGATCATTATTTTAATCTGTTTTTCATTCCGATTGTAAGAGTAAAAAAAGGCGAGCCGTTTGTCATGTGTGAAAGATGTGAAAGAACGGTCCATGATTTCGACAAAGCCAATGAAGGCGATCGGCTGGATACGAAGGAGACGACATGCCGCCATTGCGGAAAAATATTGGATAAATCGTTTAAATATTGTCCATACTGCGGAAAGCCTAATTCATGGATGGACACTATTTAAAAATGAACCGTCCTATTCAAAAACTCACTCATGATATTGAACGCCATGTGGTCCTGGTGGAACCGGAAGTGCCCTGGAACACCGGCAATATCGGCCGCACCTGTCTGGGCACCGGCGCCTATCTTCACCTCATAAAACCGCTGGGTTTTTCTATTGACAATCGCGACCTCAAAAGAGCCGGACTCGATTACTGGCACAAGGTCAACCTCTCGGTATGGGACGACTTTGACAGTTTTCAAAAGAAGATGGTTCCGGCACCAGAAGAAGTGGCGCTGTTTACGAAAAACGGGTCCATTTCCTTCTGGACCATGCCTTCGCCCAAAAGGCTGTTTCTTGTTTTCGGATCGGAAACCAAAGGCCTTCCGGAAGCAATTTTACATCAGTACCGGCATGCCGCCTTTCATATCCCCACGACATCTGAAATTCGATGCCTGAACCTATCCACAACCGTGGGAATTGCACTATATGAAAGCTTTCGTCTGCCAACAAAAAAATAGGGCGCGGCATATATCCGCGCCCTGTTAATTCAATGAATCATTCCTTAAACGCTAAGATTTAGAACAATCCTTTGACCTTTCCGGTATCTACATCCACATCCACCCTGCGGTACGCCGGATCGGAACTGGTTCCGGGCATCAGGCTGATGGTCCCGCAGCAGGGGCAGAGGAACTTGGCGCCCGAGAAAATCAGCACGTCGCGCACCGGGAGCGTCCAGCCTTTGGGGACCCCTTTTACCGCCGGGTCATGGGTCAGCGAGAGATGGGTTTTAACCATCATGGTGGTGTAGTCATTGTACTTGGGATCACTTTCAAGCATCTTGGCCTTGGCCTCGGCATCGGGTGTCCAGGCCACACCGTCGGCGCCGTAAACGTTCTTTGCGATGAGATCTACCCGGTCTCGCAATTTCGTTTCCAAGGGATAAAGGAAATCGAACTGCGGTTCACCTTTACATGCCTCAATCACCGCATCGGCAAATTCCAGTGCGCCGTCGCCGCCATCGGCCCAGTGTGTGGACACCGCACAGCGTGCACCGGCTTCTTCGGCATATTTGCGTACCATGGCGATTTCAGCCTTGGTATCGGTGTGGAAACAGTTGATGCAGACCACCGGGTTAATGCCGGACTTCCGAATGGTGTTGATGTGGTGTACCATGTTGGCCACACCTTTTTCCAGCAGCCCCAGATCCTCTTTCTGATATTCTTTGGCCAGCGCCAGACCGGCCACGACCTTGGGGCCGCCGCCGTGCATCTTGAGAGCGCGAATGGTGGTGGTGAGGACGGAAACGTGGGGTTTCAGTCCGCTGTAACGACACTTGACGTTCCAGAATTTCTCGAAGCCGATGTCAGCGCCGAAACCGGATTCTGTTACATGGTAGTCAAAAAGCTTAAGCCCGACGCGGTCGGCAATGATTGAAGACTGCCCCACGGCGATGTTGGCAAACGGTCCTGCGTGAATCATACAGGGTTGATACTCTGCTGTCATCATCAGGGTCGGGTTGATGGTGTTGCGCATCCAGGCGGTCATGGCGTTTCCGACTTCCAGATCGCCGGTGGTCACTACCTTTCCGCTCTTGTCAAAGGCGACTGTGATGTTGTTCAACTTTTCACGGAGATCTTTCAGGTCACGAACGATGGAAAGGATGGCCATGAGCTCGGAGCTCACCGCAATTCCGAACTTGGACTGCATGGTGAATCCGTCATACCTGCCGCCCAGACCGATGATGATGTTTCGCAAAGACTGGGCGCAATAATCCATGATCCAGCCCATCTCCACCCGGGTGGGATCGACGTCCAGCCGACGCATGCGAGTCAGACGCGCCAGTTGTTCATCGTTGTAATTGCGCTCATGCTGCATTCTGGCAGTGAGTGCCACCATGGCCAGGTTGTGGGCGTTCATGATGTCGTTGATATCGCCGGTAAGGCCCATGGAGAATTCGGTCATGGGAATTATCAGGGAATTGCCGCCGCCGGCCGCCGTCCCTTTAATGTTCATGGTCGGGCCGCCGGAAGGTTGTCGCAGACAACCGCCGACATTTACACCGCGTTTTCCCAGACCTTCCATCAAACCGCAGGATGTGGTGCTTTTCCCTTCGCCTAAGGGCGTCGGGGTGATGGCGGTGACTTCAATGTATTTTCCGTCCGGTTTGTCTTTCAAGCGATTAATAATTTTAAGGAAATCCAGCTTGCACAATCTTCCCATGGGCAGGATTTCATCCGTTTCCAGAGCCAGCTTTTCCCGCCACTCATCGGGGGTCGGCATGTTTTTTTCGGCCGCTTCTGAAATCTGCCAGTCGGCCATTTCTACCGCATTATAAGCCATAAACTCAATCCTCCTCTATAATATTTGGGTTAATAAAACAGGAACCGCATACCCGCAGGCAGGTTCCTTCGGCTTTGGTTGATTACTTTGAGATGTTGATGCTTGTTAGGATTTAGACATTGTTTTAAAACACAAGCCATTCGATTTGGCAAGTAAAATAAACAATTTCGGAATAATGCAAAAAAAAAAAAATTGTCAATAGAAAAATGAAATTATAGACTTAACCCTGAAGCTGATTTAACCGGTAATAAAACCCCTGAAGCTTCATCAATTCCGCATGATTTCCGGTTTCGATGATCTGTCCTCTATTGAGTACGATGATTTTGTCGGCTTCCCGGGCGGTTGAAAGCCGGTGCGCGACAATAATCGATGTCCGGTTGGCCATCAGTTTGGTGAGCGCTTCCTGGATTTTTTGTTCGGTTCCCGAGTCGATATGGGATGTTGCCTCGTCGAGGATAATAAGATCCGGGTGGCTGGCAAAGGCCCGCGCAATGGATACGAGCTGTCGTTCTCCGCTTGAGATGGATGCGCCGCCTTCTGAAAGGACGGTATGGTCGCCGTCGGGTAATCGTTCGATAAATGTGTGGCAGTTCGAATCTTTTAAAATCTGCTGAAAGTCGGCATTCGGAATGTTGTCTCTTCCCAGGGTGATATTCTCTCGAACGGTTTCGGAAAATAAAAAAGGATCCTGCATGACCAGCGCCATTTTGGATCTTAACTCCGGGATACCTCTTTTTTTAATATCCACCCCGTTCAATAAAACCCGTCCGGATGTCGGCTCATAAAATCGGATAACCAGGTTAACGATGGTCGTTTTCCCGGATCCCGTCGGTCCCACAATCGCAAACGTCTCACCGGCTTTTATGCGAAAAGAAATATTTTTGAGCACCGGCTCATTTTTAACATATTCAAAAAAAACATTTTCAAATGAAATTTCCGAGATTCTGGCCCATTCGGCGTCCAAGGATTTTGAACCGGATCGATGAAGAAGATCGATATCCCGGACCGCTTGTGGAATGGTTTCCGTGCTGTCCAGAATCAAAAATATTCTTTCAGCCGATGCCATGGCGTTTTGCAGAATATTGTATTTTTCGGCGATGTCTCTGATGGGCCTGAAAAACATTTTCATGTATGATAAAAACGCCACGAGGGCGCCAAGGCTGATGGTTCCCGCCATCACATTGCCGCCGCCGTAAAATATGACAATGGCAATCGCCGTTGCGCCCAAGATTTCGATAACCGGCATAAAAATCGCAAAAACATGAATCTGTCTCATGCCGGCCAGGTAATGCTCGCGGTTCAATTTTTTAAAACTGAGGTAATTTTGCGTTTCTTTTAAAAAAAGCTGTATCACTTTGATGCCGCCGATGGTTTCGGCAAACCGCGTGTTTATTTCCGCAATCTTTATTCTCAGTATCCGGTAGGCTGATCTGGCCTGATTCGAAAAATGAATGGAAGCATACAGAACAAAAGGAATGACGGTGAAACAAGCCAACGCCAATTTAAAATTAATGCTGATGAGAACCCCGGCAATGCCGACCAGTAAAAAAAGATCTTTAAAGACAAATACGATCACGGAAGTAAAGAGTTCATACATATTCTGAATATCATTGGTCACTCGTGTGACCAGGCGACCGATGGGATTGTGTGTGAAAAATGCAACGGACAGACTCTGGATATGATTAAAAAGGCGCAAACGCAAATCATGCATGACCATCTGGCCCGCATATTCCATGATGAGTACCTGAACAATATCGAGAACAAAATTTAAAATGACCACGGCAAGAAACAACGCCGCGATCCACGTGACGCCGGAAAGATCATGTTTGCGTAAGACGGCAAGATCCTTTTTGTCCAGTTTAACGAGGTCACGATAGTATATCCGCGCCGACGAACCTTGAACCCTGAAAAGACCGGGGTATTTACGGACGACGCTTTCGATTTCAGGATCGGTCATATCCGACTTTAACGTCCGGATATCGATTTCAGTGTGAGCGGTCTTGTCAGTTTTGACCGATTCCCGACCCGGTACAATGTATCGATCAATGGCAATTTTGGTCACGTAAGGCAGCGAGAGATCCAAAAGCGTGATGAAAATGACCAGAACAATCGAGCAAAGAAACAAAAGCTTATACGGTTTTGTATAGGGATACAGGCGCCATAACAATTTGACATCATAGGGCTTGCCCAGTTGTTTTTCTTCGAAGTATCCATAATCACTATGCATATTCTTCCTCTACTTCCTGGAGCCGGAAGGTTTTGGCATAATATTGATTGTTTTCCATTAACTCGGCATGTGTCCCCGATTCTGCAATACGGCCGTGGTCCAGCGCGATGATGCGGTCGGCAAAACGAACAGCGGAAAGCCGGTGAGAAACAATAATAATGGTTTTTTCACCGGCCATGGACCGGATGGTATCGACAATCGCTTCACCGGTTTTAAGATCTACCTGACTGATGGGATCATCCAGGATCATGACGGGAGTATCTTTCAACAACATGCGGGCCAAACCCACACGCTGTTTCTGACCGCCGGAAAGAACGATCCCTTTTTCTCCGACAATGGTTTCAAATCCATTGGGAAAAGTGGTGAGGGTATCCAAGAGGCTTGCCCTTTCAACCGCCTGTATTAATTTCGATTCGTTTGTCTTTTGCCGGTCAAAGGAAATGTTTTCCCTGATGGTGCCTGCAAATAAGAAGGGTTCCTGGGGCATGTACGATATCATGGATCTTAAATGCCTGAGTGGGATCTTTCGGATATCGATCCCGTCCAACGTAATGCTGCCGCCCCCCACGTCATAAGTCCTTGGGATCAAAGTCAAAAGCGTCGATTTTCCGCTTCCCGGCGGTCCGACGATCCCAAGGACATTTCCCTGTTTTATGTCAAGTTCGATCCGATCCAGCACCGGTGCGGCGCCGGACGAATGATCATAGGGCCTATAGGAAAAGGTAACGGATTTAAAACCGATAGATCCTTTGACAGGGTGAAGTAATACCGGGTCCGGCGGATCATCGATTGACGGTTTTTCCTGGATGATCCTGTCGATTCTGTTCAGCGATGCTTTGCCGCGCTGGATCAAGTTCGTGACCCATCCCGTTGCCATCATGGGCCAGGTCAGCAGGCCGAGATAGCTGATAAATGCAACGAAATCTCCAGGGGTTATGGTAAACATAATGGTTTGCCGGCCGCCTAAAAAGAGAACGATCGCCAGGCTGATGTTCGAAAACAAAACCATCATAGGAGAAAAGGATCCCGTGATCCTAACAAGGGCCAGGTTTTTTCCGATATAATCTTTCGATACGGATTCGATCCGTGACGATGCTTCCTGCTCGCGATTGTAAGCCTTGATCATGCGGATGCCGGCAAATCTTTCCCTGACGACTTCGGTCAGTTCGGAGAAGGCCCCTTGGACCTCTTCGTAACCGCGATGCATTTTTTTGCTGAAAAAGCGGGCCCCGAAAACGATCAACGGCATCGGGATCAGAACGAAGAGGGTGAGTTTTACATTGATATAGACCATGAATCCGACGGCGGCCGTACCGAGAACAACGGCATCGGTCAACGCCACCATGCCCATGCCGGTGGCCATTCTGACATTCTGAATATCGTTGGTGGCATGGGCCATCAGATCGCCGGTTTTGGCTTTGTCGAAATATGACGCCGAAAGGGTTTGAATATGCGCAAAAAGTCTGTTGCGCAGGCCCTCTTCCACCCGTCTGGACGCCCCGATAAGACACCGTCGCCACAGATACCGAAAAATACCGATCAATACCGAGATCCCGACGATATAAAGCGCATAGATCAACAGTGATATCTTGTCGATTCGATACCCGGTAAGATCGTCGATGGCCCATTTGATAATTCGCGGAATGAAGAGCTGGAGGAAATCGACGGTAATCAGAAAGATAAGGCCTAGAGCGATGGATAGTCGCCTTTCTGAAAGATATGGTTTTATTAAATATAAAGACTTCATAATTTTCTCTCAATCAACAACTTTTATATCAGAATTGCGCAAGGGTCAACCACCGTCGCTGCACCGAACAAACATCAAATGCATTTGCTTTGTGTTTGATTCGTCATTACATTGACTTTCCCACCTGCTCTTGTTATGTTCTTTCGTTATGGAATCCGGGAGCATCGTTGAATATATCGATCGCCAGAGAATCATGTGTGCGGTGGTTTTGGAAGTCAAAAATCGAAGACTTAGACTTCTAACCGAATCCAACCGCGAAATCAATCTTTCAGCCAACCGACTGGCCCATATGTGTAAGACCCGCCTGGATTTATCCATGGGAAGAATGAAGATGGTTCATATGCTCAAAGAGATCGTCGGTCAACGCAATGCATTGGTCAACCATATCGACATTAAGGAATTATGGGAAGTACTCAATACGGAACAAGAATGGATCGACCTCGACACCATGACGGAATTTTGTTTTCCGGATAATCCCAATGACAATCATGAATCCGCTGTGATTCGCGCTTTTTTTCATAACCGGCTTTATTTTAAATTTCACCATGATCGGTTTTTCCCGAATACTCAAGAGCAGGTCGAGCAAAGAATTGCCCATGAAAAGGAAATTGCCCGCAAAAACCGCATCATTCAGGAGGGCGGCGACTGGCTGGCAAACGTCCTAATCCATGAAGATCCCCGGATACCCGAGAGCAATATTGAGATTGTGAACCTTATCAAGTCATTTTACCTGTTTGGAAAAGAAAGCAGATACTTTGACCTTGCAAAAGCAATCCTTGAAAGGGCCGGTATAGATCCCGATGAAGAGGTCTTTAATGTTTTGGTAAAGCTGAATGTATTTGAAAAAGACGAAAATGTCGATTTGCATCGATTCGGCATATCCGCCGGTTTCTCAGACGAGGTGAATCAATACGCCGCTGTTCTCATTGCTTCCGATCCCGTTTCATTATATGCCAGGGGCCGAAAAGATCTAACGATGCTTCCCTTGATGACCATTGACGGCCAATCCACTTTAGATTTTGACGATGCCATCAGCATTGAAGACACCGGTGATCATTATCGCCTGGGGATTCATATCGTTGATGTCGGACACTTTGTTCAAAAAGGGGATTGCATCGATCGAGAGGCGCTCTCCCGCGGGAGCTCAATTTATATGCCCGACAGCAAAATTCCGATGTTGCCGTCCGGCCTCGCGGAAGATTTGTGCAGTCTCAAGGCCGGTACGCTTCGTCCGGCAATCAGCTTGCTGGTAACAATAGACAGATTCTATGATGTCACTCAATATGAAATCGTACCGAGCCTGATCAATGTATCCAAGCAGCTGACCTATTTTGATGTAAATATTATTGCGGACGAAAATGAAGAAATCACCACCCTTCGCAATATCGCCGAAAGATTCCGTCAGGACAGGATGACCGCCGGGGCTGTCCAGATCACCTTGCCGGATATCAATGTCTGGATCGCCGATGATGGCGAAATCGCCGTGAACAAGATCAACAGGGAAAGCCCCGGAAGAATGCTGGTTTCGGAAATCATGATTATGGCAAACTGTTTAAAAGCCAGGTTTTTGGGAGAGCATCATGTCCCTGCCATATTCCGGGCCCAGGCATCACCCCGCGAAAGACTCTATAAAGGCAATAAAGGAACGCTGTTTCAGAACTGGATGCAACGTAAACTATTAAGCCGTTTCGTTCTCACTCCGGAACCTGAACATCATTCGGGACTGGGGCTGAACGCATACGTCACCGCCACATCTCCGATTCGGAAATATTTCGACCTTGCCACCCAGCGGCAAATACGAGCGGTTTTCGGTTTGGAAGCGCCTTATACGGTTGAAGACATCGAAAATATCATTCAAATGCTTGAAGAACCCATGAGCTATGTCGCTAAAATCCAATATAATCGCCACCGCTACTGGTTATTGAAATACCTTGAAAAACACATCGGGCAAAAAGAAGAGGCGATTGTTCTTTATAAAAAGAGGAATAATTATCAAATACTTTTAACCGAGTACCTGATCGAGTGCGAGTTACCGTTATCGAGCGGCATCTCGTTGAAAGCCGAAGATTTGATACAGGTCACCATCCAACACGCCAACGCCAGAAAAGACGTCATATCCGTATTTATGGGGTAATCTCAGAGATCTTCGAACCAATTTCTCTCCAGATTTTTTTTGACGCAATCCGGATCAAAAATCCTTCCGTTCATTACAATATAAACCCCCGGTTTTAACACCTGAACAGCGGCAACAGCACCGCCGATATTGAACGCCGCATCGCTGTATTTAAACCTGGCCGGCGCCATTGCTCCGGTGAGTACGATCACTTTATCGAGGATCCCTTTCAGTGTTTTAGCGGTTTGAACCATCGTATCCGTGCCGTGGGTCACTACAATATGTCGGTGATCATCCGATGAAATCCTGTTGAAAATCAGTCGGCGGTCTTCATCGGTCATATCGAGACTGTCCTTGTGCAAAATGGAGGATATTTCGTACTCGATGTTGACATTTGCTTCTGTTAATATCTCGTCGATCTTTGATTCTCCAACTTCATAGGCGCTTTTGCGGTCAAAGTATATCTTGTCGATCGTACCCCCCACGGTATAAATTTTGATTTTCATAGGGTGTTCACCTTTGTATGGTTGACAATGAAAATCGGTCCTTTGGGTCAGGATTTTTTACTGGCGCTGCTTCAATAAAGACGCGTGATCTCGTCCGCCTCAAAACTGGGCCAGATCGCCGCTCCCCTTTGGCTGACGGGCTCGATGCCGCAGCCGGCCTCCAGGACCTCTCCGATCCGGGCGATATTGATTCCCGCGGTTTTAATTTTTTTCATAAGCGGATCGCTCTTATCGGGCCGGCAGCAAATCAAAAGACTTCCCGAACCAATCAGCCCCAAGGGATCGATATGCAGCAAGCCGCATATCTTTTCGGTGAGCTCAAAGACCGGAATATCGTCCATGTTGATCTGTATCCGATATCCGCCGGCAATACTCAGTTCCACGAGTGCCGTTGCAAGCCCCCCTTCGGTGACATCATGCATGGCCATTGCCCAGCCGGAATCACCGGCAATTTTCGCTTCCTCCAAGATACTGATGGCGGAAAGTAATTGTTTGCACGCTTCGATATCGGATTTCGCCATTCCTAACGCCCTGAGCCGGTCCCCATGATCCCTGGCAATGACGGCCGTTCCTTCCACGGCTAAAGCCTTGGTCAATAAAACGCTGTTCCCGGGTTGAATATTGCGTTTATCGATCAGGCGCTCTTTTTTCACGGTTCCCGCCATCATTCCCGTGATAACGGGCCGTGTCACCGCATCGGTGACCTCCGTATGGCCGCCGCAAAGCGCAATATCCCATCGGCGACACATAGATTCCAGTTCATGCATTGCCTGGCGTACGGCCGATGGCGTGACGCCGGGCGGAAACAAAAGGGTGGCCAAAAACCATCGGGGAGCGGCTCCGGACGTCGCAATATCGTTGGCATTGATCAGAACCGCATACTGTCCGATGCTATCCGTGGCAAAGGTGATGGGGTCTGATTTAATGACCAGTACTTCCTCATGGGCAATATCCACCGCGGCCGCATCTTCACCCACACCGGCCTTGATCAGCACCGAGGGATCATGAAAATCGAACTCTTCCAGAAAGATTTCAAGCAGATCGTTGGGCAGTTTCCCCGGAGAAAGAGGGAGCCCCAACCGGACGATGTCTTTAATCTCTTCAAAACCGGTAACGATAAAATCACTGTCGACCTTTTCGGCGTCGGATGCCGCAGCATGATTGATAAACACCGTGATACATCCTGCCGCTTGTCCGGCACGGATGTCGAAAATAAAGTCGCCTACCATTATCATCTGCCTGACGTCGATATTTAACATTTCAGCCGCCAGAAGGATTCCGTCGCCGCTGGGCTTGATCTGAACGGGGGTCTCTCTGGAAATGACGACGTCAAAGGCCGACAGGTCGATATCTTCAAAATTTTTCAGCGACCGCTTTATACTTGCAAGCGTGTTTCGCGTAATGATCCCCACGGCCACATCCTTTGAACGAAGGTAATGAATCACGTCCTGTGCACCGGGATTGGGTTTGGATACTGCGGCGGCTTCTTTTTCAAAGCGCGCCAATACGGCCGAGGCTTCATCGCGCTGAGTGCGGGTGGGAAGATTTTCGATAAATTCGAGTACAGGGGTGTCGGCCGGGCAATGGATGGTTTTTTTCAGAAGCGGAAAATTCAGGGCTCCCGGTTTCGTCAATGTGCCGTCAAAATCGAACAACACGGCTTTGATACAAAAGGGCCGATACGTTTTTTGCTTGATCTTCATTTAACTTCGACGAATTCTGTTCACTGTCTCGACGCTTCGTATGTAGTGAGTGTTCAGTGTTCAAGTACTGAACTCTGAACACCGAACTCCGAACACTTAATGAACGAATTACAGTTCAAAAGGCGTCAGGCTTTCAAAACCCGTGTCGGTGACGATAATGGTTTGTTCGAATTGAGCGGAAAGGGAGCCGTCTTTTGTGACAGCGGTCCATTTGTCATCAAGGACGAAAAGTTCTTTTTTCCCGAGATTGATCATCGGTTCGATGGTAAAAACCATTCCCGAAATGAGGGGGATTCCTTCTCTCCGAACACCATAATGAGGGATTTGAGGCGGTTCGTGGAATTCAAACCCAACCCCATGTCCGACAAATTCCCTGACCACCGAGCATCCGTTGCGTTCTGCATATTTTTGAATGGCCCACCCGATATCGCCGATAGTGTTTCCGGGCTTGACCATCAACATGCCCTTTAATAGGCTTTTTTTAGCCACATGAACAATTTTTTTTGCGTCGTCTCCGGGCGTTCCCACGAAAAAGGTTTTGTTGGCGTCCGCATAATAGCCGTTTAAAATCGGTGTGACGTCAATATTGACGATATCCCCGTCTTTTAAAATCCTTTCTCCGGGTATGCCGTGACAGATGACTTCGTTGACGGATATACAGACACTTTTTGGATACCCCCTGTAATTTAACGGCGCAGGGACTGCCCCGTGTTTCAGCGTAAATTCGTGTACCATCGTATTGATCGAATCGGTGGCAATTCCCGGCCTTATTTCAGGCTCTACCATATCCAGCGTATCTATCGCCAGGCGACCGGCCTTTCGGATGTTTTCAATATCCTGGGCCTCTTTGATCCGAATCCGGTATTTTTTGGCATATTCCGCCTTGAGTTTTCCAGGATCCATTACATTTTTACCCATGCAGCATTTTTTGTATTTCAGACCGCTGCCACAGGGGCATGGATCGTTTCTCCCGCTTTTGAAAAATTTGTTTTTCATTTTTTTCTCGACTCAAATATCGTATTTTCAACAAACTATCGGTAATCCTCTCTGATCGGATAAAACACATCAATAACACGGCTTTTAGCCAAAGCTTTTCCGGAATGAACGGCATCCGACGGGATAATCACCACGGACCCCGGACGGAGTTTTTTGCTCTCGCCGTCCACGGTCAGTTCGAATTCGCCTTCGATAAGTTTTGTGACCTGTTCATGGGGATGGGAATGTGCCGGCAATTGAGCCCCTTTTTCGATATTCCAGAAAGAAAACGTCATGTTTTCCGAATGAATAAAACGAACTTTAAAGCCCGGGACAAGTTCTTTTTCTTCTATTTCTTCGAGATTTGTGTATTTCATTTTTCATCACCTTGTGCCAAACCCATCGTAATGCACCTTTTCATGTTGCAAATCTTTTTTTGGGTGCCCGGACTTTTTCTCAGCCGGGTATCCGACGGCGATCATCGATTCTATTTTAAAGTTTTCCGGAATGTTTAACGACTCGCGAATGTACTGTTCCGCCGATTTTTCCGAGTCATGCATTCTTTTTCTGATCTGAATCCAACAGCTCCCCAGTTCCATGGATTCTGCCGCCAGATGAATATATATCGAGGCGATGGATGCATCCTCGATCCACACATCGGATTTTTCGGGATCCGCACAGACAACAATCCCCAATGCCGCGTCTTTTAGAAATGATGCGCCGTGGGGCTTGGATTTTGAGAGCCTTTCCAGCAAGTCCCGATCGGTCACCACTATAAATTCCCAGGGGTTGAATCCTCTTGAAGATGGCGCTCGAAGGGCCGCTTCAATCAGTCTTTGGATTTTTTCGGTTTCGACGGGTTTATCCAGGTATTGGCGAATGCTTCTGCGTTTTTGAGCCAGGGATAAAAACATATGAAATTCCTCCTCGATTCA
Organism: uncultured delta proteobacterium; assembly: GCA_963778575.1. Taxonomy (GTDB): domain Bacteria; phylum Desulfobacterota; class Desulfobacteria; order Desulfobacterales; family UBA11574; genus UBA11574. Next base: position 600,166 of record CAVZUV010000017.1, on the reverse strand, counting down.
TTATTCAAATCATGGCAAAATTATGATAAAAAATAAATTATAAAGTCGATTCAATTTTTTTGCAAGGACGCCGGTGATTCATCATGAAAATATTATTGATATATCCGTACTGGCTTGAAAAACGGGCCGATATCCAGGACATAACGGTTCCTCCCATCGGTATGTATTATATGGGTGCCGTCTTAAAAGAGAACCATTACGATGTGGAGATATTGAACTGGTGCACCATCAATGAAACACCCGAAGAGATCGAAAAACGTCTTCTTGAAAAAAAACCGGATATCATCGGATTTTCCATTTTACAGGCCAACCGCTGGGGCGGTATTGAAATTGCCGGCATTGCCAAGAAAATCCGTCCGAACGTTAAAATTGTTTTTGGCGGAGTGACGCCGACATTTTTGTGGAAACATTTTCTAACCCATTTTCGACAAATCGACGTTGTGGTGATTGGAGAGGGTGAATATACGTTTTTGCATCTCGTAAAATTTTTCGAAAACGCCAAGGAACATCATTTAAAAGACATTCGGGGCATTGCCTATAGAAAAAGCGGCAAGGTTGTCCGGACGGCTCCCGCCGAGCCGATTCATGACCTGGATGCGCTGCCGGTTCCGGCAAAATATTTTGAATACCGTCATCTGTCGCTGACCCGGGGCTGCCCCGGAAAATGCGCGTTTTGCGGATCACCCAAATTTTGGGGGCCTAAGGTCAGGTTTCATTCCGTAAACTATTTTGTTGATGAACTCGAACGGCTTTACAAAAAAGGCATCCGCTTTTTCTATTTTTCGGATGATACATTTAGCGTTGATAAACGGCGGGTGATCGAAATCTGCAAAAAAATACTGGAAAAAAGACTCGATATTACATGGGTCGCCATTTCGCGCGTCAACACGATGAACGAAGACATTCTTTACTGGATGAGAAAAGCCGGCTGTATTCAGATCAGCTACGGTGTTGAGAGCGGTTCCGAAAAAATCAGACATGTTTTGAACAAAAAAATCACCACCGAAAAGATAGAAAAGGCTTTTGCCATGACCGTTTTGTACGGCATATTACCCCGCGCCTATTTTATCTATGGATGTCCCGGAGAAAGACGCAACACCATTCAGGAAACCATTGATCTCATCAAAAGGATCAAACCTTTGGTCATTCATTTTTTCGTTCTCTCGCTGTTTCCCGGCACTCGCCTGTATGAAGAATATCAGAAAAAAGCGAAGATCACCGATGATATCTGGTTAAACAAAATCGAGGATATTAAGTATTTTGAGACCGATCCCGATTTATCGGCCGAAGATGTGCTGTCTTTCGGGAAAACATTACGGGAGCGATACCATGAATTGATTCCTGAAATCGTGGATTCGATTTCCCTGGTCGATAAAAAGGAGTTGTACCCCATGCATGCCGATTTTTGTGCCAGGCTCGGAATGACCTTTGATCACGGAGATTACGCGCACAATGATGCGATCAAAGGAAAAGAAAAAATGGCCGAAAAATTGTATATCAAAGCGCTGACCTATTATCCGCATCAAAGCGCCTATCTTGGTTTGGGGATATTGAATCAAAAGAAAAGCGCCTATGATGCGTCCATTAAAATTCTTTCGGAAGGCCTATCGTATTTTCCGAACAATGAGCCACTCAACATGTGTCTCGGCGTCAGCCACATGAACACCGGAGATTTTAACACGGCTTTGTCTCTTTTTTTAAAATTTCAACATTCAAAACAAGCGCTGGAGATGATCGTCAACTGTTACCGCGCACTAGATGACAGCGAAAACGCATCCGTGTATTACAAAAAGCTTGCATCCACGGAATAAGGAAAAATACCGCTGGGCTTCAATTTGTTTTGGTTTCGATCACTCTCGCCGGCAAGCCATTGAAATCCATTCTTCATGGGTTACGATTTCCATGATTTTAAGGCCCGCATATTTCAATTTATCCCGGATCTCATTTTTATCTGCCGTAAGGATGCCCGAACAGATAAATATACCGTCTTGAACCAGCACCTTTAGGATATTTTCGAGAAGGGATGAAATGGTTTTCGTCGTTAGATTTGCGGCCACCAGATCAAACCGTTGGGTGATCCCATGGACCAGATCCCCGGTGATGATTTTAAAGACGGATTCGGGTATCTGATTGTGCAATAAATTTTTCCGGGCAATATCCACTGCAACACCATCGGTGTCTATTCCCAAAATATGGCCTGCGCCGAGCTTGGCCGCCGCAACCATGAGAATGCCCGAACCGGTCCCAACATCCAGGAACATATCGTTTTTTTTTAGATATTTTTCAATCAGGGCAATACACATCCGTGTCGTGGGATGGGTGCCGGTGCCAAACGCCATCCCAGGGTCGATTTCGAGGACGATCTCTTTATCATTTTGTGAATAGTCTCGCCAGGTCGGTTTTACAACGATTTGATCGGTGATTTTTTCCGGACGGAAATAGGCCTTCCAAGATTCGGCCCAGTCGGCTTCTTCCACATCGGCAAAGAAGATGCGGTATGTAATGCCGATCTCCTTTTCAAGCCTTGCCAGACCTTGTTCGATACTTTTTCGTTTTTTTCTTAGCGCGTCGTCACGAGGGAAATAACCGATGACCGCATCGTTTTCACACATGACGGCATGGCTGCCCCAATCCTCAAAACCCTCAACCTCGGAGTCCTCAATCACAACACCTTTCAGATCCAGATCGTAAAACAGATCGGATATGAGATCCACGGCCAGCTGCCTGTCATTGAAATTAAAAACGACTTTTACTTCGATCCATTTCATCGTCTAAAATTTTTCCTTTGGCGGATTGAAATAGCCGTGTTTTACATGGGGAAAAGTTTCTTTAATCTGCGAAATGATGCGGTGCATCCCCATGGGTTTCCCGGGTCTTGAAACTGCGGACATTATTTTCCAATACTTTTTCGGATCAAAGTTCAGGTTTCGCCACTGGATCATATTGATGGGATATACGCTCATCATTTCGGTCAGGGCGGTGAACTCTTCAGGCGTATCGCTAAACCCGGGACTGTTGAGATAGTTGACGGATACGAATTTTTTCTTTTTAAGTGCCGTCTCAATACTTTTGACCACATCCTCGAATGCATACCCTTTGGGTCTGAAATACGCATCATAGCAAGGTCTTCGGATACTGTTCAGACTGATTCGAACGCTGTCGAGGCCGGCTTCAAACAGTTTCGTCAGGATGCCGGGTCTGCTCCCGTTGGTATTCATATTGATGGTTCCGCTACGGGTTTTGGATCTAATCTCTTTAATGGCCGGTTCGATGACGTCGGCCGCCAGCAAAGGGTCCCCTTCACACCCCTGGCCAAAGCTCACAACACTTTGTTTGACGCGTCTGATGTGAAAAAGGGCGACTTGGGCGATTTCTCCGGACGTGGGTTTGAACGCGATCCGATCCTGGCTGTGGGGAATCTCGGTGCTTTTTTGGAGGGACAAACACCCGAAACAGCGTGCATTACAGCGCGGAGAGGTCGGAAGCGGCGCTTCGTATCTTCCAATGAAAAAATTCTTGGCTGCCGGACAGCCGTATTCCATGGCGCATTTTTCAAGATGCGTTTCAAGCCGGTTATTCGGCATTTCTTTTTGGATTTTTCTGATTCCCGCCACAACATCTTCGGGTTTCATCCGTCGCAAATCCTGCCGTTTTTCTCGATCCACCAGGATGACCGCGGATCTGAATGTGCCTTTGTGCCATCCGACGGCGCCGTAAGAAAAAAGAGGGAGAAAACCGGCCGTCTCATTTTCTTCATAGGCGCTCACAAAAGAGACAACATATCCCGGAGAATTAAATGCCGCCACCGGAAAGACCGGCTCGCCCGGGCTGTAAGGATTTTCCTTGAGTATTTCTATTCGATGTTGACGGATGTTGTAAACCGCAGGTTTTCTGTCCGGCATCAACATCAATTCGCCGCCAAAGGGCATATTCATGGTGTCATCCAGCGTCATCGGGATCAGAGAGGAACCGGCCATACCCACTGCCGCATACCCGTCAAGGTCAAAAATTTCTCCGGCTGTGTTGGATACAACCGCTGTGATAAATTTTTTTCTGTGTTGCATCGGTTCCCGTCACCTTTTCAGTGTTGCCGGATCTTTAAGCTGAACGTAACAAATTTGATGATAAATGTACACCGAATGTCGCAAGCTCATAATGATTGCAAAGAGAGGATATATAGAATATTTTGAAAGGTACCATCAATTTTCGGAGGAACATCCCATGAAAACATATCGGAAAGAATTATGGTTTGAGGTGCCGACCCGGCGCGCGTTGATCAATATTACGCCTCAGGTGGATGCATGCGTAAAGGAGAGCGGTATCAGGGAGGGGCTTGTGCTGGTGAATGCCATGCATATAACAGCGTCCGTATTCATTAACGACGATGAATCAGGTCTTCATCATGATTATGACGTCTGGCTCGAAAAACTCGCGCCGCATGAGCCGGTATCCCAGTACCGGCATAATGTGGGAGAAGACAATGCAGATGCGCACATGAAAAGACAGATTATGGGCCGGGAGGTGGTCGTGGCCATTACCGAAGGACGGCTGGATTTCGGAACCTGGGAGCAGATATTTTATGGTGAGTTCGACGGCCGGCGGCGTAAACGGGTTTTGGTTAAAATTATCGGCGAATGACGATACGATACAACCCTTATTATTTACTCTAAAAACCCTTCTTTAATGGTAATCTCGGCCTTGCTTTTGAGTTGCGCTAGCAGCGCATCAAAAATTTCGGACTTTTTTTGCGACAACAACTGTTGTCTTATAATTTCTTTTTCTTTGTCAAATGTATCGGATTCAATTATTTTTCGGCCTTTATACTCAATAACATAATACCCTTTTGCACTTTTTAGAGCATTTTCCGGCAATTTTTTTTCGCGTGTCAGTTGAAAAGCAGCTTCAGAAATGCTGCGGTCATATCCGATGTCGGGAATTGAACCGTTTCGTTTAAAGAAGCCGGTGGTTTTCGGCGTCAGATGAAATTGTTTGCTTTCTTCACTCATGGTTTTACCGTTTTTTAACGCCGCAAGAAATGCCGATGCATCCGCTTTTGCTTTTTCGTCCAGATGTTCTTTGACTAGATCGGCTTTTACCGTTTCTTTGACCTTGTCTAAAGGGGGTATTTCGGGCGGGACTTTATCCAAAAGCTGAAGAATGTAGTATCCATCTTTAAATTCCTGAACATCGCTGATCTCCCCGGTGGAGAGATCGAAGGCGATATTGGCGAATTTTGAAGGATCACTGATCCCTTCGACTGGATTTTTTTTCGAAAAGAAATCCGTGGTTAAAATTTTCAAATGCCGTTCTTTTGCCGCCTTGATCAGATCATCTCCGTCGTAGGCGATGTCGGAAACCGACTCTGCTGCGTCATAGGCCAGACTTTTGGCTTTATTGTCAGTGAGTGTCTTTTCGATGTCCTTTTTGGCATCCTTAAAAGGTGTGGTGTGTGCGTCTATTATCTTTTCGACTTTAATAATATGCCATCCGAACCGGGTGCGAACCGGTTCACTGATTTCGCCGGCTTTCATGGAAAAGGCTTTGTCCGCAAAAGGTTTTACCATGGACGCTTTCGTAAATTCACCAAGATATCCGCCGTTGTTTCGGCTGGGCCCTTCCGAATATTTTTTTGCCAATTCAGCGAAATCTTTGCCTTCTTTAGCTAACTTGTATATTTTGAGAGCCTTTTCTTTTGTTTTTTTGACGGCCTCGGGATCGGCATCCGGACTCACTTTTATCAGAATGTGTCTGGCCACGACCTTCTTCGGGATTTTAAACGATTCCAGGTTTTCATCATAATACTCCCGGACCTCTGAATCGGACAGTTCCACTTTGGATCGATATTGTTTCGGGTCAAAATGAACATAACGCACTTTTATCATGGTGTCTGTCTTGTAGTTCTCTTTATGTTTTTCATAAAAAGCGTTGAGTTGTTTCTCGGAGGGCCGGGCGGTTTTATATCGGTTCGGGTCGAAAAATGCGTATTCAATATCCACCGAAGTATTGAGCCAATTGAACCATTCTCTGACTTCCTGGTCTGAAACCTTGGCATTGCTTGTAATGAATGTTCTTAATTGATCAATCAACATCTGGTCTTTCTGGGCAGCCTCAAATGCCTCGGGCGTCATTCTGAGACGATCCAGGACATTTTTATAGAGGTACCTGTCAAATACGCCGGCCCTCTGGAATGCCGGAATGTGTAAAATTGCGTCGGCAAGCTCTTTTTGCGAGACACGAAACTTAAGCTTTTTAGCCTCCTGAATCAAAAGCCTGTTGTTGATCAACCGGTTCAACGCCTGCTTTTTGACCTGAAGGGTTTTGATCATCTTTTCATCCAGCTTGTTTCCAAATCTTGTGCGGAGTTGTTCCATAAGATTATTGTACGTTTCTCGATACTCATCCAGGGTAATTTGATCGCCATTGACCATGGCAACCCTGCCTCCCCTTTGCGACCGAAAGCTTCCAACACCCCAAAAGATAAACACAATTACGATGGCGCCCAAAAGCAACTTGATCACCCAGCTTCCAACATGTTTTCTCATTAACCTGAGCATATTTTTCCTTTCCGTCGATCGTGACAATCAACCGAGCCCGGATATTTCATGAAAATTTTAGGGCTAGACAATAACCGACAACGGTTTAACCTGCCGATCGATCTTGCTGCCGACAGACTCTGAACATATCGCACACAGATATTCATACTTGTCCCCTTCCGGCAGGACAAGCAGCAGACGCTTGCGAACCGGAACAGCCCGTTTGCATCTCGGGCAGTACAATTCTGTGGCATCAAACTCCTTGAACGTTCCGTTGCCTCTGGATCGGGGAGCATATGTTCCCGGTGTTTTCGGAAAGTGTCTCGATTTCATTGTCGTACCTTATTTAAAGAAAATCATTGCGGTTCAATATGTTGTAATTTATAAAGGTTTGATAGTATTTATTATGCACAATTTTGTCAATACTTTCACGCCACAATTTATCCGAAATATTTATTGACATCCATTCCCCTTTTGTTTAATTTGAACGGACTATTTGGGGCTGTAGCTCAGCTGGGAGAGCGCATGACTGGCAGTCATGAGGTCGACGGTTCGATCCCGTTCAGCTCCACCAGAGATTACAAGGGATTCGCAGGAAACTGAAACAGCGGTTTTTAAGATCCGGCAGTATTGCGGCAAATCCCTTTTTATATACAGAAGCGGTCAATCAATTTAACCGATTGACCGCTTTTCTTTTTATGTTCCGGATTTGTCGATGCCTGACGACCCGGCCAAAGACGACCGGTAGGCCTCATTCCATCAAGATTCAGCGGTGCGGCTGTCCTGAACTTTCATTAATATTGTCAGCTGGTTGAATGATCGACATTGACAGTCCGCCCCTTTTATTGTTAATTTTTATCATAAAATTAATTTGGAAACTAAAGGGGGTAATGGTGGCCGAGCTTCAAAATGATTTGCTTTTGCGCGCTTGCAAACGCTTGCCGGTTGAAAGAACGCCGATATGGATTATGCGCCAGGCTGGGCGATATTTGCCGGAATATCGGTCGGTTCGCCAAAAAGCTGATTTTCTTACCATGTGCAAAACGCCTGAACTTGCGGCCCAAGTTACATTACAGCCTATCGATTTGATAGGGGTTGATGCCGCTATCATTTTTTCCGATATTCTTGTCATTCCTGAAGCAATGGGGATGCATCTTGAATTGCACGAAGGTATAGGCCCTGTGTTTTTGAATCCGATCAGAAATGACAGTGATGCTGAAAACCTTAAAAAAATTGATCCGACCGTCGACCTGAAATTTGTGCTTGATGCCGTCATCTTGACAAAACGTGAATTAAACGGACGTGTTCCATTGATCGGCTTCAGCGGCTCTCCATGGACATTGTTGGCATATATGGTTGAAGGCCAAGGATCTAAGACATTTTCAAAGGTTAAATCTTTGATTTACAACGATCCAAAATTGGCCCATCGTCTTCTGGATAAAATTGCTGATGCCGCGGCAGCTTATTTATGCGCACTGATTGAAGTTGGAGTCCAAGCCATTCAAATATTCGATACCTGGGGCGGAATTCTGACTCAAGATGGTTTTGAAGAATTCTCTTTGAGTTACATCCGAAAAATAATCTCCGAAGTCAAAGGAAAAGCGGTGCCGGTTATTCTTTTCGCAAAGGGTGTGCACTATCATTTGAACAGACTTGCTGAAAGCGGTGCCGATGTATTGGGCCTTGACTGGACAATGAATATCGGAGACGTCCGAAAAAAGTTGGGAGATCAGGTTGCGCTTCAAGGAAACCTTGATCCCGCGATTCTTTATGGCGGTCATGAAAAGATAAAATATGAAGCCAAGAAAATATTACAATCATTCGGCAGGGGAAGCGGGCACATTTTCAATCTCGGCCATGGAATTTTGCCGGATGTCCGGCCGGAATGCCTTAAAGTTTTGGTGGATTTTGTTAAAGAAGAGAGCGTTTCTTATCACCTCAATGATAAAAAGCACAGGGTTTTAGACTAGTTTGGTGAATCGGGAGAAAAATCGTGTTTGATATCGATATTGAGTTAATTAAAAAATATGACAAGCCCGGACCGCGATATACAAGTTATCCGACAGCGCCGCATTTTAATGAATTGTTTACCCATGAAAATTATCTTAATGAGATCAAAAAGACCAATCAGGGAAGGAGCTTGCCTGATTTATCGTTATATTTCCATTTGCCCTTTTGCGATACACTCTGTTACTTTTGCGGTTGCAACATGATTGTCACCAGAAACAGAGAAAGGATCAAGCGGTATATCAAGGACGTAAAGCGTGAGATAGACCTTATAGCGGCATTTCTTTCATCCGATAGAAAAGCATCCCAGCTTCACTGGGGCGGCGGTACGCCGACACATTTGAGCCCGGATGAAATCATTGATTTAAATTTTTATATCCATGATCGATTTGATTTTAATCCTGATGTGGAGGCCGGATGCGAAATCGATCCCAGAGAACTCACCAAAGAACATCTTGCGGCCTTGAGAAGCGGCGGCTTTAATCGAATCAGCATGGGGGTGCAGGACATCAACGAAAGCGTTCAAAAAGCGGTTAACCGGATACAGCCGGAAGCACTGACGAGACAGGTCGTCCATTGGGTGCGTGAATCGGGATTCGACAGCATTAATCTCGATTTAATGTACGGGCTGCCTTTCCAGTCGGTAAAAACATTTGAAAAAACGATCGATGCCGTCATCGATATGGATCCGGATAGAATTGCTTTGTTTAATTTTGCTTATGTTCCCTGGATGAAAAAACATCAAAAAGCCATTCGTCCGGAGAATTTACCTGCTCCTGAAGAAAAACTGGACATCTTCAAAATGTCCACTCAAAAGCTGACGCAAGCCGGTTACGTGTTTATCGGCATGGATCACTTTGCCAAACCCGATGATGAACTCACATTGGCGCTGATGGCAAAAAAACTTTACAGAAATTTTCAAGGCTACAGTACCCATGCAGGCGCGGATCTTTATGCCATGGGCATTACCAGCATCAGCCAGTTTGGACGCATCTATGCTCAAAACATCAAAAAAGAGAAAAAATATCATGCGGCACTTGATATGGGAATTTTACCCACAGCCAAAGGATGTTATTTGAGCGACGATGATCTGTTGCGTCGGCATGTTATCTTAAAACTCATGTGTGATTTTGAACTCGATTTTGCTTCAATTGAAGATAAATTCAACATCGATTTCGAGACCTACTTCAGCCGGGGACTGAACCACCTGAATGAGATGATGGCCGACAACCTTATCTTTATCGAAAACAGGACGTTGAAGATCACCGACATGGGCAGGCTCCTGATCAGAAACATCGCCATGAAATTTGACGGCTACATTGAAAGAAAAGAAGATCATGCCCGCTATTCAAGGACCGTTTGATATGCATAGTACGCGATAGTTCTTTTCAACATGGGGGGACCGGACGCTTTGGACGCCGTAGAACCCTTTTTATATCATCTGTTCAGCGACCGTGATATTTTTAAGTTGCCGATGGGGCAAAAAATCTTCGCGAAACTGATGTCCGGTCTTCGCGCGCGGAAGGTCAGAGAAAAATATCGGCACATCGGCGGCAAATCTCCCGTCAATGAATGGTCGGAATTGCAGCGGTCCATGCTTGAACAGGAACTGCAAAAGGTGGCCTCCGGCGTAACCGTATATAAGGCCATGCGATACTGGCACCCGACCATAGAAGACACCGTTCAAAAAATATCCCAACAAACATTTGACAAAATTGTGCTGCTTCCGCTCTACCCGCATTACTCCGAAACAACCACCGGATCGTCAATCAATGAATGGCAAAGGGTTTATCGAGGCGACAAAGACAAGGTGACCTGTATTTATGATTATTTTGACAACCCTAAATATATTGCAGCGATAAATGAAAGAATTGATGAGGCGATGATGCGATTTTCCGAAAATGTCCGCGATGATGTTCAAATCGTATTCAGCGCTCACGGAACACCGGAACGCCTCGAAAAAAAAGGTGATCCTTATTCAAAACAAATAAAAGAAACCGTTGCATGTGTCATGAAAGCACGCAATTTTTCACACGGATATCATTTGTGTTTTCAAAGCAAAGTCGGACCCGGCAAATGGCTCGCGCCTTCAACCGAGGCGATGATCAAAGCGCTCGGGACAAAAAAAAGAGACAATTACTGATTGTCCCCGTTAGTTTCGTATCCGATCATATTGAAACGCTGTTTGAACTCGACGTTGAATACCGCCGGATTGCCGGCAAAGTAAACATCGAAAATTACGTCGTCATGCAAGGATTGAACGATTCAAAAACGTTTGTTGCGGCGTTAAAAGAGTTGGCCGTTCAAGCGCTTCAAATCAGCGAGAGCTAAAGGGAAGAGTATATCGGCACATGGATAACGGTTCGATTAAAATCACGATTTTGGGCGCAGGCATATCAGGGCTTTCCACTGCTTATTGGTTGAATGGGAAAGGATTTGAGATAACGGTTCTCGAGTCAAAAAAAGAACCCGGCGGATCGATGGTCACCCGCTATGAAAATGGATTTTTGATTGATTATGGACCGAACAGCGGATTGGAAACGACGCCGCTCATCGGAAAGCTTGTGGAGCAGGTCGGACTGAAAGATGAAATGATCTATGCTTTAAAGAAAGCCGACAAAAGATATATTTTAAAAAATAATCAGCTTCATGCCCTGCCCACCCATCCGGCTGCGTTTTTGAAAACAAAGCTGTTTTCACCGAAAGCGAAATTGCGTCTTTTGGCCGAGCCGTTTTCGAGAAAATCTCATGATGGGTATTACCAAAGTATTTCTGAATTTGTAATAAGAAGATTAGGCCGGGAATTTCTTGATTATGCAGTAAATCCGTTCGTTGCCGGCATATTTGCAGGCAATCCCGACAATCTAAGCGTTCAATCTGCACTGCCCAAGTTATATCGATTGGAAGAATTATACGGCGGATTGTTTAAAGGAATGATTCTGGGTGCCAAAGAAAGGAAAAAACGGGCGGAACAATCCAAACAAAGCGCCAGGATGTTCTCATTTAAAAAAGGGATGCAAAGTTTTCCCGCAGCCATTGCCGCCCGATTAGGCAGCAGAATCAAATACGATTGCCGGGTCGAAAACGTTGTCAAATCAGGGCGCAAATTTAAAGTATTATACAGGCATAACCATCAGTTGGAAGAAATTATCACCGATATGGTCCTGTCCGCGGTTCCGGCGTATCATGCCGCATCGATTATTGACGACAGGGAACAAAAACTGTTCGATCATTTGAATAACATTTATTATCCTCCTGTAAAGGTGCTGTATTTAGGATTCCGGAAAGAGGCGGTGGGTCAGGTCCTCGATGGATTCGGATTCTTAATCCCGGAAAAAGAAAATAAGACTTTTTTGGGGGCCATATGGAATTCGGCAATATTCCCCCATCGGGCAGATGACGATATGACGGCGTTTACCCTATTTATCGGTGGTGCGCGATCTCCCGAATTGTGTGATAATAACGATGATAGGCACATCAACACGGTGATTAAAGAGTTCAAGCAAATAATGAAGATTAGAAAAGCGCCCGTGTTTGTCACGGAAAAAATATGGCCGAAAGCCATCCCCCAATACAGTCTTGGATACATCGAACACGAAAGATACTTTGAAACCTTCGAATCGAACAATCCCGGTATCTTTTTAAGCGGTAATTACCGGGGAGGAATTTCCGTCGGCGATTGTATAAAAAATTCAGAATTGACGGTTCAGCGGATTTGCGAACATATAAACCGAAGCGCCGGCCGAAGATAAGGACGGCTATTGAAATGAAAAGCCGCTTTGCCAACCCGCCTGTTATGCGAGGCACGGGCGGGCAAGTATCGTTTCACGGGGAAGCACACCCCCTGAACACGGTTGAGCATCCCTTCAATAGATGGGCCTGGAAGAGATGTTTGCACCTTCTTGCCTTGACATCATCGGCATATTGGCTTAAAAAAGTCTTTTATTTTATCGCTGATGAATGGTGATGCCATGCTGGGAAACCGCCATTTATATAATATATTTTTTTCCGTTATTGCCGGAATCGCCGTATGCATGCTATTTGTGACCGGATCCGCAGCATCTCGGAGTATGGATCACGTCGACGAACAAGGCACAAAAATCACAGAAACCAAAAATTCGGTCAAATCCGTTGTCCATTTGTATTTTGCAGATAGAAACAGTTCGTTTCTCAAAGCAGAGGAGCGGGTTTTTCTTCACTCGAATAATCCGTCCGAGTTCGGCAAGGCGATTATTAAAGCCCTGATCGACGGCCCCCCGACCGGGCTTATGAGGACGATTCCGGAGGGTTCCAAACTTAAAGCGTTTTATTTGACCGGGGATGGGACAGCTTATGTCGATCTGTCCGATGACGTTAAAGAGGGTCATCCCGGCGGGGTTAAATCCGAACTGTTTACCATATATTCGGTGGTCGACTCGCTGGTATTGAATATTCCTGAAATCCATGCCGTAAAATTTTTGATCAACGGGAAGGAGTCCATGACCTTTAATGGACATATTGATCTGCGTTTTCCGTTTAAAGCCAACATGCTTTTGATACGATGAAAAAAAAGGATATCATTAAAAATATAAGAAACATCGGCATTATTGCCCACATCGATGCCGGGAAGACGACCGTAACAGAGCGGGTTTTGTACTATACCGGACGTTCCCATAAAATCGGTGAAGTTCATGACGGCGAAGCGATAATGGACTGGATGCCCGATGAACAGGAACGGGGTATCACCATCACTTCCGCCGTTACCACTTGTCATTGGAAAGGACGCGACATCCATATCATCGATACGCCGGGCCATGTCGATTTTACCATCGAAGTGGAACGCTCGTTAAGGGTGCTTGACGGCGCCGTTGGTGTTTTTTGCGCGGTCGGCGGTGTGGAACCCCAGTCGGAAACCGTATGGCGACAGGCCGACAAATATCATGTCCCAAAGATCGCATTTATCAACAAGCTCGACAGGATTGGCGCGGATTTCTTTGGCGCGGTCGAAATGATGAAAAAAAAGCTAAACGCCAACCCGCTGATATTACAATTGCCGGTCGGTTCTGAAGATGATTTCTCCGGGATTATCGATCTTATCGACATGAAACAGGTCATCTGGGAAGATGAGACACTGGGAGCAACATTTAAAAAAGAAGATATTCCTTCGAACCTGCTCGACACGGCAAAATCGTATCGTGAAAAACTGATTGAAACCGTTGCCGAAGTTGATGACAATATCATGGAGGATTATGTATCGGAAATCCCCATTACTCCGGAAAGCCTGCTTACGGCCATAAGAAAGGCCACCGTCAATTTGAAACTGGTACCGATTCTTTGCGGAAGTGCGCTCAAAAATAAGGGGATACAGCCGCTTCTCGATGCCATTGTGGAATTTCTTCCCAGTCCCGAGGACATTCCCCCCATCAAAGGCGTCCACCCTGAAACAGGACAACCCGTCGATTGCCGGGCAAAGGATACCGACCCTCTTGCGGCGCTGATATTCAAAGTGTCGATGATTGAAGGCCGCAAACTGTCCTATGTGCGAATTTACAGCGGGACAATGAATAGCAAAGCGGATGTCTATAATCCTGCCCGCAAAATCAACGAAAAGATTTCCCGGATCTTAAGAATGCATGCCAACAAGAGAGAACGCATCGATTCCGCCGGCGCCGGCAGTCTGGTCGGCGTTATTGGATTGAGAGAATCCTCTACGGGAGAGACCCTTTGTTCCAAAGATCACCCTGTTATATTGGAAAGGATAGACTTTTACGAACCGGTTATTTCCATAGCTGTAGAGCCTAAAACCCATGTCGACCAGGAAAAGCTCGATCAGGTCCTCGAGAAATTCATGGCTGAAGATCCAACGCTTAGACTTCAAAAAGATGAAGACACCGGACAGACCATTTTGTCCGGCATGGGAGAACTTCATCTCGAAGTGATCATCAGCCGCATGCTTCGGGAATTTAACACCAACGTCAATGTGGGAAAGCCCCAGGTCGTCTATCGGGAAACCATCGAAAAAGAAGGCGTTGCATCTGCAATATTCGACAAGGAAGTGGCAGGGAACCGGCACTATGCCGAAGTTGCGGTAAGACTGCTGCCCCTTAAACGCGGCTCCGAGAATAGGTTCAGGTCTAAAATTACTGATGAAACAATACCCGCAACCTTTATTCCTGCAATCAAGAAAGGCGTGATGGAAGCCCTGGAAAGCGGGGTTCTGATGGGATATCCTGTTGTTGATGTGGAAGCTGTGCTGATCGGAGGATCGTATAAGGACTCTTTGAGCACTGAATTGGCCTATACCGTCAGTGCATCCATGGCTTGTAAAGCCGCCCTTGAAAATGGCGAACCGTTTCTCCTCGATCCGATCATGGATGTCAAAGTTTATGTTCCGGAGGCTTTCATAGGAGACGTCATCGGGGACCTTAATTCGCGAAATGGAAAAATCGAGTCCATTGAACACAAAATGGGCGCACAGGAGATAAAGGTTGTCGTGCCGTTGGCGCGGATGTTCGGATACTCCACATCATTACGATCGGCGACGCAGGGCAGAGGAACGTTCACCATGCAATTTTCTCATTTTGACCGGTGCTGACGCATATCTTCAAAATTCAAATTCCAATTTTGTTCCGTCTTACCCTTTTCATCTCTTTTCTCTTTATTCTTTCTGATGACTTTTAACAATTTTTCAATGTCCGCCTTTTTACCCGGATCGCTCATGGTTTCCAACGCCTTTTGCAAATGAAAGGCGGCGGTTTTGAAATCAGACTTGTTTTTGTAATACATCCCCAGGTAATAATGCGAATAGCCAGCTTTACCCAGCTTATAATACGTTTCTCCCAGTGCATAAAATGCTTGCGTATAATCCTGATGATTTTCGATGAGTTTTTCAAACGTTGCAACGGCATCCGTGAGATGACCGAGTTCCACCTGGGTCCGGCCGAGATAATAGAGGGCCTCCGGGTCATTGGAAATGATGCTGGAAGCACCGTCTAGAATACTGAAGGCCTGCCGATAGTCTCCTTCCATAAAATAGAGACGGCCGATATCTTTTAACATATAGGGATCGAAGCCTTTTTGCGCCAATGCGGCCTTAAGTTGTTCCACAGCATCCTTGCGGTCGCCTTCTCTTTCCAGCACCAGGGCGTATCCGTAATGTCCCAAAGGATTATCGGGGTGTTTGTTTACCTCTGACTGAAACTTTTGCTGCGCCATCGCCTCATCCCCGTACAGGGCAACGAGCTGGGTATGCGCTCTATCAAATGGATAAGGATTGACGGGCGTAATGGGTTTTTTGTGTTTTTCAAGCCAGGTATCGATATACCCCATCCGTTCCTCCGACCCCGGATGGGTGGTCAAATAGGTCGGGATTTGACTTGAACCGAACCATTGCTTGCTTCGCATTTTTTTCAGTGACGTGACCAATCCGATGCCGTTATACCCGGCTTTCCTCAGAATGCCGAGTCCGATCTCATCGGCTTGCCGTTCGTCTGCACGGTCGTAGGCCAGTGTAAAAGATTGACCGGCGGCCACAGATCCGAGCGTAAGTGCATTGGCTGCCGCCGATGAGCCGCCGCCGAATCCAAGGAGTACACCGGCTGCAATACCGGCAAGTGTGGCGATGTTTACTTTATTGGCTCTTTCTATTTTCTGGGAAATATGGCGGCATACGACATGTGAAATTTCATGGGCAAGTATACTTGCCAGCTCTTCCTCGCTATCCAAGGCTTCCAGCAATCCGCTGTAAATGAAAATATGGCCTGCCGGTGTTGCAAAAGCATTATAGACATCATCTTTTATGACATAAAAATGGTAAGAGAAAGGTTGTGGCGGAAGGGTGGAAACGAGCTTTTGGCCCACGTCGTTGACGTAATTGACAATCGCCGGGTTTTTGATAATTTCGTAGTGCGCTTCAATAATTTTCATAAACTCGCGAGACAGCTCTTCTTCCTGTTTCAGCGTAATCCCTGACGCACCTTTTGGGAAAATGATGCTGCATATCAGAATAAAAACCGTACATCGCAAAACATATTTTCTGACAATTTTCATTAATACCTCGACAAGAAAGCGTGTCGATTTCCGGCAATGACAAAATCAATACCGAAACTCTAAATTCGAGCAAAAATAAATTTACGAAGGAACCCCTGCCTCCGAGGGGGTTCACCTGGAAAACGTTCATAACATCAAAAAAATGATATTATTATTCAATCGGGCAATAGTCAAATCATATCCTTATATCCTTTTCAAATATCAAGTTTTATGCTAACCTTCATGGCCATGGCAAAAATCATCTGCATAGCCAATCAGAAGGGCGGCGTGGGAAAAACGACGACGGCGGTAAACCTCTCGGCCGCCATGGCTGTTTCGGAAAAAAAAATCCTCCTTGTGGATTGTGATCCCCAGGGCAATGCGACAACCGGTTTGGGAATCGATAAAAATCGTGTTCAAAAATCACTTTACCACGGTATGATCGGCGACGCCCAAGCCGAAAATCTTATTTTGGACAGCGAAATCGGAACCTTGAAAATTATACCTTCGCGGGTGGAATTGATCGGGTTTGAAGTGGAAATGATGTCTGAACCGAATCGCGAAACAGCCCTAAAAACGCTTTTATCCCAGATTAAAAATTCATTTGAATACATTATTATTGATTGCCCCCCGTCTTTGAGCCTTCTGACGGTGAATGCGCTGACCGCAGCCGATTTGATGCTGATTCCGCTTCAGTGTGAATTTTACGCATTGGAAGGCCTTGGCCAGCTTCTCCAGACCATGAAGCGCATCAAGCACAATCTGAATCCGAAACTCAAAATCGGCGGCATACTTCTGACCATGTTCGACAAGAGAACCAACTTGTCTCATCAGGTGGCAGAAGATGCCGAGAAATATTTCAAGCATCTGGTATATAAGACCATAATTCCCAGAAATGTCAGATTGGGTGAAGCGCCGAGCTTCGGAAAACCCATATTGCTCTATGATGCCGCCTCCATCGGCGCACAAAGCTATTTTGATCTGGCCAAAGAAATCATGAACCATAAATTTTCCTGATATTTAAAAGTGAAAAGAGAAATGAAAATAAAAAATGCCGAATCCGGCCCGAAAAAAACCAGAAAACTGGCCTTGGGAAGAGGCCTTGATGCCTTGTTGCCGGGCATTGAGCCCGCGGAAGATATGGCAAAGGAATATTTTTCGTGTGATATCGAGTTGATTCGGCCCAATCGCTTTCAGCCCCGGTTGCAGTTTTCAGATGATGAACTGGAAGATATGGCCCGTTCTATTCGTCAGCAGGGAATCATACAGCCGCTTTTGGTGAGAAAAGACGACATTGGATATGAACTCATCACTGGTGAGAGGCGCTTGCGTGCCGCTAAAAAGGCGGGATTGAAACAGGTCCCGGTTCTCGTTAAAACCATCACGGATACCGATATGCTGGAAATATCCATTATTGAAAACGTTCAACGGTCGGATTTGAATCCCATTGAAGAAGCAGAAGCCTATCACCGGCTCATCACGGAGTTCGGTCTTACCCAGGATCAAGCGGCGGAACGGGTCGGGAAAAGCAGATCTGCCGTTGCCAATTTTTTAAGACTCCGTCAGTTGCCCGGTCAAATAAAGACGTCAATTATGGATGGAATCCTGAGTATGGGACATGCGCGGGCGCTTTTGGGCGCCGGGACCAAGGCGCAGCAGAACGCGGTATGGCGGGTGGTGATATCAAAGGGGCTGTCAGTGAGGGAAACCGAACGTTTGGTAAAACGTTTGAAAACAGAAAAAGAAACGCCGAAAAAGTCACCAACGAATTCAGACCTGTCATATTTTACAGATGTGGCCGATGATCTTTCCAGACGCTTCGGAACCAAAGTTCGAATTAAACGTCGAGGTCAAAAAGGCAGCGTTGAAATAGAATTTTACACCGATGACGATCTCGACCGCCTGCTGAGTTTGTTGAAGCCGACATAATGTCTATTCATATTATCATCGACGGATACAATTTGATCCGACAGTCCAATACGCTCAGTCTGATTGACCGCCAGGATATTCAGCTTGGCAGAGAGGCTCTCCTTGATATGCTCATTTCATATCGGAAAATAAAAGGCCACATGATCACCGTTGTTTTTGACGGTACCAATGCGCCTCCTTTTTCCCAACATAAAAATCGGGTTCAGGGAATAACAATTAAATTTTCACGCAGTGGAGAGGTGGCCGACACCGTTATTAAAAAGATGGTAAGCCGGGAAAAAGAAAAGGCCCTGGTGGTCAGTTCCGATCTGGATATCGTGAATTTTGCGTCAGCCAAGGGGGCCGCCACCATTAGTTCTTCAGAGTTCGAGGAAAAGATTTCTCAAACACTTTATATGGAAATAAAAGGTGTCGAATCCAAAGACGAAAGCGGATGGGTCCCCACGACCAAAAAGAAAGGCCCCAGTAAACGGCTTTCCAAAAAAAGACGTCGAAGCAGAACCAAAATACGGAAATTATGACCCGTTATCCTTTTAACCCATTGGGCTTAGATATCATTGACGTCTGTGCCGTTATTTGATAAAAAATACTTTTCCGAATGGCGCTTCGAACTTGAATGTTGAAGGTGTCGGAGGCTTTCAAATGCAAAGATTGCCATAAATCTTCATGCAAGATTCAGATTGTGGCACCGATTTGATACCATATGTATAATAAAGAGAAAAAAACGGGTCTGAAGCGGATTTGCGTCATTGACGGGCAGGGCGGCGGTATCGGCAGTGCGATCATTAAAAAGCTGAAGGAATCTTTTGGCGAAACCATTGAAATCATAGCGCTTGGAACCAATGCCATTGCAACTGCGCAGATGCTGAAGGCCAAAGCGAACAGAGGTGCTTCCGGGGAGAATGCCATTGTGCAGACCACGGGAACGGTTGATATCATCATCGGAACCATTGGAATTGTCATGGCGCATGCCATGATGGGGGAAGTGACGCCTAAAATGGCGGAAGCCGTGGCCGGTAGCCCGGCCAAAAAACTGCTGATACCACTGACCCAGGAACATATTGAAATTATAGGCATCCCTTCAATACCGCTTCCGCATCTCATCGAGGCGCTTATACAGGAAAATGTAAAAGATTTCAGCGGCGACACCTCGTCCGGATAAGTCGCTGTTCGAAAAGGATTTATTTTAAAATTTAAAGGAAGATATCATGTGTGAGGCAAATGCATACCTGATTGAAGGAAATGAAAAGACATTGATTATGGAAGCGGTGGATACCGTCGAACCTGAAGAGGGCGGCATGCGATTGGTCAGTATTTTTGGTGATCAAAAATTTATTGATGCCAGCATTTATTCGCTGTCTCTCGTAGACCACTGTATTTATTTGAAAAAGTAATACCCCCCCCAGTCTTAGTTTGTGGGGTTTGGTAAAATGAAAAGGGGCTTTTTAAACGGTTTCAAGGTGATGCGTAAACGTGAAAGCCCCATGAAGTAAATGAAGATATTAATTGCAAAGAATGCCGGATTCTGCATGGGCGTGCGCAGGGCCGTTGAAATGGTTCTGGATATCCCCGGCAAACATAAAAATCCAATCTGCACATTCGGTCCCCTTATCCACAATCCACAGGTTTTAAACCTGCTGAAAGAAAAAGAGATATTCATATTGGATCATATTCCGGCGCGCGGAACGGGTACGGTTCTGATTCGCGCGCACGGCGTCCCGCCCCACATCCATCAAGATCTTAAAAAAGCAGGTTACGATATTATTGATGCCACCTGTCCACGAGTGATTAAAGTCCAGACCATCATCCGACAACATGCCAAAAAAGATTATGCATCCATCATCATCGGAGACAAAAATCATCCGGAGGTCGTCGGGCTGCTGGGATATGCCGGGGGCAAAGGATTTGTCGTTGACAATATGGAGGATCTTGAATCCCTTCCTTCTTTTGAGAAGGCGATTATTGTCGCACAGACCACTCAGAACACATTTTTTTTTGAAGAAATCAAAAGATGGGTCGGTCATAGATTTCCCCATTATAAAATTTTCGATACCATTTGTGATTCTACTGCAAAGCGACAGGCTGAAGTCCAAGACCTGGCGGATTCAGTGGATGCCGTCATTGTCGTCGGCGGACACAACAGCGGGAATACCAAACGGCTTGCCGAAATCTCGAGGATGACCGGGAAGCCGACCTATCACATTGAGACTGAATCGGAGATTGATATAGACGCTCTTTCTGAAGTCAAACTTATCGGAATTACAGCCGGGGCTTCAACCCCGAATTGGATGATAAAAAGAATATACAGGACCTTAGAAGCGTTGCCCTTTAGAAAAAGGCAAAGCTGGCAAAGCATTGTTTATTCCATCCAGCGATTGCTCCTCCTTACGAACATTTATGTGGCCGTAGGGGCCGGCTGCCTGAGCTATGCCTGTATCAAAATCCAGGGGATACCCCATAATTTGCCTTATGTACTGATATCCGTGCTTTATGTTCAATCCATGCATATCCTCAATAATCTCACCGGCACAAAGGCAGACCGATACAACGATCCCGACAGATCCTCTTTTTATGACAGAAACAAGATATTGCTTGCGGTTTTGGCGTTTACTGCCGGCGGCTTTGGATTGATAACAGCCTATGCCATTGGGTTGATTCCTTTTTTAATCCTTCTGGGCATGAGCATCATGGGTCTTTCTTATAATTTGAGCCTGATCCCCGAACGGTTTACACACCATAAAACCATGCGGATAAGAGATATTCCGGGATCGAAAACAGCGCTGATTGCCATGGCATGGGGAATCGTGACTTCTCTTTTGCCCCGGCTGTCCGCATCTGAGAATATTCATTTGAGTACGCTCATCATATTCCTATGGTCTTTGAGCCTGGTATTTGTGCGAACCGCATTTTTTGACATTCTAGACATGCAAGGTGACCGCATTATAGGAAAGGAGACCATTCCCATACTTCTTGGAGAAAAACGAACATTACGCATTTTAAAAACAATACTGATCGCCAATCTGGGGATTCTGATTTTTTCAAGCGCGTTTCAGCTGATTTCAAGCCTGGGATTTATACTTGCCATCTGTCCGGCGTTTATTTTTGTCATGCTCACAGCCCATGAACGGGGCTATATGCTTCCCGGAATTCGCCTGGAATTTCTGGTTGAAAGTAATTTTATCATGGCGGGTGTGGCGGCATTCATCTGGTCGCTGGTTTAACCGCTTTTTATTTCCAGATCGCCGGTTCCGTGCCGGCGATAAGTCTTTTAATGTTATCCCTATGGCGAAAATAGATAAAAATCGTGATAATAAAGGCACATCCGGTCATAATTTGCGAATGAGTCGCCTTCCAGACGGCAACCGGCAAAACAGCGGCTGAGACCAGGGAGGCCAATGAAACACGGTTCGACCAGCAAACCACCATGATAAACACCAGAATCGAAATAACCGTTGCCACCGGTGAAATGACGCAAAAACATCCTGCAGCGGTTGCCACGCCTTTGCCGCCGCTTTTAAACTTCATATAGACAGGGAAAAGGTGCCCCATGAAAGCCGCCAAAGATACAAACGCAACGAAAAGAGCACTCCAGGCATTATTTGCAGAGGCGATGGATGCGGCCAACCAGACCGGAACAGCTCCTTTCAGGATATCGCCGGCAAGGGTGATAATGCCGAGCTTTACCCCTGTCTCGCGCGCCACATTCGTTGCGCCGATATTTCCGCTTCCCGTCCGTCTGATATCAACGGACGTAAACAGGCGCGTCAGGATGAGTCCCCAAGGGATGGAACCCAGCAGATAAGCGAAAACAGGCAAAACCATATACCTGATCATTTTAACTCCATGTTGCTAAAAAGATGCCGGAAGGATAACTCATGTCAATCAATAAAGTCGTTTTTGGACAAGGATGATCATGTATCGTATGACGCTCTACTATAACAGAGCCCACTGAAATATAAAGCCTAAAATGAAACCCGTAAAAGTTCCCATAGAAGATATCCTCGACCTTCACACCTTTAATCCCAAAGAAATACCGGATCTTCTTTCAGATTTTTTTGTCCTTTTCTTGTTACCTAAATTCCTTAGCATGTAATAAATGTAATAATAATTGTGTCATTCATTTCATAATTATTTTTAAGATGATTCTTTTGAACAGGCTAACTATCTGAAATGTAAGGATCTAAAAAAGACGCTCTTCCCTGCATGATTTTTGCATGGAGACAGTGATATTTTAAGCATATGTCTAAGCAGGTAGAATCTTTTTATAAATATTTCGAGAAAATTTCAAAATCATCTATACTGGTTATGATTCAAATATTGCCCGATAACGGAGGCCGGCGTTCAGGTGTGGATCGGCGGGAATTTTCTTATACTTCTCACATACCGGAAAGAAGATCCGGCAAGGAAAGACGAAGTGGTAACGATCGAAGGTTAAAACCTAGAGCTCGCAAAGACTAAAGTCCATTAATATACCTTCCCTGTTTTCCTTCACATTTTCGATGCTTAACCCTTTCAATAAATGACTGCAAGAAAAAGATTGACTAAATGGAACGCAGGTTTTAAGTTCATTTTTAATGAGTTTATGCTCATAATCCTGCAGCATTCATTAAAAAGTTAACAACTTTTAAGCACTAAAATGATACGACAAAGGCTTGTAAACTTACTCAAACCGGCGTTGTCTAACGCTCGATACCCGTTCGTGCGGTGATGCCCCGGTGATAATAATGTTTGACTTCCTTTACCTCGCTAACCACGTCGGCGATTTCCACTAACGCTTTCGGTGCGCGGCGGCCTGTCAAAATGATTTCCACATGTTTCGGCCGATGATCCAGAAGTTCAAGGACTTGACGGGTTGAAATCAGATCAAACCAGACGGCGACATTAATTTCGTCGAGAATAATGATGTCGTATTGATTGGAAAGCATTATTTCCCGCACTCTTTTAAGGCCTTGTTGTGCCTGGTCCACATGTTTTTGTGTTATTTCTTCTCGATGAACGCATTCGACGTCACCATACTGTTCAATGGTGATGCAGGGGTGATCATGCAGTGCGGTTAATTCACCATAATGCTGGCCCTTCATGAACTGACCGATGTAGGTTTTCATCCCATATCCTGAGGCCCGTATGGCAAGGCCCAAGGCTGCGGTAGTTTTTCCCTTTCCATTGCCGGTGTAAATGTGGATGTATCCTCTTTCACCGATTGATTTTCTCATTTAATTAATTTTATCCTTAAAAAATGATCACACGGTTCGCCTTGACATGGGTATCCCGGCATAAAATTTTATGATTTTAATGGATGTGAACGCTGGGGAATTCATTCATATTCGTATGCGGCAGAAAAAGTGCCGAGGTAAATTCATCCATAAACCGACTGTTGCTGCTGAAATCGATGTAGGTCATGTTTCTTGAAATTTTCCGGGCTTCATTTCTGTAATCGTCCGACAAAAGCGCCATATATGCGCCGGCAATGGAGCTGTTTCCCAGATATTTAAATTTATTCCGGTCGATATCGGGCAGAAGGCCGATGGTTATGGCTTTCTCAATATTAAGATACTGACCGAAGCCTCCTGAGATGAGAATCTGGTCGATGACTGAAAAATCGAGTCCCGACTGTTTCAGAAGTACCATAAATCCGGAATACACTGCGCCTTTACTCAAAATCAGACTGTGAATATCGATTTCAGTAAATACGATGTCTTCTTGCATGGGCGTTTGTTCTGCAAATGCCAGTATGTATGCCAGATCGTCTCCGTCCAGTTTCAATCTGGGATGACTTGAATCGATTTTAAATTTTCCGTTTTGACCGATGACACCGGTCTGCATCATTTCCGATATCAAATCGATCATGCCGGAACCGCAAATTCCCCGGGGTGCGACATCGCCGATCGTCGAAAATACGGGTTCAAAGGTTTCCGGATCAATGGATATTTTGTCTATGGCGCCTTCCTCGGCACGCATTCCCCATCGGATTCCGCCGCCTTCGAAGGCAGGACCGGCCGAACAGGATGCCGTCATGAGCCAGTCTTGGTTCCCCAAAACAATTTCACCATTGGTGCCGACATCGATGAACAGCGTCATCAAACTTTTCCGGTGAAATCCGGCAAAGAGGAGACCGGAGACGATGTCGCCGCCGACATAGCTGGCCGGATCGGGCATGATGAATACCGCGGCAATGGGATTGGCCTTGATGCCGATATCTCCGGCTTGCAGAATGGGAAATTCCGAAATCGTAGGGATATACGGTTCACGGCGAATATATTTGGGTTCGATTTTTAGTAATAGATGTGTCATGGTGGTATTGCCGGAGACGACGACATTTTTGATTTGGTTTTTGTCTGCGTTTACGGCAGCAAGCGCTTCGCTGATCAAATTGTTGATGGTGGCAAGGGCCATCCGGCTTAACTTGGCGACACCGTCTTTTTCCGAGCAAACGATTCGATTGATGACATCGTCTCCGCAGGCCGCCTGCTGATTGTGTCCGGAAGTTGCCGCTATAATGGAACCGTTCAGCATGTCTACCAGGTATACGACGATGGTCGTGGTGCCCACGTCGATGGCAAGGCCCAACGATGCCGCTTTCCCATTCCCCGGCGTAACGGCGACGATATTATTGGTGCCGTTTCTGCGAATGACGGATGCCGTCACTTTCCAGTTCTTATCTCTCATGGCCGCTGACAACTCCCGAATGACGTTAATGCCGGCAGTAAAATCAGCAATGCAGCATCCGCTCTTTTTCAGCCCACGGTTCAGGCGATCCAAATCGCTGACCGAATCATCCAGCGTCGGCGGTTCAAGTTCAAGGGAAATTTCCATGAGCATCGGCTGGATTTCTTTGACCAGTCCTTTCAGGCGTGAGGTAACTTCCTCTCCCATGCCGGCGACTTTAAGTTTGCGTTCTATGGCTTCATCGGGGATCCTGGCCGTGACATCGCCGAATATCTTGGTCTGACATGCCAGAACATAATTCTTTTCTTTTTCGCTGGTGCTCAGCAGGGCGGTGGGTTCGCTTTTAATATCGCCGGAACCAACAATGAGTTTGCATTTACCGCAAGAACCTTTGCCATTGCAGGATGCATTGATGTGTATATCCGCTTCCCGCGCTGCATCCAACAGTGTACTTTCTTGGCGGACTTCAATTTCTTTGTTTTCGGGTTCAAAAACAACCTTACATTTTCTGATGCTTTCCTCGGCGCGTTTTTCTTTTTCCCAACGCGCTTTTCTTCTTTCCATGTACCAGACGGGACAAGCGGTTCGGAATTTGCAATATAATTCAGGATCGTTGCACTTCAGACATTCCTCACACATATAAACATTATGTTTTGAACATAAGTAATTGGTGTCCCTGTCCGGATGGTTTCTGCATTTTCCCATTTAATAATTTTCCTTTAAACAGTTTGCACGTATGGTTCAGGGTACCCTTCCCTGTTTCACTCCGCCACTATCGTTTCACAGGGAAGCGCACCCCCTGAACATGTAAGTTTGCACAATGTTGAGACTACATTTTTTTAAGGAGTTGATTGGCGGCCGTCAATGTCGGATCCCAGGTTGGTCCAAAAGGCGGTGCATATGACAAATCGGTTTGAAAGTAATCTTCAACGGTCATTCGATTGTGCAACGCAACAGCCGGTGCATTAATTCTATGTGCGACACCCTCTTTACCCACCATCTGGGCGCCTAATAAACGCCCGGTTTTCGTATCGCCGACCATCTGAACATGGATGAACGAAGCGCCGGGATGGGCATGGGCCCGGGAGCGCGTTTTGATCACCACTTCAGCCGGCGTAAAACCATGTGAATACGCTTCGTCCATGGTCAGTCCGGTTCGGGCCACTTCAAGATCGAATACTTTGAATACCGCCGTACCGGCGATGCCTGCCAACTCGACCGGCCTGGCGCAAATATTGTCGGCGGCCGCCCATCCGGCCCGGTTGGCCCTCAAGGCCAGCGGTATCCACGTCTTTTCATCCGTAACCACGTGATACGCATCCGCGCAGTCGCCGGCGGCATAGATGGCTTCATCTGAAGTTTTAAGGTTCCTATCCACGGAAATGGCATTTCCCGCACCGAGTTTAATGCCGGCATCGGCGGCGATTTTGCTGTTCGGTTTTATTCCGACCGCCACCAACACCATATCGGCTTCAAGAACAAGATTCGAACACGCAATATTTAACCGCCCATGATCCGCATCGATTTTTTCAACAATGTGTCCCGGGAACAATTGTATCTGATGGGCTTCCAACTCCTTTCGGACGACTTCGGCCAGTTCTTTGTCCATCCACGGGATAAATGCCGGCCGCGGTTTGACCATATCGACATGGATGGATCGCGCTCTGAGCGCTTCACACATTTCAAGGGCGATATATCCCATTCCGATGATAACGACTTTTTGAACATGATTGGATTGGATATAGGCTTTAAGTTTTCGACCGTCATCCAGGCTTTTCAGCGCTTTTACCCCCGGAAGATCAAACCCTTCAAGATCCGGAATGATCGGAGAAGCGCCGGTTGCAATGACGAGTTTGTCGTAAGAAAATTCAAAGACGTTTCCCTCATAAGATGTACCGGAAACACTCATGCCCGCAGGATCGATGGATTCGGCACAGTGGCCGGTCAACAAGTTAATGCCCTGTTTTTCTCTGAATACATGGGCTTGCCGGACCACCAGGTCTTCGATTTTTCTTTCTGATTCCGCGATATTATACGGCATACCACAGGCGCTATAGGATACGTCCCGGGTTTTTTCCAATACCGTCACGTCAAGATCCGGAAGGTTTCTTTTGGCCCTGCTGGCGGCACTCATACCGGCAGCATCACCGCCGATAATCAACAGTTTCTTCAGCATTTTCTACCATTGTGCCTCGGCATTTGCCTTGTCGGCAAACGTCAGCTTCCCTTCGTTAAATGAAGTAACGGCATCTCTGACAGTGCCCTCGACGTTGTCGGCCACATTGATGTTTGCGGCATCCAATACCTGGAAGGCTTTGGGGCCGCAATATCCGGTCAGAAGAACCTTAGCGCCTTTATCATTGACCATGGCGGCCGCCTGAATGCCGGCCCCTTTAAATGCATTTACATTCTCTTTGTTGTCCAGCACCTCAAAATCAAAGGTGTCCGTGTCGACAATGAGGATGTAGGGCGCCCGCCCGAACCGGGGGTCGACTTGTGAATCAAGGTGGATTCCCTGAGATGTAACGGCGATTTTCATCCTTTTTTCCTTTGCATGTTTGAAACATTTGGGAACATTTATTTTCTGAAAATTGATCGCTTCAGATGATTTGTATCCGGTTACATTCCACCGTGTCCGCCACCGCAAACCTGATCATCTGAAATCATCGGCAGCTTGCCTGCAATCAGGTCTTCCACCACCGGCCGAATTTCATGACGTATGGCATCATGATATACATCGATGCCCACCTGTTTGAATCCCATCAAAGGACGCATGCCGATACCGCCCACAATTAAGGCGTTGACCTTGTGGTCCGACTAGCAGATTGACAGGGACCATGCATCCCCCTTGAACATGTTCATTGTTTTGTATCGTTGAGACCTCTTTAATTTTTCCTTCCTCGACATCCACTAAAGTAAACACGTCACAGTGACCAAAGTGTCCCGCCCTTTGGCCGTCGAGCCCGCCGTTGTCCATAGACGGAATAGCAATTCTACCATTTTTCATTTCAAACATCCTCCTTGGCAATAAATTTTAGTTTTATTTTTAAAGCACCAATTGGTTTCTTATATTCACCCAAATTTTATCGATATTGTGTCGGATCTCTGAGTTGCCCGCATATTCCAAAACCGTTTGTCCTTTGACCATGGATTCGGTAAAAACCGGATCAAAAGGAATTCGTCCCACAGCCGATATGTTATTTTCACTTGCCAGCTTTTCGATGGCACTTGTCTGATCAAGGTTCAGATCGAACTTGTTGATACACACCATCCCCGGGACCTTAAAGTGAGCGGCCAGTTGTGCCACCCGTTCCATATCATGTAATCCGGAAACCGTTGGCTCAGCAACAATAAGTATGGCTGAAGCACCGCCTATAGACGCGATCACCGGACATCCCACACCCGGTGGGCCGTCTGTGATCAACAGGTTTAATTGGTTATTTTCGGCCAGTTTTTTTGCTTCCTGCCGGACAAGGGTAACCAGTTTACCGGAGTTTTCTTCGGCGATACCCAATCTGGCATGGACCATCGGGCCGAAACGGGTGTTTGAGATAAACCATTCTCCACAGGTTTTTATGGGGAAATCGATGGCATCTTCCGGACAGAAATCGACACAGACACCACAGCCTTCACATTCGATGGGATCGACCATAAACGCGTCGCTAATGGCATTGAACCGGCACAGATCTCTGCACAAACCACAGGCACTGCATCTGTCCGGATGAATAACCGCCACTCCCCCCCCCTGAAAATCATGCCTTTCTATTATATCGGGAGCCGTAAGTAAATGAAGATCGGCGGCATCCACATCCGCATCACACAGAACTTTGTTTTCAGCCAGTGATGCAAAGGCTGCCATCAAACTGGTTTTCCCGGTGCCGCCTTTACCGCTGATGACCACCAATTCTTTCACAGAAGTTTTTCTCCCTTATCCGACGATTTCTTGAATTTGCAAATATAATGTCCTGAATCGTTCTTTCCATTCCGGCATTTCCTCAACAACGAGTCTCCCCTTTGAATAGGCCTCCGCAATGCCTCGATCAAAGGGAATCTCCATCAAAACGGGTATATTTTCCTTCTTGGCATATGCTCGAACCCCATCGTCACCGATATCCGACCGGTTGATAACCAGACCCCTTGGAATATCGAGAAGTTTTACGGCTTCTACAGCCAGTTTAAGATCATGCAGGCCGAAAGGGGTCGGCTCGGTAACCATCAACACAAAATCGGTTCCTCTCATAGCGGCGATGACGGGGCAAGACGTTCCGGGAGGTGCATCGATGATGGTGGGCCGATCAGATGGCGTATACGATCGAACTTCTCTGATCAGCGGCGGCGACATGGCTTCACCGATTCTCAACCGTCCGTGCACAAAACCAAGATTGTTTCTGTGTCCGATTTCAATAACGCCCAATTCACGACCGGTTTCAGTGATGGCTTTTTCCGGGCAAACCGCTACGCAACCACCGCAACTATGGCAAAGTTCGGGAAATGTGAGAATAATTTCATTGATGACGGCGATGGCCTTGAAACGGCATATTTGTGCACATTTTTTACAAAAATTGCATTTTGTTTCGTCAATGTCCGGGACCGGTGCATAAACCGTTTTTTTCTGTTCCATGACCGGATTGATAAAAAGATGCGCATTGGGCTCTTCGACATCACAGTCCAGAAGTTGCCCATCCGACCCCATGGAAACAGCCATGTTGGTCGCCACTGTCGTCTTTCCCGTACCGCCTTTTCCACTGGCAACGCTGATAATCATCGTAAAAATTTTTCCTTTAAATTATGAACTTATGCTCAATATATAAAACACCATGGGCCCTTGTCAAGTTCGTTTGCCGTAAAATCTTTTCCAGGGCGCGTGTCTGAATTTCTGATAATTAATCAGCGCAAGATATAATGCACCCACCGCCAGTTCAGCACAATGGGTGTTTTCCTCCGGAAGTGTTTCCAGAAAACGGATGACTTTTTCAGATGTAATTTCCCAGGCTTCTGCGATGCTTTTTCCTTCCGCAAGAAAAGCGACGCCATTTGCGCAGGCATGCGTGTTGATACATCCATATTTACATGAACCGTAATCCTATCTTTGGGTTCAGCCGTTTCTTTACGCCTTGTCCAAATTTTTTCCGCAGCAACTGCCGGGCCCTGCGCAACCGGCGTCGCCGGGCGATGACCCGCAGCAGGCGGTGTCTCCCAGACCGGGCATGCTGTTTTTAAGAGGGCCGGACATGGATGAGTGGGCTGAAAGGAGTTTTTTAAGACGATGACTCTTGCAGGAATTGCACTGCGGTGAATGATCTGATCCGACCATAAGTATTTCGCTGGTTTTTCCGCAGTCCAAACAAAGATATTCATATATCGGCATGATTGGTACCTCGCTTCAACATGGTTTTTATTTCTAAAACATTTTATATTATGAGCTTATGCTCATAATATACAGGTAGTATTTTGCTTTGTCAAGATCTATTGTAAATTTTTTATCATACTCTAAAAACTTATGGTTTAAGGAAAAACGTTTTAACGATCGCTCATTTGAGACATAGATTTTGGACAATACCCCTATGAATTAACGGGATGGAATCGGGGTGTAGCCCGAATTCTGGCATCAATGTTGCATTATAACAAATTTACCAGAGTTTCAATATCATATGGGTAGAAAACACCTTCAAATCCAAAGAAAAGAAGCCCTTTTCGCTGTTATGAACAAATAACGCTCTAAGAGAATATAGGACTTGCGGATAACAATTGGCAATAAGGAAGACGTGTGGCCCTTGAAGCAAAAGAGGATGTATTACTGCGGGTTCTTACCCAGGAAAGACCAAAATGTACATACTGCGGTTATAAGATGAGTATATGGGAGGTGCCCCAGTTTCCATTCGAAGACGGATTAGGGTGGGGAACGCCCTGTTTGTTTGTCTGTTTTAACAACCGATGTCCCATCTGGGAGATATTTGATCGTCAGAACTAAATGGCCTCTAAGACACCGTATGTAAAAAGGAAATATTTTAATAATGGGTTGCCAACTATTCGATGCTGAAATGGACTCGTCATACCAATCAAACCAGGAATACTACAATATCATATTGGACAGCATTGAAGAGGGCGTCTTTACTGTTGATTTGGATTGGTTTATTACGTCATTCAACAAGGCGGCAGAAAGAATTACAGGGGTATCGAAGGAAGAGGCTATCGGACGGTTATGTTGGGAAGTTTTTGGCAGCCATGTGTGCAATACAGCAGATTGTGCAATCCGCAAGGCCATGCATATCGATACTCCGATAATAAACAGGCCGGTTTACATTCACCGGTCCGATGATAAACGAATCCCCATCAGTGTCAATGCCTCAATATTGAAAGACCGCAACGGCCATATGATCGGTGGTGTGGAAACCTTCAGGGATTTGTCCGCTATCAGCCGGTTGCGAAAATCACTTCGAAAGCATTACTCTTTTGAAAATATGGTGAGCAAGAATCAAAAGATGCTCGAAATCTTTTCAACCCTTCTTTTAATTGCCGACAGTGACTGCACCGTTTTAATAGAAGGAGCCACCGGCACGGGTAAAGAACTTCTTGCCAGGGCCATTCATAACAGCAGCCCGCAAAAAAACGGCGCTTTCGTACCAGTCAATTGCGGGGCACTGCCCGATACCTTGATCGAATCCGAACTTTTCGGATACAAGGCCGGTGCGTTTACCGATGCAAAAATGGACAAACCCGGGCGTTTCGCACGCGCCCAGAACGGCACCATTTTTCTGGACGAAATCGGGGATATCTCTACCGCCTTGCAGACGCGTCTCCTGCGGGTTCTCGAGGAAAAAGTTTATGAACCTTTGGGATCCGTAAAACCCAAGGAAACCAATGCCAGGGTTGTGGTGGCAACCCATCAGGAACTGGAAAAACTGGTCGAAGAAAAGATATTCAGGGAGGATCTGTTTTTTCGCATTAACGTGATGAGGTTGAAACTGCCGACGCTTGCTGAACGAAAAGAGGATATTCCTCTTTTGGTGAACCATTTTATCGATCGTTTCAATCGTGGGAAAAAGAACAAAATTCTGGGCCTCACCCAAGAAGCAATGGCATCGGTGATGCTTTATGACTGGCCTGGAAATATCCGAGACCTTGAAAATGCCATAGAACACGCTTTTGTCCTTTGCAAGGAAGAATTGATTCGTCTGCGACACTTGCCGGATAAACTGTTGTCGGAAATCAATGCCATTTTTGCAACCAACGGCACCACACTTAAAGACATCGAAAAGAACGCGATCTTACAGGCTCTGCAGAGAAATAATTGGAAAAAAGCCGCAACAGCCAAAGAGCTCGGAATCGACAAAAACACCCTTCGCCGTAAGATTATTCGTTACGGTATCGAGTGAAATAATCTAGGGAAAAATGGCTAAAAAAAATATGTTTAAAAAAAACAAAGGCTTAACCGTACTGACACCGGAAAACGATTTCCGATTCGAGTGCCACAAGGGTCTTGATTGTTTTACCCGGTGTTGCCGCAATATTACCATTGTTTTGACACCCTATGATATCCTTCGCATGAAAAACGCTCTGAACATATCCTCGGGGGAATTTTTGGCAAACTATACGATGTCAATGATCGGAGACGCAGGACTTCCTATGGTACTTTTAAAAATGAAAGATGATGATGAGAAAAACTGCCCCTTTGTGACAAGACAAGGATGTATGATTTATCCGGATCGTCCCTGGTCCTGCCGCATATACCCTCTGCAACCGGAAAGTTCCAAAATAACCGAAAGGACCGGCAAACAATACTATTCTGTTATGGAGGTTCTCTTTTGTCTCGGTCTTGAGGTAAACAGGTCCTTATCTTTAGCAGAGTGGATTGAAGAACAGGGGGTTTCCGTTTATCAGAAGATGGAAACACCATTTAAAACAATTACCACCAACGCATTCCTCAGCCAAAATAAGATTACGAACAAAAACATCCAGGAAATGTTTTATATGGCCTGCTATGATCTGGATCGTTTTAAACGTTTTGTACTGGAAAGTACATTTCTGGAGCGCTTTGAGGTGGCGCCGGAGGCTGTTGGAAATATAAAAGAGGATGATATAGCGCTCTATTTTTTCGCCATGAGATGGCTCGAATACGGACTGCTCGGACAGCATGTGCTTAAAGTCAAACCGGCAGTCACTCGATAATATCTTCTTTAAGAGCGTCATAGGACCACACCGGCAGGGGTAAATATTTGCCGGAGTCAGGATCTAAACGGCAGCGATACGATGCCCGGGTTGCCTGTTGCTCCCACATCTGTTTCCAGCCCTCCACAAAATAGGAACACGCATCGTTAAAACAGACGTAAAAGAATTCATGGGGCCAGGTAGAAGCAATGGGAACTTTCCATCTTTTCATTTTATGTCCGCAATGGGGGCATAAGGGAAAAACCAAACTCTGGCCATTATGAGTGTTAAATTGGTTCATGGGAGAAAGGAGTGTTCATGGCAACAGTTATAGAAAAAAATAACATTTCTCCAGATTACTATAAGACAACGATGGAAAACGGCTCCCCGGTCATGGAACCCCATTGCGGCTGCGGTAATCCGCTTAATGATGATTACTTTTGTGAAAAGTGCAACCGAAAGTGTCATTGTCGTCTAATCGTTTGTGACGACGAGATTTCCTTGGAATGGGTTAAAACCTATATCCGTAAATCGTCTCAATTTTCAGGTTTCGAAGTTAAACTTGTCCGTTAGCACCCGGAATTGCCGAAGCTACGGGCATTTACGGCCCATCCGGTTAGTGGCCCGCCATTCAGGATCTTGAAGTTTTTTTAGCTTTTGGATCGCCGTATCAATCATTCTTTCGGCCCCGATTCTTTGATTTGCAGAAATCATCGCCGGCAGCGCGTTGATATTATTAAATTTACCCAGTGCATCTCCGGCCCAATTGACGATATGAGAACTTTCATGTTCGAGGAGACGCAATAGAAGTTTATAAGCGGCGGGACCTTGAATATTCCCAAGTACTGATACGATACCGGTTTTTATAGGATCAAATGCGTTGTCCCTGAAAAATGCCTCTTCAATATAAGGTATGGCCGTTTCTCCCAGCTTTTCCAGAAAATGCAGGCTTGCTCCGGAAGCGTAGGCAAACCCGAACATGGATATGTCAATCAGGGCGCGAATGGCCGCGCCTGTTCTATAAAAAAAGAGAATTTCAGCCACAAAAAGACCTGCCCAAGAGTATTGACATGCCAGCGGTAAGAGATACGGCATATTCTCAGGTCCTGTCGCTTTGAGCTTATCCAGTGTTCCCTTTAGTGCATTCTTTCGTAATTCAAGACCTCGGAAATGCTTTACAGGAAATAGATCCGGATCATCCGCCGTTTGAAGCTTTCGTATAAGCATAACAATTTTTGTGTTTTCCCTTACAGGATACATGGCCTTATAATCTTTGGCCTTCAGGGCGATCCAATATTTCTGCAGCCAGGTGATGGGGGGATAGTAATAAGACAATGCGGGCTTGTCGATTTCTGCGTCCCGATACCGCCTGTGTTTAATAAAATAGGATTTTTCCGATTCGGCGACGTCCAGCCTCTGTCTGCAAATCTCGATCGCCTTTCGACAGTCGCCGGCATACAGATAACTGGTCGCTGCGATATCGTGAAGTCTGTCCTCATTCGGGTATTGCCGGATCAGGCTTGATGCGAAGTGAATTGCTTCGGCATATTTTCGTGAACTGAGAAGGCCAAATGCCTTTTCAATACGATTGATCAGCTTGCCTTGTTTTTTTTGCGTTGCTTTGTGACTTTGTGCTTCAACCGTATTGTTTTTGTGCCCGTTCACTTCAAATTTTGCCAAACAGCAACGCTTATATTTTTTTCCGGATCCACAGGGACAGGGTTCATTTCTGCCGACCCTTTCCGCTGGCACATTAAAGCCTTTGGTCCTTTCACGTTCAGCCTGGGCGATCAGGACGTCGCGCATTCGGAAAAGCTGTTTTCCTGTAGTGCCGGCGTGTTGAGCGATAATATCCGGATCACCTCCCTGAAGGAGTTTCAAAACAGGTTCGAATTCTGCCTCCGACAGGGTATCAAATTTCATTTTACTGGAATCGCGCATAAAAATATCTATTTTGTCTGTAAGATTGTCTGGCAGCGGCTATATTTTTTCGAAAAATTCGATGCATGCTCGGGCAAAACCGGCTGTGTAAGTCTGAAAATTGAAACTTTTATCTCCCAGATATTTGTTTAAAATTTCAGCACGAAATATATCCCAGTTGGTTGGAATTCCTCCGGCCCGATAAATAGCAGCCAGTTCATCATAATCCGCCTCGTCTATGGCGAACTCACCGCCGTTTTTATAACCCCGATCAAACCAATTCTTATGTTCCTCTTTGTCTTTCATCACCATTATCGCCGGTTTTCCGGGTCAATGTTTGATAGTTGAGAATATAAAACCACAATAATTGACAGCCGCACAAAATTGACCGGATTCATGCGGCTGCCAATGGAGGATGTCTGCGTGGCATTACGCAGTCATCTTTTCAGGAACGGTTTTCTATCAGCACAAGCCCCACTCCGCACTCGTGAATCGCTGCTCAAAAGTCCGGAAGTCACGGGGATATCGAAAGTCATCAGGACTGAGGATATGGATGCCGTTTTTATCGAATTTTAATAACCGATAAGATTTTATATCCTCCTGTTCATTTAAAATCTCATCACATAGCGTTACCAAATCCGGTACCGCATTCACATGGGTCTCAACCGTTGCCCGGACCTGTGACATGTTCGGCCAATCGGGATCTTTTTTTAAACCGGCTAATATGACCTCCGCCTTTTGATCGTCGTTGAACCGCACCGGAAAAACCGCAACATAAATTTCGGTCACATGTTCGATTTTGTTTCCGTCCTTGTCCGGATTTTTCATTTTGGGTGCTCCTTTAAATTTGGTGCAAATATCAAATGTTCACCTGCAAACGGTCGAAGCCTCGGGCGTCGCAGTGCGGCACCTGAAGCTAACGAACAATGGATTTACATCCCCACGACTTCTTTGATATCCACAAGATGAATGATGGGCCGCGTGGTCATTTTAAACTCATCTTTTTCAGCATCGTAAACCGAATTTACGAACACCTTTCCCCATTTGTCTTCATCCATTTTCTTGAAGTCGGACCGGTAGTAATACCCGGGCCATCGAGTTTCTTCACGGAACAATTTGTGGCGGGTGTGGGCTTCCGCGATCTGAACCCGGTGAACATTCTCCCAACATCGCATCAGTTCATGGAGGTTTCGAGCAGCGAGCTTTAATAGGTCTTCTTTGAGAAGTTTTATCAGATTCAGGGCGATATTCAGTGTGACGGCGTTGCAAGTGTACATGGAACCCCAGCCTCCCACATATTCGTCCATGATTTTGTTGAGACGGAATAAGGCCATTTTGGGTGTGATGTAATTCGGATTGACTTCTTCCACCGGCATATCATACTTTTTCTTGGTCGTCCCCAGGGTAGTGAAATTTTTATGCGCTTCATAGTGCTTCATCGGACGAACGATCTCTTCCTTGAGTTTCTCTACCAATTGGGCATCAAGTTCCGGCATTTCAGGATTCTCCACGCAAAATTTCACAGCCGATTTGGCTGCAATCCGACCTTCGGTAAACGAACCTGAAGAAAACTTGTGGCTCGATACGCCGACGCCGTCGCCCGCTGCGAATAACCCTTTTACCGTGCTCATGCGGTTGTAGCCCCAGAAGTACTCATTTTTGGATTTACTTATCTGGATGTCTTCCGGACCGCTCACCCATGCTCCGGAAGCTCCGGAGTGGGAACCGATAAAATAAGGCTCGGACGGCATGATTTCAGAAGGTCCCTCCTCGGGGAATACATCTTTTGCAGCCCAGAGGATCGCCTGGCTGATGGTCATGTCGAGAAAGTCCTCCCACGCCTCGGCTTCGAGTTTCTTCAGTTCCTTCTTATACGCTTTTTCATTGGGCGCCTGTTCGGCAATTTTGGCGATAGCCTTGTCCGTATGGATAAATATGGGGCCGTCACCTTTTTGGTAGCATTCGATCATCATCAGATGATTCCTGAGGCAGGTGGGGATTGGTTTAACCTCTCCATAGGGCGGCCAGTTGTGAAGTTCGCCCCCCTCTGCCAGACCTTCGGCCATATAGTTGAAACCGGTGGCTGATGTTGCCGAAGCCTTGAACAACAGGAACCATGCCCCGACCGGGCCATAACCGTCCTTGAATCTGGCCGGAATAAAGACGACTTCCTGGGAGGTCATCTCGGCGCCGGCCGTGGTGGTCAGGTAGGAACTGGATCCGGCGTTCCAGGGCGGATACCAGGCTCTGCCCAGACCTTCCCCGGTTGACCGCGGTCTGAAGACATGTACGGCTCCACCGGAACTTACAAGGCAGGCCTTGAATTTAAACACATAAATTATGGGGTCTCTCACACTGAAACCGATGGCGCCAGCAACTCTGTTCTTGTCATTCTTGTCGTGCAGAAGGCGAAGCACAAACACGCGTTCGATAATATTATCGATACCGACAGCGGTCTTGGCGGCCTCGGCGACGATGGCCTTGTAAGATTCGCCATTGATCATGAGCTGCCACCGGCCTTCATGGACATAGTTTCCGTCCGCATCCTTCCAGATGGGGAGCCCGAAACCCTCGAACATGTGAACCGTTCCATTGACATGTCTGGAGATGTCCATGACCAGATCGTCCCGGCACAGCCCCATGAGGTCCTGGCGGACATAGCTGAGATAATCGACGGGGGTATTATCACCCTGGTATTGATTGATGGCGGAAAGGCCCATGCCGACGGCGCCGCTTCGTTCCATGGCCGCCTTGTCGACCACGGTGATTTTTACATTATTTTCTTTGGCCCAATGTGCCCCTTCTACACAGGCACCGCATCCGGCCATGCCTGCACCGATAATCAAAAGGTCGGTTTCAACTTCGACGGTTTTGAATTCTTCCATTTTTTCATCACCTCCTTTAGTCTCCGAGTGTCCAGAGTTTATCGGCTATTAGGGACGCCGGTTCCGTAAACAGGAGTTGATCCGCCAGGGTGCCCGGTCCAACGCCGAAACCGCCGTCAGGCGGGGCCTCCCCTTCCGGTGTTTTCCTGATGGGGAACTTGAACCGCTTGATCGTACCCCCTCTGAACTTTACGGTCCACATGATGTCTTCGGAACCTCTCATCGGCACAACACTTGCTCCCAGCGGCGTAAAGTCGGCATAACCACGAACTTCGATCGCCTGGGTGGGGCAGATTTTAACACAATTATAACATTCCCAGCACATATCCGGTTCAGAATTATAGGCTTTCATTCGTTCGACATCCAGCACCATCAGATCGTTGGGACAGATGTACATGCATGCAGTTTTGTCCCCTCCCTTGCAACCATCGCATTTTTCTTCAATGACAAAACTAGGCATTGTTTCCTCCTTGACTTCGATTTCTTTTTCATATGGGTTCAAAAAAAATATGAAGTTATTTTTATCCACCTCCTTTTTATAAAAAGTTGCATGTGATTGAATCGAACAGACCCTCAATGGTTTGTTCCAGATGAATCCTTATGTCTGAGATTTTCTTAAATATAGAATTTTGTTGATCTACATCATTCGATGATCTTTTAAATGGCAAAATTCATGCCACGATTGCACCCAAAACATAAACAGGCATAACCACTCGATAAAATAAGATATATTTGCAATTTCGAAATTCATGACATGATCCTGGAAGAAGCTGAAAAGCTACAAAATGCAGAAACGGGAGAACATAAAAGCGACAATTTGAAGCATTAGATAAAAAAAGTGTTTTTTTCATCTCGACAGAATATCTTCACCTGACAGGGTTTTGGGAATGTTATCGCCAGTATTCGGGAGTAAAAGATCCACATAATTGTCCATCAATGTGGTGACCTCAATGCGATCCACTGTTTTCAGCGAAACGGACGGGTTTTGTTTCATGGTTTATTCTCCCGAGCGATATGTTATTTATAAATGGTGAGCCTCTTGAATCAATCCTGAAATCTTATTACAGGCTGCAAATCGATGTTTGCTAATCTTCCTGAAGCAGGTTATTGATCGCTTTTTCCAGTATTAATTTGCTTTCTGCTCCCACGATTTGATGGGCGACGCTGCCATTTTTGAAAAAAATAAGATTGGGAATGGCCTGTATTCCGTATTGGGTGGGGATGATAGGATTTTCATCAACATTACATTTCATAAACTTCACTTTTTCGCCAAAAGATACGGCAAGTTCTTCAACGATCGGTGATATCATCCTGCACGGAGTACACCACGGGGCCCAGAAATCAACGATTACCGGTTTTTCAGCCTGGATGACCTCCCTTTCAAAACATCCGTCATCTATTTCCAATACATTTTCAGCCATTATTTTTCCTTTTCGAAGGATATGCTTTATTGCCTGTGTGGTCGGATTGATACGATTCAAATGTTTCCAAAAGGCAGCCGCCTTTTGGAATACAACCGCTGCCTTTCATGAAACCCCTTCGTTGTCATCACCCGGTGTGCGTTTATCCCCCGAAGTCTCCGGCGCTGAGAATCTTCATGGCGTCTTCTGCTTTTACACGGAGCTCGGACAGGCTGTAAGTAACCCTCTCCCTTTCGGTTTTGATATCATCAATGCCTGTTTCCGGGGTACAGTTGGCCCGAATATTTTCGATCCTTTGATCAAGTTCTTCAACCAAGATGTGCAGGTCTTCGAGATTGGGAAGAAATTTTTCTTTTGCGCTCCCCGGCATTTTATCCATCTTGCGAACAATATCATAGACGGTAGCCTTCCAGGCGGCCAATTCCATTTCCATGGCTTTACAACAATTTGTGACTAACATGATGGTCTCCTTTCAGTTAGGGTGTTAACATTTTGGGTTCTATTTTTAATCGCGCAACTGATTCTGGCAATATCGTTAAACCGGCATTTTTTTATTTTTAGTAGTATTCACGGTTCAACAATCGTGCCATCTCGGCATTAACGGTTATCTTGTATGAAGTGTATCTATATAACTTCTTGTAAAAACAATTAAGATGAATATAGAAGGTTTTGGCATGGCAGTTGTTGGACAAATCAATCAACATATCTTTGACAAAGACGAGGACATTAGGTATGGTATGTGAACGTTCTGCAACGTTCCGTAACGTTACAGTAGGGTATAATTTTCTGTTTCAACTTGGATGGTGACATGGAAAAGAAGACACATTCGATTTGGCATTTCCGTTTTTTAAATCAGGTCATTGATTCCATGGCCGAAGGAATGTTCACGCTGAATAACGAAGGACGGATTTCCTCGTGGAACAAGGCCATGGAGAACATCACCGGCTATGGGGTGGAGGAGGTTTTGGGGCAGCCCTGCGGCTTTTTGAATTTTAACCGCTGTTTCGGAAGGGTATGTCCCACCAACATCCGCGAGTGCGGACTATTTAAGCACGGCGGCACTGAAATAAAAGAATGCTTCCTGCGTCACAAAAACGGCCATGATGTGCCTGTGATTAAAAACGCCAGAGTCGTGCGGGATGAGGATGATGTGACCATCGGCGCGGTGGAAACCGTAACCGATCTTACCGAATTGAATGAAGCGCGGACCCGGGCTGAAGAAGCCATGCGGCGATTGAGCGAAATATATCAATTCCATAATATTATTGGAAAAAGCAGGATTATGCAGGAGGTGTTTATTGGCATTAAAGCCGCAGCCGCCAGTGAAGCAGCCGTTCTCATTCAGGGTGAAAGCGGTACCGGTAAAGAACTGGTCGCCGGCGCGATTCATCACCACAGCGAACGCGCCGGCAAACCGATGGTGATCGTTAATTGTTCGGCACTTTCAGAATCCTTGCTTGAAAGTGAACTGTTCGGCCACGTAAGAGGGGCATTTACCGGAGCCCATCGTGATCGGGCGGGACGCTTCGAGCAGGCCAATGGCGGCACCATCTTTTTGGATGAAATCGGCGAAATCAGCCCCTTTATTCAGGTAAAACTCCTGCGTGTGCTGCAGGAGCGCGAGATAGAGCGGGTTGGAGAATCCAAAAGACGCAGAATCGATATGCGAATTATCACCGCAACCCAACAGGATCTTTACGATCTCGTCGGCCGGGGACATTTCCGGGATGATCTCTATTACCGGCTCAAGGTATTTCCCATTCATCTTCCACCGCTGCGAGGGCGAAAAGAGGATATTCCACTGTTGATCAATCACTTTATTCACCATTTCAACCAAAAGACAGGAACGAAAATCCAAAATGTCACCCAAAATGCCATGCGTGTTATCATGGACTACGATTGGCCCGGCAATGTACGCGAGTTGGAAAATGCCATCGAGCACGCATTTGTGCTGTGTACCACCGATCAGATCGATATTTTCGATCTGCCTGTGGAAATCCGGCGGACAGGATACCATCCGGCTTCCTTTCTGAGTCCAATATCGAAAAACAGGCGTGTGCCACAGAGCGACCTGACCCGCGAGAGGCTTAACGAAGTTCTCCATGAGTGCGGCTGGAATAAAGCCAAGGCATCCCGCCGAATCGGATTGAACCGAACCGTCCTGTGGCGATATATGAAAAAGTGGAATATTCCGCTAAAAAAACCACAATAAAATCGTGTAACGATTTTATGAAACTCCCTTATTTGAATTCATCCTACGCTACAAGCAGTGGAGAATTCAAATTTACAATGATCTATTCCAATTCTTAAATTCTCTTTCATAATTATTTTAAATAAACAATATCTTATAAAGAATATAGGCTTGTTTGGCATATATTTTGCTGCGACAAAGAAGATGAAGATCCTAGATCAAAAGCTTATGCATACCGTCAAGGGAAATCAAATCCGATAGGAGAGATCAAAATTTTTTTGTAATATGATAATATCAAAAGATGCACACGAAAGATTTATGATCTCAGTGCGTCATCTTAGGACGAAGGTCTATTATAAAAATGGAAGAAAATTTGGATAAGTTTGTTCAGCAGCTTCAGGATCAAATTTTTGAAGAAACAAAAGAAGTTTTTGGAGAAAGCGTATACAGACGCTGGCGTGAACCGCTTTTTATGGGGGCTTTGGATGATCCTGACGGCTATGCAACGGTAAAAGGAACCTGTGGTGATAGTATTGAGATTTTTCTAAAATTTGAAAAGGGCCGGGTTACAAAAGCGTCATTTCAAACAGACGGATGTGGTCCCAGTGTTGTTTGCGGATCATACGCCGCTGAGATGGCCATAGGGAAGGATCCCGATGAGCTTGTTGAAATAACAGGAAAGATCATTTTGGAAAAATTGAGGAGGACTTCCGGAAGAAAATGAACATTGTGCCTTTCTTGCAGCTGAGTCACTTCAACAGGCGTTACATGATTTTATGATTAAGCAATCGCATCAACGAGGTAAGTAGTTATTAGAAAGAGCAATTTACCCGATGAGAATGGACTCGACAATGAGAAATGCGATTAAATTCAAAAACCATGGCTTTGCCGGAAACCGATTCGTCAGATCGATAAAAATATATTTTATTCGGGAATCCTATTTATAGGCCAGTATTTGCAAAAGGATTTGATAGACTCTTTCTTCGGTGATCGTTTGTATGGTAATAACTGTTGAGGTTCTCCTGGCTAATCAGGCGAGTTTATGGCCCTCAGTCATCACAAGTTGCCCGCCTACAAGGTTGATGGTCTGAATGGTACCTTCCATGAATGTTTTTTCTCCGAAAAGGTTAATCAGCCAAAAGCCTCGGCCTTCGGCCTCGATTCTGGCCACGTCTTTCATGATTTCTTTTGGTTCATTTCCCGAATCCATATACACCGTACTTAGACACATATCTTCCTCCTATAGGATAGTTTTTTCCATAAAACGACCTCAGACAAAAATCACTAATCCCAGAGCCGGGTCAACCGCTTACCATCCCTTAGTTCACCCCTCACTTTTCTATATGACGCAGCGATGCAAGTTCCCGTTCCATATCCGCCTTTTTTACTTGAAGGCGTTTGGAGAGGTTATCTGTCTCGATAGGACCTTCTTTATGCAGCAATTCAAGGATGTTTTGCTGAATTGAATGGCGGCTTCTAAAAAAGTTTATCAATCAATATAGCGATAGCGGTGTTGATAGTTTTTTGAAACAATGGCGCCAACCGGACATATTTTAACACAGGCATCGCAATGCTTACAGGCCAGCGATGAAGCATCCACTGAACTGTATGTGCTGATGACGGTGTCAAATCCTCTTTCGGCAAAGGTCAGGACCGACTGATCATGTTTTCCTTTGCAGATATGCACGCATTTTCCGCATAAAACACATCGGTTGGGATAATGGATTAATAACGGATGGGTCTCATCGATCCGGACCTCTTTCAGATACCGCTCCAGGGGTTTTGACTTTAAGCCGACTTTTAGAAATCTGGCGATGTTCTGAAGCTCGCATTTCTTATTGGCGTGGCAATTTTTGCAATCCACATCGTGAACCGACAGAAGCAGGCGAAACCCGGTTCGCTGCAGTTGCCGAACCGTCCCGGTGTTGGTTTTGACGACCATATTTTCTTTGACAAAAGCGGTGCATGATGTGACCGGCTGCCGTTCACCCTCGATTTCAACAAAACACATTCTACAGGATGCCGAAGGGGCGTCCATGCTCTCCAGGTAGCACAGGTTCGGGATGTAGATCCCGTTGTCCAGGCAGGCCTGAAGCACGGTCTTTCCTTCCTGGGCCTCGATCTCTTGGTTGTCCACCTGAATTTTGGGCATGACTAATTTCCTTTTGCCTTCTTCTCCGGCGGCTTCTCCATTATGGGCACGAGCTCCGGCGGCGATACCTTTCGAACCGCATCATACTCCGGCGGACAGGCGACCAGGCATTCGCCGCATTTGACGCAAAGCGCCTGATCCACCCCTTTCTTTCGGTTACTGGTGGTAAACACCGCTTCCACCGGACAACATGTGGCGCAGGCATCGCATCCCCGGGCACAGAGATCCAGATCAAAATAAAAGGCGATCAAGGGCCGGCACATCAGCGCAGGACAGCGTTTTTCCTTGATATGGGCATCGTATTCATCCCTGAAATATTTCAAGGAGGTGAGCACCGGATTCGGGGCGGTTTTTCCCAGCCCGCAAAGGGACCCGGCTTTGATGTCCCGGCTCAAGGTTTCCAGAAGCTCGAGGTCGCCTTCTTGACCTTCGCCCTTGGTTAGCCGCTCCAGAATCTTGAGCAAATGATAGGTCCCGATTCTGCAAAATGTACATTTGCCGCAGGATTCTTTCTGGGTGAAATCGAGAAAATACCGGGAGACCTC
The DNA here is from genome assembly GCA_963778575.1 of uncultured delta proteobacterium. Taxonomy (GTDB): domain Bacteria; phylum Desulfobacterota; class Desulfobacteria; order Desulfobacterales; family UBA11574; genus UBA11574. The sequence continues at coordinate 555,762 of CAVZUV010000017.1, read as the reverse complement.
CACCATGCAGGTATCCTCGTCCATGACCACCATGCCGCCGGACCCCATCATGGCCCCGGCCTCCGTAAGAGAGTCGAAGTCAATGGGCGTGTCCAGAAAATCCTCGCTCAAACAGCCACCGGAAGGTCCTCCGATCTGAACCGCTTTGAATTTTTTATTATTCGGGATGCCGCCGCAGATATCAAATATCAGGGTTCGCAGCGACACCCCCATGGGGATTTCCACCAATCCGGCATGAACCACATTTCCGACAATGGAAAAAATAGCGGTTCCGGGGCTGTTTTGGGTGCCGATGCTTCTGTACCAGGTTGCGCCTTGGGTCAGAATGGGCGGAACCGAAGCCAGGGTCTTAACATTGTTGATCACCGTCGGCCTGCTCCACAATCCTTTTTGAACCGGATAGGGCGGACGATGCCGGGGCATGCCCCGGTATCCTTCAATGGATCGAATGAGGGCGGTTTCCTCACCGCAAACAAACGCCCCGGATCCTTGAAATACTTCAATTTCCAGATCAAAGGCGCTGCCCAGAATCCCTTTCCCCAACAAGCCCAGCGCCTTTGCCTGTTGGATGGCATTTGTGACGATTTTGACGGCCAGGGGGTATTCCGAACGGACATATACCAGGGCTTTTTGAGCGCCGACGGCATATGCGCAGATGGCCATGCCTTCCAAAACCTGATGCGGGTTGCTCTCCAGGATGGTCCTGTCCATGTAGGCGCCGGGATCTCCTTCGTCGGCATTGCAGATCACCATCTTTTCCGGAGCCGCAACGCTTCTTGCCAGTTTCCACTTTCTTCCGGTGGGGAATCCGGCGCCGCCTCTTCCTCTTAAACCCGAGAGTTCCATTTCACTGATGATTTTGCCGGGCTCGAGCTTCAGCGTTTCGGCAAGGGCCAAATATCCGCCGGCGTCAATGTAGTCGTAAATGTCTTCGGGATCGATGCGCCCGCATTTTTCCATGACAATCCGTTTTTCCCGGTTAAACCTGGAAAACTCGGTGACCGAGGGAATCAGATCGTTTTCTATGGTGGCGCCGTAGACGTGTTCGAAGCGCGGATCGCCGCCTCCCAGGAAGAGTTTCACGAGCATTTTGGCTTTTCCCGGTGTGACCTCGTGATAGAAAATCGGCGGAAATCCGGAATCCGGATGATCGATGATCACCACCGGCTCTGCATAACAATGGCCAAAACATCCCACGGTATGGATCAGCGCTTGGATATTGTTTTCAGCGAGGGCTTCTTCAAAGGCTTTCTTGGTCTCAAGGGCGCCGGACGCGATGCCGCAGGTGGCCATGCCGATGTGGATTTTAGGAACCGGCGCATCCTTAAAGGCGATCCGGTGGTTTTCGGCCGCCTCACGGACATCGTTGTATTTTTGATCGATAATATTATGACTGTGCGGACGCATCTTTTTGCTTTTCTCTTTCTGCGATCTCCTCTTGTATTTTTATCCGCAAGAGAAGTCCTTCGACCTTGCTGGGCGCCATATGCCCGTGAACCGTTTCATCGATGATGGCCACCGGCGCCAGCGCACAGCAGCCGACACAGGCCACGCGTTCTATGCTGAATTCCCGGTCCGGCGTGGTTTCACCTTCGGAAATCTCGAGTTTGCGTTCAAAATTTTCAAGGATAATATCCCCCGCTCTGACGTGACAGGCAGTGCCCAGGCACACCTTGATCGGATGTTTGCCGGGAGGATGAAATCGAAACTGATTATAAAAGGTCGCGACGCCGTAAACTTCGCTTTCGGGAATCTTAAGATGCTGCGCAACCATTCTTAGGGATTCGGGAGGGAGGTAGGCCAGTTTGTTCTGAACCATCTGGAGGATCGGGATCAGATTACCCCTTTGTTTTTCAAAGGCTTCAAGTTTTAAGGCGATCTCTTCAATGCGTGCTTTTTCTTCCCGGGTGAGTTCTTGAAGCATTAGCAATCCTTTCACCTTATTGTCGTTCATTGGTCACCGCAGATTTGCTGAATCAAAAATTTAAAAGGCAAAAAGTATGCCACCCAAGATACACCCAAAAACCTCCTATTGAAGGTTTTGAAACCACTTCCAGAAAAATATCGAATTTTGCTGCTAGCAGCTTTAAGGCTGCATTAGAGAAAAATGGGGCTGTTTTGGTTAAAACAAAATGATGTGAAAATATGATCTAATGATCACAGACATTGGCACCCGTTACCAGTGCGCCGGAAAGATACTGATTGGTCAGGGATTCCGGGGTATCCATTGGAGCGCCGATAATGACCTCTATTCCATTTTTCTCCAGAAGCTGTTGCGCCTTTTCTCCCATTCCTGACGAGATAACAATGTCAGCCCCCTGCTCGCTAAGCCATTGAGGGAGCACTCCCGGTTCGTGGGGCGGCGGGATAAGCATTTCTGTTTTTGCTATTTTTCCGTTTTGAATCTCAATAAATGCGAATTGTTTGCAATGACCAAAATGGGATGAAAGTTTCCCTTCGGATACCGGGACAACGAGTACTTTTGAATCTTCAGAGTGCTTTTTTCTGATCGGAATTTTCTTTTTCGGTTCAGGAATCGTCGTCGCCTCAATTTTTGAAAATCTAATAATTTCATCCACTATTTTATTGAATTCCTGTGTGATTAAAAGCTTGCCGTCGTCCAGAAACCCCACATTCCCCATATCACCCATTGATACCACCTCCGGCTCAAAAGGGAGTGACCCTAAAAGTCTCAACCCCTCTTTTTTTGCGGTGAATATCCCCCCACGGGTTTTGAATATTTCAATCATTTTTCCGCAATGAGGACACTCGAGTCCGCTCATATTTTCTACAAGACCTAAAATTTCCATATTGACCTGGCGGCAAAAATTGATTGATTTTCTGACATCGGCAAGTGAGATTTCCTGGGGGGTCGTCACAATTACGGCTTTTGCATCGGGTATGGTCTGAGCCACGGTCAATGGCTCGTCGCCGGTACCGGGGGGAGAGTCGATAATCATGTAGTCAAGATCCGGCCACTCGACATCTGCAATGAACTGTCTGATAACGCCGATTTTAAGGGGTCCTCTCCAGATCGTTGCCGCATCTTTATTCTCCCCCAAAAGCGATTCAATGGAAATCACGTCCATATTTTGAATGTATTTGACGGGCCGGGCTTTTCCATCCATGCTGCCCGGTCCGATATTTCCTTTGAGGCCCAGAATATGAGGAATACTGGGACCGTGAAGATCCACATCCATGAGACCCACTTTGTAACCCTTTTTAGCAAGCGCCACCGAAAGATATGCTGCGATACTGCTTTTCCCAACGCCGCCTTTGCCGCTCATCACCAGAATTTTGTTCTTGATGTGGTCCAGTCTTTCTTTAATTTCCAGATCCTGCTGCCGTTGATCTTGCCGATTTATATGTCCTTTTGCCATCAATCATTACCCTCCAGGTTTTATGCCAAACAATTTTTATGAACATTTTTTGATTTTTTCTTTTGAAAAGGCAGTTTCTATTTTTCTCCCACGGTTTTCATGTCGGCTTCTAAATCTTCAATCTGCTGGCGTAATTCATCTGCCTGATCTTTAAGTCGCTTCAACTTTTCTTCTTTTGATAACATTGCGGCACTGGACTGACCTGAAATGTTCCATGTTGAACGGCTCATTCCACGGCCCATGCCCATTCCACGGCCCATGCCCATTCCGCGCCCCATGCCCATGCCGCTGCCACAGCCCTTTCTCATCAATTGGTCCATATCAGAACCGCCTCCCATGCCATAGTGATCAGTGACATTGGGCGTATCTGTAGACTTGATATCCCCCCTTTTATATCTTTCGATGACGGTTCTGGCGGTACCGGACTGTCCTATAAAAATCTGGATCTCGGCAGCAGAAAGGGTTTGAAGCGCTTTGGGGCCACAGTTTCCCGTTATTACGGCATCTATTTTTTTGGACGCCACAAACTGGGCCGATTGAATACCGGCGCCGCCACCCAAGGCGATACTCTCGTTATTAAAGGCCTCAAAACTCATGTCATTGGTCTCCACAATAACAAAATAGGCGCACCGGCCAAAACGTGGATCAATCGGATCATCGAGTGTGGGGCCTGTAGATGTCACGGCTATTTTCATATCTATTTTCTCCCATGAAGGATATTATGATAAAAGTAACCACAGAATTCACCGCATTTGTGAACGCTCAACTCAAATTCGTCGCCAACTTTCATACCTATCGTGCAATTTCCATGTGTTCCGATGATTTTTGCTACGACTTTGTTGCCGATTTCCGGATACGTTACTGCCATTTCTCCTCCTTTTCTGCTTCAGTTTAATGATTTAATTGTCCTAACCAATAAAAGCTCCATGAACCGTAATCATATCTTTGGATTCATTCATTTCTATACGCCCTATCCAGATTCTTCCCACAGCAGCAGCCGGGCCCTGCGTAACCGGCGTCATCAAAAAGATGAATTGCATCGAGATGAGTCAACTACCACCCGCGAAGCAGGTGACTTGAATTTGTCCACCGCGTTGTGGCGGACAAATTCAAAAGCACATCAGTGCTTCGACGTTGAACTTGCATCCGGCTGCAAAGCACCCGGTTTGTTTTGCAAGAATCAGCTGAAGTGATTTATTCTGAAGATTTTTCGACTTCAGCAATTCTCCGATTGATTATTTCAAGACTGTTCTTTAGGGAATTCGCCTCGGCTTTCAGCATATTAAGCTCCTCTTCAGGGTTTCGTTCATATTCCGGATGATATGGCGGTTGATTCCCAAACCTCCATCCAAATCCACGGCCCATACCCCGGCCGAAACCGCCCCTAAAACCACGGCCAAGTCCCATGCCTCTGCCAAAACCAAAAGTCCCGGCAAACCCACGGCCATATCCCGCGTTTGCGGGATTGCACAGCCCTCTTCGTCCGCCGGACATCGGGCCTAACCCCATTGGACCGGTTCGATCAAATCCTGGCATTACGATCACCTCCTTTATTCTGAAAGAGATTGTTAAATGGTTAAATTAGAAAATTATCTTTTTGTAATGTATGATTACTGATTTTGTTTTTTCGCAAAACCTTCCTGATTGCGACTTTGTCCGGCACCTTTGCCTCGGCCCTGTCCTCTACCTTTGCCACCTCCTGGTCTCTGGCCGATATTTTTTCCTGATTTTCTGCCTCCCTTGCCGGGTTTACATCCGCCTTGACCCCTTCCGGTTCCTGGTCCCTGGCCCTGAGGCCCTGTTCCATCGCCTCTTGGCATATGTGTCACCTCCCTTCCATGAGCAAAACGAGCGCCATGCTTATTCCCTTTTCCTGCGTGCCTGTGACGTTTATGACCGCATCCCGGCATTAAGAATGTCGACATAAACGGAACATCTTTTACATAAGCATCAATGACCTCACCGGCATCACCGGTAATAAACGGAACAAGTCTTATACTGTTTGCTTCAAGAATGTTTGCAGGCATTTCTGAAATGGCACCACAAATTAGGACTGCAACATTCATTTCCGCCAGCCTTCCTGCCAAGCGTGTGGGTAATTCAGGATAAAACGGTTCGTAGTGTCTGTTGATGATCTTGTTGTTTTCAATTTCCACCACAAGCAGCATTTGGGCAGCATCAAACACCGGCGAAATCCGATTTTCCCAGACCGTTAACGCCATTTTCATGTTTTGGTTTGCCTCCTTCTGTTCAAAAGAAAATGCAATCACCATGCCATTGTCACAGTAATACTTGCTGACAAACAAAAATGATATAAATTACAATAGGATATGGTCACTCATTCATGTTCGAGCGAGAAAGGAAATCATGGAAATCATAGCAAAAATGCAACTGTATGCTGATGTGAAGTTGCGATAATGCAACTTTAATGAGATGCTGAACGTCCGTCGGTTTTAGGAAGTTTAATCCCAAGTTTTTTTATTTTTCGAAAAAGCGTACTTTTGTGTAACCCGAGATCGTGAGCCGCCGCCAACCGGCTATAATTGTTTCGTTTAAGCGTATCGATAATCACCCGTGCTTCGGCTGATTTAAGCTCATTTCCCAGATTGTTATGATCGGTTGAGGTCAGCGTTTGAGATATAAACCCGTCCGGCAAATGTTGCGGCAGGATATTACCGTTGGGACAGAGTACAAAGGCGTGTTCGATGATATTTTCCAATTCCCTGATATTACCGGGGTAATTATGAGACATCAAAAGCTCCAGCGCTTTTTTATCTATTCCGGTTACGGCTCTTCCGCGTATATTGTTAATCCGTGCGATGATCCGGTGAATAAGAAGTGGAATATCTTCCTTACGATCTCGAAGAGGCGGAAGTGTGAGTCGTATAACATTGATGCGATAATAAAGATCTTCTCGGAACTCACCATTTTCAACCAGAGCGGGAAGATCTTTATTGGCTGCCGCAATGACGCGGATATTTGCTTTGACCGTTTTTACACCCCCGAGAGGTTGAAACTCCCCTTCCTCGAGCACACGCAGCAGCCGTACCTGAAATGCGGCACTTACGTCACCGATTTCGTCCAGAAAAATGGTACCCCCTTCAGCAAGGGCAAAACTGCCGGGCTTGTCTTTTACCGCATTGGTAAATGCCCCGGCCTTATATCCGAAAAGTTCGGATTCCAGCAATGTATCCGGTAAAGCGCCGCAGTTGATAGCGACAAACGGTTTGTCGCGGCGGGAGCTCAAATTATGGATGGCCCGGGCAAGAAGTTCCTTACCGGTTCCCGTTTCTCCTTGGACCAATACCGTACTGTCGCTTTCCGCTAACTGCGGCAGGATTGTAAATATTCTATGCATGGATTGGCTGCGGCTGACCATATCACCAATTTGAAAACGGCCGTCCAGTTCTTTGCGCAGTTCCTCAACGATGCTCATGTCGCGAAATGTTTCAACCCCGCCCAACACGGTACCGTCCGTATCTTTAAGCAACGACGTTGAGACCACAACCGGAATACGGCGTTTATCGCTGTTAATAAAATAGGTTGAGGTATCGACAAAGGGTTTTCCCTGCTTCATTGTTCGACGAAGTGCACAGTCGGTTTCGCACATGTTGGAACGAAAAACCTCCCAGCAATATTTTCCCAATGCTTCGCCGCGCCTGACACCGGTGATCGTTTCTGCAGCGCAATTGAATGAGGTAATGCGCCATTTATGATCCACAGTGAATACCCCGTCGGAAATACTCTGCAAAATGATATCCGTCACACGCTGAGATATCTGATGGGATTGATTTTCTTTCATGTTATCAGTATTCAAATTTAATATTATTTAGACTACCGCTAAATTTCCAAGATTTCGTTTAAAATCAGGGATAAATTGTTAGAAAGTTATGAGATTATGCTCATAATATACAACGCCTTGCTTTTTTGTCAAGTGGTTAAAGGATCATCAAGAAATGTTGGCTATCGTCAGTGTTTCAAAATTCAGATTTGTTCCCAAAGCAATGAGCACCACGGACTCGCCATACGCTTCTTTCAGATATTTTATCAGGGTGGCCCCGATACCGCCGCCCTGACCGTCGATGATACTGATTCGTTTGCTCACAGCAAAATCTTTCTATTTCCTGCAAAAAAAAACCACGAAGCATTTCATTCGTTCTCGAATGATGGCCATCGTGGCTTTTTTAGATAATTTCGAAAAGATTTATATTTTGCTACCGCAACTTTTTATTGCGACTGCACATACTTCCTATATAAGCGGCAGCCAAATGTCAACAGTAAAATAGAGACCCTTATGAATTCATCCGTCTTTAGATTTTTGGGTTCAAGAGAATTTTAAGATCTTTCAAACGCTTTAGCAAATTTTCTGCATCCGGTTTTCCGGGTGCAACAGGCAGCTGCGCCAGCACGCCAAGTCCCTCGCTGGCTTCATGAAACGCCTCATGCGGCAGCGGGCTGACCGCCGCACAATTGATCATCGGGTTTATTGAAAGCAGTTTTTTCATAAATTCGATGCCTTTCATATCACCAACGCTGTCATCAACGATGACAAGATCAACGGGGTTTTCTGATAATATTGCCAAAGCCTCCTGTCCGGTTTCAGCTCGGGAAACTTCAACATCGTCATTTTTAGTTAAAGCAAGCGTAAAATCGCAAAACGATTCTTTGTCGGGTGTTACCAGCAATAGTTTAATCATCGGTTTCTCCATGCGCTTAAATTTTGCAGGTTATATTGAAATTTCCGCTGTCATAATATTTTTTTATTTTTGAGGCAAGACCTTTGGAGGCCATTGTCTCAAAATGATCTTTTTTAATGGCCATGACATGATTAAAGGATTTGTCAATCCTACCCTCTTTTGAAATTCGGAATGATGAAATATTGGGTATTGCAAAAGGAATCAGTATTCCATTATTTTTACCCTTTGAAACATTTTTCTATTTCACCGTGTCCGGCATTTTTTTACTCGCGCTTTCAGCAAAATGAGTGCCGGGATCATACTAAATTATCATGCCGGATATGTTTTGGGCAAAAGTTTTATAGTTATATAATCAATCGATTAAAGAAATTGCAGTACAGACTTGACACGGATGATGAATCGACATATTCTTGCCCGGTATATTTAATATAAAGGATATTTAGCCTTAAGGAGCCGTACCATGTATCCATCCAAAAATGTCGAAAAAGATCAAACCAAAATTATCTTCCAATCCGATTCCAAAGATCAACAAAAAATGCTTTTAGATTGCGGGTATTCTGAAAAGGCCGTTCAATATTATTTGGAACAGCCATACATGGGAAGTCTGTCCGATGCCGACCAGGTATCGGAAATGCTGGGATCCTGCGGGGACACCATGAAAATCTTTCTCAAAATCGACCATCATCAAATTACGGATATCAGATACCAGGTGCTGGGCTGCCCGGGCGCCATTTCCGCTGCCATGGCTGCCGTGGACCTTACTAAAGGCAAAAGTCTTGAACAGGCCAGGAATTTGAATGACGGCGATGTTTTTAAGCAACTTGTGGATATTCCGGCCAAGAAACACCACTGCATCCAGCTCGCCGTCAAAACCCTTCACAAAGCCATTGATGAATACAAAAACGGTCACAGCGATCTCAAGAGTGTGGAATGCGAATCGGCATGCACTGCACGGGAGGATTGCTGTAAAAGCGATATCACCCAATAATATACCCTTTCAATAAACAGATATAAGAAACTTATTTATTGAGAGTTACGCGATCAGCAAGATTGCTTGACAGCTAAGGGTATCTGAAATAAGTTAAAAATTGTATAGCCTCAATGATATCAAGCCGAAAAACTCTTTGGTTGTTCAATTGTTTTTTATGATACAGAAAATCAAAAATAAGACAAGAATCATATTAGACTCAATTGCCGAGGGTGTCTTTACCGTTGATTCTGGCTGGAAGATTACTTCTTTCAATCGGGCCGCCGAAAAGATTACGGGTATCAAAAAAGAGGAAGCCATCGGTCGATATTGCTGGGAGGTATTTAAGGCTAGTATATGTGAAAAAGAATGTTCCTTAAAAAGAACATTGAAAACCAAGAAACCCGTCATCAATCAGCACATATTTATCGTGAATGCAAAAGGTGATCGTATTCCCGTTAGCATTTCCACAGCCATTTTAGAAGATGAAAAAGGAAAAATGGTTGGAGGCGTAGAAACCTTCCGCGATTTAAGCGTGATAGAAGAATTGCGAAAGGAATTGTCCAACCATCATACATTTTTGGACATCATCACCAAAAACCAGGAGATGCGACGTTTATTCGGCATGCTGGAGCTGGTTGCCGGATCCGATACGACGGTCCTCTTGGAGGGTGAAAGCGGCACGGGAAAAGAACTTTTCGCCAGAGCCATCCATTCACTTAGTCACAGGAAAAACGGTCCGATGGTCACTGTCAATTGCGGCGCTTTGCCCGATACACTCCTTGAATCAGAACTTTTTGGATACAAGGCCGGGGCTTTTACTGATGCCAGACGGGATAAACCCGGCCGGTTGGCTATGGCTGAAAAAGGGACCCTTTTTTTGGATGAAATCGGCGATATTTCCCCAATGCTCCAGATGCGACTTCTGCGAGTACTCCAGGACAAAGTCTACGAGCCGCTCGGAAGCACCAAATCGGAAAAGGCCGATGTTCGCATCCTGGCGGCAACTAATAAAAACCTGTTGAAAATGGTGAATGAAGGATCTTTTAGAGACGATCTTTATTACCGAATCAATATCGTCAAACTTGTTCTTCCACCTTTAAGAAAGCGAAGAGAAGATATTCCTCTGCTGGCGGAGCATTTTTTGCGAAAATACAGCAGATTTAAGGACAAAGACATTCAAGGCCTGTCTCACAACGCGATGAAGTTGTTGATGTCCTACGATTTCCCCGGCAATGTTCGAGAATTGGAAAATATCATAGAATATGCTACCGTAGTTTGCAAAAACCATCTCGTCGAAGTAAAACACCTTCCAGAAACCTTCCAACAACCCCGAGCCGGCCCGGCTTCGACACGGCCTCAAAAGCCCCAAACAAATGATTCTTCCATGGACGAGTTGGAAAAAAACTTTATTTATGAGTCATTAAGGAAAAATAACTGGAGCCGCAAATTAACCGCCGCCCAAATGGGTATTCATCCATCGACACTATGGCGTAAGATGAAGCGCTTAAACATCACAATACCCAAGTAAAACGACCAATCCACCACGCCTGCCGTTTGACCTCAATTGACATTTAACTCCAACGTTGCATAATTGCATTAATGCAATGTCACAAATTGCATTAATGCAATTATTGGTTTCCCTCAACCCGATCAAAAGCCATTGAATTTCGAATTTTCACCAATAATCCAACATATTGTCACTTTTATAACATTTTCGTTTCATCTGGCATTCAAATTGCTCTTGAATTTGACAGCATCATTTTTATGGAAATATTTTTTCTTAGATATCAGTTGTAACATTGTAAATGGACAATGCAATTTATGAACTGAGTTTATCGTCGGTAAAAGGGAAGGTGTGATGCGGATCGCTATTTCGATTTGGGAAGACAAGATTTCGCCGCTTTTTGATACGGCTTCCAAATTGCTGATTATTGAAAATGAGACCCCAAAAGAATCCTCTCGCTATGAAGTCCATCTTTTGAAAGAGGACCTATCTAAAAAATGCCGTTTTATGCAAAGTCTTCATATCGACGTTCTGATTTGCGGCGCTGTATCGCGCCAATTTTCGGAGATGCTTAAGGCATCCGGTATCAAAGTGATATCCGGGATATCCGGTCCGGCACGAGATGTTTTAAAAGCTTACCAGCAAGGGACGCCGCTGCATTCGAAATTTTTCATGCCGGGAAGTCCAGCCGATCGCTTCGATCAAACCAGACAGCCTCACATTTTTAGAAGCACTGAAAAAAAGACCAAAGCAAAAGGAGGAAAATATGGCGGAGGAAAAAAAAGCAAGCTCGGATAAGACAAAAAAAATGGCTGATCCAATGGCGTGTTCCATCGATGAAGCCACGCAGGAAATGATCGCCCGGGCTCAGGAACTGGGTGTTGAGACGGTATTTGACAGGGCCGCCGCCATGAAGCCCTGCAATATCGGCGTGCAGGGCACCTGCTGTAAAAACTGCGCCATGGGGCCTTGTCGTCTCCCTCTTCCAAAATCGGGTATTGAAGGCGAGGATACCAGAAAAGGCTTATGCGGCGCGACAGCAAATACCATTGCAGCGCGCAACTTTATCAGGATGATTGCCGGCGGCGCTGCAGCCCATTCGGATCATGGGCGCTGTGTGGCGGAAGTATTCATGTCCGCCGCCAAAAAGGAATCCGATGCCTACAAAATCAAAGATGAATTTAAATTGATAGCCATAGCATCCCATCTGGGTGTTGAAACCATGGTTGAAGTTGACGGAGAAAAGGTTGACCGGGACATTAATGAGATCGCTCTCGAGGTGGCTGAAAAAGCGTTAAATGAGTGGGGGAAACCCGCGGGTGAACTGCTTTACATGAAGCGCGCACCTCAACCTCTCTATGAAAAATGGAAGAAAAGCGGCGTTCTTCCCAGAAATATCGATAGAGAAATTGTTGAAATCATGCATCGCACCCATATCGGTGTCGATCAGGATTTTAAGAATCTGATTAAGCAGGGCACACGGGCAGCCCTGGCCGATGGTTGGGGCGGTTCCATGCTGGCGACCGATCTTCAGGACGTACTTTTCGGAACCCCTTACCCCATCCAGTCTGAAGCCAATCTCGGTGTGATGAAGGAAGATCATGTCAATATTATTGTTCACGGCCATGAGCCGGTTTTGTCGGAGATCATTGTGGCGGTTGCCCAGTCGCAAGAAATGGTCGACTATGCCAAGTCCAAAGGGGCCAAAGGGATTCAATTGGGCGGTATCTGCTGTACGGCCAATGAGATATTGCAGCGCCATGGCGTACCGTCTGTAGGAACATTTTTGCAGCAGGAACTTGCCATCATTACCGGTGCCTGTGATGCCATGGTGGTGGATATCCAGTGTATCTTTCAGAATCTGGCCAACGTCGCCAAATGTTTCCACACCAAGCTGATTACCACTCACCCCATTGCCAGGATGGAGCAAGACAATGTCATTCACATCGAATTCGACGAGCATCATGCTTTTGAAGATGCCAGACGGATCGTAAAGATGGCCATTGACAACTTTGAAAACCGGGGTGCGGAAGTGATGATCCCGAAACATAAAGGCGTTCAGGTCGCCGGGTTCGGTGTGGAATCCATCGAATACCATCTGGGCGGAACCTTTCGAGGGTCATACTTTACCTTGAATGACAATATCATCAACGGCCGTATCCGGGGTGTTGCGGGCGTGGTGGGATGCAACAACGCAAGAACAAAACATAATGAAGCCCATATCACGGTTGTCAAAGAGCTGATTAAAAATGATGTCATTGTGCTAACCACCGGCTGTAACGGTATTGCATGCGCCATGGAAGGATTGCTGACACCCGAAACCGCACAGGTTTTCTGTGGGCCGGGTCTGGCAGAGGTGTGCGAAACCGTAGGCATTCCTCCGGTGCTTCATCTTGGGTCCTGCGTTGACAATAGCCGGATCCTGCTGGCGGCAACCGAGGTTGTCAAGGCCGGCGGACTCGGCAACGACATCAGTGATCTGCCGGCGGCCGGCAGCGCCCCTGAGTGGATGAGCGAAAAGGCCATAAGCATCGGGCATTATTTTGTTGCATCCGGCGTATACACGGTTTTCGGTGTTACCCTGCCCACCTCCGGCGCACCTGTATTTCATGATTATATTTGCAAGGAGTTGGAAAAGATTTATGGCGGTATGTGGGATATTGAGCCTGATCCGGTGGAGCACGCCCGGAAGATGATTGCCCATATCGACAAAAAACGAAAAGAACTCGGCATTGATAGAACCAGGGAGAGAGTCCTGATGGATATGGCCGACCGACGGGAAATGGAGGCATCATATCAAAAAACTTAATTCTTTACTTAAAATTAGAAAATGGAAAAAATGAAAGTTGATGTTAGGGGGGAGAAGCACATTCATTACCTAAAATAAAGATGAAAGGAGGTGACCGACATGTTGAATTATGACATATATCCAAAAATAGATCTTGATACGTATCAAAAAGAAGCACGACTGAAAGACGGATCAAAGGTTCTCTTGAGGCCGATGGTAAAAGACGACGGGGAAGCATTGTATGAGTTTTTTAAGGCGATTCCCGATGAAGAGGCCCGGTATCTGCGCGATGATGTTAAAAGCAGACTGGTTATTGAAAAATGGGCAAAACATCTGGATTACACCAAGACCCTGCCTATTTTGGCGTTAATAGGCAGTACCATTGTCGCCGATGCCACGATCAATCGTCGTCGTTCCGGCTGGAAGTGGCATCTGGGTACCGTTCGGATTTTCGTTCATAATGACTATCGAAATATAGGTCTCGGGGAACTTATGGTTGATGAGCTTGCGCGTATTGCATACATGCTTGAAATTGAGAAACTCATCGTAGAAATTCCGGATACCGGCACGGCCGCAATCAATATGTTTATCAAGGCCGGATTTCATCGTGCCGCAGTGATCCCGAATATGGTCAAGGACAGATTAAACCAGCCTGTTGATTTGGTCGTTCTGATGAAAGATATTAAACCGCCCCTGGACGAGACTTATGACTATGATTTTTAGTGCTGCTTTGGAACTGCGTCTGAAGTTGAGAATAGACAACCTTCTGCTCCCCTAACAATGTTTTAATTTTTATCCCATAATACTTTAGAAGGAGACATCTCCGCCCTTTCTTCCCCTCAATGATTATCAAAAAAAATGCTAAATCACCTCCATTCGTCATTGAGGGGAATGATGGGGCGACCATGGGGTGATATGATTATGATTTCATATGATGAACAATTCCTTGCAAGGGTTTTTGACAGCGTTACCGACCCCATGGCCATTTATGGCAGAGAGTTCAAAATTCTCATGGTAAATCAGGCGCTTTTGACCCGTTTTGGACTCCCCTTGGAAAAAATTATCAATAGATACTGCTACGAACTTTTTTATAGCCGTACAAGAATGTGCGAAGACTGCCATGTAAAAGAAGTTTTTGAGAGCGGTGAGTCGCGGATGCTTCAAAAACGAATTCCGGCACCCGACGGAAGCGAGCACATTTTCGAAGTACACTCTTATCCTGTTAAAGATATAGCGGGTCTAACCATACAAACCATCGAGCATGCACGGGACATCACCGAACGTAAACACCTCGAAGACCAGCTCTTGTCATCCAAAAAATTCAATGAAAAGATCATTAACAGCATTACGGATAATCTTGTCGTGATCGACCCCAAGACCCTGCGCATTATTCAGGCCAACGAATCGTTCTGCAACCGTGTAGGCTTGGAATATTCTGATGTAATTACAAAAAGATGCCATGAGCTTATGCGAAACAGCATTAATCCCTGTGAAGATAACGGGATAGAGTGTCCGGTTCAGGATGCCATCCGCTTAAAGCATTCGTGTTTATCGGATAAAATATATCCGGATGCCGACGGCAAGGACCGGGTGTTGCAGATTGCCTCTTATCCGATTTTTGACGAAAACAATGAGATCAATTCGATTGTCCGGCTGGAACGTGATGTCACGGAAACGCGGGAAATGGAGAAAGCCCTGGCTTTGCGTTCAAAAGAACTGCAGCGTGCGCAACATCAACTCGAGGAGCTGTTCAAAATTTCACGCCAAGTGAGCGCCAAGAATTCTTTATCAGAAATTATCGATTATGTTTATGATATCGTTCAGGGTATTTTTCCAGGCTCTGATCCTCTGATTTTTCTGTTGGATGCCGGAAGCCAGAGTTTTTTGAGTTTAGAGGGGTGCAACCCTGCTGTGCTGGAACCATATTCAAAAGCGCTGCAGCAAATCGAGCAGTCCAAACTCATTCCGAACTTCTTCCAATATCTGCAAAAAATTAAGGATTTTCATATCGTCGATTCGAAAAATGCCAATGACATCCCACTTTTTTTGGATGCAATTTCAAAAAAATACGCCAATTGGTTCGGACTGCCAATTTCCTTGCCGCAACAATGCATCGGTTATTTTGTATTGGGATTTCCTTCTTATCGTGAATACTCCCGTGAGGATATGCACTTTTTTTTAACCCTGTTCAACCAAGTTGCCGGCCATATTCGTCACCTTATTATCCATGAATCTGAAGTCAATAACCTCCGACAAGGCGTTGGCGAGCGCACGTCCCACGGCAAAATTATCGGTCAGAGCGATGAAATGCAAAAAATATATGAACTCATCGATCTGGTCTCTGCTTCCGATGCTATCGTATTGATAACAGGGGAAAACGGGACCGGAAAAGAATTGGTGGCTCAGGCCATACACCGTCAAAGCTATCGGAAAGATGGGCCTTTTGTGGTTGCCAATTGTTCGGCCTATTCGCCGACCTTACTGGAGAGCGAACTTTTTGGCCATGAAAAAGGCGCTTTTACGGGCGCGATCAAAATGAAGAAAGGTCGCATCGAGCGTGCCCAGGGAGGCATCTTGTTTTTAGATGAAATCGGTGATATTGCGCCGGCCACTCAAATTTTATTGCTCAGGTTCCTTCAGGACCATTGTTTTGAAAGGGTTGGCGGGGAAGAAACCATGGAAGCGGACGTGCGGGTACTGGCGGCCACCAACCGAGATCTTTACCGGGAGGCCGAAGCCGGCCGATTTAGAAACGATCTTTACTATCGGTTGAACGTCGTTACCATCCATTTGCCGCCGTTGCGTGACCGCAAAGAAGATATCCCTTTGCTATGTAAACATTTCCTTAAAACTTACAGTCTGAAGGAAGGTAAGGACATCCAATCGTCTTCTCCCGGAGCCATGCAGGCCCTGATGGATTATGATTGGCCCGGAAATGTGCGCCAGCTTGAAAACGCTGTCAGTCATGCCGTTATTCTGGCTCAAGATACGGTCATTGAAAGAGGGAACCTGCCCCAATTTCTCAGGCAGACCGCCGCCGAACCTTCCGCCAATTCTCTTGCTGAAAATGAGCGACGGTTAATACTGGGCGTGCTTCATGAAGTCAACTGGAACAAGCATGAGGCCGCCCGACGCCTTAAAATTAGCCGCAGCACCCTTTACAGCAAAGTCCGCCGTCACCGCTTGGAAAAAGAGATCCCATAGTGTATCAGATTTGGACAAACAGGGTCCATTTCCGTACAGCCTTTAAATCCTTACCGATAAGCCCTATACAGATTTTTTTGAAACCTTAGGGTTTGATTCCGTACACTCGGATAAGTTTTTCATGAAAGGGCAGGGGTTGTCCTCGATAATGTTTCATTTTTATAAATGATATAACCATCTGAAAGTACGTTAGATTCAGACAAATCCCCTTAAATTTTCATCGAATTTTTCATATCTGGCAGGATTCTTGAAATACACTTTTGATAGAACACCAAAAACTCTTTGGTGTTCTTCCGTCTATTTTTGTCCGGTGAACACATAAACGACCACGCTCTCAATCCCAAAACCAAATGCAATGGCGTCATTTGTTTCTTAAGACGATCGTCCGACAAGTTTTTTTCAGTTGATCCACCATTTAGATAAAGGAGTGACGCTTTACCCGGTAGCTGAATATGAAGTGGTGTTGTTGGCCGCTTACATTATCGAAAGGAGGTGAGAACAACCCAAAGAGACGTCTCCTCCCAACGAACGCGAATTTAAAAATAGTTAATTCTGAACAGATCATCGTGTTCGTTGCCATGTTTAAGAGGGGTTTGGATCTAGTCTAAAGCAAAATTAATTGATGGGAGGTTAAGAATATGGCAGAAATAAGAGATGTGGAAATAAACAGCAGAGCGGACGCCCTTCCGCTGATGACCCCTGAGATCAGACCCTGGCCTGTAACACCACCGCCGCCGCGGGAAGAAGTATCCAAGGTTTATGCCAAGCGGAATGCAGCCAAGTTCGGTGAGTGGTGCGAGGACAACCTCAGGTTTGAGTACGGCTTCGGCAAACCCGAGGCGCTTCAGGGTCTCAAGGTGCTTTGTATGGGGTTGTACAGGATGGGCAACAAGTTTTGCTCATCGCTATTGGCCGAAGCCGGGGCCGAGGTGATTAACATCGAGCCGCCTGAAGGAGACCCTTTAAGAAAACTTACACCCTTCGGAAGAGAAGAGCTGATGCTCGAGGACAGAGAGACCGGCGAAAAGTGCGGTATGGACTTTATCCATGAGATGAGAAACAAGTTCTCCATTACCCTGAATGTCGAAACCGACGAAGGCAAGGAAATATATAAAAAATTGGCTGCCCATGCCGACGTGTTGATCGAGGAGTATCCACCGGGCTATATGGACGAACTCGGTCTGGGTTACCGACAACTGGCCGAAATCAATCCCAGACTGGTTTACTGCTGGATCGGTGTACGGGGGTCATGGGGGCCGTATAAGGACAAACTTTCCAAATTCGGTCAGTGGACCCTCGAGCCTTTTGGCGGTTGTGCCAATGCATTTGTGCACAACACCGGTTTCCCCCAGGACCAACTTCCCAGAGGCAAAGGCGGCGATCCCACCCGTTCCGGGGTCTGGTTTGCCGACTATGTGGCCGGTGAGCAGGGGGCGTGCAGCATCATGGCGGCCATTTTCTGGCGAAACAAGTTCAGCGGAGAGGGGCAGTTCATCGAAGTGACCGGCGCTGAAACGCAAATGGACATTCTGGATTTTGATATCAGTTGGTACGGCTTCAACAAGAGCATCAAGGCCCGAACCGGCGGCTGGGATCCCAATTTGAATCAGTACGAGTGGAACCCTTGCAAGGACGGCTACATGATGATCGGCGGTCAGACTGACCGGCTCTGGTATCGGATCGGCCAGTGTATCGAGCGAGACGATATTCAGTTCGGCAGACTGATTCACGAAGATCCTTTCCTTAAAGAAATGGGCGCCCGCAACGCGCTTCAGGCCCTGATCAAGACTTACACTGTAACCACCCGTTGGCTGCGCGATATGAACCGAATTGAAGCCGAACAGAAGTTGCTGGAGTATGAGATTGCGGCAGGGCCGGTTCTATTTATCGACGAGGTCTCTGAGTTCCCCCACTTCAAGTACCGCCCCTGGGTATACACCATAGACAGCGATCAGTACGGGACCGTGCTGTATTCGTCGTCGCCGAACTCATTCCAGTACAGAACACCGCACCGGGTCAAGTGGATCGGAAGGCCCTTGGGAAAAGACAATTTTCTTAAGTATCTGAATTGGCTCGGCATGGGTCAAAATGAAGTCAGAGAACTCAAGAGCAAGGGGGTGATATAATGGCAAAAGATATGAGAGAGACAAGGATAGAGGATCTGCCAGGCCCCAAGAGTAAGGAAGAGCTCGAAGAAATGAAAATGCCTTACGAGGAATATTGCCGGGCGACCTTTGATCCGGGCAACGAACATACAAAACCCGAGCCTTTGAGAGGGATCCGATGGATGAGCACCACCATGTATATCTTTACGCCCCATTCCGTGTCCAACCTGGCGGAGTTGGGGGCCGAGGTGGTCAAGGTGGAGATGCCGAGGATGGGTGATCCCATGCGGCATACGTCCCCGTTCAACGAATGTTACCTGTATCCGTTGCATGATACCCGGCCCATGACCGGTACTGGCATGGGGTTTATGAACGCGAATCCCAACGAATACTACATCACCATGGATTATCACCTGGATGACATGAAAGAGGCCTTTTACCGGATGGTAAAGATGTTCGACGGGCTGACCGAATGCTACCGGCCCGGAACTTTTGACAAGTGGAAACAAAGTTATATTTACCTTCAGGAGCTCAACCCCAGATTCATTTATGTATGGGGCGGCGGTTTCGGCTACGGGCCCAAAGTCTTTGGCGGATCCTACGATATTCTGGGACAGGCCCACGCCGGTCTTGCTTCTGTTACCGGTATGCACGAATTCATGGGTGGACACTGCGCCAAGCACTCCAACTGGTGCATTGACTGGTACTCCGGCACCCAAATCTCCTTCGGAATTCTGGCAGCCATCCACTGGCGCGAAAAGACCGGTCTTGGGACCATGATCGAATTTTCCCAGGTGCAGGCGGCCACCCGATGTCTGGGTTATGCCGCACCCATGTATGGCCGGTTCGGCATTGTTCGCCAACGCTGGGGCAACTGGGATACCCAGCTCTGTGCGCACGGCATAATTCTATGCGGCAAGTCCGACTTTCCGGATGTCCCCAATCCGCAAGACAAGCATGATGCACGATATGTTATGGTCTCTGCCTTTCAGGATGAGGATTTTAAAGAGCTGTGCGCCATTACCGGAATGAAAGATCTTTACGGGAAGTATAAAGCCCATAAGGACCGGGTTGAAGGCGAAGCTCAGGTGGAAATTTACGCAGCCCTGGAAAAATGGGCCGAGGATAAGTCCCGGTCGCAAGTGGTGAAGATCTTACAGGATGCCGGTCTGCTGGCCGAACCGGTGATGAACGACCGTGAAGTCTACGAATGCGAGCATTACCGACAGAGGGGCAGTATCCGGTGGATGGATGATCCCTGCTTTGGTGATGTAGTCACCCATAGCGGTTACGCCTCGGGAATGATGTCCAAAACACCCAGGAGGCAGAACTGGATCTGGCGGCCGGTGGGTGCCGATAATGTAAAAATCTACCATGAGCTGCTCGGTTATCCGACCGCCACCGTTCAGGAGTGGTACGATAAGAGCTGGATATAAAAGGAGGAGAGCGCCGTGTGTGATATTATCTGGTGTAAAAAAGAAATTAATGGGAAAAAGTGTAACACTGTTAATTACCTTGATCCTTACTGTTTCTGGAACTGGGAGGGGAAGGTAAACTGTGCTGAATGCAAAACAGTGTATTACATCCACATGATTCAGGGCTTCATGTACAGGGGTCCTGAGGAGGTTGACGAAAAACCGGATACCAGCCCGCTGTATGCGGATAAACCCCTGGAAGGTTACAGGAACTATTTGCCGGGCATTGAAGGCAGGACAAGACCGTATCAATGCCTGCCTCGGCATATCTACCTGGGAACGGCCGACATGGTCAAGTTCAGCGCCAGGGGCAGACCGGTCAGGGGCTGGCGTCCGCAGCCGCCGTCTGCCGGCATTGCCGGAAGCTTTGGCTTTGAATGGGATATTCAGAAACTGACTCCTGAAGTATGGGAGGAGTATCAGCAGAAACTGGCAAAAGGTGAAGTCAGCGAATGGTAAAAAAAGAAAGGAGTGTTCCATGGCACAGTTAACACCTGAAGAGTTTCTGGACACTGTTCTGGTTCCGGAAAAACAAACTGATCATATATGCTGGCAGTGCAGGAACTTGAAGCCGGTTCTCAAAGGCTCCAGTTTCCCGCCCGCAGATATTATCGGCTGGTGCAAAAAGATTTTTTGGCCCGATTACTGGTGCGTAGCAGACTTCAATGTCGTTAAAAAATGCTATGGATTTGACCAGAAAAAAAAATAAGGTGAAGAATCTTCACACCGGTTGTGGAAAGACAATTACGGAAGAAGCATTAATTTATCCGAAGCATAAGATTGGAATGCGCTTCATCTTTGATTAGTGCAGGTTAATATGATAGAGCGTATCAAAGAACTTATGCTTCGGTTTGGAAAAAGGAGGAAGAGCATGCCTGAGAAATGTCGTGTGGGTGTATGCGGATACGACCCCATGCTCGTAAAAGGATACTTGAAAGCAAACGTAAGAGCCTTATGGTGGCATATATCCGACGAGCTGTACGAGGAGTTTGATATGAAACCGGGGATGAAGGTTTCCGGCACCTTGTTAAAGGTCTTTTACGGGAAAGATGGGAAAGCATCCGCAACTCCCAATGAACCCTTTGAATGGGAAACATCCAAGGAGTCGGGCCTTGTTGTGGTGCTGCCGTCTGATGTCATTGCCAAATACAAGCTCACCGAGACTCACTTCATTGAGATGCTCATTGATAAGATTGACGGCAAAGACGTCTACCCCGGCGAAGAGAAAATGAGCGAAAAATACTGGCCCGAAGACATGATGAAGCTGGATTTCGTGCTGGAGTATATCGAATAATACGAAATCGTTGGGACCGTTGGTGTGGGAGGGGCGACGAAAGAATATTTTTCACCCTCTTAAAAGAGTGTGTGTTCATTGTCTCGCAGACAAACTCCAAAAGAGTGTACCTAAATATTTTCTGAGCCCCTCACCAGCCCAACTTAACTCTGAAGCCCACGGCTTTTGCAATATTAGGGTTAATCGTGCCCTATAAATCTGCCGGGGGAAACAAGCAGCCTCTCCTACTTATCTTCGTTACGGAAAAGGCGTGGATCATTTTCGCCGATCCGTTATGATTGCTTGATATTTTTACCGTCACCTTCCGGGCCTGGAATGTATATCCTATCTACCCCATGACGAACAGAGAGGCACCCTCAGGTATTTGAGAGAGACCGGTCGAAATTTAAAAAGCAAAAAGACATTGAATGGTTACATGCAAAAAATTCCAATCTTCGTACTCATTTCAAATGAAAAACTAAAGAGTTATATCATTGATTTATTTAATAAAAACAACCTCCGTACGTTTATTGGAGCTGATCTCGAAGAACTCGTAAAAAATATTAAAAAAAAGTCCGGCGCCGTCGTTGTTATGGACTACGAAATCGTTAACGCTTATGGTGCGAGGATCTATTCAAGAATTAATGTTGCCTGTCCCGGCTGCAACCTACTTCTGCTTTGTGATCAAGACCATCGTGACCTTATCAAGGAAGCCGTAGCGCATGATGTGTATGCGTGCATTCTACCGCCTTATGAGGAATGGGAGGTATTGACCATGATCCGGAACATCATCGCCAAAGAGAAACTTCAGGACCAAAAGAAATTTTATAAGAATAAAGAGTTGTAATAGAGATCGAATCCATTAAAAAACACCGCATACCATTCACTCCAAAACCCTCCACAGATCCAGCGATGAATACAAAAGCTTCAATGATACAGGCAGTGTCTGCAGTGCAATGTACAAAAATAATTCGTGATCAGACCGCCGGATTCAAGCCTGGTCGTAAGATCGCACATCGATCTATTCCAAACTTGATTTCATGATCTTAATGTAGCGATCAGTCTCAAGGGATTGCTTAAGAGTGACAGCGCGGATCGAATATCTGTACACACGATATCTGCCGAAGCCAGGGTTTCAAAAGCGGCGCCTTCTCCTGAAACAATCGCTACGCCTAATACCGATGCCTTGAGCATCAATCGATCGTTTGCGCCATTGCCCATACTCACGGTTTTGCCACATCCGATTTTTTCTACAAATGCCAGCTTCGCCACATCTTGACAGTCCAATGGTATGACGGCCAGTTTGCAATCGATATCTTTTAGTGCTTTTTCGACGCTTCCGAATGTGTCGGCGGTGATGACATGGATGGTCAGTTTTTGAGAAAGTTTGACCAGACGTTCCTTAACACCGTCAATTAACGCACCGTCAAATGCGATGGTGCCGTTGTAATCCAGAACGAGATGTTTGAGCTGAACTTTTTTATTTCCCGGAATGTCAATTTCGATCATCATGTCACCATTGTTGAATGTGTCTGATATATGTGATTCAATCAGTATATGTTTTATATGATAAGATTTTTTGGGTTATAAGACGAGAAATTATTATAGCGGGTTTTTTGGATCGGAGTATATACCGAACCGCTTCATCCTGTTCCAGATGGTCACCCGTGTAACTCCTATAATTCTGGCTGCTTCCGACTGATTCCCATTTGTTTTTTTTAGGGTTTCTATAAGTTCCATTTTCTTTATCTCTTCCCTGTTAAAAGACGGGTGCTTGCCGACTCCCAGTGATGTTTTCTTATGAATGATGTTTAGCGGGAGGTGTTGTGGTTTGATCATTGTTTCCTGACAGGTGACAAACGCATATTCAAAAGCGCCTTTTAATTCTCTCACATTGCCCGGCCACCAGTAATTCACCAACGCGTCCATTGTATCGTTGCTTATGCCCTGTATGTTTTTACCACTTTTTAGTTGATTCTTGCGAAAAAAGAATTCTGCTAAAAGGGGAATGTCTTCTATTCTTTCTCTCAAAGGCGGCAGGTTGATGGGGATGACATTAATTCTAAAATAAAAATCTTTCCGAATAACGCCTTCATCCACCAGCTTTGTCAAATTCCTGTTTGTTGCTGAAATAATACGAACATCAACAGGAATAGATTGACTGTCGCCCACGCGCTCTATCATTTTGTCTTCAATCACTCGTAAAAGTTTTACCTGCGTAGAAAGGGGTAAATCACCAATCTCATCAAGAAAGATATTGCCGCCATGGGCCTTTTCAAACCGGCCTTCCCTGTTTTTATAGGCACCCGTAAAAGCGCCTTTAACGTGTCCAAAAAGCTCACTTTCAAGAAGAGATTCCGTCAATGCTGCGCAATTGACCTTGACAAAGGCGCCTTTCTTGCGACCACTAATTTCGTGGATCGCTTTACAAACCAGTTCTTTCCCGGTCCCGCTTTCACCGTATATAATCACAGGTGCATCAGATTGTGCAGCATTTTCAATCAAATCGAATACCTGGCGCATGGAATGAGAAACACCGATGATTCCATGAAATCCGTCTTTTGATCTGAGCTCCCGGCGAAAGGCTGCAATTTGGTTATCTTTTTTAATAATTTCCGTAATATCGGCGATGGTTTCAACTGCACCGATCACCGTGCCTTTGGCGTCATGAAGGATAGAGGCATTTTTTAGTGCATGAATAAGGCTTCCGTCTTT
The DNA here is from genome assembly GCA_963778575.1 of uncultured delta proteobacterium. Lineage (GTDB taxonomy): Bacteria > Desulfobacterota > Desulfobacteria > Desulfobacterales > UBA11574 > UBA11574. The sequence continues at coordinate 531,651 of CAVZUV010000017.1, read as the reverse complement.
TTTTACCAGCGTACACCTTCGTCGATCCATGCTTCCGGTATCAAACAGTACGCACCACTGGTCACCTTTCTTTTTGCGGGCCATTACAAATAAATTACAGTTTAACACATCACAAGTTTTCCCGATAAGGTCGTCTTTTGAATAGCCGGTAATCATTTCAAAGGCTTTATTCACAGAAATGATGCGACCGTGGGTATCCACAATCATGATACCGTCTTGAATCGTGTTCACAACCGTTTTCCAATATCTGTCCAACTCCTCTTCGACCATCAAATTTCCCCTGTTAAAATTTAATAGGTGTAAAATTTGCTTTTTTAGCATTTTAACAGGTTGATGGCAAGGGACATTTACACGAGATATTTTCTGAAACAGTTGCAGGTCAAGATATTATCGTACAAACGATATCAAGGAATTCATCCCTTTTAATCTGGCACTGAATTTGCAGAAAACCTTGACCATAAAAAAAAAAAGGAGTATTTGAGGTTTGAAACATAAAGCGGATCATATCCTCGATTGCAGAGGATCGATCACGGATATTTCTCTATTGAAGTTGGTACAGACATTTAGAGAAATGAAACCGAATGAAGTTTTAGAAATACTTGGAAGCAATTTAGATGCTCGCAGCGATCTATTCAAAGTTTTACCGAAGGATTCCTATGAGTTGATTTTTTTAGATGTTGTTGAGGAAGGGGATTATTTTTATCAAATTCAATTAAAAAAGAAAAAATAGGATGAAACGATGCCAGGAGAATCCATTACAATCAAAGGTAAAAAAGAAAGCGTTTTTTTAGAAAAGGTAAAAAAACTTCTTCCAGAAGGCGGAAATCTCAATCTCTGTTTGACCTGTGGTGCCTGTTCTTCCGGATGTCCGGCCACCGGCCTGGAAGATATGGATCCAAGAAAGTTTCTAAGGATGGCGGCCCTGGGCATGGACGAAGAAATTTTAAGTACCCCTTGGGTATGGATGTGTACCATGTGTCAGCGGTGTATTTATGTCTGTCCCATGAAAATCGATATCCCTCAACTGGTCTATAATGCCAGGGCATCATGGCCCAGAGAGGAGCGTCCCAAGGGTATCCTGGGTTCCTGTGACATGGCATTGAGAAACGACAGTTGCAGCGCCATGGGAACGTCCGAGGAAGACTTCAAGTTTGTGGTTGAAGACGTTCTCGAGGAATACCGGGAGGCACAGCCGGAGTTTAAGGATATGGAGGCGCCCATCGACAAACAGGGAGCCGAATTCTTTTTGAATCAGAATTCCAGGGAACCGGTGACCGAACCGGACGAACTGGTTCCCTTATGGAAAATTCTTCATCTGGCCGGTGTGGATTGGACGTATGGCAATAAAGGCTGGGCGGCGGAAAACTATTGCATGTTTTTGGCGGACGACCAAGCCTGGGAACACATTACCCGAACCACGGCGAAACAGGCGGATGACCTGGGATGTAAAATCTTTCTCAATACCGAGTGAGGTCATGTGACGTTCTCAGTCCGGGCCGGACTGAAAAAATTCAATATCGCGCATAATTTTGAGGTTAAGAACATTTATGAATATTATGCCAAATGGATACGGGAAGGAAGACTGAAGGTCAATTCAGACTGGAACAGAGATTTGAAGATCAAGTTTACGGTTCAGGATCCGTGCCAGATCGTGCGAAAAAGTTATGGCGATCCAATTGCGGAAGATCTGCGGTTTATCGTCAAATCAGTCGTGGGTGAAGAGAATTTCATCGATATGATTCCCAACCGGTCGAACAACTACTGTTGCGGCGGCGGCGGCGGTTTTCTACAATCAGGATATACCGATGCACGTCGTGCGTACGGCAAGATTAAAGCCGACCAGATTCTCGCGACAAAGGCCGATTATTGTATTGCGCCGTGCCACAATTGCCATGCCCAAATTCACGATTTGTCGGACCAGCGCGATCATGCATGGCAGACCGTTCATTTGTGGACGTTGATATGTCTTTCTTTAGGAATTCTCGGCCCAAACGAAAGAGAATACCTGGGAGATGATCTCAAAGAAGTTCTGGTTTTTCACCCGGAATCGGAAATGTAGGCATTGGGCCGGCAAAGGGAACGACGGATCTTTAAACGATTTTACGAAATCTGAATAATGACAAAAGAGGAAGGAAACTTATGAGTTTTCAGAAACGATTATCATCAGGTGAATTTGTTGTGTTGGCTGAGATGAATACGCCCAAAGGAGTGGATATATCTGAGCTTGTTACCAATGCACGACGTATCAAAGGGCGTGTTGATGCCGTCATTGTTCCGGATATGGACAATGGCATCATGCGAATGAGTGCACTGGCCGGCGGTGTTCTCATGCATCAACAGGGAGTAGAATCCATCATTCATGTCTATTGCCGGGACCGTAACCGAATGGCGCTTCAAGGAGATATCCTGGCAGCCCATGTACTGGGTATTCAGAATCTCGTTGTTGTCCACAGTGAAGAAATGGTCAAGGGTGACCATCGAGATGCAAAACCGGTAGATGACCTGGATGAACTGGAGCTCTTAGGCGCCATTCAATCCTTACAGGAAGGTGTGGACATGGCGGGGTTTGAGTTGAATGGGAGTCCTTCATTTACCGTGGGATGCACCATTGCTCCCTCAGCTGGCCGTGATGCCTTTGACGAAGAACTGTCGCTTGCAAGAAAAAAGATTGAGGCGGGAGCCCAGTTTGTAATTACCCCCCCTGTTTATGATTTGGATCGCTTTGCTACGAATATGGATGCGTTTAAAACATTGGGGGTGCCGATTATTCCCACGGTTTTTCTTATAAAATCCGTGGGAATCGCCAGGTATATCTCAACCTACGAACCGGGCGCCCATATTTCAGAGGATATGATCAAACGGATTCGGAAAGCATCGGATACGGAAATGGAGTGTCTGCGGATTGCCGGAGAGACCGTTGCAGGCCTAAAAGAAGTTGCCCAGGGCGTTCATATCATTACCCTCGGCTGGGAATACCGGCTTCCTGAGATTCTGGGTTATGCAGGAATTTGACGGTTGTTTTTGTCATCTTATGGGTTCGATCAATAGCGGATTAAAAAGTAAAAATGATTTCAAACAGGCAACTAATATAAGATAAGGGTACACATGCAAGATCAAAATACGTTCAAACAAAATCATACGGTACTTGTAATTGGCGGGGGAGTTGGTGGTATTCGGGCTGCTATGGACCTGGCTGAATCGAATCGGGATGTGGTGTTGATAGACAAGTCATATTCCATCGGCGGGCTGATGACCCAACTGGACCGTACCTTTCCCACCAACAACTGCGATTTGTGCACCCTGTCTCCCAATTTGTCCGAAAGTGGTCGCCAGTTGCATATCGAGCTTCTGGCAATGACCCAGATTGCCGAAATCCAAGGGGAGGCAGGTGATTTTAAATTAAAATTAATTACGGAACCCCGATATATCGATCTGGATAAGTGTACGGCATGCGGTGATTGTTTTAAGAAATTTCCGGAATGTGTTCGTTTTACGCCGGGTCTCGATCACCGGGCGCCCACCTGTATGCGATATCCCCAGGCTATTCCCCATGCCTTTTCCATTGATATAGAAAAATGCAAAGATATTGATGCGCTGGTCAAGGTTTGCAAGGCGGGTGCAATCCTTCCTCAAGATGCCCAAAAGGTACGAGAGCTTCACGCCAGTGCCATTGTCCTTGCACCCGGCGCCGAAGTTTTCGATCCTACGAAATTGGATAGTCTTGGTTACGCAACCAACGCTGATGTGGTGACCAGTCTGGAGTATGAACGCATATTATCAGCTTCCGGACCCACCCAGGGGGAGCTTGTTCGTCTTTCAGATGGAAAACCACCCAAGAAAATTGCCTGGATTCAATGCGTGGGATCGCGCAGCCTTCATAAAGGCGCTGCTTCCTATTGTTCCAGCGCTTGTTGTATGTTCGCCCTGAAGGAGGCCATCGTTACCAAGGAGCGCTTTCAAGACTCCATCGAGACTTCCATTTTTTATATGGACATGAGAACATTCGGTAAAGACTATGAATTGTATTTAAATCGGGCCAAAGACGAATATGGCATTCGTTTGGTCCGAAGTCGCCCCCATAGTGTGTTGCTTGATTCGGAAACAGGATCTTTGTCCATTATATATACTCCCCATGACGGCAATACCAATGTCACCGAAGATTTTGATATGGTGGTACTGTCCACCGGTTTCAAGATTTCCAGGGACGTTCAGGAACTGGCTGAAAAACTGGGGATCGAGTTGAATGAGCACCATTTTGCAAAAACAAATGGTTTCAGCCCGGTGGCCACTTCAATACCCGGCATTTATGCCTGTGGAATGTTCGAAAGTCCAAAGGACATTCCCGAAACCATGGTTCAGGCCAGTGCAGCAGCATATTGCGCGTCAAAAGATATTCGTATGCTTTCCGAACCTTCGGAAGCCGTGGAAGAATTTCCGCCGGAACGTGATGTTAGCCAGGAACCCCTTAAAATCGGTGTTTTTGTATGTGACTGCGGGTTAAACATCGGTGGGGTAATTAATGCACAGGGTTTGGCGGATTATGCAGGAAGACTTCCCGATGTCAAGGTATCGGAAATGATCGGGCATGGATGCAGTCGGGAATCCTTGGCACGTATTGAAAACATTATTATCGAAAAGAATCTGAATCGGGTGGTCATCGGTGGGTGTTCGCCCAGAACTCACGAAACCAAATTTCAGGACATCCTTCGCCGGGCCGGTCTCAATAAATACCTTGTAGAAATCGCCAACATACGGGATCAGGATACATGGGTTCACTTTGATCAACCCGATGATGCATACAATAAGGCTCAAGAGCTGATTCGTATGGCGGTGACCAGTGTGGCCTTGTCTCGCCCGCTTACGGACAATGTGTTTTCCATGAACAAGGATGTCCTTGTGGTGGGCGGCGGCGTGACCGGAATGAACGCTGCGTTGAGTATGGCCGATATGGGATTTAAGGTGTACCTGGTTGAACGGTCCGTTGAGTTGGGAGGTGTTGCAAAAAAAATCCATAAGACCATCGAAAGGGATGATGTCCAAGGCTATATGACGGACCTGATTGATAGAACCACACAACATGATCGGATCGAGGTCATCACCAATGCATTTATTGTCGATCATACAGGGATGCCGGGTATGTTCAAAACCGGTTTCCAAATCGCACCGCAGATGTTTTACAGACAGATTGGGCACGGCGTGACCATTTTGGCTACCGGAGCTCTGCCGAACCAACCCAAAGAATACCTTTTGGGAGAACATAAAAAGGTCATGACCCAACTCGATATGGATGAGATGCTTGAAATTCATCCGGATGAAATCAAGGATTTTTCAAATGTTGTCATGATCCAGTGCGTGGGGTCCCGGTGTCCGGATAATCCTAACTGTTCACGTGTCTGTTGCCAATCTGCAGTTAAAAATGCGCTCAGGATGCTGGAACTCAATCCAGCCGCTCAGGTCTTTGTTTTGTATCGAGATATGCGAACCTATGGATTTTATGAAGATTATTATAAAAAGGCTCGTGAAAAGGGTGTTATTTTTGTCCGATATGAAACTGATGCCCTCCCCGAGGTTCAGGCCGATGACGAGCAGCTGAAAGTCACCTTTAATGATCCGATATTGAATCGAAAAGTATCGGTTTATGCGGACTGTCTTTGTCTGAGTACAGGGTTCATTGCCGATGAAGAATCTACGGAAGACCTGGGAAGAATATTCCACATTCCCAAAACCATTGACAACTATTTTCTCGAGGATCATGTCAAGCTCAGACCCGTAGACTTGTCGGTCCCGGGATTTTTTGTGGCCGGCACGGCCCATGCACCCAAGACCATTCGGGAGTGTATTGCCCAGGCCCAGGCTGCGGCCGGCAGAGCCCATTGCCTGTTGGCCAAAGATACGTTGAATCTTGGCGCTGCCATTGCACGGGTAGAAAAAGAGAAATGTGCGGCCTGTTTGATCTGTGTTCGGGCCTGTCCTTTTAACATCCCATTTATTAATGCGGACGGATATTCTCAAATCGATCCGGCCCAGTGCCATGGATGCGGAATATGTGCCGCTGAATGTCCGGCCAAGGCCATTCAGCTTATGCAATATGAAGACGATCAGATCATAGCCAAACTGGTCGGGCTTTTGGAAAGGGTGAACTAATGGAAAATTTTGAACCGGTTATCGTGGCTTTTTGTTGCCATTATTGCGCCTATACGGCGGCAGATATGGCAGGGAGTAAACGACTTTGTTATCCTCCCAACGTCAAGATTATAAAGGTGCCCTGCTCCGGCAAGGTCGATGCCATTCACATTATGAAAGCCCTTGAAATGGGGGCAGACGGTGTCTACGTTGCAGGTTGTCTGGAGGGAGATTGTCATTTTAAAAGCGGCAATATCGAAGCGTCAAAACGGGTGACTTATATCAAAAAGTTACTTGACGAAATTGGCATTGGCGGAGAACGGGTGGAAATGATATTAATGTCGGCCGGCATGGGGGAACGTTTTGCACAGACGGCTGCCGATATGACGGAAAAAATCCGCAAACTGGGACCCAACCCGGTTAAATCCGCTTCCCGGTTAAATCCGCTTCCCCGGATAAAACACCTAACGCGGCATAATTATAACTTTTATATAAAAGGAGAGTGAACGACAATGATCACTGCTGAACGTAAACCAATGGAAGAACTCATTGAATGCCTGCGACCGTATCACCGCATTCTTCTTGTCGGATGCAACGAGTGCGTGACGGTTTGTTCGGCGGGAGGGAGAAAGGAGGTTGGAATTTTGTCTTCCGCCCTCCAGATGGCATTTATGAAAGAAGGAAAGACCCTCGAGGTCAAAGAAATGACTCTGGAAAGGCAATGCGATCCTGAATATATTGAAGAACTTGTCACACAGATTGATCAAGTAGAAGCGGTCATGTCCATGGCTTGCGGATGCGGGGTTCAGGAAATTGCCAGGCGGTTTAAAGCCAAGCCGGTTTTCCCGGCTGTGAACACAACGTTCATGGGCGCTTCGGAACGTCAGGGGGTGTGGGCTGAAAGATGCCAGGGATGCGGAGAGTGCGTTTTGGGATTGACCGGTGGGGTCTGTCCGATTGCGCGATGTTCCAAGCAGTTGTTGAACGGTCCTTGCGGTGGATCAACAAACGGCAAGTGTGAGGTGGATTCGGATATGGATTGCGCCTGGCAGCTCATCTGGGATCGGCTGAAAGCGTTGGGGATAGAAGATAGATACGAAGAAAATATAGCGGCAAAAGACTGGCGAACAGGTCGCGGCGGCGGACCCCGTAAAATAATAAGAGAGGATTTGGTAAAATGAAGACCGAAAGTGTACTGGAAAAAGTTTTTGCTTCAGGTGAGTTGGCGGTGACCTCCGAATGTGGGCCTCCACGGGGTGCTGTTCCGGAAAAGATCATCGAAAAAGCCAAAATGCTTCAAGGATATGTGGATGCGGTGAATGTTACGGATAACCAGACAGCCATGGTCCGGATGTCCAGTTTTGCCGCCTGTGTGTTTATTAAACAATTGGGAATGAGTCCCATCCTTCAGATGGTGACCAGAGACCGTAATCGGCTGGCCATGCAGGCGGACATTCTGGGCGCTTATTCACACGGTATCGACACCATGCTTTGTTTATCCGGTGATCACCCCCACTTTGGCGATCACCCCATGGCTGCCAATGTGCATGACATTGATTCTGTTCAGTTCGTTCAGATGGTCAGAGATATGCGGGATAAGGGAAAATTTCAGGGCGGAGACGACATTTTGAATCCACCCAAAATGTTTATCGGTGCGGCAGCCAACCCGTTTGCCGACCCTTTTGAGCTTCGGGTGGCTCGCCTGGCTAAAAAGATCAAAGCGGGAACCGATTTCATTCAAACCCAGTGTATCTACAACCTGGACAAATTTGAGAAATGGATGGAGGGTGTCCGGGACAGAGGGCTGCATGAAAAGGTCAATATTATGGCGGGAATTACGCCTATGAAAACCGTAGGAATGGCCAAATACATGAAAAACAGGGTGCCTGGAATGGATGTGCCGGATGAAATAATCAAACGTATGGCCGGTGTTCCCAAAGAAAAACAGCCGGAAGAAGGAATTAAAATCAGCGTGGAATCCATCGAGCGTCTAAAGACCGTGGAAGGCGTAAAAGGATTCCACATTATGGCTATTGAGTGGGAGCAGAAGGTTCCGGAGATTGTCGAAAGAGCCGGACTTCTTCCGAGACCGAAAGTTGATCTTTAATATATTTGTTGATTATATGGAAAAAATGTGCTGATTATTAAGAGAAGCGGACGGTCTATTATAAAATAGGAGGAGGTAAGTTAATGAGTGAAAAACAACTCATCTTAGTTGTAGATGATGACCCAGATCTGGTTGAATCCGTTGCCATGAAGGTGGAGAGTAATAATTTCCGGGTAGCCAAAGCTTACGACGGCATCGAGGCCTGGGAAAAAATTAAGGAAGATCGGCCGGACCTGATTATTCTAGATGTCATGATGCCGAGAAAAAACGGGTATGAGCTGTGTGATGAGCTAAAAAAGGACAATCAATACAAAGATATCGTCGTGGTGCTTCTTACCGCAGTGGGAGATGCTGTAACAACGACCCAGTATACCCATTTTGGCGGCAAAACAACCCTGGCTGACGATTTTATTCCAAAACCTATCGATCTGGACCGGCTGATGGAGATTGTCAAAGAAAACCTCGAATAGACGGTTATCGTCTTCCGATATTGAAACAAAGCTTTTTAATATGGATGGTTCCGGTTAAAGGGGAAGATTTTTCTTCCCCTTTCTTCAACATTTTAATTCCTTATGAGCATCACTCAGACAGGTCTTAACAAAAAAATACGAATCAATGGTATTAAGCTCAGTACAGAACTGGTACAGATAAATCTTTTGAATGGTTCCCTTCCTGAGAATACTCGGCCTCTTTTTTTTCGACTTCTATCTCAAAATCAAATAAACATCCCATTTATTTTACTCTCCTGCATGGGAGAAAAGATTCTGGGATCATGCTGTGTTGAATCTGAAGATATCAACCGGATAAAAAAAGTGATTGATAAGGAACCTAACCTGAAGGAAAATATAGAATTTATATCGTCTGTAGGTGCTTTGTCCATATTTCCGCATCATTCGAACCTGAAACTGCTGGGTCTGTCCTTTTACCTCTTAGGCAAGCAAAACCTGCCGTTATATGGTCTGGCCTCATCCATATCTTCCCTGACCTTTATCACGGATTATTCACAATTGGACGAAGCTGTTTCAATTTTACTGGAATATATGGATCTTCCACCGAATCATGCCCCGTTCAGGCAGCAAGTTCATGTGATACAAAAGAAAAGGTAACAGGTCCGCCACAAAGACTCTAATACACCAAAATAATAATTTAAATAGTATAGGAATTTTCTTTTTGGACACAGATGAACACAGATTATCAAGATTCTTAGATTGCAAAATAACAATACTATCTGTGTATATCTGCGAAAATCTGTGTCCTATTTAACTTAAGGAAAAAGCAGTGGAAACGATTGCCGTTTATTGGGAACCGAAGCCTAAGACATATGGTTTTAAGGAAATTATTGATTTATCTCTGCTGGATATTGAAATTAGACCGGGGAAAATGCCCCAATGGGGTCTTTGGCTTATGGAATTGGCAGATCTGGGTGTCGGTTTCCATCTAATTTTAGCAAAGTATTCGATGCATCAGAAATTACGATTGTATATTTTACTTGAGAAGCTTTGGGCAGATAGCGTATTATCTTATATTGACAAGAAAATCGATCCGGATTCCGAAAAAGATTTTCATTTAAATTATCCAGTGGAACTCATAAGCTTTCAGGGGCCTCATTTCGGGGACAGATACGGAATCGCCGATACGGCTTTTAAAGCATTGGACGAGCAAGGGGTTCCGGTTTTAATAACGGTATGTTCCGGGGCCGCCGTTTACATTGTATTACCTGAGAAAAAAGCTGCAGGAAGCCAGGCATCTTCTACTAGAGGTATTTGAAGTTCCATAGCAATAGGACTTGGGGCTTCGCCTCCATTGGAATAGCGGAATGATATGAAATATATTACAGTAACCGAAGAATTCGACTGGAGAATGAAGATTTTCAATTCCCTGCCTTTCCCTTCCCTGATTCTTACGCTGGACAAAGTCATTATCTCTGCGAATCAAGCTTTTCTGGAGAAAAAAAAAACCGATTTAAAAAATGATTGTCGGTAAAACATGTCACCAGATTTTTTATGATACTGAAAAACCTTGTTCTCCGGCAATCTGTCCTTTTTCCAAGGTAATCGCCGAAAAGAAATCGCAGGCCATACTCAGAAGAACGGAATTTGATGGAGACGAGGAAGTATGGGTAGACCGAATGTTTTCACCCATTCTGGATGACAATGGTGATGTCAAATTTATAATGGAAAGTGTCCGCGATGCCTCACGGGTGATCACTTTGGAGAAACGGTCCATTCATATCCGACAGTTTCTGGACAAGGTCATACAAAGCTCGCCCAATGCAATTATCTCTGCAGATAGAAATGGAAATCTTTTATTAATGAATCAGGCGGCGGAAAAGCTATTCGGCTATTCTATGGAAGAAGCCATTCGTGCAAAAAACGCGGAGGACTTTTACCCATTCGGAAAAGCAAGAGAAATCATGAAGAAGTTGAAGAACAAAAATTTCGGCGGAGAAGGAAAGTTAACCGCCACGCGGGTTGATGTCGTTAACGCAGCCGGTGAAGTTATCCCTGTTGAAATGACAGCCAACCTTATATATGAAGGTGACAAGGAAGTGGCCAGTACCGGAATTTTTTATGACCTCAGGGAAAAAATTGCTTCGGAAAAGAAACTCAAAGAGATATTAATCCAGGTCGCTCAATCAGAGAAAATGGCATCCCTGGGTCAACTGGCGGCAGGGGTGGCCCATGAAATCAATAACCCACTGACCGGGATTCTTCTTTATGCAAACCTGGCGTTGGAACGTTTTGATAATGAAAATCCGATTCGGAAATATTTAGAATCCGTGATCGATGATGCGGGCCGGTGCAGGGATATTGTGAAAAACCTTTTGGCATATAGCCGCCAGGCAAGCCCGACCAAAGAAATATTTCAAGTCAATTCGCTGTTAGAACATAGCTTGAATCTTATAAGAGATCAGGAACTTTTTTTGAATATAACGGTCGTTAAAGAAATGTCCGAGGAGATGATGCTGATTCATGCAGACAAAAATCAGCTCAGCCAGGTCATCATAAATCTCGTAATGAATGCCGTCGACGCCATGAAGAAAAAGGGGATCCTTACCTTCCGGACATATCGGAAAAAACCCTTCAAAAAGGTTTACATCGAAGTTTCGGATACCGGATGCGGTATCTCTAAAGAACATTTATCAAAAATATTCGATCCGTTTTTTACGACAAAAGAAACCGGGAAAGGCACCGGCCTTGGTCTGAGTACCTCCTATGGAATCATAAAGGAGAACGGCGGCCAAATTTCAATAAAGGATACGAGCACCAGGGGAACCACTTTTTTGATCGAACTCCCCTTATATATACCTGATGAACAAATATCGGTTTCAAAAAAACAATTAAAAAGAGACGGCGGGAATCATGACAAAAAGACAACCCGATGACATTTTATTTAAGCCCAAAATCCTGGTGGTCGATGACGAAAAGGTGATTCGAGAGGGCTGCCGTGAAGTACTCACCCTGGAGGGATTTGAGGTCATCGTGGCCGAAAACGGGGAGCAGGGATTGGAAATGATTGAAAAGGTTCATTTTGATGTTGTGCTTCTGGACCTCATGATGCCGGGCATATCGGGTTTTGATGTTTTGTCTCATATTAAGGCACTCCATCCGGACACCTCTATTATCGTCATCACCGGCTACGCCACTGTTGAACATTCCATTGAAGCCATGAAAAGCGGCGCATTTGATTTTATTCCCAAGCCATTTTCTCCGGACCAGCTCAGGGTGATGGTGTCCAAAGCTATCGAACACTCCGGTGCGCTCAAAGACATTGCGAATGAAAAATCCAGGATGCGTGTGCTCATTAATCTTATCGCTAACGGCGTCATGGTTACGGATGCTGAAAAAAAACTGGTGCTGGCCAATCCCGCGTTTATGAAAATAATGGGCTTCAAAGGAGATGATATCATTGGCCGTCCGTTTACAGAGCTTGTTCAACAAGAACAACTTCAACAAATGGTTGAACATGCGCTTTCCTTGCCTGAGAGTGAAGTTACCGAAATCACCGAAGAATTGGAGATTCCAAGAAATGGAGAAGGCGTAACAGCGACCTATGTTGCTCGATGTCGTCCTTTCAGGGACCGAATCGACCGGAATTTGGGAACCATTACCGTCCTGAGCGATATTACCTATTTAAAGGAAATCAATCAGCGCCAATCTGATTTTGTGTCCATGGTCGCACACGAAATTCGAAGTCCCATGAATTCTGTTATGGCGCAGATCAAAGTCATTCAAGATGGACTGGCCGGTGATGTTACGCAAAAACAAAGTGAGATTTTGGGCAGGGCATCGGAGAAAATTAACGGACTTGTGACCCTTTCTTCGGAACTTTTGAATTTGGCCAAAAGAGAAACCGGGCTGATTGCATTGGAAAGAAAAAGTTGTAATATGACCGAAGTCTTAAAAGACCAAATCGATTTTCATCAACCCAAAGCCCAGGCGAAAAAGATCCAGATCGAACTGGCTCTGTTACCGGATTTACCGCCGGTACTTGCCAACAAACAAAACATGGAAGAGGTGCTTTCCAATCTGATTGCCAACGCGATCAACTATACCCCCGAAGGAGGGAGCATTACCGTAGCCGCTCGTCCGGAAAAGCATCATTTGTGCATCAGTGTCAGCGATACCGGCATAGGCATTGAAAAAGAAGATTTGAACCGAATTTTCGACCGATTCTATCGCGTTAAAAATGAAAAAACCCGATACATTATCGGCACCGGTTTGGGGTTACCCATCGTTAAAGGTATTGTCGAAGCCCATGATGGAATGATCCGGGTCGAAAGCAAACCCGATCATGGAAGTACGTTTTATGTGTATATTCCTTTCGTAACGCCGTGAAATTTATTCAGGTCTGCGGTTTCAGAGCCTTTTTCAGACTCCATTCCCAAATTGCCCATCATCTCATAGGCAGAACGGATTTTTTGGGTTAAAAGATTGGCCCCCATCTCAAGGGATAGGGTAAGGGCGTTTTCTAAAGACCTCTGCACAAGGCCGGGACGGCTTTGGGATAAAAGTCGGCTCTTGGCGAGAAGCGCTATCGCCTGATGTTTCTTTGCCCCGCTTTTTCGTGCCAGATTCATCGCTTTGCCAATGAAACCAAGCCCCTTCTTCTTATCTCCCAGTTTGCCATAAAGCTCACCCATGGCAATCAAAAGTCGGGTCTTGTAACGCCAGCGCGTATACGAAATACCGGGTTTTTTGACTTCTTTCCACGACGCCTTCCAATACTTTTTTTGCTTCGGATAGGTCTCCCAACGCCAAATAATTTTCGCCTAAATTGATTTGGGCATTGTGGATGATCTCAGGATCGCCCGTATTTATTGCTTCTTCAAGGGATTGCTTGTTAAGCCTTGCGGCATCCTGGAATTCACCAATTTCAGCATGAACCCATCCAAGCGTATTCAAAAACCTGGGTCGCCAGAATTTATCATCCCCTCCCTCCAGTTGCTTTAACCCGGCCTTGAGTTGCTGCTTTGCTTCCTCTGTCTGCCCCAGGGCTCCATATGCAGATCCTCGGATAAAATATAACAATATCATAAAATAAGGACTTCGGATCTTTTGATTTAACATGTCGAGCTGAAGGCATAACTCAAGGGTTTTTTCGAATTCTCCAATCCAGTTATAGTACCGCGCAAGATTGACAAGGCTCCAGGCCTTACCTTCAGATTTATCCAGTTGAACCCCAAGTTCAAAGGATTCTCTCAACAAATGTTCGGCATCTGTGAGATTACCCAGCACAGCATAAACAAAACCTAAAAAGCCGGACGCTTTAAGGAGAATTTCAGGAAAATCTTGTTGCCTGCTTAGATGGATGGCTTTGGTAAGCAGAGCCTGTGAAGAGCGGGGTTGATGGGTGTAAAAAGAAGTCCATCCAAGCCGAAAAAGTGCTTCGGCCTCTGTTTCACGGTCGCCTGAGCGTCTGGTTTCAGACAGTACATTTTTGAATACGGCTTGAGCGGCTTTCAACTGCCCCATACAAAAGAGCATTTTTCCTTTGCGCATTAAAAGATCAAGAATTTTTATGTTTGAACGTTCCCATCGACCTTTGGAAATAATATCAAGCGCCCTGTCAATGCTGATCAATACTTCCTGACAAGAATAGGTATAACGGGCTTGTTCCATGGCCTGCAAAGTATATCCAAAAGCCTTGGACCAGTTCGTTGCCTTGTAAAAATGATGTGCCAGCAAATCCAATTTGGTATGAAGGTTTTTTTTATAAAGGGTTTCTATGGCTTGTCCCACCAATTGATGGTAATGACGTACTTCCCGGCGGAGAAGGCTGTGATACGCCACTTCCTGCATTAACGGTTGCTTGAATTGATATTGCTTTTCGTGGTCAGAGGAAATTGGTTCCAAGATTCTTTCCTTTAACAATCAGTTTCCCCTCATCCTGAAAAAGAAATTGGTCTTTCGCGTTTTGAAACACACGGTCTGATACCAGTATGCCGCCTGGTTCGGCCAGTGACTCAAGACGAGCCGCCAGATTCGTGGTATCTCCGACAGCCGTATAGTCCAGACGCAGATTATCGCCGATGGCTCCCACAACCACAGGCCCGGTATGAATACCGATACGCAGCTTAAATGCAACCCCATATTGTTCGAAAATCTTACGGTGAAATTCTTTCATTCGCGTTTGAACTTGGAGCGCTGCAAAACATGCCGGTCGAGTGGGATTGTCGCAGGCAATGGGGGCACCGAAAAGAGCCATAATTCCATCACCGGTATACTGGTTGATTGTTCCTCCTGCCTGGTGGATTTCCTGACCCAGAATTCCAAAGCAGCGGTCCATTATTTCGTGAACATCTTCAGGATCCAGTTTTTCTGCAAGACCCGTAAAATCTGCGACATCTGCAAACAAAACCGAGACCAGTTTTCGCTCACCAACCATGGCACTTTTATACTTAAGGGTTCTTTCCAACAAGAAGCGCGGAGTAAATTCCAGTGCAGACCTTCTGGCATAGCCGGGAACAATATCATTATTATGGAGGATTTTTCTGTTACACTGTTTGCAATCTTTAACCCCTGCCGGATTTTGATATCCACAAGACGGGCAGACTATTGTCAGCGGGCTACCGCATTGGCCGCAAAAGTTCATCCCATCGGGGTTGTCGAATTGGCAATTGATACATTTCATGATGCTGGCGTTTTGATAAAATGGTTTAAAGCCATTTCCCCCGATGGAAAAAAGCAGATCGGCCCTGAAAGATGATTTTGCAGAGCCGATCGGCAGAAGAAATAGGGGTAATATAGTAATGGAGGTAAGGCCAAGTTTCACCCCGATAAAGTAAACAGCAAATTTAGTGCCAATTTTTTAAAGATGGATGTTCAGCGAATTTTCGAACAGGTCTTATCCCGTATTTCTTCATTCGGCTCCAAACGGTGATACGAGAAATCCCCAGAATACGCGCCGCTTTGGTCTGATTGCCGTCGGTTTGTTTAAGGGCGTCTATAAGGCGGTTTTTTTGAATCTCATCACGGTCGAAAGTGAAGTTTTGCTTTTGAGACATTAAAATATTATTTTGGAAAACATCAGGAGGCAGGTGTTGAGGTTCAATCACGGCGCCGTTGCAGGTGACGAACGCATATTCCAGCGCGCTTTTCAATTCTCTGACATTTCCGGGCCATGAATAATTCATGAGCGTTTCCATGGCAGGATTGCTGATGGCATGGATCGTCTTATCGTTTTTAAGCCGAATCCTTCGGAAAAACGATTCCGCTAAAAGAGGAATATCGCTCCTTCTTTCCCTAAGAGCGGGAATGATGATGGGAATGACATTGATTCGGTAAAATAAATCTTCCCTGAACAACCCCGAATCCACAAGTTTTTTTAGATTTCGGTTGGTTCCGGATATGATGCGAACATCAATATGAACCGCGCGATTGTCTCCTACCCGCTCGATAACTTTTTCTTCCAGCACCCGTAATAGTTTGATCTGGGTTGAAAGGGGCAAATCGCCGATTTCATCTAAAAATATATCTCCGCCCTGGGCAGCCTCGAACCGTCCTTTCCGGTTTTGAAAAGCCCCTGTAAACGCGCCTTTGACATGCCCGAACAGCTCACTTTCCAATAGAGATGCATTGAGTGCGGCACAATTCACTTTTAGATACGGTTTTCTGTGCCTGGGACCGGCATTATGGATTGCAGCGGCAACAAGCTCCTTACCTGTCCCGCTTTCACCAAAAACAATCACCGGCGCATCCGAACGTGCTGCATTGGCAATTAAATCGAATACCTGATGCATGGGCCCGGAATCACCGAGAATGCCGTGAAAACCGTCTCTGGAACTCAATTCTCTGCGAAAGGCTTCAATCTGGGTCTCCTTTATTAAAAGTTCAGAAATATCGGTCAAGGTTTCAACTGCACCGATTACCTTTCCTTGGTTATCGTAAAGGAGAGAGGCATTTTTTAACACAGTGATATAACTACCATTCGCCCGCTGGACGGCACATCTGTTCTGCTTAACAGCTCCGGTTCTGAACAAAACACACCAGTGATCGCCTCTTTTTTTCCTGGCGGCTTCACAGGTATGACAGTTCAAACGGGTGCAAGGCTCTCCGATGATTTGAGTCTGAGTGTAGCCGGTTATTTTTTCAAAAGCCTTGTTTGCAGAAACAATGGTTCCGGCTTTATCGACAATCATGATGCCGTCCTGAATGGTGTTCACCACTGTTTTCCAGTATTCGTTCAGTTCGTGTTCAAACATGTTAATCTCTCCTGTTAAACCTTAACATATGTTAAGCAATGTTCTTAACAATTTAACATTGATATTGCAAGTGAAAATTTTAGGCGGCTGTTTAAACCAAAAAGTTTTTAGTGTGCCAGAAACTGAATACTTGCCTGCATTTTACATCTCAGAAATTGCGGGTCATATTCGGTAATAAGACGAATCATATCAAAAACTGTTATTGAAAATCAGCTACAGTGTTATATCGTTAACCAATTAAAATAATAGCAATTATTGTGAATTTAATAAATCGATCTTAAAAACTGGCATCAACTTTGCAGAAAAGAGAAAGAAAAAAATCATGGTGAACGATTGGATACAGAAATAAAACATAAATTTGATCTTAGAGAAGTCATTGCCCCCTTTGCTTTTCTAAAAGTCACTCAGGCCTTTCGGGATATGAAGCCCGGAGATATATTGCAGGTTGCGGGAGATGATCCCAAAACCCGAATAGATATTTTTAAGGTGTTACATACCGTTCGTTACACCGTGGTCGATACGCAAGAAGAAGGAGATTATTACTGCATCAGTATTAAAAAGGAAAATTAAAAGCTGAAAAATTCAGGTCAGCGGTCGCTTTGCGCGGCTATAATAAAACGCAATAAAAAGGAGGAAATTATGTCGGATTTAGATTTAAGCACCATCGCAGCGTCAGGTACGGCAGATGCTAGGGGAAGCGCCTGTCCCGGCCCCCTTCTGGAAGCCAAGAAAGGCATCGGCAAAGTAAAAGTCGGAGAGATCTTGGAAATATTTTCCAATGACTCGGGCACCCGGATCGATGTTCCTGCATGGGCAAAAAAAGTCGGGCATGAATATCTCGGTTTTCTGGAAGTCGACGGATACGACAAACATTATGTTCGCAGGAAAAAATAGGTAAAAATATGTCATCCAGGGAGATTCCCAAAGGAAAGATTTTAATTCTGGCCACGGAAACCTGCGCGTATCCCGGCGCAAATTCGGTCGGTCAGGCACACTCCGGTTATCCAACCAACACTTTCATTTTAAGGGTTCGAGCGCCGGTGCTCTTTCCCGAGTATTTCTATTTGGACTGTTTCAAAAAAGGGATCAGCGGAATTATCATCATGTCGTGCGGTGAAGAATGTCCGTATGAGGGCGCCTATCATGCTCTGGCAAAACGAATGGACCGGGTTTACAAAATGATGAGGGAGAAGAATCTGGATAT
This sequence comes from uncultured delta proteobacterium, assembly GCA_963778575.1. Classification (GTDB taxonomy): domain Bacteria; phylum Desulfobacterota; class Desulfobacteria; order Desulfobacterales; family UBA11574; genus UBA11574. The sequence continues at coordinate 513,513 of CAVZUV010000017.1, read as the reverse complement.
TCGGAGGCTGCGCCTGACCGCTATCTGCACGGTATGCAACCGGGCGTTTCTCAAAGAAGTCAATGAAATGAACGCGGTCATCGAGGAAATAGGGCCGCCTGAAGTTAATGCACCGAGATCGCTGTGAAAACATTTTTATGATTTACAAAAGATATCGGCGACCGATGACCAAAAACAGAAGTTTAGAAGGTGAGAAGATTAGCTTCCGGCCCATAGGGCCAACGGCCCGGAGGGAAGTTCGGCAACCCTTAAAATCGCCGGCCTTCTCACTTTCTGGCGTTTAACTGCAAGTGACCAATGACGACCGGCAATTGGGAGAAATGAATGGAATCAAATCAAGTATTGAATGTTGACGCTCTTGTCGTGGGCGGCGGTATAGCCGGATTACAGGCCGCCATCGACTTGGCGGACCAAAATTTTAAAGTGGCCGTTGTGGAAAAGGATGCCTCCATCGGCGGTAAAATGATCCGTCTCTCCAAAGTCTTCCCGACCCTCGACTGTTCAAGCTGTATCACGACGCCGAAAATGGCGGCAGCCGCACATCATGAAAACATCACGATATTGACCTACTGCAATTTAACATCCTTAATCCGCGATGGAAATAATCTAACCGCTTCCATCAGCCAAAAACCGCGATACGTGGATCAGAATAAATGCATCGGGTGCCGCCGCTGCGAATATGAATGTCCGGTATATGTGAGTGATAAGGAACAGGGCGGGTTTTCTGCCCGCAAGGCCGTGTATATTCCATTTTCAAATGCCATTCCCCAAATTGCCATGATAGATGTTGAGCATTGCATGTTGTGTGGAAAATGCGAAAAAGCTTGCCCGACAGAGGCCATCGATTATTTTCAGAACCCGATGGACTTTACGATAAGGGCAAAAACAGCCGTTCTGGCAACCGGTTTTGAGTTGATAACGATTGAGGACAAACCCCAGTATGGTTTGGGAAAAATACCCAACGTTATCGACGCGCTTCAAATGGAACGGCTTTTGGCGCCGCACGGCCCCTATAATCGCGTTTTGCGCCCGTCAGATGGGATGGAGCCGGATTCAGTGGCTTACGTGCAGTGTGCCGGATCCCGGGATAAAAGCATGGGAGTTCCATATTGTTCGCGAGTCTGTTGCATGTATGCCATCAAACAGGCCATGCTCCTGTCCGGTTCGCTGCCGTTGGCGGATATCACCATCTATTACATGGATATTCGCGCCTTTGGGAAAGGATACGAACAATTTTATCAAAATGCAAAAGCCATGGGAATCGAATTCGTAAAGGCAAAAGTGGCCGCCGTCGATGCCGGTGAAAACGGTAGTGTCACGGTGCGTTACGAAGCCCAGGATGGCGAAGGTGTGACCACGGCGAACCATGATCTGGTGGTTCTCTCCCTCGGAATGATACCGGGTTGGAATCCGGAAGGTGTTTGCCCGGTTTCGTCCGCTTCCGATAAATTTATTAAAACCATCCAGCCGAAAATTTCACCGACCCTTACCGATATGGACGGTGTTTTTACTGCCGGTGCGGCCGCCGGCCCCAAGGATATTGTGGATACCATTACCGAAGCCGGTGCGGCCGCCATGGAGGCGTCGAAATATCTGGTGGAATTACGAAAAAGCCACGCAGCATAATATTTAATTTGGCCTCTGAAATCAGGAGATAGATGCATGTCGGCTGAAACGAAATCAAAAGAAAAAAAAGAAAAAATCGGTGTATACATTTGTTACTGCGGCGGCAATATATCCGATCATGTGGATGTTGAGGCGGTTCGTGATCGGGCTGAAAAAATACCCGGGGTTGCAGTGGCCAGGACCAACATGTTTATGTGCTCGGATCCCGGGCAGGAAATGATCATGGAGGATCTGAAAAATGGCATCGTCGACCGGGTGGTAGTGGCCTCTTGCGCACCCAGCCTGCATGAAATGACCTTTCGGAGCGCCATATCCAGAGCCGGCGCTAATCCGTATATATATGAACATGCGAACATCAGGGAGCAGGTGAGTTGGGTGCACCACGGTGATAAAGCCACAGACAAAGCAACGCTACTGGTTTCAGCGGCAGCAGCAAAAGCATTTCGTCTCAAACCTCTCGAACCTATTCGCGTTAATGCCGCGCCTCATGCAACTGTCATTGGCGGTGGAATCGCCGGGATGCGGGCGGCAGTAGATCTGGCGGATCGCGGGATTGAAGTTGCCCTTATCGAAAAATCACCCTTTCTCGGCGGACAACTGGCCCTTTTGGATAAACTTGCTCCCACAAGAGAAAAGGCGTCAGAACTTGTTTCGAATCTTGCCGGCCGAATATTGAATCATTCGTCCATTACGGTTCATACCTGTGCTAAGGTAGAAAACTTTGAAGGCTATGTGGGCAATTTCAAGGTACGGGTCAAGAAGCAGCCCCCGGAACCGGGTGTATATAAAGAAAAAATAACGCCGTTTAATGCCGCCGAAAACAGATCCGGTGAATTTATTTCATTTGCAGGGGTTTATCCGGATCTGTCCCATCGGAAACAGAGGATTTGGTTGTCGCTACCGGTGTCATTATTCTGGCAACGGGTATTAAATCTTATACGCCGTATCAGGGCGAGTACGGTTACGGCCAATTCAACGAAGTCGTTACCCTTTCCGATTTAATCAGAAATTTGGCTGAAAATAACAACGGTGGGAATTTGCTCGAGATCAACGGTCGAAAAATAAAGAGCGTGGCCATGATTCATTGTGTGGGTAGCCGTCAGATTCCGGGTATTCATCCTGAGGATGCGTCAGGCCATCTGAACGAATATTGTTCACGGACGTGTTGCAGCGCCGTTCTCAATGCGTCGAACATCATTCGTGAAACCTATCCGGAAACCCGCGTTTACGAATTTTATCGGGATATTCGAACGTACGGCCGGGGACAGGAAGAACTTTATGAGCAGGCCTCCAAAAACAGGGTCGTGTTTATCCGTTTTGAATCCCAGGAGGCTCCGGAGGTTTCTAAAAACAGCCATTCGGATGACTTCCCTCTTTTGGTTAGTGCAAAAGATACGTTGACGTTTGGCGAGGAGGTTGAAGTGCCTGTGGATTTGGTGGTTCTCGGCACAGGAGTGGAGCCGAATGAAATATCAGATATTGTGGATATGATGAAACTTCCGATGGGCGCGGACCGGTTTTTGCTGGAAGTGCATCCCAAGTTGCGACCGGTAGAACTGCCTGTTTCAGGAATTTTTTTGGCAGGGACCTGCCAGGCGCCCATGGATATCGGCGAAGCTTGCAACGGTGCAGCAGGCGCTGCGGTCAAAGCCGCCGCGCTCCTGAGCCGCGGCTATGTGGAACTCGATCCTTTTGTGGCCGAAGTCGATATTCAAAAATGCAAAGGCACAGGCGCGTGCGTCGAAGCTTGTTTGAGTGACGGCGCATTGAGTATGGTGGAAATGGAAATCGACGGTCAAAAAGTTCAGCGGGCTCAGGTGACGCCGGCGTTTTGTTTGGGATGCGGGGCCTGCGTTGCAGTTTGTCCTGAAAATGCCATCGATGTGAACGGGTGGACGCTGAAACAATACGAGGCCATGGTGGACGCCATTGTCTCCGAAGAGGTTGGGATCGGTTAACAATTAACGCCTAATAGGGTTTTGACTCGATTAGGTCCACAAGTTGATTTTTGAAGCGAAATATACAAGAGGTTTTCGATGAACCCTGATGATGAAATAAGAAAGAAAAAAAAAGAAATCATGAAACAGCTTCGCAGTGATCGAAAGGAATGGGTCACCAAGGCTTCTACTATCGTCAAAGAACAGAAAAAAGAACGAAAGGCCATAAAGGGACATCTCGAAAATCAGCCGGCGACCGTGCCGGAGATATCCGATGCCACGGGGATACCCTCGGACAGGGTTCTATGGTATCTGGCGACGTTTAAAAAATACGGAGAAATTGTAGAAGGGGAAAAAGACGGCGGATATTTTCGATATGTGCTGAACGAAAGCGCGGTTGAAGAAGCTGCTGAATAAACGGAACGCGACCGATTCGGTTGAAATACTTGGATTAGATCCCTCTTAAGGAGGTATAGATATGACGTTAATTCATCCCGATTTTAGCGACGAGATGGATCGCTTTGGGGATAATACAGCTTTGGAATGCTTTAATTGCGGGACCTGTGCGGCTATTTGCCCGTTGATATACGAGCATTTTCCCCGAAAGATGATCCGTTACCTTCAACTGGGTGCAAAGGATCAGATTCTTGAAAATGCGAAGGAGCTCTGGCGCTGCCTTCATTGCGGGCTTTGCAGCCGGACCTGCCCGCGGGAAGCAGATCCGGGAGAAGTTATTCTGGGGTTGAAACGCTATGTCGTGGCCAATTGGAGGAGATCCTGAAATGTATGATCCGAAAGATATCATAGATCTGATTGCCGACAATGTCAAAAAGACAAAAAGTCCGTTTGGAATTCCGAAATTTATGGCCAATACCTGGTGGAAGGATGCATCCGTGGAGAGAGACGGTGATGCATTGCTCTTTACCGGATTGATGTATCAGTTTATGCCGTATATCGACAAAACAACGCGCTATTTAGAACAGTATGAAGACACCGGATGGGCGAATTATTTGCATTACGCCAAATATCTTCCCAAATTACTTTCGGGCGTCGGGCTGGCTTGGATGACATCTGGAAAGGAGAAGAAAAAATCCGGCCGGATTCTACAGGACATTGTTAAAATATTAAAAAAATCGAATGTTGACTTTGGTTATAGACCGGAGCTGGATGATTACAGTGGCATTCTTCTTTATGACCTGGGCGATCAGGACGGTTTTCTCCGGCATGCCGAAAATGTTGCGGCAAATCTGAAAAGGGCAGGCGTCCAAAAAATTATCACGGTGGATCCGCATACCACGTATGCATTGAAAGTGCTTTACCCAAAATACACCGGCATAAGTTTTGAAGTGAAGACCTATTTCGAGCTCATTAATTTCAGCTCACATAACGGTTCTCGTCGCGTTACGCTTCATGATCCCTGTTTTTACGGCCGATATCTGGAATTGTCGGATGTCCCTCAAAAGGTCTTGGGAAAACTGAATATCGAATGTGTCAACGTGAGAAATTCAGGAGAATTTACGAATTGCTGCGGGGGCCCGGCGGAATCCATATCTCCCAAGCTGTCCAAAGAGGTGTTGAGTCGGAGAGTTGAAGATTTACAATCCACCGGGCTTCCGATTATAGCCATGTGTCCCATCTGTTTGGGAAATTTAAGAAAGACCGGCACCCAGGTCGAGGATCTGTCAGCGCTGATCGGAAGATATGTATAGAACAATTCAACCAAATGGAAAAGGAGGAAAGACGAATCATGTCCGAAAAACAAGAAAAAATCATGTATTTTTGCACGCATGCCAGTGGAAATCCCGAAAAAGCGGCCATGCCCTTTGTAATGGCCAATGCCGCACTGGCCATGGACGTTAAAGCGATCGTCGTGTTGCAAGGTGAAGGTGTTTATCTGGCGAGAAAGGGATATGCGGAAAACATGCTGCCGCCGGGCGGCTTCCCACCAATAGCCAAACTCGTCAAAGATTTCATGGATCTTGGAGGTGAGCTGAAAGTGTGTGTTCCCTGTATCAAGGAACGAAACATTAATGAATCGACCGACCTGATTGAAGGCGCCGAAACAACGGCCGCCGGCGCCTTAACCGTTGAAGCCATAGAGGCCGATGCGGTTTTTGTGTACTAATTATAGGATGTGAGTGCCGGGCTGGTGATTTAAAATACGGCATGTTTTTATCCCGATATGGTGCTTATAACTTTAAATACCTGAATCTTGCATGAAAATTAATGAAAACTTGAGATTTCTTAATTGAAACGAGTTTAAACAACATCATAGCATCATACATTTTCCCCAAATAGCATATGCGCTTGTACTGCGGGCTCATCCATCAGCCAAGCAAGAAGAGGCGGATAGGGGCATGCGAAAGTTTCCGACTCTTGCAAGATTCAGGTAATATATCGAACGAGGTGGGAAGATGAAACCATTGGTAATGAACAATCCTCCGAAACGAGTAACCGACCTCATCGAACTTAAACAAAAAGGGGAAGTGATAACATGTCGAACTGATTTTGAAATTCTTCCAGTCGATTTTTTACATCGTGCCAATCCGTTTCAGGCTTACATTTTTCTGTGTTCCTATATCGGCACCATTGGCGGAAAAAAATTTGCTTTCAGGAAATGCTATTCTCGAGGCTGTCCACACAACTTGTGTCCGCATGTATTTCAAGCGGTAATGATTGCCAATCGATTTTTACAAAGAGATTATCGGCGGTTGGATACATGTGGCATTGAAATTGAAAAAAAAATGTTCACACTCGAAGACATGATCGTTAAATTTAACGGTTATCATGAGGAGTATGGACCGATCCTTACTATTCATGACTATATCAATATCGCCAAAGAAGGAAATGAAGTATCTATCGATATTATTATAGAATATGTGCCGGCAGTGGAGCATTTTGTAAATTACGAAAACAAACAGACGTTTCTGATGGTTGATTTTACCGTAACAACCTTAGGGAGAAGCGGCCGTTATGAGCGATGTCTGGCCTGTTATCCCACTGGAGAAGAAAAAGAGGAGAGGCGGATAGCGATAGGAGTGGCCAATGAACGGTTAAGACTTCTTTATCAGGAATTTGATGATGCCTCGATAATTTATGAAAAATGTTTTTTTGAATAAAAATTGGAAGAATAGATGGAAGATATCAGAAGGAAGCTGCCCCAAGATCAGCTTTCTATGGTAGTTTTTTCCGGAGACCTGGACAGGATGCGGGCTGCTTTTATTATTGCGGTAGGCGTTGCGGCCATGTATGAAAGAGTGGTAATGTTCTTTACATTCTGGGGCATTCCGGCCATGCGGGATATTCAAAAGCACGTGAAAAAAGCCGATGCCATGGCATCCATGTTCGGAAAAATGCTGCCGAAAGGCTCAACAAAGCTGAAACTCTCTCAAATGCATATGGCCGGCATTGGCACCAAGATGATGAAAGGGTTGATGAAAAAAAAGGGTGCCATGTCTCTGGAAGACCTCATGAAAGCTGCGGCGGATTACGGTGTAGAGGTCGTTATTTGCGAAATGACCATGGGGCTGATGCGATTTAAAGTGGAAGAAATGATCGATTATCCGAATATCAGTCTGGCCGGTGTGGCTAAATTTTTACAGGAAGCCGGAGAAAGTAAGGTCACACTTTTTATCTAATCAAGATATTATTAATCGTTTTTACCAGGTGTAGGATAACTTCTAATAACCGCTGAGCAGCTTACCTGAACGGTCAATTCTTAAAAGGAGGAAATGATGACGGACAATGTTGTTATCGCGCTGTCATGCGGTACGAATAATACGAACCGGGCGACCAGAGCGATTCATTTGGCAACGGTGGCACACAAGGAAGGCAAAAACGTCACTCTTTTTTTGCTGGACGAAGCTGTCTATCTCGCCAGGAAAGGAATTATCACTCATGTAAGAGCGGCAACAGGAGATGTTGCCGATGATCTTTTAGCATATTTACAGGCCTATGAAGTGCCCATTTTAGTTTGCACGCCATGTGCCAAAGCCAGACAGATTTCAGAAGATGATTTGATTGAAGGCTCCCGAATGGCAGCTGCCACGGAGTTAATTCACAAAGCCTGTGATGCTGCGGTGATTAGCCTTTAGGCTGATATTGAAAATTTAAAAACACTATACGAATTTTCGGTCAACGTCAGAATAAATCAAAGGAGGTAAGCCTATGAAAGAACTTAAAATTGGATGTGGAAAGCCCACCGGCGCAACGGTAGGTGAAAAAACCGAAAAAAAGATACTCCCTGATCAAACTCAAGGGGAAAAGGAGATCGCTATGTCTGTTGTAAGAGTCGGCCAAAAGGCTCCTGATTTTGAAGCACCCGCCTACCAGGATGGGAAGTTCGGTCAAGTTAAGCTGTCTGATTATTTGGGCAAATGGGTTATCCTCTGTTTCTATCCGGGAGATTTTACCTTTGTCTGAGCCACAGAGTTGGCCGCAGTTGCGTCCAAATACAAAGACATCAAGGACCTGGGGGCTGAAATATTATCTGTGAGTGTTGACAGCCATTTCGTTCACAAGATGTGGCAGGACAATGAACTTTCAAAAATGGTGGAAGGCGGCGTTCCATTTCCAATGCTTTCTGACGGACCGGGAAACATCGGCAAGGTATATGGCGTATATGACGAAAATGCAGGTGTCGAAATGCGGGGGCGGTTCATTATCGATCCGGACGGCGTGGTTCAAGCCATTGAAATCGTTACACCGCCGGTAGGTCGCAATATTATGGAGATGATACGACAACTTCAGGCGTTTCAACATGTCCGAAAGACCAATGGTGCAGAGGCAACGCCTTCCGGATGGCGACCGGGCAAAATAACCCTTAAACCAGGTCCCGATCTTGTTGGAAAGGTTTGGGAAGTCTGGAAAGTCGAAAATGCCTTTGATTAAATCCTTCGTTTGTTTCCCGGCTTTTGAATTTAGGACACATCTTTATGAGAAAGCCGGGAACTTCGTCACTTCGTTGTTTCCAAAGATTATATCGGCCTCATCTTACCGGGGTATAAAGAAGGTTCCATAATATGTTGGACAAATCGGTCTTTTGTTCTTGCTTTGCGATTTTATTTTTGCTTTTAAATGGCGATGTCTTTGTATTTTTAAAGGGAGAGTTATTCTGAAATGGCGGATAAAAATGTCCTGATTATCGGTGGCGGTGTGGCCGGTCTCTCTGCTGCGGTTGAACTTGCCGTTTTAGGTATCCATGTTGAACTGGTTGAAAAATCGGAATTTCTGGGCGGACACGCCATCGGCTATGCTTGCAAGGCCATTGATAATACCTGCGTAAAGTGCGGCGCCTGCATGGTGGAAGAAAAACTGCAACGCGCGGTTTCTCACCCGAACATCAACATAATGACCGGGACCCAGGTACAAGACATATTTAAAAACAATCGATTTTCTGCGAGTATTCGCCAAGAACCTTTGTATATCGATCCCCAAAAATGTACCGACTGCGGGTTATGTTCGAACCGATGCCCGGTCGATGGGGCGATACTTCAAAGTTTTTCGAAAAACAACCATCCCTTTTATGCGGTCAACAAAGAGAAATGCGGTTATTTCATAAATCGATCCTGCACCATATGCTTCGATGATTGCCCCGAAGCGGCCATTGATTTGGACAAAACAGCATCGGAACATGTCATTGAAGCAGACGCCGTATTGATTGCCGCCGGATTTCAACCCTTCAATCCCAAGAACAAACCCTACGGGTACGGGCGTTTTAAAAATGTTGTCACCGCTCTTGAGTTGGAAAATATATTGAAACGGTCCGGCGGAGTAAAAAAACCGAGTGATAATAATCTTGCTCAAAAAATGGCCTTTATCCAGTGCGTGGGTTCCAGGGATACCAAACTGAATCACCTGTGGTGCTCAAAGGTGTGTTGCGGTTCGGCGCTGCGCATGGCCAGGCTGATCAGAGAAAGGCAGCCGGAGGCAGAGGTCACTTTTTTCTATATCGATGTCCAGACCTTTGGAAAGGACTTTGAACAAGTGTACCGAGAAGTTAGAGAAGACATCCGAATGATACGGGCCATTCCCGCTGATATTTATGAAACCGAAGATCAGCGTCTGAAGGTGAATTTTGTGAATCATCCCCTGCATGAAACCAGAGAAGACATTTTTGATCTCGTGGTGCTGTCTGTGGGTATAACCCCTGGCGAGGATATTGGAACCCTGTCGCGGATATTTGAGTTGGATCCGGATGAATTCGGATTTTTGAAAGGCGGTGGCACGGGAATGCCGGTTTCCAAAAATGGCGTATTTACAGCCGGAACCGTCCAGGGCCCCATGAGCATTCCCGATGCCATTGCCGCTGCCGGAAGTGCTGTATGGGGAATCATTCAATATTTGAAAAGGTAGGAGAGTGAACAATACAACACTCATTTTAGGAAATGGGTCGTGTGCCGGTATCGTTGCAGAAAATCTTCTGACAGCGGGTGCGAAAATTATTATTGCAACCAAAGATGATATCTGCAACTTTGGCGGATCTACCGATACCGGGGCATTGCAAATTCTGACGCAAGCACGGTTTATATTATGCAAAGGTTCTGTCGGGAATTTTAGAATCCATGGGACACAAAAAAATAAACCTATTGCCATTGATGCCGGCCGCATCATCATTGCCGAGGAAGATCAAAGAACGCCCAATTTTTCCCTGTATGGATTAAATGGGTCTTCCAACGTCATCACGCTGTCTCAAATGAAACACCTCCTGAAGGATTCATCGAGTGAAAAAACCATTCTTTCGGAAATAAAAAAGGTGGTTTTCCTCTCAGGCCTTGTAAAAGAAAGCACGCCAATCATTGCCAAAGAAGTCATGTTATCTTCTCTGTTGCTTCAGAAAGACTTTAACATAAAGACATATATCCTGACGAAGAACTTAAAGGTGGCAGGAGACGGTCTCGAATCCCTATACAGAGACACCAAAAATGCCGGCACAATTTACATTAAATTTACCGATGCCGCCCCCGACATTCATCAAAACGAAGAAGACCCTGTCCGAATCGAGTTTTTCGATGAAATAACATCCAAAAATTTCAGACTGACGCCGGATATGACGGTGGTGGACGAGTCCATCGTTCCTTCTGAATACGCATCCGATCTTGCAAAAATATTTGATATCGAAATAGATGTCAGCGGATTTGTCCAGGCGGACAATGTTCATAGATATCCTGTGTTGACCAACAGAAAAGGGATTATGGTTGCGGGTCCGTCAAGAAGCATACAGGATGTCGACGACCAAAGAATCGACGCTGAAAACGCCGCACTTGCCGTCACGGGTTTTTCAGGAGAAGAAATAAAAGCAAAGGCTGAAAAGGCACAAGTCCATGACGGACAGTGCATACGATGTCTGACCTGCTATCGCCTCTGTCCGTATCATGCGATAACGCTGAATAGCCGGGTGGCGGTAATGCCGGATGCGTGCGAGCGGTGCGGCATATGTGCGGCGCACTGTCCAAGGCATGCAGTTTGTATCGCAGATCTTAAGCCCGAAGTCATATCAGCGCTGGTCGGAACCGGCAGCAATATAAAAACACAAACAACCTTTGTGCCGTTTATCGTGGCTTTTTGCTGCCGCCGCTCGGCGGCCCAGGCCCGGGATCTGGCGATATGCATGGGACACAATCTGCCTTTAGGGTTGAGGGTGGTGGAAGTGCCGTGCTCGGGCGCCCTGTCCTACGACCATATTTTTGGGGCGTTGGGGAACAACGCTGACGGGGTGATGGTGTTGACCTGCCATAAAGGAAACTGTCATTCGGAGCAAGGTAACATTTATGCGGATCAAACGGTGGCGCAAATACGAGAAATGTTTTCGCGGATCGGGTTTGAAAAAGAGCGCCTTTTAATACAAACCCTTGCGTCCAATATGGGAGCGGAATTTGCCCGGATTGCAGGTCGCTTTGAAGAAACCATTACAAAACTTGGTCCCAGCAGGCTTAAAAAGAATAAGTGAGGTAGTTGTATGACATCTTCATCTGAAATCATCGATATGGATCAGCTCGATCATACCCGATGCAGGACCTGGCCGTTTTTACAGGATTTTTGCGTGACATGCGGCTTGTGTTCAAGTGCCTGTCCGGCTTCGGGCGTCGATGAGACTGATCCGCGCATGCTGGTTCGAATGGCTTCTTTGGGACTTGTCGAGGACTTGGTCGATGCCCGATGGCCGTGGATATGCACGATGTGCGGCAAATGCGAAAATGTTTGTCCCATGCAGATCGAGATTCCGGATCTGGTTCGAAACATTCGATCCAAAAGAGACCGTGAAAAAGTTCCGGGAATTTTACACAAGGGCCTTGTTGCGGCGCTGGAAACCGGCAATAATCTTCGCCTGCCAAAGGAAGATTTTAAGTTTATCATCGAGGATGTGGCCGAAGAAATCGCCGAGGAACCCGGTTTTGAAGGATTTGAAGCGCCTATCGATAAAAAGGGGGCAAACATACTCACCACCATACACAACAAATTGGTCAATACCCATACCGAAGATTTAAAACACTGGTGGAAGATTTTTCATGCAGCCGAAGAAGACTGGACCGTAACCTCGGAAAACTGGGAGGGAACCAGTTGGGGATATTTTACCGGCGACGATGACGCCATGAAGGTGATGGCCGGCCGGATCGTGGAGCAGATGGAGCGGCTGGAAGTCAAAACCCTTCTCTGGCCCGAATGAGGGCATGCCTATCTTGCGACCCGGTCGGGTCTTGAAATATATTATCCCGAGGCGTTAAATAAATTTCGATTTGTGACGGTTTTTGATCTGCTGATTACGTATATCAAAGAAGGTCGTATTCGACTGGATAAATCGAGATTTACAGAACGTGCCACCTATCATGATCCATGCAATTATGGAAGAAGAGCTCAAAAACGCTTCGGCTATGGGTATTTTGAAGAACCTCGCTGGATTCTGGATCAGTGCATCAATAACTGGGTTGATCTTTATCCCAATAAAATGGATCAAATCTGCTGCGGCGGTGGCGGCGGCGCCCTGACCACCGGTTACAATGACGAGCGTATTTTTTATGCCCGGAAAAAGTTCGAACAGATCAAGGCCACAGATGCGAAGATGATCGTGGTCCCATGCCATAGCTGTCACGGGCAGCTGAATAATGTCAAAGACGAATACGGTTTTGAAGATCTTGAGGTGAAGTACCTGTGGGAACTGGTGGCCGATTGTTTAATCTGACATTAAGATCTTGGTACTCCGAGTCAGGTCAAAGATAAATGGCTCTGCCTTGGAATTTCAGCCGGTCAAAGAAAGTTCAACAAATTGAGCGGCACAGCCGCGTTTTATAAAATCGTCACACGATTTTATCGAACAATGGCGAACCCGAGACGCAGCGCTTCGGTCCTGTCCCTGAAATTGAGCAAGCTTTCGGCCAGAGCATTGACGTACTGGATCTGAAAATACAGGTTGAGGTTTTTAAATATAAATTGACTCAGCGGATAGGTGAGATTAAGTTCCATGGACCCCCCTTCTTTTGCATACCGAAAATGCGATCCCAGAACAAAGCCGTCTGCTTGCCCTGCCTTTATCTCCAAATCGAAATATCCGCGGTAATCGTTTAAGTCGAGATTGTTTACATCATCATTGATGATATACGCCCAGACTTTCGGCGAAATGAGAAAGCCCAGTTTGTGTTTCGGCCAATAGTAAATGTAGATCGGCTTGACATACAGGAAATTGGTGCTGCGTGAAAATTCTCCCCCGCGGCCGTTGGATTCGTGTTGAAAACCGGTTTTGACAAATAAACCGGTAGCCCAGGGAACCCCGATATTGGGTGACAGGAAAAAAAAATCCGGTTTGTAGCTGGTGTCTTCAAAGGGCTCGGAGGCTGATCTCAGATCCCAAAAAGATGTCTGGGTATAACCCAAATGGAAACCTTTGGCCCAGGGATGGTTCTGTACCAGCGCACTGTTGAGATCAAAAAGCCGGTATTTGAAGCTGATTTGAAATTTGCTTTGTTTGGGATCGGTTCCGACGAGAAAATACATGGGATTATATGCCGAGAGATTCTTGCTGTATGGCTGATACAGTTCAAAGAGTGCATCTATGGTTGGGTATTCTTTAGATTCGGTTTTCCCGCCTGTGGATTTTTTCAAAGGGCTGCCGGTCTGAACCGCAAACATAACACGGGCTGTCTTAAAATGCGGTATTTCCATGGAGACCGTACCGCCAATCAGTGAGGGAATCTCCAGCGAGTATTTAATTTTTTTAAAACACCCCGGACATAGGATCATGGTCTTTTCAGAAGTTTCGCGAACCACATGAGCCGGCACGTCAACGCTTTTATCCCCGGCGCTCAGACGACATATCATGCTCTTCGGAACATCCATGGACAAAGGAACATCCTCCGGATTAGAAAAATACACGGAAAATACCATAGAATGTCCGGCTCGGGCCGTCTCGACCGGCGGAACAATCAGCGTTTCAATACTCCCGGCATATGCGGCGGCGCCGAAGAGCAAAATGAATAGGGCGATTGGAATTCTCATAAATGGATTCCTTATGCCAGAAACAGAAAATAGAAAAGAGGTTTACCCGCCTTTTCGCAGGAATCCGGAATCCTTCGGATCGGCGGTGCCAGAGGCGACCAAGGTTAAATAATACCGCAGATTAACACAAATAAACACGAATAAAAATAATAATATTCATATTCATTTGCGGTTATCTATTCCTTTGTACTGTGTTTTTTGAATCGCCGCGACAGAAAGGACTGGAAATCATCCATATAAACATAGAAAACAGGGGTTACCACAAGGGTCAGAAATTGAGAGAAGAGCAGCCCGCCCACAACCGCCAGGCCCAGAGGGCGGCGTGATTCGGCACCTGCGCCATAGCCCAGTGCAATGGGGAGCGTCCCCATGAGGGCCGCCATGGTGGTCATCATGATGGGCCGAAACCGGACGAGGCAGGCCTCATGGATGGCTTCCACCGGTCCTTTGCCTTCCTTCCGTTCCGCCTCTAAAGCGAAGTCGATCATAATAATGCCGTTTTTCTTGACGAGCCCCACCAGCATGATAATGCCGACGAAGGCATATATGCTGAGATCGATTCGGAACAGAAGGAGTGTGACCAGTGCGCCGAAACCCGCAAACGGCAAGGCCGAAAGTATGGTGATCGGATGGATGAAACTTTCATAAAGGATCCCGAGTACCATGTAGATAACCAGTATGGCCATCAACAGAAGTAGTCCGAGGCCGGCGATGGAAGACCGGAATGCTTCCGCGGTTCCTTGAAAGCTTGTGCTGATGTCGGCCGGAAGGGTCTCGCGGGCCAGGTCTTGTACTTGTTTGATCGCCTTGCTCAGCGGAAAGTCGGGATTGAGGTTGAATGACAACGTCACCGAGGGGGCCTGTCCGGTGTGGTTGATGGAAAGGGGACCCACATCCTGGGTGATGTTCGCCACGGCTTTCAGTGGGACCAGTTGACCGTCCCGGGAATGCACGTAAAGCAGAGACAGGGCCGAAGGATCTTGTTGGAAGTGTGTGCCGACCTCCATGATGACCTGATAGGTGTTGTTACGGGTGTAGATGGTCGAAATCTGACGCGAACCGTAGGCATAGTACAGCGTGTTCTCTATGGCTTGGGCGGTCACACCCATGGTGGCGGCTTTGTTCCGGTCGATGTCCACGGTCACCTGGGGGTTTTTGATTTCAAGATCGCTGGAGATATCGTGCAGGCCTTCCAGGCTGTGCATCTTTGCTTCCAAAATCGGGGCGTATTTGTAAAGCTTTTCAGTCTCCGCGCTTTGGAGGGTAAGCTGGTACTGGGCTTTGGTCAGTCGCCCGCCGATCTGAATAGGCGGAAGATTCTGCAAAAAGCACATGATTCCCGGAATTTTGGCCAGCTTGGGCCGGAGCCGTTCGATGATCTGGTCGGCTGAATACTTCCGCTGGGAGCGGGGTTTAAGGTGCATGAAAAGGATACCGGTATTGCTGGATCTGGAACCTCTGGCACCTGCGGTGGAGAAGAACCTTGCCACATTGGGGTCTTCCCGGACCACCGCCGCCGCGGCCTGTTGATGCTTCATCATGGCATCGACGGAAATACCTTCCGCAGCCTGGGTAAAGGCGATGATCGCAGACCTGTCCTCACTGGGAATGAAACCTTTGGGGATGGCGATGAAAAGGTAGACCGTTGCCAGCAGGTTGATGCCGGATAAGATAATGACCAAACGGCGATGGTTAAGGCTCCATCCCAGTGCCTTATCGTAGATACCGAGCATTTTATTGAAGATCCGCTCGGACGCGTCATATATTGCACTGTGGCGCTCTTGGGAAGGGGGATTCAGAAACCGGCTGCACAGCATGGGGGTCAGTGTCAGCGAGACAAAGCCCGATATGAGGATGGCTGCCGCGATGGTCACGGCAAATTCGTGGAAAAGCCGGCCGATGATCCCGCCCATGAACAGGACCGGGATGAAAACGGCTGCCAAAGAGAGGGTCATGGAAAGGATGGTGAAGCCGATCTCACGGGATCCTTTCAGGGCGGCGTTGAAGGTTCCTTCTCCCATTTCCATGTGACGGACGATGTTTTCCAGCATGACAATGGCATCGTCCACCACAAATCCCACCGAGAGTGTGAGTGCCATGAGAGAGAGGTTGTCGAGGCTGTAACCCAAATAGTACATCACGATAAAGGTGCCGACGATGGACATGGGAAGTGCCAGACTGGGGATGAGGGTGGCCGACAGATTTCTCAAAAAGACAAAGATGACCAGAACCACCAGGACCAGGGCCAGCAGTAGGGTCAGTTTGACGTCATTGACCGAGTCGCGGATGGGTTCGGAGCGGTCATGAAGCACGTGCAGTGAAACAGATGCCGGAATTTGCTTCTGAAGCGTGCTGACAAGGTTGCGCACGTCGCCGGCGACTTTGACCGTGTTGGTGCCGGGTTGTCTCTGGATCGCCAGAATCACGGAGCGGTCGTTGTGAGTGGCGTCCACATACCAGGCAGCGGTTTTGTCGTTTTCCACGCTGTCCAGCACGACTCCCAAATCCTGAAGGCGAACAGGACTCCCGTTTCGATAGGCGACAATCAGGGGCATGTAAGCTGCGGCATTTTTGAGTTGCCCCGTAGCCTGGACGGTATAGGCCACGTGCTGCCCGTCAAGTATTCCCGTGGGCAGGTTCACGTTTCCCTGCTCTACCGCCGAAGCCACGTCGTCCAGTCCGATGCCTTTGTTGGCCAGTCTGTTGGGATCCAGCCGGATGCGAACCGCGTATTTTTGGGAGCCGTAAACCACCACCTGGGCCACGCCGCTCACCATGGAGATGCGTTGCGCCAGAAGTGTCTCTCCGTATTCGTCAAGGTCGGAAAGGGGCAGCGTGGGAGACGTGAGCGCGAAATAAATGATGGGTTTGTCGGCCGGATTGACTTTCTTAAAGGAGGGCGGATTCGGCATGTCATTGGGAAGATTGCCCTGGGCCACCGAGATGGCTGACTGGACATCCTGGGCCGCGGCGTCGATGTTCCGGCTCAAGTTAAACTGGAGAACGATCTGGGTGCTGCCGAGCTGGCTTGCGGAGGTCATGGAATCCAGGCCTGCGATGGTCGAGAATTGCTTCTCCAATGGGGTTGCCACCGCCGATGCCATGGTCTCCGGACTGGCCCCGGGCAGTTCCGCCGTCACCTGAATCGTGGGGAAGTCTACGTTGGGCAGGTCGCTTACCGGAAGCAAACGGTAGCCGGTGATGCCAAAAAGAAGTACGCCGAACATGACCAGTGTCGTCATGACCGGTCGGTGAATGAATATGTCGGATAGTCCCTTCATTAATTGGTTGTCCCTGATGATGCTGGTTGATTCATTAACGCCACCTTGGCTCCGGGAAAAAGACGAAGCTGGCCGTCCGTCACCACGCGCTCGCCGGCCTCGATTCCTTTCCGAATCACTGTTTCTCCGTCAATCCTTTGTCCCAATTGAACCGCGCGCGATTCCGCACTCATGTCGGGTTTGACCACAAAAACATAATCCCCTTGCTGACCTCGCTGAACCGCCTGGGACGGAACAACAACAGCGCTCCGACTGGTGGCCAGTCTGAGAATGACGTTCACAAATTGTCCCGGCCAAAGGGCCTTGTCCGGGTTGGGAAACGTGGCTTTCAAGAGAATCGTTCCCGTGGATCCGTCCACCGTATTGTTAATGAACGAGAGTTCTCCTTTAAAGTTCGGCTCTTTTTGATCGGGAAAGGCGGCTTCGACGTCTAGAGTTCCGTCTGCGGCATAACGCCGGATATCCGCCAGGTATTCTTCGGGCACCGAGAAACTCACATTGATGGGCATGATCTGATTGATGGTGACCACCGGTTGATCTTCGGCCTTGATCACATTTCCAAGCTTTACCAAAAGGTTTCCGGTACGACCGGTGATGGGTGTCCGAACAGTGCAGTAGTCGAGGTTGACCCGGGCACTTTGCACAGCCGCCCGGTCGGATGCCACGGTGCCTTTGAGCGCATCTGCGTTTGCTATTGTTTGATCGTAAGCTTGTGACGTCACATAATCTTTTTTGACCAATTCAGAATAACGCCGGACATCTTCTTTGGCACTTTTCAGTCTGGCGTTGTCCCGGTCCAGGTCGGCCAAAGCGCCTTCCAACGCTGCCTGGTATGGACGGGGATCGATGGTGAACAGCAAGTCTCCCTGGGAAACGTCTTGTCCTTCCTTAAAAGCAATCCGTTTGATTTCACCGGCAACCCGCGCTCGAACGGACACCGTGTTATGCGGTTCCACGGTTCCGATGGCTTTAAGAACCACCGGAACGTCTTTCTTGAGCGCGATGTTAACTTTTACAGGCGCCGCAATTGGGCCATGGTTATTTTCGGCATTTCCGGAACAACCTGCCAACATGAGAACTGCAATCCCCAGCGTCAGGAGATTGGACAGAAAAATATGGAACATTCCGGAAGGTTTTGTACCGAAGAACGGTAAACGGCTAATGACTGTCATGGTTTCTTTACCTTTTCCATCGTAATGGGAATCCTTTCCAGACTATGGGAGCTGGATGCGGTTAACGTTCCTGTGTTACGCGCCAAGGCAGCCAGCGACACGTACCAGTCGGCAGTGGCTTGAACCCGCTGGGCCCTTGCGCTTTCGAGGGCACTTTGTGCCGACAAAAGGTCCAGGATGCTGCCGACGCCTGCTTTATAACGCCCCAGAGCCACCTCGTAGGATTCGGTAGCACTCTTGAGCAGGTCTTGACTTGTTCTAACGCGTTGTTCGGCGGTCTTGAGATTGTAATAGCTTGTCCACACCTCCAGCACCACCTGCTGCTGGAGACTGTTCAGACGAGCCTGCGCCGTTTCCTCGTCAGCCCGCGCCTGTTCTTCATTATAGCGTTGGGAAAAGCCCGTGAAAATCGGAACACTGAACAGCAAGCTGCCGCTGTAATTATCCTTGTATAATGAGGTGGTGCCGTAATAGGTGTTACCATAATCGGCGGTTCCATTGATGGAAGGATACGCCTGTGCCTTCACTTTACGCAAAGTAGCCCCGGCCTGTCTGACCTGGGCGCGCGCAGCCGCGAGATCCGGCCGCTTTTTTTCAGCCTGAGCAAGATAATCTTCCACTTTCTCAAGCGTTTCCTTGAGAGGGATCTCTTTTTTCGGAACGACAATATCATATGGCGTATTGGCCGGAAGCCCCATGGCCGTCGCCAGAGCGCCCCTTGTGGTTTGTATCTGTCCCTGAAGGCTGTCCAGCGCCAGCTTGGCCTGTGCCAGAGCGGTTTTTGCCTGAAGCACATCGGCGATGGTGGCGACGCCGGCATGGTGCCGGTCTTTTGAGGCCTCTAAATTGGTTTCAGCCTCCTTGTAGGTGGCCTGTTGGGCTTCGAGCAAGGCTTTGGCCGTAATGTAATTGTAGTACGCATTTTCCACGGTAAAAATAATGTTCTGGATAACGGTATTGTGGGACCAATCGGCGGCGATGAGGGCTTCCCGGGCTTCGTCCACGGATGCCTCGCGTCCTCCGAAATCGTAGATGAGCCAATTGAGTCCCAAGCTCGCCAAAGTGTCCCGTTGGCTGTAAGGAGTAGCGCCATTATCACTGTGCCCTGAGACGTAACCTGTACCGGCTGTTGCGCCGAGCTGCGGGTAATACGAACCTTTGCTGCTTTCGTATGCGGCGGCGGCGGATCGGGCCTGGGCCCAGGCGGCAGCCGTTTCAGGATTGTTGCGAAGGGCAATGTCCACAATGTCAAAAAGGCTTAAAGATTCGTCCGGATTTGAGGATATTCTCCGGCAGTGTTATTTGGGCTGATTTTGGGGCGACCTTGGGTATTGTCCCGGGTGGCGGTGTCCAAGATACTGCGGACGATGGGGCCGTCCCCGGCGATTTCCAGACACGGTGGAAATCCGAGGCGCATCCGGCCAGCATCAAGACGGCTGCAAACCACACGGCGGCAAAAAAGCACGGATTATATGGTGTCCGGGTTTGTCCTCGATATTTCATAGTTTCCTCTTACTCTAATTGTTCATCAGCAAATTTCGCTCAATTAGAGTTTAACTGTGAGCCGGGCGTCAAAGCAATGCCCTGAAAAAGCACTTGAATCAAAAGCCTGGCATCGTTATCCACAGAGCCGGGATTTTCCTCCAGCAGACGTCGGGCGGTCATGGCAATCATCGATTCGATAAATATAGATGCCACTTTCCTCGATTCCATGCGGCAGAAAAGTCCGGTGGCGACCCCGTCTTCCAGCACATTGGCAATCCTGTCGACAAAATTACGATAACGGCTGTTTTTCTGCCGTATGGCTGGAGATTGTGCGATCTCTCGTTCTTCCAAGAGAAAGCGAAATAGACCTCGATTTTCATCAAAGTAACCGAGCAGCCGGTGTCACAATGCTTTCAATTTTTTGTTTCGGCGTGAGCGATCCATTCAGAATTTCCTGGAGCTGATCGCCGAGGGGCTTAAAACTTGCAGTTTTCACCGATTCCAGCAGCTCTTTTTTGCTGCGAAAATGGATGTAGAGGCATCCCTTGGACATCCCGGCTTCGGCGGCGACCTGATCCATGGTGACTCTTCGGGTTCCCGTGCGTGTCACAAGGTTCACCACGGCTTCCTGAATCGCCTTTCGAGTGATCTGGTTGAAAAGCTGTTTTCGCTCTGTTTTTGGCTTTGACATGCCGTGTTTCCTATAGATGGTGACCGTCAAGTCATAATTTTGACCGAAAGGTCAAAATATGTCCTCTTCCCCTGTCTTGTCAATCAAAATGTGACAATCGGGTTTCGCATGCCTTTTTATCCCGTTCTTTCCGGCGGGAGATTTTGAACAATTCCGCCATGGAGGGACTCAGTTACGGATGGACACTCATGAGGATTGAAAAATGTTTCTCGGAATACGGTCAATCAGATTCGGGAAATCGCCGGCGTTCAGTCCCAATCGATTCAACCTGTCCGGCAATTTTTCCGTATTGAGTTGATCCAGTTCATGGTGAGGCTGAAATTTTGACATCAACAGATCGGCGAGATACACGATCGTAATAAGGGATTCATCTTCTGTTGAAGCCTCAGGCTGGTGGTGGTTGGCAATCACATGGAGCAGATTGTTTGGCAGTCTCCATAACTTTCCTAGCCGCATCCCGGCTTCTGTGTGATCGATGCCGAACTTTAATCTTTCCGCTTCGCACAATTCAGCGCCCTTTTCCTGGGTATATCTATAGAAAAAAGGGGCATTTGCCGCCATCACCTGATCCAGGGGAATTTTTCCGATATCATGCAAAAGACCGGCGGTATAGGCAATATCGGGAGCTGCCTTCTCAGTGATATCGGCGAGCTTTTGCGAAACCATGGCGGTTCCGACGGCATGATGGAAGATTCCCCCTTTGCACAGGGAGTAGCCTTGGCATGATTGGGGGAAAAGCGATTTGACGGAGGCCGTAACAACAAGCTTCAACAGTTGTTTTTCTCCCATCAATACCAGAGCACGATCAATGGAATTTACAACCGTTTTCAGGCCCATGGCAGCAGAGTTGCAAAGATTTAAAACCCTTCCGCTGATGACCTGGTCCTGGCGGATTTCATTCCCGACTTCTCTTATTTTGTAATCATTGTTGTGTATCATTCGGATGATTTTAAGCGCTACCTGAGGTATGGGCTTCACCCGATGAATCGCTTCATCAATATCGAATACAATATCGGTTTGGAAAGGATTCCGTGACGGGCTCTTGATTTGCCATGACGGTTCAATGGCCGTTTTTAAATGATGAAGATCAAGACTCATTTTGCGACCGGCATAGCCGCCGGTTTCCGTCTCGATGATGGGAATTTTATGTTCTTCGAGAAATAATTGAACGTTATCAGCAATTCGTCCACCGATATCCAAAGATAAATCCATATCTGATATCGGTCCGATAAGAGCCCCTCCGGCGACACAGGCTTCCAACTTTTCTTTCGAAGCGCCCGCATCAATCAATTTATTTAAAAAAAGCGGCATGCCGGTGGTGGCATAATTTTCAGGATTAAAATGCTGATCCGACCCTGTGGCCTCAGACAAAAGAAGGTGAAGCAATCCGCCAACTTTGGCCCGGCGATCAACCAGCGTTACCCCGACACAGCTCCCCAGATAGGCTTCGAGGATTATTTTCTCTTTACTGCCGACGCTTGATGTGCCTGACGGCACAATTTGTTTATTCATTTTCGGAAAAACTCCCGGACCCGTCAATTAACCCATACCACTAAATTTTAGGGCGGCGGATTTGAGGTATTGAAGGACATCTGAACCTTCCATGGAAGCATTCTCCTTTCCTTCCGCAACATTTTGAATAAATTTTATTTTTTTCTTGTCAGCGCTTCCGATTTGCTGATCCACCAGTTTTAGGGTATTATGAATCATACTGTAAAGGATCATGGGGCCAAAGAGATCTTCTCCGGTTTCTTTCCGGCTCAGTTTTCCGACAATCTTGTGATGGCGGATGCCGAAGGTCATTGGTGCGAGGATGGTAATTTAGAATTTCGGCAAAAAGATCCAGACATTCGGTTACCCCGTCGGCGTAAGCGTTATCCAGAGAAGCCCGGCCGTCGTTGACGATGTCATCGATGTCCGTGGCTGTAAAGGAAAGATCCAGACTGGCGACGCATTCTATCTGAACGGTTTTGACGGACGCCTCCTTTTTACTCATCACCACATCGGTGTCTTTTAGTATCTTGACAACATTAAATGGATTCATCATTTCTTTGACAGTAGGGCTTTTGCGCATGGCCACGTCATAGATGGAGGTGTTGTATATTGCCAGATCATTGTCGAGAACCAGGATTCGGGTCTTCTCAGCCTCGATATCTTTGATATAAAGATCCAGATCACGCTTTCTTTGGTAATGATAACCCGCCGTTTCAAGGAGACCGCGCATGATTTTTTTGTCTATCTTACGACCACTGTCTATGGGCCCGATGGACGCAATGACGTGTTTGGCTGCTTGATCTATTTTAATTTTTTGTAATAGATTTTCTTTAAAAGACATAATGACAAATTTACCACAGCCCACCTGTTCATGCAATCGATAGTTGTTAAATATATTTTAACGGCTTCCATTGGTTTCTTGACGTTGACGCAATCTTTGTGTATGTTAAAATTTTTTCTATTCACATAAGAGATGACAAAAATAAGGGTGCCGATTCCGCTGATCAGGGCTTTAAATGGTCCTCGACCATCGGGATATTAAATATATCTTTATGAAATAATAAGAATATAATACCAAAAAGGAGTCTGGGTGCTTTGCTAATTTTACCGACAATACAACAAGAAAGCGATGATTCATCTTTCATTCAAAGGCGGGACATGATGGAAAAAGCGACACTGATAATTGACGGGAAGACGTATGAACTCCCTGTTGTTGTCGGCAGCGAAGGAGAAAAGGCCATCGATATTTCAAAGCTGCGTCGGATGACCGGTTTGATTACACTGGACCCGGGGTATGCCAACACCGGAAGCTGCACCAGCTCCATCACGTTTATGGACGGGGAAAAGGGGATTTTACGGTATCGCGGCATCCCGGTGGAGCAGTTGGCGGAACATTCGAGCTTTATTGAAACCGCATATTTATTAATTAACGGGGTATTGCCGACACGGGATCAACTCAACGAGGTTTCGGTGCTGTTCAACGACCACTCTCTGGTTCATGAAGATATGCAAATTTTTTATCAGAACTTCCCCAGAGGCTCTCATCCCATGGGCATCCTGTCGGGAATGGTCAATGCTTTGAGAAGCTTTTATCCGGAACTCCCGGCCTTTGGAGAAGAGATTAACATTACCGTTATTCGTCTTTTATCCAAAGTTCGAACCATGGCCGCGATGTCCTATAAAATATCCAGAGGCCATAAGGTGGTCTATCCGAGACCCGATCTGTCCTACTGCGCCAATTTTTTAAACATGATGTTCGACACCCCGGTGAAGCCCTATCCCATGGATAAAGATCTGATTCAGGCACTGAATGTTTTTTGGATTCTTCATGCCGATCATGAACAGAACTGCTCGACGTCGGCGGTACGGCTGGTGGGGAGCGGGAGAGTCAATTTATATGCCGCTATTTCAGCCGGCATCGCGGCCCTTTGGGGCCCTTTGCACGGCGGCGCCAATCAGGCGGTCATCGAAATGCTTTCCGATATTCAAAAAGACGGCGGGGATTTTCGCCGGGCGGTTGAAAGGGCCAAAGACAAAAAGGACCCGTTTCGCCTCATGGGGTTTGGGCACCGCGTATACAAGGCGTATGATCCTCGTGCCAAAATAATGAAAAAAATGTGCGACAAGGTGCTTGCAAAACTCAACATAAAGGATCCGTTGCTCGATATAGCAAAGGAACTTGAAGCAGCGGCATTAAAAGATGAGTACTTCATCGAGCACAACCTGTATCCGAACATCGACTTTTACAGCGGCATTGTCCTGAGGGCCATGGGAATACCCACCAACATGTTTACGGTAATGTTCGCCATCGGTCGCCTCCCGGGATGGATCGCTCAATGGAAAGAGAGCATTGACGACCCGAAATGGAAACTGGGCCGGCCCCGGCAGATTTATACCGGTCCGAAGGAGATGCAATACCTTCCCATCGATGAACGCTGAGGGTCTCGCGAAAAAATCGAATTCGTCAATGTTCATCTGCAATATTTACGGGCTAACTTGATATCCCGTCATGAACACCACATTCACGCAGCTTGCCCGAAGTTACTTTAATTATCTGGCCCGCCGTTTTCCGGTGATGTGCGCCAGTGATGAATTCCGCTTTATTCCCAGAGCACAGGATGCCGCGGGATGTTATCATCGATTGGAGGATCTCGACGCCGCGGCCATAGATGAATGCATAAATCAACTTCGCCAATATCGTTACACGAGGAAGCACAGCCTGTGAACACGTACAATAATAGAATACCACAGAAGGAGACAGACATGGAAAAAGAGAAGACCTTATTACCTGTTTGGATCATCGTGGTTGCTGTTTTATGTAGTTCGTTTGTTGGGGGATGTTCCAAGGCATATTACGGCGCAATGGAAAAAGTGGGCATTCATAAACGCGATATTCTTGTAGATCGGGTGGAGAGCGCCCGAGATGCCCAATCTGAAGCGCAGAAACAGTTTAAGTCCGCGCTGGAACAGTTCGGCGCGGTTGTCAAAATTGAAAATTCCGACCTTAAGAGAGCATACGAAAAGTTAAATTCAGAATATGAAGACAGTGAGAAGGTCGCAAAAAAGGTGTCTGAACGGATCGACAAGGTGGAGTCGGTTGCCGATGCCCTGTTTGAAGAGTGGGGGGAAGAATTGAAACTTTATAAGAATGCCGATCTGCGCAGATCCAGCCAACAGAAACTGCAAAAAACCAAATCCCGTTACCGCGAGATGATTGGCAGCATGCATCGGGCTGAAAAAAGCATGACACCGGTTTTGCGTACCTTTCGCGACAATGTCCTGTTCCTCAAGCACAACCTCAATGCCCAGGCGATCGGTTCCTTGCGGTCGGAGTTTTCCAGCCTAAAAGGAGAAATAAGCGGCTTGATCAAGAATATGAATGAGGCCATTAAGAGTTCCAACACGTTTATTGCCGATATTAAACAATAACTTACAAAACGGCAGATGGCGTTTTTCATCGTGTGAAAAATCGGCTGGTCAGCCATCGCCGGATATCGGTCAACGGTTTTTGAGTTTCAAGGAAAACTGATATGGGCTTTCATTAAGAAAGGGATCGCCATGCAACCGATAATAATACTCGTAATTTTTATTCTTTTGGTATCAATCGCCGTGTTTATCAACACCTATAACCGGTTTGTCAAATACAAAAACAGGATTGAGGAAACATGGAGCGGTATTGATGTTGCGTTGAGACGCCGCTTTAACTTGATTCCTAATTTGATTCGTGCAGTTGAAAGGTATGAGGAATACGAAGCTAAAATCTTTCAGACTAAAAACGATTACTTGGCCGGTTCGACCGGCATTTCGAATCGTGTTGAAGAGGAAAGTCAGATTTCCAAATCTCTGCGCGGACTTTTAGCGCTGGCTGAAGCGTATCCGGATCTTAAAGCCAGTGGGAATTTTCTTGATCTGCAAAACAGCCTGAGTGAAATTGAGGAGGATATCCAAAAGGCCAGAAATCGATATAACAGTAGTGTGGGCCGATTCAATATACTTATCGAATCCTTTCCTGCCAGATTTATCGCCAGAAAGTTCGGATTTGAAAAACGAAACTATTTTTCGTTGGACCTGGTAACCCAGCGGGAAATGCCAGAAGTAGATTTTTCTAAATCTCGTATCTCCAAGAAGTAAATTCAACCCATTGCATTTTTTATTACAAGCCATCTCAAAAATGCAGATCGCGTTCAAGGACAAGGCGCGAGCCGATGAAAAAGCGCATCATACATAGGAGTATGTGAGCATTTTGAAGAGGCTCGCAACGCCGTAATTGAGCGTTAGATGTATTTTTGAGATGGCTTGCAGAAACTTTACTTAGCTCCAGTCAGGGCTCAGCCCACCTCCCGCATTCTTTCGAAACGGTATCCAGGCCAGTCCGAAGAGTTCTAAAGTAATATCCGTACTTTTGGGCTTTATGCTGATTTCCTCAAGCTCTTCGGCCTCAGCATTCATGGAGAATTCTAAGGCATCAATATCCTCTTGCAGGCGTTCGTCGAGTTCAGATAATTGTATACGGACCGCTTGAGCTCTCTCTTGGGCCCTGGCCACATCCATTTTTTCTTTTTGAATACGGCTGGCGGATCTCATGGCCGTTCCAACCCGTTGTGCCGATGCGGCACTCACTGCTTTACGACCTAAGAAAGCGCCAAGGATGGCGGTACCAAAGGATATCGCGGTCTGCATTTTGCTGGCTTTGGCCTGTTCGTCTTCTCTGGCTATAGCCTGTTCGGCGCGAATTAGACGATCTTTCAGCGTGGTGAATCGTGTATCGTATTTTTTTCGCAACTTTTCAACTTCCAGGTCACGCTTTTCACGTATTACCTGTGCTAACCGCAAACGAAACTCACCCTCGGATTCGCCCAGATGGTTCGTCATATCAAAACTCTTGGAACGCAAAAGCACCAGAGGCCGGTTTTGGCGAACCCAGCGTAACAGATCTTTGTTCCACTTGCGGTAGTTGGATAGGTTTTGTGCGGCTGCCGGCAGATCGGCATATTCACCATCCTTTATAGGCGTGGCCTCAATAGCTATCGGGTTAAACTCCGTGGCGCTGTCCCAGTCCAGAGCAACAAGGCCTTCTTCCAACTGGGCCGCAAGTGCCAGTGTCTTCGTGGTATCTATCTTATACTTGGCATCGGAATAGTGAACGTCCATGCGGCCGACCACAGCAGGGTAATATATCACGCCATGGCCGGCACCGGATACGGCCAGGTAAAATGTGTCGATCCCCGGGGGCACCAGCGGAGGTCCTTCTGCCGTTTGGTCAGGGAGAGAAGGTTTTAAAGGATCCGCAACTGCAGGGAAGGCAGATATTTTAGCGCCGGTCGGCGTCAGGTTTTTTCTATGGGCCATAAGAACCTTGATTTGTTCCCTGGTCATGGGCCCACGCAAATAGGACATTACCCATCGGGTTTGGAAAATCACAGGTTCATTCTCGTGTACGTTGTGCAAAAGAAATACCTGCTTTCCCAAGCCGGCCAGAATTTCTTCCATTCGGCGGCGATCAAACCCGCTACCTGCAGCAGCGCCTTCAAGGCCTTCCAGAACGCGTCCCTTGTCACGTTCGGTCTGGAGACGACCAATAAACCATGTACCGGTATTGGCAAGTCCTTTATAGTCTAAATCAACCGGATTTTGGGTAGACAGTACAACGCCAAGTCCAAATGCTCGAGCCTGTTTCAACAGCGTCAAAAGAGGCGTTTTGGATGGAGGATTGCCCACTGGAGGAAAATAGCCGAAAATTTCATCCATATACAAAATGGCACGCAAGCTGGACGTACCGGGCTGCGTGCGCATCCATCCTAAAATTTCGTTGAGAAGCATGGAAACGAAAAACATTCGTTCGGAATCGGAAAGATGGCTAATGGTGAAAATACAAGCCCGGGGTTTGCCTTGCGCGGTATACAGCATCTGTCCGATATTGAGTGGATCGCCTTCCAGCCAGGATTCAAAACCCGGCGATGCGAGAAGGTTGTTCATCCGCATGGCCAGGGCAAAACGTTCCTTAGCAGGATAGAACGAATCCAGATCCATTACCCCAATACGTTCAAAAGACGGTGCCTGGATGGCATGGATCAATCCGGCCAGGTCGAGGCTTTTCGCTTCTGACCAAACCGTTTCGAAAATGTTGGACAGCAATATGTGTTCCCGGCTGATAATGGGATCGGCTTCGATACCCAAAAGTGCGAGAAGGCTTGTGGCCGTCGTTTGGATCCGTTCACGAAGCAAGTCGGGATCTCCAAGCGTCTCAGGGGTAGGGGGCGAAAAGGATCTTAGAACGCTCACCGGAAGCCCTGCATGGCTTCCCGGCGTGTAAACGGCAAAATCGGCGGTGGCCTTCAGGCGGGCGATGCGATCGGGTTCTTGACCCCAGTCGGATAGGCCTTTTCGCCAGGTTTCAGCCTGTTTTGCTGCGAATTGATCCAAGGTAAGACCCTTATTCAGGGCATCCTGGACATTCACCCAGGGTCGGAAATCTTCAGGACTAAGATCCGGAAAGTTGAGCAGCAGGTTTGGCAGATCTCCTTTGGGGTCGATGGCAATAATGGGAATATTATCGATTAGAGCCTCTTCCAAAATGCCGATTCCCAGTCCGGTTTTTCCGCTTCCGGTCATGCCGATGATGACCGCATGAGTGGTAAGGTCTTTGGAGTCATAGAGGATCAAATCTTCTTTAAGCGTTCGAGAAGCCAGATCATATTCCTTGCCGAGATAAAATGCGCCGAGCTTCTCGTAGTTATTTTTCATTGGTTACTCTCCCCTCAAAGGTTGTCCATTAATGCTGATTAAAATGCACTGTTGATATGAAAGTATCTAAAATTATAAGAAAGCAGGATTTGTGTGTCAATAATGAATCCTCAATGCTCGTCTATATATTTTTATTGATAACAAATGAAATTCATTTATATGATGTTGCTAACAAAACAATTATTATTTTGATTAAGTTCGAAGTAACATTTTGCTTTTTTACCGGATACTGAAAGGAGAAAAAGGCCCATGAGCAAATACATGCAATTGACCGTCCGGGTTCGAACCTATCATAAAAAGGGTCTGGAAGCGGACTATCCGAAAATCGCCAAAGCATTGAGTTTTCTTGATGAGAAATGGATTGGAGATGAGTTCTCGCTCTTTGACATCGCGGGAAGAGTGGACAGGCTTCTTTACGACGCGGAAGGAAACCCCCCTTTCAGAGAAATTCTGCTTAAGCACAAAGACAACCTCCGCACGCTTCACAAAAAAGCTGAAGCACATATTGCGGATTGGAACCTGGCCGAAGCCGACAAAACGCTGTATCAGATCGAGGACGTCTTCGATCAAATTGAATGGGAATTAGGGTAGGCGAAGGGCATCATGGTCCGCATCCATCCATACCGGAAAGTTTTCTCTGGATCTTTTAAGAAGATCATATGATAATTGAGCTGTAACCGTACACGGATGGCTGCTTTTTTGAAAAATGACGGCTCCCCATGGATCGATGATGGAAGAATCTCCGCTGTAAGCCAGGCCGTTTCCGTCTGTTCCGACACGGTTGACGCCGACAACAAAACACTGGTTTTCAATGGCCCTGGCCTGCAAAAGGGCTTTCCAGTGTTCCGCGCGTTTTTCAGGCCAGTTGGCAATAAATACAGCCGCATCATATTGGTTTTTCATGTTTCGCGTCCAGGCCGGAAACCGAAGGTCGTAACAAATAAAGGGTCTGATCTTCCAGCCGTTTAATTCAACGGTAATATTTTTGCTTCCGGCGCTGTATATCTTTTCTTCGCCCGCCATTCGAAAGAGATGCCTTTTGTCGTAAGTTAATAGGTCCCCTTGGGGTTTTGCCCAGACCAACCGATTGTAAAATTTTCCTTTATCATTGATGATGATACTTCCGACGATATCCGCATTGATATCCTTCGATTTTTTTTGAATCCATCGAACCGCGGACCCGTCCATGTCCTGTGCCAGATTCGCGGCATTCATGCTGAAGCCGGTGGAGAACATTTCCGGCAGTATGATGAGGTGGGTGTCTTCCTTAACGGCGGTTATCCTGGTATCAAATTCACTGAGATTCGAATCAATATCTTCCCAAACCAGTTCACTTTGAATCAATGTGACTTTCAAATCTTGCATAATCTCTCCGCAGCTTTTTCAAGGGTCTCATCTTTTTTGGCAAAACAGAATCGGAGGACTTTATGATCGACGTGGCGGTGATAAAAAACCGAAGGCGGAATTGACGCCACGCCGTGTTCTATGGTCATCCTTTTTGAAAATTCAACATCCGATTCATCGGAAATCGCCGAATAATCCAGCATCTGAAAGTAAGTGCCGCGACAGGGCAGGGCTTTAAACCGGGAATCCTGGATGAGCGATAAAAATTTATCCCTTTTTTGCTCGTAAAATGCCGGCAGGCTCAAATAAATATCCTTGTTTTTCATGAATTGGGCATAAGCGTATTGAATCGGCGTGTTGGATGCAAAAGTTAAAAACTGGTGCACCCTTTGGAATTCTTTGGACAGCGGCGCCGGCGCCAGGCAATATCCGATTTTCCATCCGGTGGTGTGGTAGGTTTTTCCAAAGGAACTGACAACAAAGCTCCTTTGGTAGAGTTCAGGATGCCGGCAGACGCTTTCATGTCGTATACCGTCAAAAATAATATGCTCGTAGACTTCGTCGCTCAAAATCAACACATCCGTATCCTGTAAAATGTTTTTGAATTCGGCAATGTCTAAATCCGTAAATACGGCGCCTGTGGGATTATGTGGTGAATTCAGGATAATAAGCCGGGTTTTGGGAGACAGGGCATTTCTGACATCATTCCAGTCGATCCGATAATCCGGAAACTTGTATTCCACATAAACGGGGATGCCGCCGTTGAGCTTAATGACCGGCACATAAGCGTCGAAGGCCGGTTCAAGAACGATCACTTCATCCCCCGGGTGAACCACCGCGCTGATGGCGGCAAACAATGCCTCTGTTGCGCCGGATGTCACGGTAATTTCAGAATCGGGATCATAATCGGCATGATACAGTTCCAGAACTTTTTCCGCAATCCGTTCCCGCAAAGTTCGTACACCCTGCATCGGCGCATACTGGTTGTGACCGGAGCGCATAAATTCGTTGACCAGGGCCAAAAGTTCCGGGTGGGCATCGAAATCCGGAAAGCCCTGGGAAAGATTGATGGCATGGTGATCGTTCGCCAGTGTTGACATGATCGTGAAGATGGTGACACCGACATCCGGCAGCTTTGATTGTATTTGCATGGCGTATCTTTTTAATTCTGTTATTTAATCGTGTCTTTTTTACCCCAAGATATATTCGGTTGTTTATAAAACGTTTTAGGCCGGATATCAAGACAGAAGGTCTTATGCGCATCAAATTAGATTTTTTCACTATGTAATTCTTCTTTACAATCCGTAAAAAAATTTGACATCATATTTATTTGTAAATTCATATAATTTGATCGTCTTACTTTTAATAATTCAGTTTTATCTGGGAGTTGTATATATTATTGTGTTTTCAAAATCTGGCATGAATATCGCAGTTGATATGAGTAATTAAGGACCCAATTAGGCGTAAAGCGATGGCGTTCCATGCCTACTGATGAAGGGACTTTCTTTTGACCGCACAAGGCGCCAAGGGTAAAGCCATCTGCCAAAGTTTTTTTTGCGGATCATTTACGCTTTTATACCAATTTGCGCGTTGTGACCGTAATAGAATATAATTTTGAAATAAAAATGAATCATCAAGATCAAATTTTTGAAGCGATGAGCAGGCCGGAATTCTATCCTCACCCTGTGAGCCGCATAGAACAGCGGGAAACGCATATTTCTCATGTTTTTCTGACAGGCGATTATGTCTATAAAATTAAAAAACCCATCAACCTCGATTTCCTCGATTTCACAACGTTAAAAAAGCGGTATTATTACTGTCGCCAAGAAGTTATTCTGAATAAACGTCTGTCTCACAATGTCTACCTCGATACCGTTTCCATCAATCATAAAGACGGTAAATACTATCTGAGCGGGCCGGGTACTCCCGTTGAATATGCTGTGAAAATGCGACAACTTCCTGCTGACCGCTCCATGACCAACTTGTTGAAAAGAAAAAAGATTGGCAGAGATTTTGTTAAAGAACTTTCTGTAATCCTTGAAAAGTTTTATAGCCGCGGTCCATCCGTTGAGCACATCCATGCCTCCGGGGCTTGGGAGACCGTTCTTTCAAATTGCGAGGAAAACTTCCGGCAAACGATACTGTTCGCCGAAGAAATTCTTGATGAACGAATATTTCAGATTATCCGATCCTCTACGCGCTCCTTCTTGTACAGAAAAAAAGAACTTTTTGACAATAGAATCAAAAGCAAAAAGATTCGAGACTGCCATGGCGATTTGCGAACCGGACATATCTATTTTACCGATGAGGGTATTCAGATCATTGACTGTATAGAATTTAACGAACGTTTCAGGTTTCAAGATGTTACCTCGGATCTGGCTTTTTTGGCAATGGATCTCGATTACGAAGGTTTCCCGCAGATTGCCAATGATTTGCTCGATAACTTTGCAAAACAGACACAAGATCCGGATCTTTTTGTTCTTATTGATTTTTACAAATGTTACCGGGCTTTTGTACGGTGCAAAGTGAACTGCATCCGTCTTCAGGAGGGCGATTTGGACAAGCACGCTC
Organism: uncultured delta proteobacterium; assembly: GCA_963778575.1. Classification (GTDB taxonomy): domain Bacteria; phylum Desulfobacterota; class Desulfobacteria; order Desulfobacterales; family UBA11574; genus UBA11574. The sequence continues at coordinate 480,680 of CAVZUV010000017.1, read as the reverse complement.
GAAAAAAGCTTATCAAAGAAACGCGCAAGTACTTGGACCTTGCCTATAAATACGCCGGGCGGTTCACACGTCCAACGCTCTGGGTGGTGTGTGGAATGCCGGGTTCGGGGAAGAGCACCATCGCAGGAGAACTTTCCAGGATTTTTAAGATCCGGATATTTCAATCCGATGTGATCCGAAAAGAATTGTACGGTTTGAAACCCGGGGATACATCGGACCTGCCCTTTGAAACGGGTATCTATTCTAAAGGCGCCAGCGCTCTCACATATGGAAGGCTTCTTCTGTCGGCCCAGGAAGAAATTGAACAGGGGAAATCTGTTATTCTGGATGCGACATATGGTCGCCAACATCATCGCGCCGAAGCCGTGCGTATGGCATATGATACTGACGCTAACATTATCTTTGTTGAGTGTGCATTAAAAGAAAATATGGTTAAAGAACGTCTATTGAAGCGTGAAGCCGGATATACGGTTTCGGACGCGAGGTACCACCATTATGAAGATTTCAAGAAGCGATTTGAACCTTTGAATGAATTGAGTGATGAGATGCATATTCGTGTTGACACTGAAAAGCCATTGAAAGAGTGCATAGAGCAAATTCTGGCCAAAGAGTCCTATATTTCTTTAAATGGTTTCCGGAGGAAAAGGAGAAAAGATGTTTAAAAGAATATTGGCGGCGACAGACATGCTAACCGATAAGGATACACCGGTTTTAACGGCTGCAAAAATAGCCGAACAGAACAATGCAAAATTATATATTCTTCATGTGCTGGAATCTGCTTCTTCAGAAAATCGTCAACTGATCAAACACTTTAGAACCGGTGAAGATATCCTTACGACGACAGATTACGAAAACAGCGTAAAAACGCACCTATATAAGATGTATAAAGAAATGTTTCAATCATCTCTTCATTATGAAATCAGAGTCGCACCCGGTTTCCCATGGGAGGAAATTTTGAGATGGGCGAGAGAGAAACATACGGATCTGATTGTGCTGGGACCTCATTCCACTAGAGCTGAGGAAAAAAAAGTGGTTAGAGTGGTTGGAAAAATCGGGAGCACAGTAGAAGGCGTTATGATGCGCGAAAATTGTCCGGTAATGATTGTTAACCCGTCAATCTTAAAAACAGCGGCGGCGTTTAAAAAGATTGTAGTGGGTATCGATTTTTCGAGATCCTGCGAATGTGCATTGTGTTTTGCAGTAGAATTTGCCAGAAAGTACGGTTCCAAACTTTTCCCGTTTCATATGCTGCCTGTCCCTCCACTTCCCAAATACTCCAAGGCGGATTATGAGGCAGATATCGAATTGGCGAAGAAAAACCTCAAAGAATTTTGCCAAGAGTTCCTTGAAGAAATAGATCATGAATATATTGTTTGGGGAGGTGCCCTACCGCATCTTGAAATTTTAAAATGTGTAGAAAATAAAGATGCGGACCTGATTATGATGGGTTCCCATACCAAGGAAAAGAATGGGAAGTGGTATGCAGGAAGCGTCGTGGAACGCGCCAGTTATCGAGCCAACTGTCCGATCATCACCGTCACGGATCCGGAAGTTCTGTTGCCATGGGAAGATAACTTAACAGCAAAAATTCAACCTCAAAAGGGCAGGGACAGATCAATTCGTGTTTTTAGCAGAACAGAAAAAGCAAAAATAGACTAGAAGCGGTTTCAAAACCTTCCATTCGTTGGCTTGAGCCTATTGCAAATCGAGGAGGGTTTTTTCACAACGATCCCTAATCCACTCAAACAGCTTCCAGCAAAAATTTAATCAACCCTGAGACGCCTTCTTGTTGGGCGAAGCTAAAAGTGGAGATCAATCTTATATATTTAAGGATTTAAAAGAAAAACTACCCGACTTATCAGATATTTTTGTCAATTTACCGAGCCGTTTCGTCTAAAGCAGGGGAAGAATACGTTCAATATGACTTTTGATAAGGTTATATATTTGCTGGTATTTTTCATACGAACCGCCCATGGGGTCTTGAATCGCACTTTTTCGGGTGGCCTTGTCCGGCCAGGCCCCAAGCAGGAATATTTTTTTGCGGGACCAGGGGAAAAACGTCTCCACGAATTTAATATGAACGGGTTCCATGCATAAAATAAGATCCGCTTTTTCCAACTCATCACCCATCAGATATCGTGCCTTGTGGGATGATATGTCGAAGCCGTCTTCTTTACACACTTTTTGGGCATATTCGGTGGCCGGGGAATCATACAGTCCATGGATACCCATGGATGAAACCATGAGGTCACGTCGGCCTGCTTCTTTGGCTTTATGCCGCATCAAACCTTCCGCCATGGGACTCCGGCATATGTTACCGGTACAAATAAAAACAATGTGCCGTATCATTTTTCTTTTATCTCACAATCTTTAATACATTGGTTTTTTGCAGCTTTTCCCATAATGCTCTGACGATAATCAGAGAAGCGCCGTTTTCATCCAGATACTCATCGCCGGACATCAAACGGCAGGAATTCAACAGTAATTCGTTGGTCAGCCACAAATCGACTTCGTTTTGCAGATTGGCTTTGAGGGAGAGATAAAGATCCGCCAATTTGTCTTTGGGGATATTTGCGATCATGGTTTTGTCTCTTAAAGACAATTTTGACAAGAGTTTATCAGCAGCTTCTTCAACGGTTCTGGGCAGGATTTCTTTTTTTAATTGCGCGCGGCGTTTGGGCGTACCCGTAAAGGATGCGTGCATGGTGTCATCGACAAGATCAAGATAAAGAACGGTTTCGATAATATCGACCGTCGCCTGATATATCGCAGGATCTTTGCTTGCCCTGGGTCCTGCAACGTTCAAAACTTCGATTTCATTTTCAGCGAGCCATGATTTGATTTTTTCGGCAGCTTGAAAAGCGTTGGTTTTATTCAGATCAATATGAAGCCAAGGGCGATGATGTAAAAGGGTCATTTCCCGGGTATAATCGGAGCCGCCGGTGAGCCTGCCGTGGGATATAATCAGTGTGCCGTCTGAATCGATGACATTCTGTGCGGTCCGTTTATTATAGTCGGCGGTGTCCATCTCCGTGAGCTTATATTTCGCGTCCAAAACGTCGGTTTCAGTTTTTCGCCCTTTGGGGATCCAACCGCCGTGCGGAATCCCGAGTTTTATGGCGACATCGAGAGCAGCCTGATCGGCACCGGTTTGACCGCCGGAAATTATTTTTTTCAGCATTAGGATATACTATCCTTATCCAAAGAATTTTGAATGCTTAGATCGGATTCTTTAGCAGAAAGACTCGTGACTTGAGCGTTCAAAATTGCACCGGTTTCCACCACCAAATCCTTGCACACAACTTTGCCTGAACATTTTCCCGTGGCCAATATAACCAGCTCCTTTAGTGCTCTGAGTTCTCCTTCGAAAGTGCCGCCGATGGTCATGCTGGCAACCTTTACATTCGCATAAATCGATCCTTCTTCGGCAATGACAACATTCTCTCCGATGACAGTACCTTTTACCACACCTTTCACGATAAGCCTGCCACGGGTATGGATCGTGCCGTCTACAGTCAATTCTTTGTCGATAATGGAAAAATCCTTTGCAATGTTATTCACAATGTATCTCCCGATATAGGGCCCGGCTGTCAATTTCGTGAGCCGATTTTTGAACCGGGCCTTAATTTTAAAGCAACGGTATCGCCTTTTGATACCTTTAATCGGCGGCTGGCATTTCCGCAATTGATTGCAATTTCAAGGAATCCGAAACTTCCGATAACGGCAACAGGATCTCCGGGCGCCGCGTTTAAATAACTTTGAGACAAACTTTTAATTACAGTTTTATCCACTTTGATTTCAAGTGTTTTTTCAAGGTCGGTTTGAATAAATTCTTTGAGACGGTTTTCATCAATATTCGAGATACAGTTCCCAAAGTGGTCAATGGATATGATTGATCCGATAAGTTCATCTTTCTCCGGAAAATACGGCTTTGAAATACTCAGGCGAACCAGATCTTTCGGAAATAAAGACCGGCCTAATTGATTGATAGGAACGCCCTTGGAAAGGTGAGAAGCAACCGGTGCAAAAATATCCCGACCATGGAAAGTGTGACTGACCTCGTTTAAAAAATAGTGAGGGTTTTCGACACGAATGATGGCATCGATATCGTTTTCATCCATGAGAAGGGTTAGAACCCCGTTATCGGGTGCGAGGAATATATGTCCCGCCAATTTAACGGCGGCGATTGAGCGATTTCCGCCAACCCCCGGATCTACAACGACAATATGTATGGTTCCCTGGGGGAAATATCTGTAAAAAGATGCTATGAGATAGGCCGCCCCGATCAAGTCCTGCGGATCGACATCATGACAAACATCAATCACTACGGCCGAAGGGTTGATAGAAAGGATGACGCCTTTCATGACGCCGACATAAGCATCATGAGTGCCAAAGTCTGTCAGCAGTGTAATAATCGACATAGTCAAGTTTTAATTTCTTACGGAATCGCCAATTACTCAAATATTCTTTTTTGAAAGCTGAATCCGAGATGTTTGTGCGCTGCTGCTGAAGCCTTCCTCCCTGCAGATGTTCTCGTAACAAGCCCGATTTTTAAAAGATACGGTTCAACGACATCCACCAGCGTATCTGTTTCTTCCTGGAGGGTCGCTGCAATAGCTTCGATACCGACCGGACCGCCTTTATAAAATTCGATGATGGTTTTTAAATATCTGCGGTCAAGATCGGTCAATCCTTTTTCATCCACACCTTCCAAGACCAACGCGGCTTCGACGATTTTTTTAGTAATCCTGCCGTCCGCACGCACCTGGGCATAATCTCTGACACGCTTTAGAAGCCTGTTTACGATCCGGGGCGTTCCTCTGGATCGACTTGAGAGTTCCTCTGCTCCCTGGTCATCGATAGAAATCTTAAGCAGGGCCGCCGAACGCCGGATGATTTTTGACAGGTCCGCTTGATTGTAAAAGTCAAGACTCCTGAAAATACCGAACCGGTCGCGTAAAGGAGCGGATAAAAGTCCGACCCGAGTGGTTGCACCCACCAGAGTAAAGCGATTCAAACGGTACCGGTGACTGCGGGCGTGTACCCCCTTGTCAAACACGAAATCGACGGCAAAATCTTCCATGGCCGGGTACAAGAATTCTTCGACAATCTTCGGAGTTCTGTGAATCTCATCGATGAACAAAATATCTCTGTCTTCCAAATGCGTTAAAATACCGATTAGATCTCCGCCTTTTTCAATGGATGGGCCGGATGTCGATGTAAGGTTGCCTCCCATTTCATTGGCGATAATGTGAGCCAACGTGGTTTTTCCCAAGCCGGGCGGTCCGTGGAAAAGGATGTGATCCACGGGCTCTTCTCGCTGTAATGCTGCTTCAATGGCGATCTTAAGGGCTTCGACCACTTCGGATTGACCGACATAATCTTCGAACCGATCCGGCCGTAAAGAAAGGATTTCCGGCTCCTTATCCATCGGAAGGCAGGATCCTGTCAGAATACCTTGTTTGTCGGGAGAATATGTCGGCATGTTATCCGTGATTTGCTTAGCTTGAGAAAATTTATTCAATAACTCGACACTGCTCTATGTGCCGGTTCATTGGGTCTTCGATTTCAGCTTCCGGCTTCGCTTCTCGAACACCGCCGGGTCAACTTCTGGCGTTTTCTTCGCGATATACTTCTTCAAAAAGTTCTTCCGGGGTTGAAATAGCGGTGTTGCGCTTCATCGCATCGATAACCATCTGCTTTGCCGCCGTTGATTTGTATCCCAACTGTTCCACAAGGACATCAATGACTTGCTGGGACAAATCTTCTACCCCGGGAGCCTCGACCTTTTGAGACGGCTGAATCAGCGCAAATTTATCCATTTTGCCTTCAAGTGTCGCGATAATCTTTCGTGCCGTCCTGTCGCCGATGCCCTTTAGGTGCTTGAGCTTGCTCACATCTTTTGATTCTATGGCCCTCGCGATTTCTCGAACGGGTATGGTCAAAGCCTTTATCGCTTTCAAGACGCCCACGGCTTCAACAGAGATAAAGTGCTGAAAAAATTCTTTCTCGACCTCAAGGTTAAAACCGATCAAAACCGGTTTCGGCTGGCGCTCGGTCTGATGATAATAAATATAAAGGGATACATGGTCTTCGACGGATTTTGCCCTGAATGTATCCATGACAAACGCAGGGAGTAAAATTTCATAGCCGATCTGATTGGCCAGAACAAGTATCCGGTCGTCTCTTTTTTTTAAAAGTTTTCCTTCAATGTACCCGATCATTATATCCTGTTTTATTTTTTGTACGAGGTTTTTTTCAAGTCATAATGATTATGCCGGAACAATCCTACCAAGGCCAGTCCCATGGCATCGGAAGCGTGATACGGCCGAATCGGCGCCGCCAGGTTTAATAAACTGCGAACGGCCATTTCAAGCTGTGCTTTTGTTGCATTGCCGTTTCCGGTTAATACCTGTTTGGATTCACGAACCGAAATTTCGACAACGGGTATTTCCAGACGGCATCCTGCCAGAAGAACCACGCCGGTGACTTTTCCCAGTGTTATTCCCGCATTCGGAAATTTTTCAATGGAAAATACATCTTCCACAATCATAAGGTCCGGTTTTTCATCTTTTAATACCTTAACAAGATTTGAAAAAATTTGATCGAGGCGGCTCGGTAACGGAAGATTTTTTGAGGTTTGAATACTGCCGAAGGAGAAGCCGTCAACGTTAAGTCCGGTTCCCCTGACAATTCCAACACCCGTTGCAGATAAACCGGGGTCTATACCGATAACTGTTATCATTCCACGCGCTTTCTTGTCAGGTCATAGCTGAAAGCGAAGAGCAATTTGGATGCATGACGCCGAAAAGCATTAATAGGGTGCTCTCCGAAAGCATTATATCATGCATTCGGAAGCCGGCATCCAATATCAATTTCGAACCTGTCAAGGTGTCATCCCTTTCAACTTGTGTTCCGCGATTTTTGCCTCATTTGATTTCGGATATTTTTTGATAAGTTCCGATAAAATGAGACGCGCATTTACTTTATCCCCCAGGTTCAGAAAGGCGAATCCTTGTTTTAAAAGTGATGCCGTCACCTTATTCCCTTTTGGATATTTTTCGATAGCCTTCTGGTATTCCAGGATCGCTTTCTCATACCATTTTTCACGATAGTAGGTTTCACCGATCCAGAATTGGGCGTTGTCGGCATTTATCGACTTGGGATATTCTTTTATAAATTTTTGAAATCCTTCTCGGGCGGCGTTAAGGTCATCTTTGTCATAAGCCTGTTTTGCAGCTTTGTATGCGTCATCTTCTGAAAGTTTATGTTTGCCCTGTTTCCCGGATGTTGTTCCAGATACCGACTTTTTTTTCTGAACAGATTGTGTTGAATCGAAATTCAGATATTGTTCGAGGCGCGCAATACGGTCTTTATTTAAATTTGAGGCCTTATCAATAGCCTCCAGTTTTTTTTCTCTTTGTTCAGTTAATTCATCAAACGCTTTTATTTTCTGCTTCAATAAATAGTCTGTTTCTTCAAGCTTTCCCTTTAATATTCGGATTTCTTCCTGGAGTTGATCAATATCTGCATTCTGACCGGCGGTTCTGCTTCTGATCTCTTTATCATACTGTTCACTGGCATTGCGGTATTCATCCAGTTTTGCTTCCAGCTTTTTGTTTTTAAGTTCCGAATCGGAATAGCGCTTTTCCGACTGAGCCAGACGATCATCCAGCGTCACGACATCTCGCTGAAGCGCGCATCCGGTCAAAAAAATCATCGCCGACAAGATAATACAGACGCTTTTATACATGGCAATAAATGAAATTGGGGATATCGGGGTAGACGCACTGTCTTGCAAAAATCCCGATATCCCTTTTGGGTTTATGTGAATTTTTTTAAAAATAAAACACCCTCGTAAAGAAATCAATTTTCTCTTTTTTTTTACGGGACCGTCAAACTTGGAACATTAAATTAATTTATGACAAAGTGACACCGTCGGTTCTTGGCCCAGGCTGCTTCATTATGACCGGGATCCAACGGACGCTCCTCGCCGTAACTGATGGTGGTTAGACGCGAGGCGGAAATGCCAAGGTCGACCAGAAATGCCTTTACGCTTGCCGCACGCCTGTCTCCCAGCGCAAGGTTATACTCATTGGTGCCGCGTTCATCACAGTTACCTTCGATGGTTACCGACTTATCCGGATTGTTTTGGAGCCACTGGGCCTTTTTCTTTAAAATTTCCTGTGCCTCAGGGGTTAAGGTGGAACTGTCAAAGTCAAAATGGATATCCTCGTTTACAAAGGCCTCCATCGCCTCCTGTTTCATCATGGCTTCTTTCTTGAGGTTTTCTTCTTCCATTGCCTGCTGTTTCGCCATTTCTTCTTGTTTCGCTTTTTCAGCCTCCGCTTTTGCTTTCATCGCCGCTTCATTTTCAGCCTGTTGAGAAGCCATGCTCTCTTCCTTTACCGCCTTCTTTGCGCATGAAGCAGTGAACAACAATGCGGGAACAACGAGTGTCAGAGCCAAAACAACCCAAAATTTTCTTCGCATTTTTGCCTCCTTTTAACAGCTTGGTGTTGAATTTTGTACATTTATGGACAATAAATCTGAACCCTATATTTTCATCGCCTTGTAAAAATGCCGAAACGTTTAATTATCGCTCATTCTTGGCGACCATTCCGGTTCGGTTTGCTGGCCTTTCATATCGAGCAACTTTCGTTGATCGGTTCCGAAGCTGGTCATAACATAGATCTTGGAGGGACCTCCACGGGTTGAACTGAAAACGATAAGATTCCCATCCGGCGACCATGACGGTGCCTCGTTGTCGCCTTGGTTGTTCGTCAATTGAATCGGCCCCTTGCCATCGATTCCGATCAAGAAAATATTGTTAAGACCATTTTCCATACCGGAATATGCCAATTTGTCTCCTTTGGGAGACCAACTGGGCTGCGTATTGTAGTGTCCTTGAAACGTTAATCTGTCGACTTGACCTGTGTCTAAATTTTTAATGTAAATTTGCGGCGTTCCGGATCTTTTTGAAACAAAGGCGATCTTTTTACCGTCCGGAGACCACGCAGGCGATACATCGATGCCTTTATTATAAGTTAATCTTTTAATAATTTTCCCGGCTCCGGTCAATAAATAAATTTCCGGGTCGCCTGAAAATGAAAGGGTCGCTGCCAGGGCAAATTGATTGGGTTGCCAAGCCGGCGTTATGTTAATACCTGTTTTAGCAATCACGGCGCCCCGCTTTTCTTTTAATAGCTGTATATATAGATCGGGCTTGCCCCTGGCATATGATGTATATGCAATCCATTTCCCGTCCGACGACCATGCAGGGGTAAGGGTGATGCTGTTGGTATGCGTAATTCGTCGCGGGTCGTAACCGTCAAAGTCGCAGATATATATTTGCTTGACTCCGGAACTTGTTGAAACAAATGCAATTTCAGTATCAAAAATACCCTGTTTCCCGGTCAGGGCGTAGATCACTTCGTTACAGAACCGGCGGATGATTCTACGCTGATCATCGATCCGGCCTGTGTATCTTTTGCCCACCAATAGCTTTTCCTTAAACGTATCATAAAGACGAAGCTCCATTTCAACCGTGTTGTTTTTGATCAATACCCCCCCGGTAACGAGCATCTCCGCACCGATACTGGTCCAATTATGGAAATTGACATTGGCAAAGGCTTCATCGGATTGGGGGCTGACAAGAAAGGCTTTTCGATTAAGGATTTCAAAATATCCGGTAAATGCCAAGGTTTCTGCAAGAAGGTCCGATGCATTTTTCGATAATTGATCCGTGGCGGTGCCGGCAGAAATGGGTTTAAAAAAAGGAACGGCAATAGGAATTTTTCTTAAAAAAGGATGGGTGATATCAATATAGTTATACCCGGCGGAATATAGGCGCGGCACAGCCAGAATAGATAGCGTCAATGTCAGACAAAAAAGTTTGATCCAATAATTTTTCATAATAATATCAGACTCCTAAACCCAAGATAAAGCTGTCGGAATGATCTGCCTCGAAAACCGATTTGCAGATTGACCATCCCATTGCGCCGCAAAAAGAGAGTGACTGTTAAAGGTCAATACTTTCCACGTCTTGGCGGGATAGAGATGCCGAGACATCAAATTATTTGCCGAGACCTGAAGATGTGAAGTGAAAACCGGCCTCACAATAAGGACGCAGATACCCATTTGGGAGAGGCGGGAGCGGATTTGACTTCTTAATTGCATTTTTGGCCGCTTCATCGAAATAATCGTTTCCGGAACGTTTATCAAACCAAATGTCTTTGATTTCGCCGTTTCTTGCGATTTTAATGGCGACCCAGGCCTCAAGATCTGTTTGCCCCCCGGCCAGTTGTTCGGAAAACGCCCAATTTTTTTGAATTCGATATGCAATTTCAATTCGATAGATATCAATGAGTTCAAGAGTTTGCTTACTATTGGCGCCGGCATCGCTCGGACCCCTGGGCCCTTTTGAAGCCCCCTGTTTGTCCAGGTCCAGCGGCCCGGTTTTCTTCACCTGTTCTTCAAGGCGCGCAATGGCTTTCTTGATTTGATCGGATTTCGATTCTTCGACATCTTTTTTAATCCGGCTGATGGCGTTTTTAACCACTCTTTCCGGTTTAAAAGTCTTTTTTTTAAGGGATCGTTTAATCTTTTTGGGTTTCAGGGAAGTCGCTGCCGAAGATTCGCGAACCGGCACGGGCGTCTCTTTTACGGGAATTTTTGGCGTCTCGGCTTTTTTTTCCACCGTAGAATCTTTTTTGGTTTTTGCCGGCAGCGGCGCTGAATTGTCTGAAGGCATCGTGACAAGGTCAACATTTATGTAAGCCAGAGAAGACGTTCTGCTGGTCGCAAAGCCGGGTGCAAACATCAAAATTGCAAATAACGACAGATGGCAGAAAAAAGAAATCGCGAAATTAGAAAAAAATTTCCTGCGCTCGTTTTCCCCATCCGGATAATTTTCAAGATAACGCTTCTGGCTCATGGTTTATTGCTTATCGTTCTTTTTTTGATGAATCGGCTCTGTGACCATCCCCAATTTATCAACCCCTGCGGCTTTTATTTCAGCCATGACGCGAACAACAAACCCGTAAGATATTTCCCGATCGGCCCTGAGATAGACTTCCCGGTTTTCCCTGCCTTCCAATATATTTTTCAGTTTCTCTTGAAGATTGTCCAAGCCGATTTGGTAATCGTTGATAAAAATTTGATTCTTGGTGTTGATGGTAATGATAAGATTTTCTTTTTTGGCGATCAGCGGTTCAGAGGTCGTCTCCGGCAGTGAAACATCTACGCCCTGCATCATCATGGGGGCGGTGACCATAAAGATGATCAGAAGAACGAGCATCACATCAACAAAAGGTGTGACATTAATATCAGACATCAAGCGATCGCCGTTGGTTCCGAATGCCATAGTACTTCTCCCTTAGACCATCATCTGTTCAAGACATTATATCACGTTCGATGATATTTAGAAAATCTGCAGAAAAATTTTGCAATTCAGACTCTAGAACTCGGATTTTCTGCATAAAATGATTGAATGCAATCACCGCGGGAATGGCTGCAGCCAGTCCGGCGGCCGTTGCGACAAGCGCTTCTGAAATTCCCGGAGCAACCGTAGCAAGGCTGGCTGAACCTTTAAGACCGATGCTGTGAAATGAACTCATAATCCCCCATACGGTTCCGAATAACCCGATGAAAGGCGCTGTATTGCCGGTTGTCGCGAGGAAGGGAACCATTCTGATCATGCGGGTTGTTTCACTGTTAATGGCCCTGCGCAGGGCACGTTTCACGTTGTCGGTCCCGGTAAATCTTGCGCTTAAAGATGCATGCTCCGCTCCTTCCGAAGGGTTCGATTCTTTCTTTATTGAAGTTCCGGAACGGCTCAAATTCTTCAGTTCCGCATACCCGACGCGAAAGATTCTGGCAACGGGGCTGCCGTGAAGCTGCTTGGCTTTGGTAAAAGCATTGGAAAGATTCCGGCTTTTCCAGAAAAAATCAACAAATTCAGCAGATTCTGAAAATGCCTTTTTAATATAGCGATATTTCATGATCATAATTGCCCATGATGTAACAGAAAAAAACAAGAGAAGCAGGAGCACAAATTTAACCATTATCCCGGCATGCATTACCATAGAAAATATGTCTATGTTTATCGAATTCATGTAAATACTCCGTATGTTATAAAATTATGTGAGGATCAATCATTTCTCGATATGACACGTCATTTTATTTATGCCAATTCTTGTATAACTTATTAAAAAATATATTAAAATTCGTATAAAGAGGCCAATTTCCCCCATAAATGACGCATTGACCCTTGAACTATATGAACCCGGTTTTGGTGTCAAGGAATTAAAGCAATCATTCATTTTGGGGTTGCTTTTGGAACAACTGGCAACTACACATAAAAGCCGCCCCTTTCGAAAAATAGGAAAAAGGATCAGGGAAACCGCGGATGAACACGAATAAACACAAATTAAAATGATAATATTAATGTTCATTTACACCCATTTGCGGTTATCTATTTTCTAATTCCTAACGCTTTTGCATTTAAAATAAGGATTTTTTCATGAAGAATATCGCAAATCTGTTGTTTAAAGCAAACATTTTAAAAAATATCCCCAGGTCGGGCTACCATTTTCTGGGTGCAGGCAAAGAATCAGTGGCCGAACATTCGTTCGCTACGGCATTTATAGCCTTTGTCATGGCTCAAATGGTACTGGATGTGGATGCTTACCGGTTGGTTGCCATGTGTCTGGTGCACGATCTCCCGGAGGCGAAAACCGGTGATCTTAATTATGTTCAGAAAAAATATGTGACGCCTGATGAAAATAAGGCCGTACAGCATATTGTCAAAAGTTTGCCGTTCGGCGACGATCTCTCCAACTTGATTGCGGAGTTTAACGAACGTCGGACCATAGAGTCCAAACTGGCACATGATGCAGATCAACTCGCGCTGATCCTGGATTTAAAAACACTCTCCGACGTCGGTTACGCGCCGCCTAAAAAATGGCTTCCCTTTGCCTTAAATCGTCTGGAGACCAAAACCGGCCAGGAAATGGCGCAAAGCATCATGGAGACGGAATGGGATGCCTGGTGGCTTGAAAATTTTGTTGACAGCTCAAATAAAAAGGAATAATTTCCTAACCTTGTTTACATATGATTATGATGTTTTTTCAAAATCGGAGGCAAAGATGAATTGGCTGACGGGGACGATATGGACGTCGGTGGGAAAGAAGCTGTTGATGGCGGTAACGGGACTTTGTTTCTGCCTGTTTTTAACAGTGCATTTAGCAGGGAACCTGACCTTGTATGCGGGCAAAGACGCGTTCAATTCCTATGCGGCGCACCTGCATGCCCTGGGACCGCTGGTAACGGTGTTCGAATGGGGGCTATTGTTGTTTGCCCTGACCCATGTATTAACGGGACTTTATCTTTTTTATCAGAATTTCAGAGCAAGGCCCACGCGCTACAGTGTGAACAAAGCCGGCGGGGGCCGAACCCTGGGATCGAGGACCATGCCGTACACCGGGGTTATTTTACTGATGTTTGTGATTATGCATCTTTTGAACTTTCATTTTGTGGATAAGACGCACACCACCATCTACCAGATCGTATCGAGCGCATTTTCACAGCCGGGGTATGTGGTGGCGTATACGTTTGCGATGGTTGTGGCGGCGGTGCATGTGAGCCACGGATTTTGGAGCGCGTTTCAGACCATGGGGGCGAATCATCCGAAATACACGCCGTTATTGAGGGGATTGAGCCTGGTCTTCAGCGTGGTGGTGGGGATCGGGTTTGGTTTTATACCGATATACGTGTCGCTATTAGTATAAACAGGAGATGACTATGCATCTGGATGCAAAGATACCGTCGGGAGCGCTGTCGGAGAAATGGGATAAGCACCGGTTTGAGCTCAAGCTGGTGAACCCGGCGAACAAGCGGAAATACACGATCATCGTGGTGGGGACGGGACTGGCCGGGGGATCGGCGGCGGCGTCATTGGGTGAGCTGGGGTACTATGTGAAGAATTTTTGTATCCAGGACAGCCCGCGGCGGGCGCACAGCATCGCGGCGCAGGGGGGTATCAACGCGGCCAAGAACTATCAGAATGACGGGGACAGCATCTGGCGACTGTTTTACGACACGATCAAGGGGGGCGATTTTCGGTCCAGGGAAGCCAATGTGTACCGACTGGCGCAGGTGAGCAATCACATCATCGACCACTGCGTGGCCCAGGGGGTGCCCTTTGCGCGGGAATACGGGGGTGTACTGGCCAACCGGAGCTTCGGCGGTGCCCAGGTGTCCCGGACGTTTTACGCCAGGGGCCAGACCGGCCAGCAGCTGCTGTTAGGGGCCTATGGTTCGCTGATGCGTCAGGTGGGGGCGGGCCAGGTGACGATGTATTCCCGGCGGGAAATGCTGGATCTGGTGGTGATCAACGGACAAGCCCGGGGGATCGTGGTGAGGAACCTGATCACCGGGGAGATCGAAAGCCACGCGGCCGATGCGGTGGTGCTGTGCACAGGGGGATACGGGAACGTGTTTTACCTGTCGACCAATGCCATGGCCTCCAATGTGAGCGCGACGTACCGGGCGTATAAGAAAGGGGCGTTTTTCGCCAACCCGTGCTACACGCAGATACATCCCACCTGTATTCCGGTGCACGGGACGTACCAGTCCAAACTGACCCTGATGAGCGAGAGCCTTCGGAACGACGGCCGGGTGTGGGTGCCCAAAGCGCCCGGAGACCGGCGGCCGGCGAACCAGATTCCCGAATCGGAAAGGGATTATTATCTTGAAAATAAGTACCCGAGCTTCGGGAACCTGGTGCCCCGGGATGTGGCGTCGCGCAATGCCAAGGCCCAGTGCGATATGGGCAAAGGCGTGGGAGAGACGGGATATGCGGTGTATCTGGATTTTGCGGACGCCATCAAACGCTACGGGAAAGAGGTGATCGCGCAGAAATACGGGAATCTTTTCCAGATGTATGAAAAGATCACGGCCTCGGACCCCTATGAGCAGCCCATGATGATTTACCCGGCGTCTCATTACGTCATGGGCGGGCTGTGGGTGGATTACAACCTCATGAGCACCTTGCCCGGGCTGTTTGTGCTGGGAGAGGCCAACTTTTCGGACCACGGGGCCAACCGGTTGGGTGCCAGCGCCCTGATGCAGGGACTGGCGGACGGGTATTTCATTGTCCCCTATACCATCGGGGGATATCTGGCGGGTATGGACCGCACCCAAGTGACCACGGACCATCCGGCGTTTACGGATGCGGTGCACTATGTCCATGAACGAACGGAAAAGCTGTTGTCCATCAACGGCAAACGGACGGTGGATGACTTTCACCGGGAGCTGGGTCACATTTTGTGGGAATACTGCGGGATGTCGAGAAACGACGACGGTCTGCTAAAGGCCCAAAAATTGATCCGGGCACTCCGGGGCGAGTTCTGGGAAAATGCCGTGGTCCCGGGCATGGATAAGGATTTCAATCAGAGCCTGGAGCGTGCGGGCCGGGTGGCGGATTTTCTGGAATTTGCGGAGCTGTTGGTGATGGATGCATACGCGCGCAGGGAATCCTGCGGGGGCCACTTCAACGAAGCCTTTCAGACCGAGGAGAACGAAGCCCGGCGCGATGATGAGAATTTTTGTCACGTGGCGGCCTGGGAGTATCAAGGGGAGGGCAAGGACCCCGAACGGCACACGGAGCCGCTGGTATTTGAGAACGTGGAACTCACGCAAAGGAGCTACAAGTGATCCGGAATATCGACATCACGATAAAAGTCTGGCGGCAGCAGGGGCCCGGTCACAAGGGGGGGTTTGAGACCTATCATGCGGCCAATATTTCAACGGACATGTCCTTTTTGGAAATGATCGATGTGGTGAACGAGCAGTTGACCAAGGACGGCAAGGAGCCCATCGCGTTTGATCACGACTGCCGGGAAGGGATCTGCGGGATGTGCGGGGCGGTGGTAAACGGCCGGCCCCACGGACCGGAAAAGGGAACGACGCTGTGCCAGCTTCACATGCGGCATTTTTCCAGCGGGGACACGCTGGTGATCGAACCCTGGCGGGCCCGGGCGTTTCCGGTGATCAAGGATCTGGTGGTGGACCGGAGCGCCTTTGACCGGATCATCATTGCCGGGGGATATATATCGGTGAACACCGGGGGCGCGCCGGACGCCAATGCCATCCCGGTGGCCCAGGAGATCGCGGAAAAGGCCATGGATGCGGCGGCCTGTATCGGCTGCGGTGCGTGTGTGGCGGCCTGTCCCAATGCGTCGGCCATGCTCTTTGTCGGCGCGAAGATATCCCAGCTGGCCCTGTTGCCCCACGGCCGTCCGGAAGCGGCCCAACGGACGCTGGCCATGGTTCGGAAAATGGACGAGCTGTGTTTTGGCAACTGCTCCAATGAAAGAGAATGCGAGGCCGAATGCCCCAAGGAAATCTCCATCGCCAATATCGCCCGCATGAATCGGGAATTTTTTAAGGCCGGATTTTTTTCCGCCGTCAAATAATATCTATCCGCGTATTGTTCTACAACGAATGTGTTGTACAACAAACTTGTTGTATGCCAAGCAAAAAAATTCAGAATTTTAGTTCAAACCTCATCTGACACTAGAATTGGTTTCAAAACCTACAATTGGGCTCAAAGTCAAGGCGGACTGAAACGGCCAACCGCAGGAATATCGGGAATATTTCGAGGATTGGATGTTTCAGTCCAACACAGAGATTGAGCCCAAGAGGGGGTTTTGAAACTACTTCTATCCATATATCCATTAGTGATCTGCACTCTGCCTTTTTCAGATATATCTTTGCAACACAAAATATTTTTACATGGTAGGATTTCTGATCAATTGCAAAATATATTCAATTAGGATCAACCTCGGATCTGTCAGACATATCAACGGTTTTTGAGCATGATGATATTTTCACCAGAAAGGATGCTATCTCAGGTCTTAAAAGCAGTCCTTGGGCGGGCTTAAGTAAACTGGTCAATACACTTCTGGGCAGTTCAATTTTTGCTGGACGATATTACAACCTTTAATCTTGGTTTTCCGATTCCATATACATTGCAGTAAAAGTTTTGAGTTGATGATTTTCATCTCAGAATCTTTATATGTGGACTCCAAAAAAGAAAAGGCAGAGCCTACCAAAGACCCTGCCTTTTCATGTTCGGTTGAGCCATTTTCATGGAGTCGTTCGGACCTGTTATATTTATCCTTTTGATGATTGATATTTGAATGAGAGGTTTACTCTAGCCCGGTAGGCAGTGACCTTCCCGTTTTCAACTTTCATGTCCAATTTAGTAATTTCCGCGATTCTCAAATCCTTTAAGGTTTTGCCAGCAGTCTCCACTGCATTTTTGGCGGCATCCTCCCAGGAAGTCGAGCTTGATCCCACCAGTTCAATAACTTTGTAGACACTGTTACTCATGATTTACTCCTTCCCTTATGTTGTTGTGATGGATCTGGATCTGTATGCAAAGATTGACGGGATTGAGACTTCGAAAAAGATAAGGTCTCAGTTTGATGTTCCGGTTATTTATGTTTGAATTATGAGTCAAACAATAAGATATCACAGCCAATTGAACCGGCTTTAAAATTCAAGATAAATAACAGAAATCAGTGAAACGACTTGGCTCTTGAAATAACCACATTGTGGTATCAAAAATGAAAACTAGGATCATTTTTGGTGACCCTGCTAATAAGATGGCTCCTAAGATGCCGTTATCTTCTTATGAAAAGATGCACCCACACCTGAGAAGCCTTTTAGATGCTACCACAAACTTCCTTTTTAAAGTGTAACCTTTGGAGGCCTTTAGACCATCTCATGGTTTATTATAGCTTGTTGAAGTTGGCTAGTATCTAACTTAAAATAAGAATGAAACTTCCCTTTGTCAAGACCTTAACGGAGACTGACAAAGATGTTGCTGGATATGTCAACTTGTTGGATTTGAATGTAAAATAAAAAAACGGATATAGAATGTTTAGCTTCAAACCTACATAGCGAATTATCGGTGAAAATTGAGGATAACATTTATCTCAATATCAATGAAATTATAGATATCACAACCACAGAAGGGCACTTTCAGATTCCATATACATAGCAGTAAACGCCACAACTGTTGTTTGGTGATATCGTATTATGGTATCACCAAAAAATCAGGCACTTGATAGATGCTTTCAATTTCAGTTATCAACGATCGAGCTAAGTTTGCGGACCCGCATGCTCTGTGCTATGAGGGCTGACGGATAAAAACCCTCAGCTACCTGATTCTGAGTCAACTTCAAGTCATCTCAAATTGCTATCGTTCAACCTATTGCAAGTGGCGATTCTCTGACGCTAAAAAGAAAGATTTCACCTTCGCAACTATTTGGTTTTCGGTTAACCTGTCGGAAATTTCGACTGCTACAATTCTACCGTGCTGGCCTTTTATTTTCTCAATTTCTTTTGCCAGTTCAAGTTTCGCCTCACCGGGGCCAAAGATGAAGATATTGTCGGCTTTGCCGGCCTTTTTAATCACCATCTGATAGAAGTTATGATACTGGTGTTTGCGGCGCTCGTCCGCTTTTTGCTCTTTTGATACTGACTGGGCCACGGAAGTGCCAGCTGCCTTCCGTCCGCCTGATGGACGAAAGTGGCTTTCGGCGTGTGACTCGATACGCTCAACCGTTGTTTGGTCGCCTTCTATGGAGACCAAAATTGCCTCCTTATGATCTATCCAGACACCAATCTTTTTCTTCATGATGTGCCCTGATTTTACCACATTACCTCCTTTATCCTGTCCATAGCTACTCAAATCTGATTTCTTTTAAGCAGCCGAATCATATTTCCAATGGTATTTGGGGTAAATTGCAATTGGGATCTCCCAAGCTATCTGTCTTAGTTTATATTAAAACCGTTCCAAAAATAGATGTTATCATCGCTTAGAGCTTACATTTCGCGCAGGGGAAATTAAATTCAAAATTTATACCACTTATCGTTAGTGCGAAACGCTTATGCATATTAACAGCTAAAAAACCAATCAGGGCGGCTGTCGAAAGTATTTGTAAAGGAATTATATTAATTAGTTCCGATTTAAAGAGCCTCCAGTGGTTTCACATAGGATAATTATCGTTGAACGCTGGAGCTGAGGAGCCGGGCAGAAATAGGATTTCGAAACTGAGCAAAAGATTCGTAGACGCAACGGTTTTTCCCGACCCCTCTCCAGTGAGTTGTTGGAGCCCTACCGTCTTACTTAATTTTCACATCAATTGCTTTGGGTTTGGTTACTTCAGTTTTGGGAATGGTAAGGTTGAGCATCCCATCTTTGAACGATGCTTCGATTTTACTTTCATCCACGTTGTCCGGAAGCGTGAAGCTGCGCATGAAACTGCCGTAAAAACGTTCGACTCTATGGAATTTTTTATCTTTCTCTTCCTTTTCCTGTTTTCTTTCACCACGAATGGTCAGAACGCCATTATCTACCGTAACCTTGACATCCTCTTTTTTGACCTCAGGAATCTCAGCTTTAATGCTGAACTCTTTGTCTGTCTCAGCGATGTCAACACGAGGTGCCCAATCTCCGGTTGTTATGGTTTCTTGACTTCCCCTGCGTGGCAAACTTAGCGCCCTGGCATATTGATCGAACACGTTCTCCATTTCCCGAAAGGGATCCCATTTTGTAAGTTTCATAATTGAACCTCCTTTTTGTGATTGTTAATATTTATTAAGATTGTCAAACCTATCGCATATGATTCGTCAAAAGCTAATTTTCTATTTATGTGTGCTGTGATCTATAGTGGATATTATATGAATCGTGGTGATGATTTGATCCAACGATACTTACGACTTGCAGGATCGCCCTTATTCATCAAAAAGGCAGGCATCACAAAAATCGGCTGATCGGTTAAGAGTATAGGGCCACAAAATGTTGATTTATCCTGCCCCAATCCAGCCTTAAAAATGAAAATATAGCCAGGTGTAATACTCAATACATATCCTCATCCATCGACGGCGTCGCAGGGGTTTTTTTCTTAGGTTTTTCGGCAATGATGGCCTCGGTGGTCAGCATCAGACCCGCTACTGAAGCTGCATTCTGTAAAGCCAAGCGAACAACTTTGGTGGGGTCGATAACACCGGACGCTATAAGGTTCTCGTACTCTAAGGTTTCGGCATTAAAGCCATAGTCGTCTTTTCTTCCCAGGACCTTATTTAAAACCACTGAACCTTCATAACCGGCATTGACGGCAATCTGGCGAAGCGGCCCGCTAAGCGCCCGTCTTAAGATGTTAAGGCCTTCTTTCTGGTCGCCAGGGGCTTTAACCTTCTCTAAGACATCAATACACCTGACCAGGGCCACACCGCCGCCCGGCACAATCCCTTCTTCAACAGCGGCACGGGTGGCATTCAGTGCGTTTTCAACCCGGAATTTTTTCTCTTTCATTTCTGTCTCGGTAGCGGCACCCATTTTGATGACCGCCACGCCACCGGTCATCTTTGCCAGACGCTCCTGAAGTTTTCCCTTGTCGTAGTCCGACGTGGTCTCTTCGATCTGTGTGCGGATTTGGCGTACCCGGCTTTCTATGCCGGCTTTTTTCCCGGCCCCTTCAACAATGGTTGTGTTATCCTTGTCGATTTTCACCCTTTGGCATTTCCCCAGATCAGACAGAGTAACATTTTCAAGCTTGGCCCCTAATTCTTCCGAAACAACATGGCCGCCGGTTAAGATGGCAATATCCTGCAGCATCTCTTTGCGACGGTCTCCAAAACCTGGCGCCTTGACCGCAGCAACTTTAAGGGTCCCTCTAAGTTTGTTGACCACCAGTGTGGCGAGGGCTTCGCCCTCTACATCCTCGGCAATAATTAGCAGTGATTTTCCACTTTGGACGATACTTTCCAAAAGGGAGAGCAGATTCTTGATGCTGCTGATCTTCTTTTCGTGCAGTAAAATATAAGGTTCATCCAGCAAAACTTCCATTTTTCCTGCATTCGTTACAAAGTATGGCGAAAGGTAACCGCGGTCGAACTGCATCCCTTCCACCAGATCGAGAGACGTTTCTATCCCCTTGGCTTCTTCCACTGTGATAACACCTTCTTTGCCGACTTTCTCCATGGCCTCGGAAATGAGTTTACCAACCATTTCGTCGTTATTGGCGGCAATGGTACCAACGTGGGTAATTTCAACTTTGTCTTTTGTCGGCTTGGAAATTCGCTCCAGCTCTTCAACGACAGCTACGACGCCAAGGTCAATCCCGCGCTTTAACGCCATGGGATTCAAACCGGCGGACACAAGTTTTTGACCCTCATTAAAAATATGCCGGGCCAGCAGTGTCGCACTGGTCGTTCCATCACCGGCCATTTCGCTGGTCTTGACGGCCACTCCACTGACCATTTTAGCGCCGATGTTTTCAAATTTGTCCTCAAGTTCGATCTCCTTGGCAACAGTGACACCGTCTTTTGTAACCTTGGGCGACCCCCATGACTTTTCCAGCAGAACGTTCCTGCCCTTGGGTCCCAGCGTAACTTCCACGGCATCTGCAAGGATGTTTACTCCTTTTCTCAAGTTCTCTCTGGCCTTCATATCGTAACATATCATCTTAACAGTCATCTCTCATTACCTCATTAAAAAATTGTTCCGGCACACCCAAGATATCGTTATCCGTTGTTAGGCGCCTCTTCATGGCCGGGTCTTTTTACGATACAGTTAAGTTAAAAACGCTGTTTTGCGTCCCGAAACAGTTCGGACAAGTTTGCTTATTTCGTGGGTCTTCTCTCCATTCTCCATCAATCAAAAACTTATACTCGTATTTTCCGGAAGAAAGCATCACCGCTTTGCTCCACACCCCGTCTTTATTTCTCTGCATCGGATGTTTTTTGGAATTCCAATTGTTGAAATTTCCCATCAAGTAGACCTCTTTGGCCTTTGTTTCCTCTATTGAAAAAATCACTCTTCGTCGTTTAATTTTCGTTTTTGACATTACACGAAACCTCTATACAAAATGGATTGGGTTAATTAATCATGGGTAAACCCCCCGACGTTGCCGGAGGTCACGAAATAAAATCAATGATTGTCATACATGCAAAAATTGACCATGATACTGAAAGAACTAATAAGATTGTCTGAAAAATATCCAATGCTCTCATGATATCTCCTCTCCACGAGTTCTACCATTCTACCTGTTCGCTCGTTATATTTTGCGTAAAAAGTAAACATATCCCAGCCATATTTATTCTGACAATGATCATGACAATGAGTATTCTTATCTGCTAAAGGATTGATTCAAAAGCATTCACACTTTTTAAATACATGATCAAGTTTCGTGCCAAGCAGTGTGAGACAAATAATTTTCATGCATCCGATTGATATTTAATTGAATAAATAGATCAAGGCTGCCGGCAATTGATGGCAGAATAGGTGAAAAACATGGTTATATATGACCAATGGTCATATATGACACATTCTTGGTATCTCTGACGGGGTGCTAATAGTTCTTTGTGAGGGAAAACGAATTGACAGGCGACTGCCTGAGGCAAATCGGAAAAAATAGGTCGACTATATTGTGGCCGCCTTTCAGTCTTAAAACTTTTAATATAATGAGAGCATTTTATATAAATAAAATTCTTATAAACAAATGGGTGCAACTACCTAAGTTTACATAAAATTGTGATACGGTAATATGATATCAAAAAAAATATACCTTGCTTTTTTCTTGGAATATCTTGCCAGTCTAGCAATTTCGAGAATTTCCATCTTAGGTTCATATATCGTATTTCTTACAAAATTGCAAAAAAGGCAAATCCTCCAAAATGGATTTGCCCTATTGAAAATTGCAGATATGCAATCAAGGCCAAGATGTCAGACTTATTCAAGGTTTTTGAGATGGCTGATATTTGCACCTTATGATCGGATACCTGAATATTTGTCAGGATGGAAGGAGATTATACAAGATGTTGTATTGACGGAATGACCAGGTTTTCATTTAAATATTTAAGCCGAGTAATAGATAGGTTTTGAGTATCACATCAAAATGGAATCATTGGATATCTGAACCTTTTGCAAGGTATCTCAGGTCTTAAAAGGCATGATTTCTATAGAATATTATTCTTCTTACAGGTTTGATTCAGGTTGTGATCTGCAAATATTATCTTATAAAGACAAACGGCTGAAAGCATTATATTGGATGAGATTGTTTATAACCGCCATTTTAATAAGTCAGATCTAATACAACAAAGATTTTTTTATTTTTTGGTTCGACTCACGCCGCCTCCGTTATAGCGAATGATATAGGACTGGGTTTGCCATTTTTCATATTGTGAAGCTAATCTTCGAAAATTCTCCTTAATTCCTCTTGAGAATAGCCATGTTTTTGAGATAGTATTTTTTGTCTCTTTGGTATGCTTAGGATAGTTTGATATCTGATAGAGCGGTTTGTAATATAAGGATCTTTTTTATTTCCGCTATCCTTGAAATATACAAGGTTATTTTTATCCCGATCTTTAAAATTTTAAGAGGAGTATACCATATATATCATATAATTTATTGAAAATACATATTTTGAATTTATGGCACGACTGTTGCTATGTTTAGTTATATCTGCTGCAGCTGGTGAGAAAATGTCGCTCAATTATGTTATTTGAAAGTGATCTATGGGGTATATACTGCAAGTCAAGGCAGCTAACTCATTTCCCCCTAACGGTGACTCGATAGGAGGAACATATGGAAAAGAGATCTATTTTAGTCGTGGACGACGAAAAAAACATCCTTCTGACCATGTCTCACTCTCTCGAGACGTTGGATATACCGGTCCAGACAGCCGTGAATGGCGAGGAGGCATTGCAAAAACTTCAAGAGAGCTCGTTCAGCTTGGTGTTTTTGGATCTGAAAATGCCAGGGATGGATGGAATGGAGGTCCTACATCATATCAAGGATGACTGGCCTAAAATCCGGGTGATCATCATCACTGCCCATGGCACCATTGAGTCAGCCGTAGAGGCCATGAAGCTCGGCGCCGTGGACTTTATTCAGAAGCCCTTCAGCCCTAAAGAAATTCGAGATTTGACGAATCAAGTACTGGAACGCGAGGCGCTGGATGAAGAGAGCATGACAGATTACCGATCGTTGATCGAACTGACCAAGCGTCACATTTCGGACCGAAATTTTAACGACTCCCGCAAAACAGTTCAAAAGGCCATCGGCGCGGACCCGACACAACCTGAGGCATATAACCTTCTCGGCGTGCTGTTTGAAATCAAAAACGATTGGCTGGAAGCCCAGAAGTTCTATCGCCTGGCACTGGATGTTGATCCCACGTTCAAACCTGCTCTCGTAAACCTGGAGCGGACCACATCATGGGATAAGTTCGGAGAAATCGATATCGGATCGGATAAAAGAGATATGGATGCACAGGATGAAAAATAGTCTTTGCATCGTGACCATCGGGTGTGGTCGTTTGGGATCACAGCTGACGAATCAGCTAAGCCACATCGGGCATTCTGTTGTCGTTATCGTTAGTTTGATCAAACTCGGCAAGGATAGCCGGTTGATGATGAAGCGGTCACCAAAGAGAAACTGATGTGATGAACCATAAATTTATCCCAGAGGACAATGACATTGACTAAAGATTATGAAGCTACTCATCTCAACGTCCTTATCGTGGACGATGAGGCAAACATCCGAAAAACTCTCAGAGTTTTTTTGGAATCACGGGGGCATTCGGTGACCTCTGTCAGCAACGGGAGAGACGCCCAGATGGAAGCCGATCGGCAGGTATTCGATTTGGTGTTTGTGGATTTGCGATTGGGTTCAGAAAAAGGTCTCGATTTGATCCCACCCCTCCTCGGTGCATGTCCCTGGATTAAGATTGTGGTAATTACGGCATACGCTTCCATAGACACCGCTGTAGAGGCCATGCGACGAGGCGCTACCGATTACATTCCCAAGCCATTTACCCCCGAGCAGGTTGAATTGGTTACAGAACGAGTGGCAAAAGTCAGAAGTATGGAGCAGCGTATTGCCACCTTGAAAGAGGATTTAGAACGATTGCATCCAGAGGTGACATTCACTTCCCAATATTCCAGCATGCAGAGAGCCATTGAACTTGCAAGGCAGGTGGCTTCTTCGGAAGCAATTGTTTTGCTTAGAGGACCCAGCGGAACGGGTAAAACCGTATTGGCGCGAGCCATTCATGGCTGGAGCAACAGGGCTGGCAAACCGTTCGGCGCCATTTCCTGTCCAGCGCTGAGCTCTGAACTTCTTGAAAGCGAGCTTTTTGGTCACGTGAAAGGGGCCTTTACCGGAGCTCTACGCGACAACCCGGGCCGAGTTTCCGCTTGTAATGGCGGCACGTTGTTTTTGGACGAGATCGGCGATTTGCCCCTTTCCGTCCAACCCAAGCTCCTCAGATTCATCCAAGATCGTGAGTACGAACATGTGGGCGATCAGAGGACGAGAAAGGCTGATGTCCGCATCATCGCGGCCACGAATACGGACCTGGATAAAGCCGTCAAAGAAGGGCGTTTCCGTGAAGACCTATACTATCGGATGAACGTTATCCAGATCGACTTACCGCCTATGGCCGATCGTCCTGACGATGTAGAGACAATGGCAAAAGAAATGTTGAGTTTCTTCGGTGCTCAGAATCATAAATTTCTCAGAGGCTTCAGTGATGAAGCACTAAGCGCGCTACGGCATTATTCCTGGCCGGGAAACGTTCGGGAATTGCGGAATGTGGTTGAGCGCGCCGCGATTCTATGTACGACTGAACTTGTGGGAGCGGAATATCTCCCAAATTCAATTGTACCATCCCCGCCTTCGGTCCAGGTAGGAGATCCTGTCTCCTTGAAAGTGTTGGAGGAAAATCATATACGTCGCATTATTACATCCACCAGGACCCTCCAAGAAGCCGCCGACATTCTCGGCATCGATCAAGCCACCCTCTGGTACAAAAGAAAGCAATACGGTATCTGATCAGACCCTCTTCATTTTCTTTCCATGAGCTTGTATTTTACAAGGTTACTTCAAAGCCATCGTTGTCTATCACAAGGTGATCGTCTTGATTGATTATAATAACTTATTGAAATAGAAAGAATATCTAACATGGCATGCCTTATGCTCATTAATGAGATGGAGGACACACGTTATGCTTGGCATCAGACACAAACTTATGTTGGGATTTGGCAGCTTGTTTGCAGTAATAGCTGTTATCGGACTCTTGACCATGACTCAAATCAATGAACTCGGTCAGGCCATCGACGTGATTCTAAAACAAAACTATCGGAGCGTGGTGGCATGCCAGGAAATGAAGGAGTCTTTAGAACGAATGGACAGTGGCATTCTGTATACTCTTATAGATAAAAGGATTGAAGGCAACCGTTTAATCAAAAAATTCACCGCCACATTTCTTGGCTCTATCGATGTTGAACTTGGCAACATCACCCTTCCCGGAGAGGGTGAGAAAGCCCGACAGGTCGAAACGCTGTTCGGAGAATACAAGAAGACGATTCCTCTCGTAACGCAGTCAACGGATACGCTGCAGGCACGACGGACCGCTTATTTTTCCAAATTACAGCCGCTATTTCTGAAGATCAAAGGGCTGGCGCAGGATATCCAAATCATGAACCAAAAAAACATGAGTGAGGCAAACGATGCCGCTCGGCGCCTTGCGGGCATTGCACACCGACGAATGGTGCTTGCCATTACGATCTGCACGTTCTTGTCCCTCTTTTTCAGTTACCTGGCCCGCAGGTGGATTCTACGCCCTATCAACAGCTTGATTGAATCCACGAACGAGATCCGGCGCGGGAATCTGGATCTTGTCTTGGAAACGGGGTCAAAAGATGAGATTGGCCAGCTTTCGGAATCATTCAACGAGATGGCGTCTGCGTTGAGAGAGGTGCGTAAGAAAGAAAGAGTGAATCTGATGCGAACGCGCCATACAATGCAAAATGTGTTCAAAGCACTTCCGGAAGCGATTGCCGTGCTTGATCAAGACGGCCGGGTTGAAGTCTCGACAATTAAGGCGGATCAACATTTTGGCTTAAAACCAGGAGCTTTGACCTACGATCTGGGTTATGAATGGCTCCCCGACTTGATCCGAAGGGCGCTGGATGAGGATAGTATCGTGGAGCCTGAAATTAAAGGCGGGTATATTCAGCAATTTGTGGAAAATCGCGAGTACTTTTTCGAGCCGTTGGCCGTGCCGATTCGCGTTGGCCCTGAACGCCCGCAGCCTTTAGGTGTCGCCCTGATTCTGAAAGACGTGACCCAGGTCCATGAACAAGGAGAACTGAAACGGGGAGTGGTATCCACAGTGTCTCATCAGCTTAAAACACCGCTAACCTCCTTACGCATGTCCATCCATCTCCTGCTCGAGGAGCGCTTGGGGCATCTCAATGAAAAGCAGATCGAATTACTTCTGGCTGCCCGGGAGGACAATGAACGGCTGGTCAGCATCCTTGACGACTTGCTCGATCTCAACCGGATCGAGTCCGGAAAAGCACAGCTTTCACTTCAGCATGCCAATCCCAGGGATCTGGTACGAGATGGTATGGAGCCTTTCTTGGTTGAAGCTAGGGACAAGGGTGTTGAGATGATAAACGATACCTCGGAAGACATGCCAGAAGTCATGGCGGATGAAAAAAAAATCCAGCAGGTATTCGCTAATTTATTTTCCAACGCGCTCCGGTTTACCGGCCCTGGCGGTGTCATCACAGTCCGGGCACATCCGGAGCAGGAATGCGTCCGGTTTTCGGTTGAAGACACAGGAAAGGGAATACCTGCTGAGCACCTCGGCCATATGTTTGAACAATTCTATCGCGGGACCGAACAGACGGCGGAGTCCGGTGTGGGATTGGGACTGGCCATCGTGAAGAAACTTGTCGAGGCCCATGGCGGAAAAGTCGGTGTCGAGAGTGAAGCCGGCAAAGGTTCTGTTTTCAGCTTCACACTTCCATTAAAGAGAGAGCGGCAGTAGATAGAACCGCGAGCAAAGACGAAGGATTAGCAAAATGTTTGGAGCAATATACTTGATTTTCGGACTGGTAATTTTCATAGCTTTGGCTGTTCTGACGGCTTTATGCGACAGAATATAGGAGACATTTAAATGATCTATGTGGCAGTAATTGTACTGGTACTGTGTATAGTATATCTCATATACGCCATCATCGACCCTGAACGTTTTTAGCGGAGAAAAATATGTCCATTTTCTTGATTACATTAATTCTCGGAGGCACTGCCCTGCTCTCTTGGCCTCTGAGCAAAGCCATGACGTGGGCGATGAATGCCCCCGAAAAAGAGAACGGATTTCGGTACGGCATTGAGTCGCTTTTTCAAAAACTTGGCGGCAAATTAATCGCCAAGGAACAAAACTGGAAACAGTACACTTTATCCCTTCTCTTGTTTAACGCCTTAATGTTTGCCGCCGCCTTTGCCGTCCTTTATTTGCAGCCGCTGCTGCCTCTCAATCCAGACGGTAAAGGCGCGATAGAACCCAGCCTTATCTTTCATACGGTGGCGTCGTTCACCACCAACACGAATTTTCAGCATTATTCGGGTGAGACGACCATGAGCTACTTTTCGCAGCTTTTCGGTTTGATGTGGCTGCAATTCGTATCGGCGGCTACCGGCATCGCCGCACTTGCTGCTCTGTCCAGAGGACTGGCGGGCAAGGTTGATTTCGGCAATTTTTACAGTGACCTCATGCGGGCAACCTTTCTCATTTTCCTGCCTTTGGCGACCATAAGTGCTGTAATCCTGGTTCTTGGCGGCGTCGTCATGACATTGCAAGGAGCAGCCGTTGCGACCACTCTTGAAGGTGCCGTGCAGACCATCGCCAGGGGACCGGTTGCCGCTTTTATGGCCATCAAGCAGTTGGGAACCAACGGGGGCGGTTGGTTCAACGCAAATTCGGCACACCCTTTCGAAAATCCTACTTTTTTCACCAATATAGTGGAGAGCATGTTCATCATACTGATTCCAATGGCTTGTGTTTGGATGTTCGGCCGGATCACCGGCCGGATGCGCCATGCGGTCATGGTTTTTAGTGTGATGGGTGTGATATTGGTCGCTATGCTCGGTTTTGCCAATTATTTTGAGAGCGCTCCTACCGCGGCCTTCAAAGGGCTTCCCATTGAGTCCTCCGGCAATCTGGAAGGCAAGGAGCTTCGCTTCGGGTCTTTTGCCGGGCCTACCTGGGCCGCGCTGACAACAGCCACAAGCAACGGTTCCGTGAATGCCATGCATGACAGCCTCAATCCCCTTGCCGGCCTCGTTCCCATGGTCGGGATGTGGTTCAACGTCACATTCGGCGGCGTGGGCGTTGGGTTCATCAATATGTTTATATACATCATCGTGGGTGTTTTTATCAGCGGCATGATGGTGGGCCGCACACCGGAATACCTGGGACGCAAGGTGGAAACGCGTGAAATGAAGTTCGCGCTGCTGGCGATTCTGGTTCATCCCTTATTCATTCTGGGCGGAACGGCCCTCTTCGCAGCATCATACTGGGGCACGCTATCGGTTCACAATCCCGGATTTCATGGGTTTTCCGAGATCCTTTACGAGTTCAGCTCCGAAGCAGCCAACAATGGTTCAGCCTTCGCGGGACTGCGCGACAACACGATGTCCTGGAATGTGGCGGGGGGCATTATCATGCTGCTCGCCCGCTTCATTCCGATCATCTTTCCATTGGCGATCGCAGGCTCTTTGGCCGCCAAGAAACCTACACCCGAGACGGCCGGTACGCTACGGACGGATACGTCGCTTTTCGGATTCGTTATCCTGGGTACAGTGATTCTGGTGGGTGCGCTGCTTTTTATGCCGGTGGCTGTTCTCGGACCGATCGCAGAGCATCTGACGGCAGCCGGTATGTAAAGGAACCTTTTTTTGCAATAGGAGAATGATATGAGCATAAAAAATACCGATTCCGAACAAGCGAAACTGCATCGCCGGAAAGCCCGTCGTGCATCCTTGTTCCAAAAAGACCTCGTAACGACCGCCGCGAGGCAAAGTGTGGTCATGTTGAATCCCATCATCATGGCCAGAAACCCCGTCATGTTCGTCGCCGAGATCGGCGCAGTGCTGACAATGATTGTGCTGGTTTTGGACCTGCTCCAGCGCCGTGAAACTTGGGCATACACCTTTATTGTAACAGTGATTCTATGGCTGACGGTCCTTTTTGCCAATTTCGCGGAAGCCCTGGCCGAAGCTCGCGGCAAGGCGCAGGCAGATACCTTGAAGCAAACCCGGAAAAAGACCAAGGCTCGAAAGGTGACCAATGGGACAGAAGAACAGGTCAACTCGGATGAATTGAGAGAAAGCGATATCGTACTGGTGGCCGCTGGCGAGGTTATTCCAAGTGATGGAGAGGTGATCGAGGGCGCTGCAAGTGTCGATGAATCTGCCATTACGGGCGAATCCGCGCCCGTCGTTCGGGAAGCCGGTGGTGACCGGTCGGGTGTCACCGGCGGTACACGCGTTCTTTCGGACCAGATCAAGATCCGAATCACAGCGGGTGCTGGCGAGTCGTTTCTCGACCGCATGATCGCCCTCGTCGAAGGCGCCGTCAGGCAGAAAACCCCCAACGAGCTTGCGCTGACCGTGACATTGGCCGGTCTTAGTCTCGCTTTCCTCATAGTCACCGGGACTCTGTGGCCCATTGGCCGTTTCTTCAAAGTGGAACTGCCGATTCCGACCTTGATCGCGCTTATGGTTTGCTTAATTCCAACGACCATCGGCGCTCTTTTAGCAGCCATCGGACTTGCCGGAATGGATCGCGCCCTCTCAGCCAACGTGCTGGCCAAAAGCGGCAAGGCGGTGGAACTGGCCGGCGATATCGACACATTACTCCTGGATAAGACCGGTACGATTACAATGGGCGACCGCCAGGCAACCGAATACCATCCATTGCCGGGTGTGACCAAAGATCAACTCGCCGAAGCGGCTATATTGTCATCCTTCGGTGATCAGACACCTGAAGGAAAATCCATCGTAAAGCTCGGAGAAGAGACGCTCGGGGCAAACGCGCCTCGCGAAGCCTCAGACGGCAAAATCATCCCGTTCACCGCAGAAACCCGATTGAGCGGCATTGACCTGCCTGACGATCGTTCTTACCGAAAGGGCGCATCGGATGCCATCCAAAAATACATTCGTGAACTTGGGGGCAAAATCCCTGTAACTTTGCAGACACTCGTGGAAAATGTGGCCCGCCAGGGCAGCACTCCCATCGCAGTCGCGCAGGGGAAAGACGCTCTCGGGGTGGTGGCGCTCTCCGATATACTGAAACCCGGCATCCAGGATCGATTCGTCCGGCTCCGCGCCATGGGACTTCGCGTCGTTATGGTGACGGGTGATAATTCGCTCACGGCCGCCGCCATTGCCCAGCAGGCGGGTGTGGATGATTATATCGCCGAGGCCAAGCCGGAGGACAAGCTCGAATATATCCGGAAGGAACAACGGGAGGGAAGACTCATTGCCATGATGGGAGATGGAACAAACGACGCTCCGGCGCTTGCCCAGGCAAATATCGGCATTGCCATGAACTCCGGAACCCAGGCGGCCAAAGAAGCTGGAAATATGGTAGATTTGGACAGTGATCCCACTAAACTGATCGAGGTTATCGAGATCGGAAAGCAATTGCTTATGACCCGAGGCGCCCTTACAACTTTTTCCATTGCCAATGATGTTGCCAAGTACTTCGCCATCATTCCTGCCATGTTCATGCTGGCCATTCCGCAACTTGCGGCCCTCAATATCATGGGACTTGCAACACCTCAAAGTGCGATACTCTCGGCGCTGATTTTTAATGCCGTCATCATCCCGCTGCTCATTCCCATAGCCATCAAGGGAGTAAAATACCGGCCCATGGGAGCGGACGGCATCCTGCGGCGCAACCTTCTGGTTTACGGATTGGGCGGCGTGATCGCTCCTTTCGTCGGCATCAAGCTGATCGACATGGCCTTGAGTTTAACCAGAGTTTTATAGGAGGGATTATGAACGCTCCCGTCGGAAAGGTTGGAATTTTCACTCAGATCCTGGTATCTATTCGTATTGTGCTGATCACCATGGTAATTTGCAGTTTTCTTTATCCGTTGGTGGTCCTCGGGGTCGGCCAGGCATTGGCGCCATATACGGCGAACGGGTCGCTGATCCGTAATGGACAGGGCAAAATAATCGGCAGCCGGTTTCTGGCGCAGGGATTTTCGCGCCCCGAATATTTTTGGCCCAGGCCTTCGGCTGTGAAATATAACGCTTCGGCATCCGGCGGCAGCAACTTGTCTCCGACAAACCCTGAGCTTCGTTCCCGGGCAAAGGCCATCATTAAAAAGTTAGGAGGGACCCTAGAGAAGAAGGTTCCCGCCGATCTTGTGACGACATCGGGAAGCGGTCTAGATCCACATATAACTTTGAGTGCAGCTGAATACCAAGCGCAAAGGGTTGCTTCGGCCCGAGGTTTGCCCGTTAACACCGTAATGGGAATTCTTGCCAGGTACGCCAAACGGCCAGCCGGCCCATTTACTCCTGAACCGGTGGTGAATGTGTTGCTGGTCAATATCGCATTGGATAGATTAGGCAAATGACATGGACGAGAGTCGCGCTGATAGTTTTTTACGTCTGATTCGCCGGTCGCAGCGAGGCAGGTTGAAGATCTACCTGGGCTATGCAGCCGGCGTAGGCAAGACCTACCAGATGCTTCTCGAGGCACACCGCCTCAAGGAGGATGGGATCGACATTGCCGTTGGTCTGGTGGAAACCCATGGGAGGGCGGAAACCGAGGCATTATTGGCAGGACTGCCGTTGATTCCCCGCCGAAAAATCACTTATCGCGGAATCGTGATCGAAGAAATGGATCTCGACGCCGTTCTATCGCACCGCCCAAGTGTGGTACTCGTCGATGAACTCGCCCATACCAATGTCCCGGGAAGCAAAAATGCCAAGCGCTATCAGGATGTGGAAGAGATACTCTCAGCGGGTATCCATGTCATTTCCACCATGAACATTCAGCACCTGGAAAGCCTGTATGAAACCGTCGAACGTGCTACCAGTGTCAAAGTACGGGAACGAATTCCAGACCTTGTTGTTTTACAGGCCGATCAACTGGTCAACGTAGATATCACCACCGAAGACCTGCGCCGTCGTTTGAAGGAGGGAAAAGTCTATACCACAGAGCGTATCGAAATTGCCCTGGATCATTTTTTCAAGGCGACAAACCTCGAGCAGTTGCGTGAACTTACTTTAAGGGAGTTAGCCGCTCAAATCGATTCACGGCGGCGCGACCCTCTTGCCGAAGATGTTCCCTCCAGTCCGGATCAGGTCATGGTCGCTTTAAGTTCTCGGGGACCGAACAGTGAGGCGCTTTTGCGTTATGCTTCCCGCCTGGCCGGACGCTTGAATCGGAACTGGTATGCCGTGTACGTGCAGACATCTCGGGAAAATCCCACAGTCATCGATGCGGCCACTCAAAGGATACTCTCCAATACTCTGACGCTTGCTCAACAGCTTGGGGCTACCGTTTTTACCTATAAAGGCGATGATATCGTGAAGACCCTCTTGCAGTTCGCCAAGGAATATCGCGTCGGGCATATCGTCATTGGCACTCCGGGAAGAAAGCTGCCTTTCTGGCGGCGGCTGAAGGGTGAGGTCAGCATTGTTGAACGACTCATTACCGAAGGAAAAGATGTCACTATCGTCGTCCTTGATACCAAGGCAATACCCAAGGAGTTGCCGGCTATGAAGATGACCCGGCGGACGGAAAAAACACATCGAAGAAGAGAAGAAAAAAGCGATCTGATTTTGAGAAGCAGCGATGTTCTGTCCAATACCGGCGTTCGCATTTGGGATGAACCCATTGAAAAAGAGGAGGCGATAAAACAGCTGCTGGATACCTGTTGCAGTGAAAGTCCAGATCGTAAAGCGTCCGCATGGGCGTCTGTTATAGAGCGTGAACAGCAAGGAAAGACTTTTGTTGGCAAGGATGTAGAGATTCCTCATGCGCAGATTACTGGCCTTCAAAACCCCATGGTTGCTCTTGGCGTCGGGAGATCTGGCATCCAAGATCACGAGTCAGGACTTAGCATTCGAATTATCTTGCTTTTGCTTTCTCCCACTGATTCGGCAGAAAACCATGTAGAAATGCTTAAAGTGATCAGCAAAATGGCACAGGACGATCAATGGCGTAAAAAAATTTTTTCAGCAAGGAAATCTTCAGATGCAAGAGAAGCGATCCACGAATGGAAAGAACGCTTTAATATAACTCTAATATAAAGCACGACATGCCGGTAAAGAAAGAAACGCTTATTTAACACAAGTCCATTTGGTTTGATCTATTCGGATTTTTGTTGTTCCCAATTTATTTCAATTGCTTACTTCGCTTCTCATAATGGTCTAAATTTTTTATTTTGAAACCTTCAGTTTGAATCCAGATCCGGTGCTATCGGTTCAAGTCGGCCGGCTCGGTTTTCACTGTTGACCCTGATCGAGAAATAGTGTATCCCACGGACCTTGGTACTGAAAAAGATGATTCCGGATTCAAGAAAGGAGACCCTTCGTTGAGAGTCCTGTCAGGCATCCAGCCTTCCGGATCGCTCCACCTCGGCAATTATCTGGGCATGATGAAACCTATGGTCGAGTATATGGATCGCTCCACGCTTTTTGTATTCATCGTCAATTTTCACGCTTTGACTTCGGTTACCGACGGCGAGAAGCTGGCAAAAGGCACCTTGGACGCTGCGGCCGACTTCCTATCTCTGGGGCTTGACCCGAACCGCTGCATATTCTGGGTACAATCGGATGTTCCCGAAGTGATCGAATTGACGTGGATACTCACTTGCATCACGCCGATGGGATTGCTGGAGCGCTGCCATTCATACAAGGACAAGATCGCCCGAGGAATCTCTCCGAATCACGGCTTGTTTTCCTATCCCGTGCTCATGGCTGCAGACATACTGCTGTATCAATCCAACATCATACCTGTCGGGAAAGACCAGAAACAGCACGTGGAAGTGGCCCGGGACATCGCTCTGAAGTTTAACAACATATACGGCAAAACATTTGTCATCCCCGAGCCTGAAATCAACGACAAAGTGGCCACCGTTCCAGGAGTCGACGGCCAGAAGATGTCTAAATCCTACGACAATACCATCGAGATCTTCCTTGATGAAAAGACTCTGAAGAAAAAGGTCATGAGCATCAAAACCGATTCTACTCCGGTCGAGGAACCCAAGAATCCGGAGACCTGCAATTTGTTCCAGATTTACCGCCACTTTGCCCCGCTGGACCGGGTTGAGGAAGTGCTGCGGCTGTACAGGGAAGGAGGAGCGGCATACGGGACGATCAAGAAGGAGCTGGTAGGCATCCTGTGGGATTTCTTCAGGGACGCACGGGAAGAAAGGGCAAGGCTGCTCAAGGATCCAGGCCACCTGAGGGATATTCTTGCCAAAGGAGCTAAGAAAGCTCGAGAAATCGGGCAGGGAACCATTGATACGGTTAGGCAGCGGGTCGGTATTGTGTACTAAACCGGATCAACTGCAAATCGTTAATGAATGATAAAAATCAACGTCAAGCTTAATCGGTGATACCTGCAATTTATCGCCATGGCATTAAATCCATTAATAATTTTGATATGTTATGAGTATCACACTCGGATAAGGCCACATTGTCCAGCTTGGATTAATGCGGAAGGAATCAATATGTTGTGGTATGAAATTTTACTGGTTTACCGGTTTTTTTTAATTCTACCCGGTCTATGAATGATGGTGGTCCTAAAAATTGTGAACGTTGGGATCAAATCATCACTATGATTCCTGAAATATAATCTACAGATCACAGCCGCAAACGAACCACCGATAAGAGAATAATCTCAGATAAAGAATGCATTAAGCTGCCATTGGTCGAATTTGTTGTCCCAGAAAGTCTATACCTAAAATTTGTATGATTTAAAAACCATCTTCTCTCTTTATCCGGTTTTAATTTCTGCTTTATTAAAGCGGTTCTAATCGTTCGAACCTTCCAACACTATAAAAAAGCACACTTCTCAGTCTTGAAATTACTAACAGCCATTCAATTTAGAAGCGCATATCTTTTTCAGAAGTTGAAACGATCCATGGCGATTATATAAAGTTGGACACGGCTTCACTGATACGTGAACCCTACCTGAAGTCCTGCAGAAATCCCGGCAAGAAAGTCTCCATGCCGGCATGGGGTGGTGGCTGGTTTGGGATCAGGCCCGGCGTGTAGCCCCGCTTGCGGAACGGTTCCAGTAGAAGGGGATTGTTGCTGATGACATGCACGGGCACCGACCAGGGCTCCCCGGGCTCTGTGAGCTGCAGATTGGGCTGGTGATCTCCCAGAATGATGATCAGGCTTTCGGTGGTGACATACCGGGCCAGATAATCTCCCAGGGTCTCGAACTCGTAGTCTAGAGAGCGCAGGTAAGCCTCCCCTGCGTTTTTCAAATCCGGCCAGTAGATGGGATAATTGATTGACGGACGTATATTGTAGATGCTGCCGTCGCCGATGAGGTCCCAGTTGGGGATGAAGGGCGGCTGAATATTGAAGGCGGCGTGGGAGCTGATCAGCACGTAACGCACG
This sequence comes from uncultured delta proteobacterium, assembly GCA_963778575.1. Classification (GTDB taxonomy): domain Bacteria; phylum Desulfobacterota; class Desulfobacteria; order Desulfobacterales; family UBA11574; genus UBA11574. The sequence continues at coordinate 444,151 of CAVZUV010000017.1, read as the reverse complement.
AAAAGCGGCTGCCGTCGCCGGGTGAATTCACGGCGGTGCACCCAGTCGAGCACATACTGGTCAGGCATGGGCGCCCAACCGAAAGTAGGACCACGATAGTCGAAGTGACGGGCGTAATAAACCTGTTCGTAGTCGAAATAGGCGCCCTCCGGGAATGGGAACCGGGAGCCGGGCATAACGGAAACAGTTCGGTAGCCGCTGCGGCGCAAATAGGCGGCCATGGGGGTCAGGGAAGAATGCAGCAGCGTGATGTCTTCCAGGTGGTTTTCCACCCGGACCCCTGACTCTATGGTATCGTGGGCCAGCCAGGAGGATCCGCCGTATGTGGGCGATACCAGATAGGCGGAGACCGCCTCGAAACCATGTTGATGCAGGACCTGGCTGAAGCGGGTCATGGTGGCTTCCATGGCCGGCCGGTAGCTCGGCCGGATGAAAACCGTGCGGCCGTAGGATTCCACCACGAACAGCAGTACATCGGCGCCCTCCAGCCCTTTGAGGGCGGCAGGGCCTGCGGCCCTCTCCCGTGCGGTTTTCTCCAGGCTAGCGCGGAAGGTCCGCGCTTGCGCCAGCTGATCTTGAATGGAGAGGATCTCCTGACCGAGACGGATCATGGCCGGCGGTCTGTCCGCGCGCCAGCCCCAGGCCACCGCCATGCAAAGGAAGAGGCCCGACCCTATCAGGAACGCGTTACGGATGCGGCGATCGGCAAACGCCCTGGCCGCCGTGTGCCAGGCATACCAGGTCGCGGCAAGGGCTGCCAGGCCCACTGTCAGTGAGACTGTCGACAGCTTCAAAAAATCCCCCCCCTGGGCGGATGTCTTGAGCAGGTCGTAGAGATCAGAGAGGTAGGCGGAATCGATATAGAGATTGAATTGCCGGTGGAAATACAGGGGCACAACGGTATCGCCGATGCGAAACAGACGCAGCGTCAAAAAAATCACCCACAGCATCAGGCTGGTCCAGAAAAGGGTCCGTTTCCCCAAAAAGGCCGCCATGGCCAATAAGACCAGCAGCAGCCAGACATCGGCCGACGGCAGCAGGAGCCGCCAGGAAAAAAGGTGGCTTCCCGGATAGTCGAAGTTCAGCAGGGCGCTGAGGAAGAGGGAGGCCACAGAGAGTTTCAGCAGCGGCTGCCAGGGGAGCATCCTGATCTTCATGACAGGACACCCTGGCGACGGGCTAAAAGATCGATGTGGCGGGCCAGGAAGGAGAGTTGGCCGTCTTCGACCTGCTGGTGTCGCAGGCGGGCCCAGGCGGCCAGGCCGGGCAGGCTGTTTTTTTGGCCCAGCTCCCGCTCTACGGTTTCAATGATGGCATGCAGGAAAAAGCGCTCATCATCTGAGTAACCGGCATTGCGGGGATGGATAACCCAATCCGAGCTTCCGGCGGCCAGAAGCTCCAACCCCGGGCGCTGAATGAAGCTGAGCAGCCTTCGGCCCGTCCGGCTTGCCCCGGAGAGCCGCGCCTCCATGGAGTCATGATAGCCCTGCATAATCTTCTCTTCGCCATCCCATTCCGGTAAAAAGAGGGTCTCCCCATCGAAGTTGCAGGTGAGATAGGCCAGTCCGTTTTGGGTAAGCCGCTGCAAAATCCCTGGCAGAATTGCGGGAAAGTCCAGCAAATCGAGAACGGCATGGGCCATGAGCAGATGAAAGGGGCCCGGTGCGCCGGATGGGTCGGCCAGCTCTTGGGCGCCGGCCGGAATAAGCTCAACGGAGACTTCGGCGCCTGCGGACCTCAGCCGGCCATGGTTTTCTCCGCTCCAGGTCAAGGTCCGGTCTTGGCTTTGGGCCCATTTTGAGAGGTATTTTCGGGCTGCGCTGAGTTGTCCCGGATCGCTGTCGCTGAGCACATAAGTGGCCAACCCGCTGAGCAATCCCTGCTCCATAACCCTTTGAAACATGGTGCCGATGCCGGCGCCGATCTCGAGAATATGCAACGGTTCCCGGCCTGGAGTCTGCGCCAGGGCCTGGCGCAGCGTTTCCCAGACATGGCGATTCAAGGCCCGGTCGTCAATGCTTTTTTTAGCGGCCAGGTAGCGCGGATAAAAGTCATTGCTGGTGATGTCCACGGCCGCCGAATGATTTTGGTTGGGTTTCATCTTGTCCGACATTAGCGGATTCCTCTCTTTTCAGGTTCCCGATCGGGCAGCATTGAAGGTTCCTGCCCGGCCCGGAGATCCCTTCACTTCCTGCAGGAAGCGGTCGATGGCGTTGACGCTATCCTGCCACGTGGGGCCGCTCAGGTAGGTTTGACGGGCGGCCAGGGCCATGTGCAGCAGTTCCTCTCGATTCCTATGCAATTTTATCAGCAGCGGCGCCAATCCCGCCAAGTCGCCGGGCTGCAGCAAAAAGCCGTTGGTCCCATGACGGATGGTTTCGGCCGCCCCACCCTCCCGGCAGCCGATAGCCGGCAGGCCGAAGGCCATGGCTTCCAGGATGGCGATGCCGAACCCTTCGTAGGCGTAAGGCATGCAGAAGAGATGACTCCTGCCGAGGGTCGTTACCAGTTCGTCTTCCTGAAGCGGGCCGAGAAAGCACACCGAGTCGGTCAGACCCAGTTGCCCGACGAGCTGCCGGGCTTTCGCGGCATGGGCCGGGTCGAAGTCCAGGCCTCCCACGATTGAGAGGCGCCAAATGTCCCGTTGAATCCCTGCCAGGGCCTTGAGTAGCGGCAGCAGACCTTTTCGGGGAACCACGATGCCCAGGAAGAGCAGCTCCAGCGGTCCGGGCCAACGGGCTCGCCGGCCGATGGCCTCGGCAGAGAGCGGACTCCCGAAACGGTCACCGGCAGGATAGGCGATCACCTGAGGCCGATTGTTGTTCACCAAAGAAGCCACGCTCCGCCGGGTGGTCCGGGAGTTGTGGATAAAGCCATCCACCGAGGCCAGGAAGCACCGCTCGGCCACGGCCAGCAGCCTGTTCTGCCAGCGCCGGCGCGGTTCACGGCAGCGGAGATGATGGACCAGGGCCACAACGAACGGTCCGGTCTTTCGACGAAGCCGTTTATTCAGCAAAAAAAGCGATGGATGACAGAGTTCGTCCTCTATCAGGATATCGAAATTGCCGTTCCGCAGTCGATGGCAGAGCCCCGGGGACAAATTGTGCCCCAATCGTCGAAGATAAGCGCCGCCGGCGAGGCTGATCACTTCCACCTCGTGCCCCAGACCAACCAGACCCTGAACCACCATGCGGTCATAAAGGTAGCCTCCGGTGAGGGTGTCCAGGCTGCCGTAAATGATAATGCCGATACGCATCAGAGTTCGGCGCGGTAGGAGGTCCAGGCGATCTCGTCCTCCCAGATGGTGATGGTCATGGCAAGCAGTGCAAGATGCGCCAGCCGCTCCCTGAAGGCGTCATGGAGGACCAAGGCCAGTCGTTCGATGCTGGGATTGAGGCCTGAAAAGACGGCCAAAGTGTTCAAGGTCTTGTTCTGGAAATGCGCCACCACCGCATCCAGATGATCCGCCACCTCGACGATATCCACCAGAAAGCCGTGGCGATCCAGAGACTCTGCCTCCAAGACCAGTTCCATACGGTAACGATGGGGATGCTCGATGTTCTCCGCCCCCCAGTCACCGCCCGTCAGATAGTGCCGGGCACTGAATTCGCGCCGCATGCCGAGACTGTACATGTTTTTTTCTCCTTGCGTGGTGTCACGCCTTTTCGGCTTGTCGATAATCGAAGATAACCTGGATCGTCTCACCCGGACTGCGGTCGATGAGCGTATAGGCCGAGGCCGCATCGGCCAGGGCGAAGCGCTGGGTGATGCAGGCCGCAGGGCGCACCCGGCGAAGCATTTCCCAGGCCAGATCGATTCGCCGGCTGGTATGCCATCGGCCCGTGAGTTGGGGGGCGATACTGCTTACCTGGGAGCTGATCAGGGCCACGCGGCCGCGATGGAAGAAAGCGCCCAGGTCCAGATCAGCCCTTTTTGCGCCGTACCAGGAGCCGACCACAATCCGGGCGCTGTAACGCGCAAGCGCCAGAGCGGTGTTCAGGGCGGCCGGGTTGCCCGAGAGTTCATACACCAGGTCCGCCTCGCCCCCCTGGCCCAGCCCCCTGCCCCAACGCGTCAAAAGGCTCGGGTCCTGCGGATCGAAACACTCGCCGGCGCCTAGACCTAGGGAAGCCTCGCGCCGTAACGGGTAAGCGTCAAGGGTCGCCAGGGCGGCCAGCGGGAAACGGGACAGCAGCGCCGTGGTCAAAAGACCGATGATGCCCTGGCCGATGACGACAACCTTTTCGCCGATCATGGGACCACCGTCCAGCAGAAGGTTGACCGCCGTCTCCATGGCGGGCAGAAAAAGGGCGGTTTCATCGTCCACGTCGGCGGGAATGGGATGGAGCGTCGCCGGTCTGGTACAGAAGAGGTCCTGGTGGGGTTGAAAGGCGAAGACCCGGCGATTCCGCCATTCGCTGGAGACCGCGCTCCCCGTCTCCATTACCCGGCCCACCGCACAATAGCCGTAAACCAGGGGATAGGCGAAATTTCCGGCAAGGCTGTCGATGGTGGCATCCTTGGCCACGCCCGGCGGCCACTGGCCCCGGTAGACCAGCATCTCCGTTCCCGGGCTGATTGCCGAACAGTGCGTCTGCACCAGGACTTCATCGGCGGCAGGCCGAGGCGCAGGCCCGACTTTCACGGCAACCCGCCCCGGTTCTGTAAATTCCAGGCGATGCTGCATCATGGGTCCTGCCACTGGGGTTGGGCCCAGATGACGATGTCGGGGCCGCAGGATTGGTAGGAAATTGGATTGAAGCACAAGAGCGAATCATTGCCCACTGCGGGCCGATCCAAGACCGGCAGGCCGCCCACCAGGCGGGGGGCGATGGTGATGATCATCTGGTCCACCAGGCGGGCCTCGATGAAGCTTGTAATCACCTGGCTGCCGCCTTCCACCATGATGTTCCGGATGCCGCGCCGGCCCAGCTGGTGAAGTAAATCGAACAGATCCACCATACCGCGACGGTCGGGGCGGCAGCGAATGACCTCGGCCCCCCGACTTTGCACTGCGCCGACCCTTTCGGAAACGTGATTGTCGGTGCAGGCCAGCCAGCAGCGGCGGTCGGTGCGGTCAAGCAGGCGGGCCTGCAAGGGGATGCGCAATTTGCTGTCCAGAACGATGGGCTGGGGACTCGCCCCCTCGATGAGACGCACCGTCAGCAGAGGATCGTCCACCAGCAGTGTGTTAATGCCTATAACGATGGCATCGCAGGCTGCCCGAATGCGATGGGTCAAGACCATGGACTGATGGCTGCTCAATCGAAGCTGTTCACGATTGCGGGAGGCGATGCTGCCATCCACACTCTGGGCATAGGAAACCGTCACCAGCGGCCGATGATGACGGGCCAGGATCACCTCGGACAGGTGCGGCAACGGGTCGAACCATTCTTCCAGTAGGCAACCGGACTGGCCGGCGACGGTGGCCGAAGTATTGCCCTCACGGCGGCGCATTGTGCCCTGAGGCGTATCCTCAGACATGGATATACTCTCTGTGGGTGCCTTGTATGTCATTGATGATACTGGCCTTCCTCCGGAAAGTCAAATAATGTATGGCAAACCCCCAACCGGCCAGGCTGAAGAGAAGGTCGCGGAACCGAATGATCAGGCACAGGCTGAGTCCAAAAGCACTGCCCTTTCCAAGGAGATCGCTCACCCAGGGCAGGGCCGTTTCTAATACACCGATACCCGCCGGTAAGGGCGTAAAAAATGCCAGCCGTGCCACCGCAACCACTGCGGTCAATTGCCAAAATGACAACGGCAGGCCCAGAAGCACGGACATCACCCAAAATTCGGCAAAGACGCCGACCCAGTGAACCAGGGAAAGAAAATTGGCCAGCAGGAATTGGCGACGGTGCTCCCGAAAGAGGGATTCTGCCATGGCTTCCCCTTGAACAATGATCGCCTTCAAGGACCCAAGGCTGCAGGATAACCAAGGCAAATAGTCTCCGTCAAACTTTTTGAACGGAGAAAATAATCGTGATAGAGGTCGTTTGCCGGTGAAAAGCGCGGCCAGGAAAGTGCTGAACGCCGCCAGCACGGCAGTGATCAGGATCATTCCCTGATTCCCGCCAAAGAGGCCGGATTCGGCAGAAGCCGCATAAATCAGGCAAAAGGACAGGACGACCATGCTGGCCAAAAGCTCCAGCAATCGGTCCACCGCCACCGAGGTCGTTGCGCGTGACAGGGGGATACCCTGCCGATGGTGGAGGCAGTAGACAGATAAAGGCTCTCCCCCGAAATGCGGGCCGGGGGTAAGATAGCTCGCGGCGTTGGCGGCGGCGCGATAGGCACAGGCGGTGAGCAAATTCACCGGCCAGCCCAGCGTCCTTAGAAGCAGCCACCAGCGCGTGGTCATCAGGGGGAGCTGGAGCAGATTGACGATCAGAAGAATCAGGATTGCCAAGGGGCCGAGTCTCGCTAACAGATCCCATGCCGCGGCCCAAGTCACGCCCTTCAGGGCATGCCAGGCCAGCGCCAGGCCGAGCAGTCCGAGCAGCCAGCGCCAGCGCTTCTGGAACGCCCGCCGGATGGCTGTAGCTTTGAGGGGATCCTGCGGCGATGACATGAACGGTGTGGTCATGGGGCCTCGTCAGATGTTATTGATCCATGTTTGCCGTAACGATAAAGGACCGTCTCTTCCGGGGCCCAGAGGGACATGGCACCGGTTCCGGTCAACATCAACGTGGCGGCGGTGCCGAAGATCACCATGCAGATTAGGGATACGCCGAATGGGGAAGAATTGCTGCCGAACATCAGGGTCAGCAAGAGGGCCGCGCTGCGACCCATGATACCGAAACCGACCAACAGGCTGCAAACGCCGTGGGCCAACTGCCAGACCGGGTGGGCCCGGTAAACGCCATAGCCGACCAGGGCGGCGATTCCTCCCGAAAGAATCACCAGGCGCAGCACCATCGGCAGAAACTTGATCAACAGGGATGTTACCCATAGGTCGAGTGTGGATTTCTGATGCACATCTGTCTGCATGCGGCAGGACACCATCAACCAGTCTCTTAAGAAACCGATCAACAGCGGGGCCATGAAAATACTGGCCGCAGCATAGGTGAAGACCGGATTGAAGATCGGCAGGAGCGCCAACCCCACCAGTCCCATCTGAAAGCCGGCGATGATCCGTGCATAGGGCCGTGGCCGCAAAGCGATCACGGGAAGGGCCCGTTTTTGCCGCAACCAGATTCCCAGTACAAACGGATAGTAGGCCAGACCCACCAGGAGATAGACGGCCGGCAATCTATCGAGAGTTACGGCCACCAGCGAGGCCACCAGCAGTCCCGCGGCATCGGATTCGATGTCCAGTCGTCGGCCGAGTTCGGTCTCCCGTTCCTGTTTCCTTGCCACCAGACCATCAATTAGGTCGGCCAGCGAGAGTCCCAGGTAGACAATCCCCGCCGCCCAGGACAGGCTGTTGGGCAGCGAGGGACCTCGGCTGAGCGTCCACGGCAAAATGCCGGCAAGCCCGACGATGGCGCCTGCACGCATCAGGGTGATCCAGTTGGCCGCCCCCAGCGTAGTGAAAAGATGGCCATCTTCGCCCCGGCGGTGGTTGGACCCTAAATGACGAACCAAATGTCCTTGAATATGGACCGCCACGGCCAGCCCGGGCAAAAGTCCCAGGATAACGGTCGGTTGCGATGGAATTTCAGGCCAGCAAAGGTAAAGAGACAACAGCCAGGGCGCAAACAGAAAGCCTGCGGCCAGCCGCATTTGCCGACGCAACCGCAAAGGGATTATTTTGGGATTATCCATTCCGTGCTCAAATAATAGAGGCGTTGGGGTTTTTGCCTTCAGCATTTTTCAGAATTACCTGCCATAATCCTGTGGGCATTGTCCATCAGCGTTGCGTTCGTTATAGTAGGTTTTAAAAGAGGGAGGTCGCATGAACAATCCATTGAGCGAATTAAAAGGCAAGGCTTTCAACCTGGCACAGTTCATTGATTATGCCGAGGGGTCCGTTGTAAGCAAGACTTTAATTAATAAGGAAGCCGGCACGATCAAATGATATGATAAGAACTTGCTTTCAAGCGTGAAAAATAGAAAAAAAATTAAGGTTGTGTGCCGCGGCAAGCTGAATCCCAATATATAGTACGATCAGATATACACATCAACCAACATACGCAAAATCCATTCTAAAAATTAATATGAACGATAATAGGCATTATGTCAAGAAGACATTTTTGCCCAATATACTGAAATGCCCCCAAATTTGGATACAGGAATCCTCTTAAATAATACGCGACATATACCTAATACCGTCTTTTATTTTCAAAAGTTTGAATATTTGTAATCAAATAATTTTCAATAAATATTGTGTTTCGTAAGTTGATATTCCGAGGATTATTTTTTGAGCATAACCCCAGAGAAATAGGCTCCGCATTTCACAGGGCAGGCGCAGAGACTTGTCCGCCTTTGGCGGATTGCGGTCGAGGGGAGGTTTTGAAACCACTTCTAATAAACCTTTCGGGTCCCATGCCGCCTTCCGATCACTTCAAGGGTGCTGTTCACCACCACAAAGGCTTTGGGGTCAATACTGAAAATGACATTTTTCAGCTTGGGAAGTTCCGTCAGTGTGGTGATGGTAAAGATCACTTCCTTTGGGCTGCCGGTATAAGCCCCCTTTGCCTGCAAAAAAGTGGCGCCCCGTTTGACCTGCCTGAATATTTCTTCTGTAATTTCCTTATACTTATCCGAAATGATCATTGTCGATAATCGCTGGTTAAAGCCCGTAAGGACCGCATCGAGGGTTTTGCTGCTAGTGAATACATAAATCATGCTGTAAAGCGCAATCTGAAGTCCGAAAAAATAGGCGCCTGTCAGGATCACCACTGCATTTACGAAGAAACTGCTCAAACCGGGCCGAAGTCCGAACTTTTTATTTGCATATATTGCCAGAATATCCACGCCGCCCGCGGATCCAAAAGACCTAAGAACGATTCCGGATCCGGCGCCGCATATGATACCGCTGAATACAGCCACCAAAATAGGATCCTGGAGAGGAACAGGGGGTGTTTTAAGGACGGCGGCAGCCAGGGAAAAAAATGCCATGCCAAAAATAGTATACAGCATAAATCGTTTGCTGATGATGAACCAGCCTATGAGCATTAAAGGGATGTTGAGTAAAAAATAGACGATGCCGACATCCGCTGCAGGGAACAGATAGTGGATGAGGATGGCCACACCCGACACACCGGTTCCCAAAAGATTATTAGGGATCAAAATGCTGTTCATCCCGATCACAAAGACAATGATTCCTGTGACGATCAAAAACAGATTGAACAAGACGGTTTTCCACGTCATAACGATTTTTTTGAAGTCAAAATGTTCGGATTGTGCTTTCAGGTGCATGATCTCGCCTCCACTATGGATTCAGTTTTTTTCTGGAATCTTATACAGGCAGTTTTGTAAAACTCAAGTGGTTACTACTCATCACCCGAAAAAAAAATAAATTCCGAAAAATCGATCAGGCGATGATGGGGAACTGTAATCAAATGCGGTTTGAAATACACGCGTTAGCAGGTCGAGCAAAGCTAAAAAATGGCAAAAAATTGCAAGCGGATCTTGAGATGGTCGGCACGATTTAGCGAATTCGGGAATAAGGGGCTGCTGAAGAAATGCCTGATAGCTCTTTATCCGTTGCTTTCGCCGTTTATCTGATAGAGGTTGTCGGCGGCAAAAGGCTGATGAATCTCGGCATAACGGAATATGCCTTCCATTAGAGATAGGTCAGGATTCTTGTCCTTTGAGCATTTTTAATTTAAGCTGGCGCTTATCGTCGTTGGCCACGTAAATTGTTCGGGACGGAAAGGCAAAATCGATATCTTCGGCTTCAAACCGGCGCATAACCTCAATACAGGTTTTTTGCAGCCATGCCTGATAATCCCAGTAATTGGGCGGGTGATACCAGACAACCACCATGATATTCAGGCTCCAGTCGTTGAAACCGTTAAAAAATACCCGTGGCGGGAAATCTTCCTTCATCCCTTCGTGATTTTCCAGAATTTCCCGTATGATTTGCACGGCTTTTTCAACTTTGTCCGGAGGGGTATCATAGGTGATCCCGATATTGGTGAGCCATCGGATATAGGGTCGTTCACCGATGTTTTCTAAAGAGGAGTTGACCAATTTTTCGTTTGGAATGGTCACCAGGTGACCGGTGAGTGTTCGTAGTCGGGTACTCCTGAAGCCGACATTTTCAACGGTCCCGTCATATTTGTCAATGGTGATCCGCTGTCCCACCTGAAACGGCTTGTCAAATAGAATGGTGAGTGTTCCGAAAAAATTGGCGATGGAATCTTTGGCAGCCAAGGCCACGGCCAGACCGCCGATGCCAAGGGAGGCAAGCAGGGGCCCGATTTTCAGTCCGGTGAGATTTTGGACAATAATTATACCGCCGATAACAATGATGAAAAGCCGAAGCGTTTTGCCGACAATGGGGGCCAGCATGTCGTCAATGGTGCTTTCGGTAGCGGCCGACCATTTTTTCAGGTACACATCCAAAATTCCGATTAAAAGGAGGATGAGCCAGAAAAGGGCGATGATCCCACCGACGTCAGCTGCCTTTTGCGCAACGGTATGCACCAGATTGCTTCCATCAGGCGCCGTAAAGTTTACAAATAGCGGCGAAAGGGCGCTATAGATCCCATAAGACCAGATAAAAAGCGAAAGCGGCCGGGTAAGCACGCTGAGAAAATGCTGCCGCCATGAAACGGCCTCTTCTTCGGGCGGTATGTTTCGAATTGCTGAATTGAGCAGCCATCGAATCAGACGCTCGACAATGACCACTATAAAGGTCAAAAATAGACAAAAGAGCAGTTTGAGCCAGGTGATTCCGGCGAAAGTTTCAACTTCGATCCACTTGCCGATTCTTAGAGAAGCCGATCGGCTAAATTTATCGATACCCTTTCCAATTCTCTCTCCGGCTTTATCCACTGCCTTGATTTTTGTGGCAGGTACTTGGGTATTATTTATTTGACGGTCAATGGTTTTTTGGGGCGCTTCGCCCTTCGATGCAGTCTGTGCTAAAGCCTGACCCGGTGCTATGATCCAAATAATAATGGTAAAAAACAGAAAAACGTTAAAAATAGAGTTTGTTCTATATTTCATTTTTCCAACCGAGCGAAGTCTTAAAAAGAGGTATTAAGGCAATTGTTTGTATTTAATGTGAAGGGAAGAAACTTGTTTCTAACCTTTTAAATTTATAATATCTAACAAGTTTATGAGGGTAACAGCTCAATTAGTAATTGAGCAAAGCAGCGATGTCAGCTTCGATTATAAAAGATACGATGAGACCTTTGCAAAACACCTCTTTTTGCCCGATTTCTGCGTCAGGCTCAAATTTTAATCCTCGAAATACTCAATGTATTCCTGTGGTTAAAATTATCGCCTTCCTTGAACTCGAACAAAAATATGCATTTTGCAAAGGTCTCACGATATCGAAACAGGATAACATCATCAGTACAATAAAAATTAGCCCTTTTGTCAAGATATAATGGACCGAGCATTTCACTTCGGAAGTTTTGACACGAAAAGGCCTATATGCTAAAAATTAGATGATATCCCTTGTCCATGGAAAGAAGAAAGAAGAGGGAGAACAAGACGACAAGAAAAAAGGAATACGGCCTGAGTGATATCATTCAGGAGTTGAATGGGCGAGGATAACACATGAATAGCCCCCGCGGAAAGGATGTTTCGGGCGACAAAACAGGTACCCTGGGAATGTTTGCCGGTGTTTTTACGCCGAGCATTCTAACCATCCTGGGTATCATTCTGTTTTTACGCCTGGGCTATGTTGTGGGCAGCGCCGGATTCGGGCGCGCTTTGATTATTATCGCCATGGCCAATGGGATTTCGGTTCTGACCAGCATATCTATAGCAGCGGTCGCCACCAACATCAAAGTCAAAGGCGGCGGCGTCTATTACCTGATTTCAAGGACCCTGGGTCCGGAATTCGGCGGGGCTATCGGTATGGTTCTTTTTCTGGCTCAGTCGATTTCCATTGCGTTTTATTGTATCGGGTTTGGTGAAGCGATGACGGCACTGCTGCCCCAAAGTGTATTGACCACTCCCAGCATTATTGCAGTGTTTGCCGTATTTTTTTTGTTCATTTTTGCCTGGATGGGTGCCGACTGGGCGACCCGTTTTCAATTCGTCGTCATGGCGCTTCTGGTTGTTGCGCTGTTTTCTTTTTTCGCCGGCGGGTTGCCTCGCTGGGAAATGGCAACTTTGGTTCAAAACTGGACGGCTCCCTCCGAAGGTGCCAATTTCTGGGTGCTCTTTGCTATTTTTTTCCCGGCGGTGACCGGTTTTACCCAAGGAGTGAATATGTCCGGAGATCTGAAGGATCCCGGGAAAAGCCTGTGGCAGGGAACTTTTATGGCTGTGGGGATATCGATACTGGTCTATTTTGGTGTGGCCGTTGTATTTGCCGGGGTCCTTTCCAATGAGATCCTGATGAAAGACTATGGATCTATGAAGCGGGTGGCCCGTTTCAGTGTTCTCATTGATGCCGGTGTGGTGGCTGCGACGCTGTCTTCGGCAATGGCTTCTTTTTTGGGATCACCACGGATCTTGCAGTCTCTTGCCAAGGATCGAATTTTTCCTTTTTTATTGCCGTTTGCCAAAGGATCCGGTCTGACCGACAACCCTCGGCGCGGTATACTCCTTTCCGCCGCCATCGCCTTGGGCACCATCGGTTTAGGCCAGCTCAACGTGATTGCCCGGGTAGTGTCCATGTTTTTTCTCATTTCCTATGGTCTGCTCAATTACGCGACATATTATGAAGCTCGATCCGCTAGTCCTTCCTTTCGTCCGAAGTTCAAATGGTTTGACCTGCGCTTCAGCCTTTTAGGATTTCTGGCCTGTCTTTTGGTAATGCTGGCCATTGATTTTAAAACCAGTCTCATTGCAATTTCCATTATGTTTGCGATTTATCAGTATCTGAAGCGGACCGCCGGCCCGTCAAGGTGGGCCGACAGTCGTCGATCCTACTATTTACAACGTGCCAGAGAAAATCTCTTGGAAGCGGATGTCGAGCCGGAACATGATCGCGACTGGCGTCCCCAGATCCTCGCTTTTTCCAAGGATGCCCAGCGGCGGCCCGGACTGTTGCGCTTTGCTTCTTGGATCGAGGGAAAAAGCGGGCTGACAACCGTTGTCAAAGTTTTAGTAGGAGAAGGGATCAAGATGCGCAAACTCCAAGAGAAAAGCGAATCGGAACTCCGGTCGGATATTGCCGCCCATGGTTTTGCGGCGTTTCCGCTTGTGGTTTTTGCTCCGGATCTTGATATTGCCTTAAATACCCTGATCCAGTCCACCGGTGTCGGACCCCTGAAAGCCAATACCATCCTGCTGAACTGGCTGGACCCTGAATCGGAAAGCAAGGATGACCAAAGAGAAATCAACCTTGGACGAAATTTGAGAGCGGCGTATCGTTTGGGGCGAAATATTGTGGTTCTGGATGCCGATGAAGATAAATGGAACACGCTCGAGAAGATTTCCGGTGAGGATCGGCGGATTGATGTGTGGTGGTTAAATGATGCCACCAGTCGTTTGATGCTGCTGCTCGGTTATTTGATAACCCGCAGCGAACCCTGGAACGCGGCCAATATCCGTGTGCTGGCTACCGGTTATAACGCGGATACGCCGGAAAATTTAACGGGTTTGAAAAACAATCTTGAAGAAGCGCGAATCAAGGCTGAACCGATAATTGTCACAGATGCTGATATAGACAAACTTTCGGAATATTCAGCGGACGCTGCTGTGGTTTTTTTGCCGTTTCGCCTTCGGGGTGATCAAATATCTTGTTCGATTAATGCACCAATTGAGGAAATCGTGTCTCGGCTCCCGGTCACAGCCTTTGTTTTGGCAGCCGAGGACATTGCACTGGATGCCGAACCTGAGGAAGGAACAGCCGGCGATATGGCAGTTGCGATGGATGCACTTGCGGATGCCGAAAAAAAGGCTGTCGAGGCCGAAAAGGAGGTAGCCAAAATTCGAGAGACTTCAGGAACGGCCCGAGAAAAACTACTGGAATTGAAAAACAATACTCAGCATACCGGAGAAGACCTGAGGAACGAATTGAAAACAGCGGCGGATAATGCTGAGAAAGAGGTTGATAAAGCCTTTCGCAAAGCGGCGAAAGCAAAGGCCAAGGTTGAAGAAGCTGTAAAAATTGTCAAGGAGCTGGATCCGGCGGCGGAATCAAAAGAAATAAAGGAACAATAAACGCTGTCCTATCCATTGTGAATTCGTGTGCGTTTCTAAAGCAGGGGTAATTACACCTTATGAAATTGCCTGAATTCTGATAGGTAAAGAAACATTTAAAAGTTAAAATTCAATACATGCACCTTGCCGGTATCGGTTTCCCGGATCTGGAGGCGCAGATTTTTCGCTGTTTTGGCTTCTCCCGGAAAAAAGAGAAAACCGTACGCCAGATCTTTGGGTTCAACGGGTTTGTTTTCGAGAGATTTTGCACGCAAATCGGCGATGATCTCCCGGTGGGCGTCATTAGAGGCATATGCTTTGGCACCGCCGAGGGTGGCGCCTGCGGCTGCGCCCAGGGCCGCGCCTTTGCCGGCGGCCTCTCCGACATTCGAACCGGATACAATCCCGATGGCCCCGCCGATAATAGTGCCCGCTGCAGCACCTAAAAAGCCGGAATATGCTCCTTCTTTAAAAATTTTCTTGGTTTCGGCGTACTTGGTGGCCCTCTCATAAGCGATTTTGTTGCTTAAGATTGGCCACAGATTTCCTTTTGCATCTTCTAAAAATGTCTGATTAGCGACGATTTCAATAGGATGGGTTCCTAGATTGTCGAACACGACTTCGACCGGCAGCATACCTGCACCCAATATATCGAATCCAAAGGTTTCCTTGGCCTCGTTGGGATCAGCAAATGCCCTGGCGGCTATCTGGCTGCCGGCGACGTTTACCATGTTCGGAAAAGCCGAGGGCGGTTTGAGAGGTAAGGGCTTTATTTGATAACTGGTGGCACAGCCGGCAAACATCAAGGTAAATAACAATATGGCGAAAATTGTCGGTTTTTTTTTCATGATCGATTCTCCTTGACCCGCGGTTTAATAGCTTCCCGCAAATACAGACTTAACCGGGCAGGCAAAAAAGGGCATTTTTCAAAGGTCTCAAAACATATGGTTTTATTTTCTATCATAATCAATTATAAAGAGCAACGGCTCTTACCCCAAAGCGCTCAAGAACGCCGCCCCCCGCCCGCGGTTCCTTTGTTCCATCATTCCAATTGGAGCGAAATCCCTAACTTGTTGAGGGGTCGGGATGTTTCATCAGTAAAAACGTATTTACGAGCCTTCGGGTCGCAGAGCGGCATGGACCATCTAATCGACGCCGATCAAAGGAGATGCGTATACGTCAACCGCTTTAACACCATCTATCCCCCCTGCGATGGCTTTTATCGTATCTGTTGTTTTTGCCTGATTGCTCAATCGGACCTCTATTGTAACATGGACATTGCCGTCTTTGGCGTTAACCTCTGAGGTGGGGAATTCGTTAACCAGAGCGGCTTTTACCTCGGCGGCCAGCGTCAAATCATCGATAATCTTCTGCGATTCGGGCGTTGTCTGAAAGCAGGGCATTCTTGCGGCATATAATATAAGATCCACTGCGTCTTCCACTTTTTTTCTTTTGATATGAACAACCAGGTCGTAAAGACTGGAATCTAGCGTATCATAACCGTATAACTGAAGACCCCATTTGCGACGCTCATCATCATCTTTTTTCAGGATATATTGTGCTTCTTCGGCGGAAATTCCCTCACGCTTCATTTCTTCTTTCACCCGGTCTTCCAGGTCTGCAATGACACGAATTTTGAGAACATGAGGAATATCTTGAAGGAAAAAATGACCGGCCAGGCCGTGATAGACAACATTGTCCTTCTGTACGCACTTCAAGAGAGCGGCATGGAGGTAAGCAATGTACTTTTCCTTCCCGTAAGTGAATCGATTGAACACGGAGAAAGGATCGTGAATCGCTCGAGCCAGCTTAATTTCCGGGATATGAAATTGTTCGGAAGCTTCAAGGAGAATCTCCCGCGATACGCATTGGTAATCCAGTTCTTTTGCCACTTTTTCCGCAACTTCTCTGCCGTGGCTGTAGGATCCTCTTGAGATGGTGATAATGCACATTTTGAACTCCTTTTGGGTGTGGCTCAATTGAGCAAAAAGCATTCAATTGAAGTTATTTGTTATTCGAAAAGCAATACCGTATTTTTATATATTTAAATCAGTGGTGAGAAATACGTTCTTGTTTTAAATTTAAAAAAACCAATAACTATTAACCGATAACGAATAACGTCTAATTGAGTTTTGACTCGATTAGAGTGATACATTTTTGCCTAATGATGTCCTTTATGTACCCCGCAACGAGGGGCTCAGGGTCGGCAGGGATATGCCTCATGACAAGGACGCCTGGAGGGGCAATTTCCTTCATAGATTTTATATCAATGGCTCAATATAAATTCAGCCAAATCCGCCCGTTCGGCATCGGACATGGCCTTTGTCTTTTCTATTTGCCTTTTCATGGTGACGGCTCTTTCCGGCTTGACAATCGGATGGGCTTCCCCCTTAAAATATCGGATAAGTTGCTCTTTTTCCCCGTTATAAGCCTTGGCCAATTCAGGAAGGGAAGGAATCGTGCCAGAGGTGCTTTTTTGCTTGTGACAAAAAATGCAGCCTTTTGATTTAAAAATTTCTTCCCCCTGCTTATCGGCAGAAAACGCAGCAGTAACAAACAAAAATAGAAAAATAAAAAAAACGACACCAAATGTTTTCATCGTACAGACCTCCTCTTTTTAAATTCATCACCACAAGATTGGCATTCCTAATTTGTCCAGCCGAAGGGAAACAAACCCGGATGTCAAAACAATTGTTGTTCAATCAGCTTATTCGGATATCGTAAGTGTCAGGAAGAGGGTCGATCCGTCGCGATTGATCAAAAAGAGGATCGTGTCCCCCCTTTTATGTTGACTTATTTTGCGGTTGAATGCCGCAATGCTTTTAACCGGCATACGGTCGACCTCGAGAATGATATCTCCGGTTCTCAGATCGGCATCGGCTGCCGGAGAATTGTTTTCAACATTGACAATAACAAGACCGCTGGTTTTTGCCAAGTCATATTGCTGTGCAAGTTCAGGTGTAACCTCCTGAAGGGTCAGTCCTAAACCGGATTCGCCTTCGGGCATTTGTTGAAGATCTTCTTCCGACGCTTTCAATTCACTGACCTTGAGCTGAAGATTCTTTTTCTCCGAGTTGCGAATAACCTCAACAGAAACCGTCTTGCCCACAGGTGTTGAGGCGACAATATACGGCAGTTCTCTGCTTTCCCGGATGGGTTTGCCGTCAAAGGCGACAATCACGTCCCCGCGTTTGATACCGGATTCATCGGCCGGACCTTTTGGAACAACATCCGAAACCAGGGCGCCTTTTTCATCCGGCAGGTCGAATTTGTCTTTGAGCTCAGGCGTTACTTTCTGAAGGCTGACACCGATCCATCCCCGGATCACTTTCCCTTTTTTAAGCTGGGGCAGAAGGTCTTTGACCATATTGATGGGGATGGCGAACCCGATGCCGACACTGCCGCCGCTTTGGGAAAAAATAGCCGTGGTGATACCGATAACCTCACCGGCGGTATTCAACAGGGGGCCTCCGCTGTTCCCCGGATTGATAGGGGTATCGGTTTGAATAAAATTATCATATGCGCCGGCGCCGATCTGCCGGTATTTGGCGCTGACGATTCCAGCCGTCACCGTATTTCCAAGACCGAACGGATTGCCGATGGCAACCACCCAGTCGCCGACCTCCAGTTGGTTCGAATCGCCTAGAACAAGCGGGATAAAAGGCTTGTCCGATTTAATACGAATCAGCGCCAAATCGGTCATAGGATCGCCGCCGACGATTTTGGCGGCATATTCTTTATTGTCCGCCGTACGGACTCTGATCTCGTCGGTCTGTTCAATCACATGGTAGTTGGTCAAAATAAAGCCTTTTTGGTCGATGATGAAACCGGTGCCGAGACTCTTCTGTTTATACTTTTTGGGTATTTGACCGCCGAAGTAACGTTCAAAGAAATCTTTCATGGGATCGTTGGGACCGAAGGGCGTCGGCGCTTCCCGTTGCTCCTTGATGATTTTGACGGCGCTGATATTGACCACCGACGGATTGGCGATTTTGACCAGATGTGAAAAAGATCCGGGTGGTGTCGCCCGATTTATTGCGGAAAAGGATTTCGATGGTCCCCCTAAGGACAACATGGCGATAATACCGCAAACAACTAGGAATCTGCCCCGGATCAGCGGGATCCTGCCCGAGTTGTTTTGAGGTGATGTTGGTTCATTCATGATGTTTTTCCTTCATTTAAATCAAGGTCTTTTAAGTTAGTTTCGAATCGAATCAGGATGTGTTCAAGGGCCAGATTCCATCCGGCAACCAAAGCATCCGGAGAATTTCCTTTAATAGGCGTTTCTTCGCGATACGTCTTTCCAAAAACGATAACCGGCCGGGAAGATACATTTCGAACGAGGAAAAACTGTATTTCCAGCACAGCTTTAGGCGCCTCAATATCGCTGTAATCTCCATAAAGGGCGCTGACCACGCCTGACAATTCAAAGGTCGGTTCAACCGGGCTTGAAAAGCCCATAACATATTTAAACAGGCCGGACCCGGACAGCCATTTTCCGACTTCATCAGCCATCATCAAACCCGGCGGAATGAAAAATTCGTTATAAAAATCCGATTTATAACTGAGATTGCCATTTTTGTATACAAATTCTTGGCCGTCAAATTGAGGGGAGACGCGAAATCTTTGAATTCTGAGAACCGCATTTGACGTCGGCGAAGAAACCTTCTCGCTCCTTGACGCGCTCAGAACAAAGTAATGTTTTACAGGGTAACTTTTGCTAATGTTGAAGCATCCCGTCAATAGAAAAAGCAGGTAAAAATGCCCGATAAAAAAAAACAGAAGCGTTTTTTTCTTCATTTTTTTTCTCCGGTTTTCGAATGCGGCGGAGGCTCTCCGAACAGCACCTGGGAAGGGTATTTCCTTGCATTCTCCGTGATTGACCGCAAGTTATCGGAAATACGGCGTATATTTTCAATTGCCGCCTCGATATCCGGTTGCTGATCGGAAATAAGGTTGTCCACTCGGCGTAAAATTCTTTTCAAGTGAGCAGCGCTGTCCGTGGTATCATGGGTTATGAAATTCATTTGGGTTGAAAGTGTTTCCAGGCTGGCCGAAACTTTTTTAAAAGCGTCGAGCAATTTCGACATGGGCTTCTCCGTACCTTCCAGGATTCGACGTGCGGCAGCCATGGTTGCTGCTGCGTCGGGGAGAAGGGACTTTATTTTCGGATTTTTCAGAAGATCGGCAACCTGCCGGTTCGTTTCTCTGAGTTCCGAAAGCAGGGTCTGGGCCTGTCCGCTGACCTTTCCCAGGTTCGCCTGGGACAAAGTCCGGCTTAAATCCGTAAGAGAAGTGTTGAGGTTCGTGGCAATGGTTTTGAAATCCAAGCTTCCAAAATTCTTCAAAATTTTATCAACAGCGACGCTGAGGCGCTGGATGGTGCTGGAAGCGGAAGGAATATAACAATACTCGGGTTTCCAGTCGATTTTCAAAGGCGGATACCGTGTCGGGTTCATGTAGTCCATCTCGAGATGTGCCGCACCGGTTAACCCTTGGAAACTCAGCTGGATCCGTAACCCTTTTTCGACCTGTTTATTCAGATTGGATCCGCTTGGCGGTGGGCAGGTAATCCTGAACATATCCGGAAACAAGGCGGCCCGAATCAGGACATATTGGCGATCGGTATTGTACGCCTTTCCCACCAGCGTAATTTCCGTGGTCTTACCGACGGGAACACCGCGAAATTTTAGGGGCGCGCCGACTTCCAGGCCTTGCACCGACTCTACAAAGTAAGTCTCGATAAGAACCTTTTTTTGAAAAAACGATCCGGCTCCCAATACAAGGATCGAAACAACGCCGATGACCGATGCAATGACGACAAACAATCCGATTTTAAAATAATTGGCTTGAGCACTCATGTTTTTTCTCGATCAAGAGTTCAGTAATTAAACGATCACAATGTCTTGGAAATGTATCACGAAAACTTTTCCGAAGTTGCGTCGGACATCCCCTGCCGGTTAAAAAAGCGTCGTACATACGCATTTTCGCTGTGGTCTCTCAGATTCCGGGGAGAGCCTATGGCCAGAATACCTTTGAGTTCTTTATCCAACATGATAACCCGGTCGGCAATCGCGTATATGCTCGAAAGCTCATGGGTCACGATGACAAAGGTAATGCCGAGGTTGTGGGCAAGACTGAGGACCAGGTGATCCATTTCCGCTGAAGTGACGGGATCCAACCCTGCCGAGAGTTCATCCAGAAAAAGGATTCGAGGATCCAGGGCCATTGCTCTTGCAATAGCGGCACGCTTTTGCATTCCGCCGCTGAGTTCAGCCGGCAAAAGACCGCCAAATTCTTTCAGCCCCACCAGGCTCAACTTCATCCGGGCAATGAGATCCATGGCCTCAGGCGGAAGATCGGTAAACTCCTCCAGCGAAAGCCGGACGTTTTCGAGCAGTGTCATGGAGCCGAAGAGAGCGCCTCTTTGATACATGACTCCGAATTTTCTAAGAATCGCCAGGCGTTCATCGCCCTCGGCGGATACGATGTCCTGTCCCTCGATGAAGATGCTGCCGGAAAGTGGTTTGTTAAGACCGATCATCAGCTTCAACAGGGTGCTTTTCCCGCTGCCGGATTCCCCCAGAATGATAAAAATTTCACCGCGTTTGACCTCAAAACTAACATCTTGCAATACAATGGTATTTTTGTAGCCCGCCGAAATTTTTTCAACCCCGATAATCGTATCTTGGACCGGATCCATCAGCATTCAAATGCCCAAATAATAGTATACCACCGAAAAAATGCCGTCCACGGCAACAATCAGCACAATTCCACCGACAACCGCCCGGGTGGTGGATTCCCCGACGGCACTGGCACCGATCTCCGTCTGCAACCCCCGTAAACACCCGATACCCGCGACCAAGAGACCGAAAACAATCGATTTGAAAAGACCCCCCAACAAGTCAACATAAGTGACCGTGGAGAAAATCTGTTTAAAATAGGTGGCTAAAGAATAGCCCAAAGAAAGCAAGACAATGGATCCTCCCAAAACGCCAATAAGATCTGCAAACAGGGTCAGAAGCGGCGTCATGATCACCGCGGCAAGGAGCCGGGTCACCACCAAAAATCTTACGGGATCGAGTCCCATGGTGATCAGCGCGTCAATTTCCTCATTGACTTTCATGGTGCCGAGCTCTGCGGCAAAGGCAGAGCCGGACCGCCCGGCCAGAACAATGGCGGTCATGAGCGGCCCGAGTTCTCGGACCATGGAGAGCCCGACGAGGTTGGCCACATAAATTACCGCACCAAACTGGCGCATGGGAATAGCCGCCTGGAATGCCATGATCAGACCCATCAGAAAACCGATGAGGGTAATAACGGGCAGCGCATTTACGCCCGCGGTTTCCGCCACTAAAAAGGCATCTTTCCAGCGCACCTGCTTTGGGTTGAGCAAGGCCTTGATCATCGCCATACCGGTTTCTCCCACAAATTCGACGAGCTCACGGGCTTCTTCACAGATTTTGCAGGTGGACCGTCCGATCTTTTCAAAAAAGCCGACGGAATCAGGCTCGATTTCCGATGTTTCTTCGAACTCCGAAGGTTTAAAAATATCCAGCAGTTGTTGAAACTCTTCATGGAGTCCGCGAATCGTTAATTCACCGCCGGCTTTTTCCAGGCGCTGTCGCAATTCAAACAAATAACCGATGCCCGAACCGTCACAGTATTCAATTTCAGAAGCATCGACAATCACCTGCTTGGGCGATGTTTTGTCAAGCTCCAGGTTTGTCTTACGCCAGATACTGCCCGTGCTCATCGAATCGAGCCGGCCGATAATCTTGACTCCAAGGACACCCGGCGCTATCATGCTCGTATGGATGGACGAAGAAGGGCTTTCAGGCATGTGGGATGAACCGTTATTCGGCATGTTATCACCTGTTTTGATTTTCATATCAAGTTTTTATATGATTCACAAGAAAAACAAGGGATAATACCGAATTCAATTTTTCGCTTGGTCCAGGGTGTTCTGGATTCTATGGACGACGATGGCGCTGATTAAAAAAATTTTCCTTGTTTTAAGTATCGTCCTGTGCATTGTTGTGATTCTGGTTTCAGGCACCGGTCTTTATCTCTACTATCATCCGGACCTCGTCAAACCGATATTCGAGAGATCGCTCTCTGCATCCACGGGTACATCCTGTACCATAGAAAAACTTTCCTATTCTCTAAAGCCCATGATCATGGAGGCCAAAGGCATTTCCTTCAAGCCTTCAAAAGCCGGACAAGCCTTATCCATGAAGATCCCTTTCATCAAAGTGGATATGGAGGTTCAGGGACCGTGGGGTCACCGGTCCCTTGTTCTGGAGAATATACAAATATCCGGTCTGTATCTTGATCTTTTGCCTGACGGGTTCAAATTCCCCGGCATCTTGCCGGCGAAAAGAGCGCCTTCTTTCCCGGCCGGAACGGTTCGGGATCTTATCGGCTTCTTTTTTTTTCGAAATATCCGGTTTCAGTCAGGGGAGCTTCTTGACGGAAGCATCTCTGCCGTTGTGCACGGTCAATCAATCCGGGCTCGTCGCATCCATGCCGAAGTTAATGCCGACCAACCGCTGTCTTTGTCCTTTGCGCTTAACGACGACAATTACAGCCGTCATATGAATTTTACCGCGCCGAAGGTGAACATCTTATTCGACAAAACCTTTGACATCAAAGATCTCAAGTTCAGCGGCACACTTCAATCTCAAAACATGAGACTTCAAGATCCGCAACTGGCGCTTCAAACGGCGGACGTGTCATCGAAGTTTACATATAGCCATACTCAAAAAACATTTAAATTTGAAGATCTTAAAGTCCAATGCCAGGGCATTTCGTTAGCTCCTGGGTTGAAAAAGACGGGATCACAGACGGTTTATGCAACTGCCGTTGAATTATTTTCGATTGAGACCGCGCTGGAGTATGACATGAACCAACAAAAGATCTCTCTTGTTGACCCAAAACTTCATGCCAGGGGTCTGTCTCTGACGGAAAAGACCGGTCAGCCGCTTTCGCCACTCGATATCGCTATCAACGCACATAGGATTTCGAGCCAATATCCCGTAATCGAGATCAGGGATATGACCGCGCAAATTCCCAAAGCAGAGATTATTGCCGGCACCCGGAACATTTTAGTCAAGGATATCCGCGTTCATATTCCGGACGGCCGCATGGACTTGGAAAAAAGTTCGTTTGAACTGCCGAAAGTCCGATTCGAGGCAATGGGTTTGAAAAATGTTCTACTTTCCGTCCGTCTCCGTAAACGCCTTCTCAGCCTGTCAATTCAAGGGAATAATACCGGGCTTTTTCGTGCAGCGAACGCTTTTCACCTCCTTCCTTTGAATTGGAGTTTTAAGGCTCGTGATGCCATCCGGATCGATGTCGAGAAGCCTTTGACCGGACCCTGGCAAATGAATGCAACGCTTTCTTTTGATGATTTTGCTTTTCAAAATAAAGACGGAAGTATTATCGGAGAAAACATCTCCATAAGATCGGCAATCAAAGGCGGTGCGGATTTAAACCTTTCCATCATGAGGTTTTCCGTGGATACGGACGCCAAGGCCGGCGAAGCCCTTTATGGTCGTTATTATCTGAACCTGAAAAAAAACCCCGTTGTTACCTCATTGAAATGCGGCTACGGTATCCAAAAAAAACTGTTGGAAATTTCCAAACTTCGATTCGACCTAACGGGCATCCTGGCGCTTGAAATACGGGGACTCTTTCATCAGTCGCCGGCGAAAACCAAAGCCGATTTCACGGTGACCTTGCCGCAGACACCCGTGAAACCGATATTTCATTATTTCCTTCAGGAGCCTTACAAGGCGGAAAAACCTTTTCTGGCAACCCTTGAAACAGGCGGAACCGTCTCTGCAACATTCAGATTAAAAGAAACTAAGGATGCACGGGAAGTCACGGGACGCATGGGGTGGCTTGAAGGGCGCCTTTCCTTACCCGAAAAGGGGATCGATTTAAAAGGAATTCACCTCGATCTGCCGGTCTGGTACCGGACCTCATCGACAAAAGCCCCTGTCAAGACGCTTCAAGGCGGATTAAAGGTTCAATCCGTGACGGTTCCCCTTTTGCCAAAACAGCCGCTGAATCTTTCTCTGGATATCGGTCCGAACCGCATGTCCGTGGCAACTCCGGCCCATATCAAGGTGCCCGGCGGAGATCTTAATCTGGGAGCCGTGCATGTCAAAGATCTGTTCGGTCCGGATCTTTCCGTCCAAACACGCCTGGCATTTGGCAACATAAAGCTCGAGCCCTTTTTATCCAAGATCTGGACACATCCTTCAAAGGGGTCCTTAACCGGCATCCTGGACCCTGTCCGATACGAAAATCACACCATTACCAGCCGGGGAGTGCTTACGGCAAAGGCATTTGGCGGCAGCATCGTTTTTTCCGATCTGGGCGCTTCGGGGATTTTTACGCCCGCGCCGGTCTTTAAGTTCAATGCAAAATGGAAAGACCTTTTATTGTCTGAAATAACGACGGATACGGCATTCGGAAAGATAGAAGGGGTGTTGGAGGGTGATCTTCGCAATGTCGAGATGGCCTACGGCCAGCCCCAGCGGTTCAACCTGTTGCTGGAAACAATTCGAAAAAAAGGAATCCCCCAAAAAATCAGCATCAAGGCCGTAGAAAACATCGCGCAAATCGGCGGCGGGCAGAGTCCTTTTATGGGATTGGCGGGCGCCTTTGCCTCTTTTTTCAAAACATTTCCCTATGAAAAGATCGGGATCAGGGCCTCCCTTGAAAACGACGTGTTCAAGGTCAACGGCACTATCAAGGAAGGCGGCACAGAGTACCTCGTAAAAAGAGGCGCCTTTTCAGGGGTCAATATTGTCAATCAAAATCCGGACAACCGGATCAGTTTCAAGGACATGGTCAACAGAATCAAAAGGATCGGCGTCAAGGGCGGCCCGGTTGTTAAATAACCGGAAATGGTTTCAAAACCTCCACCTGAACTCCATCTCTGTTTTGGTGTGAGACGTCCAATTATAGACTTACAGGTTATGGTAAGATTGTCGGATCAGATACCCCTAATAAAATTACAAGATATCCCGGCATTACGACCTCTTGTGTGACACGAATGATATCAGCAGGGAAAAAGCATGATGCAGATGGCATCAATATAGTGTTGTGAACGTTCCGCACGAACGCCCTTTTTTCACATAAACTTATTGACACAAAGGCATTTTTTGTCATATAAAATTTATAAGGAAATCAGTTCCGAAGTTCAACTCCATCTCAAATTATTTTCCACTACTATGTACATCTAATTCTACTGATCTTAGTATTTATTTCTCACTTTAATTCGGGAGTTCATTCCATGGAGCTACCCCTTAAAATCTGCATTTATAGCTCCTGATACAACATTCTTGTTCTATTAGGAGCATTAAACTCAAACACTCAGTCAGACATCCCCCTTTTCCCCAAGACAGAAGAAAGTATACCATGAATAGAATATTTATTTTCATCGATCTTAATCACATTCAGATTGGAGGTAATATCATGGGAAAATATTTGGTGCTTTGGGAAGTCGATCAAACAAAAATACCTGTTGATCCAAAAGAACGAAAAGATGCATGGAGCCTATTAATGGCTGTGGTTAGACAAGATATCGAAAAAGGAATAGTAAAAGATTGGGGAGCATTTGTCGGTGAGACAAAAGGGTATTCGATAAATGAAGGAACGGAATTAGAGGTGATGAACACTCTCCAGCAATTTATGCCATACTGTATCTTCACGGTACATCCTATCGCTACCGAAGGACAAGTGAACGAGATGGTAAAAGCGTTGCCCGGCTAATCAACTGAAATTTTCTCTGTGGTAAAATGCAACCATAGCCAAGGGGTGGGGCCATCATGGCTCTGCCTTTTATTCTATTTAATTGTGAAGTTATCGGTGTTGAATATCCTGCTATTAAAACATAACAAAATGATAATTGACCTTCAGATGCACGATTTATTTTTGTATTTATTTCATAAATTTAAAGTACAATGGTTGCTGAAGACCATCTTGCGATGAGCTGCGATCTGAAAGGAGGATTATGCCTGCAAAAGACACAATTGGCGGGATAAAGGCATGTGTGTTTGATGCTTACGGAACGCTTTTCGATGTGCATTCCGCAGTGGAGAAATACCGGCAAGACTTAGGAGAAAATGCGGATCAGGTTTCGTTGTTATGGCGCACCAAACAACTGGAGTACACATGGTTGCGCAGTCTGATGAGGCAACATGCCGATTTCTGGCAAGTCACCCAGGATGCACTGGATTACGCATTCGACATGTATCAAATTGACGATAATGTCCTTCGTAAGAATCTCATGGCGGCGTATCTGAATCTGGATTGTTATCCTGAAGTGCCCATGGCGCTGTCAACGTTGAAAGACCGTGGTTTTAGGCTGGCCATTTTGTCCAATGGCACACCGGCGATGCTTGAGGCAGCAGTGAAAAATTCCGGAATATCGGAATTGTTAGAAAAAAACTTTTCCGTTGAAGAAGTGGGCGTATTCAAACCCGATCCGCGTGTATACCAAATTGCCGCTGATGGCTTGAATGTCAAAACCGAAGAAATTGTATTCCTGTCCTCCAACGCATGGGATGCCTCGGGTGCATCGACCTTTGGATTTAAAGTGGCTTGGGTGAATCGTTTTAGTCAGAGCGTAGAACGGCTTCCGGGTAAGCCGGAAGTTGAGATAAAAAGTCTTGCCGAATTGTCGGATTCGCTGAAATAAAACCTTTAATCCCTCTGAAATCAGCAGGAACAATGCAAAATATAGACGACATCAATATAGAGTCGTGAACGTTCTGTACGAACGTATTCCACCTAATAGATGAATAAATCTTATCATTTGGGTGGCGTTCTTCTTACCCTTAATTATGAGAAAAGACTAAAAAAACCTGCCGAACTTCATGGCGGCATAGGCCGGATCGTAGTCTGCCCTAACGGCACTGACCATGGCGATATGGCTTTTTTCTTCCTTGACCAGTTGGTTGAACATTTTTTTCTGTTCTTTGCCGATGGATGCCTTGGCGAGTTCGGAATACAGAAGGATGGCATTCTTCTCCGCTGTCATGGCCAGGGCGCAGGCATCCGCCACAGATTGTATCTTATCGATCTGTTTCGACATGGCGTCATCTTTCGGGAAAATGCCTTCCTTGATCAATGCTTCAAGATACTCATCGACACCAGTGGAGCGAAACGTTTCATCGACATTTTTTCCCTGGGCTTTGGCCTTGAGGCTTTTGAATGATTCCAAATGCTTTTTTTCCTCCCCGGCAAGTTTTGCAAATAGTTTCTTCAGCGTTTTGTCCTCGAATTTGCGAGACGCTTTATTATAAAACGTCATCCCGTCTCTTTCCTGTGTCATTGCATAATCAATAATGCTCTTTCCTTGTGCCATGGCATTTCCTCCTTATTTTGTGATAGATTTGATTGCCTTGTTCTTAACGGAATCATGACGAATACTTCCAAAAAACAAGATGGCCGGCGACAAATGGAGTGTCGCAAGAAATGAGTACATCCAGAAATTAAAAAGAGATTCGGATCGCTTGAAATCGACGATACAAAAATATCATTTTAACTAAAAAACGAATAGCTTAAACTTTTATCAATTGCAATACTAAATGATAAGAATTTCCTTGGTAGCGTTGAAACGGCTTTTAACATTATCCAATTCCCATCCTAAACCTTGGATGCATCGGCTTTCCCGGCAAAATCTTTGGAGTGCTCGCGGGAAAGGTCAGTATGCATGCACGACGCCAAGAGCGAATGGATTAGAAAATGAATCGGTTACATTAAGATAGTCGGCCATGTAATGTTCGGGTTCAAAAATTTGAATCGAGGGAAAGTGCAATTCTTCGTTATTATTTGAGGGGTTATATGGTTGGCTCCCAATAGGGTTCAAAAATTTAAACCAGCAATGCGGCAGCTTTTTTCAATCAAATTAGGAAACTACACAATATGGCTTTTAAGAGGGTTCAAAAATTTGAACGATACGGTCGATTTTAAGGTTATTTCAATGGATAAAGTATAGATGTAAATTTTGGGCGCTTCATGGTGTAACATATTAGATTCGCCCTATTAATCGATATGTTAAAAATTTGTTAAGTCTCGTTGCCCTGTTTTGGCAGGGAAATTGCTAATGGGTTTATAATCAATTATTTCTTTCTAATTTCATCAGTAGCGTATCAGATATCACTATCAGTTCAGGCGGAACTGAAATAAACGGAGACTGGCGGAGATAAACTGTGGAAATTATAAGCGTTCTGGTACCAATTTTAATTTTAATGGGTGGATTGTATCTGTGGCATAAAACCTTTTCCTGATAATTCATCTGTTTTTCCTATTTATAGGCTGAGGCAAATGCATATCCGCAGTGATTCTACATTTAAAACAAGACCAAAGAATTGCTCTATAAATAATGCAGGTGCGACAGACAATGAAAATAGACGTTTTGGTATTGATAGGCGGGAGTTTTCATACACCGCATATTTGCCGGAAAGAAGATCGGGCAAAGATCGCAGGAGCGCATGTGATCATAGAAGTATCCAAACCAATGAAAGCAGCAGTGAAATAAAGAATCAACAATGCCATAGCGGTATAATGTGTTAAGGAAGTTTAATACCCAAAACTATGATTCTCGGATTACAGAGGCGGAGTCAAACGACGATGCCTTTTTTGTTTTAGATCATGCAATCGGTAATATATAGTCAGCAAGTTTGGAGGATGTTTGACGCAGATTTTGACTTAGCATCCTGGAGATGCCCTTGAGAATGGTTATGCCGATTTGAGGGTAGTCTTTAAGTATCTTATCGAAACTCATCCGGGTCAAAGTGAGAAAAGACGATTTTGTGCGGGCTTTTGCCGTCGCCGATCTGGGGAAGTTATCAAGAATTGACATTTCGCCAAAAGAACGACCCTTCGGTAAAACGGCAATGACGACGCTGTCTCCGGTGACAGATTTTTTAAGAACATCTATGACGCCATCCAATACAAAACAGATATAATCTCCTTTATCCCCTTCTTTAAAGAGAATTTCACCTTGATCGATTTCAAAATAATTCATATTCTCTGCAACGATATTGAGTTGGTTTCCCTTGAGAGCATCAAATAATGGAAAGTCAATCAGGTAATTGATGATGTCTTTTCTCAACTTGTTTCCGTGCATGACTTTAATTTTTTTCATTGCTTCACCTACGGGCTCCCTCTATTAGTCAGACTAAAATTATATTAAAAACTGACAGTTAACGCCACGTATAATCCGGAATTGTCAAAATCGAGCTTTACATCATCTTGGTCGGCATCGATTTTTAAAAAACGATAGCCGCCGTGAATGTCTATAAACGGAAACGGTGTTAAGGAGATCTCGGCCTGACCATCAAAAGCCGTATTGTCGCGATATTCGATGCCGGTTACCAGCAGCCGTGCCTCTAAAATATCTTTTAATATTCCCACATGAAAATTGGCGCCTACCATGGGAATCGGTACCGTAAAGTTCTCTCTGGTGGTGACGGTTGCTGAAGCGATCGAAGCAGATCCGTCAAATACCATCATCCTGGCAACCAATCCCAAAGAACCTCCGGCCAGAAAGTTCTCCAGATCGATTAAATCATATCGATACGTAACGTCGTAATTATCATACTTTAGATTACTGACGACCCTTTCATTTGCATGGAAAAGTTCCCCATTAAAATAAACATTTTTTGTGAGAACGGTGTCGCCGTCATAATCCAGGTTGTAAAACGCCAGGCTAAGATGATGTTTCCCTATGCCGGAAAACACTTCGATAACCGGATAGCTTTTATTGTCAATATGCAAATCATTGTCCAAATCAAGCTCGGTGCCAACGATGCCGGCATTGTCTGCGCGGATGTCCCCGGAAAGTCTCGGAAACCAGTAGTATCCCCGAACGCCCAGTTCAAAAGCAGAAACCGGCAATACAATACCAAAAAGAGTTAAACAAAAGATAAACAGCAGGAATATGCGTTTCACGTATACCTCCCTTTTTTGGGGTATTCGCCACGGGAGGTGACCGCGTCAGCCGATGAACTTCTGAAAATAAAAAACGCCTCGGTACCCAATTGTATGAAGGCGTTTGCTGGTACCTTCGGTAGCCCGGCTATCATGGCCCTTGAAGCTTTTGACCCGTGGCTTTGCGTCACTGCCTTTCGACAGCTTTGCCGTTTCGGTGGTGAAATTATTTAAGATATAATAGAACATTTCGATGACAAAGTCAAATATTACCGTGATCGGCATAGGGTTGCTTTTTGTCTTTTTATAGAAAAGAAAGCTGAAAGATTGAAAAGATTTCTAACGATGTCGAGTTTACATCCTAAACCTTGGATGTGACAACTTCCCGGGCGAGGTCTTTGGAGTGGTCGCGGGCAACGAGCATGTAGATGGACGGGATGACAAAAAGCGTAAAGAGCGTGCCGACGGCCATACCACCCACGAGGACCAGACCGATGGAGTTACGGGCGGCAGCACCGGCGCCGGTGACCAACGTCAGCGGAAAATGGCCGGCGATGGTGGCCCCGCTGGTCATGAGAATCGGCCGCAGCCGGGTCAGGGCCGCTTCGCGGACCGCCTCCCGTTTGGATCGTCCGCCCACCTGCAGCTTATTGGCGAATTCGACAATGAGTATACCGTTCTTGGACACCAGGCCGACGAGGGTCACCAACCCGACCTGGGAATAGATATTGAGCGTGGTCGTCCAGCCGCGTGTCCAGAAGGGGACGTTCGGGTCGGGCATCTTCAGGAAGGTGAAGAGGAGCGCGCCGAACATCGCCAGCGGCACCGAACCGGCGAGAATGACAAAGGGATCGCGGAAACTGTTGAACTGGGCCGCAAGCACGAGAAAGATAAGGACCACAGCAAGCCCGAATGCCGAAAGAAATTTGTTCCCCTCGGTGCGAAGCTGGCGCGATTCTCCAGTATAATCGATCACATATCCCTTGGGCAGGATTTTGGCGGCTTCGCCCTCCAGATAGCGCAAGGCCTCGTCAAGGGGACGGACGCTCACGCCGCTGATCGTAACGGCATTGAGTTGCTGGAAGCGGTTTAGCGAGCGCGGCACAGTGGAGTCCTTGATCGTGGCGACCGTGCTGAGGGGTACGAGCTGTCCGTTCGGCCCGGTAATGTAAATGTTTTTAAGCTGGTCCGGGTTGAGACGGTCCATGCGCTTTATTTGCGGGATGACCTTGTAGCTGCGGCCGGCGATGCTGAAGCGGTTGACATAATCACCGCCCACCATGGATGCCAGATCGGCGCCGACCTGCTGGAGGTTGAGGCCCAGATCCGCCACCATATCGCGATCGATGACGATTTCCGACTGGGGCTGATCGATCTTGACGTCGATGATCGGCGGAAAGGCAAACAGACCGCTCTTTATTGCCTTGAGCTGGATCTGCTTGGCAAAATCAAGGATCTTGTCCAGATCGGCCGTGGATGCGAGGATGAATTCCACCGGGAACCGGCCGCCACCCGGGAGCGCCGGAGGCGTCACCGGCAGCACCCGGATTCCCGTAATGGCATGTAGCTTTTTCTGGACGTCCGGCAGCACTTGAAAAACGGTGCGCTTGCGCGCGTCCCACGGCTTCAGCACCATGCCGCTGAAGCCGGAGGTGGGATAGGTAATCTGAAAGGTAAAGTCGGATTCCGGTTCACCGAGAAAAACCCGGTTGACCGCCGCGGCATACCGGCTGTTCTGATCGAGAGTTGAATTGGCCGCCGCATCGATGATGCCGAAAATGACGCCCTGGTCCTCGGTGGGCGCCAGTTCTTTGGGGGACATGGTGAACATGGGGATGGTCAGCAGGCTCACAACGATCCACACGATATACACGGCCGGTCGAGAGTCGAGGGTGGCGTCGAGTCGGCGGCCGTAGAATTCACGAAACCGTTTGAAATCACGTGATATTTTGCCTGATAAGCCCCGCTCCGCCATCCCGGGTTTCAGTATTTTGGACGACATCATGGGCGAGAGCGTGAGGGCTACGATCCCGGAAATGATGACCGCGCCCGACAAGGTGATGGCAAACTCGCGAAAGAGAGCGCCCGTAAGCCCGCCTTGTAATCCGATGGGCGTATAGACGGCTGCCAGCGTCACCGTCATGGCGATGATGGGACCGACGAGTTCGCGGGCGCCGAGCAAGGCCGCGTCAAGCGGGGACCGACCCAGGCTCAAATGCCGCTCCACGTTTTCCACCACCACGATGGCATCATCGACCACAAGCCCCACGGACAGCACGATGGCCAGCAATGTGAGCAGGTTGATGGTAAAACCGAACACCTGTATCAGGAATACCGCGCCGATGAGAGACAGGGGAATGGCCACCACGGGAATGAGCGCGGATCGAAGCGAGCCGAGGAACAAAAAAATGACGATGATAACGATAAGCAGGGTTTCGCTAAGGGTTTTGAGTACTTCATGAATGGCGTTTTCAATGTAGGTGGTCGCGTCGTAGGCGACCCGTGCCTGCATACCGATGGGCAAATCCTTCTGAACGCCCGCCATCTCGGTTCGCACGCGGCGGATCACGTCCAGCGAATTGGCGTTGGGCAGGGGCCAGATGCCCATGAATACGGCGGTCTGCCCGGAGAAGTGTACCTCGGCATCATAATCCTCCGCACCCAGCACGACGTCACCGATGTCCTCCAACCGCACCGTGGCGCCGGCTTGCTTGCGGATGACGAGACGCTTGAACTCCTCAACGGAGCGGAGGTCGGTGTTCGCGGTCAGGTTGACCTGGACGAGTGACCCTTTGGTGCGGCCGACGGCGGCGAGGAAGTTGTTGGCAGCCAGGGCCTGGCGCACTTGCGTTGGGCTGATGTTGAGCGCGGCCATGCGGTCCGGCTTTAGCCAGATGCGCATGGCAAAGGTGCGGGCGCCGAGGATATCGGCGCGCTGCACGCCTTCGACGGCTGAAAGCCTCGGCTGGACGACGCGGACGAGATAATCGGTAATTTCGTTCTGTTTTAAAATCTTGGACGTAAAACTGAGATAGGCTGATGCAAACTGGGTGTCGGCCGACTCGACGTTGATGATGGGCACTTCGGCTTCCGGGGGCAAGTCATTGCGGACCTGGTCTACCTTTGAACTGATTTCCGAGAGGGCCTTGATGGGATCGTAGTTGATCTTCAAGCGCGCAGTGATGGTCGATTTACCCTGACTGCTTTGCGACTGGATATAATCAATGCCGTCGGCCGCCGCGATGGCACGCTCCAGCGGTGTCGTGATGAATCCGGCCACCAGGTCGGCGCTGGCACCGACATAGACGGTGGTCACCGTCACCGCCGAGTTTTCGCTGCGGGGGTACTGGCGGACGTTGAGGGAACGGATCGCCTGCAACCCCGCAATAACGATAATGAGGTTGACCACCATTGCAAGGACGGGACGGCGGATGAAAAGGTCGGTGAATTTCATGAACGCCGGATCAATTTTCTTTGGTTTTGGGCATGAGTTTAAATTCAGGGGCCAGGGAGTTGTTCACAACAACGGCCTGGCCGTTTCGCAATTTGAAAACACCGGTGCTTATAATGGTTTCGCCTTCCTTTAATCCGGAAGCGACCGCAATGAAATCACCGCGCTTCTTTCCGAGTCGCACAAACTGCTGGCGTACGATCTTGCCCGGCCGTTCGGTTTTCTCTTTTTTCTTCTCCTCCACGATAAACACCGAGTCACCGTAAGGCGCGTAAAGCACGGCCGTGGCCGGGATGGGGAGCACTTTTTCCTGATCCGGCAAGATCACCGCAACGTTGACAAACATGCCCGGACGAAGCTGTTCACCGGGATTCGCCGCCGTTGCCTGCACCCGGATGTTCCGTGTAGCAGCGTCTACCGCAGGATTGATCGTCGTGATTTTGCCCTCGGTCGTTTGGCCGGGAAGTGCATCGGTTGTCATTCGCACGAAAAGACCCGGTCGGATCTGGGCGAGTTGCTGCTGCGGCAAGGAAAAATTGACAAAAATCGGATCAAAGGACTGGAGTGAAACGATGGCATCTCCTTCATTGAGGGCTTGACCCAGGTTGATCAAGCGAATACCGAGATGGCCGGCAAAGGGCGCCCGGATGGTTTTTTTCGCAATGGTTGCCCGGATATCGTCGACTTGGGCCGTGGCCTGCTTATACTGTGCATCGGCGTTGTCATATTGGGATTGTGAAGCGGTTCCTATGGCCAAGAGTTTGCGCGTACGGTCGAGCGTGATCTTCGCCAGCGCCACGGCAGCTTCCGACGCCCGAAGCTGAGCCGCCTCCGAAGAGATATCCTGCTGCACCAGAAGGTTGCCGGCCCTCACCGTTGCACCCGGCTCAAAGGTGATTTTCTCTACTTTCCCTTTCAGTTCAGCGGTCACCATGACCCCCTGAACCGCCTCGAGGGATCCCACGGACGTGATCAGGGACTCCCATAATTTTGGATGCACTTCAAAGGTCGTGACCGTCTCGGGAGGGGGCACAAACTGCTTTCCGTGGGCGATCATCCGGCTGATCTGCAAGCCTTTTATGCCGCCCAGGACACCGATCAACACAACCAAACCGACGATGGTAAAGATAACACGTTTTTTCATATGTCTGGGATATTTAAAGTGATAAGAAATTGCTTTTCAGCTAATTAAAGGGCATCGGCCCCGGAAGTCTTAAAACCGATCCATTTTACTCTATATACTTATGGGCATGTTGTCAACGTCAAGAAAGTTCGAATCACGATGCCGGAGCGGGGCGTCTTTATATAAATTGCTGCAAATAATCCGCATTTCGGGTTGTTGAATCTAAAAACCTGTGATAATTTAATAATGTCAAGAGGTAAGCTCACATGAAGAAAAATAAGCCATCAGCCAATCGGTCCTGCCAGGTTTGCGGCAAGAATGCCGCTCAGACAGATCTTATAGCGGCAAGCGCGGTAAGGCCCGTGGTCGTTAAACTCATCAGACGGGAATTTCCCGAATGGTCTGCCGATGGATTCATCTGTGCGGATGATCTGAACCGGTTTCGATACGACTATATTCGGTCGCTGATCGAAACCGAGAGAGGTGAATTGTCCGATTTGGAAAAAGAGGTCGTAGAGAGCCTGGCCAAAAACGAGATTCTCTCCATGCATGTTGACCAGGAATTTGAGTCAAAGTTAACCTTCGGCCAGCGCCTGTCCGACAAGATGGCCAGTTTCGGGGGGAGCTGGCGTTTCATTATTATTTTTGCGTGTATTCTGGTACTCTGGATATTTGTCAACTCATTGCTTTTGACACTCAAACCATTTGATCCTTACCCGTTCATTCTTTTGAATCTCATTTTATCCTGCCTGGCTGCGATACAGGCTCCCATTATCATGATGAGTCAGAACCGGCAGGAAGCAAAGGATCGTCTCCGGGCCTCCTATGACTTCCAAATCAATCTAAAAGCGGAACTCGAAATTCGGCAGCTTCACCAGAAACTCGATCACCTGTTGTCCCGCCAATGGGAGCGATTGATCGAAATTCAAGAGGTACAGATCGAACTCTTAAACGAAATGCGGGGATCCCGGAAGCCGTCTGATTAAGTCCATCACGCCTGACGCAAGATATAAGTTTATTCTTTAACCTTTTTCGCGCGGCTTTGGATATAGGCATCGCGAATGGCGGAATAAGGATCGAGGGCCGCTTCCTTGAGCGCTTCGTAATCTCCGATATGAAACGAGGTGGTGTTCACTTTTTTGAAGGCGGTGATTTCGAATGCCGCTTCGGTCGGTTGGACATAGGCCATCGGATTTAAAAACAGATCGCCGGTTAACCCCACTGTATCACGCAGCGTGGACGGCCCCACAAAAGGCCATACGATATAAAACCCGTTACCAATGCCGTATGTCCCCAAAGTCTGGCCGAGATCTTCATCCTTGGCTTGCAGTTGAGGATAATTTTGGGCCGGATCTGCAAGACCCAGCATTCCTGCCGTACTGTTTACGACAAACCGTGAAAACTCCGTACCGGCCGAGTGAAATTTGCCCTGCAGGATGCAGTTTACCAGACGGACCGGGGTGATCAGGTTGTAGAAAAAATTTTTTACAACGATTCTCAGCGGCGTCGGAACCAGGAATTTGTATCCTTGGGTAACCGGTTTGAGTATCCAAAAGTAAAATTTGTCATTGAAGTGATACATGGCACGGTTAAAGGGCTCTATGGGATCTGCCACATGAACGACGCCTGCCTCAGCCTCGGCATAGAGAGTGTTAAGATCTTTATCCGAAAGACCGGGCGTCTCGTTTTTTCCCTCGGTGTGGTTTTGGCCTTCCGGCAAAGGAGGAGGATCACTATTCTGTGGCGAAACTGAAGTTAATGATGCAACAGCGGGTGTCATCGCGCTGTTATGGGCACACCCGGTGGTATAAACAGCCAGCACAATGACTATAATTGATATACATCTCATTTTTTTTCGACGCTTTCCTCTTTTTTCTGCTGTTCAACCTTTTTTTTCAGTTCCGAGATCAAATCTTCAATGGATGAGTTGGTCAGAAATCTTTCGAATTGATCCCGGTAGTTTCCCAGAAGACTCACGCCTTCGACATATACATTGAAAATTTTCCAGTGGCCGTCCTGCAACCACATGCTGTAATCAATCGGAATTTCAACCGAGTCTCTTTGTATTTTGGTCATCACCCGGGCTTTGGATTCGGTGAACATTTCCTGTTTTAGAAACACCACTTTTTCATTATGATATTCACTTTGTATCTTTTTAAAATAGATGTTTCCGATAAATTTGGTAAACACATCAATGAATTCTTCTTG
Source organism: uncultured delta proteobacterium (assembly GCA_963778575.1). Taxonomy (GTDB): domain Bacteria; phylum Desulfobacterota; class Desulfobacteria; order Desulfobacterales; family UBA11574; genus UBA11574. The sequence continues at coordinate 407,195 of CAVZUV010000017.1, read as the reverse complement.
CTGCTTGGGGGTGAAACCGGCCCATCGGTAGCGGGTGATGGTCCCCCTGGCGATGGCATTGAAGTCGAAAATTTTTCGGGCAATTTCCCACATTTTTTCCCGCTGCAGCTCCTTTTTGTCGGCGGCTTTATACTGGGGATCCCTCAAAATATTAACGATCTGCTCGACGGGCCCTTTGAGTTCATCCATAGGTTGAGCGGCATGGGCCACATGGGTCATTCCGAAAATAATAAGGATTAAAACCCAAGATGTTGTTCTTATATTCATTTCGCCCCTCCGAACACATATTTGCTGATCAATGATTCTAAATTCACGGCAGATTCGGTCTCTGTTATCAGACCTCCCGGTTTGAGTATTTTATCCGAGTTGCCCGGGACGAGTTCGATATATTTATCTCCAATCAGCCCGGAAGTTTTAACCGCAGCAATGACATCGTCGGACAACTTCAGGCTTTTTTGGATTTTTAGCTCGACCACGGCAACGAGTCTTTTCGGATCCAATTTAATGGAATCAACCTTTCCCACATGGACACCCGCCAGTTCGACATGTGCGCCGGCAATCAAACCTGATACCGATTGAAAACGGGCAAATAAAGGATAGTATTTATCTCCTGTCCACTCCATTTTTCCGAGACGGATGGAAAGGTAACCCACACATATGATCCCGATGAGCAGAAAAACACCGACCGCCGCTTCAATGGATGTTTTTTTCATTTAAACTCCTTTTACTTTGATCAACAGACCTTGAATTCATAAAACATGTTTTGCATCAGATGGGTCTGCAAGAACATATCTTCATATGCCAAATCCTTCTGTCCTTCCGTATATCTTGCGCTGATGAAAAGACAGAAACCCGGGTGAGGCATGAAACCAAAAATATCTTTCCCTTTCATTTGTTCGGCCAGCTTTTCACATAACGCATGTGTCTGTTCTTTATTGGTATTCGGCAGCAGGAGGAGGATTTTGTTCAGACCGAACCGATAACACGTATCAGTAGGGCGAGTCAGGATTTGCAACTCGTTGACCAAATTTGTGATGATGGTCAAGCCTGCAGTCGGTCCCAGTTTTTCATTGATCTCATCCATGTTGTCAACCGTAAAAATGATGATGGAAAAAGCGGTATGAAACAGCTGAAGCCTGGCCATTTCTTCTTTTATGCGCTTTTCTCCCTGGTAATGACTTTCAATTCCGGATATTTTTTCATGACCGCGTTCCAGGCCGTGGATAAAATTCTGCACCACAGGGTCCGGTGTTTGTTGAATCATTTCGGGACTTCCTTCAAACACGATTCTGCCTTCTTCCAGCATTGCCACCCGCTGAGAAATGTAAAATATATCGGGAATTTCGTGGCTTACCACCACCCCTGTAAAACCAAATTGCTTCTGATAATCGGAAATCATCTTGTGCACCGCATTTTTTCGAATGGGATCCAAACCGGTTGTCGGTTCGTCGAAAAGTACGATTTCCGGATCGGTCACCAAGGCCCTGGCAAGTGCTACCCGTTTTCTCATCCCGCCCGAAAGCTGGGAAGGATATTTGTTGTCGATTCCCTGAAGGTCCAACTGATCCATTTTCTTGCGGACGCGGTTGGTTATCTCCGCCTTTTTAAGAGACGTTTTTTCTTTTAATGGAAGGGCGATGTTTTCGAAGACCGTAATGGAATCGAACAAGGCCGTACCCTGGAAAACATAGCTGATTTTTTTTTTAAACGCCTTTTTTTCTGATTTTTTCATTTCAGACAGCGAGCGGCCTCGAAACAGGATTTCCCCTGAATCCGGTTCTAAAAGACCGATCATATGTTTCAGCAGAACACTTTTTCCGACGCCGCTTTTGCCGATGATGGTCGTGACCTGCCCTTCGATAATACTCAGATCCGCACCAACAAGAACTTTATTGTCACCGAACGACTTATAAACGTCTGACAGCTGGATCAGCGGAAGTTCCATTATTGTCCTAAATTAAAAAAGATGTCATGACATAGTCGACGATCAGCACGAGGACACTTGAGATGACCACCGCGGAGGTGGTGGAAAGGCTGACCCCCTTAGCGCCGAACCCTTCTGCCCGCATGTGCGTATAATATCCCTGAAAACAGCAGATTGTGGCTACGATTACAGCAAACGCCAACGATTTGTAAAACCCGCCGGCAATATCTTTCATCACAACGCTCGTTTGTGCTCTGTAAAAATAGATTGCGGGATCGATACCGAGTAGCACAGAGCCGGTCATATATCCCCCGAAAATGCCGATGACGTCAAAAATGGCCGTGAGGAGGGGAAAACTGATCAGTGCGGCGGCGATTCTTGGGCTGATGAGAAACCGCAAGGGGTTGATATCCATGGTTTCAAGAGCATCTATCTGTTCGGATATACGCATAATTCCGATCTCAGCGGCCATTGCCGAACCCGCTCGGCCGATAACCATAATGGCGCTGAGAACCGGACCCAGTTCCCGAATTAAGGACAGTGCGACAGCCGCTCCAAGCAACCCCTCGGAACCGAATTTCACGAGGGTGTAATATCCCTGAAGACCCAGAACCATTCCGGTAAAAGCTCCGGTCAGACATATGACCAGAATGGATTTTGTGCCGATAAAGTAAATCTGTTCAATGGTTTTGGATATCTGCAGCGGAAACGAAAAAATAAGCAGGAAACCTTTAAAAAAAAAGATCGCAATGCTTCCCAATTCCCGGATAATAAAAATGGTCCATCTTCCAAGGGCCGAGACAGGAAGGAGTGCAATCGCAATAGTGTTTTGCTCAGTTTTTTTCATTATAAACAGGTATCTGCAATATACAGGTGGTATATTTGTGAAATTAAAATTGACGGTTTTGTAAAAGGCAAGAAATCAGCCATTTTGGAAAAGGCTAAGCATCTGTGAATACGTTGTAAAGATACAACACATATTTCCAATTGCATCTAATCGTCAAACTTATCGTTATCTGTTGTCAATATTTTTTTAAAAAAATTAAAAAAAATATTTAATATAGAATATGTTAAGGTAAAATTCAGCGCTTTTGTGCAAAGGATGCTTGACGGATAATTGAAAGGTGTCATATTCATAACTGTTATTTGCAGTTGTTTTTTAGACAATTATTGAACGGAAGAAATCATGTCGGGTCTGTTATTGATACATTTTAGAGTGTTGAAAGCTCGGTGCCAATCATGATGAAAGGTTTTAAGCTGAATAAAAGTGAATGCTTATATGCCATGATCGTCTTCTTCGTTCTGACTTCGATGTCTTGGGCGGCGCTGCCCAGGGCATTGGAAAACAAACTAAGCCCCGCCACAGTGAACCATCAGAAGGCACTGCCCGAGATCGATCCCGCCGACATCGAGCTGAAAATCAAAGATATCAAAAACAGGTTGGTGGAATCCGAAGCATCGGAAAATGAACAAACAGCCCATCAACTGGGAATAACCCTTGCCCAGTTACAGGAGCGTACGGCAAATCTTCGGGAATTAGACAGCGTATATCAACGGCTCGTAACCGCTTTAAAGAAAAGGAAAATCTTGGAAAAAGAAGAAACCCTTCTGAAAGAAAAAGCGCAGACGCAGCAGCAGGTGTCCCTTTCGAAGAATCCGCCGTATTCCTTAAGTTTTTATGATACGATTCTCGATAAATTGATTTCAGACGAAAATAAAAAAGAGACGGCTATTTTGGGAGTCAGCCTGACCGACAAGGCTTTGGAGGATGCCAGATCGAAGCTGGATGAAAGCCGGCAGGATCTGCGAAAAACCAAAGAAGAACTGGCAGCAACGGATCCCGGAAAGGTGACTGCAAAACTGAAGTGGAAACTGGAGCAGGTCCGATTGAAACTGGAAATTTCCCAGGCGATTTTCGATTTGCAGAGGACAACCAAGCAAAATCTTTCGATAGAAGTCCGCCTTTCAAAACAATATTCGGATGTTACACAGCAAAACCTTGTTTGGGTCAGCAAAAACCTGCACTTTGACAACGCCGACCTGGAAAAACAGATCGAAACCATCAATCGGAACAGGGATGAACTTCAAAAGCGATTGAAGAATCAGCTCAGTGGACAGATAACGGTGGAAAATGCCTGGCTTCGTGCCCAGGAAAGACTCGCGAATGCCAAAAAAAAGACAGATGTTGCATTGGCCAAGGCCGGCTTAGATGCCGCCGACGCGAATCGGGAAGCCTCCCAGCGACTTCTGGAACAGTCAGAGGATATGTTGAACCTGTTCAATCAACAGGAACAGGTGTGGAAAAATCGTTACGCGATTGTCAAAGGCGGGGTGGATCCGGAAAAAATAGATACCTGGAAAAAAGAGATTGAAGCCGGCAAGGTAAAAATCCAACGAATCGTGCGACTTCAGGAAAGCTATCAGAACAGTCTTCAGCCCCAGATTACAGCCCTTGAAAAACAATTATCGGATCATGGGTATTCGAAAGATTTACGACGCGAGCTGGAAAATCGATTGAGTGCGTTTGGGACATTAGCAAGGGGCGGCCTCGAATATTTGTCGATGCTGCAAGCAACCTTACAGTTGGACCAGCGGTTTCTGGATGAGATGACCAATAAGCGCGAACACTTTAATTTGTGGGCAAAAATTACCGACGTAACAAGTAAAGTTCAGAACATATGGAATATGGAATTGTGGGTGATCGATGAGCATGGTGTGACCGTCAAGAAACTGGTCGTGGCCCTGATCACTCTGATCATCGGCCTCATTTTCGTCAAAAGAATAATTATTCTCTGGGTTCACCGTTTATTAATGCGCGCTCGCATGAAAGAGACGACATCTGCGGCCGTTGAGAAGATCATCAATTATTTTGTCGTATTTTTGATTGTTCTCTTTGTCCTGCGCGTGGTCAACATGCCCCTGACGTTGTTTACATTCTTGGGCGGCGCCGTTGCCATCGGCGTTGGTTTCGGGGCCCAGAACCTGATCAATAATTTCATTAGCGGTTTCATCATTATGGCGGAGCAGCCGATAAAGATCGGGGACCTGATTGAAATCGAAGGAAACTTTGCCATGGTGGAAGAGATCGGTGCGCGATGTACGCGAATCCGCACCGGCGGCAATGTCCAAATTTTGGTGCCCAACAGCAGTTTTCTCGAGAAAAATATCATTAACTGGACCCATTCAGACAAAGAGGTCAGGGCGCAGATAACAATAGGGATTATCTACGGGTCTCCGGTTCGTGAAGCCGAACGGATTTTGCTTCAGATTGCCGATGAGCACAAACGGGTAAGAAAGGTGCCAAAACCCTTTGTACTTTTTAACGATTTTGGGGACAGTGCCCTGATCTTTGATCTTTACTTCTGGATCAGCATGAACCGTATCATGGATCGTCGCGTTATTGAAAGCGATATCCGTTATCATATTGACGAACTGTTCCGCGAGGCGGGGATCGTCATTGCATTTCCCCAGAGAGATATCCATCTCGATACGTATAAGCCCTTGGAATTTCGTCTTGTAAATAATCCAGGCGATCCGAATGCTATCCCAAAAGGATAGGTTCCGGTTCCGCAGGAAACAGGATCACTTACGACGATTGTACGTCAATAAAATTATTTTCCGAGCCGAATCGATTGGTGCGCGTTTGGCGGTTTTTGGGATCATTTTTCCACTGACCATCCACCATAAAGCGATATTCGTATGTTCCGGGAAAGAGGAAGGTCACCTTTTCCCACACCCCGTTCTTGTTTTTTTTCATGGGATGAATTTTTGGATTCCACTGGTTGAAATCCCCCATCAATATCACTTCCTTGGCATCGGGAGACGCCAGGGAAAAGGTTACCCTTCGCTTTTTGGGTTTAGGTTCCGATTTTATAGCGGACATGGATTACCTCCTTTTTTAAAAAGGTTTATCGACCACTGATATACAGGGTCATGAATCGGCTTACAGCCATTGTTTTTTTTTGAAGTAGCCGATCATAATACCGGCAACGACGACAATCAAGCCCCAGACCATAAAATACCCCCACCGCCATTCGAGTTCCGGCATATATTTGAAGTTCATGCCGTAAATCCCGGCGACAAAAGTGATGGGGATGAAAATGGTCGCGATAATCGTCAACACTTTCATGATCTCGTTCATTTTATTGCTCACGCTGGAAAGATAAATATCCAGCATGCCGGCCAGAATATCCCGATAAGATTCAATGGTGTCGATGACCTGTATGGTATGGTCATAGACATCTCTGAAATAGACATGCATCTGATCTTGAATCAGAGGAGATTCATTTTTTACCAGGCCGTTAATGATTTCCCGGATGGGCCATATGTGTTTTCGCACATAAATCATTTCTTGCTTTAAGCCGTGGATGATCTCCATGGTGCTGCGGGTCGGAACATCAAGGAGTTCCGCTTCTATATCTTCAATTTTATCGCCCAATGCTTCCAGTATGATAAAATAATGGTCCACAATGGCATCGATGAGGGCATAGGCCAGGTAGTCGCATCCTGATTTGCGAATCCGGGTTTGCGGTTTACGGATTCTCTCCCTGACGAGATTGAAGACATCGCCCGGGACTTCCTGGAATGTTATCAAAAAATTCGGCCCCAAAACCAGGCTGAACTGCTCGGACCGAATTTTTTCAGCCGCTTTGTCATAAGCGAGCATTTTCAAGACCACAAAAAGCACATTTTCGAATTCTTCGGCCTTGGGACGCTGTCCGGTATTTAAAATATCTTCCAGCACCAACGGATGGATGTTGAAATGCATACCCGTCTTTTCGATAACGTCGACTTCGTGCAGACCGTCGATATTAATCCATGTCACCGTGGGCAGGTCTCTGAGTGGAAACGCTTCTTCAATGGTTTCGAGTGATCGTTCCTGAAAATTTTTTTCATCAAAGTCGATGAGAGTAATTCTGGTTTGTTCGATCTTTTTTTCCCCGGTATGGATCAGCGTTCCGGGGGATGATCCCGCTTTCTTGGCATATCGCTTGATTGATCTCCGCATAAAAAAGCATTCCTTCCACTTGAACAAAATCAGAAGTTTTGTTCTTTGGGCATTTTTGATGTCAGTCGGCGTTTATCGTTGTTGGCCAGTAGAGTGTCCGGAGCGGAAAGTTATAATCCATATCTTCGACTTCAAATCAGTATAACCGATAATTTATAAATGTCAATTTTTGAAAAGAAGGTTTCCATTCCATATTATTAGGTTGACTGAACGAAGGGTGGAGAATAATATACGGGTGGGGCAAACAGGCTTATTAAGACTCGAATTTCCTTAAATTTAAATAATAACGGGAAAAAGAAAGCATGTCTGCAAAACTCAATTTTCAGAGAAAATTCTCAGCATTACTGGTTTACGGCAGGCCCCCGCTTGTTTTTGGCGGGATGCTTTGCGCCTTTGCGGTAATGTGGACCCGCAACCCCATGCTTTATACCCTGGGCGTGATGCTGCTGATTATTTCTATGAGCTTTGACCTGATTGACGGGTGGCTGGCCACCCGATTTCATCTTCACTCCACATTGGCGCATCTTGCAGACCGGGTTATGGATAAGATTGTCTATTCAACGATTTTTCCGCTGGTGGCGGTGGGTGCCATGTGGCGTCTTCTCTTTACTACGGTTGCCGGCAGCAAAGCGGAATTGCTTCACGCCATTTTTGTGCTGATACTTTGCGTAACGGTTTTGATTCGTGATAATTTCGCCAATTTTATGCGTTTTTTCGCCATGCGCACGGGACCGGAGCCGGAAGTTAAAGAGTTCACACGGCTTAGAACCATTGTCGCCGCGCCTGTCGGCACGCTCCTGTACGCGCATGCCTTTTTCGTCACCGGTGGTCCGGATTTCAAGATTTACACCTGGATTTCCGGCCTGGGGAATCTGCCCTTGCGCGTTTTATTTTTAATCGAAATCATCTTCTTGATCATTAATTTCGGATCTATCGCCGCATATTGCCGGAAGTACGGGAGCTATTGCTTGGACGAAATCTGCGATGAGGATGAGCGATTGCGGCGGCACATATTGTCTTTTTTTCCCAATACATTGACCATTATGAACGCAATGATGGGACTTTTGGCCGTTCTTTTTGCCTATCAAGACCGTATTCGAGAGGCCTATCTTTTTTTGATCGGAGCGGCCATCTTCGATAAGCTCGACGGGGCTCTGGCACGAAAACTGGGACTGACGGCACCCTTTGTCGAAAAGGAAGAATCACGGCGTATCAGTTTCGGAGGCATTCTGGACGACATCGCCGATGCCGTCAGCTTCTGTATTGTTCCGGCCTGGATTTTTTATTTGTCACTGGAGGGGGTGTCGGACCCCTTGATTCTGCAACTTCCGGTAGGGCTGGTTGCATGGCTTTACATACTCTTTGGAATTTCACGGTTAGTTTATTTTACTTTTGACCGTACCCCTATCCCCGGATTTTTTAAGGGCATGCCGACGCCTGCGGCCGCATTGCTGGTGACGGCGCCATTAATCATGTTCAATCAGACCATTGGACAAGCAACGGAATGGACGCGTTATTGGGGTATTTTCTGTTTCGGTTTGATGATCTTTGCAGGGATTATGATGAATTTTTACCGAGTGCGTTATCTGCATCTCGGTCGTTTCATGGACAAGCATTTCTGGTTCGGTCGTATGAATGTGATGTTGCTGATCATCTCCATATTTACGCCCTATCTGGGATATGTCGCTTTAATTTATATGGTCTTTTATGTCCTTTCACCGCTGATGACCCGGCGTCTTCTGCCAAAGCAAACCGAAACCGCTGAAATTTATGGCACCGGCGCTCCTAAAAATTAATTCCCACCGCATGCTGGTGATCCAAATGACAGGGCTAAAAGGATTCATTAAATCAGCTTCAAAAGGCCCGGTTGTCAATTGACAAAGGAGGTTTTTATGAAAATGTTTCAAAAATCCAGTGTGGATGGCGGCGGCGTTCGTGATGATTCCCCTTTTTGCCTGCGTGACCATAAATATTTATTTTCCGGCAGAAAAGGTTGGATCCGCTGCCCAAGATATTGTGAATGATATCCGGGGGAAAAGCCCTTCTCAAAAGAAAAGCCAATCCAATAACTATGAAAAATTTTCTCTTGAGATCAGGCTCGCCTTATCTCCTGACAGTGCATGGGCCGGAGACGTGACCACTGTTTCCAATCCCACCATTCGCGCCCTGAAAGAAAAAATGAAAGCCCGTTTCCGCGCATTGAAGCCGTATTATGAGAAAGGCGCTCTGAAAGAAGGAAGTGACGGCTATCTTTCCATGGCAAACACCGCCGGGTTGAACCTCAAAGAAAAAAGGGATCTTAACGGTCTCGTGGATGCTGAAAACAGCGACCGCAAAACACTCTATTCAGAGGTTGCCAAAGCTTTGCGGATAGATCCCAGTCAGATCGACCGGATTGCAGGGATCTTCGCCAAGGAGTGGCAGAAACCTGTTCGATAGGACTCAAAACAAGTCATTGAGACGGGCGTGTTGAGACGTTCGGTGCCGGTGCCCCAAGTCCGATCCGGCCCGCTTTGGCTTTCGTATTGAGGAGTTTATGAAAAATCTTTTTGCTTACCTGGATAACTTGCCGGAGACATTCGGTATAAAGGGCGTATATTTTCATCTGGCGTTCAAGGTGCTGGCGATAGTTGCCGGAGCATATCTGTCATGGATCATATTAAAACGCGTTCTTTTGTCCATGGAGAAAAAAGCTGAAAAAACCAATTTTCTCAAAATCAACATTCAGATTTTCGGTGTTTTTCGAAAAGCGCTGTTTTATGCCCTGATGCTGGTTGTCGGCACCTATCTCATCAGATTGTTCAATATGTTGTTTTTGGAAAATACCTTTCATGCGATCATGATCGTGGTTCTGGCAACGCCGGCAAAAGACGGGCTTTTAATCCTGCTGGATTATGTCGAAAAGAATGTCATCGAAAAAACAAAGACCAAGGTTGATGATATTATTTTCGATCTTCTCAAAAAATTCTCAGGAGCCATCATTTATGCGACTGCCGCCATCCTGGCGATGGACACTCTGGGGATCAACGTCATGCCTTTTGTCGCGGGTGCGGGGGTGGCCGGTATTGCCGTCGGCTTTGCCGCTAAAGACACCTTATCCAATCTTATCGCAGGCGTGCTCCTGATCATCGACCGGCCCTTTGAAGTGGGCGACCGGATCGAGGTTTGGAGCGCTCCGGTGGGAAGCGCCACCTGGGGTGACGTGATCGATATCGGTCTGCGCGCCACCAAAATTAAAACCACGGACAATATTGTGATCATTATCCCCAACAACGAAATCATGAAGCGGGATATCGTCAACTACACCATTATTTCAACGAATATCAGGGTTCGCATCAACGTCGGCGTCGCCTATGATGCGGATATCGAAAAAGCGAAGAAACTGGTCCTGGATGTGGCCAACTCCGTGGATTGGATTTCAAAATCGCGGGCACCCAAAGTCGTGGTCAGAAGCTTCGGCGAATCTTCGGTGGATCTTCAGCTCAGGGTGTGGATTAATGATGCGCGAAAGCGAATGGATACCATTTCCTATGTCACCGATAAAATCAAGACCGCTTTTGATCAACACGGTATCGAGATTCCCTATCCAAAACGCGACATTACCATCACTCAGCGGCCCCCACGGAATCTGGAAACCGGGGAACCGGCATCGCATGATAAACTTCTTGATTTAAAATGATGTTCAAGTTATTAAATTAAGTTTAGCATAGCCGTCTAAAGGCAATTCATCTTTAGCAGATTCGACGCTGGCATTTGATCTAATATACGAATTATATTTTTACTTTTAACGTCTTATGAAACTCACGATAAACGAAGTTGCCCAGAGTCTTCGTGTTCCGGTCAGCACGGTGGACCGGTGGATTCGCCAGGGCAGGATACCCATACAAAGAACCGACAACGGTTACCTTTTTGATGAATCGACCCTGGAAAAATGGGCAAAGATGTACAAGCTTCAGTTTTCATTGCCGAAAAAAGTGAATACCGCGATGCAACAGACAGCATCGGATAATCTTCTGCCGGCAATGAAGCGGGGGGGGCTCTTATATAATATTAAAGGGGATGATCGGGAGACAGTGTTAAAAAATGCTGTCGACAACATTCATTTTTTATCCGGCAATATCAAAGACGCGATGTATCAGGGGTTGCTTGAAAGGGAGCATCTGACATCGACGGGCGTCGGCAAGGGGGTCGCCATCCCCCATCCCCGCAAACCTTTAGAGAATTTGATTTCGAATGCCATCATTTCCACCTGCTTTCTCGAGACGCCTATCGATTTTCATTCAATAGACGGCAGGCCGGTATTTGTGATGTTCATCCTTTTGAGTCCGTCAACGAAAACCCATTTGCATCTTCTTTCAAGACTTTCTTTTTGTATTCGTGAGAACTCATTTGTGGAATTTTTAAAAACAATCCCGGATTCAACGAGGTTTTTTTCGAAAATTGCTGATTTTGAAAACCGGTTCGCAACAGGAGATCGTTATTAGGTAGTGATAACATGCGCATTCTAAGATGGTGGCGCTATCCCGGAAACTGGCCGATTTTTCGATTTGACGACCGACTCCTGCTCATATTGATGGCTGTCATCGTAGGAGTTTTTTCCGGTTTGTCTTCCGTAGTGCTCAATCGAAGCCTTTTGATCATGTCCGAGTGGCTTCATCATTATCGGCATTACTGGTGGTTCTTTGGGCTGCCTGCCGCCGGCGCCGCTCTTTCTTCTTTGTTTTTGGAAAAAGTGGTCAAAGAGGGGGCCGGTCACGGGGTGCCGGAAGTGATTTACAGCGTGTCCCGGTATGGCGGTCTTTTGAGACTCCGTTCAAGCATTACCCGGCTGATATCGAGCTGTCTGACCATCGGCAGCGGCGGGTCTGCCGGGCCCGAAGCGCCGGTTGTTATCAGCGGCGCGGCCATCGGCTCAAATATCGCCAAATATTTTTCATTAAACGATCGCCAGCGGGTAGCGCTGGTAGGATGCGGCGCCGGCGGCGCGATTGCCTCCATTTTCAACGCCCCCATCGCCGGCATGGTTTTTGCCGTTGAAGTGATAGTGGGCGAATGGAAATCGGTCAATATCGTCCCCATCGCCATTGCTTCGGTGGCCGGCGCGGAAATCTGCCGCCTTCTTCAGGGAAACCAGATCCCTTTCGGCCATCATGTGTTCAAGATCGACTTTTTGAATATCGCTGCCAGTCTCGGTTTGGCCGTTTTTTCGGCGGCGGCCACCATTCTTCAAACGCGCATGCTGAGATCCATGCATACCATATCGCATAAGGTTTCGGCACCGATGTGGGTTCGTGCAGCCATCGGCGGATGCGCGGTGGGTATCATCGGTCTTTTTCTTCCGGTGGTTCTGGGAGAAGGGTATCATTGGACGGAAATTCTGATTGAAGGGAGATACGGTCATATTCTCACAATCGTAGCGCTGGCATCATTTGCAAAGATCGCCGCCACGGCGTTGACGCTGGGATGGGGCGGGTCCGGAGGAATATTTGCCCCCTGTCTGGTGGTGGGAAGCCTGGTCGGTGTGACCTATCATCATCTTCTGGCACTGTTTTGGCCGTCCATATCATGGGTCAATGAAGGGTACTATGCGCTTCTCGGGATGGCAGGACTGATCAGCGGCATGCTCCAGGCGCCGTTGACGGGAATTTTTCTGATCGTCGAGATAACCGGTGGATGGGAAGTCATCGTCCCTTTGATCATCGTGTCGGTGGTGACGACCACGATTTGCCACTATTTTGAGCCGGCATCTTATTACCTAAAAGATCTTGTGGACCACGGGCATCTGTTAAGACCCGGCACCGACGAACGGATTTTGTCTGATTTGAATGTCTCGGAGCTCATTGAAAAGAATTGCGTCACCGTCCATCCGAGTATGCTTTTACGAGATTTTATCGACATTATTAAACAATCGCATCGAAATTATTTCCCGGTGGAGGATGAAAAAACCGGTGATTTTTTGGGGATCGTCCATCTGGATGATGTTCGGCCCTATCTTTTCGATCCGGTGATGTACGATACCGTTCTTTTGGGCCAGATCATGAGGACCCAAGTCGAAGTGGTTCATCCGGATGACGATGTGCTGGATGTGGTTCGGAAAATGGATATAAAGGGTCTGTATTCCATACCGGTGGTAGTGAACCACAGATTTCTGGGTCTGATTTCCAAAGCAACCATTTTGGATCAATATCGGAAGGAACTTATGGTTCAATGCCATTTACTCTAAGCGGTAATTCGGTTCATCGAACTGACGACGGGGTGAACGGGGCGAATGGAAAGGAGTATTCAATGGATCATCAATTGCTGCATATTTTTGGGAATAATCCTCTTGGGAGAGAAACCCTGCTTCAATCGATCTATTTTTGCAAAAAGGCAGGGGCCTTTCCGGTGATATATATTCCCAAGACAACTAAATTCTTAATGTATTTTGATAACGACGTGGTACAAGTCGATCTTGACAATTCCTATCTCGATTCCGCGGATACGGCCGAGGCCCATGCCGCCGAGATTTTGACGCAAGCCGGACTGGAACCCAGATTTCTGGAACCGAAGCATTATACCGCTTCGACCCTGCCGGACATTCATACCGGTTTTAACTACATGTGCTGTCCCAGAAGCATCAGCGACATGTCTTCAAAAATCGGTATCGGATACATCGGTCCCCGGGTGAGACGGATTGTAAAGTCCGCCAGATTTCCGGTGCTCATCGCAAGCCCTGTCTTCAAGCCGTGGAACAGCATCGCGGTATTTTTCGGCGGTTCTGTCAATGCGGTCAAAGCACTCCGGATGGGGTTTCATATTGCGCGGGTTTCGGGATTGTCGTTGGAGGTTTTTACTCAGACCGGGAAGTCCTCAAAGGAAGATTATCAGGAATTGGTTAAAGAGAAAAATCTTGAAGAAAATATGAATCGTTATGTCACGCAATGGCATTTTTTTGAAAACCATCATTTTGAAGACCATCTTTACGATGTTCCCCATGATGCGCTTGTCATTCTGGGCGCTTACGGTCATGGCGTCATCAAGGACATGGTTGTGGGAAGTAAGTGGGAAACATTACAGGCGACCATCGGCAACAACCTGTTGGTCGTCGGGCCCAATTTCGCGGCATGGCGATAACTTGGCGTCTCGCAAATTCTACGGCATACTGTAAATAAAATCATTCGTTCCAATTGTAAGCAAAGCGAACTAACTTGTGACCAAAAGCCGCATTCTCGTGATCCATTACGGTGCCCTGGGGGACATTGTCGCCGCTTTCCCCGCACTTTTAAGACTCAAAGCAGCATACGGTCCGATAACCATGGTCTGCCAGAACAACATCGGATCGCTTGCCCGTCATCTCGACATCGCAGACAAATGGTATCCACTGGAGTCAGCTGCCTTTGCATCCCTGCATTCAAGTCAAGTTCATCCGACGGTAAAGAAAATCCTGCTCACTTTTTCTAAAATCATTCTTTTTTCAAATTCCCCTTGCCTTGAGACAGCGCTGCTTTCCATGACAAAAAGCAAGATTTATCGCATGCGTTCCAGGCCGGATTCGGATGAGAAGATCCAAGTCGGACGGCACATTTTATCGAATCTGGCGAGATACAAGATCATTGAAGAATCGGGTAAAGATGTGTTTTGCAGCCTGTCGTCAAGCATCCATGGGGATCGGAGGGATCTTGATCATCATCCGTCAAAAATTTTTATTCATCCCGGATCGGGAAGCCGGAAAAAGTGCTGGCCGGTTTCCAGTTTTATAAAAACAGCGTTGCTAATGGGAAAAAAAGGCTGGGAGCCGGAGTTTATCTTGGGTCCGGCGGAATATGATCTTTTCGACAGGTTGATGGGACAGAAACCGCTAAAGGCGGGAGTTCACAAAGTAGAGACGTTGACAGAGCTGGCCATACTGCTCAAAACCGGCGGCGGTTTTATCGGTAACGATTCCGGCGTCAGCCATCTCTCGGCATTCTTAGGGCTTCCCACCGTTGCTGTTTTCGGTCCTTCCGATCCTGATGTATGGAAACCGATGGGAAGAGCGGTCGAAGATCCTTCGTTCCGACTGTGCATGCAGCCCCTGTTTTGAAACCGGAACGACCGGATGTGAAGAAATGGAATGTTTTAACGGAATATTACCGGAAGATGTTTTGGCGGCGTTTGACAAAGTGGTTCGCTGAAGCAGTATTTATTTTGTCGTTTTTCAGGCAATCATAAACATCTTTAATGATTTCTGCCGATATTTTAGACATTGCTTGGCTCATGGCCTCGGCGACCGCTTTTGGGTGTTTTCGCCGGCAGGCTTGGGTTTGATGGAAGGTTTTTTGAAATAGTATGGTATTGCTGATATCCTCGGCGTTTTTCTGGGTTAAAATAATGCTGACGCCAAGGACGGCTTTCCATGCGTCCGGCGTGTCCCATTCAAAAAACTCATCCACCGTACCCTCAATGATATATGAAGATGAAAATCGACTTTCGGGGCTTAGTACGGCCTTAAAAAGGCCCGAATTTTTCAAATCACGATTCACAAGCGTGGTGACGATGGCTCCGGGGTTGGTTTGCCATTTGTGGTAAACGTATGTATTTCTTTCAAAAGATTGATTCCGGTAGATCATTTGAGTGGTATTGTACGGCGAGGCCGTTGTGAAACGATCGACCCGGATGACATCGGGCAAAGGGGTCAAAGCGCCGATTTTCGGAGAAGGATACTCCAGCGTATAGTATTCGATTTTCTGTGACGGTTGTTTTAGATTCATGCAAGCGCCAAGAAGCAAAAAAAGGCCGATAAGTAAAATAGAGGGCTTTTTGATCCGTTTCATCACTTTTTATTTACCTTTTCTCTTCGTCCTGGTCCACTTTCTTGGGCATGGGCGGTTCTCCAAACATGAATTGAGACGGATGATCCGAAACACTTTCGATCAGCCGGTTGAGGTTTTCACTGGCCTTTTCAAGATTTTGCGCGATGACCAAAAAATGCCCTTTCAGGAGGGAGAGCGAATCGCCGGTTTTTTCCGTCAAAAAATTTCCTTTCTTTAAGAAAGCGTTGGCATTCTCCATGGCTTGCTTGAAATCTTCCAGGGCTGTTTTTATGGTTTGCTCCTTTTCGACGGTGATTCCATCCAGACGGTTAACGGTATTTTCCACACGACTCAAACTGTTTCTGGTTCTATCCATGATGTCGTTGAGAGATTCTCCGGCGTGGGTCACGGAAGCCATAATCTGATCCCATCTCTTATCGCCCAAAAGCTGGCCGGCACTCCCGACCGAGGTTTCTATTTTTTTAGAAATACCTTTGACGTTGGCATCGGCAATCACTTGATTGATGCTGTTAAGGGTTAATTGAATCTTTCCGGAGATCCCCTCCAGATTCATTGCCCTGATCTGGGTCAGCGCATCTTCGATGTTGTGCAACATTTTGTGGATATTGGACGGTTTTGAAGCGACGATCGGATATTTTGAAGGAAAACTTAACGGTGGAGAAAAATTCGGATCACCGTTAATCTTTCGATCCAATTCAATAAACATGCTTCCGGTAATACCGACGGATCTCATCTGAGCAACGATATCCTTGTCAAGGGGTTGACCGGACTCAATTTTTAATACAACTTCTATCAATTTTGCATCAGGGGCAACAAGAATACGTTCCACACGACCTACGGATACGCCGCGGTATTTCACGGGAGAATCTACATCCAGGCCTTGAACGGACTCATTAAAATAAGTTGTGTAATACTGCCCTTTTTTGAAATACCGGGACATACCCAGCCAGATAACGGACACAAAAATCATGCCGAGTCCGCAGATCACAAATAATCCAAGGGCAAATTTTGTTCTTTGGGAGGCCATTAAAGTTTCCTTACAAAAACAATATATTTATGATTTACACGCATCTTTTTAGTGTTCTGATTTCCGGTTGAAAAAATTCCTGACAAATGAATCGTCGCTATGATCTTTCAAGTATTTGGGATTGCCTTCGGCGATGATTCCTTTGGTTTGTTTATCCAGCATGATGACTCGGTGCGCCACGTTGAAAATGCTCTGGAGTTCGTGGGTTACGATGACCATTGTCGTGCCGAGGCTCTTATTGAGATGAATGATCAGATTGTCGAGTTCCACCGATGTCACGGGATCGAGTCCGGCGGAAGGCTCGTCAAAAAATAAAATTTTCGGATTCAACGCCATTGCTCTGGCCAGCCCGGCTCGTTTTCTCATTCCACCGCTGATTTCCGAAGGCAAATGATTTTCATAACCGTTCAAATTGACCATCTTTAGTTTCATTTTGACCAGCGTATCCACTGATTTTTGAGGTAAATCGGTATATTCTTTTATGGGAAGCGAGACGTTTTCGGCAATCGTCATCGAGCCGAAAAGAGCGGCACTCTGATAAAGGACGCCGATTTTTCTCAAAATTTTCTTGAATGTCGCTTCATCACAATGGGAAATATCATCTCCGTCAATGCGTATCCGGCCGGATATGGGCTTTATAAGCCCTATCAGGTGTTTGAGCAATGTGCTTTTCCCGCATCCACTTCCTCCCAATACAATGAATATCTCTCCTTCCTCAACGTCAAAGGATATATTTTCAAGAACAGTATCCGAGCCGTAGCCGGCAACAAGATCACGAACCTGAATGATGGTGTTCTTTTCCAAGTGGTTGTCTCCGCTTTCCCAAAAATCCGAGTTTAAAATAATGCTGTTGGTAATCTCTCAAAAAGTCAAAAAAGCGACCTTCTTTCGAGACAAATGATTCATTTTAAGTACCGAAGCGTAACGGCGAAAATCGAATCAAAAAGGATAATTAAAAAAATGCTGCTGACAACAGCCGAAGTCGTTGCCTGTCCCACGGAAGCCGCTCCGCCTTTAACGCGAAATCCTCTCAGACAGCCCATCCAGGAAATAAGGATTGCAAACACCCCGCTTTTGAATATGCCCAAGAAGATGTCAAAGAGACTCAGCGTTTTCAGTGTTTCTAAAATGTAGGCGTTGGCTGTTAAATCCAGCATGAAAACACCCACCGTAAGCCCTCCTAAAATGGCAAAAACATCGGAAAACAAGGTCAGAATGGGAACGACAAAAACAGATGCCAGAATCTTGGGGACAACCAGATACCGTGTGGGGTCAAACCCCATGGTAAAAAGGGCGTCCACCTCTTCGGATATCTTCATTGTACCGATCTCCGAGGCAAATGATGAGCCGGATCGACCTGCCACGATGATCGCGGTCATAATAGGGCCGAGCTCCCTTGTCATTGCCAGACTGACCAATGATGCCACATAAATATTGGCACCGAACATCTGGAGCTGTATGGATGACATAAAAGCCATGATGAGGCCCATTAAAAAACTGATCATACCTACAATCGGCAGCGCGTCGACCCCGGTCTTTTGCATATAGAGAAACGTGTCGTCCATGCGTAACGATTTCGGGTGTAAAAAGGAATACGTAAACGCCAGACAAACAGACCCAACAAATGAAATCAGATATTTAACATCGGTTGCATACTTGAGAATCGCATCTCCGAATCGGATGAACATGGAGGGCGGACGTATTTTGATGAGCTTGGGCGATTCCGCAAGCGTCTCCGAGTTGATCACAAAAAGCACTTCTTCCCTGGCGTTTTTTAAATTAAATTCGTTTTTTTCAGCCGTCATCATATCTCTTAGCTCAACCAGGACGAGCGCTCCGAAATCATCAAGATAGGTTAATTTTTTAAGATCCACAACGAGCGAAACCGGCGAACGATCCTTGATCAGCGAACCGAACGAGTCGATCAACGAAGATGCATTGGTGGCATCGATTCTGCCCTCTAAATAAATGGTCATTTCGCCATCGTTGCGCTCTGAAATTTCATATCGGCAAGACGAAATATCTTTAAAGCCTTCCATACACCCCGCTAAAAATTTAATGGCTTAAAACCCGTGGCATCGATGCCGTAATTGGCTTTTAACCGCTTAAGATCCATTTGAAAAATCAACCAGCCGATCCGGTGGTTGTTTTTGTCTAAGTCAAAAGCGATTTCGACACATTTTCTGCCCATGGGATGATCTTTGTCCGCTCGATAGAGCGTCAGGGCATGCTGTAAATTTTTCTCATCACCTTGAAATTCTATCCCCGCATAATTACTGTCTGCCATCGTGGAATTACCGGCTTCGATATTTAGCGAATAGGCATCGAAGACCGTTTTGTTTTTGTCCAGCAACACCAAACCGTTATACGGCAATTGATCGGCTTTATGATGATTGAAAAAATCTTTCATCAACCGGTTTGTTTTTAAACGATCCCCGGCTTCAAACGGTCCGATCAGCATGGATTTCAACAATAGATAATCTTTACTCAATCGATTCTTTAAACTTTGGTGATCGATATTCGAAATCCGCGGTTTGTTTAAAAGATAAACATGACCGAAGAAAGCGCCCGTTCCTAAAATAAGCAGCAGTATCAAGGATGGAAAAAACCAGCAACGGGTTCGACGGTATTTTTTTTCCAATGTTGTGAGTGATGTGACATCGCGGCCCAGCGAAAGAATACCTTGAAAATTATCGTGGTCGTCGAGAAGGAGTGTCGAGCTGGTCGAAATAAACCTGTCGCCGGTTTTTGGGTGCCTGATGCTAAGGATCTTTTCTCTTACGGAACGCTTTTTCTTAACTTCTTCAAGCATTTTTCTATACACTTGCGGCTTTTCATATATTTCTTCCACTGATTTGTTGCACATTTGATGCCAGGATCGACCGTACACTTCTTCAGCAGCAGCATTCCATGTCATTATTTTCCCCTCTTTATCGGTTGCGATAACCGCATCGGGGAGTTGGTCACAAAATTCTTTAAGTCCATAGAGAATTCGGCTGGTCTCGTCGAGACGTTTGGCCAATAGTTTTGTTATTTCTCCAGCCACTTCGGGAAAATCTTGAAGAAAATGCGGAATGTCTTCTTTGGGGATTTGAATGGCCTTGACATCTTTTTCCGCTTTTATCGTAGCCGTTCTTTTTGCATCGAGCAGGAAAGACATCTCGCCAAATAAAGCCCCTTTTTCGGTGATCTGGGCGATTTTTTTGTTCCCCTTGAAGACATTCAATTGTCCGGATACAAGGATAAACAGATCCTGTGAATCATCTCCTTCGAGAAAGATTGCCTTTCCATCCTCATAAGGAGTAATGTATCGGTTGACCTGGGTGTTTTTTAAAATTTCTTCCAACATAAATTTGCGTAAATATTTAGTCCGAATCCCTCGTCTTTTTCACAAAAACATGGACAACCATTGCAATAGATGTGCCACAATTGAAAGGATTGGAACCTGCTCGATATAATTTTAAAAAAGAATATAATTTCAACAGGATATAATGGATAAAGACGAGATGTTTGATCATAAAGATTCCCTTGATGGAATGAAATTGCAGTGGCCTGCCAAATTTTTGACAGCGACATTGCATATAATTGGTGTTTAACTGAAATCGCCGCTTGTTGGCCAAAAATATGAAATACGAATCTGGACGGGCGCTTCACTATTGGTTCGATGATTTATGATTGTTGATTGATGATTGAAGGTGGAAAAGGCCGCAACCTTCTGAGAGGTCTAATATGAAACTCAATTTGAGCTTGAATCATCAGCAGGACGTGAAAGGGAGATGGTCTTGAAATAACCGTCGATAACTTGTAGGGGATCGAGTTGCAGGATTTCCGCATAAGATTTTAAAAAATTTTTCAAATAGATATCCGGTGGAAGCCTGTCAAACCGGTTTTCTTCGATGGCATTCAAAACAGAAACGCTTATTTTAGTGACGGAATGAATTTCCAGGATATCGACTCCCAGGGCTTCTCTAAACTTTTTCAAGTCGTTTCCTGAAAGGAGATCTTTGGAAAATATTTCCTTCAATAAGTTTTGAATGTCTTCGGCGCTTATTTTTTCTTTAATCCTCGAATGTAAATGGTTTTCATCCGCCGTTGTGCGGTGAGAAAATCGAAGGGAAGATCGATATTGTTTTACACCGAATGAAATCGGGGCCTCTATTTGTCTTGAATCAACCAACATCTGATCGTAGGCAGCTCTTTTATTTTCATCGATCAGCGTTGAAAAAGCATCATGGACCTTTTTTAGAATTTCATCTCTTTCCTCCCTTGAAAACAAGGAATAGGTGAGGACAGAATCTGGGTCATACAGCGAAAGCGCGTCGTTATACGCCTGTTTTATTTCAAAATAAGATGAATTCAGCGGAATTCTTAATATTTCATAATAATTTAATTCGTCAAATTTTTTCATGATATGTTGTCCGTTAACGATGGCACGAAATATTTTTTGTTATCTTTGCGGCGATATTTTTTAAGTCGGCGGCGGATTGCGTATGAGGATATCTATGGACATAGATTGTTTTTGAAAAAATGGCATCTTGAATCCGTCCGTCAAAGTTGACATAACCGAGGAATTCAAAAATTGAATAAAAATGCCGATTACATATGCTTTCAAACTGGGTTCCCAAGGTTGCATCCAGATTATTACGAAACTGATTAAAAATAAATTTTAATTTAAATTTACTGAGTTGGTTTCTTAGAAGCGCTTCTTTTTCAGGGTCGTGTTTAAGAACAATTTCTATGATATCAGACGGCTTCATCTCCGGTTTCATGGCATCTTCAGAAAAGTCTTTTTGCAGCGAATCAAAAATATGTTTTTTTATCATTCGTTTTAGTTGTCGATAATAAATGGTCTTGATAAAACGAAAAGAGTTTTCGATGGATGTGGGCTCGGGCGTACATATCAGAATCCCCTCCTTGGAAGTCAAGAAAAAATCAAGTGTATTAAAATTGGTTCCGGGTCCCAAATCCAGAAGTACATAATCAAAGGGTAGTTTTTTTATGGCTTCTATGATTTTTACCTTATGAGCGTAAAACAAGTTTGCAATTTCCATGTAGCAGTGGAAAGAACTGATGAGAAACAAATTCGGGATACTTGTAGATACGGCTGCGCTTTCAAGGTTTGGAATCGTTTTGTTTAAAAAGCTGTTTAAACCGATTTTCGGGCTCTGCATTCCAAGCAATGTATGCAGGTTTGAAGCGCCCAGATCCAGATCGATGATCGCGACTTTTTTACCCCATTTGGCGATTAATGCGCCCAGGCTGGCAGTTATAAAACTTTTCCCAACGCCGCCTTTGCCGCCACCGATCGGATATATTTTCACCATTTTGGATATTACTCCTGGCGCTATTGAAAATTGAGGGCGCGAAACTTGAGTTTATAGTATAGGTCAAGCAGACGTACCGCAATGATTGCCAGAATGAACCGGGGAACCCATAACCAGAAAGCACTGAGCCCCAGTGATAAAAACAGCGCCGGATCCTCAACCATGGAATGGTTGATGCCGATGGATAGGTGAAGTTTTTCAAGTTCTTCTTTTTTGATATGCCCTTCTTTTGTTTCCTCCACAATGACCGCTCCACCATACGCAATGCCGAAGACGACGGCCGTCAGCCATAATAAGCCGACCACTTGATTGAGGCCCATGGTCTTTAAAAGCGGCCGCAAAACCCGGACGATATGATGTATCATATTAAATATTTTCATTGTTTCAAGCAGAATCATGATGACCATGATAATCATAAATATTTTTGCACTGAGAAACAACGTGGCCGCGAACCAGCTTTTGACCATTATCAACAGCGGCGGATGCGCCGCAGCTGATGCACTTTTTTCAAGAAGCCGGGCGGGTTCGGTTCCAAGGAACCTCGCTACAATCATCACCGTCACGCTGGAAGCCGTCAGTCGAAAAAGGGTTGCTTTGACGGGATTCAATCCGGACTTACCTTGAATAATTCCTTCCTGAATCAGATTGTGCGAGATAAGTAAAAATATGGCGATCAGGGTCATTTCATTATTCGTCAATGGGAAAACCACCATGGCAGCGATGCCGCCATAAATGCCTGTGAGCATTCCAACGATCAGCGGAAGGGCCGCCGTGGGCGGAAGACTCAGCAGGTTCATGGCGGGTGCTATAACAAAATCTATTTTGTGCATCCACCCGCTATAATCAATCAGCACGGCAAGAAAGGAAATCGGCACAATAATTTTGAGCATCCACAGGAATCCGTGCCAGCCTTTTTTAATTCCGGCATGCAAACCGTATCGAAACTTGTTTTGATGAGGGACCATGATTATCTAAGTGAATTTTCAGGGTTGCAGGCAATGGCGTCGTAAATGAGATTTCTGAGTTTGCGCCTTATAACGGAATAGGAATAACAGCGTGTGGCAATGTCATAGTTTTTATCCACCATGTTTTTACATAGCGCGGGTTTTTCAAGAACCTTTCGGGTCATTCGAACGGCATCTTCCGTCACATAGCCGTCGAGTTCTATCGTATGAAACCCTTTGGGTTTGATGTCGTAAGCGTAAATAGAATATTTATTAACCACAATGGGTTTTTTAAAGTAAACCGCCTCCAAAAAGGCATTGCCGAATCCTTCAAAAGTGGATGGATAGGTCACGAGGTCGGCATGGGGATAAATGTCTTCCAAGGTATAAATCTTTTTTCCGGTTTTGGTCAGCCCTCTTTTTTCATCAATGATATCGGAAACGAAAATGGTGTTAACATCTAAAAGTTTTGAATAGTCGCTGACCCTTTGTTCATAGTCGTAACCCTCATCCCCTGATGCATGCGAGATAACGAGCTTGGCTTTTTTCCCTAACCGGTGCACCAGTTCAATGGCATGTTCAATACCTTTTCGTTTGACGACCCGGGTGGGTTGGAGGATGAAAAATTCATCATCTTCAATGCCGAGTGCCTTTCGTACATCCGAAGCATAGTCATCAACGGGCGGCGGCGGGTTCTCAAAGTCCATGACATTGGGGATGATCGTGGCGGAAATGCCGGTTCTAAGACCCAGTTGATTGTCTCCGGAGGAGTTGATGGTCACATGCTGAATGGATGGCAGATGGGGAGGGAAGGCCATGTTCAGATATTCCCAGACGGCATTTGTTAAAAACTGTTGTCGTTCCCAGAAGAAATCGTGATGATGAGCGATGGTTGGAATTTGAGTCTCGGAAATGACCTCGGTAATGGCGAGCCCCAAGGGAATATTGAGGGGGATGGTGAGTGAATTTTCAGGCAGCAGGATATCGATGCCGAACTTTTTGATGAAGCGATAAATTTGATCCTTTAATCGTTCTTTCAATTGATGAATTTTATTTGTGATTTCGCGTTCGCGTTTATGAATGCCGAAACATTGGTTGTAAATATATTTTATTTCAGGATGTGCAAAATGAGCTTCTTCCGCCAAATAGGAAAGTTCCGGCGGGCGATCGAGTTCACCGGCAAAGTAGAAGCAGGAAAATCCTTCCTTTTGAAATACATCCGCCCATTTTGCCGTCTCCAGAGATACGCCGTCCGTGCCTGCAAACCGTGTGGATATAAATCCGACATTATGTGTTGAACCGCAGAATGAACATGTAATCATCTTTTTCGTTCCTTTATGTGTTCAAAAGATATCTCCAAAACCGTGTTTATTGACATCGTGTCATATGCAACAAATCTGCCATTTTTTCAATTCATATTTACCGGTTTCGCAGAATGCCAAAAATTTACATTTATCCGCTTGGTTTTCAATTCAAAACTTCTATATGTTGTGTTATTTTTTTTCTTGACACACAATATATATATACTCTATAGTCAATCCTAAGATTTAGGACAATTGTTACGATCAATGGGTGTTTTACAAAAATCTCCAGCGGAGGCTGCACCCGGAAGAGGTTATCTGTCACTTTATTTTGATGGGGGCAGGATGTTGAACAGCAAAAAAACAATCGAACGAAGATCCCATGAACGATATCAGGTCCAACAAGGTATATATGCCCTGCTGAAGAACGGCTCGTCGAAATTGGGCCAGATCATTAACATCAGTTCAGGCGGACTGGCCTTTATGTATATTAACCATGAAAAACAGATCGGCGAACCGGTTGAGGTCGACATATTTATCAGTGGCAACGGTTATTTTTTAAAAGGTATCCCCTGCAAAAAAATATCGGATATCCATGTCGATAATTTCGTTCCTTTCAGTACGTTCGAAATGCGGCAACTGGGCGTCCAATTCGGTGAAATGAGTCATGGACAGGCAGCTCAACTGGATGCCTTCATTCAACAATATGCCTTGGTCCAAATGCTCTGATTGGATTCTTTCCTCCCTCCCACACCCCGCTTATCACGCATCGATGGTGATTTTTTCATAACGGTCCTTAACCCTCCCTTCCCATGCGCTGCCCGGCCTTGGCTAATGCGGCCGGCCGGCCAACCATGACATGTGAGTCAAAAAGAGATCTTTTACTTGATAATACCCATCGGATAGGATAAAAAAACACCTGATATTTACGTCTTCTCCATAGGCCGAATTGACGCATCGGCGTTTTGATGGTTCCACAGTGCTTCAGCAACCTCAACGAGGCTGCTTTTCCCGCTTTTTTCATATCATCCAGAGGAGGTGCATCATGGCCATATCAACCTATTGGGCTGACAATTACGTCGAAAAAAAATGCGCTGCACAAGAAGCGATCATGAAGATTAGAGCCGGTCAGAGGGTCTTTATCGGTTCATCTTGCGGAGAACCCCAATATCTGGTCAGGAAACTGGCCGAAGCAGCGGATAGGTTCACGGATATCGAGATTGTTCGATTGCTGAGTCTGGAAAGCACGCCGTTGACATTGATCGCCGATAAAACCAAGGATCAGAGCTTTAATATCCGCTCGTTTTATCTGGGATCGGCAAAACCCAAAAGTCTGGCAAAAAACAAGCGGTTTATCACCCCGATGAACCTTTCCGCGGTGCCTCGCCTTTTTAAAACCCGCCTTCTCCCGATTCATGTCGCGCTCATTCAGGTATCTCCTCCGGACGATTTCGGATGGATGAGCCTGGGGATTTCCGTTGACATCACGCTGGCGGCGGCAATGTCCGCCGATTTCGTCATCGCCCAGGTGAATTCCAGGATGCCCCGCATACTGGGCCATAGCTTCATCCATGTCAACGACGTAAATGCAATTGTTGAACATGAAGAAGAACTGTTGACCATTGACGAACTTCCGGAACTTGACGCCGCCAATCAAATCGGAAGATTGATCGCACGACTCGTTGACGACGGCTCAACCATTCAGATCAGCCCCGGCACGACGCCTCAGGCGACCCTGCTGGCCCTTTCCCACAAGAATGACCTCGGCGTCCATACCCAGTACCTGACCAATGACATCATGCGTCTGGTTTCAATGGGTGTGATTACCAATCGAAAAAAAGGATTCAACGAAGGAAAAATCGTGGCAAGCTGTGCCATTGGATCCACCAATCTTTATGAATTTTTAGATGATAATCCGGCCATTGAATTTTATCCTTCGGATTATGTCAATGATCCGTCGATCATTTCACAACATCGCAAAATGGTCGCCATGAATGTACCTATGGCCATAGATCTCACCGGTCAGGTCGCGGCAGATGCCATCGCTTTAAACCATTTTTCCGGGGTGACCGGTATGCTCGATTTTATTCGGGGATCCTCCTGGGCCGCAGACGGTAAATCGATCCTTATGCTGACCTCCACCACCGCCGACGGTAAAAAGAGCCGAATCGTTCCCTTTCTGAATGATACCGCGATTGTTGTGCCGAGAGGGGATGTCCAATATGTGGTTACCGAATTCGGCGCCGTGAATTTGTTCGGAAAAAGTCTTCAAGAGCGCGCCATGGCCTTGATCAGCATTGCTCACCCCGATTTTCGCGAGGAACTTTTTTTTGAAGCCAGAAAAATGGGCCTGCTCGGTGCCGAGCGGACCCTGTCGGAGTCGATGCAGGGCATCTATCCGATAAATCTGGAAGAAACCAAGGAAATTGACGACGTTTTGATCACCATTCGACCGGCCAAACCGGTGGACGAGAGAAGGATACAAGAACACTTCTATACCCAAGATAAAGATGACATCTATTCCAGATTTTTTCAGGCGAGAACCCGTTTTGTTCGTGGCGACATGGAGAGCATGTTCCAGATAGATTACGTCAAAAACCTGACGCTTTTGGCTGTGGTGGGAGAATTCGGCTTTGGGAAAGTCGTGGCTGTGGGAGAATATCTCCTTGACCCGGCCAAAAACATTGCGGAAGTCGCTTTTTCCGTCAGCAAAGAATGGCAAGGCAAGGGGTTGGGGAAAATTCTCATTCAAAAATTGTCAGAAGCTGCCAGAGAACACGGCATCTCAGGCCTGATGGCGTACACGCTGCCGAGAAATCAGGGGATGATCAAATTATTCAAAAGCCTGCCCTATAAAATGAAAACCGTATATGACGGCGAAGTGGTTGAATTGACCTGTATGTTTGCCGAATTGAAATAATGACGGGTGATGGATATTTTTATCCATCACCGAAATCTTAAAATTTGAAAGCCTCCAGCTTGTGCAAAATTCGGGTATAATTGCCTTAATTTTGACTCATCTATTGACAAATCATTCATCCCAATATAAAAGGTCATATTCGGCAGGTTTTAAAGTTCATCTTTTTTAATTCATTGTCCTTTAATTCCTTTTTATCATTAGCAAAAAGTTTGTTTATAACCAGCGAGAAATTCTATCATGTATTTTTGGAATTTCCGGCCATAAATCTACCGATGTAGATAATTCTATAATCATCCAAATATTTTTTATGAAAGGAGGGCTGATTTTTTTTATTAAGGTTCCGGGGCGGTATCTCTTTGCCCTTGAGGGACTGATTGACAGGGTTACAATGTCATACACCTCAACCACTAAACTTATTGTCACATAAAGGAGGTAACATTGGGTTTGGAAATATACAAAGAATCATATACCGGCAACATAAAGGAAATCACCCTGGGTAAAGGCGATAAGGCTGTTACCGTCGGTGGTCAGGCATGCTATCCTTTTTACAGCTTTGAAGGGGATATGCCGCATAAGCCGGTTATTGCGATGGAAGTTTGGGACATGGAGCCGGAGGAGTGGCCGGAAGCAGCGCTGAGTCACTTTAAGGATGTTCTTTCGGATCCGGCTGCATGGGCTAAGAAATGTGTGGATGAATTTGGGGCCAAGATCATTGTATTGCAACTGAAAAGCACCGATCCCAACGGCCAGGATGCCAGCCCCGAAGATGCCGCCGCAACCGTTAAAAAAGTGCTTGAAGCGATCGATGTGCCCGCTGATTATTTGGGGAACCAGCCAACATTGAAAAAGACGAAGTAGTATTAAAAAAGATTTCAGAAGAAACCCACGGTGCCAACCTGGTGATCGGGCCTGTTGAGGATAAGAACCACAAAGGCATTGGCGCCAGCGCCATGGGATACGGTCAT
Source organism: uncultured delta proteobacterium (assembly GCA_963778575.1). Taxonomy (GTDB): domain Bacteria; phylum Desulfobacterota; class Desulfobacteria; order Desulfobacterales; family UBA11574; genus UBA11574. Next base: position 378,990 of record CAVZUV010000017.1, on the reverse strand, counting down.
ACCGTAATTTCATCCTCGCCCATCGATATCAACCTTGCCAAGCAAGTCAATATCCTTCTTGAAAATTTGGGAATGCCGCTGGGACGCATGATCGTCGATCCGACAACCGGCGGACTGGGGTACGGACTGGAATATTCCTATTCCGTCATGGAGCGGCTTTGTATGGCGGCCCTGACCCAGGGAGACGACAAGCTGCAGTTGCCGATGATCAACAATTTGGCCAATGAAATCTGGAAGTGCAAGGAAGCCAAACTAGAGCGTTGATGAAGCGCCGACACTGGGCGATCCGGAGAAACGCGGCATTTTGATGGAAGCCGTGGCTGCCGTCATCTATCTTTTGTCCGGCTCCAGTGTTCTGATCATGCGCCATCCGGAAGCCATCCGGTTTGTCCAGGCATTTATCGATCTGGGGCTTCAAGGAGGCAGTGCAATGGATGTTGCCCCCATCGCCAAACAGCTTGACGATGCGGATATCGATTATGCATCTTTGGCGCCGGAACCGGATCTGACCATAGAAGGTGAAGCGCCAAAGAAAGCGGCACCGGCAAAGAAAGCGGCGCCCAAGGCTGAAAAGAAAGCGGTACCTGCGAAAAAGCCTGCCAAAAAGGAAGCGCCAAAGAAAGAGGCAATCGATAAAACCGAGGAAGACGTTACAGCCAAAGCAGAAGCTGACGACAAGGCCAAAGCCGAAGCCAAAGCCAAAGCCGAACAAGAGGCCAAAGCCAAAGCAGAGGCTGATGCCAAAGCCAAGGCCGAAGCCGAGGCCAAAGCCAAAATAGAAGCCGAAGCCAAAGCCAAGGCGGATGCCGAAGCCAAGGCCAAGGCCGAAGCCGAAGCCAAAGCCAAAGCAGAGGCCGACGCCATGGCAAAAAAGGAAGCCGAAGAGCAGGCAATCCGAGAAAAGCGCGCAAAGGAACGGGAAGCGCTTTCGGCCAAGCATGGAGCTGCGCCCGCCGAGGTGTCCATGACAGCCGCCGCCCAGCAGAAGTCGAAACTGGACAAGATGCTGGATCGGCTGAACAGAATTCACAAAAGAGTTGCTTAACAGACGAAAATTACACGTTGAAAAGACATTGGTTGATCTGCAATCTCAAAAGATCATTTGAGTCAATCATTGCAAGAACAAAAAAAATTACGAGGAGGAACCTCTAATGTCAGAAGTAAAAAAAGTAAAAGACAGAGAAGCCAGCCAAAATGGCGGATCCAGTAGCGAGCTCTATTGATGCAGCAACCCAAGAAGATGATTGCCCGGGCGCAGAAATTGGGCATTGAAACGGTATTTGATCGGGCAGTTACCATGAAGCCATGTAATATCGGCATGCAGGGAACCTGCTGTAAAAACTGTGCCATGGGACCATGCCGCCTTCCGTTACCCAAGGCGGGGATCGAAGGTGAGGACACCCGCAAAGGGTTATGCGGTGCGACTGCCAATACCATTGCAGCACGTAACTTTATCCGCATGGTTGCAGGAGGGGCATCGGCCCATTCCGATCATGGCCGGTCTGTGGCAGAGGTTTTCTTGTCGGTGGCCCGAAAAGAGACCGAAGATTATAAGATTAAAGATCCGGTCAAACTGATCGCCATGGCGCCTCATCTGGGCGTTGCCACGACGGTCGAGAAGGACGGCGAAGTTCTTGACCGGGATATCGACGAAATTGCCGTTGAAGTGGCTGAAAAAGCGCTGAACGGAATGGGGTAAGTCCGGAGGTGAGCTGTTGTATGCCAAAAGAGCGCCTCAACCGTTGTATGAACGCTGGAAGAAATTAGGGGTTATTCCCCGGAACATCGACCGGGAAATTGTGGAGATCATGCACCGGACGCACATGGGGGTTGACCAGGATTATAAAAACCTGATCAAACAGGGCACGCGTGCAGCCCTTGCCGACGGCTGGGGTGGCAGCATGCTGGCCACGGATCTCCAGGATGTTATGTTCGGCACCCCGACGCCCGTCGCAATCTGAAGCCAACCTCGGGTTTATGAAAGAAGACCATGTCAATATTATTGTTCATGGCCATGAGCCGGTTCTGTCCGAGATGATCGTGGCTGCCGCCCAATCCAAGGAGTTGATCGAGTATGCACAATCCAAAGGCGCCAAGGGAATTCAGCTGGGAGGCATCTGCTGTACGGGCAATGAAATTCTTCAGCGTCACGGTATACCGACTGCGGCAACGTTTTTGCAGCAGGAGCTGGCCATTATCACTGGTGCCTGTGATGCCATGGTGGTGGATATTCAGTGTATCTTTCAGAATCTGGCCAATGTGGCCGAGTGTTTTCATACCAAACTGATCACCACCCACCCCATTGCGAGAATGGAACAGGACAATGTGCTTCATATCGAGTTTGACGAACACCATGCCATGGAAGATGCTCAACCGATTGTGAAGATGGCCATCGACAACTTTCAAAACCGAAAAACCGAGGTGATGATCCCCCGATACAAAGCGGTTCAGGTCGCCGGATTCGGTGTGGAATCCATCGAATATCATCTGGGCGGAACCTTTCGTGGATCGTACTATACGCTAAACGACAATATCATCAACGGCCGCATTCGGGGTGTTGCCGGCGTGGTAGGGTGTAACAATGCGCGGACCAGGCACAATGAAGGTCACATTGCCATCGTAAAAGAGTTGATCAAGAACGACGTGCTGGTTCTGACCACCGGTTGCAACGGGATTGCCTGTGCCATGGAAGGTTTGTTGACTCCGGAAACGGCCCAGGTTTTCTGCGGCCCGGGTCTGGCCGAAGTGTGCGAAACCGTGGGGATTCCGCCGGTATTGCATCTGGGTTCCTGCGTGGACAACAGCCGGATTTTGCTGGCGGCCACTGAGGTGGTGAAAGCCGGCGGACTGGGCAACGATATCTGTGATCTGCCGGTGGCCGGAAGCGCGCCGGAATGGATGAGTGAAAAGGCCATCAGCATCGGCCATTATTTTGTGACTTCCGGCGTCTATACGGTGTTCGGATATCATATGCCGCTGGACGGTGCGCCGGTACTTAAAGATTACCTGTACGAGGAACTGGAAAAGATTTACGGCGGCATGTGGGACTGCGAACCGGATCCGATTAAGCACGCTCATAAATTGATCGCCCATATCGACAAAAAACGCAAAGCTCTCGGCATCGACAAGGCCAGGGAAAGAGTTCTCATGGACATGGCGGATCGTCAGGCTCTTGAAGGATAGAGATAATGCGTGACGCATTTATAAGCAAGTTTAATGATACAGGATTTAATTCAGGAATTTAGAATAAATCCTCAACGAAGGAGGAACGTATGTCAAAGCTAGTCGCATTTGCTGCCATTCAAGGCGGCTACAATGTTGTTTCGGAAGTCGAAGGGCTTTTGAGAAACGCCCTGGCAACTTATAATGCAGATACCAAGGTTGAATTTCCCAACACCGGTTACTATCTTCCGGTGATCTATTCACTCCTTGGACACAAAGTTGAAACCCTGGAAGATTTGCAAAAACCGATGAAGTTTGCCCGAGGGTTGCTTCCGCCCCATATCAAACGGGTAAACCATCTGCCCTACCTAGGACCTCTCCTGGATGCCGGCATGGCAGCCATACTCGCGTATGAAATTCGGGAAGGGATCCGCAGCGTCACCGATCCTGATTTTTACTATCCCCAGGAAGATCCGGATATCGAGGCCGGCAAGATCTGGCTGGGTCCGGCAGACGACGTGATCCTGAGAAAAAGAGGGGTGGAGTTTGTGGACGGCACCGCACCCGGTTTTGCGGCCATCGTCGGCGCATGTCCCACCCCTGAGATCGCCAAGATGATCGTCGAAGATTACCAGTTGAAAAATCTTTATATTTTCTGCGCTTCCGGCCACAACGGCACATCGGTCATCGACCAGCTCCTGGAAGCCGGTGTTCAGATTGGATGGAGCACCCGGATCGTACCCTTTGGACCCGATATCTCCTCCGCCGTATTTGCACTGGGATTTGCCAACCGGGCGGCCATGGCATTCGGGGGTGTTCAGCCCGGAGACTACAAGAAAATTCTATTGTATAACAAGGACAGAATCTTCGCTTTTGTCAACGCTTTCGGTGAAATCGGAACCCGATGGGCATGCGCGGCGGCGGGCTGTGTCAACTGGGGTTTTCCGACCCTGGCCGATACGGATGTGCCGGAAATATTGCCCACCGGCATCTGTACCTACGAACATGTGGTGCCCAATGTTCCCCATGATGAGATTTGTCAAAGATCGGTGGAAGTCCGCGGACTCAAGGTCCATGTCACCAAAATCGATATCCCGTTGTCTTTCGGTCCGGCATTCGAGGGTGAGCGGGTCAGGGGAAAAGACCTGTATGCCCAGTGCGGCGGCGGTAAAACCCAATGCACCGAGTTGGTTAAAATGGCGGATATGAAAGAGATCGACGACGGCAAAGTGGAGATCATCGGGCCGGACATTACCGATCTCAAAGAAGGAGAAACTTTTCCGCTGGGTATCTATATTCAAATCGCCGGTCGAGAGTTCCAGGACGATTTCGAACCGATTTTAGAGCGCCAGATCCATCACCTGATCAACTATATCCAAGGGATCATGCATATCGGTCAGCGGGACATTTCGTGGATCCGCGTGAGCAAGGCGGCCATGGAAAAGGGCTTCAGCCTGCGGCATGTCGGGGTTGTTCTGCACGCCAAGTTTCATCAGGATTTTGAAAAAATTCTGGATAAGGTCCAGATCACCTTATACACCAAGAAAGCGGATGTGGATAAGCTGACCATAAGGGCCAGAGCGGAATACAAACAAAGGGACGAACGGGTGGAGAACATGACGGATGAAGCAGAGGAAATTTATTACTCCTGTACGCTTTGCCAGTCTTTTGCGCCCAACCATGTTTGTACGGTGAGTCCCGAACGGACCGGTCTTTGCGGCGCTTACAACTGGATGGACTGCAAGGCGTCTTTTGAGATCAATCCCACCGGTCCCAACCAGCCCATCGAAAAAGGAGAATGTCTCGATCCGGTGCTGGGACAGTGGAAAGGGGTCAACGATTTTGTGACAAAAGCATCACGGGGCAACGTGACCCATTACAACTTTTATTCCCTGGTGCATGATCCCATGACCACCTGCGGTTGCTGCGAATGTATCGCGGCCATGCTGCCGTCGTGTAACGGCGTTATGACGGTGGGGCGGGATTACATGGGAGAAACTCCCTGCGGCATGAAGTTCACCACGCTAGCCGGTGTAATGGGCGGCGGACAATCTTCGCCAGGGTTCGTGGGCCATTCCAAGTTCAATATTACCCAGCGTAAGTTTCTTCTCGGCGACGGCGGCCTGTTGCGGGTGGTCTGGATGCCCAAGATCCTTAAAGAAGAGATCAAAGAGCGTATCTTAAAACGGGGTGAAGAGATGGGTGTTCCGGATCTGTATGACAAGATCGCCGACGAGACCGTCGGTATCTCGGAAGAGGAAATTTTGCCCTTTCTCGAAAAAGTCGGGCATCCGGCCCTTTCGATGGATCCGCTGATCGGATAATTCTGAAACTTCAAAGGCTTAAGGGGCATCATACAGGTGCTCCTTAAACCTTGATCATTGAATATCAACACTTGAAATATGATCCATTAGAATAAGGAGATAAAAATGGCATTAACCGGTATTCAGATTTTCAAACTACTGCCGAAAACCAACTGCAAAGAGTGCGGGGTTCCCACGTGTCTTGCCTTTGCCATGAATCTGGCATCCGGCAAGGCGGAACTCGATGCCTGCCCGTATGTATCCGACGAAGCAAAGGAGCAGCTTGCCGAAGCGTCGGCGCCGCCGATCCGGCCGGTAGCATTGGGGCAAGGCGTTCGAAAAACCAAAGCCGGGGGCGAGACCGTCCTGTATCGTCATGAAAAAACCTTTTACAGCCCGACACCCATCGGCGCCATGGTGGGATCCGATATCGCAGCGTCCGATCTCGAAGCCAAGCTTAGGGCATGGAATGCCTTCCAGTTTGAACGGGTCGGTTTTAATTTAAGACCCGAGATGGTGGCTTTGAAGGATGTAAACGGCGACAAGGCTGCTTTTGCGGCGGCGGCAAAAACCATTGCAGAGACATCGGAATTTAATCTGGTCTTGATGTCGGAAGACGCGGATGTTATGGCCGCGGGCATCGACGCTTGCAAATTTAAGCGTCCGTTGATTTATGCCGCTACGGAAAGCAATGTCGATGCTTTTGGCGCTCTGGCCAAAGACAATGACTTGCCTCTGGCGATCAAGGCCGATTCTGTCGAAGGCCTTGTTCCGCTGACCACCAAGGTGATGGGAATGGGCCTCAAAGATCTGGTCATCGATCCGGGATCCAGAGAGATCAAGCAAGCATTCCAGGACCAGGTGGTCATTCGCCGCGAAGCGCTCAAGTCTTTAAACCGGGCACTGGGCTTTCCGACCATTTCGTTTCCGTGTGAAATGGCCTCGAACCTGGACATGGAAACGATCATCGCCGCCATGTTTATCGCAAAATACGGCGGCATAACGATTCTGTCGGATTTTACCGGTGAGAGTCTTTTCTCTTTGCTGGTTGAGCGGTTGAACATTTTCACGGATCCGCAGCGACCCATGACCGTTACAGAAGGTATTTATGAAATCGGCAACCCCGATGAAAATTCTCCGGTGCTGGTGACCACCAATTTCGCTTTAACTTACTTTATTGTAACCGGTGAAATTGAAGGAAGCAAAGTGCCGTCATGGCTGCTGATCAAAGACTCCGAGGGTCTGTCCGTATTGACGGCCTGGGCCGCCGGAAAATTTTCCGGGGACGATGTGGGGATGTTTATCAAAAAATGCGGCATTGCAGATAAAGTCAAGAAAAAGGAAGTGATTATTCCCGGTTATGCAGCGGGTATTGTCGGGGATATGGAAGAAGAACTGCCGGATTGGACCATCACCGTGGGCCCGAGAGAAGCCGCCCACATTCCGGCGTTTCTTAAATCCAAATAGCGGCTTAAAAAAGCTTGTCGGACAGAACAAGTTCCGATATCGTTATTTTGGCAGTCAAGTATTTTTCGTTCACTTGGCATGAGTCCTCGATGTTTGTTGTGTTGATGTTCAGCGACTGTAATGTAATCATGTTCAATTGACAAACGGCGAGTGACAAATAATACAGTGTGGCGGGGGGTCATGTCCGGGGAAACATCCGGCGGTTGCCGATAGAGAAGGGAGGTTATATGTTACTCATAGGTGAAAGTTTGAACGTCATATCAAGAAAGATCGGCAAGGCATTCAAGGAGCGTGATCCCAAGCCGATCCAAGAAGAAGCCCTTTTTCAAAAGAAAAAGAGGATGGATTATATTGACATCAATCTCGGTCCTGCCAAAAAAGACGGACATGAATTGATGCCATGGGTGGTTGAAGTGGTCCAGGAAGTGGTGGACGATGTCCCTCTGGCTCTCGATACATCCAATATCAACGCGATTGCAGCGGCCCTCCCGGTCTGCAAACTGACGCCCATTGTCAATTCCATCATGTGCCGCCCGGAACGGTACGAAAAAATGATTCCGCTGGCCGCGCAATATAATGCCGAATTTGTCGCGCTGATGTGGGGACCCGAGGGGCTGCCAAGGGATGAGAATGAACGCGCGGCGTTATGTGTAGAACTGTTGTACGCCGCCAACGAAGCCGGAATCCCTAATGAAAAGATCTGGGTAGACGGCATCGTAACGCCGGTGAACATCCAGCAACCCCAGGCCATCAGCTTGATGGAATTTACCGGAATGATTCAGGATATTGCGCCAGGTGCCAGGACCACCTGCGGACTTTCCAACATCTCCAACGGGCCTCCGGACCATTTGCGGCCGATTTTGAATCAGACCTTTATGGTGATGCTCCAAAAATACGGTATGGAATCGGTCATCGCAGATCCCCTTGACGACCAGCTGATCTCCATTGCCAAGGGCGAACGCCAGGATATCGTGGATCTGATTTACGGCATTATGGACGGCAAAGACCCGGGTATAGCCGGTCTTTCAAAAGAGTTGCAGGACTATGCCAAAACCACCAATGTGATTCTCGGGAAATCTCTCTACTCGGATTCATGGCTGCAGCTCTAGCGGTTTATTTTAAAATAGGCAAATAAAAAAGCCCCTCCTTTTGGAGGGGCTTTTTTTAATGGTGATTGAGGATTGCCGATTGAAGAAATGACGCTATAATATTTACGGATTGAAATGCACTTGAAAATAGCGCCGGTGTCTGATATTTTTATAACTAATGTTTTAAGACATTTTCAATCATCAACCAATAATCATCAATCAACAATCAAATTGAAATGTTATGATACAGTCAAAAGCGCTTGAAGCAAATATCGCCAGCTATTCTGTGGATGTCACCATTGACGAAAAATATTCAGTGTTACAGGAGGTGATGGCCAAATATTACGGTATCATGGACGGGCTGAACACCTTCCTTAAAGAGTTGGCGCATCCTTATCGGAACTGGCAGTTTATTGTTCAGGAGGCCAGGGTTTACTCTCTCGATTATTTTCACCTTCTCAAAATCAATCCCAAAGGACCGGAAGCCGCAAAACTGCTTGTCGATATCTTCACCTTGGCCATCGATTCGGAAAGCGGCATCGAAGTCAGATCGGATGCCGTGGACAACTTTTTGCTTTTTATCCAGAAAGTCATCAAAGAATCCGAAGACGACTTTAAAAGATTCAAACCGATCGTTGATGATGCCTTCGATCGTATCAGAAATTATGCGGGAGATGATTTTTTTCTGTTTGTTAAAAGTTTCTATCAGATACGGAAACTGGCTCGGACGCTTTTACATTATTCAGCAGAAATGAAAGAAGATTGTGAATCGATTAATCGACTGCTTATAAAATATTACGATTGCATATATGGCTACTGGCTGAGTGAAAGGGATCCCTGGGCCTGGTTTAAAGACGAGGCAGACAGAATCGACCGGCCCGAGAATTTAAAAAAAGTTTTCGAAAACATTTCCCATGACAAGATCAACCGATATCAGTCCGAGCTTGAAAAAATAACGTCCTCCGGCGGCATCACATCGAACACGGTGTTAAAAAAACTTCTGGATCTCCCCGATTACAGCCAGTTCTTGGAGATCTATCGGGAAATTCCGCAAAGTCTTCTGAATGAAAGCCGCAGCATCGATCAGGGAAACCGGTGGCGGCTTATTTTTCTTTTCCATATCATGAACATTTCCGGACTGGCCATGATCCATGAGGAAACATTAAGAGACATCAATCGAACCTTGAGCTGGCTCATTGACCATGAAAGCAATGTGAATATCGGGAACTTGATCCATAAAACCTTTTCCATCCTAAAGGCACAAACCCGAGAATACCCGGCCACGGCATTGAACTGCGTTTTAAATATGGGAAAAGGCGTATACAAAACCGACGACAGTGATCTTGTAAAATTTTTTATCGAATATGTCATTGATTTAGGATTTCATTCACCGGATATCAGCGGGGTCGGCAACGACTGGCAAATAAAAGTCAACCCTGCTCATATCCTCAATATCCGGACCTGGCTTGAACTGATCGAGCTCAATCCCATGTGGTCTACCCGCCTGATTTCATATTTGATTATCCATCTTTCCATCTGCGGTGTATTCATAAAAGATATCGACCTTTTTCCGCGGGATGTTACCCGGCTCTTAAACAGCGGCATCGGACCGGTCTATAACCTGGCCAAACAACTCTGCAGGCTTTTTCCGGTATATTTTAACGATATCGGAGCAGAGGGCAAACTCAGGGATATCTCTACAAAGATTGATGAAATATCCCATAGAAGGGATCTTCTGATCCACTTTTTAAGAAAGCAGAGCCACGTGGAAAGCAGCAATCGAATCATCGATCTGATGAAAGCCACCCTTAAGTTCTGGGAGACAAAAGAAAAAGAGCCGCTCCGACCTTATGTCCCTCCCAGTCTATACGAAGAGATCGATATAAAAGGGCCGCATATCGACGGTGTTCACAATGTCATGTTGTATCTTAAAGAAAAAGGCGTCTCGTTGCCGGATGATTTTATCCCCCTTACAGAAGAGGAGGTAAAGAATCTTTTTAAGGGAATTCCAGATGTGACGGAGCAAGACCTTGAACGGATGGAGCTTGCAACAACCTTTTATAAACTGTTAAATCAGAAATACAACCTCAACTTTGTCGAAATAGATAATTATCTCGCCCAGCTCAGATCCGAAGCGTTTCCGGATTTGGACAGGTTGCAGCGCGCTCTGGAAACATCCGATTTAAATAAAAAGATTTATAATTTGCTTGAATATCTGGAGGAATTGAAAGAAATCATTCTCTCTAAAAAGACCTATGAAATCAAAGAGGATATTTATAAAAAAAGACATATTACCATCGATATTCCTTCCATGTACGGCAGCTACCGGGAGATGAAATTCGATGCCCTCGGGCTTGCATTTCGAATTGAATCTCTGGTTAATGTTCTTTTTGAAGAACTTGTAGACAGAATGGATCTTTCCCTCATTACAAAGGCCACGATTTTTCAGATTTATGATCGGTTGAAACTTTTTTACAAGGCCTTAAAACTGGATGGAATCCCATCGATGGAGATTGAACGCCAGCTGGATATGCTGGCACATTCCCTTGAAGCCAGAGGATTTACCTTTACACAGTATCTCGATATTTTTAAAGGTTTCGCCCAGGCGGTCAGAAATATTATTAACGATTATTTTAACAATATTCATGAAGAAAATCTCAACCAGATTTTAATGCAGATACCCGTGGCGGAGATCTTGCCGAAATATCTTCCAAGAGGTGATGCCATTGATTACGATAAACTGAAACACAGGGTGTCTGAAATTTTTTTCAGAGAACGGATTGCGTTTTCGCTGGGGCTTCAGCAGCTGGATCTGTTTTTAAGCCGAATTCTGAACACATTGTTTCAGCAGTCGAATCGACTCCCCAAGGATAAACTCCATCAGCTTCTCCTTTACGACCCCGAGCGGGCAATGACATCGATTGACGATGTACCGAAGCGGGTTTCCGGCATTATTTATTTGGGGAATAAAGGTTTGAATCTGATCAAGCTGAAAAATTTCGGGATACCGATCCCCCCGGGATTTATTATTACCACTGAGGCGTTTCGATGCAGAGAGATCATCGACAGCTATTTGCCGGCTGAAGAAAATTTTAAGGATCAAATTCTACGACAAATATCACGCCTTGAAAAAGCAACGGGTAAAAGATTCGGAAATCCCGGCAATCCGTTACTTTTATCCGTTCGAAGCGGATCCGTCATCTCACAACCCGGGATGATGGATACCTTTCTTAATGTCGGGATGAACGAGAATATTGCAGCCGGCATTGCAAAACGTACCGGCAATACCTGGTTTGCCTGGGACAGTTATCGGCGATTTTTGCAATGTTACGGCATGGCCTTCGGCCTGGAGAGAGATGATTTTGATGCGATTATCAGTGAATTAAAGCGAAGGGCGGGTATTCAATTCAAAAGAGACTTCAACGCGTTGCAGATGCGCAAAGTGGCAATGACATACAAGGGAATCATCAAAGATACAGGGATAGATGTTATCGAAGATCCTTTTGAACAGCTTTATGTTACCATCAAAAAAGTTTTCAGCTCATGGGAATCTTCAAAAGCAAAAACCTACCGTAAAATTATGGGGATCTCCGATGACTGGGGGACGGCCGTCACAGTCCAGGAAATGGTGTATGGCAATATTTCCCAGAAATCCGGCACCGGTGTATTTTTTACACATAATCCCAGATGGTCGGAAGACAGCCTACGATTGTGGGGAGATTTTACCATAGGCAACCAGGGTGAAGATGTGGCTTCCGGGCTAGTGAATACCCTTCCCATTTCGATCATCCAGCAGGATGTCGAGATGAGAGAGACCGACATCACCCTCGAATCCCATTTCCCGGAGATTTACAAGGCATTGAAAAATTGGGCGAATGAGCTGATTCATATTAAAGAGTGGAGCCCCCAGGAAATCGAGTTTACCTTTGAAAGTTCAAACGTTCAAGATTTGTATATGCTTCAGAGTCGGGATATGACCATCCGTGAAAGAAAAAAAGTTCTTGCCTTTGACCTGGCGGATCTAAAAGAACATCCATTATTGGGCCACGGCATTGCCGTCAGCGGCGGCGCCATGAGCGGGAGGATTGTTTTTGATCTGCCGGAGATCGATCAATGGCGGGCGGCGGAACCTGAAACCTCTTTAATTCTGGTCAGGGGAGATACCGTCCCGGATGATATCCGGGAAATTTATGCAGCCGACGGCCTTTTAACGGCGCGCGGCGGGGTAACCTCCCATGCGGCGGTTGTGGCGCATCGGCTGGGAAAGACCTGTATCGTGGGTTGCGGCAATCTCGTATGTAATGAAAGGGAGAAAAGCTGCCGATTTAACGAGGCCAAATTTAAATCCGGCGATTATTTAAGCATTGACGGAAGGGAAGGATCGATTTATCAAAATTTAGTGAAAGTTAAAGAAACTTGATCAATGATATATCGTTAATCTCAACGGGGAATAATAACCATGGAAACCGAAAAACGAAGCGGATTGAAGCTCGGCGTGAACGGATTTGGCAGAATCGGTAAACTGACGCTCTGGCACCATGTGGGCCGGAAATATTTCAGTGAAATTATTGTGAATCTTGGTCGAACGGTGGGCACATCCCTTGAAGACATCGCGCATTATACGGAAAGAGATTCAACCTATGGATTACTCCACGGATATTTGTACGGTGAAAAAGCAACGTCTTTGATCGGAGATCTGGACGAAGAAACCGGCGCGATGACCATTGACGGCGTCAAGGTCCGCTTCTTGAGATCCTCCAGAAATCCGGCGGAATTAAACTGGAAAGAACATGGCGTAAAACTCGTGGTTGAAACAACGGGAACGTTTCTTGATCCGACCCTTTTACCCGATCATCCGCAAGGGGCCGTGCGGGGCCATTTGGAAGCCGGCGCCGAGAAGGTCGTTGTGTCGGCACCTTTTAAAATTAAAGATAAAGGAAAGTCCATACCGTCCGATGCGGTTACCACGGTGATGGGCATCAATGATAATGTGTTCGATCCCAGGCGGCATAAAATCATTTCCAATGCGTCCTGTACCACCACCTGTTTGGCGCATATGATTAAACCCCTTTTGAATGTTTTTGGATCCAAAAAAATTTTATCGGCCTCCATGGCAACAGTCCATGCGGCAACAGGCTCCCAACAGGTACTGGACAGGCTGCCGAAAACCGGCGCGACCGATCTTCGGAAAAACCGGAGCATTATGAATAACATCATTTTAACCAGCACCGGCGCCGCCAATGCACTAAGACTCGTTATTCCGGAAATGGCGGAAATCGGATTTATCGCGGAATCGGTCAGGGTTCCCATTTCCACCGGATCTCTCATTATACTGGTGTTGAATTTGCAGGAGGAGTTGTCCGGCGTGCCGATCAGCAGGGAAATGCTCAACAATATATATCATCAAGCTGCATCCGACGACATCAAGGGATATCTTCACTATACCGATCAGCAAAACGTGTCGGGCGATATTATCGGAATGCCGAGGGCTGCCGCCATCATCGAGGGACATGAAACTCACACCCGCACGGCCGAACAGGTCATCGATCTGGAAACGGTGCCGAGACTGGAAAAAGAGATTTTAAAATCATTAAAGAATGTCGTCATCCGAATTCCGATCACCCAGGCCGTCGTCTACGGCTGGTACGATAATGAACAAGGCAGCTATGTCAATATGCTCGGCGACAGAACGGTTTCGATTGCCGAATATATGTAATTGCGTTTCTTTTCGAATAACGGATAACAAATAACCAATAACTTCATTTGATCATTTTTTCTCAATTGAGGTAGTACTCCCCTCCATGCTATTCTTTTCCAATCCGGTTTTTAAAATCCTTTTTTTCAATGATTATGAAGCGTATTCAGCATGATTTTCCCTTGACAAAACATGGATCTACAGGTACAAAACCGAAGTTTATCTTAATCTTATTAAAATTTAGACCGCACCACGAAATCATCAACCACGGCTTGACGGAGTCTTTATGAGTACATCGGATGATCATGCAAAAGAAATGATAAAGGATGCCGCCCATGAGACCGCGGCACAGCCATCCAGAAAGGGAACCTTACAAGAGCAGGATAAAGGATCCGGCGGAAACATTATTCTGTTTTTTGTACTGGGGGTGTTCGCCAGCCTTATTTTAGGGTGGATTATTTTTCCGAAGCTTCTCTATTCAAAGAAAAAACAGCCCATCGACTTTAACCATGCATTTCATATCTCCCAAGTGGACAACGGATGTGAAAGCTGCCATTTCTTTCGAAAAGACGGAACCTTTTCAGGGGTTCCGAAATTGGAACAGTGCATCGACTGTCATGAAGAGATACAAGGAATCGATCCGAATGAGATTAAATTCGTAGAGGATTACGTTTCCAAATGGAGACAAGTCCCGTGGCTGATATACTCCAAGCAGCCGAATTGCGTCTTCTTTTCCCATGCCGCTCATATCAAGGGTGCACATATGGATTGTGTGACCTGCCACGGTCATATCGGCGAATCCAAGAGCTTGAAGGTATATGAACAGAACCGCATTACCGGATACAGTCGGGATATCTGGGGGGAGAGCATTGCGGGTTTCCAAAAGAACACCTGGGACCGGATGAAGATGGACGATTGCGCCGAATGCCACCAAAGAACCGCCGCCAACATCGAAAAAACAGGTGTCAAATCACCGACACATCGATACATTGACAATATCATCAATGTGGTTTCACCGTGGTCATTGTCTACTGAAAAAGGCGACAGTGTTCAGACGCATAGAGATGCCTGTTTTGTGTGCCACAAATAACCGCGTGTTTTTGATTTAATGATATATATATACCTATATGAAGAGGGAGCATAGATGAAGATCGGCAGAAGAGATTTTTTGTCGTTTGTAATTGGCGGAGCTGCAGGAACTGCCCTCTCACCGCTGCCATGGAAGTTGATGGATGATGTTTCGATATGGACTCAAATGTGGCCGTGGACGCCGGTACCTGAAAATGGTGAGGCCAGTTACATTAATTCTGTTTGTACCCTTTGTCCGGGTCGCTGCGGCATCACCGTCCGAAAAATTGGGAACCGGGCCGTTAAAATCGAAGGCATGGAAGGGTATCCTGTCAATGACGGCGGACTATGTCTTCTCGGCCTCTCGGGCCTTCAACTTCTCTATGGTCCCACACGGGTCAAGAGCCCGCTAAAAAGATCGGGGAAAAGAGGCCAGGGGAAATGGGAGAGAATCTCTTGGAAAGAGGCCATATCGAAGATCGTGGAAAAGCTCGGTGAATTGAGGACAAAGGGCCGGCCGCATACCGTGGGCGTCATATCGGGCTCGGATCGCGGCACTGTAGCGCATCTCATTGAAAGATTTTTGACCGCCTATGGCTCTCCCAATTTTTTTCGTATGGCGTCCGTTCGTGATTCGTATGAACTTACGTTGCATACCATGCAGGGTGTTCAGGCTTTTCCGGGTTTTGATTTTGAAAATGCCGATTTTATTTTGAGCTTTGGAAGTGACATCATCGACGGCTGGGGATCGCCGGTGCGAATGATGAGAGCCAACAGCGCCTGGAAGAGCGCCGGCGTGAAAGTCATTCAGATCGAATCCCGACTGTCGAACACCGCCGCGAAATCAGATAAATGGATTCCCATTAACCCCGGAACAGAAGCGGCGCTTGCCATGGGCCTTGCTCACGTCATGATTAAGGAATCATTATACGATACCGGTTTTATATCAAACGATGCCGACCGATTTGACGACTGGAAACAGCTGGTCATCGACAAATACAGTCCGGACAGCGTAGCGGCAATTACCGGGATTGATGCCGGAACCATTGTTGTCATGGCCCGGAGGTTTGCCCATGCCTCAAGGCCGCTGGCCATTTGCGGCCGGGGCAATGGAACCCATCCTGTCAGCCTTACGGAATGTATGACGGTGCATGCCTTAAACGCCCTTACGGGAAACATTAATAAAAAGGGCGGTATATTTGCCGTCGCCGATCCGGATTATATCCACTGGCCTGAAATTGATATGGATGCAACGGCTGCCGTGGGTATGCAGCATGAACGATTGGACGGTGCCGGAAGCCGCAAGTATCCATCTTCGCGATATCTGCTGAATCGTCTTCCGAAATCCATCCTTTCTGAAGCATTGTATCCTTTGGAGTCGCTCTTTATTACCGATGCGAATCCTTTGTACACGCTCATGGATACCCAAGACACCCAAAAGGCCTTTGAAAAGGTTCCATTTGTCGTGAGTTTTTCTTCTTACATGGATGAAACCACCCGGCAGGCCGATCTTATTCTTCCGAACCATGTTTATCTCGAACGCTATGAAGATGTACCGATGCCCTTCGGTATGGTTCATCCGGTCATCGGCCTTGCAAAACCCGTGGTGAAACCCCAGCTGAATACCAAACATGTGGGAGATGTCATTATCGAAATAGCCAAAGGTCTGGGCGGAAGCGTCGCAAACACTTTCCCTTGGAAGAGCTATTATTCCTGTTTAAAGGAGACGCTGGGCGAAAAATGGGAAACCATGGTCGAGAAAGGATTCTGGTCCGGTTCGGAGTTGATGACCCAGGCGCTGAAAACATCATTTGATACTGTTTCCGGAAAGTTCGAATTTGTCGATCCGAACACCGGGTTGAAACCGCAATTCAAGCCCGTTAGTATCGAAGGCGATGAAAGGCGTTATCCGCTTTTGCTCCTGCCTTACGACGCCATCAGACTGGCCGGCGGACATATCGGAGATCCGCCGTTTGCCATCAAAACGGTTGAAGATGTCGTTTTAAAACACCAGGATGTTTTTGTTGAAATCAACCCCAAAACGGCAAGAGCCGTTGGACTGAATGAAGGGCAATATGCCCTGCTTGGTACGCCCATAGGCACCGGAAAAGTCAGGGTTCACCTTTTTGAGGGTATTATGCCCGGCATTGTGGCGCTGCCGAGAGGATTGGGCCATACCGCATACGACGATTATTTGGCAGGCAAAGGGATAAATGTCAATACGCTGATCGGGCCTGTGGAGGATCCTGATTCCGGGATGAATGCAGCATGGGGAATTCGGGCTAAGCTGAGTAAAGTTTAACGACATTGAATAGTATAGATTGACTGTTGACGGTTTGAAAATGTTTACGTGCATCGATTCAATGGATAACGGTTAATCCAAAGAGGTTCTGATGAAACAGAATAAAGACCATAGATTTGGGATGGTCATCGATCTCGACAAATGTACCGGGTGCGGCAGTTGCATGGTGGCCTGCATGGCTGAAAATAATGTGCCTTTCAGGAAAGACGAATCGGACAAACGACTGAGCATCACATGGATGCGTATTTTCCGGCTGACCAACGGCAAGAGCTTCCCGAAAACAGATATATGTTATCTCCCAAGACCTTGTATGCAATGTGCCGGACAGCACGAAGGACATTCCCCTTGCGTGTCGGTATGCCCGGCCACTGCGACGGATTACGGTATGGAAACCGGGATCGTCAGCCAAATATATACCCGATGTTTCGGATGCCGGTATTGCATGGCGTCGTGTCCGTATCATTCCCGATATTTTAACTGGTGGGATCCGATCTGGCCGGACGGCATGGAAAAATACTTAAGTCCCAATGTTTCTCCTCGGATGCGCGGTGTGGTTGAAAAGTGCAGCTTTTGTTATCATCGCTACCAATTGGCCCAGGAAAAGGCGTTTATGGAGGGGGGACGTGAACTCAAAGAAGCGGAATACCAAACCGCCTGCGCCCAGGCATGCCCTGCCAATGCCATTACCTTTGGTGATCTGAACAATCCGGACCATACCGTTCATCGTCTGGCCAAACCCGATATTGAACATGGCGGGCGGCCGAGAAATCCCCATGCATTCCGGCTGTTGGAACGATTGGGGACAAATCCCAAGGTCTACTATCTCTCAAGTCGAAAATGGATTCAACAGGCCGGTGATAATTATCTGAAAAACGAGGCAAAGATGAAAAAGCCCGTGCACCATGGCTAAAAGCTGACCAAAACTGAAACTGCTATTCAAGGAGTATGGAATATATGGATTCTGCATTAATACCCAAAGGCGTTAAGCGCTGCCCCTTGTGGCAATTTTTGCTGTTCATCGGCGCAGCCGGTATTGTACTGCTGTGGGGCGTTTATGCCATGTTGCTCTGCTGGTTCAAGGGGCTTAACCAGACCAATATGAACGACTACTATGGGTTTGCTTTGTGGATCTGGGCCGACCTTGCCGTTATTGCGGTGGGCGGCGGTGCATTTTTTACCGGATTATTGCGGTATATCTTTGGGAAGGATGTGCTGAAGAATATCATAAACTATGCCGTGTTGATCGGCTTTATCTGCTACAGCTCGGCCCTGCTGATCTTAGCCATTGATATCGGTCAGCCATTGAGGGGATGGTTTATTTTCTGGCATGCCAATGTCCACTCCATGCTGACGGAAGTGGCTTTTTGCCTTTCCTGTTATTTCGGAGTTTTGACCATAGAATATCTGCCGCTGATACTTGAGAACCGCCAGATCGACAAGGTCCCGTTTTTTCATTATCTTGGTCACAATATGCACGAAGTCATGGCGGTATTTGCGGCCACCGGCGCTTTCCTTTCCTTTTTCCATCAGGGATCCCTGGGTGGGGTTACCGGTGTTTTGTTCGGTCGTCCCTTTGGCTATAGAGAAGGGGTTTTTATCTGGCCTTGGACCTTCTTTTTGTTTACCTGGTCGGCTGCTGCCTGCGGGCCATGTTTTACCATTTTGGTAACCAAAATCACCGAAAAAATCACCCGGAAGAAACTGGTAAAAGATAATGCCATCGAACTTCTTGCCAAAATATCAGGGTGGATGATTCTGACTTACATTATCGCCAAGACCATCGATACCTGGTATTGGGCGACGGTCACCGCTCCGTCCAAAGGATTTACACTGATGGATTTTTATTCAAACAATCCATTGTACGGTATCTGGATTCTGGTTGTGGAAATCTTGATCTGCGGATATGTGCCCGCTTTGATACTTATCACCAAAAAAGGACGCAAACGCTCAATAACACTGTGGGTCGCGATCATCCTGGCGGTGATCGGCGTGTGTCTTAACCGATGGGTCATGGTGCTGCAAGTCATGGCTGTACCGGTCATGACATTTGATCACTGGGCCATGTATTATCCGAGTTGGCAGGAAGTCGCCACCACCATCCTTCCGGTGGCATACGGCGTGATCCTTATCGCCATTTCATACCGTTATCTGCCGGTATTTCCCAATGAGGCGGAGCTGAATCCCATCGAACCGTTATCGGAAGCAGTGACGGCAATTGAACCGTCAATGGCCTCGGAACAAGAATTAAAGCCGGCTGAAGCATAAAGCGCGCAGGGGGATAGAAGATGTTTCCTTTTAATTTTGAATGGATCTGGGACATGGGGCATACCGTGTTTATGGGCGGTCTCTGGTATGCGCTGATCATTTTGGGCATTGGGATGACCTACTGCATAATCAAAGCCGCCATTGATGCATCCAAGAAAAATGGCGAACATCACCATTAGCATTTTTTGCACTTTTGAATGTTAAAAGCGCTTGCCCGCCATGAAGCCGGGGCAGCGCTTTTTTAATTGGGTGAGGTTTTAATGGACAAAATCATCGTTGAAGGCAAACGCCCCCTTAAAGGCGAAGTAAACATCAGCGGCGCTAAAAATGCCGCCCTTCCCATCCTTATTTCGTCACTGCTTACGGATGGATGTAATACCTATACCAATGTTCCGAACCTTAAAGATATCCAGAGCACCAAAGACTTGCTGCTCAATCTTGGCGCAAGGATAGAAACGGATTCAGATACGGTTCAAATAGATGCCGGCAGAGTGATCAAGCACGAGGCCGCCTATGATCTTGTCCGAAAAATGCGCGCTTCCATTCTGGTCCTTGGTCCGTTGGTGGCAAGGCTTAAAAAAGCACGGGTGTCTCTGCCCGGGGGATGTGCCATCGGGGCGCGGCCCATAAACCTGCATTTAAAAGGACTCACCCGTCTTGGCGCCACGATTGAGTTAAAACATGGCTATGTTGAGGCTACGGCGGATCATCTCAAAGGAGAAGAGATTTATCTGGACATTTCCACCGTCACCGGGACCGAGAATTTGATGATGGCGGCTGCACTGGCCGAAGGGACCACCGTGCTGAACAATGCGGCGCGAGAGCCTGAAGTTGTTGCACTGGCTGATGTTTTGAATGAAATGGGCGCTGATATTAAAGGGGCCGGTACGTCCGTCATCTCCATCAAAGGCGTTTCCACGCTGCATCCGGTATCGGTCAGAATCATACCCGATCGCATCGAAGCCGGCACCTTTATGGTCGCGGCTGCTCTGACACGCGGCAATGTCACCCTTTTGGGTTGTGAGCCCAATCACCTCGAGGCGGTGATCGACAAGCTCAGGCTCAGCGGTGCCGAAGTGATTGTCAAGGATCAGCGCATCCAGGTTAAGGGAGGACCTGAAATTACCAGCATCGATGTCAAAACATTGCCGTATCCCGGATTTCCGACGGACATGCAGGCCCAGTTTATGGTGCTGATGTCGGTTGCCAGAGGATTCAGCATCATTTCCGAAACCGTTTTTGAAAACCGTTTTATTCATGTCGGCGAACTCAAGCGCATGGGGGCTGACATAAGAATATCAGGGAATACCGCAATGATTACAGGTGTTCCGTCACTGTCCGGCGCACCGGTCATGGCAACGGATTTAAGGGCCAGCGCGTCGTTGATCCTGGCCGGGCTGGCGGCAAACGGCATCACGGAGATCAACCGCGTCTATCATCTGGATCGCGGATATGAACAAATTGAAAAGAAGTTTTCTCTCCTCGGAGCGGCAATACGGCGTGTAAAAGCTTAAAAGCCATCTTAAAAAAGTCTTTTCGTCCGATATCGGCGTTGAGCCCTCGTATCAAGTCCTCGACATACTTGAGTATGCCTGTGGGTTGATCCTCGGCCTCGCCTTGATCTCGAACGAAAATCCTAATTTTGAGATAGCTTTTAGTGTCCTAATTCTTAATTAAAATTAATAGAATACCTTAACTTTAGGCACTTTAGATCACTTTAGGCACTTCGAACTTGCCTGTTTTGGTTTTTCAGGCAACATCTCATCTATAAATGCCGACTACGTTTTCAACCCCTTAGTTATTTAAATGATATCAATGGAAACCACGAACATTTACTTCCGTCCGGTTATTCCGCTTTTATTATGCATGATTTCAGGCATTGCTGCGGGCGCCTGGTTTCCGGGGTGCGGCACGTGGATGGTTATCGTCACATCGTTGTGCATGGCCGCTCTTATTGTTTTGATCCGGAAAAAAAATACTGCTCGAGTGGTTCCCATGATGCTTTTGTTTGCCCTGGGCAACCTGTCCATACAGCCCTGGGCGGCGCCCGGATTCCCCGTCAATCATATCATCCGTTTTACGGGCAGCCGCATATGGAGAATTACCGGTGTTATTGTTGAATTGGATGCCGGGCGTTTAAATCGTCAAAAAGGTATTCTTCGTACCGAAGTTCTTGAACGCAACAGCAAAACATTTGCCGTGAAAGGAAGAATCCGACTTACTGTTTCAGGAAATGATCCCAAATTGTCAGAAGGGGACCGGATAGTTTTTAAGAGCAGAATCAGACCCATTCGAAATTTCAACAATCCCGGAGGATTTGACTATCAACGATATATGGCTTTTAAAGACGTTTGGGGGAGTGCCTATGTTTCAGGGAACAAACTGATCCGGATCGAGAAAAAAACGAAAAAAGGGATCGGCGCTGTTATCGCGGATGCCCGCGCCCGGATTTCCAACCTCATCGACCGGATTGGAGATAAAGCACAAAAAGATGTACTCAAAGCCCTGATCGTGGGCGATCGGAATGCCATATCTGTTGAATTAAGAAAGGCTTTCAACCGGGTCGGGGCCGGTCATCTCTTGGCCATTTCAGGGCTTCATATCGGCATTATCGCTACGGCTTCATTTTTTATTTTCAGATGGATACTGTCGCAGATCGGATTTTTTTTAACGCATGCCTGGACTCAAAAAGGGGGCGGTTCTTTTATCCGCCGTTCCCGTGGTCATCTATGGTCTTCTTTCAGGCATGTCGCCGTCCACCCAGCGAGCGGTCATCATGGTGCTGGTATTTTTGACGGCCTTTTTGTTTGAAAGAGAACATGATCTTATCAACACGCTGGCAATAGCAGCCATGCTGATTCTCATCGTCCATCCCCCTTCGATTTTTTCAATTTCGTTTCAACTCTCCTTTGCGGCAGTGCTTGCCATCATATACGGGCTCTCCAAAATTCCAAAGCCCCGGCCGGCCAATCAAAACAATACCCGGCAACAAAAATGGAGAAATATCATCATAAAACTCTATTATTTTTTCATGACATCCTTTTTCGCCGTTGCGGGGACGCTTCCCCTTGTGATGTATTATTTCAATCAGGTATCTTTAGTCGGACTTCCGGCAAACATTATCTTTATCCCCCTGATCGGTTTTGTGGTAGTCCCCATGGGAATACTGGCGGTCTTTATCTCTCCGCTTACGGCTTCCGGCGCATTGGTTTTGCTGAAAGCCGCCTCGGCGGTTCTGGAACCGGTCATAAGGATCATCACGGTGATATCCGGGTGGTCCTTTGCGGCGATCAAGACCGTGACCCCGAATACGCTGGAGATCATCTGTTTTTACCTTATGTTTTGGGCGCTGCTGAACCTCAAATGTCCTCAAACCGAACCGTCTTCGGATGTAAACAAGGCGCCCAATCGCCATGACAAAAAATCAATTCAAACATCGGCGGTCATCGTTGCCCTTTTGACGGTTTTAGTATTTAGCGCGGATGTGGGTTACGGAGTGTACCGGCGGTATTGGCGCGATGATCTCAGGGTCACCATGATCGATGTGGGACACGGCAATGCGGCCCTTTTGGAACTTCCATACGGACAGACCATGCTGGTTGACGGCGGCGGATTTTCCGACAATCGGGTGTTTGACGTGGGTGCAAGTATTGTTGCGCCGTTTTTATGGCGACAAAAGATCCGAACCGTTGATACCCTGGTTCTTTCCCATGCCAACAGCGATCAT
This sequence comes from uncultured delta proteobacterium, assembly GCA_963778575.1. Classification (GTDB taxonomy): domain Bacteria; phylum Desulfobacterota; class Desulfobacteria; order Desulfobacterales; family UBA11574; genus UBA11574. Next base: position 355,913 of record CAVZUV010000017.1, on the reverse strand, counting down.
TTAAACGGCCTGATTTATATTGCCGAAAACTTTCATGTCAAACGCGTATGGTTAAACCATGAATCCGCCGATACCTTTGGATATCGATTGTTCATGGAAACCATTAAAAAGAACACCATTCAACTGCCGGTGTACCCTAACATCATTGGTGTTCACGATATCAACGGCGTCCGGATCAACATCATGTATCCGCCGGTAGATTTTCAGGATAAAAGCCGGACGGAACCGTGGCGCAACCTGGACAACGATTCACTGGTATTAAAGGCGTCGTTCGGACAGGTATCATTTCTGTTTCCCGGCGATATCAAGATTTCGGCGGAACATAGTCTGGTTTCGACAATCGGAGATCAAATTAAAAAGCACGGTCCTTTTGGCGCCGCATCACGGCAGCAAAACATCGAGCACCCAGAGCTTTTTGGAAAAGGTAAACCCCGAGGTTGTCGTCATATCATCGAGATACAACAGCAGGTTCGGATTTCCCCACCCGTCGGTGTTAAAACGATATCAGGATATGGGATGCCGGGTGCTCAAAACCGCCCAAAACGGCGCCGTATCCATGCGGACCGACGGCCGGACACTGACCATCATGCCGACGGTTATCGATAAGTAAACATATCTGGATGGGCATCCCTATGGGAAAGCATAAAAAATTCCTGACAATAAGAGAAGTGATCAGAGATATTATCGATTCTATTGTAAGACCGGATGGTGTAGAGGAAATCGCGGAAATTTTTTCATTTCTTGAGGGCGGCAGCGCCCGAACAACCAAAGGGATTCATCCTCTTGCGGAAAACAAAGCTCCCGGTATCATCTATACGCCAAAAGAATCGGATGATGAAGAATATTACCACTGGAGTGAATTTGAAGCTCTGTTAACACGGGTGCTTGAAGACAGATTGCCGGAAGATATTGCCATCATATATACAAAAGTATTTTGGGTCCACTCATATGCGGGCATGGATACGGAAAGCGGTGAACAAGGGATTTGGGTGGAAACGGAAATGGAAAAATTCAGATGTAAACAGTGCGGTCACTGCTGTCTGAATCTGTCCGATGCCTACTGCAATTCCGTACCGGATGAAGATGTTAACCGGTGGAAATTGGAACATCGCTATGACATTCTCAAATTTGTCGATCAGAGTTCTTTTTTCAACGATATTTGGATTGATCAGGAAACCGGAGAAGAACTCGGCCGGTGCCCATGGCTGAAGAGACTTCCGAATAATAAGTATATCTGCCGGATACATCATACCAAACCGGCCCATTGCCGCAATTATCCTCATTCAAAAAGACATGCGCTGACCACCGGCTGCAAAGGATTCGATCCAGAATGAAAAGGGGAAGTTTTATGTTCATTCCTGGTTTTGTATAACCGCGAATAGACGCCAATGACTAGAAGCCATCTCAAAATAATCTTTTGGCCCAACCTCGGCGTTGGGTCCTCGTTTTAAGTCCTCGACATACTTGAGTATGCCTCCGGGTTAATACTCGGCTCCGCCTTTATTTTGAACCAAAATCTTTATTTTGAGATAGCTTCTATATTTCAGCAATTTTGTCTGAAAGATTTATACTTGCAACCGGTTGTGTCGCGCGGAGAACGACTTGTTCAACAGTGCTACCGAATGACGCTAAGGAGGATTTGATTATTTTAGTATGATGCGCCAAGACGATGAGATCACAATTCTTTTGCCGAGCGAACTTTAAGATTTCAACGTATGGGACGCCTTCCCAAACCTCGATTTCATAATTATCAAAACCATCCGATTGTGATACATATCTTTTTTCAATCTTCTCTTTGGCATCCTTTATCATTTCTTCAATCTCTGTCTGCTGGCGAACCTGGCCTGCATCGCCGTAATAGATATTCAAGGCATGGAAAAGGTATAGCTTGGCTCCAATTTCTTTCGCCAGTTTGTATGCAAAGATAAAGGCCGAATCAGATGCTCTGGAAAAATCGGTTCCAAATACAATATTTGGGAAGAATTTCCAGCCGGATGCAATATTTGAAAATAATTTCCAGCCGGTAGTACATGGTCTGCCAATAATAATGACCGGACAGCGAGCGAATTTCGCAACTCTTTGCATTGTGTTCCCTACCACACTTCGGACTCGCAAAGGTCCGACTCCCTCCTCGCGCGTGTGGGCACCCATAATAATAAGGTCAACATCCTCCTCGCGCGCCTTCTTTAAGATTTCCTTATCAACCCGACCAACTTTGGCTTCAAATACAACCTTTTTGGTATTTTCCAACTCCTCAGAATAGATATTTTTCATTTCTTTCATTACCAAGGCTGCATATTCCTCATCCGGCATTCTCTTTTTGCCGGATCTGCTATCCTTGTCAAAAGGAGTATAATTATTTCTATGTATGCCGAAGACGTGAAGAACGATTAGTTCCGCTTCCCACTTGCGCTGCATATCAAACGCTACTTTGGCCGCATTGTTACAGTTGGTTGAAGCCGTTGTGGCGAGCAGGATTTTTTTAAACATAGCTCACCTCCTTATTTTACTCTGTTTTGGGGCAGCACGAAAACTGAGTCCCAATCTATCTCATCAATTAAATCGAAAAGGGTGCAATTCGCATCAAATTCGAAAATATCTGCTCGGTTTCCAAACGGGTGATGCCGCTACTGGAATGCAGGCTGTCATTACCCACCGACGTTTTTTTCAAATAACGGCTTTACAGCAATATCTTGTAGAGCAACTTGCGTGCCACGTTGCGGGAAAAATGAGAAGCTGTCTATAAGTTTCCGGATTAAGAAATGATTTTATCAAGAGGGACGATTTTGAAAGAAGTTTTTTGATCTTTAGCATTTGCATTAATGCAATGGTAAAGATTGCATTAATGCAAATGTGCAATCGGCTGATTCTTGCCAAACAAACCGGGTGCTTTGCACCCGGATGCAAGTTCAACGTTGAAAGCACTAACGTGCTTTTGCCTTTTCGGCCTGTGGCCGAAAATTCAAGCCACCCGCTTTACGGGTGGTAGTTGACTAAGAAAACCCCAGCTTACACACGATGCATAATAACGGAGTACTTACTTACCGATAAGCCGTGAAGCTGAAGTTATTCTGCTCCCCACTGCCGTCTGTTATCGTGCATGAGTACAAGACTCATCATTCCTTAACAAGGGTCCAGTTCCCATCAGGATTATACGAATTCATCTCTTGCGCGATCTTGGTTGTCTCCGGTCCAAGGTTCTTCTGATAGACTTTCCCCTGCTGATTGACAATAAAGGTCATGACACCTGACCTCCCCCAGTTTGCGGGAAATGCGACCAGAGCAAAACCTGCAACCATATTGCCATTAATAACGTAATTGTATTTTCCACCTGGCGCATTCTTCCCCTGTCTTGTCAGGAGTCTAAAATAGTAACCGTGAAAGGGTGTCGACTCTTCCCTGAAGGCCGCCTTGCTCCTCTTATATCCCTCCTTCCAAGCCTGAGCAACGAGCTCCCCGAAAGGACTTATTTCTTCTCCGGGCTTCGTCCTCCAGAACAGGCCGTTCTTCCTGCCAGGGTCGCTTCGCAATTTCTGTGCATATGCCAGTACTCCAGTATTCTCCCAGTCCTTCAGTGCATACTCTCGCTGCGCTTTCACGTACGTGCGGCAGACCAGTACGGCGGTGAGCTCGTTTTCCCCAATACGACGGTTTAGAATCTCTTCCTTACCTGCCTCAGTATCAAAAAACCAGTGGCCATCCTTTCTTACAATCGGAATCGGAAACGGCCAGTTTTCATTGCCTATGTGAAGGATTACCGTTGAATCATTCTCTTTGACGAGGTCAGTCTTTTCTGCCAAATGCTTCGCAAATGCCTCAAGTCCGGCAGCTTGCTGCACCTCGTCATCAGAGAGAAGCTCTTTTCTGGCAGGCCCGAATATCTGATCCAGTTCGGCCGCGTCTTTTGACTTCACAGCTTCAACCAGGGCCTTCAGGGCGTCTTCTGGCGAGGCAAAGTATCGCTGGGAAGCTGCACCAGCCTCCGGCACATTCCATACGACGACCAGGGTTGCAACAGCCAAAAGCGCAGCGACAAAAGCTATTCCCCGTAGTGAATGAGATATAGAGTCATATGGAATTATCTTCATAGTGTCCTTCCTTTCATTATTCAATCGTGTTTCTATCTTTAGGAAGCTGTTTAAGCCAATCTATTCCAGTTAACGTTGTTTGCCACCACCGGGTGCACCACTGCCCTTAGGAATGCCGCCCCTCTTTACTGGAGCTGGTGGCGTGTACCCTCCCACATTGCTCTGGCGGCTAGCCTGGCCACGCTTGCTCTGCGTTTTGACCTCATTGGGTCCCCTGTAACCACCAAAGACGGCAGGAGCCTGAGGTGTCGGTCGCTGACTGACAGCAGGAGCCCGAGGTGTCGGTCGCTGACTGACAGCAGGAGCCTGAGGTGTCGGTCGCTGACTGACAGCAGGAGCCCGAGGTGCCGGTCGCTGACTGACAGTCCGAAGGCTTTCCTTCCCGCGATTGCTAAATTGCTGGGTATTGGTTCTGGGGACGAACATGCCTCCCGGAGGCCCAGTCGGCGTTGAACCCCTCCCCCTGACTTCAGGAGGGTGCGGATACCTGCCGCTGGGAACCCCCTCGGGTCGTGACGCCCAATACCTACCCGGATCGCCATGTGATGGATCATGCCTCCATGTTTGATTGATGTAAGGTCTGCTCCTTTCAACATAAACATTCCTTATATGAACATAGGGCCTTGCATGATTGACCCACCCAGGGCGGTCCCATCCATGATAAAACACATGGTGGCGACCCCAGTCAAAGTCCAAGTCCAGCCAGCTTCCGATCGCCAACCCAAGGCCAAAGGCAATGAAAGGAGAAATGCCAGGAGTCCATGCTTGAACGTATATGACTGAAGGATCGTACTGAGGGACATATATATATTGAGGTTGGGCCGGAACGATCTGAATATAGTCTCCCTCGGTAATAACAGTCTCTTGATCGGTACTCACCAGATTCCCGAGGTTTCGCGCTCGCCACCTCAGACGCTGGATCGAATTTGTCACATCTTCCGGCTGGTTAAGAAAAGCATCCCCAACGCTGGCAATCCAATCGATATTATCAGCCATCCTATAAAGAACCGTTGGGTAGTGGGCAATTGCCCGGACGTTCTCATCCCAATTCTGCTCATCAATACGTGATGGGTCACCCCCGCTTCTCAACCAGCCTGCCGCATCGGCAAGCTCTTCCGGGTACGTCGAGGCTGGTAAAATTTGGGCCAGCAAGGGGTCCGGGTAGAGCGCGATGGGAGCAAGGAGGTCATCAAGCTCCTGCTCCGTTAGCGAGTATGCCGCCGAGGAGTCGCTTGCCGTGCATAGAACAAGTAACAGGCCGACGCATGCCAGGAGCACGACCAGAAAGCCCTTTATTTTGCACCTACTCATTAGCTCAACTCCTTCTTTCATCAGCCTTTTAAGTTAAAATTCTGACTAATGAATTCGGTTCTTTCTAAAGTCTGAATCAATACCAGTGATAAGCACCTTTTTATAACATCATAGTTCGTGTCCATCCATAAATGGTCTTTTTGCCCAATCTCTGCGTTATGCTCAAAAAATAATCCTCGGAATATCAACTATATGCCTGCGGTTATTTTTTTCGCATGCCTTGTTCTTGAACAAAAATCCTCATTTATGGATGGACACTAGTTCGGAATTTCCATTGTGTCTATCCTACCTGAGACCAAAAGGAGGGGGCGTTCTTCCCGTTGATGCCAACATTGAATATTCATGAAAATTTTCACCCTGCGGGCGTAAATCAGACGACTCAGGCAGCCTTTGAAAATATCTTCAGCTCACTGTCCGGTTGAGGAACCGCCGGCAGTTTGGGCTGGGTGGCACCTTTGGCCAGTTCCCGGGTCAGCCAACCGGAGCGGGGAGCCGTTACCAATCCCCAGAGCGAAATCCAACACAAGGCGAACAGCCAATAAAAAGCATAGGGTATTGCCCAGCGCCAACCGAACCATCCACCGTGGCGCCACTGATAAACCACAGCCGGCAACACGGCGCCGATGATACACCCTATTGCCATGGCGATCAGCGTCGGCACGAAAGCCAGATAAAGTTGCGCCGCTACAGCAAATTTGGATGGCCTCACCCATGGTCATTCGAAATAATTGTGTGGCGCTGAACAGACGGATCCAGCCGCTACCGCTGTCGGCCGGGCGAAAGCGACCCATGATGAAAGAGAGCATCACCAGGTTCTCACGCACGTTGCTGCGGGCCCACCTCAGCAACATCTTTCGTAGACCTTTGAAAGTCAATCGGTATTTTTGTCATTACCACGGCCTCTCGCTGATAGACCACGCGATACCCGCAGGCCAGAACCAGGTTGGTCAGCGCGCGGTCCTCGCCGATGGCCGCAGGTTCTCCCATAAAGGTTTGATTGACCCAAAATGACAGATGAGGTTTGATCAACCTCCGCCTGGTAGGCTGAAAGTGCGCCGGGCGTACAAAATACGCCGCCGTAGACGCTCTGACCGGAACGCAGGAAATCAAAGGAGCTGACAAACGAAACTTCCAGCATTTTAGGGATAGCGCCTTCGTTGAGGTTCAGCACACGCACATTACCCGCAACCGCGCCCACACGCGGGTCACTGGCCAGCGGGCTGACCAAATGGCGAAGGGTATCCGGCAGCACCTCGGAATCCGAATCAATCGTCACATATACCTTCCCGGACGCCTGAGAGAAGCCTTTCATCAGCGCATGGCGTTTGCCGCGGTTAAAAGGTTGGCGAATCAGCCGCACGCGAAGCGGAAATTCTTGTTTTGCCATTTGCATCCACTGCCATGTATCGTCTTTGGAACCGTCATCAACACAAATCACCTGCATTTTTTCCGCAGGATAACGGCTGTTCACAACCGACCGAACGGTGTCCAGAACCTGCCGGCCTTCGTTGTAAGCCGGTATGACGATCGTAATGGCCGGTAGGGCATTGTCAGGTAAAGGTGCATAAGACCGGTAACGACAGGCAAACCAAATTCGAACTGCCAGGATCGAAAAGGCCCAGAGGGTCAATCCGGCGGCTAAATAGTTTTTTGTCGACCAGGATTCCACAAACTCCCCAGACTTGCATCATTTCTTGGGCATCCACCTGCCACCAGGTCAGCGCCAGTACGGAAGTTAAAGTGAAAAGCAGCAGCCAAGGGAAAAAAATATCCGCTTTAACGCGGTATGAACCATTTGTATTTGCCATAACTCACCTCAAATCAAAGCATATTTTCCAATATGCCATTCATAAAATTATGATCTTTCCCCCGGATGACGATGCAAAAGAAAATAACATGTAACCGGAATCCCTTTTCCGGGCGATTCATTTAGCACTGCTAACTTCAATTTTTGTGCCAGGTTTCCAACACTCAGGGTCGCGTCACCCAATACTTTGATTTATAAGAATAATTAGTTTAAAAAGCACTTTCAGGGCAGTCATTAAAGGCCATATAAAAAGGTCATATTCAACCAAAAGGTCATATATGATCATTTTTTCAGATCTTATAGGTGTTATGGGTGGCAAACGATAAGAGTAAATTGAAATTGGGATGAGAATTTGTAGATTGAGATTAAGGATTAACACGAAGTGTTTACCTGAAATTGCCCTGATTTTGAAAGGTTGGATAAAAAATGGCGATTGACAACCTGATTTTCCTTTAGTATTTTTGATCTTATTGTTACCCTAACCGGGAGGCTTCCATATGTTGACCTCCGGCTCGTAGAGGGGTCCTAATAAGTTCCATGCACAATTATAACTTTTCGATGCATCTTCTGCAAAAAAGGGAATTCTTATCAATATCATACCGGATAATACCGGCGACCGCATGAAGGTTTGGGTCAGGCTGAAGACCTTTTGGGTCGGCTTTTTTTATCCCAATCATCGGTCCTATCACCAGGGTATTGGCAACTTAACTTACCGATGGTGAGAGTGACGGGAGTAGCAAGACGCGCCAGACGCGCGCGTTCACGCCCCGTCACTTTGGCAATCTGTTGATTTGGGGCATGAGAAGATTGTACCGTCTTGTGAACCGCATTATTTTTTCAGAATAAGGGACCATGAAGAGACAAACAATTAGAGGCATGATCAGTGCGGTGCCGGGCTTCATACTACGGATGTCACGAACCAAAATGAATTACTGGGCTGAATTCGGTCTCGATATCCCGTTAGGTGTCGTGCTGATTTTTAAAGGTCTGCGGCGCCCTGATGTCCATTCCATGGAAGTGCTTCTGACCTTCCTGCTGGGTCTGTTTGTTTTCAGCTATTTCGAGTACTCCGTTCACCGTTGGCTGTTCCACGGATCGGTCCGGATCATCGAGCAGGGTCACCGTGCGCACCACGAGAATCCGCAGGGCTATGACGCCCTGCCTTTCTTCCTGCCTTCCCTGGTGATACTGGGACTGACAGGCGTATTTGTTTTGCTGATACCCACGAGTTATGCGTTTCTGCTATCGGGCACCCTGGCCTTCAGCTACGTAACCTATGGACTGAGCCACTTCTGCATTCACCACACCCGTTTTCGCCAACCGATAGTCCGGCGTTGGGCAGCCAACCATCTCATCCATCACTACCACCCCGAGACGAACTTTGGTGTTACCACGCCGTTGTGGGACATATTACTCGGCACGCGGAATGTAATGCTGAATCGCAATAAAGTATAAGCGTGGAATATTATTCGCCATGTTATCGCCATTTGGGGGATTTTCCCATCCCATTCCGGACAACCTTCTCGAAGGCAGCCAGATCTATGATTGGGCAACTTTCATTTTATCCTTTATTTTTTGTCTTTATATAAGTCCGGATAGAGTTGCCTGGCGCAGTCAGGACAAATGCTGTGAGAAAACTGGGCAAGAGAATGTTTTGTGATGTATTGTTCTATTTGCTCCCATTGATCTTCTGTGTTCTTGATTTTTTTACAATTGGCACAGATTGGCAAGAATCCTTCCAAAAGCCTGATTCGCTTATACAGATTTTTGAGCAACGCAATTTGAATGACCATCACAATAAAGAAGATGGATAATTCAATCATAATTTCCCCCGTTCTTTGGGAATATAACGTGGGTGCATCATGAAAAACATAGTGAGGAATGTCTATGATTTCATTTCCCAAGGTTAAAAACAGAAAGAGGAAAAAAATAGTAAGTTGGGAGATGGTTATTATACGTAAAGTTTTGCTTTTCATATCAAATTATTATCCACGTAATCAACTGGGTGGAATTTTGATAGCAATAAAGAACGGCTGTGATTTTTAGCCGTTTATCAGTTTAACCACAAGTTCTTGAGCCTTATCCATGCTCAACAAGCTCATGTTTATGACGAGATCATAAAGTGTTGAATCATCATAGTCTTTTCTGCGGAAGTAGCTGAAGAGATTGGCGCGTCTTTTATCCATCCTTTTTATCATCTGAACAGCTCTTGTACCCGAGGCACGGTAATTTTCCTCAATGAATTTAATCCGATCCTCTTCTTTAGCGATAAGCAATAAGTGGCAGGTATCATCGAAGTTGTGTAAAATATACTGCCCCCCTCTGCCGACGATAACGGCATTTCCGGCTTTGGCAATTTTGGGTATGATTAAGTTTAGCAGTTCAACATATTTAAATCCATCAATATATCTTTCTTTATCACTTAAAGGAAGTTCCATTAAGCTCGTTCCAAAAGGATTCAGTTTGGAGATAAATTTTTTAAATTTGTCGACCGGTTCTGATTCAAAGATTTTCTTCCCATCGGAAGAGACGTATATCTCTACTACAGCCCTTTCGATAATGTCTTCGTCGGCATAATAATATCCCAAGGTATCGGCAATACGCCTGCCAAGCGTTTTCCCTCCGGCACCAAATTGACGTGAAATAGTGATAACCGCCATGACGATCCTTTTCGATTGTTTTTAGGGTTTAGGGATTGAAGATTTTTCTTAACGGCGAATGAGGAAATGCCCGTTGTCTGTCCTTTTGTATATCATATATCGCAATAAATGCCAGAATATTTTAGTTTCGAAATTCCCAACCCAAATCAAGGTGAGGTCATAACGAAACAAAACGATCAAACTTGAATTATTGTCATTTGTTCATCAAGCTTTCAATTTCATCCGCCTCAACAGGGATGGATTTCATGAGATCCACGGGGCCGTCCCCGGTGATGAGGATATCGTTTTCCAGCCGAATACCGATCCCTTCCGGTTTGACATAAATTCCAGGTTCGCAAGTCAGCACCATACCGTCTTCAAATTTTCGGTATTTACTGCCGAGGTCGTGCACATCCAGCCCCAGATGATGGGATATGCCGTGCATGAAATATTGTTTGTACAATGGATCGTCCGGATTTTGAGTTTTTACGGCTTCGGCATCCAGCAACCCTAAACCGATGAGCTCTTTTTCCATGACAAGGCCCACCTCCTTGTTATAAGCTTCAAATGAGTTCCCGGATTCCAGCATTTGAACGGCGGCTTTTTGAACCCGAAGCACCGCATTGTAAATCTTCTTTTGCCGCGGAGTGAATTTGCCGCCCACCGGAACCGTTCGCGTCAGGTCCGAGGCATAGTTGGCATATTCGGCACCGAAATCCATCAGCAAAAGGTCGCCGTCTGCACATTGCCGGTTGTTTTGGACATAGTGTAAAATGCAGGCGCTGGGACCTGAAGCAACAATGGGCGCATATGCGGGCCTCCGGGATCGATGGGTTAGAAATTCATGATAGATTTCCGCTTCGATCTCAAATTCCCAAACCCCCGGGCGGATAAAGTCCAGCAGTCGCAAAAACGCCTTTTTGGTAATGCGGCATGCCTGTTTGATCAATTCCACTTCAATCCCGGACTTGATGGGCCGAAGGCGGTGCATAATGGGCGATGCTCTTTCATATTGATGCAGCGGATAATGACGCTTACACCATTTTAGGAAGCGCACTTCTCTGGTTTCAACAATGCCATCGGCCCGCAAATGTTCATTGGTATTGAGATAGATCCGATCGGCTTCGAAAACCAGGCTATTGAAAACTTTATCAAATTCCCTAGTCCAGTAAACCGTCCGGATCCCGGATATCTTCGATGCTTCTTCTTTTGAGTATTTCGGCCCTTCCCATACGGCGATTTCTTCGCTGGTTTCTTTAATAAACAGGATTTCCTTGTGCTTTTCTTCCGCGGCATCCGGAAAGAGAAAAAGGATACTCTCTTCCTCATCAATCCCGCTCAAATAAAAAAAATCCGTATTTTGAATAAAAGATCGAACGCCGTCGGCACTCGTGGGCATGATATCATTGGAATTGAATACGGCAATGGCATTGGGTTTGAGCGAAGCGGCGAATTTTTGCCGGTTCTGAACAAACAGGCTGCTGTCTATGGGGAAATATCTCATGAGTTATGTTCCTGTCTTTATTGAACGTTTTTGGGGCACAGATACACACAGATGGACACGGATTAGAGATTTTTAAAATAAAAAAAGAATATGATCTGTGTAAATCCGAGTAAATCCGTGTCCGATATTTACAACAAAACCACCATACCAATAAATAGCAAGGTGTGGCAAATATAAAAGTATCATTCGAAAAAGCATTGAAATTTATTACCCAATCAGTGTAAAAATTAAAATCTTAAAAATATTTGCAAGTCAAAAGGGAGAAAAGAGACCTTGAACATGGAAGAGAAACTCATCAAAACCCTGGATCTAAAAAACGGGTTGCAATTGAAGATATTTGATGCATCAAGAAATTTGGTGGGCGATCGGTGGCTGGTATCCCTGATTGCCCGAATGGAGATACCGGTAACCAAAGTATTGCAAAGAAGTGATCCATTGCCAAAGGAAAATTTGAATGACATAAATGACGTGCTTGGCGAGAGCGTCATGTTTGAACAAAAGAGAGAGAAAAATTTTGTGGATATTTCCGAAATAGAAAGCGTATTTAAAGGAATGTGCGATATATTTCTCGGCAGTTCTCTGGATTACCTGTCAAGGGAAACGTTTCCCAAACGCTATATTCTCAAAAAATACAAAGAACAAATAAAGAAGGCATCTTGGTTTATGGCCGATAAAAATACGGGATGACACCATGGAGTTTAAATTTTGTCCGTTTTGCGGTAACCGGCTGCAGTCCGTACTGAAAGGGCGCCGCAAAAGAATGCACTGCAACCCATGCGGATGGACCCATTATAGAAACCCGACGGTCGGTGTCGCAGTGATTGTACTGAAAGACGACGAACTGCTTTTGGTCAAACGAAACGGTTCCTACGAGGGAATGTGGTGTATTCCCTGCGGGCATGTTGAATATAACGAAGATGTCCGGGCGGCGGCGGTGCGTGAATTCAAAGAAGAAACAGGGTTGGATGTGAGCGTCGGACCTGTTTTTGCCGTTCATTCCAATTTCCATGATATAGAACACCAGACGGTTGGGATATGGTTTGCGGGGATCTGTACAGGTGGCAGGTTAAAGGCAGGTTCAGATGCCGGTGATGCAAGATATTTCCCGCTGGATGATTTGCCGCCGAACATGGCATTTCCTACGGATATTCTGGTATGTGAAAAGCTCAAATCGTCAGTACATTATTGACACAAGACCGCCGTAAACGTTAATATTTTGACTGTGTTCTTTAAATAGCCTTAAAATACTTTTTGTTCACGGTCCGTGTAAAGCGGTACAAAACACTTCCTCAATAAGGTGAAAAATGAATCTTCAAAACAAGATCAAAAAGGACTTATCCGTTGCCATGAAAGATAGGGACGATCATAAGAAAGACACGCTTCGTGTGGTCCTCGGGGAGTTCGGAAGACTCGATAAAAAAGAGCTTACAGATGACGAGGCCGTAAAAATTTTAAAAAAGTTGATCAAATCAGAAAAAGAAGTATTGGAACAAAAAGGCGAAGCAGGGAGTTCGGCGTTTATTGAAATTGTCGAAAGCTACTTGCCCAAAATGGCCGCTGAGGAGGAAATTTCGGCATGGATCCGGCAAAATGTCGATTTTTCACAATTTAAAAACAAAATGCAGGCCATGGGTGCGATCATGAAACATTTCGGCGCATCGGCGGACGGCAATATCGTAAAGGAAATTTTACAAAAGATGTGATCGTTAAGGGTCAGACCTTTTCCCAATCAGGACGTTCCGGTTTCGGCAAATTTCTCGATCACTTTTAAGTACATGTCTTTCGGGTATAAACCGGTGAGTGAAAAGACATTTTCCTTGTTTTTGAAAAAAGCCACATGAGGAATGCCGGTAATGCGAAATGAATTTGAAAGCTCTCGATTTCGGTCAATGTTGATTTTATAAATGGTGACGAAGGCGCTTTTCTCTTTCGCGATTTTTTCAAGAATCGGCGCGAGTTCTTTACAGGGCGGGCACCAATCCGCGTAGAAATCCAAAAGCAGCAGGCGTTCTTTGGATGTTTCAAGGATCTTATTGAACTGATTCGCATCCTCGATGCTGTTGATAATGGATTTGCCAACCGGCGCCTGGGCCTGCTTGCTGGTATCGTTTTTGCATGATACTATACCCAAAAAGAAAAAAGTTGTAAAAACGGCTACGAGGAGCCGGATGTGAAACATGTTATGGCCGGATTTTTTATTCATTTGATAACGTTCATTAAAACAACGTTTTGTAAGTTTATGCGCGTTTAACGGCATAGATTTTAATACAATAGGTTATCCGACAATGGTATTATTTGCAAACAAAAAACGATGGCATGAATCAGTATGAAATGGTTTTTTATCGGGTTCTGTTCATTTTTATACATGATGTTTTTGTTGGTTCCGCCCCTTCATGCCGACATCTATGTCTATGTCGACAATAATGGCGTGCTTCATTTTACAAATGTCCCCACATCATCAAAAAATTATAAGGTCTATCTTAAAGAGCGTCCCCAAAAAATCTCGGCGTCAAACCTCACCGACCAGTACGATCATGTTATTTCAGACGCATCCAAAAGACACGGCGTTTCTTTTTCATTGCTGAAAGCGTTGATCAAAACAGAGTCGGATTTTGATCCGCGGGCGGTTTCAAGTGCAGGAGCAAGGGGGTTGATGCAGCTGATGCCGGAGAACATCAAGACCTTAAAAATAAAAAATCCGTTTGATCCAAGGGAAAATATCATGGGAGGCGCGCGGTATCTGAAACATCTGATCGATCGTTTCGGCGGGAAACTGCCGCTGGCCCTCGCCGCTTATAATGCAGGTCCCGGAGTTGTTGAACAGTATCAGCGGATTCCCCCTTTCAAGGAAACTGAAAATTTTGTGCAACAGGTGATGAAATACTATGCTCTTTTAAACAAGAGTTAACCCGAATTTGTATTTTTCGAGAGTCCTTGCGAATGAACAGCTCGCATGCGTAAAATGGTCGCGATTGCCGCTCAATCAAAGATCAGATTTTTTTCTATGATGGATCCTTTCCTGATGACGGCTTGCGTTTTTCCATTGTTTTCGATGACAACCCTGCCCATTGACAGAGATATCGCTTTCAAACCGAACATCTCCTTTGACCGTGACTGATTCACAATCTATCAGCGAAGGTATGCCGCTGGAAAACCTTTCATCAAAGAGATCTATTTTGCCGTAGTATTTCGGGTCAAGATCAATCTGTATGTCCGTGAATTTTGTCTTCGGATTTAACACCAAATGATCTTCTTTTGAAAAGATAAAGCGGTCGGACCGGATCGATAAAAGATCATTACATGTTTTAACCGGCAAAAAACGCGATAAGGAAACTTTAATGACGGCGGCATCTTCAAAAAGTGATATGGCGGCACCCATGGCCGTTTCGATCTGAAAGACTTTTGGGCTGTTTTCATCTCTCGGGTCTAAGGTTTTGGGATTTCGAATCATCGGAAGCTTAACGGTGCCGCTGTTTTTAATCAACTCGTAAAGAACGTTAAGATCGATCCAAATGTTGTTGGTATTGAAAAATTCATAACGCGCTATATCTTTGAATGCGCACAACTCGGTTTCCGGGCATTGGGCCGACTCCCGCAAAATCAATCGCCCGTCTTTACGTCTTGCGATATGCCCGCCTTTGACGTCTGAAGGTGTTCTTGGCGCTACTTCCATCATAAAAGGCAACCCGTTTTCAACAAAATAGCCCAGAAGCGATTCACTCAGTGTGGCTCCCAAATTGTCCGAGTTGGAGATGAATGCATATCGGAATCCTTGGTCGAGAAGGGCGTTTAATATCCCGGACGTATAAACGGCGGAGTATATATCGCCATGCCCGGGAGGATTCCATTCCAGATCGGGATTCCGGGGCCAATCCGCCGGCGCAAAATTTTCCTGAAGGACCTTTGGAAACTTGTTCTGAAGGAATAAAAGGGGTGAATCTGTCGGCTTGATTCTCGAAAGCGCCTCAAGGGTATCCTCATGGGTGCTGAAACTATTCATCAAGGCCAGTTTAACATGGCGCCCTTGGGCCTGGTTGACGATGATCTCGAGAAAGGTTTTTCCATCCTTTACCTTAAGAAGAGACTTTGCCTGTGTCAGCCCCATATTGGTGCCTAGTCCGCCGTTGAGTTTTATCATCACCGCACGGGGCATCGCATTCCGCCCGGCTTCGGCATATTCGTGCAGACGATCGGCATTCTCAATGTCGTCGGAGGTCACCGGCCGGATATCCTTATCAGATATGAGACCGGTCACGCCCGCGAGAAGTTTTTCGTAATAATGGGCGAACGTACCAATAACGACCGGATGCAGGTTTGCACGTTCCATCTTTGCTGTAAAAGCCGGGAGATATCCGGGCATATCTCTATTTTTCTTCATTGGTTTCTATTTTTTACGCTTTGACATCTCGCTACTTCTTTGAACTTCCAACAAAGCAAATCCATCGGGAGGATAACTGAAGTTCGGTGATCTGTGGGCCAAGCTTTTTGTGTTTAGATGGGTTCGATCCAACCGGCCGGATCTTTGGTTCTTCCATACTGGATATCTGTTAATTCCTGGTAGAATCTGTTTGCCATGGGGCCGACCTCGCCGCTGCCGATGGTGATCACCTGGTCGCCGAACTTGATTTCGCCCACCGGAGAAATGACGGCGGCGGTACCTGAACCGAAGATTTCGTTAAGCTTCCCGGAGCCATGGGCGTCCAGTACTTCGCTGATGCCGATTTTTCGCTCGGAAATCGGTATGTGCCACATTTTGGCCAGGGAGATCACCGAATCTCTGGTAATACCCGGAAGAATGCTCCCGTTAAGCATGGGGGTGATGAGTTCGCCGTCGATGACAAAAAAGATGTTCATTGCACCGACTTCTTCAACATATTCCTGTTCAATGCCGTCGAGCCACAACACCTGCGTGTATCCCTGTTTATGGGCCTGTTCACCGGCATAAAGACTTGCGGCATAATTTCCAGGTGTCTTTGCTTCACCGACGCCGCCGCGAACAGCCCGAACATGATGGCGGGTGACCCAGATTTTGACCGGATTAAAGCCTTCGGGATAATAGGCGCCCACCGGAGAGAGAATGATAAAAAATCGGTAAGTATGCGATGCGCGAACACCCAGAAAGGGATCTGTGGCGATGATGGTCGGCCTTATGTAAAGCGAAGTGCCCGGAGCGCTCGGCACCCAGTCTTTTTCAATGGCCAACAGCCCTTTGAGAGCATGCAGGGCAAAATTTTCGTCGATTTCCGGTATACATAAAAGACGTGAAGAATTATTCATCCGCTTAAAATTATCTCGGGGTCGAAAGAGCTGTACGGCATCTGCAGCAGTTCTGTATGCTTTGAGTCCTTCGAAAACACCCTGGCCGTAATGAAGCACCATAGTGGCCGGATCCATATCAATGGATGCATAAGGCTCGATGCGAGGATTGTGCCACCCGTCTTGAGGATTGTAATCCATGTTAAACATGTAATCGGTAAACAGGGTGCCGAAGCTGAGTTTGGAATCATCAGGTTTGGCCTTTAATCGATCAGCTTTAGTAATGGTCAGTTTCATGTTTCCTCCTATCTATGCCGTTAGGTTCCACGGATGCAAATCAGGTCATCTTCCATGAAAAAATAGTTTCAAAAATCAACGGCCGGCTTTATATCCGGAACAAATCGGTTCATCCACAGATTTCCCGATGCAGTGAAAAAGAATGACAATAAAACCATGAGATTAAAAGGCTATAGCACTTTTTGTGTTGAAATCAAGATTTAAGTTGTATTCCAGAGGATTTTAGACGGATGCGATCTTATTTTCATTGGTTGACATCGTTCGGCGCATCGGTTAATAAAGGCCTAAATCTTGATTGTGGAAAAGGAATAAATAATATGAACTCCAATGATCGTATGGCCGTCATAGAGCCTGTAAGATTAAAATTAGAAAGCAAATTCAAATTTGAATGCCATAAACGTGTAAAATGTTTCACCAAGTGTTGTAGAGGAATCAATATTATACTGACACCCTATGACATTATCAGGCTCAAAAAGCGATTGCAGATATCTTCGGAAGAATTTCTTGCCGTTTACACCGTTCCCCGGCTTTTGGAAAAAACGGATTTGCCTCTGGTGACCTTAAAGTTGTTGGATGATGATTTGCAGTCGTGTCCTTTTGTTAAAGATGACGGTTGCATCATCTATTCAGACCGTCCCACGACCTGCCGGTATTATCCGTTGGGGGTTGCTTCACTCAGTCACAAAAAACAGTCACAAGATGAAGGCTTTTATTTCTTTGTCCATGAACCGCACTGCCTGGGGTTTGAAGAAGAAAAAGAATGGACCGTCCGTGAATGGCGAAAAGATCAGGGCGTAGACATTCATGATGAGATTAATGCCCAATGGACCGATCTTGTGGTCAGAAAGAGGACGTTTCCGCCCAATCTCAAACTCATCGAAGAAAGCAAAAAGATGTTTTTTTTAGTCAGCTACAATATCGATACTTTTAGATCTTTTGTTTTTGAAAGCTCATTTCTGGATCGTTACGATATTGATGCGGATATTGTTGAAAAGATCAAAACAGACGACGTTGCACTGTTGAAATTCGGATTATCATGGCTCAAAGATGTTCTATTTAAAGAGCAGGCCTTTAAGTTGAAAAAATAGGATATGATTTGGTCTTTACATTCAGCTTCCGGCTTCGCGTTTCTATCTAGTGTCCATCCATAAATGGTCTTTTTGCCCAATCTCGCGTTATGCTCAAAAAATAATCCTCGGAATATCAATTATATGCCTGTGGTTATTTTTTTCGCATGCCTTGACTTTGAACAAAAATCCTCATTTATGGATGGACACTATCTATGACGGGATAAGCCGACTCAACCCGTTTGCTTGAGCCCTCTTCAATCCGGTCGCCTAATGCTCCTCGTTAATTTTCACAAAAGATTCAGTGATCAATAGGTCTGGTAATAAAGTCCTTCCAGTAGGGAAGGATCGTTTAAGCGACCCTCGATATCAACATTGAAGAAATCGGCAACCGGTTCAAATATCTCAGGATGCTCCGCCTGTATTTTCCGCGCGGTGTGAAGAACCGTTTCCAGCCCGTTTCGCGTCATTTTCCCAAGAGGCTGCCGGCACCCGCCGGAGGGCATTCCCAGAATCGACATCAGTGTTTTATAGGCCAACGGGTTTCTGGCACGGCACACCGCCTCTCCGAAAGGCGTTTTTTCCATGGTTTTAACCGTCACCAGATCAAACAGCGGTTTAAGGGTGCCGAGCAATTTTTTAGCTTCAGCCTGATTGCCTTCTCGAAGCAGGTGAACCATTTGTGTGATGGCTTTGGGTGCAACATTCGATGCCACGGAAATGACTCCCGAAGCCTTTATCGCCGGATCCGTCATCATTTCAAAGGTCATGCCGTCATCACCGGACATGATGGTGAAATCCGGTCCGCAGCATTTTCTGGTCTTTCGCATATTTTCAAGATTACCCGTGGCTTCTTTGACCGTATTGACATTATCATAGGCTTCATTTAAAAGCGCCAGATCTTCGGGCAACAACTGCGCACCGGTTCTGCCCGGGATGATATAGGGAATAATCTCGATTCCCGGAGCCGCTTCGGCCACCGGGGCGACATATTCTTTGCGGATTTCAAGAGAGCTGGGTCCGTTGTAGTAAGGATCCACGAGAAGAACCGCATCCGCACCTGCTGCCACCGCATGTTTTGTGCCTTCCAGAGACTCTTTGGTGTTATTGCTTCCGGCACCTGCAATACAAAGGCATTTATCCTTTGTTTTCTCTGCGACGGTTTCAATGACGCGATTATGTTCATCCCAGGTCAATACAGGGCTTTCACCCGTAGTCCCCACAGCCAGTATTCCTGAAATTCCATTCTTGATCTGGAAATCTGATAGTCTGATTAAACCTTCATAGTCGACGGCATCGTTTTTAAACGGCGTAATAATTGCTGTGAAGCATCCTGAGATCATAACATCCCCCTTTTTATTTAAATGACGTCATCTTTTTTGAAAAAACAGGTGCAGTGAGTTACTAATAAATAAAAAAATTAGAGAAGGTGAGGGGTTATGTCAAGTGAAAAGTATTCAATTTTCGGAAATAACAAAATAAACTCTTGCGGAATTTGTAGAAAGTGAATGATACGGGTCAATATCAATCTTACAACGGGCGATACACCTATGGATTGACAATGCGGACTGTATCAGACCCTTGAAATACATTCGCTTTGACCGGACTCATGATAGGATTCAGATTAAGGTCACAAAATCGAATGCTTTCAAGGGTCTCGAATATAAAATTCATTCTATCGCGCCATTACCGCATCCCGGTACCTCTTCCAAAAACATCTCGTCCTTTAAGCGGATTATAGAGCTTTGTAATTGCGAACTTCATAACATCGATACTTTTCATCTCCAAGATGATATTAAACAAAGTGTCCTCGCCGCCTTCCGGTAGACGACACTCATTTGAATCATCAAAGGCTAAATCTTTAAATCCCTTTGCAAGCTTCTTTTTATCTTTTTCGGTCATTCCTACTTGAATGGCCTTTTTGCCATCTATTTCGGTAACCTGGTCTGCCAAACCTGCATCTTCAATCTTCTTGAATTTGTCATCATCCAAAAAGATGTTAATATAACAATCCGCCATGAGAACCTCCTGTTGAAAAAAGTTATAAGTATAAAATAATTAACATATTTTCTTAACACACAATATATGCTCAGGCCAATCTTTCTATTACGGATGGTAATAATTTGTCAATAGTTTTGTCCCGTTTAGTGCAGGTTATTTTTTTGCTTGACAACCCAAAAGCACTACCATACTAATTTCAAAATTAAAGCATTTTCAATCTATAGATGCTGTTGCGCATGCTATTGGTAAAACGAAGACCTATTTAAGGATATAATTATGCCTAAAGCAAAAAACGTTGAAGAATATATCGCTCGCCAACAAGCTGCCGTTGCTGCAAATAAAGACTGCGGCACTTCCCATTACAATCTCGCAATCGGCTTTTTGGGACTTAAAAAATACGATGAAGCTGAAGAGGAACTATTTGCCGCAATAGAATGTAGTCCGACTCTTGCTGAGGCCTATGTACAATTGGGAGGCATCCGTCTCCAGCGTGGAGACCTGGAAGGCTGTCTTCATTTCAATAAGCGAGCGGTTCAGTCTAGAGCAGGGTTTGCCGAAGGGTATGGGAATATTGGATTTGTACAACTTCAATTGGGTAATATTGAGGAAGCGATTCCTGCCCTTGAAAAAGCGATTCGATGGAATCCCAAATTCTTGCAGGCTTATGCTACATTAGCAAATGCCTATCTGATGAAAGGGATGGTCGATGAAAGCATCGAGACCGGTCTCAAAGTCATAGATCTCGCGCCGGACTTTGCCGTAGGACATAACAACCTGGGGATTGCCTATCTTGAGAAAGGATTACATGACCTGGCGATAAAACACATCGATCAAGCGATGGAACTCGGTTATGAAGTGGCGCCTGAAATTTTGAATGAGATCAAGAAGTACAGATAAAAATCAGCAGAAAATACGTGTTCACGAGGAAGCACAGCCCGTGAACACGTATCATCCGAAAAAGCCCGCATGCCGCGATTCAGCTATTTCTTATCCAACATAAAAAATCCTGTTCAAAAGGAAAATCCCATATGGCAGGCACCGATTCCCCTTAGCCGCACTCAATCCGCCGGAACATTTGTATCAAACACAGGCATGTCCATCCATCACGGCGACTGCTTTTTAGCCGCGAGAGATTTCCTGGAAAAAGACCAATATGCGGTTATTACACAAGCGGTCTCCCAACACTTCCACCGACAGATTCCAGTTAAAGAAATAGACGAGGTCAGAATCATTCTTGACAAACACGGCGCATTTTATCATCCGGCCAAAATCGAAGCGGTTCTGGAAGACGTGCAGATCTCCTTTGTTCTCAACATTGCGGTTACGGAAATCGGCAAACAATGCGCACAAAGGGAGTACCGGATTTTAGAAATGCTCAACGCGGAGGCCTCTGATTCGTTTATTCCCGATGTATACGCCCAGGGGAGCGTTATAACAAAAATGGATCAAGTTGAAACCCGGATGTTTTTAGCCGAATGGTTTGAGGGGTTCCACGAATTTCATCTTTCCCGTGATCCCTCGGATGGAACGGTCAAGATTATTGTATGGGATAATGATCGCGGGAACTTTTTCCTGACCAACCATCAAACCATGCAACTTTATCGCAACGCCGCGAAGATATTAACCTATTATTACAACATCGAAACTTTTGAGCAGATTTTTTCGTGGCATCATGCCGCCGGTGATTTTGTGCTGAAATCTCATCAAGAGGATGTCGAGGTAAAGCTCGTTACGGTGAGACAATACAGATCCATGTTCAAGAAGAATATTCATCCTGAACATAGGACCCCGGATGCTGAAATGATATTGGAAGCGCTGATGGTTTTTTTTATGAATATGGCGATTAAAATGCGCATCGACCGGCTGGACGGCGTCGGAGAAATGGCATGGGCTGATAAAATTGCGCCCATGGGAATACTGAAGGGCTTTTTTGAAGGATTGGCCCTGAAACCGCCGGTCGATGGGTTCGAAACCCCTTTGGATGAGTGCTTTCTGCAACATCTTTTGGCTTGCAGCGCGGCGGATTTTTCGGATATGAATCACGCCATTGTTCGAGGATATCCTTCACAGGCTTCGGAGGTTCCGGTCATCAGGCGGCATCTCGCGAGGCATATCGAAGATCTATACAATGCTGCCAGACAATTAGAGAAAGTTTAACATCTTAACGCCAAAATAAAATGATGTTCAACGGTTTGAAACCCTGCTTTTTTATTGACAAGCTTTAATATTGATTCTATATGATTTCTCTGTATGTCCTTCACCTCATATAAAAGGGTATTGAATAATATTAATATATAAAATAGAAAAAATAACGAGAGGAGGTGACTGCTGCTGCCCTGAAAGGGGACGGTGAATTTTACTATTGGCAGATTGGTTAATTTTTTAATAGAATGGAGGTAATACAATGGCAAAACATAAAACCCCTTTGCTGGACCAGCTTGAAAGCGGGCCATGGCCGAGTTTCGTCTCTGATCTAAAGCAGGAGATCGATTCGAGGGCAAAGAATGAAAAGGGTGTAGAATTCCAAATCCCCCAGGATGTTTGTGAAGACCTTCTGGGCATTCTCGAACTGTCATATAAACATGGTAGAACCCACTGGAAGCATGGCGGCATTGTTGGTGTGTTCGGCTATGGCGGGGGTGTTATCGGCAGGTATTGCGACCAGCCTGAAATGTTTCCTGGCGTTGCCCACTTTCATACCATGCGTGTGTCCCAGCCTGCAGGTAAATTCTATACGGCCAAATACCTAAAAGATCTTTGCGACCTCTGGGAAAGGCGCGGCAGTGGTCTTACCAATATGCACGGTTCCACCGGTGATATCATATTCCTCGGGACAACAACACCTCAACTGGAAGAAATCTTCTGGGAATTGGGCCATAATCTACATCAGGATCTGGGCGGTTCCGGTTCAAACCTGAGAACCCCTTCCGACTGTGTGGGGCAGGCGCGCTGCGAATGGGCGTGTTACGACACGCAGGCCCTCTGCCATGATCTCACCGTTGAATATCAGGACGAACTTCATCGTCCGGCGTTTCCATATAAGTTTAAATTTAAATTTGACGGGTGCCCCAACTGCTGTGTGGCATCCATTGCTCGGTCAGACCTGTCCTTTATCGGCACCTGGCGGGATGATATTCGAATCGACCAGGAAGCGGTTGCTGCCTATATGGGTGGAGAACTGCCGCCCAACGGCGGCGCCCATGCCGGCCGTGACTGGGGACCGTTTGACATCCAAAAAGAGGTGCTCGACCTTTGTCCCACCAAGTGCATGTGGTTAGAAGACAAAAAGTTGAAGATAGACAATCGAGAGTGCACCAGATGCATGCACTGCATCAATGTCATGCCAAGAGCCTTGAGAATAGGTAATGATCGAGGATGTTCAATCTTCGCAGGGGCAAAAGCGCCGATCCTTGACGGGGCTCAAATGGGTTCTCTTATTGTTCCTTTTATTAAGGTGGAAGAGCCTTATGATGAAATTAAAGAGACAGTTATTGAGCCTATCTGGGACTGGTGGATGGAAGAAGGAAAGAACCGTGAACGGCTCGGCGAGCTGATGAAACGACAAGGATTCCAGAAGCTTCTCGAAGTAACGGGTTTTAAACCGGATCCGCGAATGGTTCAGGAACCGCGCACCAACCCGTACATCTTCTGGAAAGAAGATGAAGTTGAAGGTGGTTTCAAACGGGATATCAACGAATTCAGAAAACTCCATCAAAGATAGGGGGTAAAGACCATGGCATTTGTATCTTCAGGTTACGATCCTAAAAAACCGATGGAAAACAGAATAACAGACATCGGTCCAAGACATTTTGAAGAATTCTATCCGCCTGTAGTTAAAAAGAATAAAGGTAATTGGCTGTATCATGAGATCCTGGAACCCGGTGTTCTGGTCCATGTTTCCGAAAGCGGTGATGAACTTTATACGGTAAGGGTTGGCGGTTGCCGGTTCATGAGCGTAAGCCATATCCGTGAAATTTGTGAGATTGCTGACAAGTACTGTGACGGATATTTGAGGTTTACCACCCGTAACAATATCGAATTTTTGGTGTCCAGCAAAGACAAGGTCGAGCCCTTGAAAAAGGACCTTGCAAGTCGCAAGTTTGCCGGCGGCAGTTATAAATTCCCCATCGGCGGTACGGGCGCCGGTGTTACCAACATCGTCCATACCCAGGGTTGGATTCACTGCCATACACCGGCCACGGATGCATCAGGCCCGGTCAAGGCGACCATGGACGTGCTGTTTGACGATTTTCAGAATATGCGGCTTCCGGCCCAGCTTCGTGTATCCCTGGCATGCTGTCTGAACATGTGCGGTGCGGTTCATTGTTCGGACATCGCCATCTTGGGGTATCACCGTAAACCGCCCATGCTCGATCATGAGTATTTGGACAAGATGTGCGAAATTCCATTGGCCATTGCAGCGTGTCCCACGGCAGCTATCAAGCCGTCAAAGATGGAACTTCCCGATGGAAAGAAGGTGAACAGTGTTTCGGTGAATGAAGAACGATGCATGTACTGCGGAAACTGTTACACCATGTGTCCCGCCATGCCGCTGGCCGATGATGTGGGCGACGGCATCGTGCTTATGGCCGGTGGAAAAGTGTCCAACCGGATTTCCGCACCCAAGTTTTCCAAGGTGGTGGTGGCATTTTTGCCCAACGAGGCGCCGCGCTGGCCTTCGACCACGGCAGTCATTAAAAAAATAGTAGATGCCTATTCCAAAGGAGGCAACAAATATGAGCGGTTAGGTGAGTGGGCGGAACGGATCGGATGGGAAAGATTCTTTGAAAAATGCGAACTTGAATTTACCCATCACCTTATCG
Organism: uncultured delta proteobacterium; assembly: GCA_963778575.1. GTDB lineage: Bacteria > Desulfobacterota > Desulfobacteria > Desulfobacterales > UBA11574 > UBA11574. The sequence continues at coordinate 331,120 of CAVZUV010000017.1, read as the reverse complement.
ATGATTTCCGTGATCCGGCCTATTATACCTGGCGCCAGACCTCACAATTTAAGTTCTAATCGTTGTCATTACAAAGGGGAGGCAAACATTGCCTCCCCTTCTCGAAAAAGAGAGGCTGAATAATGGAATACGAAGAGGCAAAACAGAAAATCATCGATGGATTGACAAAGAAGCAAAAAGTAAAATCCAAATTTTACTTTAACGACTTGGCGAAAATTCTTGAATCAAAACCCAGAGATGCCAAAAAGCTGATTAACCAGATGGTGGTGGAAGGCGTGCTCGAATACTGGTCCAGCGGAAGCACATCCATGTACGGGCTCAAAGGCACCGGCAAACAGGCCCATGCCGAGCACGAAGATTAACACCGATAGTCTTTCGTTTGAATTTGTCGCACCGGAACACGTTTTATTTATAAGCCCTTTATGCAGCAGGAAGATATGGATTTCCCCCGAATTTTAATTTCAGCCTTGCGGGGAGGAGCGGGGAAAACCATCGTATCCATTGGAATGACCGCTGCATGGAAAGCATCGGGCAAACAGGTTACACCCTTTAAAAAAGGACCGGACTATATTGATGCCGGCTGGCTTTCCCTTGCGGCCGGCCGGCCCTGTTACAACCTTGACACCTTCCTGGTTCAAACACCGCGCATTCTTCAGTCATTTTATTCCCATTCCTCAAAAGACGGTATCTCGGTTATCGAGGGGAACCGCGGATTATACGACGGTATTGATATCCAGGGGAGTACCAGCACTGCCGAGCTGGCCAAGCTTCTTAGATCGCCCGTCGTGCTTTGTATCGACTGTACAAAATCCACCCGGACCATGGCGGCGGCTGTTCTGGGCTGCATGACGTTCGATCCGGATGTCGCCATAAAAGGGGTTATCCTGAATCGGGTGGCGGGTTCCCGGCATGAAAATGTCCTTCGGAAAAATATCGAACAATACTGTCATATTCCCGTGATAGGCGCGATTCCGAAACTCGATGGGGAAAAATTTCCGGAACGGCATTTGGGACTGGTTCCGACTCAGGAACACGGTTCTGCCATGGATGCGGTCGATGATGCCGCCCGAATCGCCGCCCGTTATCTGGATCTCGACGCTCTGGCCGAGATTTCCTACAACGCCCCGGCGTTACCTGTGCCGGATGCGCCGCTGAATAAGATCCGATACGAAGCGTACATTCAGGACAGCGCTTCGACTGAAGTGGAACCCTGGTCCAACTCCGGACGGCAACCAAAACCAAAAATCGGGATCATCAGAGATTCCGCATTTCAATTCTATTACCCGGAAAATATCGAAGCCCTTCAGGCGGCAGGGGCGGAAACTGTGGTCATCAGCCCTTTTACATCCGATAATATTCCGCCGGTGGATGCCCTGTATATCGGCGGCGGATTTCCCGAAACCCATGCCCATGAATTGTCAAACAATATAAGCTTCAGAAAGCAATTAAAGGAGTTGGCACATGAGGGGCTTCCGATCTACGCGGAATGCGGTGGTCTGATGTATCTTGGTGAGGAACTTGTTCTGGAAGAAAGGTCATACCCCATGGCGAGTGTTCTTCCGGTAGTATTCGGATTTTTCAAAAAACCCCAGGGTCACGGCTACACCATTGTTACGGTGGACCAAACAAATCCCTATTTTGACATCGGAACGGAAATCCGAGGTCATGAATTTCACTATTCAAAGGTTTTAAAATGGCGTGGGAAAGATAATGATCTGGCCTTTGCCATGAAACGCGGGAATCGGGTTTTTAAATAAACGTGACGGGGTTTGTTATAAAAACGTCTTGGCCACTTATACGCATATCCATGCCCTCGGTACGACTTCCTGGGCGGGCGCACTGGTCCGCAATGCAATGGCCTATAAGATTAGCCGTTCAGGGCTAAGATCCCCATCAATTCCTGGCCGGTGAACCCGAAACATGCGAATGCCGCTTAAAAAGGAAAAAAGGGGTAGCCATCCTATAAATGACTACCCCTTTATTTTTTTTAATTGTGAACTACTCTTTCTCGTCTTCACCGCCGTGGCACTGTTTGCAGCTTAATGGGGCAAATCCCTTATCCTTTGGTTTCAACTTCATTTTCTTGTCATAATTGCGGTGGCATTTCCGGCAATCATCATGCACTGCATTGGCCTGATATTCGAGCTTTTGCTTTTTTGTAAGTCCTCTTGCCTCTTTCCCTCGAATATAACCGGGCTTTTTGTGGCAGGCGATACAAGCTTGGACCTCATCGCCTTCTTTGAGATTCGTTAAAGGCTTATTGTTCTTGTCGTGGTGGCATGTCCCGCATCCGTTTTTGAAAAATTCCGGATACTTCGCTGCATATTCCTTGGTGTGTTTCTTGTGGGTAAACGTTACGATACCCTTGGTGTGTTTGGCATATGCCTTGTCATCCATCTTTATGACGTCTTTGAACTCTTTGCTGGCATAGAGGACGTTGACGCTCAAGAAAGTTGCGATGACAGTAACGATAACAATTGCCCAGGATCTTTTGATCATAACCACTTGCCTCCCCTTTTGCGCTTTATTTGATTTATGACAAACAAAATATGGGAGTCTCTATCAAGCAGAAATTTATCTGTCAATATTAAAAATAGATAACTCCACATGACTGCAGATGAACAAAAATATTATTATTTTAATTTGTGTTTATTCGTGTTCATCCTTGGTTTCCTTATTCATCTTTCTTCTTTTTTCTTTTCTCTATTAGATGACTCCCTCTCGTCGTCTTCCGATGATTTCTTTTTTCCAAATATTTTGGCGCCGACAATGCTGACTTCATAAAGCACCATTAAAGGCACTGCCATCATAATTTGGGTAGCGACATCCGGCGGCGTCAAAATGGCAGAGACGGTGAAAATTATGAGGATGGCATATTTCCTCTTTTTCTTTAAAAGGTCAACGGAAACGATGCCCATTCTTGCAAAAAAGGTAATAATTAAAGGAAGTTCAAAAACCAGGCCAAACGCGAGCAACATCTTTGTGGAAAAGCTCAGATATTCCCGCATGGACGGTAAGGGACGTATGGTATCAGAGGCAAATCCTAAAAAAAACTTAAAACCGAAAGGGAATACGATAAAATAGCCGAAAAATGCGCCGCCGACAAAAAAGAGAGTGGAAAGGGCGACAATAGGGAACAGTAAACGTTTCTCCTTGTCATACAGTCCCGGAGCGACAAACTTCCAGAATTGATAAAAGATCACGGGTGTGGACAGAATAATTCCCGAGATGAATGCAACTTTCAAATAAGTAAAAAAAGCTTCGGGAAGACCGGTGAATATCAGCTTGTCGCCGGATGGCATGACTTTGATCAACGGATGGGTCAAGATTTCAAACAGTTTTTCCTTAAAACCGTATGACAGAACAAAACCGACGCCGATTGCGATAAAACAGATAATCAACCGTTTTCTGAGTTCTTCAAGATGGGCGCTGAAGGGGATTTTATCTTGATCATCCATCATGTTTTGAATCGTCTGATGTTTCTTCTTTGATTTCCTTTTGGGGTTCTTTTTTTTCAGATTCGTCACCAACCTTTAGATCTTCAGGTTTGGTGCTCTCATCGATATCAATCGCATCTTTCTTTAGGTCTTCAGGTTTGGTGTCCACATCGACATCAATCGCATCCTTGATCTCGTCGCTCATGTTGTGAAAAGTTCTTTTGATGTCTTTGAGTTCAGAGTCGATTTCCAAAGAATCTTTTAATTCCGAGGTGGCCTTCTTAAATTCAGCAAACGCGCGCCCTAAAGATTTTGCTAGGTCCGGCAATTTTTTCGGCCCGATAACAATCAATGCGATGGCAAGGATCAATAACAATTCAGGCATACCGATGCCAAACATAATAACTCCTTAACGATAAAAGAAAAATGAAATAAAAACTTAACGCATACAACAAACAAGTATTAATAATTTTTTTGCCCAAAAGAGTCAAGTACAACCCTCAATCGATCAGAGATTGTCCGGTTTCAGTATCAAAAAATAAAGTGAGCCGAATTCCTGCATATGACCGGCCGCAATTTCAGCATAAGGGCCATTTCCCCAAAATATATCTGCGCGGCCCGGGCCGCGAATAGCGCCCCCGGTATCCTGGTTCAATACAAATCGTGACAAGACCGTCCATTTACGAATGGTGCCATCGCCACTAATCAAGGGTTTTTTGGTTTCAATGAAGGCCAGAGCTCCGGCAGGAAATAGACGGCGATCCAAAGCAATGGATCGTCCCGGAGTTAATTCAACTTCCAGACAACCTATAGGGCCGTTTTGTTCGATTTTAAAGAACACGTAGCTTGGATTATAATTCAGGATCGCCTCAATCTCTTGAGGATGATAATGCAAATAATAACGAATTTTTTGCATGGATATCTCTTCAAGGGGTATTTTCCCTTCGTCCACAAGGAGTTTGCCGATACTCCGGTAAGGCTGGCCGTTGGTGGCATGATAATGCACATTTAAGGTTTTGCCATTATCGAGATAAATTTTTCCCGAACCTTGAATCTGTAAAAAGAAAAGGTCTATAGGGTCTTTAACCCAGGCGATGACTTTAGCTTTGCCTTCCAGAAATCCCTCGTTTTCGATCTCCTTTCGGTCGTAGTAAGGTACAAGACTGTGGTTCGTATATCTGCCGATAATGGTTTTGCCCTGGAATTCCGGAGAAAAAAGAGAAAGATCAACCGTCGTCAAATCGTCAGGACGAGTATAGATCGGGAATTTGTATGTCGCATCCTTTTCGAGGCTTCCTTCTAAAACTGGTTCGTAATATCCGGTGAAAAGAACCTGTTTCGAGGTATCACCGCCGATACTGGTGTAAACCAGATAGTTATCCCTGATGTATCTCATCAGCCGGTCTTCCAAGGGTTTTGTTCGAACAACGTCAAGAAAGTGCTTAAGAGATCGAATCATGTGGGATGTATTAAAGACATCTTGTCCGAATCTGAATTCTATCGTGGGAGGAATCCGATTTAGATAAAAAATGCTTTGCTCAATGCAGTTCTCCAAGCCGTCATAGTCCATGTCATCTAAAAAACCCGGATACCTGGAAGGATCAATTCTTATCAGCGCGGTTTTTTTTATCTCGAGTGGTCTTTCCTTAAAGAGGGTACAACCGGCAAAGCCTAGGAAAAGCAAAACAAATAATAGAAAAATCGAGATATTTTTTTTATAATATTTCGGTTTCATTTATAATCTATATGTCAAACGGCTTATGATAAAGAAAAAAATGCCGACGAAAAACAATAAAAGGTACAGCTGCATGGTCACAATATATTGGAGAATTAAGTGGAGGATGCCCGGTGAAATTCCTTCAATCCAATTGAGCCGGCTTTTACCGACAACATCCATGATCGTTATGTTTTTCCAGACTATTGTCCCACCGGATCGAATAAATCCTGCCAGAGCCTGATAACCGAGCAAAAGCCCGCTGCAAAACCACGACAGCAGACCGGCAATTGTATATTTTGACATAATCGATTCCTTTCCGTCATTCGATTTCGTCCTTTTATTCGGGTTTTTCCCTCACGAACACTCCGCTTTTTCCACCTGATTTTTCAAGAAGACATATATCGGAAATAATCATTTCACGATCATAGGATTTACACATGTCGTAGATGGTCAGTCCGGCGATGGATACCGCCGTCAAGGCTTCCATTTCAACACCGGTTTGGTCGATGATCCGAACCGTCGACTCGATCCTGATGATATTTTTTGTTTTGTCAGGGAAAAAGTCGATGGAAATATGGCTAATGTTCAATGGATGGCACATGGGGATCAAATCGGACGTTTTTTTTGCAGCCATGATGCCGGCAATTCGGGCGGTTTCAAGGACGTTCCCTTTGACGGTTGCCCGGTTCATGATTTTTTCAAGCGTGTCTGAATTCATAGAGACAATCCCTTGGGCGACGGCAATGCGAAGGGTTGGTTTTTTTTCGGTGACATCGACCATTCTCACGCGTCCCTGTGTGTCGATATGGGTAAAGTTAGACATAACAGTCACCTCGTATTCGCTGTTGGGATCTATTATACAAAAAATTCTTTCTTTTGGGTAACGCTTGTTTTAACGGCATTCAATGTATCATTCAACACGGCGATAACATTTTCGCGAACATCGCCGGCAACAACCAGAAGCATAGCATCCTCCCCTACGGACAGACGCCTGTTATCGGCGATTTCGACGAGGATCTCTATGATTCCAGGTTGCTGTTTATAGGTATTGATCACTTGATGGAGTTTTTTATGATCCACAACGATCGTCAGGCCTGAAACCTGGCGGCCGTCGCGTGATGTACCGCGGACAATGCCGTTATGGCACAGGATCATTCCGATCCGGTGATAATCGGGATGTTTTTTAATGGTATCGATCATATGGATTAGATTCATTAGTGTCCTCGAGGATATCGGATAATCTTTCTTCGGCACTGGCCAGATCGTCCGGTGTGTTGATATTCGAAAAAGAAGCCAGATCAGGATCGACGGATCGTAAAATATTTTCAGAAATTTTCTTAACGCGAACTTGGTGAAATATTTGCTGGATTTTAAATGATTTTGTAAGAAGCTGTTCTTCTATGGGTTTAAAGCATTGTTTTGAGTAGATGGCGCAAAGCGGTTCGAAACCTTGTGCGGTTTCAGGGATAACAATGTCAATACCCGGTTCAAGACCGTCAAGAAGAATTTCTACCAATTCTTTTTTGAGAAAAGGACTATCGCAGGCGGTGAAAAAAGCATACGGTGTTGGAACATAAAAAAGACCCGTGTGTATGCCGGTTAAGGCGCTGCGAATCGGAAAAATATCGGTAACGATATCAAAATCCCACGCCATATATTGGAAGGGATCGTTGGTTACCAATATAATGTTATCAAATAAATTCGTAAAGACTTCATGAATACGGTCAAGGATGCGTTTCCCGGCAACCGGAATCAATGCCTTGTTCCTTCCGGAAAAACGCGAATTACGCCCACCGGCCAGTATCACACCTGTACAGTTGTTTTTCATGTATATCCCGATCTGAAGCGCTTAATTTTCGAAAAGCTGAATGCTTGCAAGATAATGACGATCTATTACACAATAGAAAAATTACGGCGCAAAATCAAGGCGATTTCCAAAGACGTGATGATATCTGGTGAAATAAAATGTCATATTCATCTTGATCTTGGATATGCGGATGATGTAAAAATGAGAGTCGATTGACTTTTTACGAAACCGTGACGTCAGAGTGAAGCAGGGGAACACACCCAGTGAATACGTATATTTCAGCCATTATATCGGAGCGACACCATGAATAAAAAAAATGTTATCCTGGATGCATCGGATATCCGACGTAAACTGACCCGGATAACCCATGAGATCCTCGAAGTTCACAAAGAGATCGATACGTTAACGCTTATCGGGATTCAAACCCGGGGGGTATATCTGGCGGAGCGAATCAAGTCCCGGATTAAGGACATCGAGGGGATTGAGGTTCCCATCGGTCAAATGGACATAACGCTCTACAGGGATGATTGGACCCGGATTGGGCCTCACCCCTTGGTGAAAACGACGAATATTTCTTTTTCGGTGGATAAAAGACAGATTATTTTGGTGGATGATGTGCTGTTTACCGGCCGAACGATTCGAGCGGGGATGGATGCGGTCATAGATTTTGGAAGACCCGATCGTATTGAACTCGCCGTTCTGGTCGATCGCGGCCACAGGGAACTGCCGATTCAAGCCAATTATGTCGGAAAGTTTGTTGAAACAAAACGATCGGAAACGGTGAATGTGTTGTTAAAAGAATATGACGGAGAGGATAAAGTAGTTATAGAATAATCGGAGAGACCTTTGGAAAATGCTCAAAAACATAAAGCAGGCGCGCCGAAAAAAATCAACATCGGCATTCTTAGCGTTTCAAGCACCCGCTCTCTGACAGAGGATAAAAGCGGCCGGTGGATCGGTCAAAGAGCGAAAAAGGAAGGGCATGATGTTGTTCTGCATCGCATGGTTCCCGACGATGCAGAGATCATCGCCCAAACGGTACATGAGATTATTGATAGCGGCAATGCTCAAGTTATCCTGCTTACCGGTGGAACAGGCATCAGCCGAAAAGATGTAACAATCGAAGCTGTCCGGCCGTTTTTCACAAAAGAGTTGACGGCATTTGGCGCTCTTTTTGCTCAGTTGAGCTTTGAAGCGATCGATTCCGCTGCTCTTTTATCCCGTGCAACAGCCGGTTTGATCGGAAATACCGTGCTTTTTTGTATTCCCGGCAGCCTCAAGGCCTGTAAACTTGCCTGCAAAGTCCTGATTTTTCCTGAACTCGGGCATCTTTTGAAGCATGTTCAGGAGGGCTGACGTGTTACATTTTATTTGGTCTTGATCCTCAATAAGCCGAAAACAGGAAAGAGAAAATAGGAAATAGGAAAGAGGATAAGGGAAACCACGGATAGACGCGAATAAACACAAATTATAATATTACCCAGGTTAAGCGGTTCAGGGTTCACGGTTCAGCAATAAGCTGTAACTGAATATTTTTATAACCTTGAACGTTGAACCCGGAACCCCTCAAGGAGTAATATTTATGTTCATTTGCGTCCATTTGCGGTTATCTATTTTCTAATTCCTCTTTCCTCTTTTCTTTAAAAAGGTGTATCCACGATTGGAAACGGGCTGTTTTTTCAGGGCCGTAGCGGCAAAGCGCGTTTAAAATATCTTCCACGGATTTTTCATCGCCGTCTGTTTTCCCGTTTTTAGAATAGAATTTGTCTGCATAACAGATAATCTGTTCTTCAATGGATATGGGAACCATATCCCTTTGGGGAAGGGGGAGATGATATCGCCTGATTTCCTCGGATGAAATGCCGACACCGACATGCCGTTCACAAACCAATCCATGGATCGGCAGCCCTATATCATCCAGGATCTTTCTTCCCAAATAACCATGGCAGACGTAAGGGTGTTTCCCTGTGCACCCGAGCTCGGGGGTATTGGTTTCATAGATCCCGATGTCGTGCAGCATGGCAGCTTCTTTGATAAAATTAAGATTCGGTTCAAGATGGGAAACGCACAACGCCGCTTCGACGGCTTTATCGGTGACCTGCCGCCCATGTTTGACAAGGATTTGATAGGACTTGGTTCCGGGTTCATAAAATTCGGCTATGATATCTAGTGGGTTCATATCATTGAAAATTTTCGATTGAAGATCGAATAATTAACATCTCAGAAATTCTACAATATATTGATATTAAGAGCAATTAACAAGCATTTCATTCTTACGCCGCATCATGGAATGGCGGAATGTTGGAATAGTGGAATATTGGGTTATAAAAATGAACAAGCCTATTTATGAAAAACGACAAAATACCTTTAAACCCATTGCTCCAATCTTCCATCATTCCAATTGTGAGCAAAGCGAACCAAGGTCTTAAGATCTATCAGAGAGCAGGACCTCCTCGATAAACGGATCGAGGTTGCCGTCAAGAACACTGTTGATATTCCCTACTTCCAGGTTAATACGGTGATCTTTGACCATTTGATAGGGGTGCATGACGTAAGACCGGATTTGGCTTCCCCAAGCAATTTCATCCTTGCCGGAATGCATTTCCTGTTGCTTTTCATCCTGCTTCTGTTTTTCGAGCTGATACAGCCTGGATTTTAAGACTTTCATGGCCAGGTCTTTATTTCTGTGCTGTGATTTTTCTTGCTGGCACTGCACAACGATTCCGCTGGGTAGATGCGTGATACGTACGGCACTGCTGGTTTTGTTGACATGCTGTCCGCCGGCGCCGCTGGCTCTGAAGACATCGATTCTCAGATCCTTATCTGCAATGTCGACGACGATTTCATTGTTCAGCTCCGGGCAAACAAATACAGAGGCAAAGGAGGTATGCCTTTTACCGCCGGCATTAAACGGAGAAATTCTTACCAGTCGATGCACGCCGGTTTCCGTTTTTAAGTATCCGTAAGCATAATTCCCGACAGCGGTAAATGTAACGCTTTTTATTCCTGCTTCATCACCCGGCTGAAAATCGATGATATTGCTTTTAAATCCTTTTCGATCGATCCATCGCAAATACATTCGAAAGAGCATTTCAGCCCAGTCCTGAGCTTCGGTTCCGCCTGCGCCTGCGTTGATGGATACGATGGAGTTGTTCGGATCGTCTTCTCCATCGAGCGTCAAATCAATGGAATATTTTTTTATTCGTTTTTCAAGTTGTCGAATTTGACGGGAAGCTTCATTCACCGTGTCTTCATCCGATTCCTCTATGCCGAGGTCAAACAGGATTTCACTCTCTTCCAGATCCTTGTAAAGGTCATTAAATCTATTTATGATGCCGGAAATCAGGGTTCGTTCTTTTAATACGGACTTGCCGGATTCAGGGTCATCCCAAAATTTTTTTTCGGCAATCTGACTTTCGATTTCTTTCAGTCGATGTTCTTTTGCGGGGAGGTCAAAGAAAATCCTTAATCTTTTCTAATTTTTCAAATAACATCTTTATATTTTCTTTAATTTCAATGGTCATGGATTGCCTCCTTTGACGTAAATTTTGTAAGCATCACTCGTTAAGATCAAATGATTCGATTGAGAAACGATTATAATGCTGATTTCTATATGTTTCAATAGTAATAAATTCGCAAAAAGTCGCTTTTTTGATTTTTTCAGGATCATCAATACGCCTTTTTCAATATCTTAATTTAGCTGCGGATGTGAAATTTGAACAGCCGGAGCAATATAAAAAACACGGAAAGTCCTAAACATGCCATTGCAAACACATCTCCGAATCTTGAATAAAAGGTTTTCACCTCAAGCATGGGGACCTTTTGGGTGACTACGGCATCTTCAAAAAGGTGGGTGGATTCAATGACACTGCCGGAAGGATCTATAAAACCGCTGATACCGGTATTTGCGGCCCGCACCAGGGATCTCCGGTTTTCGACGGCCCTGAAAATCGCCATGGAAAAATGCTGATAGGGTGCGCTGGATTTTCCGTACCATGCGTCATTGGTGAGATTGATCAAAATCGACGCATTGTTCTGAACCATGGCCCTGGCAAGGGGCGGAAAAATAATCTCATAGCAAATCAACACCCCGATACGGAAATTTTTCCATTTCAGGGTTCGCCCTTTTTCACCGGCCCGAAAATCTCCCACACTTTCAACCATTTTCCCGACAAACGGGAGCCATTTTTTGAGAGGAACATATTCTCCGAAAGGAACAAGATGGGATTTGTCATACCGACCCGTTACGTTTCCTGAAGCATCGACGAGAAAAGCGCTATTAAAGTACTCGATCTTGTTGTCCTCAACGTTGAATGCAGGACTGCCGATTAAAAAATCCGTTCCGGTTTCACGAATTCCCGAGAGAACCAGTTTGGACAGTTCGATGTTTCTCGTGAAATAAAAAGGTGTTGCCGTTTCCGGCCAAACGACAAGATCCGGTTTAAGTTTTTTTGAGAGCAGTGAAAGACGAATATATTTTATGGTTGATGACCGCTGAAAGGCCGGGTCCCATTTTTGGGCCTGGTCAATATTTCCCTGGATGACGGTGGCTTTAATGGATGGGGAATTGACCGCCAGTTCATGGACCCGGTATATTTGCCGAGTGCCATAACCCCATACAGCGGCAAGAATTACAGCAACGGCTGCCGTTGCTTTTACCGCCTGTTTTATCCCAATGTTTTTTTCTTCCCAGTCTTTGCCTGTCAGACCGAGATATATCAAAAATAGGGCGGTGTTAAATAAGACAATACAAAAGGAAACCCCGTAGACACCGAATATATCCGATATCTGAATGATATGCAGCACGTTAAATTGTGAATATCCTAACAATTCCCATGGAAAACCCGTGAAAAGAAACGAGCGGATGTATTCCAGTGAAACCCATATCAACGGTGCCGTGAAGAAAAGAGAAAGAGGACTTGAGCATAGGCGGGTGACGGTCATTGAAAAAAAAGCGATATATAGCGCCAAATAGAAAGATAAAAGAAAAAGAATCGGCAGGCTTACGAAAAAGGGAAGATGACCGTATGTCGTCATGGTGTGAACCAGCCAATAGATTAGCGTGAGATAGTGGACCAATCCGGCCAACAGGCCGAGTGAAAAACTGTTTTTAAAAGAGAGGTTTCTTGATGCGGCGAACAATGGCACCAAGGCAAACCAGGCCAGAAAAGAAATACCGGTTTTTGGAAAAGACAATGTCAATAAAATGCCGCTGAGTGCGGCTAAGAAAAGCTTGGCTCTGTCAAGTTTAGCCTTTTCCAATAAAATTTTCCCGGCTTGCTGTCTCATCTGAATGTTACTGAAATCTAAACTGGGCGTTTCAAGTTTTAAAATGCATTGTTTTTATGTATTCGGTGTATACCTTTGGTGCTGATCTGCATGCAAGGAAAATTTGTAACTTCTAATGAAGTGGCGGGAGGTCTTCTAATAGGCAATGGACGGGAAAATGGAGAAAGTCACTGATATGACGAAGCCACTTCACAAACCCGTCTGGCATGCGAGGCACGAGCGGGCAGGTATCGTTCCACAGGGAAGCGCACCCTCTGGACACGTACGATTGTCTCAAAGGGATTCAGGGGTTATCGCTGTCCATCCATCACCTGCCTGAGGGTTTCGGCGATATCTTTTTTGATCAGGGGCTTCATGATAAATGCTTTGATGCCCATGTTTTTCGCTTTTTCCTCGGTGATTCTGGTGCTGAACCCGGTGCAAAGTATTACCGGGATGTCCGGCCGAATGGCCATTATTTTTGAAGCCAATTCATCACCGGCCATGTTCGGCATGGTCAGATCGGTAATGACCAGATCAAATGCATCCGGCCGGGTTTTAAAGAGTTCAAAGGCTTCAAGACTGTTGATCCGACTGGTAACGGTGTAACCCAAAGATACCAGCAACTGTTTCCCCATGTTGATCAGTGATTCCTCATCATCAACAAATAGGATGTGCTCCGTTCCCAGGGGAATCGGTTTTTCGTCTCTGATTTTTTGCTCCAGTTGCCTTTCAATGACCGGAAGATAGACATTAAACGTCGAACCTTCTCCGGGTTCACTATAGGCATGTATGGTGCCGTTATGACTTTTCACAATGCCGTGGACCACAGACAACCCCATGCCGGTTCCCTGGCCTTTTTCTTTGGTGGTGAAAAAAGGATCGAAAATGTGTTCCATCAAACTTGGCGGCATACCATGCCCGGTGTCGCTCACTGACAATTTGAGATAGGATCCTGATTTAATATCGAAATGTTTGACAATGAAACCGGAATCGATCTCTACTTCAGAAAGACTCACACTCAGCACACCGCCTTTTTCCTGCATGGCATGACTTGCATTCGTGCAAAGATTCATTAATATCTGGTGGACCTTGATTTGATCTCCAAGAATGGCGGCATCGCTTTTAAGATCCGTTCGAATCTCGATAAAGGAAGGGAGTGTCGCCCTGATCAGCTTCAGCGCGTCATTGACAATGAGTTTTACTTGAAGTGGTTTGAGGTCTTGTTCGCTCTGGCGGCTGAAGGTTAAAATTTGATTGATCAGATCTTTGGCCCGGTTTCCTGCTTCGAGCACCTCTTGCAGGTTGTCGTACGGGAGGGATCCTTTTTCAAGGTAATCAACGGTCAACTCGGTGTAACCGATAATGGCAGAGAGAATATTGTTGAAATCATGGGCGATACCTCCGGCCAACGTGCCGATGGACTGCATCCTGTGAGCCTGTTGCAATTGGGCTTCGAGCACCTTTTCCTGGGTAACGTCCCGGTTAACCGAAACAAAGGACACGATTTTTCCTGAACTGTTGAGAACCGGAGAGATTGTGGTTTCAAATTCGCGGAGGGTATGGTCTTTGATTCGGTTGGTGATGTATCCCGACCAGATGTTGCCCCGGGAAATGACTTCCCACATTTCCTTATAAAAAGCTTCATCATGCTTGTCGCTCCTGAGGATGCGAAAGTTCTGTCCAACGATGTCTTCCCTTGAAAAACCGCTGAGCTGCTCAAAGGCAGGATTTACATACTGAATTTTTCCGCTTTTATCGGATATAATAACACTTTCTGCCGCATGTTCTATGGCGGTGGCCAAAAGCAGGCTCTCTTCTTCGGTCCGTTTCTGCCGGGTAATATCATAAAAGACCCCGCTGATATATTCATCCACTTTACCATTCTGGACCACCTGTCCCCGGTCTTGTATCCAATAGATGCTGTTATCCTTGGCTTTGATCCGGTATTCACGAACATAGGATTGATCTTTTGTTTTAAGGGCCTTAAGAAAATCTGCGCTGACATATTGAATATCGTCCAAAAAGATAATATCCGCCCAGTTGATTTTCCGGGTATTGAATTCTTCAGCGGTATAACCGGTGATTTGTTCGATTTTATTGTCGATAAAATCTACCGACCAGTCACGGTAGCCCCGGTATACGATGCCGGGAAGATTTTTAATCAACCGTCTGTATTTTTCTTCACTTTTTTTCATGGCAGTCTCTGCCTGAAGGCGTTCGGCAATTTCCAGTTCTGATTTTTCGGTATGAACCTGGATCAAATTTTTCTGCCGCCAGTTAAGGAATAGCAGAAAAAACAGAGACATGAATCCTGAAAGGAGGGCAATAAAAATGATATGGGCGGTATTTAATTCGACTTCCAGCGGTATTCGGATCGACTCGATGGCCCGGATATTCCCGATTTTGTCATTGAACCCTCCGCCTCCCGTATAGCGTTGCTGCAGTTGTTTGGGGGCGGTTTGACGATCACCATGACATTTCAGACAGGATTTTTGGGTTGTCATAAAGGGAAGGGCATAATAGAGGTATTTTTTGCCGTTGATTTCAATAATTTGATGATAGGTTTTTACATCTTTGTGGGTATTGAACAGGTGGATGAGCTTTTTTTCCCGGTCATCGGCCGTATTTACCAGATTTCTGGGATTGATAGCGGCCAGCTTAAAGTAGAATTCGGAAAGCCCGCGTTTTCGCCGTTCTTGGTTATAATATCGGTGAATATCTCTCAGGATGAACGAGGAGGACATCAATTCCGGCATAAACAATTCCGGTTGTATTTTGCCGTCGGCCCTTAACTTGTCAAACGCCTGGCGGACATCCAGCTGAATATAATGATGAATGCTTTGGCTGGATAACAAAAGATCCTGAATACTTTTTTCTGCCTGTCGGATGACATAAGCATTCGACAGATGATACAGCGACAGCGCAACGATCCCTGTTACAAAGAGCATAACAAGAAGCAGTTTCCACGGCCGAGGATTGACAACCTCACGGCGTTGGTTGTGCATTTTTGAATTCATTTTTAGCCTGGTTAAGAAGGTGATAGCGTCATGACAACCCCTTTGCCGCAAAACCTCCCGGAAAGGGGGATAAATTCCAAATCATACGTTGCTTCTGAAATCCGATATTCCACTAAAGTATTGCCTGTATCGGCAGTTAAAACGCCCGTAATTTTTTCTTCCACATCACTTGAAAAAAAATCTGTCAGTTTCTTACCTATTTCAATATGTTTATTATTTAATGATAATGTTTCTGCCTTACGATTTATCAAGACAATAATCATTTCACTGCTGATTCCCATAACAGGTATGGGCAGGTCTTCAAGGATGGCCCGTGATAGCTCGAGGGCCTGGTTCTGAATCTCAAAATCCATGGTCCTTTCTTTGACCAGTACCTCTAAGTTTTCATTTATTTTCTTTAATTCTTTATTCTTTTCAATCAGTTTTTCATGAAGCGTCTTATTGACCTGCATCAGGTCATACTGTTCCAGCGCCTGTTTGATCTCCAGTTTTAGCGTGTGATCATTCCATGGTTTTAGCATGAACTTGTAAATATGACCTTTGTTTATGGATTCGGTGATGGAATCCACCTCGGTGTATCCTGAAAGAACGATACGGATGACTTCCGGATAGTTTTCTTTGACTTTGGCCAAAAACTCGGTACCGCTCATTCCCGGCATTCTCTGGTCGGTCATCACCAGATGGACATCATTTTCTTTGAGGATCTCAAAGCCGTCGACCCCGCTGGTGGCCGTCAGTATCCGATATTCTTCCCTGCGCAACAGTCGCTTTAATGAATGAAGGATGTTTTCCTCGTCGTCTACAAATAAAACCGTATGCTGAATATCATTCATTTCAATGACTCCTCAAGAAAAAAATTGCAGGCTGACTTGATTTCCAGCAGTACATCCGGATACCATTCGGATAGCGTATCGAGCAGGCTCCCCATAGCCTTCAGTGTATCCTGGCAAATACCGGACAATTCCAAGTTGACTTCGGAATCTTCGCCAAAGGTGTTGACAATGATGTCGGCGGTATGGATGAGCATCAAAAGAGGGTGATCATTTGCGTCTGGACTTATATCGTGATGGTATCGGATGGCGTCAACCAGCGGCACGGGTAACTGCCATTTCCGGGCCAAATACCCGCCGATCCATGCGTGGTCAATCTGAATTTGGCTTTTTTCAGCCTCATAAAACGGCAGGTTGTTTGCTTTGACCGCCAGCCATACTTTTTGAAAAAGATCTTTAAAATGCTGCAACAGCACTATTTTTCCAATATCATGCAACAGCCCGGCGACAAAACAGTCATCTGCGGAATGAATGCCCGTTTTTTCAGCAAGATATTTGCTGGTTACGGCCACGGCAACAGAATGTTTCCAAAAGTCCGCAATATCGAATCCGTCCAAACCTTCTTGGATGGAAAAGGCATTGATAATCGAAATCGAAACCACCGCATTTCTAATGGTATTGAAACCCAAGACCACAATGGCATGGGAAATCGTGCTGATCTTGCCTCTCAGGCCGAAAAATGCCGAATTGACCAGTTTCAATATTTTTGAGACCATGGCCTGGTCATTTTCGATGGTGGCGCTCAATTTGTTGATGGTAGTATCGTAATCGAGCAACATTTTGTTCACTTCCATGGCCACTACCGGTAACGTGGGCAGATCTTCGATTTCATCAAGCCTTTTTAAAATACTGTTAGCCTCCATTGCTCTCCTATTATTTGCCGATCGGAGTTTGTAATTATCGGTGACCATCGATTGCCGGTATCCTAATGGTAAACGTCGTTCCTTTTCCCACATCGCTTTTCACATCAATTTTCCCTTGATGTTTTTTGACAATGTTATACGCAACATTCAACCCCAGTCCGGTTCCCTTCCCGACCTCCTTGGTTGTAAAAAAAGGATCGAATATTCTTGGAAGATTTTCTTTAGGGATTCCGGAGCCCGTATCGCTGACCTTGATTTCCACATATCCGTTATTAGCCCGGGTCTTGATTTTGATCTCCCCATGCTCTTCTATGGATTGGGCGGCATTGACCAGAAGATTCATAAATACCTGGTTGAGCAGTTGGGGGTAGCATTGGACCCGAGGCAGATCGCCGTAGTCTTTGGCAACATCGGCCTTATATTTGAGTTCGTTCCACACGACATTCACGGTTGAATCCATGCTTTGGTTGATATCCGCAAAATTCGGCTTGTCTTCTCCGGGATGGGCAAAATCCTTGAGATCAAGGACAATTTTTTTGATTCTTTCGGTTCCCTCTATACTCTCTTCGATCAATTCAAAGATATCTTTCAGCACAAAGTCCAAATCGATTTCTTTTTCCAGAGCCGCAATACGTTTTACTTGTTCTGATACATCAGTCTGGCTGCCGTCTCCATCCGGATTTTGTTTCAGCTTCTCAACCACTTCCCGGTATTCTTTGGTTAAGTCGCTAAGATCTTGAATATAATCGGACAGGGTTTTTAAATTGCTGCTCACAAATCCGGTGGGGTTGTTGATCTCATGGGCCACGCCGGCGGCAAGCTGGCCGATGGAGGCCATTTTCTCGGAATACAGCAGTTGGGCTTCGATTCTTTTTTTTTCTTCTTCAGCCTGTTTGAGTTGAGATATATCCCGGAGAAAGTTAAGGGCCGCCGGCTTTCCTTCCCAGGTAATCGGCGTGGTGTTTAGTTGCGTCCAAACCTCTTTGCCGGTTTTAGAAATGATTCTGAAAGAAAGGGCGTCCGGATATTTTTTCCCGCTTAATATTGTTTGATACTTTTGCAACACTTTTTTCCGGTCTTCGGGATGAATCAAATCGGCCAATTGAATTTTAGCCAGTTCTTCGGTAGAGTAACCGGTGATTTCATGGGTTTTGGGATTTGAGAACTTCAATGTGTCGTCCTGGAGAATAAAGATGGCATCACCGGCATTATTCACCAGGAGTCGATACTTTTCTTCGGATTGGATATTGGCCTTCATTATTTGTGCCTTTTCATGCAGGTGTGATCGGATCGACCAGCAGGTGAAATTAGGGGTTGCCTGAAGTTTTTAAATTCTGTGGTTCGAGCGGACATTGAAAAGTACCTTTATCAGTATGAATATCAGCGGCTGTGGCTGAAATCATGAATAAAAAATGATTGCCGAAGAGCATAAATTGCGCGTTTGAATGAATTGCAACAAACGCGCAAAGACACATTGTCATGATAAATAGCAGGAATCATGCCAAAAACATTTTATTTTCCCGATGTCCCATTTTACCGGACACCACCATTTTAAATGAATCGAAAGCCGTGGGGGTGAACCGTATATATGGTTACAATAGTTGTAAAAATTGGTAGATGTCAGATACGTTAATTCGAAGAGATCGATTTTGCGATTCAGCATGAAGTTGGTGGACTCAATAGGGGGGGTGTCACTTTATTGACGAGAATATTCCCGGCAGTTAAAAGGGAGACGCCTGCTAAAATTCGATTTCACGGGAGAATCAGAGATTTCCATCTTAAGAATAGGGACTTAGGGGACTTCAGTTTTTTATCCAATGTTTTGCCAATTCTTCAATAACAGCACATTCCAGACCAAACGGCAGGTATCCTGCGTATCCCAGAATCGGCATTTCAAATAGTTTGAAGCGGTTAACAAAAGGAATGCTGTATTCCCACCGGGCCAGGCTGTAATAGTTCCACATCTCCCAGAAAAACCCGCAAAAGAGCGCAGCCGCGAAAGATGATATTATCGGACTCCAATGGCCGGCAGCCATTTCCGATAGTATATGCTTTTCCCCCATCAGGGTCTGAAGGGAAATGATAATGATCAGCGGGGAAATCCACAGCAAAGAGAAAAGGTAATTCGGCCACACGCCGATGCCGGCAAGGCTGATGCCGGATATGACAAGCGCTGAAACAGCCAATAATTTGGCATGGGGGCATTTAAAGGGGTTAAGGTTATCAAATGCCGGTCGAATCCATGAAAAGGTGTTCATCATGTCACGCGTTCCCAGAACCGCCGGCAATACGGTTGAAAAGGAAAGGGTGGCATGCCAAAAATACTCCCAGGAGTCAAAATGAACCCCCGTGTAATGCCAGTTCTGAACGAACCGATTCAGGTATTCAAAAAACCACCAGAACCCGGCACTCATGGGAAAAAGCAGCAGAAATAAACCGGGACGGCCGGTCATCATGCAGCGGCCGGTTCGTCTTTGACAAAAAGCATTGATTACCAGGATATATGAAAGCCACAGCAATGTAAAGGTATGGGGTTGAAATTGGATAAACCAGGGAAATCGTGTCCATGCCAATATCCAAGTTGCGATGCCGGTGAAAACACCGAGCCGTCCCCACCAGGGAAATGAATGCAACGGCACTGGTTTGATCCTGATTCGACTGTGGAATTTGAATCCCATGAAGATAAGGGGGACAGCAAGAGAAAGGATGAAAACGGCATATCCCGTAAAGACATTCCATGAGAATGCGGCATGAAGAACATAGCGGCTGTGGGGCGGGAACTCCAGATATCTTTGCACCGGAAAGCCCGCCAAAATGACACCCAAAAGCGGCAGCCCCAAAAGCATCATCGCCAGGATAAACAGCTTAGCAAATTCTTTTTTCACGGATGACAAACTAACCTTTAGGCGAAGGCAATATCTTCACCACGGTCCTGTGCATTTTTTTGCCGTTTTTCAACACATATGACGTCCGAACGGTTTTAAGGCGGCCTTCGGCAAACAGTTTGACACATTCCGGATACAGGGACCATTCCAGTTTTAACCCTTTCTCCCTGACCGATTCTATCGTGTCATCTTCTGAAATGGTATAGGCTTTTTGACCGATGATCGGACCCGTGTCCTCGCCGTAATCGACAAAATGCACCGTACACCCCCCGATTTTGCTTCCATAACGAAACGTATCTCCATATCCGTCATTACCGGGAAATGCCGGAAGCAGCGCAGGGTGAATATTCATTATTTTGGGATGGCCGGGCACTGTATTCACCCTGTCGATAAAATAGGGGGTTAGATTTCGCATAAAACCGGCCAGCACCAGAAGATCAAACGAATAGGTTTTAATTTTGTCAAGAATTGCCGCTTCTGCAATCGCCCTGGGGATAAAAAAGGCTTTTACGATCTTATCATCGGCATCTGTCGGGAATAGCGTTTGCTTTGAAAAAATTTCATCAAGATCAAAATCATCGGGCAAAGTGACCTGTTGCGGCGCTTTTTTAAATTTTTGAATAATCGATGGGTAATCAACAACAAAGGTCGGGATATTTTTGCTTTCGCCTCTTTTAAGACCGGAGGCATGGGGATTGTCCGAGCCGATGAATACGATGCTGCCGTGTATCTTCCCGGATTCGCAGGCATTCATAATGGCCTGGAGGTTTGTCCCACTGCCGGATATCATTACGCCGATACGAACATTTTTCTTCATGACTGTCATTCCCAGGGTTACAAAACTTTTACCATGAGTGGAATAGCGACCAAAGTGCCGATGGAACTGCCCAGGTTCGTGAAAACCACCACCAAAAGAATGCGTGTAATCTTGTTTTTCCAGAAACCCTTTACGGAAAGAATGTCATTGGGAAGATTTTCAAAATCTCTGACTTTTGGCTTTCGTGAGAAGGCCTCCACAAGTCCTGAAACCCAACCCGCCGCTATCATGGGATTCAATGAAGTCAGCGGGGCAGCCAAAATTGAAGACAGAATCGTCAATGGATGCGCCAGAGCAATGGCTGCGCCAAGGCCTGCCAAAATGCCATTTGCCAAGATCCACCAAGTAATCATATTGGCGCCGACATGAGTACCGCCGTGATAAAAGCCCCATACAAAAAGGATAAAGATGCCCAAAGGGATGATCCATTTTAACAGGCCGGATAGTTTTCCTTTAGGCGGAATTTGGTTCAAACGATCTACGTCGATCTCGGCATTCCAGTATTTTTTGATACCGGGGACATGACCGGCCCCCACAACCGCCACAATTTTATCGCCGGGTGCGGTTCGAATTTTATGGGTCAGGTATTGATCCCTTTCATCGATCAGGATATCTTTTAAAACAGGGAGCGATTTCCCCACATCGGCAAGAAGCGTTTCAAGCACATCTTGTTGTTGCATCTTTTCAATGTCTTTTTCGGTGATTTCCCCGATTTCACCCATGGACAAAAGCAGGTGAAACAAAAGTTTGATTTTACCCCACAATCCCATGGCACGCCATGTCTTGGCCAGAGTGATGCGAATGTTTCTGTCGGCAAGATGTATGCGGGCGCCGATTGCTTCTCCGGCATCGATGGCTTTGATCATCTCAGCGCCGGGCACAACATCGAATTTGTCTGCGATTCGTTTTTGAAAGGATGCCAGAAGGAGATTGGATAAAAGCAAAAAGGATTTTTTTTCTTTAATAACTTTGATGATGTCCGTATCCAGCCATTTTTCTTTCTGGCGAATCGACTGATACCTGGCCTCACACAATTCAACACAGACCGTATCCGGCTTTTCTGCTTCGATGACGTCGCCGACCAGCCGAGCGCTCTCCCTGGACACGTGTGCGGTGCCCACCAGGATGATTTCTTTTTCTTCAAAAAAAAGAGAATGTATGTTATTTATTTCGTCGTTCATCTAAATTCCTTATAACATTAAATTCAATTAACCGATAACGAATAACGTCGAATCGAGTATTGACTCGATTCGATATATATATGAAAAAGTCTGTCTTTGACAAGCCCGAATAAAAATGCTCTCAAAAAATATGAAACGTAAACTGGAAAATTTGTATCAGCGGTATAATAGAGATCAATATGTCCATCCGGACCCTGTGCAATTTTTATATCTATACGACGATATCAAAGACCGTGAGATTGCCGGACTGATTGCGTCTTCACTGGCCTACGGAAGGGTCGTACAAATCCTTAAAAGCGTGTCATACGTTCTGAACAAGATGACACCGTCTCCCTATCTGTTTCTTAAGGATGAAACGCATACATCCATGCGTAAAACCTTTAAGAATTTTACACACCGGTTTGCCCGGGGGGATCATTTGGCAGCATTGCTGCAGGGCGCCAAAAACGTACTTGATCAATACGGTTCATTGAACAATTGTTTCCTTCAAGCAAATTCCGATGATGACGGGACCGTTATACCTGCCCTTAATTTTTTTTCAAATGCACTTACAGGCAAGGATTGCACGCCAGGCCATCTTATTGCTTTGCCTCAAAAAGGGAGTGCCTGCAAACGGATGAATCTATTTTTAAGGTGGATGGTCCGAAAAGACAATGTCGATCCGGGAGGATGGCGAGGGGTTGCCCTTTCAAAACTGATCATTCCTTTGGACACCCATATGCATAAGATCGGTTTGAAACTGGGGTTTACCAAAAACCGGCAGGCGAATATGCGGACCGCCCTTGAAATTACTTCCGGTTTCAGACAAATTGATCCGGATGATCCTGTAAAATATGACTTTGCACTGACACGGTTCGGAATCAGATCCGATATGCACATCGATGACCTGTAGCATTAAGTCTCATTTAAGATTCATGTTTGACAAAAAAGTACTGATATCTTATGTAGACCCATTATGCCCGAAGATATGCTGTCAAAAATAATTGCCGACAAGAAAAACCTGGAGCGTGTTCTCGACAACCTCAAGATCGGCATCATCGCCCATGATTTGAACCGCCGCATCTTTTATTTTAACCATGCGGCGGAAAGGATCACCGGATACAACAGAGAAGAAGTTCTGGGAAAAGACTGTCATCAGGTTTTTGGGGAACCTTTTTGCGGCGGACAGTGTTCTTTTGCCGACCATGCGCCGGCTTTTACAGGTAAAAAAGAATATTTAAACAATATTGTAACCAAAAGCGGTGAAGCCCGTCGCATTGAAATGTCCGTCACGATGATGAAAGACAGCAAAGGACGGGATTTCGGTGTGCTGGCATCGCTGGCAGATGTTACCGAAATATTAAACCTTTCTATGAAAGCCCGAGAACTGGCCAGTTTTTCGGGTATTGTCGGCAAGGACGCCAAAATGATGATGGTTTTCCGGCAAATCCAGGATGTCGCCGGTTATGATTATCCGGTCCACATATCCGGGGAAACCGGTACCGGCAAGGAATTGGTCGCCGAAGCCATTCATAATGAAAGTCACAGAAGCGGGGCTCCCTTTGTTCCCATCAACTGCGGGGCGCTTCCGGAAAGCCTCATCGAAAGCGAGCTGTTCGGCCATGTCAAAGGCGCCTTTTCAGGCGCTATCCGGGACAAAAAGGGGCGTTTTGAACTGGCGGACAATGGGACCATCTTCCTTGACGAAGTCGCTGAGCTTTCAAGGCAAATGCAGGTTAAGCTTTTGCGGTTTTTACAAGGCGGCAAGTTTGAAAAAGTCGGGGGAGAAAAGACCGTTCGCGTGGATGTCCGGGTGATCAGTGCCACCAACAAAGATCTTAAAAAGGAGATCCAGCAGGGCACTTTTCGAAAAGATTTGTTTTATAGGCTCAATGTCATCCCGATACATCTTCCACCGCTTCGTGAGCGAAGAAACGATATTCCACTGCTCGTCGATCATTTTTTAATGGAAGCCGGCCAGATGCATGACAATATGCCCCCAAAAATTTCCAGAGAAGCCGTTTCCTTAATGATGGAGTATCACTGGCCGGGCAATGTTCGGGAACTGCAAAATGCCATACAGTTTGCCATTGTGAACTGCAACGGTGATACGATTTTTCCCAAAGATCTTCCCATGGAACTCAAGGACCAGAGTATCCTTTGTTCTCCCCGCGGCGCTTCAAGAAAACTGAATGAAGAGATGGTCAAAACCGCATTGGAAAAATCCGGTGGGAACAAGGCAAAGGCTGCAAGAAGCCTGGGTGTGGGTCGGGCCACCCTGTACCGGTTTTTGAGCGACCATCCTCATACTTTCCAAGGGTAAGTTCAAGTTAGGGGCTTTGCCCCAATCGGAATGATGGAAGGCTGGAATAAAATATATTATCTTTTCGATGACATGTAGAAATTGCAAGACGTAAAATTAAAAAGGGCTCCCAAAGGGAGCCCTTTTTATTTGGTGAAGTTACCGATATATCATGGGGCTAAGCCTGTTGTTATTTAGCTTCCATTTCCCGGCGATCCGCCATATCCATCAAAACTCTTTCTCTGGATTTATCGATGCCGAGCTCTTTTCGCTTTTTATCAATATGTGCAATCATCATCGCTGCCATTTCATAGGGATCGGCCGTAAAACCCCATTTCCCAAGGCCCTGTTTCTCCAGTCCATCAAACAGCAGCTTATGAAACTTGGTCCCTTCAACAATGGGAAATGTTACCCCAAAAACAGTATATACACCTGAGGCGACAAAATATTGCCCAATACTTATGGCTTTTTCGCTCATCCATTCAGGAGCGGCGCCCGCAGCAGGAAGGTCAGCGATGCTGTGTCCCAGACCGCCTTCTTTAACCATGGCGGAAGCTGCAATAAGAATCCGGCTGTTGTCCACGCAAGAACCAACACCCAGAACCGGCGGCATCCCGACGGTTTCACAGACTTCCTGTAATCCGGGTCCTGCAAATATTGCCGCTTCAGGGGTTGTCAATCCGGCTTTGGCAAGGGCAATCTGGGAACATCCGGTCTGAAGGACCAAGACGTCTTTTTTTATCAACTCTTTAACCAGCTCTACATGAACCCAGTCCTGTTTAACCCTGGGATTGGTGCATCCGACAACGCCGGCAACCCCTCGGATACGACCGTTGATGATATTGTCGTTGAGCGGCGTATAGGACGCTCGGAAGGTTCCGCCGAGCATATAGTTAATGTACTCGTGAGAGAATCCATGAACACCGATATTCTTAATTCTCGGAATTTCTATTTCCCCTGTTCTGTTTTTGAACCGGGAGATGGCCCTTATAACGATCTCATCGGTGCAGGCACTCGGGTGGTGTTCATCGAATTCGATGTGCTGTGCACCCTCGATATGACATCTCGGGTTTGTGGTGATGAGATGGGTTCCGTAACATTCGGCAACTTTGGCCAATCCCTGTTTGATACACTGAACATCCACGGCCATTGCGTCCACAGCGCCGGTAACCAGGATCGCTTCCGTTGACATGAAGTTGCCTGCATGGGGGATACCGTGTCGTACCAGCATTTCTGCGCCTGAGCAGCACATTCCAACCAGGTTTATGCCCACAGCTCCGGCTTTTTTAGCAGCTTCGACGAGTGTCGGTTCATTGACCGACACCAGTATGGATTCAAAAAGGTTCGGTTCGTGACCGTGTACGATGATATTGACATGGTCTTCTTTTAGAACTCCCATATTCACTTCAATACTGACCGGAGAAGGGGTCCCGAAAAGAATATCGGATATTTCCGTTGCCACCATCGATCCACCCCAGCCGTCGGCAAGGGCGGTTCGACTGCACTGTTTGGTAATGTTTTCGTAATGCTGATCCACGCCCATATGGGTTCGGTGCATCAGCTCCATGATTTCGCGCATGGCGCCCCTGGGGACAATGCCCAGCTTTCGCCAGGTTTCCAACGTCTTTTCCGGAACGCGCTTGGCAAAAGGGATTTCTCCATCAACCTGCGTATAGGTTCGCTCGAGCTCTTTATACAGATCCATGGCGATATCATTCACTTCACGCCCTTCGGTTTCAATGCCGATGGACGATGCGACTTCTTCAAGTTTTATCGTGTCCTTGATGCCATATTCTTTGATATTCCCTTTTACGACCTCTCGGAAAAGATCGAGCATGCTCATTCCATGATCGGTATGGGCCGCACTTCCGGAAGCCACCATACGGGCAAAATTTCGAGCCATGATGGTGTCAATTGTCGCGCCGCAAACGCCGACTTTTCCGTAAGGATCCCTGGCATTGAGCCGGCAGGGGCCCATGGCGCAGTGCTTGCAGCATGCTGAATCCGCACCAATGGGGCAGGCTTTCATATTGGCTGCTCTGTCAAAGGCTATCTCTACGCCGTCTCTTTTTGCTTTTTTAAGCATTTGTATCGTGGCGTCACAGATGGTGACATCCTTTGGGTTGATCTCTTTTGTCTTTGATAATATTTCCTTTTTCTCCATTAGACCTCCTTTGCGAAAAAACTGCTTAAAAAGATTGTCGGGTGTTTAACGTTATTGATAATGATTACTGATAATAATAAATGGGCTCATGGTTTCTTGTCAAGCTAAAAATATATCTTATTATGTATTATAGATTGTTACTGTTTAAATTAATTGTAGATTTTTTTTCAGATGAAGAGATTGTTGTAAAATCTCACTAATTATGAGATAAACAAAATGTCCGATAATAAATATAAAGGATATTCACATGTCTGAAAAACCGATCAAGCTGTATTCTTTGAGCACTTGCAGCCATTGTAAATCGACCAAGAAACTTTTGAGTGAGTGTACCGTCATGTATGAGTTTGTCGATGTTGATCTCTTGGAAGGAGAGGAACGCCGGGCCATACTGGAGGACGTGAAAAAATTCAACCCGAAATGCTCTTTTCCGACCATTATCATCGGCGATAAGGTTATCGTGGGGTTCAAGGAAAAGGAAATAAAGGAGGCCCTGGGATTGTAACGGACAAGTGGCTTAGCTGCCGGAACTCCAAAGTATCAATAAGCGGCGATATCCCTTCCCGGCTCCGTCTTGCCTAAAGCAGTGTATTTTGTCTGATTGCCGCGTCTATCGGGATTTTGTCTCCGATCATGGCTGTATCTGCGTTCGGGAATATGCACGGTATAGGAGTATCTGCGGCGATCAAGTCCTGAGCGCCTGCCGCCCTTATCTAAGAATAAGCATCTGTCCATAATTCATGTGATAAGCAAATTTCGTGCAAGGTTGGCATGATCAACATAGATAATAAATTATTTATAATAATTTCATATAGCTAAAAAATATAATTTATGTAGCCAGTTTAAAATTATAACCATGGTCTTGAAGGTTATGTAAACCATTACATAACAATTGGGTGGTTTTATATATAGGTATCAGACCATCGAAAGTTGCCGGGAAAATAAAGAAGAAAAATTAGATTAAAAGAAAGGGTGTTCAAGAAGAAGGCCCGAATAAATCGGGCCCATCAAACAGAGAAAACATTTCAAGAATGAATAATACCCCAATCAGATGTTATGCTTGATTTTTGCAAGCACCTCCGGGGTGGGCTTGGGCAGTCCGGCGATTTTCCATGCGACAATCGGGTCGGGGAATTGCTGGTAATGGCAATCTTTTGCCTGCTTGACATTCTTGCAGACGGCACGGAGTATAGGAAACGCTTCGAATTTTTTGTAATAGTCCCTCATGAATTTAAGGATTTCCATTCTTTCCGGGGTTAATGGACATTCTCGGGAAACCCCCTCCTTGTCCGCCAGTGTGCAGGCGATATTTTCATCCCAGTCTTCAAAGTTAAGCAGGTATCCTTCTCTATCCAAATCAAGATTAAGATCTTTGTGTTCAAGCGTCATGATATTTTACCTCCCCTCTCAAGATTTACATCGGTCTCAAAAGCCGATATCCTTCCAAAGCCTTAGACATTCCTTTAAATTGAGCCCGACATCTGGATAAAAGTAATGCCGACGCCGCGGTTGTCAAGGCAGGATACCATTTCAATTCGATTGGTTTGAAAACGAATCAACCGTCTGGTAAAGTTTTTTAGCATGATACGAACTCCGGACAAACGGGCCGCAGGCTGCTTCGATAAACCCCATTTCAAGCGCAATTTTGCGCCAGTTGTTGAATTCCTGAGGAGAAACAAAACGCTGAACCGGTAGATGGGATTTGGTGGGTCGCAGATACTGCCCTAATGTCAGCAACCGGCATCCCGCATTTAATAGATCCTTTAGCGTGTTGAGAATCTCCCCGGTGTTTTCTCCGAGGCCAAGCATTAACCCGGACTTTGTAACGATATCCGAATCAAAAGCGGCAACCTGTTGTAAAAGATCAAGAGATCGCCGGTAGACGGCTTTCGGCCGGACAACCGGATAAAACCGTGGGACGGTCTCAATATTATGGTTTAAAACATTCGGTCGCGCATCCGCAATACTCTTGAGAGCATCTCTATTCCCCTGAAGATCGGGAATAAGCAACTCGATCAGCGCATGGGGAACTTTTTTATGGATTTCATTTATCGTCCGGACAAAGAAAAAAGCGCCGCCGTCGGAAAGATCGTCCCGGGTGACCGAGGTAATTACCACGTAATCCAAATTCAAGCGCTGAACCGTTTCGGCAACCCTTGCCGGTTCCTCGGGATCCGGTGGATGTCGGGGGCCGTGAGCTACAGCGCAAAATCGGCAGTCCCGCGTGCAACGATCGCCCAAAATCATAAATGTTGCGGTTTTTCGCGAAAAGCATTCCCAAATATTGGGACATTGCGCTTTTTGACAGACGGTATGAATTTTTGCTTTGTTGATCAGTGCGACGACCTGTTCATGGATAACGCCGGAAGGAAACCGCTTTTTGAGCCAGATGGGTTTTGCCTCATGTTCTTCTAGTGCATGACGCTGTATCATGTCCGCCTCGATGAAGTCATGAAAATGTTCCTATCGATGTAGTTTTCTAAAAAAGGAACCATCCTGGGATGTTCAATTTTAACCAGGTTAAATTCGAAAACAGATGCAAGATGATGTTTCATGGCGTCTCGCACCGGTTTCATGATTATGCTCTTGGACAGCTCTTGGGCCATGGAGGTGACGCCGACATCGACAAGCCCGCATGGATGAATCCAATGGAAAGGTTTCAACGACAAGTTGACGTTCAAGGCGCAACCGTGAAAAGAGACGCCGCGTTTAACAGAGATGCCGACGCTCCCAAGTTTTTTATCGGCCATCCAGATGCCCCTGTTGACGGAATTCCTCCCGGCAGATATCTTCCAATCTGAAACCGTACGAATCATGATTTCTTCAAGACCCGTCACATAGTCGATGATTTTAAGCCCGGCTTCGGCGAGATCGACAATGGGATAAACCACCAGTTGGCCGGGTCCGTGGAATGTAATATCTCCCCCTCGTTCTACCTGGATGACGGGAATATTTAATCTTTTTAGAAAAGCCTTCGATACCTTCAGATTCTCTATGCCGCCCCTTCTTCCAAGGGTAAATACAGGCGGGTGTTCCAGAATTAAAATAATATCGTTTTCAATGGCACGGCGCTGTCTGGCGCTTACAAGATAGTGCTGAAGATCCAGCGCCGCCGAATATTCCATCATCGGCAACTCCAAACAGTAACACGATTTACAGTCAAGGCCGGGCATAAATTGATATTCCGCAATATCTACGACATAATGAAAATATATTCTTTTTTAGGAACTTGAACGCTTGCCGTATCTTAAATAATTTTCGTCGGGGGTTCATCCTTTGCCATGAGCACAATGTCCCTTGGATTGCATAGCTCACGTGGTAATTCTGCCACACGACCGCAGGAGATGCAAACAAAATTGATGTGCTGCAGTTTCGGCTTGCAGATATGTCTGGGGTCTTTGCTTGGTTGACCGCAGTGCTCACAAATGAATGTTTCTTTCATTTCCACCGGATCACACAAATGCCCGCTATCCTTGGCGGCTTTCCCGCAATTTTTACATATATGAATTTCATTTTCCATGATCGCTTTCCTTTTTGTTTTGTAATGGTAACATATGGAGTTGAACGCCATTGTTTGGCTCAACCGCATCGCAACATTCTGATTCATACGGTACTTTACTCATCTACCATCATTAAATCAAAATTTATGCCAATTCTTCCCACAATGTATTAAAATAGACTAATTAATTATATCAACAGGTTATATACTGTTTAGATTTTGTTCGGTTAAAAATGCATCACGGAACGATTTTCATGATACATTTTCATGATACACTACTGTTTCAAAAATCAAGATTCAACCATGGATGAACAGATCTTTTGATATTCAATCGATAGCGGGGCGAAAGTTGTTCTTTTTTAACGTCTTGCCAGGAATTCCTCATGATGATATGGAATCGTCACTATGAATGTCATCTTCATTCTGATGGTGCTGTGTGCATTCTGTTTTTCAGGCTGGCAACAAATTTTTTCTGTTCCGGTTCAGGGTTCTCCGTCGCCTATGGGAATTCTCTCCGCCGCGATGATCAAGTCAGCCGGCGGTTCCGTGGAGCTGGCTATCGGTCTTGTGGGGGTGATGGCCCTGTTTCTGGGATTGATGAAAGTGGCTGAAGCCGGCGGTATGCTCACTATTTTGGCGCGACTGATACGTCCGCTGATGGTGAGGTTGTTTCCCGATGTGCCGGCGGATCATCCGGCGATGGGGGCTATGATTCTGAACCTTTCCGCCAATATGTTGGGGCTCGGCAATGCGGCCACGCCGTTCGGCATCCGGGCCATGCAGGAACTTGACAAGCTGAATCCTCAGCGCGGTACCGCCACCAATGCCATGGCACTGTTTCTGGCCATCAACACATCCAGTGTGACCCTGTTGCCCAGCGGCGTGATCGCCCTTCGTGCGGCGGCCGGTTCATCAGATCCGGCGGCTATTTTGCCCACCACTTTGTTTGCCACCATTGGTTCCACCATCGTTGCCGTAATTGCCGCCAAAGTATACCAGAGATTTGTACCGCTGAAAGTGGCTGCCGACCATGCGTTTCCGGAAACGCATTCGAAGGATGGAGAAGATATACCGTTAAAAGAAGAGGCTGCCGACGGATATCCTTTATGGGTCAGCCTCTCGGCCCTTGCAGTTCTGGTGGCATTAATACCCGTTGCCGTAGTTTATGGGCGTTTTGTATCGCCGTGGATACTGCCGGCCCTCATGGTTGGATTTCTATGTTTCGGTCTGGTGCGGCATGTGCGCGTTTATGAAGTGTTTGTTGAAGGTGCCAAGGACGGATTCAAGGTGGCTGTTCGGATCATTCCATATCTGGTGGCCATCTTGGTGGCGGTGGATATGCTGCGGGCCAGCGGCGCCATGAAGGCTGTCGCGGGTGCACTGGGCGGCTTTACCGGCCGTTTCGGCCTGCCGGCAGAGGCACTTCCCATGGCATTGATGAGGCCCTTTTCCGGATCAGGGGCATACGGCATCCTGGCTTCCATCATCAATGATCCGGCTATCGGTCCCGACAGCTATACGGGCTATCTGGTTTCCACGCTCCAAGGGTCCACTGAAACGACCTTTTATGTGATGGCTGTTTATTTTGGCGCGGTGCAGGTTCGCCGTATCCGCCATTCGCTGGCCGCGGGATTGACAGCGGATGTGGCTGCTGTGATCTTTTCGGTCCTCGCCTGTTCGTTTTTTCTCAGATAAGATAATATATGGATACTACATTTCATTTGTCTTTTCCGGGAGGCTTTAATTTCAACCCGAAGATATACATAAACGCTATCCCGATCATCCCGATGAGTCCTGCTCTTCTCATATTTTTAAGGTCTCCATATCCGGATACATAACGGAAAAAGAAATACCGCGGGTCGATTTCTGTTGCTTTATTAAAATCGGCGTTGGCCGCTGCCTGTTGGCCCAATGCCTGATAGGCTTTGCCTCGGGTTCTGTAGACATCGGACAATATCCGCTGATCGCTTTCAAGGGCAATGGCCTTGTCGGCATCCTTAATCGCTTCGTCCAGTTGACCATTCAACCGAAAGGCTTCCGCCCGGTAGCTGAACACGTCACCTGTTTCCGGTTTTAAATTGAGGGCCTTGTCAAAGTTGATAATGGCCTTTGGATAGTTGCCGATTTTAAGATACCCCATCCCCAGCATTCGGTAGGCATTGGCTTTATTGGGAACCAGATGAATATAATGGGTAAAATCCTGGATGACCTTGTCGTATTTTTCCTGGAAATAGTAGTTCAGTCCGCGCTCTTCATAGGCGGGTGCAAACCTTGGATTCAACTCCAGGGCCTTGGTGAAATAACGGATCTTTTTATAGGCCAGTGAGGTTTTCATACCCATGTAGAAATATTTGGCGGCATTACCTTCAAACGCGTAAACTTGAGGGGCCTGTTTTGGCCATAAGGCTGTCATCAAGAGCGTAAGTAGGCAGATATATATTTTTTTCATATTCTTTATCTCTCTCCCAATAATTTTTATTGAATGCCTAATTTGCGGTATAATCGCGGAGAGCAATCGTTTAGAATGTGTATGTGAAAAAATGTACCGGGCCATCTGTGTCGCTCACGATCCGACAGATGTGTCAGACATTCGTTTCGATTTTTCATAACATATGTCGCGGTTTGGTGATTGCAATGCTTAACAACGTATTTTTATCAATATTCATCCATGAGGATATCCATAACCACTGTTATGTAAAAGAAAAGCAAATATCGTTCCAAAAATAAGCCGGTTCAAGCTTATTTTTATTTTATTTTTAATTTCAACCGGTTGTTTTTTTTACGGTGGAAAGTACAGGATATGTCGTTCGAAAATCGGCAAAAATCGGGTGCAAATCTTTAACAGTTCGTAGAGAATTTTGACGGTTTCCCTGTGCTATTCAATTTTTGCGCGATACAACCGAAGACTGTTGGAGACCACCGAGATGCTGCTGAAAGACATGGCCAGGGCGGCTAAAATGGGGTGAAGCTGCTTTAAAAAAAACGGAACCGAATGAAAGGGCGCAAGGATACCGGCGGCAACGGGAATAAGAATGATGTTGTAAATAAATGCAAAAAACAGATTTTGCCTAATGGTGGCCATGGTGGCGCGGCTGATTCGGATCGCCCTGGATACGCCGGTCAAGCTGCCCCCGGACAGGATGACATCTCCGGTTTCGATGGCCACATCCGTTCCGGTTCCGATGGCCATTCCGATGTCGGCCTGGGCCAGAGCCGGGGCGTCGTTGATCCCGTCTCCCACCATACCGATTTTTTCGCCTTTTTCCTGAAGCGCCTTGATTTTGGATGACTTTTCTTCGGGGCGGACTTCGGCGAAAATGTCATCGATGTTGACTTCCGAGGCAATGGCCCGGGCGGTCTGAAAATTGTCTCCGGTGAGCATGACCACTTTGAGGTGTTGTGCATGCAGTTGTTCAATAGCCTCTTTTGATTCCGGTTTCAGCGTGTCCGACACGGCCACAAGGCCGCACAATTGATTTTCCTTTACCAGAACCATCACCGTTTTTCCCTGCGACTGGAGGGCGTCGATGGTGTTTCTGGCAGGCGCCATATTGATGCCGGCCTCAGAGAACCACTTGGGTTTTCCCATTTTTACCCATTCACCCTGGATCTTGGCTTCGACGCCAAAACCCCGTTGTGCCTTAAAATTTTCAGGTTCCCAAAGATGGATGCCTCTTTTTTTTGCTTCATTGACGATGGCTTTTCCTAAGGGGTGTTCCGAACCTTGTTCGACGGAAGCCGCAATTCTCAAAAGCTGATCTTCGTTTTCAAAGGCGGAATCAAAGGAGACAATATCGACCACGGCAGGTTTACCCATGGTAATGGTTCCGGTCTTGTCGAGCACGATGGTCTTAAGTTTCGTTGCGGTTTCAAGGGCTTCGCTTTTTTTAAAGAGAACCCCATGTTCAGCACCTTTCCCTGTTCCGGCCATAATCGCCGTGGGTGTTGCAAGACCGAGGGCGCAAGGGCAGGCGATGACCAGCACCGCCACCAGGCGGATCATCGCCGGCACGAATTCACCGGTAATGCCCCACCATAATCCAAAGGTAACAAAAGCGATGGCAATTACACCCGGCACAAAGACAGCGGCCACCCGGTCTGCAATGGCCTGGATGGGGGCCTTGCTCCCCTGGGCTTCCTGAACCAGTTTGATGATCTGTGCCAGAGCGGTTTCCTTTCCAACGCGCGTGGCCTCAAACTTTAAGAGCCCCTCACCGTTGATGGTACCGCCGACAACCAGATCTTCGGGATGTTTGTCCACGGGAATCGGTTCACCGCTGAGCATCGACTCGTCCACCGAAGATTCTCCTTCAAAAATAATGCCGTCCACGGGAATTCGCTCGCCCGGCCGAACGATGACCCGATCGCCTGCCCGGACCCGTGATAACATAATTTCTTGTTCCCGGCCGTCTTGAATAATCGTTGCGGTTTTGGGTTGAAGTCCGATCAGCTTTCGGATGGCACCGCCGGTTTTGCCTTTGGTTCGGGCTTCGAGCATTTTTCCCAGTTTGATCAGGGTAATAATGACCGCCGAGGTTTCAAAATAGACATGTTCTCCGAATATCGGGAAAAAAAGAACCGTTACCGAATAGAAGTATGCAATGGATGATCCCATGGCCACGAGAACATCCATATTGGCGCTCTTATTCTTAAGGCTTTTAAAACCGTTTACATAATAATCCCATCCGGTATAAAACTGTACCGGTGTGGCAAGAATCAGAAAAAACCAGTTCACCCATAGCGCATGGCTCCAAGGACCGATGAGGTTGAAATCCCGCATCATGCTCATGATAAACAAAGGCAGGGAAAACACCACGCCGACAACAAACTTACGGGTTTGATCCTTGATTTCGGCCCGGCGTGCGCTTTGTTCCGCGTCTTCCGCTTCCATGGCATCGTCCGGAATTATGGCGCCGTAACCGGCTTTTTCAATGGCCGATACGATGTCGTTGATACCGGAAACACCGGGGATATATTGCACGGATACCCGTTCCGTGGCAAAATTCACGGCCGCCTGAACAACACCGGGGACTTTTTTGTTTAACGTCCTTTCGATGTTTGCCACACAGTTGGCGCAGGTCATCCCGGTTACCGGGAATTCCGTTGTTGCGGTTGCAACGGCGTAGCCCGAACCCTGAATGTTTTTAATGACGTCTTTGACGTGAAGCTGTTTCGGGTCAAATGCGACAACCGCCTGTTCCGCAGCAAAATTGACATTGGTGGTTTGAACCCCTTCAAGTTTTTTTAACCCTCTTTCAATGTTTGCCGCACAGTTGGCGCAGGTCATCCCGGTTACCGGCAACGTGATGGTTTGTTGGGTCATGGAATCTTTGTCCTCCGTGCAGTTCATACTTCAGTTAGTGTCCATCCATAAATGGTCTTTTTGCCCGATCTCAGCGTTATGCTCAAAAAATAATCCTCGGAATATCAACTATATGCCTGCGGTTATTTTTTTCGCATGCCTTGATCTCGAACAAAAATCCTCATTTATGGATGACAATAGTTAGAACTGATTTTATCTGAATCCATAAAAATTTATTTTTTCACCGAGAAAACGAATTACCATGAATCTTTATGTTTATTATCCTTTCCTGGGGGCGGCAGCGTCAGTTTAAAAATCAACACAAAAGCGATTGCAATCATGCCGGCGGCCCCCATCCATCCGATGCCTTTCACACTGCCTGACCGGCCGGCGGAATCTGCAAGGAATTCGGTGGTGGTGAAGGATTTATAAATATCATATGCCGGATCCAGATTCACCGCTTTTTTTAAATCAGCCTCGGCCCGTTCATTTTCCCCTAAAGCTTTGTATGCTTTAGCCCGTGTCGAATAAGCCTTGCCGATGTTCCGTGTGTTGCTGCCGATTTTGATGGCTCGGGTGGCATCCTGAACCGCAAGATCCAATATTCCCATTAGACGATACGCTTCAGCGCGATAACCGTAAGGTTTAGCAAGTTCAGGTTTCAAATCAATGGCTCGAGTCAGGTTGATCACAGCCGAATGATAATTATTTTTTTTAAAATAGGCGATTCCCAGCATGGTGTAACCATTTGCATCATCAGGGCTCAACTGGGTAACTTTCAGAAAATCGCGAATTGTTTTCGTGTAACGTTCCTGAAAATAATAGAGCATCCCCCGTTCTTCATAGGCGGCTGAAAACACAGGATTCAATTCAATGGCCTTTGAGAAGTAGTTAATCTTTGTATTCGCCAAATTGCTGTCCATACCAAGTTTGAAAAAATGCCCGGCATTATATCCCCAGGCGGGCACGGCGATATAGCAGGCCAAAACAACAATAGACGTTAATAACTTTTTCATGAACCTTCCTCATCTTTCCTAATCCAAAGACCCACTGAGAGCATCTGTTTCAACTCGAAAAATGTCACATCAAGCATGTATCTTCAAGGTTTAACATAGCACAAAGTGGTACTTTTTAAAAGGTTGTCAAGATAGGGCCTGAAAACTATAAGATAATACTTTTCATAGGTAGTGTCCATCCATAAATGGTCTTTTTGCCCAATCTCTGCGTTATGCTCAAAAAATAATCCTCGGAATATCAACTATATGCCTGCGGTTATTTTTTTCGCATGCCTTGATCTTGAACAAAAATCCTCATTTATGGATGGACCATAGGTAACGGACGCGAGACAAAAACGAAGACAGATCAGTCTTCGTTTCCCTGATCTTGCGGCACATCGGAAGCCGACGTCCGAGAAAGCTTCCCATGGATACCGGAAATTTTTAAAGGAGTGGACGGGATATTGGGACGTTGTCACCACCAGGCTCGGATAGAAAATATTCTCTTTAGACTCATCTGCATAGATATTTTCTTGTCGCGGATCATTTCGTATGACCCATTCCTTGAAATTTTTTCTAAGTTTCTTGAGGCGCAGGAGGCTTGGATTGAGTTTTTGCCGGGTTTGAAAGTCGTCGCCCATGTCCATCATATGAGTGTGATTTTGGCTGCCGGGGGACGTATTATTTGGATTGATTTGGGGGTCGCCCGCGCTTTTCCGCAAAACGTCTTTACCTGAGATCATGTGTTTTGAGACCGCATACGCCCATTCAGACTCCGTGAGAAGGCGTTTGCCGTAATGGCGGGCATAGGCTGATGCGCCGTACCATGTTACACGGGTCACCGGGGATGCTGCGAACCCGGCGTCAAGCAAAAGGAAACGGCCATCTTTGTTTTCGGTCTTGAGTACTCCCCCGGGATATCATGACCGTCTTTTTGGATAACAGCTGAACCGTAGTCGAAGATTTGCAGGACCTTGGGATGCCGAACCTGGGCCATGGCCTCGACTTCGCGCCGGAATCTGTGCAGCGTGGTTTCGATTTCTTCGGGATCGTCCTCAAATGTTTCGAGCATTTCCCGGGAAATAACTTTTATGGCCACATCCCGTTTCAGGTTCAATTGGTGGGCGCGGTAGACTTCTCCCATGGCGCCTTTGCCGACAAATTCGATGATCACCCATTTGTCGTTGAGAACATAACCGGTTTTAAAAACTCGGGCAGATTGTGAAGAATGGTTACTCATAATCGATCCGATCCGCAATATTGTTTTTCATAAATCAGCCATACAGACGTCGCAGGTAGCCGAATGATCACTGCTTTTAGTCAAATCAAGGTCTTTAATGGTCCCGGGTGAATTCATTTGTTTCAGATATTTTAAAAGAATACGTAGAATTTGTTTTCGACGGAAAATTTCCCCGGGAAAAGCGATCGGATGCCCGAGAGGTAAACCCGTGTAAACGGCTCGCGGAGGTAACACCTTTTGGCTGATATCTTTGGACAGGCTTATGGAAATGGTGGCAATCCCCGATGCCTCTGTCGGCATCGGCATGGTCGTAGTAATTATGCGTAATTGTTAAATCTTCGGGTCGTGTGTCCGCCGAAATTTCTCTGAATGTCGAGTCGCCTGAAGGGTCCTTCATATCAAATGGTTCTTGTGATTTAAGATGCACGCCGGCGGTGGTCACCAGTGCCAGGCGGCATGACGAGATGTCACTGTCAAATGGTGTCCATGGCGTATCGGAGAATTCTATGAATTTTGATCGATGAGCCCATTTTCGAAACAGCAACGGATATTTGGTAAACAATTTAGCGATAAGCTTGTCCCTTTTTTCTCTGAAGTTGAATTCAATACTCCTTTCTTCTTTGCTTTCCATAACACTTCATCCGGCCACATGAAACGCAGCCCTTAAATTATTCATTTCCAACTTAAAATGCCTTGTCGATGCAGACACCATGAAATTAATCGTTAATTTAATGCTCATTCCATAGATTTACAAGATCGGCCGGTGCATTCTTCAGAGCAAATCATATGCCGATATCCCAGCAAAAAAAACGATCTATGCCTAACACTCTGAATAAATGAAAGTAAATATCCACAATAAATTTCTTACCAAGGGGAAATGAGATCCTTGAGACAATGACAAAAAAGGATAATGGATAGAAAATATCCAGTTTGTCAGGTTACATCGAGTCGAATGGATAATAAATACCCGTTTGTTTAACCCCGACAACGAGCACTGAACTCGACGCCTGTGAGATTTATGCATATATTTATAAGGATTGGTCGTTCATGGCTGATCATAGAATCATAATGAAAGGGTGATTGGCACATAGATTGCTTTAACGCTATGCAAATCTTGATGTTATTTTTTTCGGCGGTTAATTTTGAATAAATTTTATCCGGAGGTGTAAAATGAAATCTGTGAAAACCTTATTTATATATATTATGGCATTCGTGCCTTTTCTTTCAATCCTATTCACCGGGACTCAGGCTCTCGCCCAGCCAGGAGGATATGGAGGTTATGGGGGATATGGCGGATGGGGAATGGGCTCCGGGATGATGGGCGGATACGGCATGGGATGGTTTGGAGGCATATTAATGATTGTGTTTTGGATTCTGATTATTGTAGGGCTGGTATTTTTAATCAAGTGGCTGATTCAGTCTACCGGTCGTGATAAAGCGACAGGAAGCAGCGGCGACCGTTCCCTTGAAATTCTGAAGGAACGCTATGCCAGGGGCGAGATCGATAAAGAAGAGTTTGATAGCAAGAAGAAAGATCTGGCCCGATAGTTTTGTTATGAATAATCAATAACAACCCATCATCCGGGGTCGTCATGGACTTCAAACCGTTCTCATATTGCTCTCGGCTCAATTCCATGCAGTGTGCCCAGATCACCCGGATCCGATCGGCAGTGGAGAAAATACCTGCAACGGGGAAGATTTCAGCCAAGCCCATTGATAACGCTGAACGGATTATTGCGATGCTCGAAAGCTGGCTGATAGACCAAGAGCAAGAAAACGCTCTTTCATGTAATGCTTGGAATTTTTTCTTCATGGTTGCGTCGGTGTACCTCAAAGATATCAAAAATGTCACGGAACATCTATGCTTCCCGGGCGTTCCGGACGATTGTCATACGCTGATCATCAATCAAATAATCCATACCGGCGACAGTGTTTCGGGAAAAGGCCTTGATGCGCATGAATCCCGCTGTTTCGATGGATATGGAAAGGTTCGCATTGATCTGCTTTGCGCCATAATTGCATTTGCCGAACGGCTGGATCTCTTGCATCATAAAAGCCTGGACAGAATCCATCAGCATATTCTCAGACCGAAAAAAGACACTCGAATCCTGTTACCCGAGCTTTTTTCCGTTGAAAACATAGGGCCTCACCCCGATCTCCCTGCAACCATCCGCATTCAATGCACGTGCCGGGATGCAGAGGTCCACCGGCCACTGAAGCATTACGAAATCAGCATAAATCATTTTCTCGATCATCTCAACAGATCTGTCCGGCCTCGCTTTTTGTACGTCAAGGTCATCATTGAGATCAAGGCCCACGGTTATGAACCCGTTGACCTGAAATTTATGGTGGATACATCCGCGGCCCTGGAGCTGTTCGCCGGTAATAGACTGTATACCGATAAACGCGTATTTTTGCGTGAACTGGTTCAAAATGCCGTCGATGCATGCAATCTTAGAAAGCTTTTCGATCCCGACGTATCTTCATCCATCACCATATCTTTTCGTGAGTCCGAGAACCGTATCTCCATAAGGGACAACGGAATTGGAATGGATCGGCAGTGGCTGGAGAAATACTTCATGAACATCGGCATTTCGTTTTACCGGTCGGATGAATTTAGTGATGCCGTGGGTTCCTCCGACCTGCGGTTTAGCTTTATCAGTACTTTCGGTATCGGATTCTTGTCCACTTTTTTGGTGGCAGACCGGATACGTATCAGGACGCGAAAGCCTACCGGCAAAGGGCTGGCAATCGTCATTGCCGATTTCAAGGATTATTTCGATATCCGGCCGCTGGAAGAAGACTTTCCAGCCGGGACGGAAGTCGTCCTGACACTGAAACCGCGTCGGGGAAAAGTCTGGCGAGAGATGGAATATCTCAGCTATCTGAAATCCAACCTTCGCTTCGTACCCATCCCGATCCATTTCACCGATGAACAAGGCAACACCATTACGATCGGCGGCAAGAGGTTGGATCTTTTTGATCCGAGTCCTTCGATGCACAATTTCCCCGCACGCATCCATTTGCCGAATTCAATAGGATACTTACTTCTAAGGACTCGAGGGAGACAGGGCGCGCTTTGGGATTTGGAATCCTCAGAAGGTGGACTGTCGATCTTCCAGGACGGCATCTTCGTTACCCAGGTAGAATATCTTCTGCCGCAAAAAGCCAGACGATATATTGTCGGCCGGATCAATCTGATCGGAGCTGACAGGTGTGCGCTGAGCATGGACCGTAATCGTATATTCTGGCCGGAAAAACAGCTGCAGCGATTCCGGTATGCGGTGCTTCACAGTATCGCAGTGTCGGCCGGACATTTGCTGGATGCTTTTGAAGAACAGGACGACCCTGAAGCCAACCGACGGAAAATTATTCGAAAGATCGCCGATTTTTTCGATGTTACCGA
This sequence comes from uncultured delta proteobacterium, assembly GCA_963778575.1. Taxonomy (GTDB): domain Bacteria; phylum Desulfobacterota; class Desulfobacteria; order Desulfobacterales; family UBA11574; genus UBA11574. Next base: position 290,411 of record CAVZUV010000017.1, on the reverse strand, counting down.
TGTGGATGACGCCTTGTACAATTCCCTTCACCAAGAGATTCGAGATATCCTTCAACAGCGGTTTCGCGCTTTCATACGAACCTGTGTATCGAGAGTCGATCTGGTGAGCGCGGATTTTGTTTCAATCACCGAATCTCACGGATTTCATCATGAGTGGCAAAAGGCAGTACTCGACAATACCGTCCGGAACCTGCGCGCCGTAGAAATGGACCATCAAGCGAATTAGAGAATTTAAATAAGGTTATCATAGAAGATCATATCCGTTCACCATCCTTTGTTCGGGATACCCGATGCTTATAAGACCCCCTCGATGTTTAAATTTTATCAGCCTGGATACATTTTACCCTGTTGAGGTGATGATTTGCATATATACGCAAGTTGTTCAAGCGAGGACGAATCTAATTTGTCCAGTGATTATGATCTGTTAAATGGGATATGCCACAAAGTGGCATGTTATATGCATAATCAACTGATGAAATTTGAATAAATGACACTTCTTCAATAAGGAGAAACAACCATGCAAGATTTATTCCCACTGTTTTTAATGGCTATCTTCGTATATCTCTTGTTTTTTCGAAAAGGAGGGATGGGGATGGGCTGCTGCGGAGGTCACGGCGGCCACGGCGGACATGGGCGTGAACCGGATAAAGACAGGCATTTTAACGCGTTTCCCGAAGGCAAAAAAGAAGACGTTATCGACCTTCGGGAAGATCAATATACTGTGCTGTCGGTGGAAGAGGACCAGCAGCCTAAAACAATAGAGCGAACGTCTATATCAAAAACGCATTGAATGAAGCTAAAACTATCGTTGGATAATGCCTTGACATTTGTTCTTTCTGGCTTACCCTAATTTAAAGAGTAAACTTTTAATAAAGACAAGTAAATCAAATGCTTTTGATAATTAGAGCGATCCGTGAAGGAGGTGAACGATATGGCCACTGATTTAGTATGCGGAATGATCGTGAATCCGGATTCGGCTCCGGCCAGAACGACCTACGCGGGAAATGAATATAGTTTTTGTGCCGCTTATTGCAAAGAGGTCTTTGAAAAAGACCCCCAAAAATTCATCCAAGACAGCAAAGAATGGAGTGACACGATAGATCCGGTTTGCGGCATGCGCGTTTCAATCCCTCGGGCGGAAGCCATGAGCGTACATCAAGGCGAGTTCATCTATTTTTGCAGCGAGGCCTGTAAAGAAAAATTCGACGATTCACCGGAAAAATATTTGGAGGTCACCGATGAAAATGAGGCCGCTGTCCGGGGGATCTGAAAAAAGCCTTAAAAAAGTAGATTTTCCGGTTACGGGAATGAGCTGCGCCAGTTGCGTTGGCAGAGTCGAAAAAGGGCTGTCGAAAATGAACGGCATTACCGATGTCAAGGTCAACTTTGCCTACGGAGAAGGCCACCGTGACGTTCGATCCTTCCCGCGTTCATATGGGAGACCTGATCGGAACCGTAAAGGATCTGGGATATGGGGCGGGGATGGAAAAAATAACCCTGCCGGTCCACGGCATGTCCTGCGCTTCGTGTGTAAAAAGGGTGGAGAGCGCCCTTGGCGGACTGGAAGGGGTAATAAAGGCCAGCGTGAATTTTGCCACGGAAAGAGCCAGCGTGCAGTACGTTCCCGGAACGGTTTCCCTGGGTGATTTCAAAAAGGCGGTTAAGGATGCGGGGTATGAGATCCTGGACACCGGACAGGTTGAAAAAGAGGATGTCGTGGACCAGGAACGCACCGCCCGCGAGGCTGCATTTAAAAAGCTGAAACGAAAGTTTATCACCGGTCTTGCCCTGGTGGTGCCGGTGTTTTTGTTGGCCTATTGGAAAGTCCTGGGACTCGACCGGATTTATGACCTGGGCCGGGAAACAAATTTTTACTTGCAACTGATTTTCCAAACCCCCATTCAGTTCTGGGTGGGATGGCAGTTTTACACCGGTGCATGGAAGAGTGCCAAACACGGGTCGGCGGATATGAACACCCTGATTGCCGTGGGTACGTCGGCAGCCTACCTGTACAGTGTAACGGCAATGTTCTTTCCCCATCTCTTTTCAGCCCAGGGATTGGTAGCCGAGGTTTATTTTGATACCGCCGGCGCCATCGTCGTGCTTATTCTGCTGGGCAGGCTTCTGGAGGCGCGGGCCAAGGGGCAGACCTCTGAGGCCATTAAAAAACTGATCGGTCTTCAAGCCAAAACCGCTCGGGTCGTCAGAGACGGCCAAGAGGCGGATATCCCCGTGGAAGAGGTCGAAATCGGCAACCGCGTGGTGGTCCGGCCCGGAGAAAAGATCCCGGTGGACGGTATCCTTAAAGACGGACATTCTGCGGTGGACGAATCCATGGTGACCGGTGAATCCATCCCGGTGGAAAAAAATGCCGGTGACGCCGTGATCGGCGCCACCATCAACAAGACCGGAACCTTCACATTCGAAGCGACCAAGGTCGGCAAGGATACCATGCTGTCCCAGATCATCAAAATGGTGGAAGAGGCCCAGGGATCCAAGCCGCCCATTGCAAGACTTGCGGACATTATCGCGGGATACTTCGTGCCGACGGTGATCGGCATTGCGTTGATTACCTTTGTGGTCTGGTATTTTTTCGGTCCGGCACCGGCACTGACTTACGCGGTGCTCAACTTTGTGGCCGTTCTGATTATCGCCTGTCCCTGCGCCCTGGGATTGGCTACACCGACCTCCATTATGGTGGGTACGGGTAGAGGCGCTGAATCCGGTGTCCTTATCCGGGGCGGTGAGGCTCTTGAGACGGCCCACAAGCTGAAGGCCATCGTGCTGGACAAGACCGGCACGCTGACCGAGGGCAAGCCGTCCGTGACGGATATCGCGGCTTTCGGTGATTTCAAAGAAGCGGAGATTCTCCGCTACAGCGCTTCCGCTGAAAAGGGTTCCGAGCATCCGCTGGGTGAAGCCATTGTCAATCAGGCGATGGAGAAGAACCTCCCTCTCATGAGTCCTGAGAACTTTAACGCCATTGCCGGTCACGGTATCGAGGCGACCATCGAAGGGAAATCTGTGCTTTTGGGCAATGTGAAGCTGATGCGGGACAGGAATATCGCGCTTGAGGATCTTGAGCGAAAAGCCGAGGAGTTTTCCAACCAGGGCAAAACGCCCATGTTCGTTGCCGTGGACAATCAGCTGGCCGGCATTGTGGCCGTAGCCGATACCCTGAAGAAGAATTCAAAGGCAGCCGTGGAAGCGCTGCACAAAATGGGCATCGAAGTGGCCATGATTACCGGCGACAACAAGAGAACCGCCGATGCCATTGCAAAGCAGATCGGTATTGACAGGGTTTTGGCCGAAGTGCTTCCGGATGGAAAGGCCGATGAGGTGAAAAAACTCCAGGCCGAGGGCAAAAAGGTGGCCATGGTCGGCGACGGCATCAACGATGCCCCTGCACTGGCCCAGGCCGATGTGGGCATTGCCATCGGCACGGGAACCGATGTGGCCATAGAGTCGGCCGACATTGTCCTGATCAGCGGGGACCTGCGCGGCGTGTTGACGGCCATTGCACTGAGCCGGGCCACGATCCGGAACATCAAGGAGAACCTGTTCTGGGCGTTTGCCTACAATACGATCCTGATTCCGGTGGCTGCCGGGGTGCTCTTTCCCTTTTTCGGCATACTTCTCAACCCCATCTTTGCCGCCGCTGCAATGGGGCTTTCCTCCGTGACCGTGGTATCCAACGCCCTGAGATTGAGGCGATTTCGAGCCCCTGCTTTGGCCCTCGACATGGAAGATACCGAGCCGGAATGGGAGAAAAGACTGCTGAGGTTCGAAGAAAGCTTTTAACCGAAACTTAAAAAGGAGGTGATATAAATGGCTGTTGATCCTGTTTGTAAAATGAATGTCGACGAAAGTAAAGCGGCAGCGACCTACGAATATAAGGGTAAAACCTACTATTTCTGTGCCGCCGGCTGCAAGCAGGCATTCTCAAAAAATCCTGAAAAATACCTTAAAAAATAAAATAGAGGATATACATTTAGCCGGCAGGCGGAGCTTCCTTTTAATATAAAGAAGGAAGATTCTACCTGACCGGCAAAGTGCTTACGGTCGGACAAAAAATTAATGAAAAGGAGTCATCATGTCCCAGGAAACGGGCATTGTTGAAACCGTAGAAGACGAATGGGTGTGGGTTAAGACTCAGCGAAAGAGCGCCTGTTCGCATTGCGGGCATAAAGACCACTGTCATACGATCGAAGGCGGGGACCGGATGCTGGTTAAAGCCAAGAATCTTGCCGATGCCCACAAGGGGGATGAAGTCGAGCTTTACCTGAACACCAAGACCCAATTGAAATGCGTTTTTATGGTCTACATGGTTCCGGTGATCGGGCTTCTTATCGGGGCGTTTTCCGGAAACAGTCTTTCCACCCTTTTGGGGTTGAGCCCGAATATGGGGATATTTTTGTTTTCCGCAGTCGGTCTGGGAGCTGCCTTTATGATCACGCGCCTTTTTGCCAATCGGATGGAAACGAAAAACGCGCTGACGCTTTTGGTCACGCGAGTCGTAAGAAGATCTGCAAGTTAATCTCTGTTCCGACCGAATTAATTCCCAGTTAAAACCTTCAAGGAAGGCCTGAAAGCGTCATCTAACCGGGCAATCAAATCTAAAAAATAGGTTAAAATATCTTACGGGGAAAATTCCCTGCAGCTTGTCGGAGCAAAGCGGAGAACCTGTTCCAGCCGGGGCTGCAGGGTACTCTTCAATCAATAGGCGGAGCGCATCCAGCCCGTGTTTTTATCTACAAGAATTTTATCCACCAGGGAACCGTCTTTGGTTACAATATTGACCTGATAGCCATTACCCTTTTCCTCGATTTTCCCAAGTTTCAGGTTGGGATTTCTCATGGAACTCAAGTAATTTTCAACTTCCTGTTTGGCCTGATTTTGATCCAAGGGTTTCTGGAGTTGCTGATATTGGCGCCCGTATTGCGGACCATACTGCTGGCCGTATTGTGGACCATACTGTTGGCCGTATCCATAGCCGGGTCCCATCATTCCCGGACCCATGCCGTAGCCGGTACCGTATCCCTGTCCCCCCATCATACCGGGCCCCATGCCGTAGCCGGGACCGTATCCCTGTCCCCCCATCATGCCGGGCCCCATGCCGTATCCGGGACCGTATCCCTGTCCCATCATTCCGGGTCCCATGCCGTATCCGGGACCGTATCCCTGTCCCATCTGTGCGTTTCCCTCAATTGGATAGAGGGCGAATCCGAGAAATACCGTTGCAAACAAAAGCAGTATGATCCTTTTCATAATGAACTCCTTTCTTAAATAATGAATTGATGATTAAAAGGAAGGCCCGAGGATAGATCTTTCACTTCCCGTCAAATTAAGGGGTTATATTTTTGAGGCTATTCCTGCTGTATTTAGTTGTCAAGCAGGTAATCATATATTGCATTGGATAAAGGAAGCTATTTTAGTTTCGCAAAGTTATTCAGACATTTTTCCATGTATCGTTGACAACAAAAGAAATAGCCTCCGCCCTTTTTTAATTCATCAGCATGTCTATTTGCAATAACTGTGTTTTATGGTTTGTTTCACTTTCGAACTTTTTCCGTCAGCAAAACAGGCGTCTTCTGGAAGATTTTACGGCCTCTAAATAAAATAAACATTAAACTGCAAATAATTAGTGTGCTTATAAAGTCGATTAATAAAATCTGCATTCGAATTCTCCTATTGTGTTATTATAATGAATCTTGCTTGTACGTAAGTATAATACTGCATAACGATATGGCAAGGGGTGCGCCAAAGCTGCTGTTAAGTTTAACCAATTGTAAATGTACGATCATAATTGTTGTTATTAAAAAAGTTATATGGTTTATTCTATACGTCACATAAACATGATTCATGCGATTTAGCGATTTTTTTGCTTTGTGGCTTTTCAACTGGGATTTCTTTTACCAGAACAGTCATGCCCCAAAATCCTTGAATCATAACTTTTTCCCCAACCGAAAATTTTTTCCCTTCAGCCATCGCATTCCAGATTTCCGGATAAATATTTGATTTTTCCCTCGGGGGCAATGTCCTTGATGACATCCGCTGTTTGGCCCAGCATGGCTTCTTTTCCTACACGGGGCTTCATCATCATGGCTTTAAAAATTAAGAAATACAGGAATGCGGAGATTCCTGAGATGATTAGATAGATAGGCAGAGCCGTTGAAAAAGGAAAAAACCAGAATACCGGCAGCGCAAAAACCGGCATTAGTAAAATTAAATGACACATAACTTAACCTGTTTTTAGAATTTCTCTCTTCTCCCTATGTTGATGGCCTCGTAAAAAGTCCATTTTTGCTCCATAGGCAGCCATTCGGAAATCATTTTTGTCATCGTTTTTATTTCCTTAATTTTGTTATTGCCGAAGATAGAGTCTTTTTCTACCCCCGTCGTAGAAATTTAGTTCCAGCATGTGCCCGGGCCGGAACCCTGCCGTATCCGCCCATTCCGTACGCCCATGCCATAGCCCATCATGCCGTATCTGCCCATGCCGTAACCCATGCCGTATCCACCTCTTCCGTAACCCATACCGTAACCGCCCATCATGGGACCATAGCCGTATCCATTGCCGAACCGAGTATCCGGTGCGATTTTGCGGGCTTCAATTTCATGATTGATGGCCTTTTCATCAAGATTGGCCCGAAGATCGGAAATCTCTTTTTGGAGCTTGGCAGCTTTGCTGGCGTCAGGGTTGGTCTCGGACAAAAGTGCATTGAGCTCATCAGATTTTGACCATAACTTGTCACGAAGCGATCGGGTTTCATTGAAAAATTTCTGATTCAAGTCAGCTAATTGCTCCTGCTGTTTATTGTTCAGCGTGGTATAACCGTTGTTATACTGGCCATAATTGCCGGGGCCTGCGCCCCAGCCCATCATATGACCGCCGCCATATCCCCAGCCATGAGCCCAGACAGCTGCCGGCACAAAGAGAAGCACGCTTAGAAATGTAATGCCAACGATACTGGTTAATTTTTTCATAATAATGTCTCCTTTTGTTATTTGTTTTTCCAATACTGTGGACCTCACTAAAGGCCACTTGTTGTTTTGCTGTTAATAAGAGCAAACAATATGCCACAGTGAAGCAACAATTTGCATCTTATAGAAATATAAGTAAATATTTTTGAGGCTCAAGCTTGAAAGGGGGATTTGATTTAGAATGAACAACACGAGATGGATAAAAAGTATCCAAAAGTCATGCAGGAAACATCGTAGGTGGATAAAAAGGAAACATGGACTATTTCAAGTCAAGCTGCTTTGCCAATATTTTAATGTATTTTTTTTGCATGCTGGGAACAACATTCAGGTGGTTTACCGCCGGTAGCCTTATTTAGTCGTTCCAGATAACGTCCCCACAAGCCTTTAGCCTTTGAAGTTTTTGACTCCAGATATTTGTCGGGATTTGTTTCAAACGCTTTGCGGCACGATTCCGCACAGAAATAGTAGGTACGCATCTTATACGTAAACGTGAAGTCTCTTTTGTCCGGAGTCACTTTCATAAGACATACCGGGTCTATGAAGATTTGTTTCGGGGATATTGATTTCTCCATGGTAACCTCCTTAATGATTTTTTTTTACTTTAAACTATGTTTGAAGCAAGAATTATGCCACATTGTAGCATATAAATTCAACCTTCTAATTTAACGAATTATATTTTCTTGAACTTTTATATTCTCTTGGATAGGGCAGTAAAACATGGATAATAAGTATACAGTTTTTGCTCTATCTGCGTTACAGATGGATAACAGGTAATCAACAGATCACCGTGGATCGCGTTTGATCCGTATATGAAAACGCTTGTCGCGGTTTATTCAATTTGCCAGGCACTCTGAGATATAAATATAAATAATGGCAACAATTGAACAGGATGTATCATTATCCGAATTCATTTTTTGGTATGCTGATGGTTCCATTGCATGTTAGAATAAATATGCTATTTGGGATAAAGATGAGACGGAGGTGTGATGTGATTCAAATTCCCAGCCAGGAATTTATCTATGGAACATAACCACCACCACGGGCCTGCCAATTATAACCGCGCTTTTGCCTTTGGTGTCGCGCTCAATGTGGGGTTTGTCGTCGTAGAAGTCGTTTTCGGCATCATGGCCGGATCACTGGCACTTTTAGCGGATGCCGGCCATAATCTGAGCGACGTTTTAGGATTGTTTCTGGCGTGGGGTGCCAATTATCTGGTACAACGCAAACCCACAGAACGCCGCACCTATGGATGGAGAAAATCCTCGGTATTGGCCGCGCTGATAAATGCCGTTGTTCTGCTGTTTGTCCTTGGCGGCATTGCCTGGGACGCGATCCTGCGTCTGGGCACCCCGGTTCCGGTGGCCGGCAAGATCATCATCTACGTTGCTTTGGCCGGCGTGGTTGTCAATACCGCCACAGCGATGCTGTTTTTATCCGGCCGAAAAACGGATCTGAACATCCGAGGCGCTTTTTTGCATATGGCCGCTGATGCCGGTGTGTCGGCGGGTGTGGTCATTGCCGGCATTGCGATTCTATTGACCGGCAAGCTCTGGATCGATCCGTCGGTCAGCCTTGTTATCACCGTTATTATTCTTTTCGGAACTTGGGGATTGCTTCGCGATGCCTTTGACATGGCCATGGATGCTGTTCCGAAAAATATCGATCCGGAGGCTGTTAGGGCCTATCTTTCCAGCCTTCCCGGTGTCTTCGGTGTTCACGATATGCATATCTGGGCCATGAGTACCAGGGAAACCGCTTTGACAGCGCATCTTGTCAAACCGGATCCCGGAGATGACGATGCGCTCATCGGAATTGCGAGCAGAGCGCTCCATGACCGCTTCGGCATCGATCACACGACGTTGCAGTGGGAGCGTCGTCCTTGGTTGACCCAATGCGGAGACGCGTGTGAGATCGAAAAATAAAGTGCTCTGCCGCGACCACTGATGCCGCTATTAAAAAAATCGGTACCTGAAATATTATCCCATATAGAGCTTTAGCAGTATATTGATGACGAAAAGCGCAAAAAGAGATGGAAAGATCATGGCTTTTGCGCTTTTAACAGGATCGTTTACGATAGGTTTAATGGCATGAAATCCTCGGCTTAAACCCAAATAAAGCCCTGCCAGTAAAAGGATCCCCTGGATCATGGGGATCCACTCGGGATGAAAGGGGTTGAACGGGTAATTTGCGGTTCCGAAAATATTCCATCCCAGGCCCAAGGGATCGGACAGCACCGAAAGGATGTAACTATAGTTGACCATTACCGAGGGCAGGCTGAACGCAATCCAGGAAAAGATGCCCACGGGGATCAGAATATATGAAAGACGAAGCGTCATTACGCGGTGGCTTGCCGGTTTCCCGATCAGCTGGTTGGCGAATCTCGCCGATAGAAAAAACAGCCCGGGGAAGATCACAAGGGCTGAGAGCCAGATCAGCGCAATGTAGGTTAAAAACGGAATGATCTGAAGGCTTTCGGTGATGTTGGCCGCTGATTTGATAAATCCCCAGGGACCCAGCATGGTAATGCTGAAAGCAATAGCCACTACCAGCATGATCATGACGTTGATCATTTCGTCATAGCCCTTTAAATGGCGATCCGAACCGAAAGGTCTTAAAAAAATGCCGATATTGTCTTTGGGACAGCTTTTCAGACATTCCATACAGAATCCGCAGTGATTGTTGCGATTCATGCTTCCGATATACTGCTTCCACGAACAAGCCCAGCCTCCTGAAGCACCGGCATAGCAGCATTTTTCCTTATGTTTTCTGCAAACATCAGGATCTATGGCACGGATTTCCGTCATGGACGCCATGGAATAATTTCCCAGAAAACCGCCTACCGGGCATAAATACAGGCAAAATACCCTCCGCCGAAATATAAAGGCAAGGACGATGGTCGTCACCAGGATCGCCAGAAACAGTATGGATGTGGCGAAAGGGCGGGTGATGAGAATGATGCCGAAGGATATCATTAAAAGGAAAATAAAATTCTGAAGCCACATATTTTGCATCATCTTTGGCCAATCTTTTTGAAGACCGATAAATCGATGATGCAAACCTTTAAACGGTTTTTGAATATATTGGACGGCGGTCAGACGTTTGCGGCTGATCCATTCCGCTGGTGCGGGCAAGGGGCACATCATGCACCATATCCTGCCGCCCAGGGGAACGAAGACAGCCTTTAGGGCAAACCACCATAAAATCCATACAAAAATAATCGCAATGTTTCGGTTGCCGACAGGGCTTCCCCAAAGGCTGCTTAAAATAAACAAATAAAAAACGATGAAACCGGGAAACAGAATCAGGAATTGAAAACTGCGGCGTCGAACCAGCCATTTGAGTCCCGGCAACCGCTCAAGAAGATTAACTCGTTGAAAGCGGACAAATCGAATTTCGGGGTTGGCCCAAAACAGCAATAAAGTGCTGAGCACGATCCACATGGATAAAGAGACCATAAGGTAATAAGCGGAATTGGGCCTCACAATCAGTTCGCCGGTCATGAAGGGATGCAGATTCCCGCAGGTTTGCGTGCACCGGAATGTGAACCTGCCGGCTTTATCCGCCTTGAATTTAATCTCTTGAACTTTGTCCCAATCCGTTTGGATGTTGTTGTTATCATCTTTCCATTGGTATTTTAACAGTGTCAGACCCTGCTGTTTCAAAATCGCATCAATGGGATATCCATCCAGAAGAAATCCATGCGTAACATCGAGCGAAGTCGGTTTTAAAATAACCGTATCTCCCTGATTGACAACAATTCTTCCAGGGGAGTAACCGTACTTTTGAGCCGTGAGGGAAATGATACGGATCTGTGGTTTAAGCGGAATAAATCGAATCAGCAATGGAATCGTCAGTGCCGATATCAGGCTTAATAGAATTAGAAGATGTGCTTTTTTTCTGCTCATGTTCGTTAGTGTCTGTATTTTTTTCAACGCTATTTATTAAATGATCGAATAGCGCTATTGATTTTTCACTGTCCCATCGACGGCTTCCCAAGGCTTTTCCGATGATTCCGCCATCCCTGTCGATAATATATGTAGTCGGGATGCCGCGTATCCCGAATGGGGCCCCTAACTCATTGATTGAATCCAGAAGTGCCGTAAACGTTAATTTATGCTCTCTGAAATACTTTTTTACCACCGCGGCCGGCTCGTTCATATTGATGGCAACCATGGCAAAATCCTTATCTTTGAAATACGCATGTAATTTCTGCATCGAGGGCATTTCATAACGGCATTCCGGGCACCATGTCGTCCAGAAATTCAAAAACACGATTTTGCCTTTAAAATCAGAGAGACTCACTGCTTTGCCGTTTAAGTCCAAAAGGCTGAAATCTCTGGGCGGGGCAATATGGGGAATGCTCATAATGCTCATTTCACGAAACAATCTTTCTGTTGTCGGATCTGGTGGATCTGTGGCAATCCTCTGACCCGCTTCAAATGAAAACCCCATGACAACGGAAGATATAAGGATTAGGCAGACAGGGATTAATACCCGGGTTATAATGGATATTTTTTTAAACCTCATTTTTTATCGTATATAACTTATAATGCGAATTTATTGAAAAGCGACAAATAGCCGGGAATTACAATCAGCTTGTCGAAAAAAATCAAAAGGCCAAAAAGTACCATAATGCCGCCGGTGATCTTCTCCAAAAGTCCAAGGTGTCGCTTTATCCGGTTGAAAAATCTAAAGAATTGATTCACACCCATAGCCGTTAGCAGAAAAGGAATCCCAAGACCAAGAGAATAAGCCGACAGAAGAAGAACCCCTTGATTGACGTGATTCAGGGTACCGGCAAAGGTGAGAATGCCGGTCAGAATCGGACCGATGCACGGGGTCCAGCCAAAAGCAAATGATGCGCCAATAACCAGTGCCCACATAAATCCCACTTTTTTTCTTTCAATATTAAATCGGACTTCTTTGAAGAAGACGAGTGGGCGAAAGAGCCCTAATTTAACGAAACCGAACAAAATGATGACCATTCCGGCAACTTTCGTCAGAAAGGAAATCTTGGTTGATAATAACGTTCCTATCCATGTTGCCGAGGCACCTAAAAGGATGAAGATTGCCGAAAATCCGACGATAAAAAATATCGAATTGAGAACAACAATCCGTTTTTGGCTGTTCAACAAACCATTACCGGGAGAATCATCCTTCATCTCCTGCAACGAAACGCCGGAAATAAAAGAAATATATCCCGGAATTAACGGAAGAACGCAGGGAGATAAAAATGAAATTAATCCTGCGCCGAATGCCATGGTTATGGGGACATCATGTATCATCAGCTACTTGTACAATACGCCCGGAGTGCCTCTGACCGCGGTTATTTCAATTGAAACATCTCCATTCGCGGGTACGGTTACGATTTGATTTTGTGGTTTCAGTTTTTCATTCCAAATCTTTAAAACATATTTGCCGGGAGGAAGATCCTTAATTCCTTTGATATTGTTTTGATCAAGGTATTTTGAATTCGGAATTTCAAACCGTCCCTGATCGTCTGTTACAGCAAAATAAGGATTTTTCAAGACCATGATGTAAGCGGCCATTTCCGCATGAACATCGCAGCGAAGCTCGACAATTCCGGGTTTATCAAATCGAACGCTTTTGCTTTCTCCGGGTTTATAACTGCCGAGATTGAATGTTTTGGTTCGGGATAGAGAAAAAATATTATGATTGACTTTGTCGTGATTGGGGAAATCCACCGAGGCCCCGACCGGGATCGGCAGAAGATGGGGCATAAATGTCAGATTCTGCTGATCCATGGTAAATTTCGTTTTTGAAAGATTTTCATGAACCAAAGGCGACTTCACCAAGTAAACCAAAATATCGGCCGGGGAACGCAGCCCTTTCACTTTTACAATACCGGTAATTTTTCCGGCCGTTGCCTGGCCCGGAAGATAAATGATCAGAACAAAGACCAATGAATATACGATAGATAAATACCTTCTCAATATGTTTTCCTCCTTTGATCGTTCGATCTATACTTTTGATAGGGTTACCAGACACGACTGGTAATTAAAATGTCTTCCGCAGGCCACTTTTTACTTTTTACCCAGGGTCGTATAACCGGACGGTATATCAGTTTGGCCTTGGCGGTGGGTTCGTCTTCCGGGTTTTCAAGCAGAAACTCATAGCTCAGCGTCACCGTGGTTTTCGGCCGGATGCGAGTGTCCGAGGCAATCGATGTGGCGCGCCAAAACGGCACATTCAGATGGCCTTTGTCGTCCTGCAGGACTCTGGCAAAAACCGAACCGGGCAGTCCTGCATAATTGCCGGCTTCGGCCTTACCCTTCCCGGTCCATTTCGGGAGACGTTCTCCTTTTACCATTTTCAAGGGTTTGCCGTTTGAATCCGTGACATTTAACACCAGCATGATACTTCGCATGGTTTCTCCGGTGGGAACCCAGTGGCCGCCGTTGGTATTGGTAATGTACACTTGGATGTCCATCTTTTTGCCGGTTATCTTGCCGTCAATTTCCATTGACAAGGCGGTTTTGAGCTGAGTTTGGGTGCCGCCGTCAAAATGATGGGGATGTATATTCTCCGGAGACCGGTATGTTCCCCACATACGCCGCGCGTTGCCGTCGACAACATAATGGTCATACGGGAGCATTTCTTTTCGCCAGCTCATATGACAATCCTGACATTTTTTGCCTTTGTTGGGATCGTCCCGAGCGAGTTGATCCTGCCAGTGCTTCCATTCCTGAAAGGTGGTTTGGACGGGTAAAACCGTGTCGTCTTTCAATCCGAATCCCTTCCATTCCGAAGCGGAATATATCTTGCTGTGATCCCATGTTTTTCCTTTTTCCAACGGTTTAAAATGACCGTGACATACGGCGCAAAACTCGCCCTTATTAAACACAGAGGAATAGGATGCCGCCATGGGAGGGACCACCACGTCGTCATACGGGCCAAAGACAAGAATTGAATTCCCGATAGGAGAAGACTGTCTTTCAAAAATCGGGGCCATCCGGCTGGCTCTTGTTCTATCCGGAAACACTTTTTGAATCTTATGGCAATAATCGCAACTGATTCCGTCCCATTCCGTTCTGGGAGATTGAAGAACACTTTTCAAATCCTGAGACGAAGGACTGGAAGCAACGGCTGACGGCGCGTGGCAAACCGCACAATTGCCGTTGCTGTTTGGATTATCGAGGCGGTATCCAGGCCCGACATTATTGTGTTGAAACGCATCGGTGCCATAATACATATCCAGAACCTTTGGGTTGGATGTCGTATGCGCCATTTTCGACTGGTCCCAGTAGCGGGCGAGTGTTGTATGACATCCGGAACAGGTGACGGGTGAAATAAACCGGTAATCCGGATTGTCATTCAGGTAGATCGGGTTCAGATAAATATCCTGCACCCTACCCAGTGGACCGGCGAATTGGGCATTATTAAACCATCCTTCCTTGCCCGCGGTTATTTTAACTCCCTGAAAATGGACATGGGCAGGCTGAAGCATGTATTGTCCCTGCCTGTTCGTCAGTGTATATTTTTCATCTCCCGGGATTCTGACCCTGGCATTTTGCACCGGTCCATAAACAGACATAACACGCCCTTGCATGGTCGTTGTGTTGATATCTTCCACATGCGCTGTTTTGGCGATGCTATCTTTTTCAAAATAATGCACGAACGAAAACAGCAGCAGCAATATCCCCACGAATGTATATTTCTTCATGATTATCGGATTAGGCTTTGACGATTAGCGTTCCTTGCATATTTTGATGATTTTTGCCGCAAATGGCATTACACGAGAAAGTGAAAATCCCGGCTTTGTTCGCCGTAAACGATACCAAAATGGTTTTGCCCGGATGGATACCGTCTGTTACAAAAATGTTTTCGTCTTTAAGGCTGAATCCGTGAACGACATCACTGCTTCTCAATTTTAAAACAACGACATCCCCTTTTTTAACCTTTATGACCGGCTTTTTTAAATGATGATCTTGATGCCACAAAGAAACAATATCTTCCGCTCGAACTTCCCCCAAAATCCAGCCGTATCGAGAGTTGCCGGTTAGCGTAAACACTTTGGCATTAAGCGGTATTTTTTCTTTCCAAACATATTTGTTATAGGATCGAATGGCAAAAGGCAACCCGATAATAACCAGAATCAACAGGAAAAAGAACACCATATCCAATTTATTATGATTGAAGCGCATAGACATCTCCAGACACTATCAAAAATACAATAAACCTACCGATGGGCAATCCCCTATGCTTTATATTTTCTGAAAAGCGATCAATTTATGAGAATCAGACGGCCGGTTTGTTTGTCAACGCCCAAGCGCTGAACAACGTCATTGGTGCTGTTAAGGATTTGGATCTCATAAAAGCTGCCGGCATCGTTAATCTGCCCAACCTTCAGGCTCGGGTTCAATCTTTTAACATGGTTGCTCGCTAAATCGGCGGCCTGTTCTTTTGTCAAAAAAGATTTCTGTGCAATGGGACCTGTTGAATCCCGTCGTTGAGGAACATAATCTCCGCCGCCCGCAGCGCCGGAGTTCCACCCACAGGCGCTCGCATGATGAGGTCCGGTAATAAAGATATGACCGATCCCAAATAGTGTCACAAGCAGAATTCCGGCGAAAAATATTTTAAGAAACAGCTTCATCTTTACACCTCCAAGTTTAATCATGTTTTTCTTTTTATTTCATTGTTAGAGCAATAGTTGTGCCATATGGAAAAAATAAACGATTTTCGATCCAAATACGGATTCCCGGCACTTTTTACTCAATATTCAAAAAAGCTTCCTTCATCTTCAGCCCAACGTTGTATATTTATTACCCACAACCTTGGGCCGGTTGAGTAAAATATGCCCACATATCCTTGAGTAGCGCATGAAAATGCTGTGTGTCCCTTTTTCCCATACACGGGTCCTGGTATTAAACATCAAGCATATATCAATTGGGGTTGATCGATTTTATCTTTGACGGCTAACAGAGAATAGAAAGGTTTTGTAGATATAACGGAATGATACGGGACGTGATCGGGAATCGTGCTCCCTTGTCGTTTCCTTCCACATTCTGAACTACGGAAGGATTATAACCGGCAAAACCAAATAAAACGCCGGATACCTGTCGATACGAGTTTGCGGATGATGTGATAACGACCGGTGCATGTGAGTTCGAATTTTTATTCAGGTTACAGGGAAAATTTCCAAATGAGATATCGCACAAATGGTCTTCAAACACAACCCTGGTTGTCGATTCATTAACTGAAAACACCTTTTCATTGCAGTGCAAACACGTTGAACCGGTACAATGACTTGCCGCAATCGCCCTTGGCATAAGCAAATAGATGCCGAGCACTGAGGCTAAAAGGGCAACACATATATTTCTGGCTGAAAAATTCATATATCTACATAGAAATGATACTTAAAGAAAATTAATATACGACATTGTCGTAGGTGTCAATATGAAATATCACTTTGAGAGATTCTTCATGTGGGTGAGATAATAAAATAAGGGATCGCTGCAACAACGACCCCTTATCATCCGGTTAAAAGATGGGAATAGAAATATCTGCGGGTTATCCCGGAAATTTAATGGTAATTTCTGCTTTATCCTTTTTTGCCTTGAATTTGATATTGAGCTCAATGCTGTCGTTTCGTATGCCCAATGAGAGGGGTATTTTCCCTGTGTCTTTTTCGATATGGGTGATTTCTCGAACCGTATCCACAATTTTTTTACCCACCTCTTCCCCTGGAGACGGCAACTCGGTTTTACGGTATTCGGCGACCACGTGAACCTGCCCGTCAGGGTCACGGGTGATGGTGATTTCTTCGGCATTGTTGTTGACGCCGTGAAGGGCTGCAAGGGCCAGCCATTTAACAGCGGCCTCGTCTTTATCTTTTTCGTTTTTAACAATGGACATCTCTTTCAGGGGATCGCCGGTGGCATAGCAGTCACACATTTCCTGAACCCTGAGATGTAAATTTCGTTTTTCTTTCATTTTGGACCTCCTTTGATGCATATTCAACCCAATTCGTAAAGGGTGTTCAATTCAATGGCGCATCATCCGCCGGCGGTCTGCGGGAAAGCCGTATTGGCATAGAGATACTCCATCTTTTCTTTATGTTTCAACTCTTCATTGGCCATTTTCAACAGCATTTCTTTGACATTGCCTGCATCATGCATGTTGGCCAGCTCCGTGTAAAAGCGATGCGATCTGAGCTCCCTGTGGGAGGCGATCAGATAGATATCTTCTCTTTTCGTCTCTTTGGTGATTTCGGGTTCTTCAAGATATTCCGATATCTTGTACTCCACAACATCGGTCATCCTCAATGCATCCGGGCCGTAATCCCCTTCACGGTAATTCACAAGAAACGCCTTGTGCTTCTTTTCTTCATTGGCGATGAACTCAATCGTATCTTTAATGCTTGGATCCTCCAGTTTGATGAGGATATCCATGTAAAAGTCGTAGGCTTCCTCTTCTCTTTGAATCGCTAAATCAATGACTTCCGATAATGGTTTGTCCATGCCCTCCCTCCTTTCCTGAACGTTGATTTAATCAAGAACCCATTGGAAATATTACCATTAAAATAGATACAAAATTCGCTATGTCAACGGTTAATAATAATTATGTGAGAATCGAAGCGTGGGAATTCCGAACAGGGGATAGTTATGATCGACATTCCCGATACCCAACCCCAAGATATGCTGGCTGCAGAACATTTGCAATGAATCATAGAAGTCACTGAATCCATGGGGTGCAACATCGTAATCCCCAAGCGCCATGAAAGGAATTTTTTTTTCATTCATCAGATCCTGAAAATGGGGGTGGGTGACAGTTAAGAACTGAATCCCTTCCGGACCGAAGCAAGTATCTTTATCGAGTCTCGTTAAAACCTGGGACACTGTTAAATTTTGGTATCTTTCACCGGTCTGGATCTTTGAAAAGTAAAATCCTTTAGGTCTGGAGGGTGCGTTCGGGCGCATCCGGAAATAATCTGAACTGTCAAAATGAATATGCTCACACTGCCATGTTTTACCCTTTCTGTATTTGCGGGCATATTCCCAAGCCATTTTTCCGGAGAGAATCGAATCGGCATTGCCTTGACCGTCATCACCAAATCCGTATGATAGGATGACATCGATATATCCGTCATGCCGGTCTTTGTCTGTGATCTGGGATGGCGCATCAATCCGGTGGAAGTCTTCCCTTGGAATGCTCCAGTTCATCTTTCGATGGGCTTTGAGCCAGAATTCGATTTGCTCGGAGACGGATAAAATGGAGGGGCTCGAATATTTGGACCCGATCTTTAACAGTTGTTTTATGATTTTAAACACTTGTGAATTAGGATTTTGTCTTTGGCAGATTAAAAGATTGCAGGGTGAGCTACAAAATCCTTGTACGGGAAGATTCTCCGATTAATGGAAATCTTCCCGGTTAAAGAGATTTATCCGGATATTTAGGCCGGAATAGAGTGCTATTGCCAGCAGGGATGACCGGTTAAAGCCCCGTATCCCATGGGACCGTTTCCTCTAAATCTTCCGCCGTCTCCGTAACCCATCCTGCCCGGGCCCATCCATCCCATGCCAAAGGCGGGATTGATTTTCTTCATTTCAAGCAGGTATTCAATTCGTTTTTGATCGATCTGAGCTTTAAGACCGGATATCTCTTTTTGGAGATTTACAGCATTTTTAGCGTCAGGATTCTTTTTAGCAAATTCACTTTCAAGGGCAAGTCTTTTTTGATAAAGTTGTTGCCTCAGATCTTCGGTGGATTTGAAGAATGCATTGCGTTGGTTATCCAATTTTTGGATTTCTTCAGCACTCAAATTAGGCATCATGTATCCATAACCAGGATACCCATATTCACCATGCTGCCATCCAAGCCCATGGTGGCCCCATCCGCGGTAAGGTTGTCCGTAACCTGTTTCTTGACCGGCAAAGGCATATATGCCGAATCCCATAATGGAAAATATCATCAGAACAACGAATATTTTGCTTGCGGTACGTCTCATTTTTTTGTTCCTCCTCATGTTGTTATTTATGTTCGAATTACTTTTCGTTTTTAAAATGCAAACCGTGTGCCACAATGATGACACAAAAAGTGTAATTAGAAATAAGATGTTGAAAATATATTAAAATTTATAAGTACGCATGCTTTTAAACATTATAAAGGCGGCTGTCTTATCCGTTTAATATATAAAAGCGGATATTATTTATCCAGTTTTCCTGTACCTTTTAGATTCGAGTGGATATTAAGTATCCATATTTATGGATGGGCTTGATATCGCCTTTACTGAAAAAGACTTGATACATTGCGACATTATAATGTAAGAATAGACATAGAATGACCAAAATCAACTCAAAAAGAGTTTCGATTTAAGAATCATCTCCCGATTAGTTGTGGTTAATTAGGGTAAGATAAAGGAACGATGCATGACCACGTTTTATGTAGACGATGCCAATCAAGCGACCGTTGTTTGTCCAAAATGCGGCTTTGCAAAACAAATAGACATAACGAAATACAAGGATTTACAAAAGAAACTGAAAGCCAAATGTAAATGCGGCGAAGTCTTTAAATTCACTATCGAATTTCGAAAACATTACCGCAAGAACGTCAGGCTGCCCGGTGAGTATAGTGTCCGGGAAAGCGGAGAAAGCGGAGAGGTCATCATTGAAAATCTTTCCTTGGGCGGCGTTCAGTTTACCACTCTGAAACAGCATCGAATGTCGGCGAATAATACGGTGACGCTGAAATTTAGGCTAAACAACCCCGCACGAACCGAAATCCACAGATCTGCAAAAATCATGTGGATCAAGGGACATAATGTGGGCACACAGTTCATCGGGCCGAAATTATTTGAAAGGGATTTGGCTTTTTATCTCAGATTGTAATCAAACACATAAAATATATTTCCTATTTTGTTTACGATCGATTAGGGTCAAGGTCTTTGGAGATCAAGATTGATGAAGCTGACGATTTATAAAAAAATGATGCTGGGTTTCGGCGCCATCATCGTTATCATGATCATCGCCAGCACCTATATCCTCCTTGAATTGAGTGCGGTTTCGACTTCAGCCAAAATGACCCTTACGGACAATGTCAAGGCGGTGGATCTCGCCAAGCAACTGCAGGATATTCTCCACGATGAGGCCGAAGATGTTCAGAAATACCTTATTTCCCGTGATGAAACCTATTTTTCCCTTTTTGATTCCAGCAGTCAGCGATTCAACCATTATTTAGATTTGCTGCTTCAAGCGCAATCGGATAAGACCGGGCGTTCCCTTATCAGGAACATGCGTCGAACCCATGACACATTTCTGGCCGGGATACAGAATGGGAAAGACCTTCAAAAGTCGGGAAAAAAATCGGCGTCGGTCCGTTTGAATGTGGGCGCTGTGGAGACCTTGAGCAGGTCCCTTGATCATCTTATCACCATCAATCGGGGATCCATTGAAAATGCCATGTCCAGGATGAAGGCAACGACAACCCGTTCCACTAAGATCGCGCTGCTGCTCATCATCGGAACCGTTCTGGTGGCTGTTTCAGCCGCATTCATTATTACCCGAACCATCACCAAGCCCATTGACGGCCTGATACGAGGAACCCAGCAGATTGCACGGGGCAAGTTTGACCCGGTCCAGGTCTCTTCCAATGATGAAATTGCGTTGCTTGTTGACGCGGTCAATGATATGAGCTATAAAATTAAAGATATAAACGAATTGAGAACGCACATGATACAGCAGATTTCCCATGAGCTCCAAAGCCCGTTGCAGGTGATGCTCTCTGCTCACGACATCCTTAAAAATCAATGTGCCGCTCAGCTCAATCATGAACAGCTACAGATGTTCGATTCCATTCGCCGGGGAATCAATAAACTGGCGAGCTTCAGCAGGCAATATCTTGATCTCGCGAAGATTGATTCCGGCATGATGAAATATCACATGGAATGGACGGATCTTTCCCGAATCATTGCCCCGCTTTTTGAAGATGCCAAACTCATTGCCGAACCCAAAAATATTACGGTGGAAATGACATCGCTTTCTGTTCCGAAAATCAGGGCGGATTCAAAAAAGATTGCCATCGTTATCAGCAACCTGCTCAGCAACGCCATCAAATACACAAAAAGCAATGGGAAGGTCAGCGTGAAAGTTGGTCCTTGCAGCTTGGGTGCCCTGGTGGAAATACAAGACTCCGGAATCGGTATATCCGAAGAGGATTTGCCCAAAATATTCACCAAGTTTTATCAAGCCGGTAATGTTGGCAGAATAAAGAGCGGGGGAACCGGTGTCGGTTTAGCCCTTGTCAAGGCATTTACTGAGGGCCACGGCGGTAAGGTGTATGCCGAAAGTTCCGTCGGCCGCGGTTCGACATTTAGGGTCGAACTGCCGGCCGAACCCGAGGAGTTCCAGGGACCCGCAATAAACTTACCCACCCAAACACCAGGACATGTTTATGAAAATTCGTAATATGTTCCCTATCATGTTGTGTTTTTTCATGGCTGGTTGTGTTTCGGTAATTCAAGGCTCAAAATCCGAATCAGATGCCCACGATTTTATGATCCGCGCGGCAGCGTATGAGAATGCCAAAGCATATCCGCAAGCCCTGCAGGAATATACCGAGGTGGCTAAGCGGTATCCGTCCTCAAGTTACTACAAACGTGCGGTTTGGAAAATGGCGACGCTGAATATTCATCCGGATAACCCGAAAATCAATGATACGGCCGCCCGTGATTGGTTGCAGGTTTATCTCAGGCTCCACTTGTCTCCCAAGGAAAAGGAAGCGGCATTCGCATGCCTTTCACTACTAAAAAGAATCGATAACCTGAAGGCTGAACTGACCGATATAAAAACACAAAAAGACAGGATCGCATCGGTTGCTCAAAAACAATCCAAAGAGATGGAAGCCGGCGCCCAACGGGTAAAAGAATTGGAAACAGAATTGGCGCACTCTTGGGATGAACTTCAAAAAATGAAGGCGGTGGACGTCCAGATGCATCAGAGCCGAGCGGATAATAACGCAGGCAAACCTACGCCATTGCTTCAAAAGGTCATGGGAACCGAGACGAACAAAGGCAAAAAAGAATTGCCGGTTGTTCAAAATGTCCTTGAAAAAGCGATAGAATTTTATCCCTATGCGATTCAGGTCGGTTCTTATCGGGATAAAAAAGACTCTCTGAGGGAAGCGTTGATATTAAGAGAAAAAGGAGATGCCGTATGCGTCACCCATGCCCGAATTACCGGGAAAGGAGACTGGTATCGCGTCATTGTCGGCTTTTATCGAACGCCCGCAGAGGCGCAAAAGGCGGCATTGGAATTGATAAAACGCAAGTATCGGAATGCCTTTGTAGTTAGACGGCCCTTTACCGTAGAGATCGGAATCTTTTCTGGTAATGAAAAATTGAAAGCCATTGAAACTCAACTCATTTCAAATGGATATTCGGCGTACACCCTCCCTGTTAGGGACGTCAAAAATAAATTCAGACTCCTTGTCGGTGCCTTCTATACCGAAAATGAA
This sequence comes from uncultured delta proteobacterium, assembly GCA_963778575.1. Lineage (GTDB taxonomy): Bacteria > Desulfobacterota > Desulfobacteria > Desulfobacterales > UBA11574 > UBA11574. The sequence goes on along the minus strand of CAVZUV010000017.1, from coordinate 267,953 downwards.
GCCGAAAAGGTCTCCAAAAATTTACATAAAGAGGGATTAAAACCCAAAGTGGTCCGGCGGTAAATCGACATGTGGAATTTGGTCAAATCGTCGAATTGTGGAGTGGTTAAATCGTCAAAACCATTTGACAGTTCAACGATTTAACCAAACCCGACAGAATTCCGATAGAAGTCAATATTCCACCATTCCATCATTCCATTAAATATAAAAGATATTTTATTTCCTTTTAAAATTTGAAACGCTCAGTTTAGGTTACAGTATGTTGTAGAATTCCCGAAACCAATGACGGGTATTTTTCCTATTGTTAAGGAGCAGGGAAAAGGAAGAAACCTTGCAGCAACCGGCAAAAAAAACATCGAAAGCAGTGGTGAAGGCGATGATTTTTGTGGTCTTTATTGTCGCCGCTATTCTCCTCATCCGTTTTACCCCGATCAAAAATTATCTCAATGCCGAGACACTGGGCCGTTTTCTCCAAGGCGCGGGTTTGTGGGCGCCGGTAGTGTATATGCTGATCTATGCCGTGGGTGTTTGTCTTTTTGTGCCCGGTACGTTGTTAACCGGTCTGGGTGCCGCTATATTCGGGGCCTATCGGGGATTTCTATATGTCTGGATCGGCGCGATGATGGGCTCCGCCGCTGCATTTTTAATCGGGCGGACCTTGGGAAGAGACTTTGCCGCCTCTCTGATCGGGGATAAACTGAAAAGATACGACGATGCCATCGAACGCAACGGGTTCGCGACGGTACTGTATCTCCGATTGGTCTATTTTCCGTTTACACCCATGAATTTCGGCATGGGACTGACCAAAGTCCGATTTTGGGACTATGTTGCCGGAACCGGATTGGGTATCATCGTGGGGACATTTGTTTTCACCTTTTTCATCGGAACATTGAAAGATGTATGGACTTCCGGGAATTGGGGAGAACTGATATCCTTTAAAGTGTTCTTTTCAATAGGACTCTTTATCTTCTCATTTTTCATTCCCAAGATCATCAAAAGGATAAAGGGCGAAAAATAGAATCTCGATGAGTTAAAATATGTCCTCGATATCTAAAGAACGCCTGATCATCTTCACCCGTTATCCGGAAACCGGCACCACGAAAACCCGAATGATCCCGATCATGGGCGTTAAAGGCGCTGCCAATCTTCAGCGCGAAATGACGGAACATGTCCTGTCACAGGTGGTTGGGCGATCGGCATCAAACGACTTGTCCGTAGAGATCCGTTACGACGGCGGAAACGAAGATCTGATGCGACGATGGCTCGGATCCGAATTCGAGTATGTTTTGCAGACAGGGGACGATCTCGGAGAACGGATGAAACGGGCCTTTGAAGACGCCTTTGAATCCGGTGCAGCGTCTGCGGTCATTATCGGGACGGATATTCCGGATCTCACCGGAAGGGTCATAAAAAATACTTTTAATGTCCTGAAACAAGAAAAAATGGTGCTGGGTCCGGCCAAAGACGGCGGATATTATTTAATCGGGTTTGCAAAAGCCGCATTTTCACGGGGGATGGGCGATCTTTTTTCCGGAATAAAATGGGGAGAAAAGGATGTCTTGAAGAAAACCATAAACGCTGCAACAGGCCTTGGGATCCGTTATTCTTTGGTTGACGAACTGGACGACGTGGACCGGCCCGAAGACCTTTTTATCTGGGAGCGCCGCAAAAATAAAATACATCATAATGTTGCAGCCACAGGCATTTCAGTCATCATTCCGGCCTTGAACGAGGCCGATCACATCGCCGGCACCATCGCAAGCATCGGTCATGGAAATAACACTCAAATTATTGTTGCAGACGGCGGAAGCCTCGACGATACGGTTTCCATCGCAAGATCACTGGGCGCAACCGTCATTAAAAGTTCCCCGCCCCGTTCGCGTCAAATGAATCAGGGCGCCGACGCCGCGTCCAAAGAAGTATTGCTGTTTCTCCATGCCGATACCCGATTACCGAAAGATTTTGATAAGTCCGTCTTTCGCGCTTTAAAGCAGCCGGGCGTCGTTGCCGGTGCATTCGAGCTTCGCATCGATTCTCCTGATCCGGTCATCAGATTCATCGAATATGTTGCAAACCGGCGCTCGCGATACTTAAACATGCCGTATGGCGACCAGGCCATTTTCATGTTATCGGAAGTTTTTCATCAAATGGGCGGATTCCCGGCGATGCCGATTATGGAAGATTTTGAGCTGATCCGGCGATTGCAAAAAAAAGGAGATGTGATGACAATTTTCGAGCCGGTGGTTACGTCTCCACGCCGATGGCTGAACCATGGTATTCTAAAAACCACCCTGATCAATCAGCTGATCGTTCTTTCCTATTACATGGGCCTATCACCGGAAACCATTGCCCGGTTGTATCGTCGCAGCAAGGGAATTTCCTGCAAAGGCTGACGGCGCCGCAACATATCCGGTGGTGTTTGATCGAGCCGGCGGTTCAATTCCCCTTCATATTTTTATAAAACCTACCGATATATCTATTCAGTGTATCAAAGATCAAGCCGGCTTTTGTTCGGTTCCCTATGCGACCGATGAAGTCGATTTCTGTAACATATGAATAATCCAATAGAAAAACAGTTTTGGGACTGCAAACATAGCTTCAGCGATTTCGCATATTTAAAGCGTTTAAATCGAAACGGATGGAATCGAGGTTTTACGCTTATTGAGTTGTTTATTGTCATTGCGATTATCGGCACTTTATCGGCCATCGCGATTCCCAATTATTTACGATACAGAAATCAGGCCAAGATCATGCTGGCCATTACGGACATTCAAATGATCGGAAAACAGATTGCGCTTTTTGTTATAGATAATGATGGTCAATATCCGAACAGCCTCAGCGATCTCCCGAACATCAATGTCCCTAATGACCCCTGGGGAAATCCTTACCAGTATTTAAAATCGACGGTGCCACCATTGAAGGGAAAGGGAAAGATTAAAGCCGCGAAAAGACCATAATACGCATCCGGTCAATTCCGATTATGACCTTTACAGCATGGGTAAAGACGGCAAGAGTAATGAGGCTTTCACAGCAGGTCCTAGTCAAGACGATATTGTTCGTGCCAATGACGGTGAATATGTGGGGCTTGTTTCCAATTATTAACATAGGTTTATCTGAATGAAGTTTGAGACCAAAATATTTCAAAGCAAAATCGCCCGGCGAATTTTTCTGATGTTTGTTTCCTGTGCACTTCTTCCTATCTTTTGCCTCTCAGTCGTTTCTTATGGAAATGTCACGGAACAACTCCATAAACAAAGCTATAAGTGGCTTCAGCGATCGGTTAAAGGGTATGGGCTGTCCCTTTATGAAAGGTTGATGTTTCTCGAATCGGAATTGCAACTCTTTGCATCATCCCTAAAAAAAACCTCAAAAATATCTATACAGGCGCTTTTTGATGATTTTAATGAACGATTTGCGAATCGTTTTAAAGCTGTCGCTCTTTTCGGAAATATGAAAGGAGTATAAGCCTATTTTCAAGAAAATAAACCATTTCAAAAAACTAAATGAGGATGAAAATAAACACTTAAATGCCGGCAATACAGTCCTATCGATTGTGAATCATTCGGGATCTTCACCGCAAATAATGATGATTATGCTGGTAGATCCTAAAAATCTGCATGCGGGATATTTGATGGGCGAAATCAATCCGGATTACTTGTGGGGAATCGATCAGGGAAATACACTCCCGCCGAATACAGAATTTTCTGTTTTAGATGCATCGAAAAATGTACTTTTCAGCTCGATCTCATATCCGGATTCATTCTATCAGCAGGTGTATTTAAATAGCGTCATTGGGTCAATTCGAATTTGCTTTGGAAAACAAAAATACCTGGTAAGTTACTGGACGCTTTTATGAAGCCCAATTTTTGTTATGTTGGACTTGTCCTGAGCCAATCCAAAGACAATGTGCTTGCACCCATGTCGCATTTTAAAACATCTTTCCTTGTTGTCTTTTGTCTCTGTGGGTGGTCATGCTGCTCAGCATTTATTCCATCCGAAAAAGCCTTATCCCCCTCGAGTTGCTGAAAGAAGGTACACAACGGATTGCCAAAAGAAACTTTGACTGCCGGGTCAACGTAAAAAGCGGCGATGAATTTGAAGAATTGGCCATGGATTTTAATGAAATGGCCGACCAATTGGACAAACAATTTAAAACCTTAAATACTATGGCAAAGATCGATCGCGCGATTTTGTCATCGTTGGATACCAAAATCATCATTGAAACCGTCATCCAACGTATGTTCGATTGGTTTGTCTGCGACAGTGTGGCCATAAGCCTGATGGGTTCCGGTCGGAAAAATGCCGGCCGAGTATATTTCAGTTTCTTCGGTCAGGAAAATGAATTGTCGGAGGACCCTTTTGAGTTCAGCCCATCCGATCTTGATGTGTTCCATGCCCACCCGGAATATTTGATCGTTAATACAGACAAAAACCGACCCTCCTTTCTTTCGACGCTTGCCGGACAGGGGATCGAATCTTTTCTTATTCTACCGGTTTTTCTGAAAGAAAAATTAAAAGCAGTGATCGCCATCGGAAGGTCACGAAGGAAAGTTTTTAGCATCGAAGACATTACCAAAGCGCGCCAGACGGCGGATCAGGTGGCTGTCGCTCTTTCAAATGCAACGCTCATCGAAGAGTTGGACCAACTGAACTGGGGCACATTGAAAGCCCTTGCGCGTGCCGTCGATGCCAAGTCGTCATGGACTGCCGGTCATTCCACGCGTGTAACGGATACGGCTTTAAAGATCGGTACTGCTATGGGACTGTCGCCCGAAAAATTGGATGATTTACACCGGGCCGCCCTGCTTCATGATATCGGGAAAGTCGGCGTTCCCGCGGCGATTCTCGATAAACCCGGGGCACTCGACGATGAGGAGTACGCTCTGATTAAAAAGCATCCTGCTATCGGCGCGCGGATTCTCGATCCGATTGCTTCATATAAAGATATTCTCCCAATGGTTATTCAGCATCATGAACGATACGACGGCAAAGGATACCCCGGCGGCCTTTCAGGTGATAAAATAGACATCGGCGCCAGGATTCTTGCCGTTGCCGATACTTTTGATGCGGTAAAATCGGATCGTCCTTATCGAAAAGGGTGGCCTCTTGAGCGTGCTATCGATTTGATAACCATGGAAGCAGGACATCAGTTCGACCCTGATGTTGTCGAAGCATTTTTAGAAATTATGAGGCCGGAGAAAACAAAGACGGCATTAAGAAAAGAGTTTAATATCGCATAAAAAATGGAGAAAAAATGAAACTTAAACGGATCGTCATTCCGGTTCTCATCCTTGCTGCAGCGCTATACGTTTTCTACTCTAAAAAAAACAGAGATATTCCTGCAAATTTGATTGGCGAATGGACAACCTCGTCACCCGGATACCAGGATTGTTTTATTGAACTGACAAAAGAAACACTGGTTTATGGTATCGGTGGAGACAAAGAAGAAGTCTACATTATCATAAGTTTGGGAAAAACTCTCGAAGGGAAGAATACTATATATACCATTAACTATAAAAATTCAGAAGTAAAGTTCACCCGATCTTTTTATTATCATCCGGAAGATGGCGGAATAATTCAATTTAAGCACCAAGAACACATTAAGTGGCGTAAAACGAAGGATACTGTTGGTGAAGAAAATTCAGAACCGGATCAAAATATGAAAGCAGGGCAAAATGCAACGAACAACTAATCGGCGACAGTTTAAAAACTATTTAATCGCCAATAAAGTTCACTTTAAAATGATGCTCACCAATCTGGTATATACAGCACTGATCTTTGTTGTGATTATTTTTGGGGTGTTATCTCCATTTTTCCATGATATTTATCAAATCAAAGATATTTATTCCCAACATTATTCGGCAATGTTCTTTATTGTTTTATTAGATCGGTTATCCTTTGCGCTCATCGCCGTGCTTTTGATTAGTTTAATATATCAGATGATCATCAATCATAGATTCTGCGGGCCATTGGTCAACTTTTGCCATACGTTTAAAAAAATCTCACAAGGGGATCTGACACGAAAGGTTTTTTTAAGGCAATATGACTTTCTAAAAAGTGAAGCAGAACAGGTGAATGACATGATTGATTCTCTATCCGATCATATCATGGCCCTCAAAAAAGATCATGGTCGCCTTCTTTCGACCTTGGAGGACAAGTTTGATGCCCAAATGGATCAAGACGAGTATCAAAAGGTACTCGAGACCTTAAAGAACCAGGCCGATATCTGTAACCAGCACCTATCCATATTCAAGATAGATGACACGCTCCGAGAAAATCAAAAAGATCCGGTAATCTGAGTGATTATTGTTGATCACCTTCCTCACTTTGGTTAAGATAAAAAACTACACCCAAAAACGACAAAAAAATCAATGATCTTTTTGGTCCTGCCTTTTAAAACAGGAAGATCTGCCGGCCGGTATCCGCCAACCGATCCTGCAGTGTGCCCGGGGTGATAAAGGCGTGCGATTATTATTTGGAATCAACCATTATTTCGGGCTGCAACGCCTTGTCTTGTGGAGGATGCCTTCATGGGTAAGGACATTCAAATTCTAAATGATGCACCTGTGTCCGTCAGCAGAGAGGAGGGAGCTTCGCTGAAAAACGATATCCTAAGGCATATCCGCTTCACTTTGGGCGCAGATCCGGACAAGCCGGACAGATACACCTGTTTCATGGGGCTCGCATACAGCGTTCGGGAGCGGTTGATCGACCGATGGATTAAGACCCAGCGCTCGCTCTACGATACCCTCTCCAAACGCGTCTATTTTCTTTCCCTTGAATTTTTACCGGGGCGGTTTTTAATCAATTATCTCATCAGCCTCGATATGCTGGAAGAAGCCCGCAGGACATTACAGGAAATGGGAATCGATCTGGAAGAACTGGAGGAAGAGGAATGGGATGCCGGTCTCGGCAACGGCGGTCTCGGGCGATTGGCGTCCTGTTATATGGACTCCATGGCGTGCCGAAATTTGCCGGGATACGGTTACGGCATCCGGTATGACTTTGGGATTTTTTTTCAGACCTTTGACAACGGTTACCAGCGCGAGCAATGTGACAACTGGAGACGGCGTGGGAATCCATGGGAAATTCAGCGCCGGTCGCATCTTCAGGAGATTCGGTATTACGGCCGATCCGAGTCTTACACCGATCCGGAAGGCCGAATTCGGTATCGGTGGGTGGAGGGCGAAGTCGTAATGGCCATGGCCTGCGACATTCTTATTCCCGGTTACGGCGATGATTATGTGACCAACATGCGGCTCTGGGCCGCCAAATCCGGCAGGGAATTCAACCTGACACACTTCAACCAGGGAGATTATATCGGTGCCGTCGAAGCCAAGGTATTCAGCGAAACCATTTCAAAGGTGCTTTATCCCAGTGACGAGGCCGAATCCGGAAAAGAACTCAGGCTCAAACAGCAATATTTCTTTGTTGCCGCTACGTTGCATGACATCATCAGACGATACAAGAAACAGAACCGGTCTTTTTCCGATTTTCCAAGTTTTGTGGCCATTCAATTGAACGACACCCATCCGTCTATTGCCATTCCGGAACTTATGCGTCTTTTGATGGACGATGAAGGTCTGGATTGGGATGAGGCCTGGAACATTTGTGAAAAAACGTTTGCATACACCAATCATACGGTCATGCCGGAAGCACTGGAAACCTGGCCGGTGGATCTGATCGGCAGGCTTTTACCCAGACATCTGGAAATTATATACGAAATTAACCGGCGTTTTCTGGATGCCGCAAGAAAACGCTTCCCGAAGGATCCGCATCTTCCGGCCGAACTCTCCCTTATTCAGGAGGGTACCATACGAAAAGTCCGGATGGCGCATCTGGCGATAGTAGGGAGTCATTCCGTCAACGGGGTTGCCGAGCTCCATACCCGAATTCTTAAAGAGGGGTTGTTCAAAGATTTTGATCGAATTTTTCCGGGCCGGATCAGAAACGTCACCAATGGCATCACCCCGCGCCGATGGCTGCATCAGGCAAATCCTTCTCTTTCCCGGTTGATTACATCCACCATCGGTTCCGACTGGATCTGCGATCTCAATCAACTCGAAAAGCTGATACCCTATGCCGACAATCCGGAATTTCGCAAGGCGTGGATCAAAACAAAACAGGACAACAAGAAGCGGCTTGCCCGGTATATTTTACGCAAAATCGGACTGGGCGTAAACCCGGAAACGCTGTTTGACGTTCATGTCAAGCGACTGCATGAATACAAACGCCAGCTTCTCAACCTGCTGCATGTGGTCACGCTGTATAATCGCATCAGGGAAAATCCCCGGGCCGATGGGGTATTTCGTACCGTCATTTTTTCCGGAAAGGCCGCCCCGGCCTATCATCAGGCCAAAAGGATCATCAAACTGATCAACTCCGTGGCGGATGTCGTCAACAACGACCCGGAAATTCGGGGAAAACTCCGGGTTCTTTTTCTTCCCAATTACTGCGTCTCCCAGGCCGAAAAAATCATTCCCGCGGCGGACGTGTCGGAACAAATTTCCACGGCGGGCATGGAAGCTTCCGGAACAGGGAATATGAAAATGGCGCTCAACGGGGCCCTCACCATCGGCACGCTGGACGGCGCCAATGTAGAAATCATGGAAGAAGTGGGCCGGGAAAATATTTTCATCTTCGGCTTAACGGCTGAAGAGGTCGCGGCCTTGCGCACCGGCGGTTATGATCCGGGGAAGTATGTGAAAAATGATCCTGAGCTGAAAAAAGTTCTCGATATGATCGGATCGGGGTTTTTTTCACCCGAAGAACCTCAACTATTTGTGCCGATTGTCAAGACGCTTCTGGATGAAGGTGACTACTATATGTTGCTGGCTGATTACCGGTCTTATGTAACGGCCCAGGAAGAGGTCGGCCGGGTATTTTTAAATCCCGATGAATGGACCCGGCGATCCATTTTGAATACTGCGCATATGGGCAGGTTTTCCAGTGACCGGGCCGTTATGGATTATGCATCGGCTATTTGGAACGTGCAGCCCGTTTCATGACAAAGAATTGTGAGATGGCGACGTTCGAAGCAACCAGAGACCATAGGAGAAAATCCCCATAACCATGACAAAAAACCCGAATGATAATTCAAATTTTGTATCCATTGCCCGGCAGCCCATTTTTGACGGAAAGCGGCGACTGTGGGGCTATGAGATTTTCTGTGTGGGAATCGTTGAATCAACAGGTCCGGATTCTTTGGAAGAAAGCGTTGCCGTCAATGTGGCATCCAGCGCCTACATCGGATTTCAACAGATTATGGACAGAGGGAAAAAAGTCATCGTGAATTTCAATGAAAAAAGCATTCTAGAAAATTTTCCCTATGCTTTTCCACAAAATCTCGTCGCCGTTATGGTCACGGAGGACATGGTCAGCCGGCCGAATGTTCTGGACATGTTGAGCCGATTGAAATCCGACGGATATCTCATTGTCGTCAGAGGATTTACGGGGAATTCCGCATGCGACCCGCTTTATCGAATGGCCGATATCGTCGGCACGGACATATCCGGGAGACAAAAGGATGAACTCACTGAGATCATTGAACTCGCCCGACCCTATGACGCGACCTTTCTGGCCGCCCAAGTGAAAGACCCGGCCCGTTTTGAGTTGTGCCGGGAATTGGGTTTTTCCCTTTTTCATGGGTCTTTTTTCAAATCACCGGAGCAGATCACTTTCCGGAAGTTCACCTCCGGAGAGGTTTCGCGGTTCAACCTGTTGCAGGTCATTGAAAAAGATCAGCCCGATTTCGACCAGCTCGCAAAAACTATCCAGACGGATGTTTCCATCAGTTTTCGGCTCTTGGCATTTCTGAATTCATCGGCCTTTGGCTTGCCTCGGAAGATAAAATCCATCCGTCAAGCCATTTTGCTGCTGGGGTGGCGGAAGATAAAGAACTGGCTTCGGGTGGTTCTTTTATCCGATATGGGTCAAAACAAAGAGGTTTCCGAACTGGTTCTTCTATCGGCGCAACGGGGAAGGTTTCTGGAACTCGTGGCCCGGGAACATGATTTCTGGGGATTCGATCCGAACAGCTTGAACCTTCTGGGGATATTTTCTCTTTTGGACGCCCTGCTCGGCATTCCCATGACGGAAATCGTAGGGTATTTGCCGTTGGAAAATAAGCTCAAGGCGGCTTTGTGCCGGGAGCCGAACAATGAATATTTGCCGCTGCTTCATCTGGCCGGATATTTTGAAGAGGCAAGGTGGACGGAAGCGGAAAAGATGATTCAGCAGTTAAACCTTGACGCCGGAAAGGTTAACGCGGCATTCCAGACGGCAGTCAATTGGGCCGGTGAATTGGCTACCCTGGAATCGTAAAGTTCCTGAAACTTGAACCGAAGGAGACGACACCGGTGATTGAACTTCACAGCTCGCCCGGTTGAACCGGCAGAAGCGAGCGCATTCCCTGCAGCTTGGCGGAGCGAAGCGGACTTGTCCGCCTCTGTAGTGTGGCGGAGATCCCGTTTCAGCGGGGCTGCGGGGTACTCTTCAATTTCGCTTCGCGCACCTCTTTGGGGATTCAACAGAGCGAGCGCTTCCTCATCCCGCCTTCAGTTATTGTCTACTTGCCGAATACACCTTTGACTGTTTTACCGACATCCTTGAGCTTTTCTTGTACGTTACCGGTAGTGCCTTCTAATTGTTTCATCGCGCCTTCTCTTAAAGAATCTAGATTGACGCCCATTGATTTGAGCTGCTTGTTCAATACATCGGTAACTGCAGGAGAAGTAATTTTTCCATACAATGCGGCAAATACCTCTTTAAACGCTTCAGCCGGTGATGCACCATTTTTCTTTTCCCCAATGTTCGTGAGGTGGATGTCCGGCAAGGGTGAACTGATTTGTTTGTCTCCCAATCCGTATACCGATAATGCCAGATTGACTTTTCCGTTCTTTACAACGAAATCCCGAATGACGATTTTTTTCCCGGCACCTTCTTTTCCTGATTCTTGTTTTGATTGTTTCTCGGAGGTTGAAATTTTTGTGATATTGTTTAAAATCGTATGGAAATTATCGATTTCCCCTTTTTTTTCATATGTAATTTCAGGGCTTATCACCTCGATCCGATCCACAACAATCGGGTTGCCGGTTAAGGATTTCTCGTTGATCTTCACAAGAACCGAGCCCACCTTCATGGCGCTCGGCGTCTTAAATCCAGCGGGATTGCCGAGGAAAAATTGCTTAATTTTAGCTTCTCCTGAAAAAATAGAGACGCTTACATCAGCCACGTGCAATTCTGTTTTTGTTATTTCGGGACCGTAAGAATTTACGGCGCGTTTAATGATAGGACCCAGGTTTGAGAGTCCGAAAATAATAACAGCGATAACAACAACTACCGCGCCAATACCAATGTAAATCCATTTTTTCATGATATATTCTCCTTTCCTCAGTATTTTGGGTGAATAATGTCCTATTCATTGAGCGCAGCACTTTTTGTATTTTTTCCCGCTTCCGCAGGGACAGGGATCGTTGCGTCCGACTTTCTTTTCGGCGTGCGTTGGTTCCGGCCAATTCAATAATATTTCCAAATCGGCAATATCTTCCGGCTTGTCAGACGTTACTTCTATTTGATATTGCCAATTGTTCTCTTCAAAGATTTTGGCAACCTCTTTCATCCTCTTTTTTGTGTTGACGCAGACGACAGCAGGATTCTTTTCAGTGCCCAACTTCGTTGTTTTTTTGCCGTTAAAAATTTTTTCCATGGTTTCACCTATAAAATATTTTATATAATTCCTAACAGTTATAAAATATTTTGTCAATAAAGAAGCAGAACATACCCTGATCGAGCCGACCCAAACAGAACAAAAGGTTATTTACAGGTTATCGTTTTTCTATTCAGGCAGATAAATTTTGCTGATTCTTTGGAAAGCTTCAGTTTGATCGCTTTCCCATTTGTGACCGTGTCCCAGTTCCTTGGCCATAATCGAAGCGACTTTGGGCGCTGTTTCACCTGCAGCCCGCGCATTCAGCAAAAGACTGCGGGTCCGGCGGGCCAGGACATCGTCAACGGTACGCGCCGCTTCGAATCGTACGGCCCAGATGACCTCTACGACACGTGCCTGCAGTGCCGGATGCAGGCGTTCCTCGCGGATTGGATCCGCACGCATAAGATCTTGAATGGCCGGTGCATCGGACCCGTAAAGTGCGAACTCTCCGAATTTTTCCGGCGTTTTGTGAAAACCGTGAATATTGAGCTGCTTGGTGATGCAAGGTTTCGATTCGAGTCCTGCAAGGGAGAGCGCATAGTTGACGCAGATCTTCGCCATCAGGCGATAGGTCGTCCATTTGCCGCCCGCAATGGTGAGCAGTCCTGAATTGGAGATATGGATGATGTGGTCCCTAGACAAAGCAGCGGTGTTTTTTTCATCGGCGGTTTTGACGAGCGGACGTATACCCGTAAACACGCTCAGAATATCTTCCCGGGACGGTACTTTCTCAAGATATTCGCCTGCGGTTTCCAGGATGAAATCGATTTCCTCCGCCATGGGATGAGGTTCGAGTTCGATTTCCGAGATGGGGGTGTCGGTGGTGCCCACCAGCGTGACCCCCAGATAGGGAATGGCAAACATCACGCGGCCGTCTTTGGTATGCGGGACCATTACGGCGGATCCGCCGGGTAGAAAGGACTTATCCAAGACCAGATGAATACCTTGGCTGGGAGAGATCAAGGGTACGGCATTCGGATCATCCATCCGACAGATATGATCAGCAAATGGACCGGTTGCATTAATGATTGCCCTGGATCTCGCCCTGTGCTCGGTGCCGGCCTCAAGATCCTCAAAAATCACCCCGTTTATGAAACCGTCGCCGCTCCTGGTCAACGAGACAACACGGGCGTAATTCAACAGAGCGGCGCCCTGATGCGATGCGGTGCGGGCGAGGTTGATGAGGAGTCGGGCATCGTCAAATTGACCGTCGTAATATATGATTCCGCCGCGCAAGCCGTCGCGTTTAATCGTTGGAATTCGTTCCAGAGTTTCGTCTTTTGTGAGAATTTTTGAAGGCCCGAAACCATAGCGGCCTGCCAGCATATCATAAATTTTTAGCCCTATGCCGTAAAAAGGCGCTTCCCACCAATCGTAATTGGGAACAATAAAGGCTAAGTCACGTACCAGATGGGGCGCATTATTGCGCAGGATCCCACGCTCTCTCAGTGCTTCCATGACCAGAGAGATGTTCCCTTGCTGAAGATATCGAACGCCCCCGTGTATAAGCTTTGTGCTTCGGGAGGATGTCCCTTTTCCAAAATCGCTTTGTTCCAGAAGCAAAACGTTATATCCCCGGGAAGCGGCATCTACCGCAACACCCACACCGGTTGCGCCGCCCCCGATAATCAGCATATCCCACGGGTCGGTTCGATCCGATATCCTGCCCAACATTTCTTCGCGATTCACTTTTTGCCTCTTTTCCCAAAATGCTAAACGTTTGCGAGTATTTTATAAACCGACTGGCAGGCGAACGGCAATCAGCGCCATCCCGCGGCGTATGTGATTGTGTTGGTTTTAAGCACCCTCTCAGGGTAGTTGGTGAAGACGCCGTCGACGCCGAGCGCTCTCATTTTTTTTATATCCTCCGGATGATCGACCGTAAATACGAATACGCGAAGACTCCGGGCGTGCGCATCTTTTACAAATCCGAGATCGATAAATTCAAAAGAAAGATGAACCGAATAAGCACCCAGAGATACACCAAATGCCGCATTATCCACGGGAAGGCCCACCATCATCGCGCCGAGTTTTATTTTCGGATCGAGCCGACGCACCAGCGACAGTTCCCGATGGTTAAACGACGATACCAACAGGAGATCATCATTCCAACCGGCTTCCCTCATCTCACAGATAAACTCCACTACCGGCCCGGCGGTACCCGGGCCTTTCAATTCGATATTCACTCCTGCTTTCAATTGAATCGCTTCGAATGCCTCCTCCAGGGTCGGAATTTTTTCACCCTTTCCGGCGTCCAGGATTCGAAGGTCGTCGAACTGTTGATCCAGCAGGTAACCCGTGCCGTTGGTGGTGCGTTCGAGGCGGTTGTCATGAAAAACAACGAGTTGTCCGTCAACATTGTAGACATCTATCTCAATGCAGGGTGTACCCAATTCCAGGGCCTTGTGAATGGATAGGAGCGTGTTCTCCGGCGCATGCCCCATTGCGCCTCTATGTCCTATGCAAAGCAGTTCTCCGGTATGCATTTTTTTATTCTTCTTTATTCATTTTCAAAATGCGCTTTTAACGACCCCTCCGTCCACCCGCAAGGCCGCACCGGTTGTAGCCGATGCCATGGGACTGGCGATGTAAGTGACCAGCGAAGCGACTTCTTCCGGTGTTGCAAAGCGTTTGATGAGGGATGTGGGCCGAACCTTTTCGAAAAACTCTTTCTCGAACGCTTCAAATGATTTGCCCTCCGCTTTGGCCAGTTCGTTTACAAATTGACCGACCCCCCGGGATTTGGTCGGCCCGGGAAGGACGCTGTTCACCGTGATGCCGGTTCCGGCGACGGCTTCGGCAAGGCCCCTCGAGACGGCGAGCTGTGCGGTTTTGGTCATCCCGTAGTGTATCATTTCGGCAGGAATCTGGACCGCACTTTCGCTGGAGATAAAAATAATGCGGCCCCAGTTTCGGCGTTTCATGCCGGGCAGGAATAGACGCGCCAGCCGTACACCGCTGAGAACATTCACATCGAAAAAGTGCCGCCAGTCGGCATCCGTGATGTCTTCGAATTCCTTTGGTTCAAAAATACCCAAATTATTGACAAGGATTTCCACATCAGAAAATTTTTCAGCAAGCTGTCGGGCTGTCGCTTCAATACCGAGATCCCCTGCAAACCCGGATAGATGTCCGTTCGTATCGGATTGTATCCTGGACACGGCATTGTCAACGGATGACTGTGATCGACCGTTGACAATTACGCGGGCGCCTTCTCGTGCCAGAGACGTCGCAATTGCATATCCGATTCCGGCCGTACTGCCGGTAACCAGCGAGAGTTTGTCGGTTAGATTGAGATCCATAATGGTTTTTCTCCTTCTTCTGTTTCAACCGGGGCAAACGGACTAACATCCGAACGGCAAGGTTTTCCATAAGGTATCTTCTGATACTCGCGAAATTTCACCCTATTTTGTTTACGATCAATTAGGGCTTGAGTTATTTCGAGCCCATGGCAGCGTTCGGTTGGCAAAAGCGACCTCACCCTTAAAGAGATGAAACACGTAGGACCCCAGACAAAACTTGCCGAATATCAAGGCAGAGAGTGCCACAACAAGCAGGCACTCGAAGATCCATGCGAGGATCTGCAATTTCAACAGGAGAAAAATGCCGATACACAGCATAAATGTGGCTGCCATACCTTGCGCAAAACGCCTGGGTCCCGGGGCTGGGGTGAGCCGCTGAAGCCCTTTCGGGCCTGCAATGAAACTGTTATAAATGGCGTCGAATGGGTTCAAAGCGGTAACGAAGACATTCCACCAAAGAATGGCCGAAAGGATCAAAAAAATTAACCAGGATTGAAAAACCAATCCTGAGAGTACAAATACTCCAAGGAGTCTTGGCTGGAACATCAGGGCGGTGTACTGCACTTCGCAGGCGGGGCCTTTTGAATTTTTAAACCCTTGTTGTTCAACAAAGTTGAGCTTCGCTGAATGTGACATACATACCTCCTAATCATGCAACCCCAATTAATAGTAAACAAAACCGAGAACGACCATTAAGTATTTAATATATCGGAAATCATTCTAAAAATGAGCGGTTCCATGTTATTACTAAATATAATAATCATAAATGCGCGAAAGTCGAGAGTGCTTTTATTTCGGAAAAATAAGTTTTGATCCGTTGAAACAGATGTAAAGTCTCATCGGTTCGGCAGGGCGGGCAGGTACAATTGATGGCATGTTACAATTGCGGTGCAATCCTGTCGGCGGCTTCCTTTGACGATATGACCGGAAATACATCAAAATCGACAATATCGCACCAATTCGAGATCCATTCATCAATCAGTTTCCGATGCTCTGTTTCCATCAGTTGAAAGCATCGCTGCAAGCTGACATCGACCCAACTCGACACGCAGACAAGGCCTTCCGGCGCAAGACGTCCGTGTTCCTTAAAACGACGATATACAGGCTCGGGGTCTTGATTTTTGAAATGTTCAACAACCATGAACAGCATGTTTGCCCTTTATGGTTACCATATTTAGAATTTTCGCATCCATCATCAGAGAAAAGTTACAGGTCGGTGTCATTCGGGATACTGCTCCAATACACGAATAATTTGGAATACGGTTTCATTCACCGGCGTCGGCACACCATGCGTATGACCCAAATCAACAACTTTTCCGCCAAAAATTTCCACTTCGGTTTTGCGTTTTGCCTCAATATCCTGGAGCATTGACGTCTTTCCCTGCGGCGATAATCCCTTTAGAATCGGATACCATTCTTCTATATCCCGGATTGTAAGGTTCACATTCAGAACATCTGCCAATGCAATGACTTCTTTCATTAACGCTTCCATCAGACTTTGTGCCTCCGGAGACGTTTGGAAAATTCCATACGGAGTCCTCATCACCGCCGATGCCTGGTTCATCCCGACATTGATCATGAACTTCCACCACAACATCCGGATCATATCTTCCGGTGTTTCATGAACGATGCCTGCCCTGTCAAACGCCTCTTGCACGCGGAGAACCCGCTGGCTGAGACGGGTATTAACGGTGTGACCAAAATAGTGTTTGCCTGGCTTGGTGTAGGTGATCCGATTCCCCTGACGCAGGGCATCTATTCCCACGGAAATGGTATACAACATCTTGTCCGTACCGTAAATGGAACCAATATATTCCTCACTCTCAAGTCCATTCATGACGGAGATAATAGTGGTCGACTCGCCGATCAGTTTTTCCAAACCTTGAACCGCTTTTTCGAGGTGGTGATGTTTAAGCGCCACGATGATGAGATCTACCGGCGAAGTCGCTTTATCAGGATGAATCACCGGAATTGCATAGGGTTTTCCGTTGATGACCAGGCCATTTTTTCTGAGTTTATCCAAACGATCTTCTTTGGCGATCAATACCGTCGAAAAACCATCCGTATCGAAAAAGCTGCCGGCGAAATAAGCACCCATCGCTCCGGCGCCAAGGATGGCTACTTTTCGGATTTTCTGCATTTGTTATTCCTTTTTTTATTTCCGTTTTTCACGGCATCTCACAGGTATCGATCCGACTGTCCCGGAGCCTGGCCCGGATCTCTTTTATCAGAAGAGGAAGGATTTTGCGATAATCAGCAACAACAGCGATGTCAGACACGGCAAAAATAGCGGCTTTGGGATTTGTATTGATGGCGACAATACAGTCGGATTCGTCCATACCCACCACATGGTGTGTCATGCCGGAAATACCGGCACCGATATAGAGCCGCGGTCTGATGGTTTTACCGCTTTGTCCGATCATCTGAGATTCCGATGCCCAGCCTTCATCCACCGGCGGCCGGGTGGCGCCGACAGCGCCGCATAATAGCCCTGCCAGTTCTTCAAGCAGCCGCCAGCCTTCCGGGCCCCCTATTCCCCAGCCTCCGACCACAACCACCTCGGCTTTTTCCATGGGTATCCCTTCAGGTTCTTCGATGTGAACTTCCAGAACACGCGGTCCGGGAATGTGAATTTCTTCTTCTACCGGCAGATCGAGAACCTGACCGGTTCTGGAAACAGGTTCGGGCTTTTTCATCACCCCCGGCATCACTGTTGCCATTTGGGGACGATGATCCGGACATTTAATGGTGGCGACCACACCGCCGCCCCAACCCGGAACCATCTGCAACAGCTTGCCGTCGGCATCCAGTTGCAGGTCGATGCAATGTGCCGAAAGCCCTGTATTCAGCCGGGCCGCCAGGCGAGGGGCGAGTTCCATTCCCATTCGGGTGGCGCCGAGCAGCAAAATGTCCAAATCGTAGATTTTGCAAATATTTTCCAAAAGCGCTGTATAGGGCAGGAGTCGATAGGGTTCCAGTAACGGATTGTCCGCTTTAAGAACCGTATCGGCGCCATAGGGGATCAGATCTTTTGCCAAGGTTGTAAGATTTTTTCCCAGCAGCAGGGCACTGACACGTCCCCCTGAGCTGTCCGCCAATTGGCGCGCTTTACCTAAAAGTTCCAGACCCACATCGAGGAGCTCATGATTACGCTGTTCAATAAATACACCGATGTGTTGCGGTTTCATAGCCAATCGTTTTTGTGCCTTTCATTTATCCAGCATATTATGTGTCTCATATCCTATAATATCCGGTTCAGATAATGCCGATCTGATGCAGCTTTTCCGCAAGCTGCCGGGCAATTTCCTCTGAATCTCCATTCAGCCTAATTCCCCGGCGCTTCTTTTCGTGCAATAAAAGGTCCTCCATTTTTGTCAGGGATCCGGACATACCGATAAGAGACACATCAATTTTCAAAGTTTCATTGGACCAGGTGGCAATTTCCCGTTTTTCGGCTGCGAGTATTTCGAGAAATGAAATATACCGCGGCGTGTTGGCCTCCTTGACCAGCGCCAGCAGCAAAGGGGGTTCGGCAACAAGTTTGGCATGCCCCTGCTCGATTTTTTGGGTAATCAAAAGACGCTTCCCATCCATCCGATCCATACCGCTCACATGCATGATGCTGGGAATACCCAAAAGTTCGGCGACTTGAGAGGGGACTTGGGCGGTGGAGCCGTCCAAGGTCAAATTCCCGCAGAAAATAAGGTCCGACGAACCGATCTTGCGAATACCGGCGGCGAGTATTCGCGCCGTGGCCAACGTATCCGATCCGGCAAAGACTTTGTCCGAGAGGAGGACTGCTCGATCAGCTCCCATGGCCAGAGCTTCCCGCAACACCGGGCGTGATTCCAAAGGGGCCATGGCCAACAGTACCACTTCTGCTCCGCAGCCGTCTTTGATTTCAAGCGCAGCTTCAATGGCGTGTTTGTCCAGCGGATTGATTACACTGGGAATTTCTTCCCGGATCAGTGTCTTGGTATCCGGGTCCATGCGCAGCCGGCCCCATTCTTTCGGATCCGGTATTGGTTTTATACAGACAATGATGCGCTTCAAGAATACCTCACTTAACTCCAAACTGAGCGTTTTAAATTTTTGAAGTAGTTAAATTTATAATAGTTTTAAGGAATTCTGCTTATTTTATTTCTAAAATTTAAAACCTTACAGGATTTCCGATTTCACCGCATCTACTGCGTCAAATTCCGTCCCGCATAGTTTACTATAGCGGAACAACATTTTTCTTGTACCTGCGGCAAACTCGAAAATCGCTCAATTTGGGTTAACCTTTCTTTTTAAAAGGCGCCAGGGCCGCTCTGCCGATCACCACTTTGCCGATTTCTCCGGTTCCACCGGCAGAAACAGTCACCATGGCATCTCTTAAAATACGCTGGCTTTGTATTCTTTCATAATTCCATAGGCGCCGTGAATTTCCACGGCTTTTCGGGCACAACGAACCGCCGCATCACAGGTATAGTATTTGGCGATGGCATTTTCCGTGTCGCTTCTCAAGTTCTGATCCTTCATCCAGCTTGCCCGGTAGCACAGCAGTTTGCAAATATCGAGTTCCGTATATATTTCGGCCATGTAAAAGCTGATGGCCTGCAGATAGCTAATCGGTTTTCCGTAAAGCATACGCTCATTGGCAAATTTGCCGGCCTCCTCGAGACATGCGCCGATGATCCCCAAAGCCGTGGCAGCCATACCGGTCCGGCCGGATTCGCTGACAGTCTTCAAAGCCACAGCGAGACCGCCGCCTTCCTGTCCCAGGAGATTTTCTTTGGGTATTTCGCAATTGTCGAACACCAGTTCGCCGGTATTGGAACCCCGGAGGCCTAATTTGTGCTCGACCCTGCCTACTTTGGCACCGGGAGCATCTTTATCGATGATAAACGCTGTGAGCCCCTTGGCACCTTCGGCTGTTTTAGCAATGACGACCCAGAAGTTGGATGTATGGGAGTTGGTGATGAAACACTTTCTGCCGTTTAAAATCCATTTGTCGCTTTTCAACTCCGCAGTGGACTGCATGCCCACAACATCCGATCCGCCGGAAGGCTCGGTGACGGCCACGCATCCCATGGTTTCCCCCATGGCAAGCTGCGGAATGTATTTTTGTTTCTGCTCAGCAGTTCCAAAATCGTTGATGGCGGCAATGGCCATATGATGAACCTGCATTCCCATGGGAATCGCCGCACACACCCTGCCCAACTCCTCCAGCACAATGGTTCTGGCCAAATAGCCAAGCCCGACGCCGCCGTATTCAGGCGGAGCGATAATGCCGGTAATCCCCAGCTTGGCCATGGGAACCAAAAGTTCTGTTGGAAAATTCCCGGTCTCTTCCATGGCATCAATCTTTGCCGGAATCTCACTTTCGGCAAATTCTCTGACCGACTTTCTAAGCAGTTCTTCTCTTTCCGACCATGCAAAATCCATAATTTATCCCTCCTTTCGGTTGAACGAAGTGTTTTTTATTTTGTGATCCGGGTTAAATAGTCGCAAAGCGCGCTGATATTGAGATCCAGCGTCGCCATGGACTTGTCTGAAATGAACATGACACTGGCTCCTAAGATGCCCGAAAAAACCAATTCGGCGACCAGAGCCGTATCCGCACCGTCCCTTAGATTGCCGGCCTCCTTTTCCTGATCCAACAGCCTTTTTAACATGCGCTTGAATCTTAAAAACCCTTCATTCACTTCCCGTGCCAGATGCGGCCGCTGATCGTTTAACTCCACCGCCAAGGTGACGAAGATGCATCCCCCGGGGAAATTTTCCGCGTCCGCCAGATATTTATCCCGGTAATTGGCCAATAACATTTTGATTTTATCCACAGGACGATCTATCTGCTGCAACCCGTCCAGATTTCTCTGCCGCCAGATCTTCCGCGCCTCACTCATGGCAGCGAAAAAGAGATCCTCTTTGCTTTTAAAGTGGTTGTAAAGCCCGCCCTTGGAAGCGTCCACAGCCTCCAAAATGTCGGTGATCGATGTACTTAAGAAACCTTTGGTGGAAAACTGCCGGAGGGACTCATGAATGATTCTGTCTTTCAGTGTCATGATATTTATATCTTTTTTTGCGGGCCATAGGGGACAGACCGGTCGGTCTCTAATTAAGAATATCCATACTGAACCGGCGGCCGACTGTCAACCTTTTTTGCGGTATGCCTATTTGAGGCCCGTCTCGAATCTTCCCCATGTACCGGCGCATTCGATTGCATGGCTTGCGCTTCATGCGCCAAAAGAATTCAGCGGTACGTTCA
This sequence comes from uncultured delta proteobacterium, assembly GCA_963778575.1. Lineage (GTDB taxonomy): Bacteria > Desulfobacterota > Desulfobacteria > Desulfobacterales > UBA11574 > UBA11574. The sequence goes on along the minus strand of CAVZUV010000017.1, from coordinate 246,691 downwards.
TGAGTTACGATGATCCGTTGATCAGCCGGCCTTCACAGGCGGTTTTCGGAGAAAAAACAGATATGGCCTGATGGACGATTATGATCGCTAACAAAGCGCCTTTAATTTGGTGACGGCGTCCGCCACCACTCGGATCGCTTTATCGATCTCGGCTTCGGTGGTCATCCGGCCGACACTGAACCGGAGGGTGCCCTTGGCCCACTCTATGGGAATGCCCATGGCGATCAGGACATGGGAAATTTCCAGGGAATCGGAGTGGCACGCGGCGCCGGCGGATGCCGCCACCTCGAGGCCGATTTCTTCCAGGATGCGGTTGGCTTCCAGATCCTTGAAGGACATGTTCAGCGTGTTCGGAAGGCGAAGTTGGAGGTGGCCGTTGAGGCGAATGTCGAAAAGCCGGCCCAACAGGCCCTCATGCAGCCGATCCCGCAGAAATTTCATACGGGCCATATTCTTTTCAAGATCCCGCTGTGCGATTTCACAGGCTTTTCCGAGGCCGACGATTTCCAGCACATTTTCGGTGCCGGCCCGCCGACCCATTTCCTGATCGGCACCAAAGCAGAATTTTTCAGGGGCCAGGGGCGAGCGCACATACAGCGCACCGATACCTTTGGGTGCATACACCTTGTGCCCGGCCACAGAGAGCAGATCCACACCCATTTGCTTTACATCGGTGGGGATTTTCCCTATTGATTGAGCGGCGTCGGTGTGCATGACAATACCGTGTTTTTTTGCGATGCGACTGATTTCGGCAATGGGCTGAACGGTCCCCACCTCGTTGTTGGCATGCATGACGGTGATCAAAACGGTCGTGGGGCGAATCGCCCTTTCCACATCGGCGACATTCACCATGCCGTCTTCACTGACCGGCAAATACGTGGTTTCGAACCCATCTGCTTCGAGATATCGGAAGACTTCGAGTATCGCCGGGTGTTCGAAATTGCTGGTGATGATATGATTTCCCTTTTCCCTAAACCGCCTCGCCACACCGCGGATGGCATGGTTGTTCGATTCCGTGCCGCCGCTGGTAAAAAAAACTTCGGTTGGATCGCAGTTAAGGATGCCGGCCACCTGCCTGCGGGCGGTCTCTACGGCCTGTTTGGGTTTGATGCCGTACCAGTGAGAACTGGAGGGGTTTCCGAATTCGGTTTCCAGAAACGGACGCATGGCCTCAATCACTTCCGGATCATGGGGTGTTGTAGCGTTGTAATCTAAGTAAATCGGTTTGATCATGATCGTTTCCCACCTTTATAAATGAAATTGGACAATCCTAACAAAATTATGATATTCACCGGAGGGACAATAGTCAACTTTAAGGAGAGATGATTTGAAAATTATCCTCACCAACAACCTGCGGCTTTACAACATACCTGCGGAAATCCGAACCCAACTCATAAAGACCCTGACGTTTCCCAACCCCAAATGGATGGAAAACGAACGCATGGGCCGGTGGAATCGGGGCACCCCCAAAATGCTCAAGTTTTATGACAAGGTCCGGGGCGACGGACTCTGGATTCCCAGGGGATACATGCGGCAGTTGATGCTGCTTTGCAAACGACAGGGGATAGCATACGAGGTCGACGATCAGCGCCGGACTTTAAATCCAATTGATTTTCATTTTGGCGGCCGCCTCAAGCCATTTCAGCAAAAAGCGGTCAACACCATGATGTCAAGGGATTTCGGAACATTGAGTGCGCCCACCGGCAGCGGAAAAACCGTGATGGCGCTTTATATCATGGCCCTGAGAAAACAGCCGTGTCTTATCGTAGTGCATACCAAGGATCTGGCCTTTCAGTGGATAGAGCGTATTGAAAAATTTCTGGGAATTTCAAAGGACCTGGTCGGGTTTATCGGCGGCGGCAAAATTAATATGGGTGAGAAGATGACCGTGGCCCTGGTTCAGACCCTGTATAAGTGCGCGGAGGAGGTTTCGAAAAAAGTCGGCTTTCTGGTGGTGGATGAATGCCACCGGTGTCCCAGCAGAACCTTTGCCGAGGCGGTGATCGAGTTCGATTCCCGGTATATGCTGGGGCTTTCGGCAACCCCTTATCGGAGGGACAATCTGTCCAGGCTTATTTTCTGGCATTTGGGGGATGTGCATCACAGGATCGATCAGAACCGTCTGGTCCGAACCGGCGACGTACTGGCTGCAGAAGTCATTGTTCGAGAGACAAAATTCAAACCTTATTATGACCCGGTGAACGAATATTCCAAGATGATGTCGGAGCTGACCCAAGACGATGATCGAAACCGCTTGATCGCATCGGATATTGCAAAAGAGGCCAAACAGAGTGACGGGGTCTGCCTGGTTCTCTCGGACCGGAAAAAACACTGCGAGACATTGCAGTCGATGTTGCGATTTAAGTATAAGATTCCCGCGGGACTCTTGATTGGGGATCTGAGCGTTGCCGAGCGGCGGGAAGTACTGGATTGCTTGGACAAGGGAGAAATCAAGGTGTTGATCGCCACCGGACAGTTGATCGGGGAAGGGTTTGACCGCAGCGATTTGTCTCCGCTGTTTCTGGTTACCCCCATCAAGTTCAGCGGCCGGGTGTTGCAGTATTTGGGCCGGGTGTTACGGCCTGCGCCGGGAAAGAAGAAAGCCCGGGTTTACGATTATGTGGATATTCATGTGGATGTGCTCAAAGCCATGGCGCGGGCACGGCAAAGAACATATTCGGGTTGTTGAAAAATCTTTTACCATCTTATGGGGTGTGTTCGGGTTTAAATGCTTTGGATAAAGATTGATCCATGACCGCTTCATAGCCGGTCATCCGGGCCACCACCACCTTATGGGAATCGAGGAATGTGAAATCCCCTTTTATTTTATGATCGGTAGCCTCTTTGATCTCAAGAACGGCGGTCACGCCGTCCGAGGGAAAAATATCGCGATACTGGCGATAGCTGGCGCTGTAGCTGGGCAAAGACACCATGCCCCGTTCTTCGAAGCACCACAATATCGCCATCTGGCATGCGGAATCAAGGACCAAAGGATCGGCGATCCATTTGCTTCTCATCGGTTCCGCCATCCATGCGGCAGGCAATGGTGCGGAGGAAATCCGTGCGGTAATGAATCGGGATGAATACCCCATAATCTCTTGGATGCCCTGAAGTTCGACCCCGTGAAAGAGGATGTTTTCATAGATTTCATCGATGGTTTTTGAATAGCCGTTGGTGCCGATATACGCGGACAGGTCAAAAGCGGGCGGCGGCGCCAGCCGGTCGGTTAAAATGGCCGTGGCTCCGGAATGGATCACTTCGATATTGTCCTTGATCCCGTCTCTGATTTGAACAGCCACTTCAAAAGCGGCTCCTTTTTTTCTCGCTTTGCCGGCCATGAGACGGATGTGTTTTTTCTTTTGCTCGAGCTTGATGCCTTGGAAAATACGCATATCGTCCAGGCCGTGAAGCAAAAGCCCCGGGTTTTCGTGCAGCGCGCCATGGCCCAGCCATTCGGCGATGAGCGCGAAGGGCACCACGGGCTTTCCATCCAATAGATGCGCACCGAGAATCGGGTATCGATCCACGTCGATTTCGCGCTCAACCGTCACGGAAAGGGGTTCTTTTGGATTTGCGACGATGGTCGATTCCACTACCGATTCTTTTACTTTGCCTGCTTTTTTTTCAATAAGGATATCGGCGCCGATGACCACTTCCACCGGAGAATTTTTGCCGCCTTTCATTTCATGGATCATACACATAGCGCCGGCATCCGCAGGGATGAGCCCGACACCGCAGCTTTCAAACTTTCGTTTGAGAGCCGAGCAGACCATGCCGCCGTCCCAGGGTCCCCAATTGATGGAAATCACCCGGCAGTCGGGACGTTGGACGGATTCCTTTTGCGCCATTTTATTCAAAACTTCATTGGCCATGGCATAATCCGCCTGCCCGTTGTTTCCTATCCGTGCCGTAATCGACGAGAACAGCACCAGGTATTTAAGGGGATCTTTTTTTGTGGCGGACAGGAGCGTTCGCAACCCATCCACCTTGGTACTGAACACCGTTTCAAATTGTTCTGCCGATTTGTCGACAATCCGGCAGTCCGCCAAAAGCCCCGCGCCGTGGATAATTCCTTTTATGGGTCCCATGGTGCTTCGAACATCGGTTAACATCTTATTTACGGCATCGGCATCGCGAACATCCACCGAATAATAGTGAACGTCGGCGCCAACGCCTTTCATGGTTTCAATATTTTTTGCGATTTCACGATGGGCCATCACTTTTTTATATATTTTTTCCAAATGAATCGGGGCAGGGCACGTGCCGGCAAACTCCTTGTCAAAAATGGCCTTCTTAATCGCTCCCGGGTCTTCGATCCCTTGAAGCCATTCCGGTTCCGGCGACGGCGGCAAAGATCGTCCCAAAAGTACCAGGGTCGGTTTTACGTGTTCTGCCAGGGCGCAGGCTGCGGCAGCGGTAATCCCTCTGGCGCCGCCGGTTACGATTACGACATCTTTTGGGTCAAGACGGATGTTCCCTTGGGGAAAAGGTAAAGATTCAAGTTCAAGAATCCATCGGGCATCCGGTTCCAAGCCCACTTCCACCGGATCCATTGGATCGGCATATAGTAGCTCGGACACAAGGGTTTCGGCAATGTCGGCGTGATCCTGCCAACCGGGGGTGATGTCAAAAGCCCGGCAGCGGACATTTTCCCATTCAACGGCTGCGGTCTTTACCAGTCCGGCCAGGCCTCCCTGAAAGGGATGGTCTATTCCCCGTCCTTTGAAGCCGAAAGCACCGTCAAGACGCGTCACGGATGCAAACAGGGCGCCGCCTTTTCCGGCGGAATGCAAAAGGTCCGGGCCGAAGAATTTTGCCAGAGAAAATGCCTGCTTAAAAAAGCCGTTGTCCATGGGCTGTTCAGCCAAAAGGATCAAACCTGCCGCGTGATTTACCGGATTTTTTCCGCTGATGGTGTCGGAAATCCGTTTTTCCGACAGGATCTCGGCCTGGAAGTTCATAGATTTAAATTTATCCACAACAGCCTGTGAAAGGCCGGTCTCGTCGTCTGTGACATAAACGGTGCGTCCGTTCGGCAAAGATAGGCGCTCGCTTTGAACAAACGGTTTTTCAACGGCTGTTACGACCTTTCGGCCCAGGCCGGCGGCCAGGGTTTCGGGTGAAACATCAAAAATGAGTCGGGTAGAGGGCGACAAGGATTCTCTGACAGGCACTGAACGAGGATCAGGCGCGGAAACAGATGTACCGGGTTCCGGTATCGGGCTGGCCGGAGGACCGGCGAGATACTCGACGATCTGCCCCAGTGTCTTCAGGGTGCCCATGAGATCGGGAGAGACAGTGGGGAGTTCGGGCATTTTTTCTTCTATGGCCGAAAGAATTTCCACCCGTTTGATGGAATCGATGCCGAGATCGGCCTCGATATCCATATCCGGGGTCAGCATTTCAACGGGGTATCCGGTCAACCGGCCCACGGTTTCTATGAGTATGCTTTCGATTTCCCGGTGCCCGGCAGAAGATGGTTTCATGGTTTGCGATTCGGAAATTGCGGCGGTATCCGCCGGGGTATCTGAAAGGTACTCGACGATCTGCCCCAGTGTCTTCAGGGTGCCCATGAGATCGGGAGAGACAGTGGGGAGTTCGGGCATTTTTTCTTCTATGGCCGAAAGAATTTCCACCCGTTTGATGGAATCGATGCCGAGGTCGGCCTCGATATCCATATCCGGGGCCAGCATTTCGACAGGGTATCCGGTCAACCGGCTGACGGTGGCGAGCAATTGATCCTCAATCTCTTTTTGATGGTTAACGACGGGTTTCGGGTCCGTTGTTTCAAAAACAGCCTCTTCAGGGAGGGATTCAATAGAGATGGGTTCTAAACGCTTGTCAGACATTGCAGGAAATACATTTTCCGCGACAGTGATTTGAGAGTCGGAGTGTGTCCGGATCAAACCTGTTGACGTTTTTAAGGTGTTCGCAGGCTTTTTGTGTTCTTCGATCCCGTCATGGGATGTGATTTTATCCGTTTGAATCCCCAAACAACCTTCAACCAGCCGCTGGGTATTTTCCATCATATGTTGAAGACTTTTTGCCGCCTGGGTCTGGGTTTCTAAAAACTTTTGATGGGTTTCGGCGGTTTGCTTTTGTAGGACCTGCATGGATTTAAGACCGTCCTGGAGCACCTGGAGCGCGTCCAGTATGATATTGTTTTGCGGGTGTTTCGTTTTCATGGTGTTTTGAATGTCTGTTATGTTTTTGGAGCGAATTTCCCGATCTCCCGGCTGGATTTTCGGTTGATTCGTTAATGCAGCCGGTTTCGTTTTTTCACTGTTCATCACCGGTTTATTGCCTTCAGAGTTCTGACCTCGGACCTCGGACCTCTGACCTCCAGCTTCCGACCTCCGACCTCCGATTTCGGCAGGCTGGAAAGCCTGCCCTACAGACTTCCGAACTCTGACCCCCGAACTCTGACCTCCGGCCCCTGACTTCAGATTCCTGTAATTTGAGCCGGAGAGCAGGATGCTCATTCGCTGTTTCTGCACATCTTTGACCCCCGGTTCCCAGGCGGCAAGATCGACGCTGTGACCGAGAGATGCCAAAAGAGAAAGCGTTTTAGCCAGATCCGCAATTCCAGAAGATTTTCCCATATTGCGGTCTATAGAAACGGCCGTGAAATGTTTATCATTGAGGATCGATTTCACCAGTCCGGTCAAAACCGACTTGGGGCCTATCTCAACAAAGGTCCGCACGCCTGTAGCATATAAATTTATGATATCGCTTAAAAAATTTACCGGGGATAGCAGATGGTCAGCCAGCAAATGTTTGGCATTTTCAGATTCGGAAGGGTAAGGATTTCCGGTGCTATTGGAAAAAACCGGAATATCTGATTCAGTGATGTCGATGGTTTTTAGGGCCCGGGAAAAAGGTTTTTGAGCTTCTTTTACCAGTTTGCTGTGAAATGCGGCGGATACCGGGAGTCGAAGGGCTTTAAATCCATGGGCTTTGCACTTTTCTTCAGCCCTGGCGAGGGCGTCCGATGTGCCGGACAAAACTCCTTGGACGGGACTGTTCCGGTTGGCCAGAACCACCTTAAGGTTTACATTTTTGATCAGAGATTCGAGTTCGTTCAGCGGGGCTTGAACCGCCAGCATTCCTCCGTTGCTTTGACCGGCTTGGGCCATCAGACGGCCGCGGGTCATGGAAAGAGACAAAAAGGACTCAAGATCGATCCGTCCCGCTGCGCAAAGGGCCGAGAGCTCTCCATAGCTGTGGCCGCAGACCGCATCGGCCTGAAGGCCGAAATGTTGGAGGATTTTCAGCATGGCCATACTGACGGCGCCGATGGCTGGTTGGGCAATATCTGTTCTTCTTAGCGTCTGTTCCTGATGAGAATGTTCGGTTTTGTTTTGGGCCGGAAGCGGATAGATATAATCGGTCAAGAGGCCGTCATCTTCACATAATGTGTTGGCCTGTTCAAGAACGTTCATTGCCTCAGGAAAAAAACAGACCAGGTCGCGGCCCATGTTGACATATTGACTTCCCTGGCCGGGGAATATAAAGGCCATTTTTCCGGAGGGTTCAGGCCCGCCGTAAAACATATTCTCATGTTGCCAGGCATTCTGTGAATTATGGGTGTCGAGAGCCCGGACAGCCCGGTCCACAAGACCGGCGATATCCGTTTTCATGTCAAGAACCAACAGGAATCGGTATGGATCTTTGGCGGAAAAATTATTTCTTGTTTTTGAAGACTTCGCAAAGATACCTTCATGGGCGGGCAAAGTATCGACAAAAGTTTTAAATTGCTCGACTTCCTGCATGAGTTGTTGTTGATTCAGGGATGAAAAGGCGACGATTTCTTTGGAGCCGTCCCAGGAAATGGTTTTCTTTTGCTTTTGATATTCTTCGATCACCACATGAAAATTGCTGCCGCCGAATCCGAATGCACTGATTCCGGCCCGCCGGGGATGTTCTTTTTTGGAAAACCAAGGCCGAGTTTGGGTATTCAGATAAAAAGGACTTTGGCGTATATTCAGTTTAGGGTCCGGTTCCCGGACTTTCAATGTGGGAGGCAGGACTTTGTGATGGACGGCGAGAACCGCTTTCATCAATCCTGCGGCGCCGGCCGCTGCCTTGGTGTGGCCGATCATGGATTTCACGGAACCCAGCGCACACCATGGGTGTTTGTCGCCAGATTTTCCGAATAGACCGCTCAAGGCTTGAAATTCGACCTCATCGCCGATTCGGGTGCCGGTACCGTGAGCTTCGATGAGCTCAACGGTACCCGGATCGATCCCGGCGTTTTCATAGGCGGATTGAAGGGCTTTAACCTGTCCCTGGGCTCTGGGGCATAGATGCTCTGAGATTTTCCATCGCTGGATGATCCGACACCTCTGATAACCGCATAGACCCGATGGCCGTCTTTTTGGGCGTCCTCGAGCCGTTTGAGAACAAACAGTCCGATTCCCTCGCCCAGAACAGTTCCGTCAGCATCTTTTGAAAACGGTCGGGCATTTCCGGTCGCCGAAAGCACCATGGTCTTGGAAAAGCACATGTGCATGAAAATGTCGTTGAGCATGTCAACGCCGCCGGTGATCACCGTATCGCTTCGCCCTGCGAGGAGCTCCAAAACCCCCAGATGGATGGCGCTCATGGAACTGGCGCAGGCGGCATCCACCACGCAGTTGGTACCCCCAAGATCGAGACGATTGGCGATTCTGCCGGCCACCACGTTTCCCAACAGTCCCGGAAACGAATTTTCCTGCCATGGAACATAAGCATCTGATATATTTCGAATTATTTGTTCGACCTTATGGGGATCGATGCCGGCGCTTTCAAGTGACTTACGCCAGATGGGATGCCCAAGCCGGGCCCCTAAGGGGATTACAAGTTCCTGGGTTCCGGTAACCCCGAGAATAACACTGGTTCTGTTCCGGTCGAATTCGCTGTCGGTTTGGTCAAAGGCATCTTCTATGGCTTTTTTCGCCACCATCAGGCCGAGGAGCTGGGAGGTGTCTGTGGCTTCAAGGGAAGACGGCGGAATGCCGAATTCAGTGGGATCAAAGGACAGCGGTGAGATAAATCCGCCCTGTTTGCAGTACACATGATCCGGTTTTTTGGGATCGGCGTCGAAAAAATCTTCCCAAGACCAGTGGGTTTTCGGCACCTCGGTGATGGCGTCATGGCCGTTAAAAAGCAGGCGCCAATAGGCTTTCAACCCCGATGATTTGGGAAAGAGGCACCCCATGCCGATAACGGCAATGGGCGCCATTGCGAGATATGTTAAGGTCTTTCTGTTTCAACGATGATCTCAAAACTGCGCAAAGCTTCCTAAAAGCTTGCACAGCAGGTAATTCAATTTTATTAGAGAAAAATCTGCTTATTTAATAATTTGCTAAGCATAATGCAAGTAAAAAGTATTTGCAAGCGAATGATCATAAAATTATAGTTGACATGATGATATAACAAGTGATTAGCTGATGTCTAACCATGGAGCAAATCGACTCTTAAACTTCAGTCTTTAATGGGGCTAAACAGGCACTTTAAATCTGTATGGCTTGCAGAAGAGCGGTTCTTTCCGGTGGTAGCTAAAGTTGGATCTTTTGGATATAGATACTTTAATGAAGATTAAATATATACTTAATATATCAATATAACAAGTTTTTGGGGGAAATGCCGTATGATCAAATTCTTTACAAACAGAGAACTTTCGAAACAGTTGGGCATCAATCTCGCCAAGTGGAAGCGCTGGTCCCGGGAATTTTTGCCGCCGGATCCATTGGGCGGAATGCAGTCCGGATATGCCAGACAATACCATCCGGATCAGGCGTTTACGGTCTTTTTAGGAGGGCATTTGGTAGGAGATTTGAAATTTGCGATTCCTGAAGCCAGGCAAATGATGCAGGATCTGAAACCATGGATGTCCGACAAAGGGTTTTTTTTTGAACCAAAGGGATATGCTGTTTCCGATAAAGGCGTCGATGCATTGGTTCAAAGATATATCATATCTATTCAGCGTGAAGAGGGGACGGATAATCGTTTCAAATTTATTTACACGGCCAGAGGTATCATTTCAGATGAGCCGGTTTTGCACAACGGCTTTGAAATCATGAAAAAACTGTACGTAGAAGCATCCATCAATTCCGGAGCGGAGGAAAATTTTGAGGTGGATATGAACGTTGTTAAGACGTTGAATATCACAGGCATATTGAATGATTTTGTTGACGCAACGGGACTGGATCGGACGAGATATCCGGCACTATCATTAAAGTCATCCTTTTCGCCACAAAAGCACTAATACACAAAGAATTTCCGGTTCTCCTCCCGATTAGCCGAGAGGTAGCGGGTCAGGATTCAAGGGTTCGAGTGTTTGTTGTATAATGGCCCAAGTTTCTTACCTTATCTGACAACTCCTGCTTTAAAATATGGTATCAGTATAACAAATTCCCACGCCCACCACGATTTGATGCAAGCACAACTTTTTTACTTGCTGGAATATTAGATTTCTGGCAGGATTTTTAAGGGCATTAAAGGCAAGATATCCTCAAACGCAATCCATAAAAAAATCGGTCCATGAAGCAGTTTTATGAGGGGTCGGGGTGTTTTCCGAGCAGGCGCTACATGGATAACCTTTTTTTTAAACCGCATGAACTCGCGGCAAAGGATCGTAAAGAAAGAACAGAAAACTATCTTTAAGATATCAATAGGTTCAATCCATTATTTTAAATTCTTTTAAAGATACAATTTCGGAATACGCCTGTTCTTTAAAGGATAATGGGATAGCCCGAAGTCCAAACCCGGTTTGAGAAGCTTTATAAGATTAATTTTATAAAAGGATTGTTAATTTAGGAGGCTTCAAATGGCAGATACTAAGAATACAAATACAAAAAAGAAACCTACCGCCGGGAAAGAAATTGCCAAAGATAAAATATCATCGCAAGAAATGCCCGAGCAGGAAACAATCGAAACTACTCAAAACACCGCTGAAATCGAGAAAGAAAAAGGTTTTTTAGATGGGATGGCGGAAAATATCGGAGAAGGCGCAAGAATGGTAGGGGAAAAAGCCGCTGAATTAACCGACATTATGGTTGACAAAGTGAAAAAAAGATTGTCGCAAGCATACGAGGCTGGAACTAAAGTCGTCGATGAGGTGTCCCAGGCTACCCATGAGTACGCCGAAAAGTACAAAACTGAATCAGAAATAAAGAAGCTGAAAGGTGAAAACGATAAACTAATCACTCAACTGGGTCAATCTGTTTTTAAACACCATCTTGCAGGGAGTAAGTTTGCAGGATCCTTTTTCAATAAAAAAGAGATAATCGATCAGTTCAATCAAATTGAAATGTTAGACAAAAAGATCATTGAAATCGGCAAGCAACTGGATAAAAAAAAGGAATAACATCGAAACCGGATAAGTAAGGAGTCATGCTATGGGTTTGTTAGATAAGATAAAAGAGAGCCTGTTTCAGGGTACTGAAAAGATCGCCGACGTTACCGGAAAGATCGTTGAAAAAGGGAAAAAGGTTGGCGGTGGAGGGGTGGAAGCCACCAGGGACATTTTTACGAACATCAGTGAAAGAACATCCGATGTTACTGATCTGGCCAAACTCAAATATGAATTAGCGTCTCTTTCAAAACAGAGAGAGGCGGAATTGTTAAATCTCGGAAAAGCGGTTTTAGCCCTTCGCCGCAGTGGCGAATTTTCTCCGGAAAACGAAACCTTCCGGGAACAGATAAAAAAGCTTGAGGAGTTGGACAACACCTTAAGAACGAAACAAAATGAATATGAGCAATTAAAAAGGAAACATTCCAGTAATTATGTTGTTAATAAGCTTAGCGAGGATCTCTCTGCGGCCAATGCAATTATTGATCAAGTGATTATTTCCGAAAATTCCAATGTCGTTAACAAATTATTAAAAGAGATTCTACTGCCAAAAGAAGCCCTGGTGTCTGCCATCAAAAGGGGCGAAGAAGTGATTATCCCGGATGGCAATACACAACTGAAAAAAGGCGATCAGGTCATTGTCATTGGTAAAAAGGATGATGTAGAAAAAATTGTCAAAAGGTTTGCGGCAAATTAAAAAGTTTAAGATAAACCACTGTCCGGACAGAAGACAGATGAAAAGAGATTGAATGTGGCTGAAAGCATAAGAGAAATATTCAAACGTAAGCTCGTTTCTGTCGGGTTTGAGCGCACGATGGGCCTTTTAGGGGCGACCACCCTGGGGATCGGCGCCCTCATGGGAGCTGGTATATACGTGCTCATCGGTCTGGCTGCAGGCGCTGCCGGACCCGGGGTATGGCTTTCATACCTGATCTGCGGCCTTTTGAGTCTTCTTTCTGTATACGTCTTCGGAGACCTTTCTCGCAGGGTGCCCGTTTCCGGCGGGGGGTATGCTTTTGTTTACAGTGCGATGGGAAGCTTATGGGGCTTCATTACAGGCTGGCTTTTGGCGCTGGGGAGCATATTTGCCTGTGCCATGTATGCAACAGGCTTTGCCTATTATGCAGAGAGCATCTTCTCCCAAAACGCTCCCAAGCTGCTACTAAAGGCAATCGCCCTATCCGTCATTCTCTTGCTCACGACCCTCAACTGCCGCGGGACTAAAAGCGGTGATAAGGTCCAGAGACTTCTGACCTGGGGTAATCTGCTGGTGCTTTCTATTCTTATTGGGCTGGCCGTACCTAAGACGGAGCCGAAGCTGTTGGAACCTATGTTCCCGAAGGGTTTAGGCGGCATAGGTGGTGCTATTGCGATCATCTATGTGTCTTTTTTCGGCTACCAGCTCATTGCCAATAACGCTGAAGAGATTGTTGATCCGGAAAAGACCATTCCCAGGGCCATGTTCCTGGCCATGTTCGTGAGTCTTTCATTCTACCTTGCCGTGGCACTTATATCGGTCATGGTCATCCCCTGGGAAACGCTCGCTGGATCTAGAGCGCCGCTGGTCGAAGTCGCCTTGAAGGGCATCGGGAGGTTGGGATGGATTCTTGTCGCCTTAGGAGGTATTCTTGCCTCTGCAGCCGCCCTGAACAGTACCCTGCTTTCCCAGGCAAGGCAGATCTTTGCTATGGGGAAGGACAGGCTCTTTCCAGCCATCTTTGGGCGTATTCACGAAGTGAGCAGGACACCCAGGGCCGCTTTGTGGGTCGGTGGGCTGGCCACGTTTGCAGCCGTACTCTTCGGAGAGCTGACGTTCATTGTCAAATCAGCGAACTTTTGTTTTATGGTTTCCCTTTTACCGGCCTCTCTTGCTTTGCGCAAATTATACCGCTCATCCGAATCATCCATGCCGCCGAACCGCTGGAAACGTTATATTCCCGAGGCTGCTTTTATCGCCAACTTGCTTCTTCTCATCACTTTGGATTGGGTCTCCATCATTTTCGGTCTGCAACTCATGGCGCTGGGTTTTGTCTTTTATTTCTTTTATTCCCGAAAGCGTGAGATTCGAGGCCGCACCGGGATGAGCGTCGTATTGACAGAGCAACGCAAATCGAAGCCTCTCTCAGGAATGAGGATCCTCGTTCCCATTGCCAATCCCCAGACCCAGCCTTGCCTTTTTTCCCTTTCCGGAGCCTTACTTGCCGTCAGTGGCGGAGAATTGGTGGTGCTGAATGTTGTTGAAGCCACCAATCAAATTGACTTTCATTCCGCTTTGGCCGATGCGGAGGATTCCCTCAACCTATTGGACGGGAGTAGCAAATTACCGGACCTGGATCGGGTAAAAATCAGGCCGGTGATTCGCGTGTCACGCAGCCTTTCAAAGGGTATTGTGCATGCAGCCGAAGAGGAAGGCTGTAACATGATTGTTATGGGTTTTGCAGGGGAGGAATCGCCTCAGACCGCAACCCTTATGGATGAGATCTTTTCCCAGGCAAGGACAGATATTGTTCTGCTGAAGGTGAGGGGTGAATTCCATCTCAAACGGATCGCCGTATCACTTGGAAGCAGCAGTAATATGAACCTAATTGTCAGGCTGGCAGGGAATCTGGCGGATCGTTTTGACGGCCAGATTGATTTTCTAAACATTCTTCCTTCCAATTATACTATGGAGCAAAAGACTCATTCCACTAGGATATTCACAGAAGCCATCAAACAGCACATGGCAAAGGCCCTTTATAAAATTGAGCTGGCGAGCTCTGATACGCCATTGGATTTTCTGGTTGAACGATCCTCTGATTTTGACCTTCTAATCGTCGGAGCCACCAAAGTCGGGCTCCTGGAAAGAGCAGTTATAGGGCCGTTTTCCAGTCAAATTGCACTTCGTTCTTGCTGCTCCGTGGCGGTCGTCAGGGTTGCTCATGCAGCGGAAAAGTTAGGGAAATCGATAATTCGGCGAGAGTAGAAATCATGGTCATGGGAATGGGGTCAAACCCTGATGCGTTAAAAATTTTCCCGATGTAACCGGGATTTGAGGAGCTTGCGACAAGTTTCCGAAGTTTGACAGCACGGCTTGAAACGCTCTGATTAGGTGATTGCTTATCTTCATGCCTTATATCAGTTGTCCAGAAACTCCAGGATCTTTTCAAGGGGAAGGGGAGAAAAATGGTCCATGCCAACAGGCAAAACAGCTCCCTGATGCTTCAGCCAGTTGACACGTGTCACCACAGCGGCGCCGTAAAGAAGGTTCATGGCAACGGTAACGGTACGGCGGTTTTCAGGCCGCTCGAGAAATGAGCCTTTAACCCACTGGTTAAAGGCGCCCATGGCCGGGCCGCACCATATCTGATAGTCGATTTTTCGTGAAAGATCGCCTGAATTGGCCCAGTTGGAAGATTGGCCGAGATAGGATCGAAACACAAGGGCCATTTTGTGTTTGGGGTCTTTTTCGGCTCGTTCTATCTGTTTGGGATCATGGCGTGTAAAATAAGTTTTGGTCTGTTCCCATTCTTCCTGAAAGCTTCACCGAAAAAAATCCCTCTCCAGCATGCTTCTTTGTTTGGCGGAAATGCTCATCAAAACGGTCGTGGGTGGAATAGAGGTCGTAGAGTTTTGCAGCTCGGAGCGGGAACATGGTGCCCCGTTTGAGCACTTGGACCTTCACACCCATTTCAAACATGTCGGCTGCCGGGGCCATGATCACGTCCGCCTGACCGGCATCCGCCAACATTTGCCGGACGGTTTCCGACGTTCCGGCTTCAATACAGGATTGGTTGACGGAACCCGTGAGAATATAGGCAGCACCCATGGCAAATGCCGCGGTCGCGGAATGGGGAGTGGCGATTCCGCCGGCGAGTCCCACACAGGGCGGATTTTTGTACTGGTATTTCCTTGCCAGTTCATCACGCAGGGCGATCATGGTGGGTAACAGGGAAATCGCAGGGCGGTTGTCGGTATGGCCGCCGGAATCCGCTTCTGCGGTAAGATCATCGGCCATGGGAATCGATTCCGCGAGTTGCGCTTCCCCGCGGGTGATCATGTTTTTGTCAACGAGCCGGGCCAAAAATTTTTGCGGCGGCGGGGAGAAGATATTTTTCCGCCACTTCAACCCTCGAGGCTTTCGCAATCACCTTGTTGGGGCATACAATCCGACCGCCGGCATCACGATGGATTCCTCTTACGCGATAGTACACCAAGGGAAGGGTGAGATTCAGATATGCCGAGGCGCTGACCAGTCTAATCTCTCGTTTTAAATACAATCGAACCACGGCTGCTTCAAGTTCAGGGTCGTTGGGAATGTGAATCAGATTGAATCCATAGGGAATATTTTCCAAACTTTGCTGCAGTCGGTCGATGGCGGTTTCGATTTGATCGAGGGATAAACCGGCGGCGCCAAAAAAACCGGCACATCCGGCTTTTCCGGCGGCCTCGACCATTTTAACCGATGTAATGCCGTTGGCCATCGCACCCACAATGTATGCATAGCGAAGCCGATGCTTGTTTTTAAACCGGGAGTCGCCCAGATGTTCCGGGTTCAGCGGCGGCGCATATGCGTGCAGAGGAACAGCGGCGGGATCCGGAGAAACAATGCTTCCGATGACGATCTTCCCATCGCCGGCCACGGCCGGGAGGCCATTAAAATCCAAAAGATAAACCGGCCGGTTCACGTTTAAAATTGCCGATCGGATGGCCTCTTCGCCCTGTTCAGGTTCAAGATCTTCCGAAAGCCACCATCCGGCGATCTGTTGATGTTTTGATGGTTTCATCAAAAGGTATTTATACAATGAACCTGATTGTGTCAACAGCGTTGACCAAGGGTTGATCTTCTGCGGGCGGATCCTTTGCAAATGTTTTAAAGTTTTCCTGTTAATTTCCGAAAATAATCATAAACCGGCCGAACCGGGCCATACCTTCGCCTAACACCGTATCAGAGGAACAATGCATGCAAGTTGTTACCACTCATAAAAACACGGATTTTGATGCGCTGGCTTCCACCATAGCGGCGACGATTTTGTACCCGGAAGCGATTCCGGTTCTTCCAAGACAGGTCAATCCGAATGTTAAGGGCTTTTTATCCATTCATAAGGATATTTTAAAAACAAGCCTTTTTGACGATGTTTTTCTTGAAGATGTCAAGCGGTTGATTGTTGTAGATATCAATAAGTGGAGTCGGCTCGGCAGGATCGGCAGACTGAAGAAGAATAAAAATTTAGAGGTTTTTCTGTGGGATCACCATTGCGATGATGGAGACATCAATCCTACATGGAAATGCCAGGAGCCGGTGGGTGCAAATATTACGCTCATGATTCGAAGGTTAAAGGCGAAAAAGAAAATCCTGACTCCCATACAAGCCACGCTGTTCCTGGCAGGCCTGTATGAAGATACCGGCAATCTTTCCTTTCCCGCTTCCACCGCCGAAGATGCTTATGCCGCTGCGTATTTGCTTGAACGCAAAGCGGATCTGAACATCATCCATTCCTTTTTGCGTCCGGCTTATGGAGAGAAACAAAAAAGCGTTTTATTCGAGATGCTGCGATCTGCAAAAAGAGACAAAGTGAACGGATTCAGCATCAGTATTAACAGACTGACTTTAAACGACTATGTGGAAGGCCTTGCCGTTGTGGTTCACATGTACAAAGAGATACTGAACGTCGATGCCGCCTTCGGAATATTTGCGGACCAGGAACGCAACCATTGCATGATCATTGGACGGAGTAATGCCGACGGCATCGATATCGGTTCGATTATGCGGAGCATAGGCGGCGGTGGGCATCCGGCCGCAGGGTCCGCAGTGCTCAAATCAATCAACCCGGATGTGGCAGAGGATATCATTCGGTCACTGATCCAAGGAAATCAACAGGCATCCGTACAGATCAGCGATCTCATGTCTTTTCCGGTTGTTGCGGTACCGCCGAACACCCGGATGAAGAAAGTGGCTTCCATGTTAAAAGAAAAAGGGTGTACCGGATTTCCGGTTGTAGAGGATGGGAGGCTTGTGGGTATGATTTCAAGAAGAGATTTTAAAAGAGTTAAAAAAGAATCCCAGCTCAAAGCACCGGTAAAAGCATTTATGAAAACAGATGTCAAGACGATTGCTCCCGGAAAAAGTCCGACCGAGGCCGCCAGACTCATGGTGAAATACGACATCGGCCGTCTTCCCGTGGTTGAGGATGAGAAGATCATCGGAATTCTGACACGATCGGATGCCATGCTCTATTTTTATGATCTTTTGCCGGATTGACAGCAGATCCACTTCGCCGGATATTTTTATTCTACAGGGCCAAACAGTTTCGATGCTTCGGATTCTGCTGGCGGAGATTCGGTGTATATGGGGCCGAACAGTTTCGGTGAATCGGATGGTATCGCTGTCTTATTGGGTGAGAGAGACGGTTTGATTTTTTTTTGGATCGAAGGATGCAGAAAGGAAAGGGGCATTGGTTTGCGAGAGATCAGCAGGTCCTCGGGAATGAAAATCGTATCGCCGGTATCAATCTTTTTTGGATCAAGCTCAGGATTGACTTTGGCAATGGCTTTCCAATTTTTCACGGTACCGGTATACCATTTTGCAATGTGGGAGAGCGTTTCTTCCGGCCAACGCACCTTGTGGACATAGAAACCGGTCTTTGACGGTGATGAAGTGAGTATATTTAAAGCAGGTTTTTTTTTGCTCAACAGACGTTTCAGATTTCTGGGCAGGTATTTCGGGTTCCGGTTCGACAGGCGCTTCGGGTTTGATGATAACGGGGGGAGTCGGTTTCTCATGCGAGACCTGGAGGGAAGGGTGCTGATATGCACAACCGCTGAAGACCCAGAGAAATAATAATACCCATAAAACCCGAACCATTTTTCGACACTTTCCGAATACCACTAGGATACCTCTTTATCATTGTTAAATCGCTGAAGATATTGTCTGGCTCTTTGATTGTTGGGGTTGATTTTAATGGCCTTTTCAAGGTCTTCTATGCATTGTCGCTTTTTTCCCTGTTTTTGTTGAACCACAGCGAGATTAAAAAATGCCTTGTCAAGATACGAAGGCTTTAAATCAACGACACGGAGAAACATTTTTTCGGCAGTTGCATAATCTTTGGTCGATGCATAGATAAAACCAAGATTATAGTATGCATCCGAAGAGCGGTAGTTTAGGTTCGCAGCCTCTTGATAGGCTATTATGGCTTTTTTGTAATCTTTTGTTTTTGTTTGAAGCATTCCCAAATCAAAGAAAGCCCCGGCATTTTTCGGATCAGCCTCGATTGCCTTGACCAGTAATTTTCTGGATAGATAAGGGTCCTTTGCAAGAATGATTTTCGCCTGTTCTCGTAGCGCCGTTGAATAATAGATTTTAATGGCTGAAACATTTGTTGGATTTTGAGCCATGGCCTGTTCGAACAATTCAATGGCTCGGCTGATATTTTTATGATCAAGGGCGTTCTTCGCCAGTTCAAATGGGTTGGGTTTTAATGTCTTCGCTATGCCTGCGGACGATGACAGTTGAGATTGCCCGGATGGAATTTTGGCAATGCTTTTTTCTGGTGTATTGGGCGATATATGAGGATTTGCTTTAGCGGCGGAAGCTGTTAGGGCATTGGATTCGGAGACCGTTGGTTTTTCTCCCCGGTCTTTCAAAGCATCTTCTTTCTGAAAAAATCCCGCAAAGATTATGACGATGAGTGCCAGAGTGACGGCGGTTGACCAGTAAACCCCTCTTTTTCTCAACCGCCATGAAAAAGGTGTGGCAGTCGTCCGGGACAATATCCATTTTCCAAATCGAGATATAAATGGAACAAAACCCGTCAGTACGGAGAGCCATTTTCGCCACCGCGACGCAAAAAATGGCTCAATAGTCCGGGGAATGCGTTTTTTTTGGATCTGGTTTACCGCAGGGGCTATAACACTTTCATTATCATGATTCCGAATTTCTTGTCTTAATTTCGAGAATTCTCGTATAATTGCGGGCTGAGACGAAGACATATCCTCAGTTTCAGGGTTTGCAGGAAATTTCTCTTCTACGACCATATCTTTGGTAAAAGGGCATTTCACATAATGAAATCGGAACTCGGGATGGTGTTGCGCTTTTGCATTTAAAGGTATGTCCCCAATAGGGTTATTTATAAAATTATACTCTTGGGAACATTCCTGGACAACGGCCGGAGTAATTTTTCTCAGATCCTGAGAATATCCTGTTAGGAGTGAAAGATCGCAAATAATGTTTATCAGGCGAGGATAACCTTTGGAAAAACGATATATCTCCCGGGTGGCACTTTGAGTGAATATTTCTTTTTCAGTGCCTGCAATTTTTAATCGATGCTTGATGTATTCCGAGGTTTCACTTTCCGATAAGGGTCTAATCTGATAAGCCAAGCTGATTCTTTGCCTGATGGCGCGGCATTCCGGCAACGCCAGGGTCTGATGTATCTCATTTTGGCCCACAAAGAAGATATTGATGAGTTTTTCGTCGGGAAGTTCGATGTTCGATAAAAGTCGAATATGTTCAAGAAGTTCTTTAGATAAACTATGGACTTCATCGATGATAAGCAGAACAGATTTATTTTTTGAATACACCTTTTTCAAAAATTGGCTGAAATAAACAATAAAATCAACTTTGCTTGTAAATTTTTTGGGGATATTGAATGAGATTGCAATAAAGTTAAAAAAATCGATCAGATTAAGTGCCGGATCTTTGATGTTGGCAACCAGTACATTTTCATCAATATCTGCCAACAATGCATTGATCAACGTTGTTTTACCCGTCCCCACATCTCCGGAAACAAGGATGAATCCCTTCTGATCGATGACGCCGTACTTTAAGGTTGCCAAGGCTTCCTTGTGTTTTTCACCGAGCCAAAGGAACCTGGGATCTGCGGTTAATTTAAATGGCTTTTCAGCAAGATTGAAATGAGATCGATACATGTTATATTATGTTGTTCATTCGGATGCTTCCATTTTGAGGTTGCATATCGGCCGGTCATGCTGCGCCGAAGAAACCGCTCTTTTTAAATAGATAACATGATGCGAGTCTGATGGTTTATTTGATGATTGCTGATCAGAAGAGAAAGAAAAATCTTTCAAAATGGTATTCAGATGGCTTTGCAGGACGGCATATGAATAGTGGCGTGCGGCGACTTCATAGTTGGTATTTACCATTTTTTCTTTGACTTCGTAAGATTCGATAATTTCTTTTGCTTGATGGACGATCTTTTGGGTGAGAAATCCATCCATGACGATCAAATCAAAGCCCTTGGGTTCGATATCCTTGATAAATGTGGCGTAGCGGTTGACCAGTATCGGTTTTTTAAAATACATGGCTTCGATCAGCGCATTGCCGAATCCTTCCCGGATACTCGGATAGGTGATCAGATCCGCACAGGGATATACATCCCATAGCGTAAACGCCGGCTTGCTATGTCCGTTTCCATTCCAGGGATCTGATATTCGAGCCTCCAACATGCGAAGGTCTACCCCGCGTTCCCGTGCATAATCTTTAAGCCATTGTGCGTATTCAAAACCCTCATCGCCGGCTTCGTGAGATACAATCAGCTTATACCGGGGATCTTTCAGTTCCTTTACCAGTTCGATGGCTTGCTCGATACCTTTTCGGCGGATAATGCGGGTGGGCTGCAATATTATTTTATCATCACCGGATAATCCCAGGCTCTTTCGAAAAGATAAAACTTTGTCTTCATCCACGACAGGCGGGTGATCGAAATCCAGAACGTTTGGAATAACCGTCGAAGATATCCCCGTACGCAAAGCCACTTGTTCCAGTGCTTCCGAATTGATGACCACGTGCCGGATGCCGGGGAGATTGGGTGGGAATGACATCCTCAAATAATCGTTCACCCCGTTTATTGAGAATCGTTCCCTTTCCCAATAGAAATCATGATGATGGGCGATGGTGGGAATTCCCGTTTCCGCGATGATTTCCGACAATGCGAGTCCCAAAGGAATGTTAAGCGGTATGGTGAGCGCGTTTTCGACGATCAGAAGATCAATATGAAACTGATTGAGAAAATTGTAAAGCTGAGTTTTTAAAAAACATCTCAGAGCATGGATCGATTCGGTAATGACATGTTTTCTCCTTTTTTTTCCAAAAATCTGTGAATTGATCCAGCAATTCCGGGTATGCTGAAAATGCGCTTTGGGCTCAAGAAAGCTCTTTTCCGGGTTTCGATCCAGTTCACCGGCGAACCAGAAGCATTGGTGGCCGTCTTGTTCAAGGACTTCCGACCACTTGCCGGCTTCCAGCGATACCCCGTCGATTCCGGCAAAGCGTGTTGACACAAATCCGATGTTTTTACCTTTCATTCCATTGCACCTGCAAAAATTATTTAGTAAAGTATGCTACCGCTTAAAAAGATAATGTATCGTCAAGACAGCCGCAGCAGCCAGTCCATGTCCAGCCATAAGATACCGTAACATATAGCAAAAGCTGTGCCAGAAGAGACAATGTTAAATATTAAGTTATATTTTAAATGGTTATGATATATTCCGTGTAAAATGGCGTGAGATATTGAGTAAAAAACATCTATGAATTGTGAAATGGATTACATAATATTGTCGATATTATAAAAGCAAAAAGATCAAAGCATTCAGACCACCGGTTTTCTGCCGGTGGTACACAATGTTATACCATCTTCAGCGTTTTTATCGGTCAATAACTGTTGATTCACATCCACGAATCCGGATTTTTCAAATCCTTCTTTGTAGTCCGCCTGCGACCATAATTGCATCGGCGTACCGACCCTCTGAGGCCAGTCGTGACTGATCGTGTTTTCAAGGTAGAAGTTGACAAGCACCCACAACTGTCCTGCGGGCGCAAGGATCGAAAACGCCTTATCGATTCCTGCTTGAATATCGTGAAAATAATAGAAAACCTCCATGGAAAAGACGATATCGAATAATTTTGGTGTTGATGGCTTCCAAAGGAGAAAATCTGCCTGCTCGATGGTTACGTGGCCAAGGTGGGTCAAATTTTCCCGACACTGCCGAACCATTTCCCCACTCACATCGATCCCGAGGCAATTTCCTCCGGAAAACTGATTTGCGGCAATGTACCCGATGGCATAACCGTTACCCACGCCGATTTCAAGATAGTTGCCCGTACTCGGCGGAAGTTGGGAGAAGGCCTGCTTTACCCGTGGCCAATGCCGTTTTGCCATATCTTCTCCACGACCGGTTTTGCTCCACTGGTCAAAAACATCTTTGGCTGGTTCCATTTTTTTTCCTCGTATATTAAGAAATAGTTGGATTCGGCGGATGTTTGATCAGACGATAATACCTTGCGGCATCCGTAGAATAGATAAAAAGGGCTGTCCAGATCAACACAAAAGCGAAAATTTGAGCGCTTGAAAGCGGCTCGTTGTATAAAAAGACTCCCAAAAGAAACATACAGCTTGGCGTGATATACTGCAAAAACCCGACGGTGGAAAGGTTGAGTCGCCTTGTTCCCAGTGTAAAAAGAAGCAATGGAAATGCCGTAAGAAAAGCGGTTCCCATAAGGAAAAAGTCGATTTTGACACTGATGTGAAATAAAGCGCCGACCCCTTTACTGTTTAAAAACAGGATATATCCCAAGGCAGGACCTGAAAGTAAGAACATCTCCACAGAGAGACCGATCAGGGAACTGATCGGGGCCACTTTTCGAATCAGGCCGTAAAATCCGAATGCAAAGGCAAGGGACAGCGATATCCAGGGAAATTCTCCGTATTGGAAGGTTAGATATAATACTGCAAAACCGGCCAGTATCAAAGACACCGCCTGCAGACGTCTCAGTCGTTCCCTGAGAAAAATCATACCCAACAAGATATTGATCAGCGGATTGATAAAGTATCCAAGGCTTGCCTGGAGAATATGATCATTGTTAACCGCCCAGATGTAAATGAACCAGTTGAATCCAAGAAGTATTGTTGAAGGGAGCAGGATTACGAAAGTCCGTGGCTTTTTTACGGCCACCGTGAATTCATTCCAATGCCTAAAGAATACAAGTAATATAATCAGAAATAAAAAAGACCAAATTACCCGATGCATAATGATTTCAAGGGCAGGAATACGGCGCAAGACTTTCCAGTAGACGGGACTTAATCCCCAGATCAAAAATGCCGATGATGCACACGCCACACCCGACAGAGATTCCTGTCGCGATTTTGATGGATCGATGCGTTTCATAAAATAATCAATGTTAATTCAGAGAGCCGAATTCAAAAAAGTCATTCTCCATAGACCATTTATAAATCGATGTCAAAAGATATCCCACCTTGACATAAGATAGAGAATTCAAATAATAAAGAGTTAAGTGTTTTTATATTTTCACCTAAGGAGAAGAAGATGGCGCAAATCTTGGCGATTTACGGAAGCCCCAGGCGGCGTGGAAATACCGCGACCTTGCTCAAGCATGCTGTAAAGGGAGCTGTCGACGCCGGCGCACAGGTTGATGAAATCATTTTAAGAGACTTAAAGATATCCCCTTGTCTTGAAATATACGCATGTAAAAAAGATGGGCGATGCGCTATTAAAGACGATTTCCACCAGGTTGTGGATCAGATCATGTCGGCCAAAGGATTGATCCTGGCCAGTCCCATTTTTTTTTATACGGTCAGTGCCCACACGAAAATTTTAATGGATCGGTGCCAGTCGCTGTGGGTAAAAAAATATTGGATAGACAAGGTTCCTTTCGGGCAATGGGAGCCAAAACGAAAAGGCCTTTTTATTTCCGCTGGGGCGACGAAGGGTAAAAAACTATTTGAAGGTGCCCTTTTGACCGTCAAATATTTTTTCGACGCCTTGGATACGGAGCTTTATCGATCTCTGCTGTTTCGCAGGCTGGATTTTGAAGATGATGTTTTAAAACATCCGGATTACCTTGAAGAAGCCTATGAAGCCGGCGGAGCACTTGCCGATAGGATAAAAATTTTCTGATGACACGATCCGAGTTTATCAGGGCGAATTCACCGGATCCGGTTACCCACATTGACAGATAAAATGTTTTCATATATATTCACGGCATTAAACGACTCTTTTGGAGATAAACAAAGCATGAAAAGCTTCCGGTTGCGACCGGAACACCTCTTTGGACCAATTTCCGGCCTTCTTCATCAGGGAAGAATCGAACGATTTATAAAAAATTCAAACCATCAAGCGCCGGCATATGAAACAGCTTCTGAGTGTTTTTAAAAAGGGTGGTCAATAACAGATACTAGGAGGGCAAAATGAAAAGAGGTCTTGGTGTATTAGCGGTGTGGGTTCTGTTTTTCATGATAATGTTACCTTTTGGAAAATGCATTGCCGCTGAAGGGGGGCTGCGTTACAGCATAAGTGTCGCCAAATTTGAAAATCGATCCAATTGGAGCGGACACTGGAATCTGGGTGATGCCTGGGGGGCGGTCCTTACCGATGCCTTGAATCAGACAGGAAAATTTATTGTCCTGGGAGAAAAAGATATGCGGGGTGAAGCCATGCAGGAGCAAGACTTTGCCGCGAGCTCAAGGGCCGCCGGCGGAGGAAAAAAGGTGGTGACAGGGCAGATGACACCGGCGCAGCTCCTGATTAAAGGAGATATCACCCATTTTTCCGATACAACATCAAGCGAAGCAGGCGGATTCAGCTTCAAGGGTATAAGCATCGGCGGCGGTAAAAGTGAGTCTGAGATAAATGTTGTGATGTACATTGTTGATTCCAGTACAGGCCAGGTCATGGCTTCAAAAAAGTGTTACGGGAAAGTATCCAAAACCGGGCTCAAACTCGGTCTTAGTAAAGGCGGATTCAGTGGTGATATCGGAGGATTCAAAAAGACAAATGCCGGAAAAGCGATGGAAATGGCGGTTGATGAAGGGGTAGCGTTTTTGACCTCCAAATTGGAGAGCATCCCCTGGACAGGGACGGTAATCTTAGCTAAAAAAAACAGTGTTTATATCAACCGCGGTACAAGAGAAGGTGTGTCCGTAGGCCAAACCTTTGATGTGGGAAAATCAGAAGTTTTAAGGGATCCCGACACCGGTGAGGTCTTGGATCAGAGCCTTGAGAAAGTGGGAACCGTTCGGGTGGTGAAAGTCAAACAGAAAATTTCCATATGCAAAATCGTTAGCGGGAAAGGGATTACAAAAGGAATGACCGCCGCCCAGACACAATAATGCAGCGTCGAATCGAGTTCTGACTTGATTCGGGTAATACATAGTGTTCGATCTCTATTTTTCCAAAAAGCGATATGCGGCTTCAATTTGCTGCGGATCGTAACTGCCGTCCCGTTAAGTAAATATCGAGGAGCTTCTTGGTCTGTATTATTTTTTCAACGTCATTGAGTTCGATGACCCACCAGTTACAGGCTGTTTTTTGAAGTATGTCGAGGCGCTGATCGATATCCTGGATTCGATCAGGATGTATATGGCCGGTGCCTGCAATTTCGGTGTGATAGATGTGGGCGTTTAAAACCCTGTCGGCGTGAGGTGTTACAAAGTCCTCGGCAGTATAGTACTGGCTGTTGATGACCTCGCATGCATGAGCATGGCCGATATCAAATGTGACACAGGCACCGCTTTTACGAATCAATTTTTCAAAAAGATTTGGCTTGCTGGTCCACCCCCAAGCCAGGTTTTCCAAGCAAATTTTTACCCCGTATTCAGAACCATGCTGAACAAGCCGCCGCAAATTGTCGATGGTCGCGTTCCAGGAGAGGATGCGAGTGGTATCATGACCGAGCCCGACGTGAATGGTCAGGTATTTGCCGTCGGCTTTGGCAACCAGTCGTGTGATACGGTAAAAAAGCGCCAGCGCAGTTTTTGCTTGTCCGGGATCTTCATGGCCGATATCAATTTTTTTAAAGGGGCAGTGATAGCGTATTTCCAAAGGGTTCAGTTTTGCCAGGTGGTTTGCCCATTTGGTTTCTGCCGCCGGCGTATCCGGCATGGAGTCTATTTCGATATTCCAGTCAATGCCGGTAAATCCGTTTTCAAGGGAAAATTGCTTCAGTTTGTCCACGTCGGAAAATAAGTTTCGCAAGGCTATTTTAGGTTTCATGAATAATACGCTTACCACAGGTTTGGGCAAAAGTCTAATCGTTATTTCAAATAGATATGCGATATCTATATCGAGATAATCGATGAAAATGTATTCCGGTATTCTCTTGCAATATAGCGGGATGAGTAAAGCGAAAAAGCTTGTGTATATCTGAAAGCTCGTTTTTATACGATTGTGAGCGATCGTTATGTCAAAGAAATGCGTTCTTATTCTACTGGATGGGTTGGGAGACCGCTCATATGCCGAGCTGGCTTATCAAACGCCTCTGCAGGCGGCACGCACGCCCTTTATGGATAAAATTGCCGCTTCAGGCGCAAACGGGTTGTATCACGCCGCTCTGCTCGGCCAGGCCCTGCCGAGCGAGAATGCTCATTTTGCCGGTTTGAGAGAAGAAAATAGCTGCTTTTTTCTTGTTGACGGCAAACCTGAAGCATCCTTTGATGAAGTAAAGCTTTTGATAGAAGCGGCCGGTGAATACAGTCGGGACGGAGTGGAGATCCGGTTCATTCATACTCAAGGGCTCCGCGGCATTCTGGTTCTACGCGGGAAAGCAGCGCCTTTCATCACCGACACGGATCCTTTTATACATGGATTTAAAGTTGTCGATTTGCAACCCTGGTCGGATTATCAAAACGATGCAGCGGTTCAAAATACGGCCCGGGTTTTGAAAGCTTATTTACTGAAAATATATCATACCTTGAAAAAACATCCGCTCAATGATGCCCGGCTGCAAAGAGGGCTCGAACCGATTAACGGGATGGTAACCCAGCGTGCCGGCCGGTTGAAACCTGTCGTATCTTTTAAAGAGCGCTTTGGGATGCGGGGCCTTTCCATCGCATCCGGCATTGTATACCAAGGCTTGAGTGCTTTTATCGGTCTGGATTTTAGAAAAGTGAGTGACACGAAAGATCCGGGAAAAGATATTGCGAAGCGTCTAACCATGGCTGGCAACGCCCTGAACAGCTATGATTTTATACATATCCATAGCAAGGCACCGGATGAAGCCGCCCATACCAAGGATCCGTTGGCAAAGAAGAAAGTGATCGAATCTTTGGACAGCGGCATCGGGTCGGCCATTGATTCACTGATGGACAATCCGGAGGTGGTGGTTATACTTACTGCGGACCATTCCACCCCAAGTTCAGGCCCGCTGATCCATTCGGGAGAACCGGTTCCCTTGACATTCTGCGGTCCGGGCATTCGGCGTGACAATGTGCGGCTGTTTGATGAAATCAATGCCGCTCAAGGAGCGCTGGGCACTGTTCGAGAAAGAGAATTGATGTATTTAATTCTGAACCATCTTGATCGAGCCAAACTCAAGGGGCTGATGGACACGCCGGTGGATCAGCCTTTCTGGCCCGGCAATTATGATCCGTTCACATTGGAATAATGGAAGACACAACTTTCAAATACGATATTGGGGTTATTCACGGCCGGTTTCAAGTGCTTCACAATGATCACCTTAAATATCTTCTATCCGGCAAACAGCTCTGCCGTCATATGGTTGTAGGAATCACAAATCCGGATCCGACCCTGGTACGCCAAGAAACCGCTGATCCAAAAAGAAGCTGCCTCACGACCAATCCCTTAACCTACTATGAACGCTATATTCTCATTCGTTCGGCAATGCAGGAAAACACTATTCGCTTAAGCGAGTTTTCCGTAGTACCTTTGCCGATTAACCGGCCGGAACTCTATAAATACTATGTTCCCTTGGACGCCGTGTTTTTTCTGAGCATATACGATGACTGGGGAAAGAGGAAACGGAGTTATTTTGAGTCGTTGGGCCTAAAAACCCATATTATCAGAAAAGTGTCTCTCGAAGAAAAAGGAATCAGTGCCAATGATATCCGAAATTGTATGATTAATAACCAACCCTGGGAACATTTGCTGCCAAAGAGTGTTGCCTGCCTCATGAAACAATGGAAAATTCCCGAAAGACTCAAAAAGCTGAATCAAAGCTGTGAGAATTCAGATGCAAAATGAATATTACCCGGATCGCTGCCAGCAATTTCTGAATGATAAAAATTCCCTTTTATAGAGTGGAATAAGGGGAAATTTAATAAGGCATCTGTTTTCCCGACGTTTGGCCACGTTTACCCGGTCTCATTTTCATAGACAAAGAGATTCGGCCTCTGTCAATATCGATGTCGATGACCGTCACCATGACTTTCTGGTTAACCATGACGATATCCGTCGGATTTTTCACGTATCTGTCCGAAAGTTCACTGATATGAATCAACCCATCCCGGTGTACGCCAATATCTGCAAAAGCCCCGAATGCAGTGACGTTGGTGATGATGCCCGGAAGTTTCAAGCCGGGCTTTAGATCCTTAATTTCTTTAATCCCATCTGCAAAAGCAAATGATGAAAACGGCTCTCTTGGATCGCGTCCCGGTTTTGAAAGCTCATTCAATATATCGTTTAACGTCGGTATCCCGATCGTGTCTGTGACATACTTTGAAATATCGATTTTTTTTCTGAGTGTTTCATCGGCCATTAAATCCGTCACCTTGGATCCAAGATCATGGGCCATGGCATTGACAATAGGGTAGCTTTCAGGATGCACTGCGCTTGCGTCCAGTGGGTTGCTGCCATGGATTATTCTCAAAAAACCCGCTGACTGTTCAAAAGCCATGGGACCGAGCCGCGTCACATTTTTTAAGTCCATTCTGGATCGGAAGGAGCCGTTTTCATCTCGATAAGCTACGATGTTTTTGGCCAACTGCAGACCAAGTCCGGAGACGTACGTCAAAAGTTGGACGCTGGCCTGATTGACATCCACCCCGACGCGATTTACACAACTGATCACCACATCATCTAAGGCCTGTTTTAAAGAGACCTGATCCACATCATGCTGATACTGGCCGACACCGATGGATTTCGGATCAATTTTAACAAGCTCGGAAAGCGGATCCATCAGACGTCTGCCAATGGAAATCGCGCCCCTTATCGTCAGATCCAGATCGGGAAATTCTTCACGCGCTATGGCCGACGATGAATAAACCGAAGCCCCGCTTTCATTGACCAAAACGACCTGAACATCGTCGATACCTATATTTTTAATGAAATCCTCGGTTTCCCTCCCGGCTGTTCCGTTGCCGACGGCAATTGCCTCGATTTGATATCTTTGACACAGCATCTTAACCGTTTGCGCGGCATCTTGGGTCTTTTTTTCCGTCAGATGCGGATATATTGTCTCATGATAAAGGAATTTTCCTTGCCTGTCCAAGCACACGATTTTACATCCTGTTCTAATCCCCGGATCAATACCCATAACCCTCTTGGCCCCAAGGGGAGGGGCCAAGAGGAGCTTGCGCAGGTTATTTTCAAAAATCTTGATGGCTTCGGCATCGGCCCTTTCTTTTGAGACCAAGCGTATTTCCGTTTCCAAGGATCGTGAAAGGAGCCTTTTGTAACTGTCATGAATCGAGAGTTTAACCTGCTTTGAATCCGCGCCGTTACCTTTGATAAAAAGACCTTCCAGTATCTTTATGGCATCTTCTTCAGGGGGGGCAATGGTCAGGTTTAAAATGTCGTCTCTCTCTCCTCTGCGCATGGCAAGTATTCTGTGTGATGGTGCCTTGGCAATCGGTTCTTCCCAATTAAAGTAGTCTTTATATTTGACGCCTTTTGATTCCATTCCTGTTGCAACGACACTCTTAATGGTCCCTTTTTCCGTAAATAACCGGCGAAGCCGATTTCTTGCCGGAGGATCTTCATTGATCCATTCCGCAATGATATGCCCGGCGCCGGTGAGCGCGTCCTGAGCCGAATGGACATTCTTCCCGGAGTCCGCATAGTTGGCGGCCGCCGCATACGGGTCTATTCCTGTTTGTTCAAATATGATCTTTGCAAGGGGTTCAAGGCCTTGTTCCCTGGCAACAGTGGCTTTGGTCCGGCGTTTGGGACGGTATGGAAGATAGATATCTTCGAGCATCGCCATGGTTTCGGCTGAAAAAACCGCCGCTTTCAGTTCATCGGTAAGATGTCCGTGCTTTTCGAGAGATTTCAATATGGTTTCCCGGCGATCATCCAGTTCCTTCAGCCGTTTCAACCGGTCCCGAATCGTTGTGATTTCAAGTTCATCCAGATTCCCTGTCGCTTCCTTGCGGTACCGTGCGATAAACGGAATCGTTGCACCTTTATCGAAAAGTACTGAAACCGCCTGAACTTGTGATGCTTTTACACCGAGCTCTTTGGCTATTGTGAATTGATGTGTATGTGTCATTACTAAGATTTTAACGATCCTGGAGCATTTCCGCCAAAGCTTTTAATGCGATGCTGTAACCTTTGACTCCCAATCCGGTGATCTGGGCGTCTGCGACATCCGATATTAAAGATTTGTGCCGAAACGGCTCTCTTTTGTAAATATTGGAAATATGTATTTCAATGATCGGAACATCGAGGGAAAGGAGTGCGTCACGGATGGCGATACTGGTATGGGTAAAGGCCGCCGGATTGATAATAATTCCTTTTTGGGTGGTCGCGGCTTCCTGGATTTTATCGATAATGGCGCCTTCGTGATTGGATTGGAAAGTATCGACAGAAATTCCCAGTGCCTTTCCTAAGTGTTCAAGTTGGGAATTGATTTCATCCAGGGTCATATTGCCGTATACTTCAGGCTCTCTTTTGCCCAGCATATTCAGATTGGGTCCGTGAATGACCAAAATATTCGGCTTGTATTGCTCCTGATTCATCTGATTATTGACTCCTGGGTTCGTGTTAATCTTTCCTGTTCCATATTGCAGGAAAGACGAAAGCGGTTTTCTATTTCCTAATTTCCATTCCCTGGTTTTTAATTATACACCAATAAGCTTTCGAAATGTTGAAATGGTTTTTTTATAATCCGGACTCTTGAAAATAGCCGACCCGGCCACAAAGACATCCGCTCCGGCATCTGAAATATTTTTAATGGTATTTTCATTCACACCGCCGTCGACTTCGACAAGAGTAGACAGTCCCCGGTCTTGAATAATTTTGCGAAGAGCACGGATTTTTTCAATGCTGTTGGGTATAAATTTTTGTCCCCCAAATCCGGGATTTACGCTCATGATCATAACGAAATCCACGTCTTCAAGGACCCATTCCAGGGCGGAAAGCGGTGTCGCTGGATTCAGCACCGCTCCGGCACGCAATTCTAATTCTTTGATCATACTGACGGTCCGGTTTAGGTGGACACAGGCTTCTACCTGAACCGAAATCAGATTTGCGCCGGCTTTTGCAAAATCTTCAATATATTTGTCCGGATCCTCAATCATCAGGTGAACGTCAAGGGGCAGTGAAGTGACACGACGCGCAGCTTCGACAATCAAAGGACCGATCGTGATGTTAGGTACAAAATGACCGTCCATGACATCCACATGAATCCAGTCGGCCCCGGCTTTTTCAACGGATCGTATTTCTTCTCCCAATTTTGAAAAATCAGCGGATAGTATCGATGGTGCGATATATTTCATTGTTGAATCTCCTGGAGACCTTTGTAAAACCCTCCTTTTTGCCCAATTTCTGCGTCAGGCTCAAATTTTAATCCTCAAAATACTTAATGTATTCCTGTGGTTAAAATTTTCGCCTTCCTTGAACTTGAACAAAAATGAGCCTTTTTCAAAGATCTCATCTTGTATCGAATAGTTCGAAAATCAATTAATATCAAACAGTTTTGCAAATGATATTTACATGATGATTACCCTCTGTCAAGCGTCAAAATCCTATCCCGTTCTCATAAATCTTCGTTTTTATCAATTGATCATCTTCATA
Source organism: uncultured delta proteobacterium (assembly GCA_963778575.1). Lineage (GTDB taxonomy): Bacteria > Desulfobacterota > Desulfobacteria > Desulfobacterales > UBA11574 > UBA11574. Next base: position 214,596 of record CAVZUV010000017.1, on the reverse strand, counting down.
AAGAAAAACAGTGGCATTGTTGTTTCTGGGGATGATGAGCCAGACTTCCTCTCCGGGTTTCATGAAATCGTCAAATATGGGATTTGAAACGCCGAAACTGTTCAGCACGACCCGGATATGCCTTTTCAAAAAACCGTCTTTAAGCCGGTATCTGAAAAGGCTGTCTCCTTGAGAGCCCGGCAGATACCCATGCCCTGTCTTTCCGGGTTTACGGTTAACCACTAGATCCACCGTACTCCCTTCGGCGACACAATAGCCGGATAATGGTTCTTGGGCAACGATTGAATTTAAAGGTTTGTCGTTGTAAAAAACAGACGTGATCTTTCCAAGTGTCAGGTTATGGTTTTCAATCAGGGGAATTGCATCGTCCAGAAAGCGCCCCCTTATATCCGGCATCTCATACTTTTTCGGTCGAATTCCAATACTTACCAGCAGGTTAACGCATTCTCCTCGAGTTACCATCGATCCGCGGGTCGGAACCTGGGCAATAATCGAATCTTTTTTGATATGATCGCTGTAAGTGCCGGATAACGCTCCTTGGCACAAGCTGTTTTCTTCGATGATGATCCGGGCCTGTTGGACAGGAAGATTTTCAAGATTAGGCATCAGAATGGACTTTGGACCTTTTGAAATGATAATTCTGACATCACGTCCTTTTTTTATTTCCGATCCAGGTTCAGGTTCCTGAAAAATAACGCTGTTCTTGGGCACTTCAGCGCTGTATTCCGATCCTTCGACTTTTGTGTTGAGCCCCAAATCTGACAGTAATTCAAGAGCATAAACAACCTCTTTTCCCATCAGGTCGGGTACAACCACAGTATCTTCACTTTTTACAATCAACGTGAGGGTCAGGTAGGCGCTTGCACCTACAACGAGGATAAAGATCAAAAAGAGAGCTGCAACTTTTACGATTCGCGAAATCATTTCATCCGTTTCATTCGCACGGCAAAAAAGCCATCCATGTTGTGAAAATGGGGAAAGGTCTTGAGACATCCATTACCGGTTAATAGCGATCGTGCTTTGTCCGGCATTCTGTCTCGATTGTTTTCTATAGCAAAATTTGGATGCGTATTCAAAAACCCATTGACCACGGATTCATTTTCTTCAGGTTCCAAGCTGCAAACGCAATAGACCAGGATACCGTTTGGCTTGACAAGATGCGCCAAGTGGTCCAGAAATATTGCCTGTCTTCTTGACTGGCGAATCAAATCCTGTTCTTTCGTACGCCATTTTGCATCCGGATTTCTTCTTAATACACCCAGACCGGAACACGGTGCATCCAACAGGACCCGGTCGAATTTTCCCATGGATTTCTCGTCAGGAGGATCACTTAAGTCATGAACACAGGTTGTAACCATTGAAATTCCGAGACGATGCATTTCGGGCAGCAGACGAAAAAGTTTTTTCTCGTTGGTATCCATAGCCATCAGCCTTCCCCGATTTTCCATCATCTGGGCAATATGTCCTGTTTTTCCGCCAAGACCGGCACAAGCATCCAGGATTATTTCACCCGGCCGTGGATGTAACAGAAATGTCACCAACTGTGCGGCCTCGTCCTGCACTTGGAACATTCCCTTTTCAAAGGCCTTTATCTCCCCAATGGATTGTTTTGGATTGGAAAGCAAGACGCCGACAGGAGAATATGTCGTATATTCAACATGCGCTACATCTTTTTCAATGCACTTCAACAATTTTTTCCGGTCGGTCTTTAGTGTGTTGCAACGTATTGTTAAAGGCGGGATGGTATTGACGGCATCACACAGCCGCCCCGTATCTTCCAATCCGAACCGATTGAGCCACCTTTTAACGATCCAGTCGGGGAATGATTTTTTGATTGCCAGGGCTGACAGCGGATCTTGGTCAGCATCCGGGTATGGAACCTGTTGATAGCTTCTTGCGGCATTTCGTAACAGGGCGTTGACAAAGCGCACCACATAAGGTTTCTTCACGGATTTTGCCATTTCAACCGATGTGTTGACAGCCGCAGATACCGGTATCCTATTTAAATAAATGATTTGAAAGAGCCCGAGGCGTAAAATATTCATGACTCTGGGATCAATCCGGTTCAAACGGGTTGCAGAGAAATGAGCAATGACCCAATCGAGCCTTGCCCGCCACCGAAGAACACCGTAAACAAGCGCCTGAAGCAATGCGCGGTCTTTTTTCGAGAAAAAGGCGTGGCGAGAGAGCACCTCATCCAATATATGATCTAAAGTGTCGTCTTCTTGATCAAGGGTGTTCAGGATATCTAAAGATGCTGTGCGAGCAGTCGTCACCATTGGTTTATTCTTACTGGATATTCAGATCAGTGCAAATGTGTTCCGGGCGGTAATGTGTATCCCCGCAGAAAATCTTTAATCAGAAGACGCTTGCCCGACTCACCCTGAATTTCAAGAATAGACAGTACGCCTTTGCCGGTTGCGATCCACAGTTCATCGGGGAACCCTTTCATCACTGTTCCGGGAACATCGGTTGTGTCCGTGAAAATATTTTTGGCTTTGAAAATCTTAAGGCGTTTTTCTCCATGGAAGGTGAAAGCGCCGGGCCACGGCGTCATCCCTCGGATAAACGCTTTAATGGATTGGGCCGGTGCGTTCCAATCGATAAGGCCGTCGTTTTTTTTAAGCAAAGGGGCATAAGTGGCTTGGGAATGATCCTGAGGAACCGGATGGATGTCACCGGTTTCAAAAGCGTTCAGGGTTTGAATGAGAAGGTCGGCGCCAAGATTCGCCAAACGCTCATGCAGCGTGCCTGACGTGTCGTCGGGTCCTATTTCAATTTCGGAGGAAAGGAGAATATCGCCGGTATCCATGCCTTCGTCCATTAGCATAATCGTCACGCCGGTTTTATCTTCACCTTTGATGGTGGCCCATTGGATCGGCGCAGACCCGCGATATTTTGGGAGAAGGGATGCATGAATATTGAGAGTGGCAACTCTGGGAATATCGAGGATGTTTTTTGCAATGATATGTCCGAAAGCAACCACTACAATGAAATCAGGTTCGTATTCTGTAATGATATTTGAAAATTCGCCGGATCGGATGGTTGGCGGCTGAATCACCTTGTAGCCAAAATTTAGGGCCGCTTTTTTAACAGGCGGGGCCGAGAGTTGCCGCCCCCGCCCTTTCCGGCGATCCGGCTGCGTGACGACCAAAACCACATTTCGATCATTTTTATGAAGGGCGCTTAAAGCGTGCACCGCAAATTCCGGAGTGCCCATGAATATAATTCTGGCCGGTTTATTCATTTTTGTTTTAAATTCTTGAACACCTTTCTTTTGTATATCCCCCTTTTTAAAGCGCTGATGCGGTCAATAAACAAAATACCGTTCAAATGATCAATTTCGTGCTGGAGAACAATGGCAAGGAATCCTTCCGCATCTATCCTTACGAGTTTTTCGTTTCTGTCCAAGCCTTCCACAGTAACGGCAGCCGCTCGCTTGACATCGGATCTGAAATCGGGGACGCTCAGGCACCCTTCGTCCTCAGACACCAGGCTCCCTTCACTCGATACGATTCTTGGATTGATCAGCACCTGTAAGGACCGTTCATTATCTTTCGGTGATATATCGTATACCATCAGGCTTTTATTAATACCCACCTGAATTGCGGCCAGCCCGATGCCGGGCGCCTGATACATCGTTAGTGCCATATTTTCAATCAAGTTCTGGATATCACCGTCGATCTTTTCAATCTGCCGGGTCGGCCGGCTGAGAATTTTTTCCGGGTATTTTACAATTTCTAATACGGCCATAGGGGAACCTTTTGTATGTGCTTATGGGTGATCCATGTGTGTTTCATGAAAAAAATCAAATTATATAACTATTTCATCATAAATGATTGAAGATTGTAAATTGAAAATTTGTGGTATCGGTTCACTCCGCCAATCTGCAATCGACAATCTTAAATCTTCAATTGCCCGATCGACCCTTTTGGGGCATTGAATCGTCTGTGTTCATCGCACTGTTTGGTCTTTTTTCATATGAAACCTGCCATATATTTACACTGGTTAATATCGCGGAAATAAATCCCACAATAATAATGGGAAATACTTGAACAGCATGATTTGCAAGGGTAAAACCTGCGGCGTCCTTGGACGAAACGCCAAATAGCAGCAAGGCAAAGACGCCTCCCGCCTCCCAAATTCCCCAGTAACCGGGCACCGAAGGAAGGGCGATAAAAAAACAAAGAATAACCATGGTTGCAGTGATTTCAATAAACGACAAATTAATTCCCGGGCAACCCAATGACATCAGGTAATATGAGAATGCCGCCAGGATCCAGATAACAACGGAAAGTCCTATACAGGCGCACATTTTTGCAGGGTGTTTAATCAGCATAAAACCGGTGGCAAAATTTTCCACAAAACCCACCAAGGGTTCACATATACGATTTTGTATTTTTTCCCGGACGTCAGTCCCGACAAAAAACAACGATCGAGGCAGCCATCGGATAACAGCATTCACCCCTTTCCGGGTTTTATTAAAACTTACCAGGATTATTCCGGCAATAAGCAGTAAGAGCAGTTTGAAGGTTCCTTTGCCCACGGCCGTAAGCAGGGCTTTGTTCAGATGGTACTTGCCAAAAACGATATCAAGATTCGGATTTATCTTTATTGTTCCCAGAAGCACAGCAAAAAGGATAATCAGCATGCCGACATCAAAGACCCTTTCGGCGGCAACTGTCGCAAGGCCCGTGGAAAATGGAATTTTTTCTTTTTTTTGCAAAATAGCCGGCCTGGCTACCTCTCCCACCCTTCCGGGGAGGATGCAGTTGATCATAAAGCCGATCATCAGCGGATGGAATGCCTGCCAGAATCCGATGTCGCCGGCCGGTTCAAGTATGATTTTCCATCGATATGCTCTCAGCGCGAAGCTGATTAAAAGAGTTGCTACAGCCGGAAATAACCAGGCATAGTTGATGGATTCAAAATAGTTTAAAAGTTCATTAAACGGAACATTTCTAAAAGCAAGATACATTGCGAGCACGGACGCTGCAAGCCCCAGAATCAATGAAATGCCGGTTTTATTTTTCATTCGAGTATCATCAGAGATCGGATCGTAATAAAGTGGACCAAAACCATAGGATCAAGACAGGATGTTACGCGCTCTTACAATATCTTTTTTAATTTGATCAGAAAGTTCGGGAAGGTTCGAAAATTTTTTTTCACCTCTGATACGCTGCACGAAATTTATCCTGATTTTCTGTCCATATATATTTTCATTAAAATCAAGGATATGGACTTCCACTGAAAATATATGATCATCGAAAGTGGGGCTAAAACCGATATTGGCAACACCTTGATAGGTTTTGCCGGAACATTCCACCGTAACAGCGTAAATGCCGTTTTTTGGACATAACTCGTTTTGCAGCGTAATATTTGCCGTGGGAAATCCTAAAAGTTTCCCCCCCCTGTCGCGTCCGGAGGTGACCTTTCCTCTGATTTGATAATATCGGCCCAACAATTTTTGAGCCTCATCCACCTTTCCTGCCATGACAAGTTCACGTGTCCGCGTACTGCTGATTCGTCCCGGCCAATTTTTCGATGTTTGAATCCAGTCGGCAACGACCACTTCAAACCCTAAATTGTTGGCGTAGGTTTTCAGAAGATCAATATCCCCTTCACGATTTTTGCCAAAAGTATAATCCTTTCCCACAACGATGGCTTTCATCCCGATGGATTTCAATAGAACATCTTGTATAAAATCTTTTGCCGATATTGTTGCAAATTCTTTGGTAAACGGAACACAAATTAAAACATCCACTCCGGCGTTTTCAATGAGCTCTATTTTCTGTTCATAAACGGTAATCAGCGACAAGTGGCCGTTTTGCTTCAATACACGAACCGGATGAGGTTCAAACGTCATAACGATAGACGTGCCGTTGATGGCATCAGCCTTTTCGATGACCTCATGAAAAAGGGCTTGATGCCCGAGATGAACACCGTCAAAATTGCCGATGGTAATAACGGCATTTTTAAATGGTTTTTCAATTTTATCGAAATGATTAATGAGTTCCATGCTAATTTTTTCCGCTTGTGAATATCAGCCTTGACAAAAACAAAGAAAAATATATATAAAGTACTCTTTAGATTAAATCAATCTTAAATGTCGTGATACATGCCGAAGTGGCGGAATTGGTAGACGCGCTAGGTTCAGGGTCTAGTGGGGGTATCTCCGTGGGAGTTCGAGTCTCCCCTTCGGCACTTTTGAGTTTTAAATATATTAATTATATTATCAATAGATGATCAAAAACCCCCGACTGTACGGACGGGTACACTCAGGGGGTTTTATTTTGTTCAAAATTGCCGTATTTTATCAATATATAACAATACGTCTGCATTTATCATCTGAAGAGTGCCTCGAGTTCACCTAAAGAAAAAGCATAATACATTTCGTATTATTCTTCATGCTTATCATATTCAGGATGTGTAACTGCAGGCGGTTGATGTTTCGCAGGCTGAACATCCGTCGTTAAAATCTATTCCACAATCAAATTGAAATCCGAATCCTGAAAAATCAACTTTGATCGGGTCTGCTTTTCTCATCAACTTTTTGTCAACGAGGTATTTAAAACCGTCGATGTCGAAGACATTGTCTGTATCTTTCGGCTCATCCAGAGCCATTGCAAGAGACGGTCCGCTTCATCCTCCTTCATTTAAGAAGATACGGATCGGTGTAACTTTTTTACCTTTTAGATATTCAGCAATCTTTTCTGTAGCTGATTTTGTTATTTCAAGCATGATATTCTCCTTGGATTAGAATATTTATATGGTTGAGTAATCCTGATACCTCAAAAAATTAGTTATGGTTATTGTATTTGTCAATATTAGGCACGGATTGCAAAATACTAAAAACAATAAAGCGTAGTTGAGTTTGAATTAAATATCTTATTTTGAGAAGCCACATCGCGCCTATACGCAATAAATACGAAAAGGCAGGCAGGCACCGACGGGGTCCGGTTTCCAAATGTTTTGAAATCTAAGTTGCCGATATTTAGATTATATCTTATCGGCATAACCGCTGCATCTTAACATAAAGTTGAAAGAATTACATTTTTGTTATATATAAATTTTATTTTTTTAGCACAGATCGGCAGGTCAAATTTTTCTTTATTTTCCCGATGCCGAGATGATAAAGAATAAAGGGAACTCCGATAGCTTATAAGGTGGAGGTGAATTCTGAAGTATTCAAATACATTTTGGAAGTTTTTCGTATCTATTCGGCTGACCGTAGTGCTGTTGCTGTCGATCGCTCTCACATCGATTGTCGGTACGATCATTCCGCAGAACCAGAATCCTGCGGATTACTTTAGGGCATACGGTGAATTTTTATACAGGCTGTTTAATGTACTCAATATTTTTGACATGTATCATTCCTGGTGGTTTCAGTTTCTGCTGGTTTTGTTGACCATGAACATCATTGTATGCTCCATTGATCGTCTTTCCGCGACCTGGAAGATTGTATTTACCAAAAATCCTTCATTTAACCTTTCAAGATTCAGGAATCTGGCACAAAAAGAGACATTTAGCGGCAGTCAACCGCCCAATGAGCTCAAAAAGAGTTATGAACCGTTTATTTCAAAACATTTTGGGTATACCAAGGTTGAAGAGACCGATAAAGGGCTGTGTATCTTTGCCGAAAAATGGCGCTGGACCCGTTTAGGCGTCTACACAGTACATTTGAGCGTCATTTTGTTGCTGCTTGGCGGTTTAATCGGTTCCATCTTTGGCTTTAAGGGATATGTCAATATCCCTGAAGGTGAAGCGGTTGACAGTATTCGAACCATACCTGACGGTAAAATTCGACCTCTCGGATTTGAAATCAAGTGCAATAATTTTAAGGTCAGTTTTTACGATAACGGGGCACCCAAAGAATACCGTTCCAGCTTAACCATCCTCGAAAAGGGCCAACCGGTATATAAAAAGGATATTATTGTCAACGACCCCTTGAGATATAAAGGCTATAGCATATTTCAATCGAGTTACGGCAAACTCCCTCCTCAGGCTAATCCTGAAAAAAAGACGGCAGTCGAAAAACCTTCCGGCATGATTACACTTAATTTTTTAAGTCAACAATCCGGCAAGTCGTACCAAATAAAAACCGTCATTGGCAAGCCGGTGGAAATTCCTGAAGGTTTGGGTAAATTTATGATTGTCGAGTACAGAAAAACTGCTGAATTTGTCGGTCAGAACATCGGCGAAGCCTATATGGGAATCCTTACACCCATCAACGGAAAACCAAAAGAAGTTTTATTGCCTCTGCGTTTTCCGAATTTTGATCGTATGAGAAAGGGAAAGGTGGTGATTTCCGTAACCGGTCAGACCGCGGAAAAATTCAATCCCAGCTCGCAGGCCGGTGTGCGGTACTATACAGGCCTTCAGGTAACGAAAGATCCCGGGGTTTTGGTGGTGTACGCAGGTTTTATCGTCATGATTATCGGGTGTTTCATTACTTTTTTCATGTCCCATCAAAGAGTGTGTGTTGAAATCATAAAGGGAAAGACAAAAAGCAAAATCATTGTCGCAGGTACGGCCAACAAGAATAAAATGGGGATGCAACAAAGAATTAAAAAGCTTTCGGATCAATTGGCCGATTTAACACGTGATTCATGACGGCAATTTTTTATTTTTACTTTCGGTTGTTGGGGGATAAATCATGACCAGTTCAAATCTGTTGTCGATTACAACCTTCATATACGGCGCTGCCGCGTTTTTTTATTTGGCGTACTGGATTTTTAAAAAAGAGCTGCTGGGCAGACTGGGTACATGGACCGCTCTAATCGGCGTTGCCGGCAATATTGCGGGATTAATCATGAGATGGATCGAATCTTATCGGATGGGCATCGGCCATGCCCCGCTTTCGAACATGTATGAATCCCTTGTTTTTTTCGCCGGCACCCTGGTTATCATCTATCTTATCATAGAACGAAAAACTCAAAATTCGATCATCGGAGCGTTTGCAACCCCCATTGCATTCCTTGCTATGGCGTATGCTTCCATGTCTCCGAACATCAGTGATCGGATTCAACCGCTGATTCCGGCATTAAAAAGCAATTGGCTGATTGCGCATGTCATCACCTGTTTTTTAGGTTATTCCGCCTTTGCCATTGCATTCGGCATCAGCATTATGTATCTGGCAAAACAAAGAGATGTTCAGGATACGAGCAATTTGCTCTCCCGTTTTCCGAAAGCTCAGGTTTTAGATGAGTTGAATCACCAGATGATCATGTTTGGTTTTCTATTTTTATCCATCGGGATCATTACCGGCGCTGTCTGGGCGAATTCGGCTTGGGGAAGCTACTGGTCCTGGGACCCGAAGGAGACGTGGTCTCTAATTACCTGGTTTATCTACGCAACCGTGTTACATGCCAGGATGATGCGGGGTTGGTACGGCAAACGGATTGCTTATCTTTCGATCTTCGGATTTATGGCGGTTTTATTTACTTATTTCGGCGTGAATCTCCTGCCCGGTCTACACAGCTATGGTTCATTTTAAAATAATTTTTAAAGGGGAACAGAACCATGAAAATATTCATCTCCGGCGGAACCGGTTTTGTGGGGACTACCCTGGTGCGATATCTTTTAGATATAGGGCACAGCGTCATTGCGACCGGCTCATCTTCAACCCATGAAAGCGTCGATCATGAAAATTTTCTTTTTATTTCGGCCGATACCACTAAAAAGGGACCCTGGCAAGATTCACTGAATAACGTTGATGCACTGATCAATCTTGCCGGGAGGACAATTTTCAATCGCTGGAGTGAACGCTATAAAAAAGAGATGTACAACAGTCGAATTCTCACCACGCGGAACCTGGTCGAAGCCATACCTGATAATAAAGAGGTCGTGCTTTGCAGTACTTCCGCTGTAGGGTATTATGGGGACAGAGGGGAAGAAATCTTAAAAGAAGATGCGGTTCCGGGGAATGATTTTTTGGCGACTGTTTCCATGGATTGGGAGAAAGAAGCGTTCCTGGCGGAAGAAAAAGGTGCCAGAGTCGCAATTATGCGCTTTGGCGTGGTGTTGGGGAAAAACGGCGGGGCTTTGGCGAAAATGATTCCGGCGTTTAAATCTTTTGCGGGGGGGCCCGTCGGGAGCGGGGATCAGTGGTTTCCGTGGATTCATATGGATGACCTCATTTCAGCAATGATGTTTATCATTGAAAATCAGGAAATGAAAGGCCCTGTGAACTTTTGCGCACCGAATCCCGTCAGGAATCGTGATTTTGCAAAAGCGCTCGGCAAGGTGCTCGGCAGGCCGTCGTTCATGAAAACACCGTCCTTTATGATTCGGACCCTTATGGGTGAGATGGGAACCGCATTGCTGGGCAGCCAGCGAGTGGTTCCGGACAAGCTTTTAAAAAACGGCTTCGAATTCCAGTATCCGGAAATTGGAAAAGCATTGCGTAATTTGGTAAAGTAAAAATCCGACTTAAAGGTCATACAGCGTATCATCCTTAAAAGGTTCTTTGCGGGTTGTTTTGCCGCGGATTGTTTTTTTCCCGGAAAGGGAAAACGGATCTTCTTCTTCCAGGATATCGCCCAATTCGGCTTCAACCTGCTCGGGGTCCTCACCTTTTTCCATCCGTCTCAACGCCTCATCCATACCGTCTCCGAGTTTAATTCCGGTCATATCGGTCAGTTTTCGCATCAGATTGGCCGCCTGTTTCGGATCATCTTCCTTAATGTTGTCCGCTTCACCGGCCAACATTTGCATGGCCCGTTCCATTTGGCTGCCGTCAAAGGGAAGATCGTCCAGATCTCCGTCTTCTTTGGCTCTTCCGGTAAAGGCGACCCAGGATATTTGTTTCGACAGCGTCTTTTTTTTACATTTCGGGCACTTGGGCTTTTTGGTGGTGTTGACGGTTTTGGAAAAAAAATTGAACAATGTATTGCAGTCTTCGCAATAAAACTCGTAGATGGGCATAATTTCACCTCGTTTCAATTTCTTATTTAAAATATACCTTTGGTTTTATTGTTTTTTTTGCTGTTTTTTTTGGATGTTCGCCCATGTGTCCCGCAGTGTCACCGTACGGTTGAATACCAGGGTATTTTTGGAAGAATCCACCATATCGACACAAAAATACCCGAGTCTTTCGAATTGGTACCTGGCCCCCGGCAGCGAGTCTGCCAAGCCGGGTTCCACGAGAAAAGGCGTTATTTTGAGAGAATTTGGATTCAAATTTGTTTTAAAATCAACATCTTTTTCTTCGTCGGGATTTTCCTTTACAAAAAGATGATCATACAACCGTGCCTCGGCTTTGATGGCATGGAGGGCCGAGACCCAGTGGATCGTTGCTTTGACCTTTCGCCCGTCCGGAGATGATCCGCCGCGCGTATCCGGATCATAGGTGCAGTGCAGTTCAACGATCCGGCCGGTCCTTTCATCTTTAACGACGCTTACACAAGTGATATAATATGCATATCGCAGCCGAACTTCACGGCCGGGGGCCAAACGGAAGAACTTCTTGGGCGGATCTTCCATAAAGTCATCCTGTTCGATGTAAATTATCCGTGAAAAAGGGATTTTGCGGGTACCCATCGCCATATCTTCAGGGTTGTTCATCGCTTCGAGTTCTTCAACCCGACCTTCCGGAAAATTATCGATAACAACCCGCAGCGGTCGCAAAATTCCCATGACACGAGGCGCATGTTTGTTCAGGTCTTCTCTGATGCTGAACGCAAGCAGTGCGATGTCGACTGAACTGTCCCGCCGGGCAACGCCGATGCGTTCGCAAAAGTTCCGGATCGATTCCGGCGTATAGCCGCGGCGGCGGAGCCCGCTGATGGTCGGCATTCGGGGGTCGTCCCATCCGGATACATGTTTCCCTTGCACCAGTTCCACGAGTTTTCGTTTACTCAATACGGTGTAGCCGAGATTGAGACGGGCAAACTCGATCTGTTGGGCATGGCAATCGACTTCGAGGGTATCGAGGATCCAGTTATACAATTCTCGATTGTTTTCGAATTCCAGGGTACAAAGGGAATGGGTAATTTTCTCGATGGAATCCGAAAGACAGTGTGCGAAATCATACATGGGATAAATGCACCATTTATTACCGGTTCTATGGTGAGGGACTCGTCGAATACGATACAGCGTGGGATCGCGCATAACAATATTGGGAGACGCCATGTCGATCCTGGCGCGAAGCACGTGGGCGCCGTCTTCGAATTCACCGGCCCGCATCCGCTTGAACAAGTCCAGATTTTCTTCCACAGATCGTGAGCGAAAAGGGCTTTCAATCCCGGGTTCGGTCAACGTTCCCCGGGTATTTCTGATTTCTTCGGCACTTAAACTGCAAACATAGGCTTTGCTCAATTCAATCAATTGTACGGCATATTCATAGAGCTGTTCGAAATAGTCCGAGGCATAGAAAAGACGATCTTCCCAATCGAATCCCAGCCATCGAACATCTTCTTTTATCGATTCCACATATTCCACTTCTTCTTTACTGGGATTGGTATCATCGAACCTCAAATTGCAAGTGCCCCCATCGAATTCTTTGGCAATGCCGAAATTAAGACAAATGGATTTTGCGTGTCCGATGTGAAGATATCCGTTCGGCTCGGGTGGGAACCGGGTTGCAACACGGCCGTCGTTTTTGTTGTTTTTTACATCTTCGGCAATAATATTCCGGATAAAATCTGAAGGAGGGGAAGACTCGGTTTTCGGCATATTTATAGCTCCAATTATTTCATTTTTTTGTACCAGTGCAACAATTCGGCCTTTGGAATTTCAATAAGTCCACTAACGTTCAACAAATCAAACTATCTTTGTGATTACCAAAATCAGATCTCCGATCTCATAATTTTCACCAATATTTCTTAAAACGTGCAGATGCATTGCGAAGCCGGTCCGCCACGACGGCGCCGACCGATAGTGATCAAGATATCAAAAATGCCCGGACCGGCCAGTTGGCCGGTGACAGCGGTTCGAATGCCGTTGATCAACACGCCCGGTTTGATGTCGAGAGTTTCGGCCATTTCCCGAATAACCTTCTCGGCTTCCAAGGCTGTAAATTCCGTTGTTTCTTCCAGGTGATCAGCCAGCATCGGAAGCCATTTTTCAAGTTGCGGGTACTTTACGATGTTCTTTTTCAAGGCCCGGTCCTCGACCTCGAAATCGTCTGAAAAATATGCACGACCTCGAGTGGCGAAATCAGTGGTTAAATGAAACCGGCTGCGAGTCAGTTCGATGGTATCCAAAAACCATCGACGTTTGCTGGTTTCATATTCGGGATCCCATATACCGGCTTTTTGCAGTTCAGTCCGTACATAAGGCGCGAGTTGATCTACCGGCATGGTTCTCAAGTAATGGGCGTTGATGTTGACGGCTTTCGGGTCCGTAAAATATTTTGGATCGTCCTTGTTCACATTAAAGATGGAATTTGCACGACCGATTCCTTCTAAAGAGAACGCCTCGATCAATTCCTCTTGAGAAAAAATTTCTCTCGACTCCGGCGTCGCCCAACCCAAAAGGACTAAAAAATTCAAAAATGCCCACGGCAAAAAACCGTGTTCTTTGTAAAAATGAACCGCCACCAACTCACCATGTTTTCGTTTTGATATTTTGGCTTTTTTAGGGTCTAAGGTGAGCGACATATGAGCGAACCGCGGTACCGGCGCTCCAAGGGCCTGATAGATTAAAATCTGCCGGTGCGTGTTCGATAACCCGTCCTGCCCGCGAATAACATGGGTAATCCGATCCCGGATGTCATCGACGGTATTTGAAAGCAGATACAGGGGCTGGCCGTTGGAGCGGACAATCACAAAATCTTCAATATCTTGGTATTTATGATCGATTTTTCCGTAGACAATGTCTTCGAAAGATACACAACCTTTTTCATTCGGAACTTTCATGCGAAGGGTGTACGGAATGCCGGCGGCTTCTTTTCCGGCAATTTCATCCTCTGTCAATTGTCGACAGGTACCGTCGTATTTCACATCTTTTTTGAGTTTCAACGCCGCTGCTCGTTTATTTTCAAGCGCTTCTTTTGAGCAGAAACATTTGTAGGCATGACCTGAATCCAGAAGTTTTTTCGCCGTCGCCAGGTGTTCATTGATGAACTGCGTCTGAAAATACGGCCCTTCATCCCAGGTGATTCCCAACCAATTCAAGCCGTCGATAATGCCTTTGATCGATTCTTCCGTGGATCTTTGGGCATCCGTATCCTCGATTCTTAGAATCAGTTTGCCGCCGGTCTTTTGAGCAAAAAGCCAGTTAAAAATGGCTGTGCGAGCGCCGCCGATATGCAGGTAGCCGGTGGGACTGGGCGCAAAACGAACGATAACGTCTTGTTTCATATAAATCAACCTTTCGCCTTATTTTTTTATAATTTCGGATTCAAGTTTTTCCGCCAAATTGAATGCAATATTTAATGCTTCATTAATTTTAAACAGTTGAATCTTAAATGTTTTAAGGGATGCGGGCGTCGCCGTGATGTCGGCATCACTCATAAGAAGTTTTTGAAGCCCTTTCGCCTTTTCGGACAAGTCGTCCAGTTTTTGTGCAAAAACGTCGGATTTCATCGGCCCACTTTTTTCGTTTATCATCGGGGAAAGAAAATTTGCCGATGCCCGAGACCTTCTTCCAACGCCCCGATGGCATAGTCATCGGGGGCGGCGATTATTTCATACATTGTGTGCTCCTTTCGGTGGAATAAACCGGATGAATTTGTTATATTATATTTTTTTAAACTGTAAAATCGAGAAGATCCATAAAATTTTTATACGCGTTCACAGGGTGTGCTTTTCTATGAACAATAACCTGTCGAGTAAATAATTACAAGAGAGAGAAAGCGGTAAAATGAGCAATGAAATGGAATGTATGTGCATAGCGTGCGGGATATCGTGCTATATACCCGCCGATCTCATTAAGATGGATCCTTCTGTTGATGATTCAAATCTGATAGACAGTCTGCTGGTTTGTCAAAACTGTGGAGGAAAATTGAGATTGGTGGGAAAAGCAGGGAACGAATACCATTATCGCCTCAAATGATTGACGATTCCTGAACATCCGGTATTTCAGGAAGAGGAGACTAAAATGAAACAAAACCGGACAGCCGCATTACAAAAAGTCGCGCTTATTTCCGCACCATGGCCGCTTTTCAGCAGACCCTCGATTCAAATCGGTACCTTGAAAGCGCATCTAAAGCGACAGTTTCCGGACCTGAAAGTCGATGCGCATCACTTTTATCTGGAAGTTGCCGAAGCCTTGGGGTACCGCCGCTATCAAGTCGTATCCGAGCGAACATGGCTGGCTGAAACCGTTTATGCGGCCCTGTTATATCCTGAATGTTCGGAACGCGCTGAATATCTGTTTCAAAAAGAAATCAAAGGCAAACCTCATCTTAAAAAGGCTGATTTTAAGCCTCTGACAAGAAAAGTTCTTGAAATATCAGAAGCGTTCATTCGCCGAATTCGCTGGGAAGAGTACGGGCTGATCGGCTTTTCCATTTGTTTTTGCCAATTGACCTCATCGCTCTTTTTTATTCGGAAGTTAAAAGAGCGATTTCCGGGCCTTTTCATTGTTGTGGGAGGATCCATGTTCACGGGCAGCGCCCCAGGGGATATTTTTAACGTATTTCCGGAAATCGATATCCTGGTCAACGGAGAGGGCGAGATCGCCTTGAGTCGTTTGGTTTCTTGTCTGAAAGAGTACCGGGACAAAAGAATGACCCCGTCTTTCAAGGGAATTCTCACGCCGGAAATCGATGGAAAAGCGACGGCGCTCTCCTTTTGTCAAATGAAAGATCTGTCTCACCTGTTTCCGCCGGATTACAGCGACTACTTTGACCGGATGCGATCATTTGATCCTGCAAAGCGCTTTTTCCCCACACTTCCAATGGAAATATCCAGGGGATGCTGGTGGCAGTGCAGACAACCGGGCGAAAAATTTAAAGGATGCGCGTTTTGCAATCTCAATCTCCAATGGGACGGTTACCGTACAAAAACTTCTAAGCAGGTGATTTCAGAGATTGATTATCTGACCGCAACATACAAAACACTCTCCGTGGCGTTTACGGATAACCTGCTGCCTTTAAAAACATCCCGGAGTGTTTTCAAACGGATCAACACCTTGAAAAAAGACCTTCGCCTGTTTGGAGAGATTCGTGCCACGACGCCGGAAGAAGATTTGCGCCACATGAAAGCGGCCGGCATCCAGGAGGTGCAAATCGGCATAGAAGCGTTAAGTACTCGTCTTTTGAAGAAGCTGAAAAAAGGGACCACGGCCATTCAGAATATCGAGATCATGAAGCATTGTGAAATGCTGGGAATTCACAATGCTTCGAACCTCATTGTCTATTTTCCGGGCAGTGATCCGGATGATGCGGCCGAGACACTTCGAAATCTTGAATTTGTCTATCCGTTTCGACCGCTCCGATTGGTACATTTTTGGCTCGGATTGGGGAGTACCGTATGGCAGGAACCGGATACTTTCAGTATCAAAGCAATATTCAACCATCCCAATTATCAAAGTCTTTTTCCGCCGGATGTTGTTCGATCCATGCAGTTTATCATTCAGGCCTATCGTGGGGATCTCGGATATCAGAAAAGACTATGGGCGCCGGTTAAAAGAAAGTTGAAAGCCTGGAAAAAGACCTATGCCAAACTCCGCCAGGGAGAAAAACATGAGAACATCCTAACCTTTGGAGACGGCAGAGATTTTTTGATCATCCGCCAGAAAAGAATCGAGGGCGAGCCGATGACTCACCGGTTGGAAGGGACCAGCCGGGCCATCTATCTTTTCTGTCAAAAGCATAGAACGATAAAGCGTATCGTCAACCGTTTTTCTTCAACGCCGGGGGACAGGATCGAGCTGTTTTTAAAGATGATGACGGATAAAAAGCTGATGTTCAGAGAAGATGATCGTTATTTAAGCCTGGCGGTTCCCGAAATACCGCATGGCAAGCGCTTGGATTTTTGACAACGGATTGTATCGATAGGGTTAAATTTATGTAAAAAAATCAATCACGAAAACACGAAAGGACGAAAGCACGAAATAATAAATATATTTTTTTCGTGTTTTTAAAATTTCATATCTTTCAAGTATTTGAGAACGAATAGGAATTGAAATTTGGAATCATTGTTAAAATGTGCTATTTGAGCATAAAAAATAAAATTCTCGTCTGAATGACGGATGAAAGGGAGATCGTAATGGGAATGCTTGGGAAAATTATCGGGGGAACCATTGGGTTCGCCATGGCCGGACCGTTGGGTGCTATTGCAGGCGCAGCGTTGGGTCATGCGTTTGATACCAACGCCAACACGCATTATATTGATGGAAGGAATCGTCTTTCAGCAGGTGAAGAAGCCCAATTTACCTTTTTTGTCGCGGCGTTTTCCATGCTTGCAAAGCTGGCCAAGGCCGATGGTCGGATATCCAGAGAAGAGATTGACACTGTTGAAAAATTCATGGTTTACGATTTGAATCTGAATCCCGAAAGCAGACAACTTGCAACCAATATTTTTCATACGGCCATTGAATCTCCCAATGATTTCGAAGATTTTGCCGAACAATTTTACAGCCGGTTTCGAGAGCAATACCAGATGCTCGATTTGATGATCGATATATTGCTCAGAGTTTCCGTGGCTGACGGCGCGTTGAGTCAAAGCGAAGAAAAGCTTATTCTATCTGCTGTGAGAATATTCAATTTCGGTGATGAAAAGTATCAAAAACTCAAGTCGAAATATATTCAGGATGTTGAAAAGTACTATGCCATTCTCGGGTGTGACAGTCATGATTCAAATGACCATATAAAGAAACAATACCGGAAACTTGTATCAGATTATCATCCCGACAAGATCGCTTCAAAGGGACTTCCTGAAGAATTTACAAAATTTGCCAATGATAAATTCCGTGAAATTCAGGAAGCCTATGAAATCATCAAAAAGGAAAGAAACATCAAATAACCATTGATAATTTTATGGCCAAACACTCTCGACACTACAGCAGGTCCGGTTCAGATTACCGGAATAATCATAGATGCCTGTCCTGCGGCACCACTGAAAATCTCGGCAAACGAAAATATTGCTCCATCGACTGCCGTCAAAAATTACGATATACCCTTAACATGAGAACCGGATTGCTCAAGGCTCTGAATGCCCGGTATGCGTCGTTTTACTTTACCGACGCATCAATCGTTATGGATGTGATGCTGTATAATGCCAAGGAAATCTTCAGTTTCATCTATCCGCGTTCTTCAAACAAAAAGCCTGCTGAAGATTACATCAATATGTCGGATTTATTGGGAAATGATTGGTGGGCGGAGAAAAAAAGGACAAATCGTCACTACTTGGCCACCCGATATCTGCTGAAAAAGGCCAAGTGTCAAAAGTCACTGCATCATCCGGGCATGCCGATGGAGGTCCGAATTCCGATGATAAAAGCGTCATCGTTGACTTGTCTGAAACTTTGCAAATCCGAGCTGAATTCCGATGAACCGAAAAAAGTGATTAAAAGCGCCTATCGTCTGCAGGCCAAAAAGCATCATCCCGATCATGGCGGTGATACCGCAACATTCAGAAAGATTCACCAGGCGTACCTGGATCTCATCCAATGGGCGGAAAATCCTTCTTTTCAGAGGCGCCGGGGATTTCCGGATAGATGGTTTTATGACGGGTGCCAGAACCGGTGGCTGCAGCCGGCGCCACATCTCATAAAGAGTCGGGTCTTTTTTTATGCAGGGTCCATATAAGAACCTGGTCCATCCCTTTGGATTTTCTAATACTTGTATCGTTCCGCGATAATGCGTTCAACCTCCTCTTCCGTGGGCATGGTATCCCGGTAACCCGCCAGACACTGGTTGCGTATCCACCTGAAAAGGGATACCGTTTCATTGACTTCGATCAGCTCGGGAATGACGTCTTCATCTTGAGACAGGATATGTCGACTGAACTGGCCCAGCATGCCAACCACATCGTGGAATGTCGCCGGCTCTCGTTTGACGCCTTTTTTAAAGGATTTGCCTTTTGTTGGAAACACCTGGTCCGGTTCCGGGTTAGCGGATATATCGAGCTTTTGAAACGGTCTTCTCACCTGGATCTGCCAGTTTCTGGCTTCGTTCAACATCCTGGAAACCAGTGGGCCTGCCCAGTCATGGCTCTGTTGGCCCTGTGAGCAGTAAGAGAAAAATTCAACAACCGACGGACCGCAGTATGCGATGGCTTCTTTGAGTATTTTAATGGCGTAAAAAGGATTGTCCACGGTTAGCTTGGCCGAATACACATGAGATATGGCCGTGGCTTGGCTGACAATACGTCGATGCAGCGTCGTCTTGCCGGCAAATTTTTCTCCGATGGGCGAAGTGGAACGGTCACACCCGAAGCGAGTGGCGCCGGATTTCTGTGCACCGGTATTCATGTAACCCTCGTTGTTGTAAATCACCCACGTGATGTCATAATTCTCTCCCAGGGCATAATTGAAAGGGCCGTTACCGATATCGTAAATGGCGCCGTCGCCGGCAAACACAATGATTTTGCTCAACACATCGTTAAATCCGTTGGCATATGCCTGATCCAAGGCAAACTTGGATCCCAGGGCCGCAGCCGACGCCGTGCCAAAACCGTAATGACCTGATTGGTAAATCCGGGCGTTGAAAGGATTGACCAGTTCCGATACTTCATTGCAGCCCGTGGCATTGATGTTGTAAATAGTAAATCCGCGATCGATCATATGCTCGATGGCCCGCCGGTTTTTATCCGACAGAACCTTGAGTCCCTGGTAAAAGGTTTCGATTCCTTTGGGACTGTTTCGCAGGCTTTCCAGGGCAAAGAAGGTCAAAAGATTTATAGTCCCTTCACCACAGCCGGGACAAAGGGTGTGCTTTCCAGGGTACAGTTTTGAAAAGACAAAAAGTACCTGGTGGTTGAGCGGCATCCGGTCCACATACTGGGCCGCATCATATGTGTTGTCCAGATAATGGTATGCTTCGGGGAAAAAATCCGTTTCAGTGGTCTGTGTCTTGTCGACCATTTTAAAAGCGTCCACCGGACAGACCTGAGCACAGACCCCGCAGCCTTTGCATCGATCGACAACTGCGTTAATGTTTAAGGCAAAACGCTGCCAGGGAATCCCCTTGGGCGGTTTTTTGAACGCTTTGAAATAGGCAGCTGCTTCTTCGGGGACAGGCTTGTCCGTGATCGTGGAATGAAGTGCCGAATCCGGGCACGAAGCTGCGCACATGCCGCAGGCAATACATTTGGCAGCATCCCAGATCGGAAGCTGGGAACCGATGAAGCTCACATCTTTATATTGACTGGTTCCGGACGGCACCACGGGAATAAACCGGTCCCAGGGAACCTTTTTCCCCTCAATAATCGGTTTAACCATTTCCTGACGAAAGGTTTCCTGAAAATCGTCCATCAGGTTCACCGGTTTAATGGTCCCCATTTCGTCCTTTTCAGTCATGGTAACCGGAAGACCGGCGGTATCCGTGGCTTGCTCGAAATTTTCAGGTTCAATCGCCGCAAAGGGGCCCTGACTTTCGGATACCGCGGCAAAGGAACAGATACCTTCAATGGGGTCGTCTGAAGCCTTCCCGACTCCTTCCCTTAACAGGGCGACGTTGGAATCGATGATCTCAAATCCTTTTTTGGCCCCCAGCTTTTCCTTCATAATGCTTGTAAATCTCTCTTCAAAAGCTTCGGGCGTAAAAATTCCCGTCTCTTTATTGATGAGCCCCAGCATTACTGCGCCGGGCAAATTTTTCTTAAGATGTTTCAAGGCGGCCTGCGTAGCGTCAACGGCGATCACCTTGATATTCTTATCGGCAATGCGTTGATGCATTTCAACGGGAAAAGTCTTGAGGATTTCGTTTACGGTTCTGGGACTGTTGATCACCAGGAGTCCGTTTTGATTCAGTCCGCCGACATAGTCTCTTAAGATTTCACCGGCCAGAAACTTTTCATTGAAAAAGGCCAGTACATCGTGCTCGGTGAGTTCCGATGCATTTCGAATCGGGCTGGCGCTGATCCGAAGATTCATAAATACCGGAGCCCCCTTCCTGGCGGCGCCGTATTTGGCGCCGGACTCGATATATCGTCGGCCGTCACAGCTTTCTTCCGCATAGATCACCGCTGCGATTTCCAGGGCGGTTTTAACGCCTTCGGCACCGATTCCGATAAAGGTCAGGCCCAGCTCCCGGTCCTTGTAATCCGGAAGTGGTTCGGGTTTCAGGGTGTAGGGTCCTTCGATACCGGAATAAAAGTCCCGGATAAAATCGTCCCTTTTTTTCTCAAAACAGGCTCTCATGTTCTCAATGACCGCTGCGGCATCGTATTTGTTGAAATCTTTGCTGCCCAAACCATAAACTCCATGCAAAAGAGTGGGCATATCGTCCCGGGCGTAAAGTTTATGCTCGTCTTTGCCCTCTCGATAGGCTCTTTGAGACAGTTGCAGCGCCACTTGCAAATCAGCCAAAAGAAGCTGATTATGAACCATGCCGGTTCGTTCCAGAACAGTGATGACTTTGGCATTGCGGACACCATAGGCGATTTCCTCGTAACAGGGCGGGTTGAACAGTACCGGTCGCACAACCCCTATTTTAACGCCATGAACATCCCGGTAGTAATCAACCACATCCTTTAGAACACCGGCCGCCGATCCCAGAACCACAACGACCATTTCGGCATCTTCGGTACGATAGCATTCCACAACCTTGAGGTTGGTCTCTAAAATTCGGTTCATCACGTTCATGGCGGCGATAACACCCCGTTTGACAAAACGGTAGGCAAGATCCTGGGCCACCTGACCTTCCATGGTGAGGTCGGTATCGGTAAAGGTCCCGGTAAGGTATCTTTGTTCAAAATCCGGCTGATAAAGACGGTTCGGCGGTCCCACAAAATATTTTAAAAAGTCGTCTGAAAGAAGTTTTATATTTTCAAGGGCATGGGATTTAATAAATCCGTCGCCGATAACCATGAAAGGCATCATAACCTGCCTCAGTTCGGCGGTTTTAAAGGCGATTGGCAGCAATTCATGGAGCTCCTGATTATTTTCAGAAACAAGCTGAGCCCAGCCGGTATTGCGAACACCGTAAAAATCGTTGTGGCCGCAGTGGATGCTCAACGATCCCTTATTCACCTCCCGGGCCATTACCGTCATAATTGCCGGCAGGCGTTTGCCCGCCACTGAATAGAGGTTTTTGGTCTTTAATACCAGTCCCTGGGAAGAGGTATTGTCCACATATCTCCCTCCCTGACATGCCATCGCCTCTACCGCTGCAATGGCCGAAAGCTCATCACTGGGTTGAAAATACATCAGTTCGGTCCCAAAGAGATTTTTTTTGCCTGCTGAGGCGGCTTTTGCAAAATCTTCGGCAATGGGGGTGGAAGGTGTAATGGGATAGCCGCATAATCCATCGACGACGCGTGTAAGGACCGAGAGCGCGGCGTGATTGCCGTCCAGGATGGCTTCTTTCCGCTGTCGGAAATTTTTCAATCTTTGCTCGTTAATACCGGAAAGGTCGAATCCAAAAAGTTTTTTGGCATCGAACCGCTCCCATTCTTTTTTCCAGTCCAGTTGAAGGCTTTTCCATTTTCCTCTTTTCCTCTGGTAAGGGAGCATCTCCATGAGGGCATTTATATCTATTTTGGGGGCCATTGGTTGTCTCTCCTAATAAATAATCATTTACATCTATAATTTTGGAATTGGGTAGAACATTTCCTTAATTGGAAGATCTGGCCTCAAAGAAAGGATAGAATTCCTTTAAAGCCAGGGATCAAACATGAGGGCCTTCCTCGTGAGAAAGTCTTCTGGCATTAGCTTGGATGAAACTAATGAAGATTTAAGATTATTGTAAAACAGGGGACATGTCAAGGAGATAATCAAAGAAAATTGCTAAAAATCAATCAAAATCAACGATTTGAATTTATAAAAATGCATTGACACCATTCATCGGAAATGAGGAAATAGAATAAGGGAAACCACCCCGCCCGCCTCGCCTGAGCGAGAGCGATGGCGGGCAGGGGATGAACGTGAATAAACATAAATACGCCGTTGCTCCGCTCCGCCGGAACACACCGTATTTGAGATGACAGCCCGAGGAAATAATATTGAAAATCTATAAATAGTCATTTATATAAAATCAGTTGTTGGAATATTTTTGATGGTTTTTTTCAAGCCATAACCCATAACCCATACCTTTATTGCCGAATATGAATCTCACAGCCAAGTTATCTCCGATGTTGAAAGAATATTCAGAAAGCAGATACGAGGCATTCCTTGCCGTGGTAAAAGATTCGGATGTATTCCTGCCCGATGATTTCGGATTTGTTGAGACACTGAAAAAAGCTTTTGCTTTTTCTGATTTTGTATTCAAAAGCTGTGTGCATTATCCCGAGCTGTTTAACGATTTACTGCAAAGCGGCGATCTTCAAAGAAAATTCAGCACCGGTGAGATTCGCGAAAATCTGAAATCCTTTTTGGAGGACGTCACAGATAGCGAAGTATTGTCAAGACGTCTTCGTCAATTCCGAAGACGCCAAATGGTTCGAATTGCCTTTAGGGACCTGGCCGGCCGGGCGGATCTGGATGAAACCATGACGGACCTTTCGGCGCTGGCCGATGCCTGCATCGATCAGGCGGTATCGTGGCTTTACCGATGGCAATGCTTGAAATACGGTATTCCGACGGCGCCTAATGGATTGCGCCAGAAACTTGTCGTTCTGGGGATGGGCAAACTCGGCGGTCTGGAATTAAATTTTTCTTCGGACGTGGACTTGATTTTCACCTACCCGGAAATCGGCATGACACAAGGAGACACCGAACCGATCAGCAATGAAGAATTTTTTGTGCGCCTTTGCCGTGATGTCATCAATACCATTGGTGCGCGTACCCAGGACGGTATTGTATTCCGGGTGGATATGGATCTCAGGCCCTTTGGGGAAAGCGGGCCGGTGGTCATGAGCTTTGATGCCATGGAAGCCTATTACCAGCAGCAGGGACGGGAATGGGAACGGTATGCCTGGATCAAAGCCCGGGTGATTTCCGGTGATAAAGATGCCGGCGCACGGCTTTTGGAAAGGCTCAAGCCCTTTGTTTATCGTAGATACCTCGATTTCGGCGCGTTTGAATCCTTGAGAAAGATGAAACAAAAGATTTCACTTGAAGTGAAACGCAAAGGGATGGCAAGCAATATCAAGCTTGGCCCGGGGGGCATCCGTGAAGTCGAGTTTTTCGGCCAGGTATTCCAGCTCATACGGGGAGGCGTGACCCCCTCCCTTCAGGAACGCGGCATACAAAAAACACTGAACGCATTGGCCGCTGAAAATTATATTCCCCGCCATGTTTGTGATGATCTCATAGGCGCATACCGGTTTTTGAGAACGGTGGAGCATCGACTCCAGGAATTTTCAGATCAGCAAACTCATCTGGTTCCATCCGATCCCCATGCAAGAGGACGCTTGGCGGCATCCATGGGGTTCGATACGTTTGAATCCCTTGACGATCTTCTTGAAAAACAAAGAAACAGCGTTCACTATCATTTCAATAAATTGTTGGAGGCCAAAGACTCCAAGCAAACCGATGATCGGAAGCAAGAGATGGACACGGCTTTGGAGGCGATATGGGAAAACCTTTTAGATGATAAAAGCCGCCGAATCACACTTCAGACGGCGGGTTATGACAGCTCCGATGAGGTTGTGGGGTTATTGGATCATCTTCGAAACCATCCGGCAACGCGATCGCTCAGCAGCGAAGGTCGCCATCGTCTTGACCGGCTGGTACCCCTGATGCTCAAAGAAATCGGGCGATCCGGACAACCGCTGGTTGTACTCAATCGAATTGTAGATCTGATTAAAACCATCGAACAACGCACCAACTATCTGGCACTCCTTCTGGAAAATCCGACGGCTGTTGTCCATATGGTGAAACTGGCCAATGCCAGTTCATGGATCGTCTCTTTTTTATCCCGTCATCCGATACTTCTGGACGAACTTCTGGACCCCCGGACACTGTACCGTCCGCCGGAAAAATCGGAACTTGTCGCAGAGATTCGCAAGCGGCTCGATGCAGTGGCAGATCAGGGTCTTGAGAACCAGATTCAGGAATTGTGCGTTTTTAAACAGGTGAATACGCTGCGGGTGGCTGCTGCCGATGTCACCGGCGCCTTGACGCTGATGCGAACCAGCGATTATCTCACCGACATTGCCGAGACGGTGCTAAATGAAGTCGTTAAGCTGTCTTGGGAACACCTGGTTGAAAAGCACGGTACACCCACTTGTCAAATGGACGGCATGGATATCGATACGGGATTTTCAGTGATTGCTTATGGAAAGCTGGGCGGGATTGAACTCGGTTACGGATCCGATCTGGATATGGTTTTTCTTCACGCCGGGATCCAAGGGCACACCTGGGGCGGCAAGCTTCCCATCGATAATCACCAGTTTTTCGCCCGTCTGGGGCAACGGGTGATCCATATTTTAACCACCCACACCGCTGTCGGAAAACTCTACGAGCCGGATATGCGTCTCAGACCCAGCGGCAGCTCGGGTATTTTGGTAAGCCATATTGACGCTTTTTATGAGTATCAGATAAACAACGCCTGGACATGGGAACATCAGGCCCTGATCAAAGCAAGACCGATTACCGGGGATATCAACATGTCCAAACGCTTTAACGAGATTCGGAGTGATATCCTTGCGCGGCCAAGGATCAAGTCCCAACTGCAACGAGAGGTCGTCGACATGCGAGAGCGGATGCGTAAAGAACACTCAAAAGCAGATCCCGACATTTTCGATCTCAAGCAGGATGACGGAGGTATCGTTGATATTGAGTTTGTTGTCCAGTATTTGGTGCTTTTAAAATCCTGTGAATACAAGGAACTCATAAAATGGACCGATATTGTAAGACTCCTTGAAACGTTGAGAGAGACCCATATCATCAACGACCATGTCGCCTATATTTTAAAGGTTGCCTATTTGACCTTTCGATCCGCAATACACCAGCTCAGTCTTCAAGAGAAACCCGCCAAAGTTCCTGAAAACAAATTTCGAGGTTTGCGAGAAAATGTGGAACAGATCTGGAATGATGTCATGGGAATTGAATGAGAATTACATTTTTGTAATTAATCGGGCTTGATTTTAACAAAATTGTAGCCGTTCATTTTGTTCAAGGTCAGTTTTTGACCAATAAATATGATTGTTAACAAATGGTTATGCATATTTTATTTTGTGGCACAACTGTTGCTATCAGAAGTATACTTAACACCGGTTAAGGCAGAAATAGGAAAGAGAAAAGAGAGAACAAGAAAAACCCTGAATAGATTCGAATTAAACACCAAGATCTGTTTTCTAATTCCTGTATTCCGATGTTCTATAAAACGCTAAAACGGCCAGAATCGAAATAATGCTTACCAATGCGAAAAAGATGAAATTTGTGCCTGCGGCGGAGCAGCTTCGGGAAAAGAGCGCCCATCTGATTTCCGATTTTTTAAAAAGAAATTCGCCGGACTTTATAAACGAGCATGCTCAAATTCTTGATGATTATTTTTTTGAAAGTTTCGAAAACTCAATGATCGGCCCCAAAATGGGCATGGAAAAGAATCCCTATGCCATTATTGCGCTGGGAGGGTACGGCCGGAGGGAACAGTTTATCCATTCGGATGTGGATCTTCTTTTTCTTTTTGAAAAATACGTGCCGGATCAGGCGTCCAATCTTATCCAAGAAGTGGTCTATCCCTTGTGGGACATCGGTCTTGAGGTCGGTTACGCCACACGATCCTTAAAAGAGTGTGTCAAACTGGCCATAAACGATTTCGAAGTGCTCACCTCGGTTCTGGATGCCCGCCTGATATGCGGCATGTCTTATTTGTATTCCGCACTGATGGAGCAGCTCCGCAACAAGATCGCCCGCAGACATTCACGGAAGATTATTAAAAAACTGGTAGAAAACAGCCGGCTGCGGCATGAATTGTTCGGTGATTCCGCATTTTTGCTTGAACCCAATCTCAAGGAGGGACAGGGCGGTTTAAGAGATTATCACACCATGCTCTGGATCACCAAGTTGAATTCGAATCTCAGACAGTTCAGAGATTTTGAGTATTACGGGTTTTTGTCTCATGATGAATTTCAATCCTTAAAAAAAGCGGTTCATTTCATCGGCAATGTCAGAAATTGTCTGCATCATCTGTCCGACAGAAAATGTGATCAACTCTATTTCGAATATCAGATTAAGATGGCCCATACCCTTAAATTTGAAACAGCGAACGGTCAGCAGCCCGTGGAAAGATTTTTGAGTAAACTCCATGGCCATATGGAATTTTTAAAACAACAGCATTTGATGCTTCTGTATGAACTGGGGTTGTCAAAAAATCTTAAATCAAGGAGCAAAACCGCAGGGCCCAGTTGTGTGACCGGTATTGAAATCACGGAAAATGGGATGCTCAATTTTGTTTCATCTGAAAATATATTGGATGATTCAAGTCTTTTAATGAAGATATTTGAAGAAAGCGCTGTCTTAAACATCCCGTTAAGTGCCGAAGCGAAAAGACTGATCAGGGAATTCTCCTATCTTGTCGACGAGGAATTTTCTTCTTCAGTGAAACAACTTGAATCATTTGAACGTATTTTAGTTCAACCGGTATCGACGTTTAATGTGCTTAACGAAATGTTGAATACCGGATTTTTGATCCGATTTATTCCTGACTTTAGAGAAGTTACCAATAGGATCCAGTATGATGAATACCATCTTTATCCGGTGGACCGCCATCTGTTGCGAACAGTTCAGCATATTAAGGTTTTCGGCACATCTGAAGGAAAGTCAAAATACCTATTATACAATGACCTTTACAAAGGACTTAAAAAACGCAGCCTATTGCTGTGGGCCGCGCTGTTGCACGATATCGGCAAAGGACGAACCGGAGTAAGCCATTCCATCAGCGGCGCTGAGATCGCAGGGTCGATACTGCAAAAGAAAGGTTATGACGCCGAAGATGTCGAAACGGTCTCTTTTTTAATCAAAGAGCATCTTTTGTTGGTTAAAACCGCCACTCGAAGAGATCTCAATGATGAAGAGACGGCAGTTTCGTGTGCCAGAAAGATAAAAGATGTGGATCAGCTAAAAATGCTTTTGCTGTTAACGGTCGCGGATTGCATGGCCACCGGACCGAAAGCTTGGAGTGAATGGACCGCTGCGCTGTTAAGAGATCTTTTCTTTAAAATTTCAAAAATCCTGGAGAAAGGAGAACTCGCATCCAGAGAAGCCGTAGAAGCTATTGAGAAGAAAAAAGCCGAGGTCCTTGGTTTCGCAATACCGCGTCATGCGACAGATGTTATGGAAACGCTTTTCAGTTTCATGTCTCCGCGCTATCTTCTCTATATGCCTTCCGCAAGTATCATGGAGCATATCGAGCTATATAAAAATTTCGGAACAGATGCCTTTGTCTGGAACATTGCAAAAACGCTGGATTCCAATACCCGGACGGTCACCATTTGCGCAAAGGACCGACCGGGTCTTTTTTCAAAGATTGCGGGAACATTCACGCTCAACGGACTCGATATTCTTGATGCACAGATCTTTACGTGGCGAAATAATATTGCCTTGGACATTTTTGAAGTCACCCCGCCCGCGGATCAGATTTTTGAGGAGGAAAGATGGCAAAAGGCCAGGACCCACCTCCAGGCAGCGCTGTCCGGTGATTTGGATTTAAAAAAGGCGCTAAAAGAAAAAATATCGGTCTATGAGCCCGAAAAACGACGGATAAACAGCAGACCTCATCAAATCAATGTGGACAATGAAAGCTCGAGCTTTTTTACCATTGTAGAAGTATTTACGTATGATTTCCCGGGGCTTCTGTACATGATCACCGATGCAATTTTCAGATGTGGACTCGATATTTGGGTGGCCAAGATCGCCACAAAGGTGGACCAGGTTGTGGATGTGTTCTATGTCAGGGATTTTGACGGACAAAAGGTCGATTCGCCGGACCAGGAGAGGATGATTAAAAAAGCCGTGGAAGAAATTCTGCCGGGTTTTTGCAGTTAACATCAAGATCATTGAAACCCCGGTTAAGGGAAGACGTTCAACCGGAAGTGATCTGTTATTTGTTATTGGATACAACAAGATGATCCGTGTTCGGGCTGGCGAGATATTTGACCGGCCCCTCCCATGGCTTAACGAAACAAGGAGGAACAATATGAAAAAAGTAGAGGCGATCATCAAGCCGTTCAAGTTGGATGATGTTAAAGAGGCCCTCAATGAAATCGGAATTCAGGGGATGACGATTTCCGAAGTCAAAGGATACGGGCGTCAGAAAGGGCATAAAGAGATTTACCGGGGCGCTGAATATGTAGTGGACTTTATACCCAAGATAAAGATCGAAATCATCGTTCAGGCCGATAGGGTCAAACAGGTGATGGAGACCATTCAGAAGGCCGCATACACCGGGAAAATCGGGGACGGCAAAATTTTCATTCTGCCCATGGAAGAAGTAATCCGTGTGCGTACCGGAGAAAAAGGAGAAGATGCCATATAGCCTGTTGAAGTGTTTAATGAGAATTTAAGGTCAAAGGAAGATGGATGAAAATAAAACCGACGATTATGGTTTTCACAGCCAATGCTTTATTCGTAATGCCTAAAATGGCGTTTGCAGCCGGAAATGGGGCGATAGATTCCGGAACCACCGCCTGGATGTTGACCGCAACGGCATTGGTTCTGTTAATGGTTCCGGGGCTGGCGATGTTTTACGGCGGCCTGGTAAGGACCAAAAATGTTTTGGGCACCATGATGCACAGCTTTGTCGCCATGGCAGTGATCGGCGTTCTCTGGATGGTCTGCGGATATTCTCTGGCCTTCGGAAAGAGTATTCTGGGAGGCGTTGTCGGCTGGAAAAGCGATTATTTTTTTTTAAACGGGATAGACAATGCGGTATCCAACGGCATACCGGTGTATGTGCTGGCAATGTTTCAGGGCAAATTCGCAATCATCACGCCGGCCCTGATCAGCGGTGCACTGGCGGAACGCGTCTATTTTCGGGGTTATATTCTGTTTATCGTTTTATGGTTTTTATTTGTTTATTGTCCGTTGTGCCACTGGGTTTGGGCTCCGGACGGATGGCTGTTTAATGCCGGTGCTTCAGGGGTTATTGATCTGGCCGGCGGTCTCGTGATCCATGTTTCTGCGGGGTTTAGTGCTCTGATTGTGGCGTTGATGCTCGGCCCGCGGCATGGTTATCCAAAAACGGCAATGAATCCGAACAACCTTGTCATGACGCTTATGGGCGCCGGTCTTTTGTGGGTGGGTTGGTTCGGCTTCAATGCCGGTTCCACGGTGCAAAGCGGACTGGAAACCGCCCGTGCCTTAACCATGACGCAAATATCCGCCGCCAGCGGCGCATTGACATGGATTATCATAGAAGCCATCGTCTTTCGCAAAACAACCTCATTGGGATTCGCATCCGGCATTTTGGCGGGACTTGTCGCCATAACGCCGGCAGCAGGCGTTGTCAAGCCATATGGTGCCCTTATTCTGGGATCGCTGTCTTCGATAGTCTGCTACTTTGCGCTGAACGCCAAAATAAAATTGGGTTATGACGACAGCCTGGACTGTTTCGGGATACACGGCATTGGAAGCGGATTGGGCGTTTTGATGCTGAGCTTCTTTATCCGAGGCAGCTGGATGCAAAGTGCGTCGGCATCCGCCAATGGCTCCTGGTCGGTTTTTAACCAGTTAAGCATTCAGTTGCTGGGATTGGGAGCGACCATTGGGCTGGCGGTCATCGGGACGGTTGTCATCGTCTTTGCCGTTGAGAAGACCATCGGCTTTCGTATCGACGTGCAAAAGGAAATCGAAGGACTTGATCAGTCTTTGCATGGAGAGCATGGATACGGGCTCGTATACCCCGATACCCGGGGATAACCAAATGCAGAAAATAGAAACTGAATTTAAGGGAGCGAGCAATATACAAAAACAATGAACACCTAATACTGCAAACCTTTTATAAGGAGGATTTTTTATGACACCCAAAGAAGTAATGAAATTTGCAAAAGAGAATAATGTTAAAGTGGTTGATCTTCGTTTTATGGATTTTCCGGGGTTGTGGCAGCATTTTACGGTGCCCATCAGCGAACTGGAAGAATCGAGCTTCGAGGATGGTTTCGGATTTGACGGCTCCAGCATCCGAGGATGGCAGCCTATCCATGCCAGCGACATGCTGGTGGTTCCGGACGCCGACACCGCAAAAATTGACCCTTTCTTTGAAGTGCCGACCCTGGTTTTGATCGGCAACATTGTCGATCCCATTACCCTGGAGGCGTATTCCCGGGATCCGCGAAATATTGCGAAAAAAGCAGAAGCATATCTCAAAACCACCGGAATCGGCGATTTGGCTTATTTTGGACCGGAAGCCGAATTCTTTATTTTTGATGACATCCGCTTTGCATCCGAAAACAACCACGCATTTTACGCCATCGATTCCATTGAAGGCATCTGGAACAGCGGACGGGAAGAGTGTCCCAATTTGGGGTACAAGCCCAGGCACAAGCAAGGTTACTTTCCGGTGCCGCCCATGGACAAGCTTCAGGATATCCGTACCGAAATGCTCCTGACTTTAGAGCAACTGGGCATAGCGGTCGAGTGCCAGCATCATGAGGTGGCCACCGCCGGTCAGGCAGAGATCGACATGCGGTTTAAACCGCTGGTTGTAATGGGAGATCAGCTCGTGTGGTTCAAATATGTTCTGAAAAATGTGGCTTGTAAATACGGTAAGACGGTGACGTTTATGCCGAAGCCGCTGTTCAACGATAACGGGAGCGGAATGCATACCCATTGCAGCATTTGGAAAGGAGACCAACCCCTCTTTGCCGGTGACAAATATGCCGGTGTATCTCAGGAAACCCTGTATGCCATCGGCGGGATACTCAAACACTGCTCTGCGCTGTGCGCTTTTACCAATCCGACCACCAACTCTTACAAGCGGTTGGTACCCGGCTTTGAAGCCCCGGTGAACCTGGCATATTCCAGCCGTAACCGGAGTGCGGCCGTTCGGATTCCCATGTACTCTCCTTCTCCAAAAGCCAAACGCATCGAGTTCAGAACCCCGGACCCCTCATGTAACGGGTATATGGCGTTTTCCGCCATACTGATGGCCGTGATCGACGGTATCGAAAACAAAATCGATCCGGGCGAACCGCTGGATAAGGACATCTACGGTCTTCCCCCCGAGGAGCTGGCGGAAATTCCTTCCGCGCCGGGATCTCTGGAAGAGGCATTGGCTGCATTAAAGGCAGACCAGGAGTTCCTGAAGAAAGGCGATGTTTTTACTCAGGATGTTATTGATATGTGGATTGAATACAAGACGGAGAACGAGGTCAATGACGTGAAACTCCGGCCCCATCCGCACGAGTTTTTCCTGTATTACGACATATAGTTACCTCCACGCCTGCAACAGCCCGCTGATGTATCAGTGGGCTGTTGCTTTTTCGATTCACAATTTATCGAATAATATTTTACCATTTTGCCGGGAATTATATTACAATAAAACAGGTTTTTCTCTGGGCACATCTTTTGCGCTGCCGTACATGAACAAAACAGCATTGCAGGAAACAAAAATGTAATAAATGAGAAAGCGTATATAAACCTTAAGGAGATCCCGGATATGAACCTCTTTGTTTACGGCACTTTAATGATTTCTTCTGTAATGTATGCCGTTACGGCCCGCAAATTTCGTTTTGTCGACGCGCTGCTCAGCGGATATGCCCGTTATACGGTCGAAGGAGAATCTTATCCCGGAATTATTCCGTTACCAGACGCGGTCACCGAAGGCATCGTCTACTTGGATGTGGATGAACTGTCGCTTGGGCGGTTGGACGGATTCGAGGGCGACCTGTATCAGCGAACCCCGATCTTGGCGGAAACGGAAAAGGGAGAAATATTCAACGCCGAAACATATACCATTAAGCCCGAATATCGGAATTGCCTCTCCTCAAAAAAATGGAATGCGGCGGAATTTGCTCGAAAAGATCTTGAGTCTTTTTTAAAAACTTATTCGGGTTTTCAGAATAATTTATGAAAAATTTCATTGCGTTCATTCCCAATAGCAGGATGGCCGATTTACAAATGGGTCGGTTAAACCATTAAGAAATTATAGGACGTTCGTATCCAAACCTGAACAATAAAGCCGTAACAACGATGTAACGATGAAATCAAAGAACAGAGATCACCTGAATCTGCTGTGCGATATCGGAGAATTGGCCAATCTCATCATCGGAAGTGCCGATGTCCAGGGATTCCTTCAGCAAGCCGTAGAGATGGTGGCGCACCACCTTAATGCCGATGTGGGCTCCATCTATCTTTATGATGACACTACCCGTGAGTTGGTGCTCCAAGCCACAATGGGTTTGAATCCATCCGCAGTGGGCCGGGTAAAAATGAAATCCGGTGAAGGACTTGTGGGGAAAACCTTTGAGTCCCTACAGCCCATTTGCGAAGGGCATGCCAGCCGCCATCCCGATTTCAAGTACTTTAAAGAGGCTGACGAAGATCCCTTTGAATCGTTTCTTGCAGTCCCGATACACAGGGGAAATGAAAAAATCGGCGTTCTGGTCGTGCAGCATGAACTTCCCGGTTATTTTGACGAGATCGACGTAATGGCCATGCGAGCGATTGCTTCTCAGTTAACCGGAGCCATCGAAAACGCCCGTCTGATGATTGACCAGAACCACCGGACGGTCCCCTTCCGGGAAGACGATCTGCTGGAAAAATTCCGCTTTATAAAAGCTAAAACTGCTTCGAACGGATTTGCCTATGCTCCTGCTATGGTGTTGAAAGCCGATCGAGAGTCCTTATTATCTCATCGGCCTGATTCGGAGTTTGTGAGTACAGCCCAAGGTTTTCTTAAAGCACTGGAAACAACCAAACAGCAGCTCAAGGAGTTGCAGGATCGTCTGGACCAACGTTTGCCGGAAAGTGCGGCCTTAATTTTTGAAGCCCACTTTATGATCCTCAAAGATGCCCGCTTTGTGAATGCCATACTGACTAAAATAAAACAAGGGGTATCTGTACCCAGGGCGGTTCGGGATGTTGCCGGGCATTATATGACTCTGTTTTCTTCAGCTTCCAGCGCCTATCTCCGAGAGAAAGCCCAGGACATCAAAGATCTGGCCCGGCGGCTGCTTAAAAACCTTCGCAAAGAAGCATTACAAGACACGGATCGTGCTGAAGGCCGGATTGTTATCGTCGGGCAGCTTCTTCCATCTGACTTGCTTAAGTTGGCATCAGAAGATGTCCAGGGAATAGTTCTGGTGAGCGGCGGGGTGACATCCCACGTCGCCATCATTGCCCGGTCTTTGAAAATTCCCATGGTGATTGCCGAACGCAGCGATTTGCTGGAGCTTCCGGATGGTACACCCATGCTCCTAGATGCGGATATCGGCAGTATTTATGCCAGGCCCCCTGAAACAATTATCCAACGCTTTGAAACCCGCAACCATACGCAAAAGGCTGAGGATAAGGCCACCTATCCCCTATCTGCCCAAACAAGAACCCGCGACGGCGAAACGATTAAACTGCTGGCCAATATCAACCTGCTCAGTGAAATAAAACTGGCCAAAGACCTCAACGTCGAGGGAATCGGGCTGTATCGAACCGAATTTCCCTTTTTGGTGCGATCCAACCTTCCCTCCGAAGAAGAGCAGTATTTGGTCTACAAACGACTGTGTGATGAAATGGGCGGCCGGGAAGTCACTATCCGTACGCTGGATATCGGTGGTGAAAAGTTACTGCCGTATTTGGCAGGCACAAAAGAGGCCAATCCGGAACTGGGTCTCAGGTCGATCCGTTTTTCACTGCACCACCGCGACGTATTTCTCCAACAGCTAAGGGCGATCTTAAGAGCCGGTGCCGGCGTCGGCGCCGGAAAGTTAAAAATCGTATTTCCTATGATTTCCGCCATTGATGAGTTTCGCAAGGCTCGTCAAGCAGTAGAAGAAGCCATGGTTGATCTGGAACGGCAGAATCTTCCCTTTCATCCCGCACCCGCTCTCGGCGCGATGATCGAACTGCCGGCGGTGTTGGGTATTATCCATGAATTGGCCAAAGAAACGGATTTTTTTTCCATCGGAACCAACGATCTTATTCAATATATGCTGGCGGTGGACAGAAGCAATGAAAAAGTGGCGGCCTATTATCAGGCCCATCATCCCGCCCTTCTCAGATCCCTGCACCTCATCATCCAGGCAGCCGTTAAAGCTCAAATTGAGGTGACGGTATGCGGTGAAATGGGACATGAACCCGAATTTATCCCCTTTTTTATCGGAGCAGGGCTTAGAACCTTTAGTGTTGATCCGCATTTTTTGCGCTCCGTTCAGAACCAGATCGTCCATCTCAGCGTAAGCGAAGCGACGGCATATACCCGGACGCTCCTGGCCGAATCAACACTGGAAGGGGTCCAGTCGAAGTTAACATCGCAAGTATGATTTTAACCTACCTCAGATAGGCAGATTCTCTTAAAAAATGAATGCCGGGCATAAAACATAATAAATTACATATTTGTTATGTTATCGATTTATTAATCACATAAATGTAAATAATATATAATCAAATAACATTAATGTGATTTGATTAATGTCAACATACCTGCCTCATCAAAAAAAATCCCTTGTTTATCCAATAACATAGACTTTTAGTGGCCCGCTATTCGCACATTTGGCATTCTCCTTGCTCTGCAATCAAGAAAAATCCCGGGAAGGAAAACAGCA
This sequence comes from uncultured delta proteobacterium, assembly GCA_963778575.1. Classification (GTDB taxonomy): domain Bacteria; phylum Desulfobacterota; class Desulfobacteria; order Desulfobacterales; family UBA11574; genus UBA11574. The sequence continues at coordinate 178,903 of CAVZUV010000017.1, read as the reverse complement.
AAATTTCAATCGAAAAGGAGCCTGTTCAAATGAACAAAATTGAAGCCATTATTAAACCGTTCAAATTAGATGACGTTAAAGATGCGCTGAACAAAATCGGTATAAACGGCATGACCGTTAACGAGGTCAAGGGGTTTGGCCGTCAGCGTGGTCATAAGGAGATTTATCGCGGCGCCGAATATCAGGTCGATTTTATCCCCAAAATAAAAATTGATGTGGTTGTCGATTCATCCCTGGTGGATCAAGTAGTGGAGGCAATATCCAAATCAGCCAATACCGGAAAGATCGGAGACGGAAAAATCTTTGTTCTTCCTGTGAGTGAAGCGGTTCGCATCCGAACCGGAGAAAGAGGAGAAGATGCCATTTAACATCCGGAATTATTATGGATTTAAAATTTTTATTTCAAAGAAAAGGAGTAAAAGCGTTATGAAAAAATTTATCATTTCTGGATTACTTGTTCTATGCGGCGTTACCGGAGCCTGGGCCGCTGACAAGGTCCCGACCGTATTGAGTAACAAAGAAGCCATTGATTTGGTCCAGACCCATGCCGATTACGTTTGGACGCTGCTTGCCGCGGCACTGGTATTTTTCATGCAGGCCGGGTTCGCCATGGTGGAAACCGGATTTACCCGGGCCAAAAACGCCATCAATATTATGATGAAAAATATGATGGATTTTGCGATGGGGAGCCTTGCGTTCTGGGCTATCGGGTTCGGCCTGATGTTCGGTGTTTCCAAGACCGGCTGGTTCGGGACCACCGGGTTTTTCTTGAGCGACTTCAAGCCTGGTGGTGACCCTTGGGTGCTGGCGTTCTGGATGTTCCAGGTGGTATTTGCCGCCACGGCGGCAACCATTGTCTCCGGAGCCATGGCGGAAAGAACGAAATTTATCGGATACTTGATTTACAGCGTTGTTATCAGCTTGTTGATCTATCCGGTATTCGGAAGCTGGGCCTGGGGCGGCCTTTACAAGGGGGGCGGATGGCTTGAACACCTTGGTTTTATTGACTTTCGCAGGATCCACGGTCGTCCATTCGGTGGGCGGATGGGCATCCTTGGCCGGAACCATTGTATTGGGACCGCGTATCGGCAAATACGCGAAAGACGGAACTATCAAACCGATTTTAGGCCACAACATTCCGCTGGCGGCCCTGGGTGTATTTATCCTCTGGCTGGGCTGGTTCGGTTTCAACCCCGGTTCCACGACGGCCGCAAACAAAGATATTGCCATGATTTTTGTCAATACCAACCTGGCTGCCGCAGCCGGTGCCACTTTAGCGATGATCACAGCGTGGATTAAATTCGGCAAACCCGAATCAGGCATGACGCTGAACGGCGCTCTGGCCGGTCTGGTGGCCATTACCAGCCCCTGCGCGACAGTAACCCCCTTGAGTGCGATCATAATCGGCGCCATCGCCGGTGTCATTGTCGTGCTGGCCGTCCTCTTTTTTGACCGCATCCGGATCGACGACCCTGTCGGCGCCATTTCAGTACACGGCGTCTGCGGGGCCTGGGGAACCTTGTCTGCCGGAATATTCAACATCGGCGGCACGTCATTGAAAATCATCGGCATGCAACTATTGGGAATTTCCGCCTGCTTTTTATGGGTATTTCCCACGGCATTTTTATTGTTCAAGCTGATTGATGTGACCATAGGACTGAGAGTGTCACCGGAAGAAGAGCTCGAGGGACTCGACTTTGTCGAACACGGCGGCACTGCCTATCCGGATTTCGAGATTTCACATGCCGGCGGAATGGGAACCACAGGGGGACACGGGTTGCTCAAAGGCCAACACCGCTTCTGAAAAATTACTTCGCCAACCGGTGGAACAGAGCTAGAATGAAGTTATGGCGAGCGGTAAGGTTCTTAAAAATTTATCGCTTTAGATAGGGTTAGTTTTGGCTGAAAAAAATTCGAATTTAACCCTGTCTGAAGCTCCCTTAACAAGGACGTATTTCTCAAACACTGAACAATTACAGGGTGTTCAATACAAAATTGTTGGTTAATCTCAGGAGGAAACCTATATGAAACATCGGACCATCAAGCTGACGGCAGTAACTGTGATTGGATTTTTAATGCTTATTTTTAGTTCGATTAACGTTTGGGCGGCAGAAGAAGAAAAACCCAGTGCTTCTGCCGATATCGGCGTTTTCAGTCAGTATATATGGCGTGGTTATGAGCTCAGTAAAGACAGTGCTGTCATTCAGCCTTCGGTCACCGTCGGCTATAAAGATGTCAGCTTCAACCTTTGGGGAAATCTGGATACCGATGTTTACAGCGACCCCCGCGGTCAAGCGCAGTTTAATGAAACGGACATGACGCTTTCCTACGGCAGAAGTTTTGGGATGGTCAATGCGGGCGTGGGATATATTTATTACGGACTGGATGGGGTCGACGATTCTCAGGAGATTTATCTCAGCTCCGGGCTGGATACATTGCTGTCGCCTACGCTGACGGTGTATCGCGAAATCGCTCACCTGCCGTCGTGGTATATTTCTCTGGGTATTTCTCATTCGATTGAATTGATGAAAAAGATTACGCTGGATCTGGCAGGTTCCGTGGGGTACTACTATTCCGATGACGATGATTTCGTTGAAGTCGACGACGCCTTAAATCCCACCACCAAGAAATACAGAGACTTTCACAACGGACTTGTTTCAGTTGGGTTGACGATTCCCGTTGCAAAATATTTTACCATAAAACCCTTGATCGCATATTCATTTCCTTTAACAAACGAGGCTGATAATCTGATTAAAAGTACCAGTTTCAGCCATGATTCAGACTTTGTATATGGAGGGGTTACTGCAAGTCTCTCTTTTTAGCAACGCAAATATATAAGTCGCGTCCACTGGTTACAATGGCGTTATCAGCGGGCGCCACTTTTTTTCACCATCGACCATTATAATGCCATGGTAAAGCCGCGGCCCATTTCCTATCAATTTCAGCAAATCTCATTTCCAGCCGATCTCGATTTTTTACAAATTTTCCAATAAATATTACAATTTTGTAATAATTTTCTGACTTTATTACAGTTATGTGCGCAGCCGTTGTCGCAAAAACATATGAAAATACTTTTAACATGCTGAAAAGTAAATGTATTTTACTTTTCTTTCAGCATGGCACAGCTATTGCCTTAGTGAGCCTAAATTAGAATTTTGGTCAAATCGTCCAATGGTCGAGTGGGCAAATCGGTAAAACCATTCAACGATTTAACTATTTAACCAAATCCGTTTTAAAATAGACTAAAGAAAGGAGAAATACTTACGAATGAAACCGATGAGATATGTCATTTTCTTGTTTTGTCTGCTTTTTCCGTTTTCTTCAGCCTTTGCTGCCGGTACATTGAATACCGGGGATACCGCCTGGATGATTGTCGCCACCGCCTTGGTCATGGTGATGACACCGGCGGGCTTGGCGCTCTTTTACGGCGGCATGTCCAGGTACAAGAATCTTTTGAACACCTATGCCATGACGTTTGTGGCCTATTGTCTCGGAAGCGTCATATGGATGATGTGGGGCTATACGCTGGCCTTTGGACCGGATAAGGCTGGTATCATCGGCGGGCTGGAAAATCTGTTTTTAAGCGGGATCGGTGTAAACAGTGTGTCCGGAACCATACCCACCTATGTGTTCGTCGTTTTTCAGATGACCTTTGCCGCCATCACCGTGGCGCTGGTCCTCGGTTCCATTGTCGACCGCATGAAGTTTTCATCCTGGATCGTTTTTACGGTGCTGTGGCTGACAGTTGTTTATTCGCCCATCGCCCACTGGGTCTGGGGCGGCGGTTGGCTGGCAAAAATGGGTGCCCTTGATTTCGCCGGCGGCACCGTAGTGCATATCAATGCCGGTGTGGCCGGTCTGATACTGTCTCTGATCCTCGGGAAACGAATCGGATACGGCAAAGAGGCCATGTTTCCGTCCAGCATTTCCCTGACCGCATTAGGCGCCGCCCTTTTGTGGTTCGGCTGGTTCGGCTTCAACGCCGGCAGCGAACTGGCCGCAGACGGTTTGGCTGCTTCGGCGTTTTTGGTTACCAACACTTCGGCGGCCGTGGCTGCTCTGGCATGGATGTTTGCCGAATGGTGGGTGAATAAAAAACCGACGGTCCTGGGAATTGCCTCAGGGGTTGTTGCCGGATTGGTAGCGATCACACCTGCGGCCGGATTTGTGAATTTGTCCGGTTCGTTGGTGATTGGGGTAGTCGCAGGCATGTTTGGTTTTTTCAGTGTTACCGTTCTTAAACATAAAATGGGTTATGATGATTCTCTGGATGCATTCGGGGTCCATGGTATGTGCGGTATGTGGGGTGCACTGGCAACCGGCATTTTTGCCGACCCGTCCGTCAATGCCGCGGGTAAGGGATTACTTTTTGGAAATCCCAAACAACTTTATGTTCAGGCGGTATCCATTGTGGCGACCATCCTTTACACGACGGTGGGAACACTCATTGTGGTTTATGTGACCCGGTTCATCACCGGAGGGCTGAGAGTCGATAAGGAAGATGAAATTATAGGCCTGGATAACACGCTGCATGGAGAAAGAGCGTTTGAGATCGATTAGCTGATTCGAAACGAAAAATTTCCGGCAACACCTCCTGAATCGCAACAGCCCGCTGCTTTAACAGCGGGCTGTTGTTTTTCAATTTGAAAACGGTTCTCCCCGCGCTTTGATATTGCACCTACTTGCGACGCTGCCCAACACGCTACGAATAACCTGCCGAAATGGTTATTTACTTGTTTATGTCTCCGAAGTCCCAAAAGTAACTCTTTTTTATGGCAACGATGGGTGATTTACTCTGCTATATTCTTGCCCTCTGAAATGCCTGCCCCGTTAAATCTTCATATAATATTTAACCGGGCGAAGTATATGTCAACTGAGGGCGAAGACTATTCAACCGGGGTGTGCCAAATATAACTTGGAGGGTACTGTCGTCTTGTATGCGGCAGTCCGCTTTGGTCATCTCAGTTCGACAAGTCCTCTTTCAGTTCGCAAGGTGGCGATCAACGCCGGGCGGGGTCCGGACTCCACCGGGAGGTTGATGCCGACTGCAGAGAGCGCACGCATCACTACCGTTGGCTCCGGGTGCTCTGCACGCAACGATTCCAGCACGGGCCCCGGCGGCGCCGAAGCCGCAGGATGTGGACTGTCTCCCCAGTCGATGAAGAAGGGAACGACGCCGTCCGCGACAAGAGTCGCCGGATCCATGAACCGCCAACGAAGACGTGAACCGTCCGATCTCTGACGAGTGCCCGAGACAACCGGCCCAAGACAAATGCCGCAGGCCTCGGCTTTCGCTCTGAGCTTGTTCAATTCAGCTTCCTTGACTGCCCACGTCACGAGGCGCGGCGCATCAAGACTGTCTATTTGAAACCAACGCGGACCGACCGTCTTTGCCTGCGTCGTGTCCGGGCCGATTACCTCGAGGTACGATCGGTCAGACAGCGCGATCAGAGCGTTACGTGTACCGCGACCCGGATGCTGTCCGCCCGGAACCGGACGCACGCCAAGACGCGCCTCCAGATCGGCGACGCTCTTTTCAAGGTCGGTGGTCGCGTACACGAGGTGATCGATTCGTGTCAGGAAGGGCTCATTCATCTCAACTCCTTTCCGGGGAAGCGCCAACGCTGGGGCATATCCTGCTGAGATGAAGCGCAGCGGAATCTCAGCCAGCGTTCATGCAATGGTTATGAGGTTTCAATATTTCGATTAAAGTTCTCTATTGACAACAGACAATGATGAAGGGAAACAATCCCTTTCACAAAATTCGGGTCGGAGCTTATCGGATCATTTATAAGATTCAAGATGATATCCTATTGATTCTGGTTATCAAAATCGGCCACCGCAAAGATATCTACTTTCTTTTCGTAGGCGGCGACATGTAAAATCACACGCAGGAAAACGGAGCTTTCATGAAGTCGGGATCGCCTTCGGGAAGCTGTTTGACGATCAGGACACTGGATGGGGTGCGCTCGAGAATCCGCATCGGCAGGCTGCCCAGCATGCGGCGGTAGACATCGTGGCGCAGGCTGCCGCCCATCATGATGATGGAGGCTTCACCGGCGGCTTCGAGAATCGTATCCGCGCGGCTGCGGCTCTCGCGCACATTGACCGCGCCGATTTTTTGGCATCCTGACAACCACTGCCCGGCCTCCTGCAGGCATGCTTCGGCCGCTGCGACAATTTGAGGCTCGGCATCCGGCAGGCGTACGTATAGAATGTCGACAGGCTGTCGGATGGCTGGGAGCAATTGCTTCAGCATCGGAAAAAGTTCGGCGGGAGGACGGCGAACCGTCCGCGCAGATGAGGAAACGGCTGTCCGGTCCGCCACCGTGCACCACCAGAAGTGATGTGTCTAAATCCAGCGCCAGCTCGCGTGTGGTGTTGCCGGCCACCAGGTGCCCTAATCTGCCGCGGCGAGGTGGAGCGACGATCAGCAGGCTATAGCCGTGTTCTTCCACTTCCTTGTTAATCGCCTCGACGAAATGGCCGAAGCATACATAAAAGGCAATGCGTTCATCAAGCGCACCGTCGCAAAAAAACATGTACCCCTGGGGGATATCGCGGATCTTGATCGTATCGATCGGCGTCAGCACGGCCTCATCGACCAACACTGACGCCGCATGGAGCAAAATCTGCAACCCATGCGGCAGTTCGGTACGTTGATCGGCGGTCAGCTTGACGCCGACGGGCGGCGGTTCTTCCGCGGCATGGGTGCCGGAGCGTACGGTAATGACGCTCAATTCAGCGTTCAAGCGCCTTTTGAGTTTCGCGGCGAAGTGCAGGGCGCGGAGGGCGTCCGGTTTTCCATCAGTATAGACGAGCAGCCTGGTCATGTACCATGTTCTCCTTTTTCATTTCGGGTGTCCGCCGTGGGCGCGGTATTTTCCGAAGCATCGATCGTCTTCGGGCCGGGGTATTCTTCCAAAGAGCGCCTGGGCGGCTGAACGCCTTGGCCGAAGATCTCCCAGTTGCCGCGTTTAAGTTGCGGGCATTCCCGAAACACAGATACGGGGCAAGCGGCGCATATGTCGGGGTAGAAATAATCGCGCATGGCTTTGCGTATGGCCGCTCCCGTGGTAGTGTGAATGTGTGTCACACCGACCTCATTCAGGAGTCCGGAATTTTTCAGTACCTTGAAAACGCGGTGATTGATACCGGCCAGAAAAAGCCCTCCGCCACGCAGTTGAATTTCTTCCAGCAAAATCTCCAGGATGTTCACGCCGCTGGCATCCATCGTATTGACCTTGTGCATGCGGATCAGAAGATTCGCCATTCCCGGATGGTTGCGTAAGCGTCGTTGCAGGTCGCCCATCACGAAATCAGCCGAGCCGAAGAAGATGGATCCCTCGATGAAGACGATTTCCATTTGGCAGCACGTTTCGCCATCGCCCCGATCCGACCATTTTCCCAGTATTCAGATCGGGCACCATGGAATGGATGCGTGGGTGGGAAACGGCGGCCAGGTGCAGACCGATTGACAGCAGCACGCCGACATATATGGCGAATTCGATGTTCAGCAGCAAGGTCGACAGAAAAGTAACCGTCAGCACGGCGGCATCGCCCCGAGTGGCTTTAATGGTGCGGACAATATCACGCTTGCGAATCATCCCATATGAAACGACCATCAATACCCCGGCCAGGGCCGACATGGGGAGCTTGCCCGCCAGGGGGGCCGCCAGAAGAACCATCGCCGCAACCGCCACACCGGAAATGATTCCGCTTAGCGGCGTTTTACCGCCCGCGCTGAAATTGAGCGCCGAGCGAACGAACGAACCGCTGCCGGGATAGCCGCTGAACAGGCAGGCGGAAACGTTGGCCAGTCCCTGACCGACGAATTCCCGGTTGATATTCAGGCGCTGTCGGCTCTCTGCGGCGATGGATTTGGCGATTGAGACGGCCTCCACCAGACCGAGAATCGCGATGGCAAAGGCTCCGGGCGCCAGGCGGAAGGTCTGCTTGATCTCTTCCATACCCGGCAGGTGCAACGGCGGCAAACCGCGCGGAAAGTCTCCGACCACCGCCACGCCATGATGTTCCAGATGGAACAGGGAGACAATCACCCCCGCGAGCGCCAGGGCAATCAGCGGACCTGGCAAAGCGGGCTTCAGTTTATGGAGGCTGATGATTACGCCCATGGTCAGTAAGCCGAGCATCAGTGTGATCCAGTTGATCTGATGTATGCGGCTGATGATATCCCATATATTCTGATAGAACATAGCGCTGTGATGACCCTGATGAAGCCCAAGCAGACCGGAAAGCTGGTTGCAGGCGATCAATACGGCGGCGCCGGCCATGTAGCCGATCAATACGGCATGGGAAACAAAGTTCAACAAAGTTCCCAGACGTGCGAATCCCATAAGCATCTTGACCAGGCCGACCAGTAACGACAGGAACAAAGCCAGTTGAATATAACTGATACTGTTCGGTACGGCCAGGGCGCTTAGCACGCTGAATACCACAAGCGAGACAGTGGTGGTGGGGCCGGAGATCAGATGCGCAGAACTGCCCCACAAACAGCCGACGATCGTCGGTACGATAGAAGCATATAAGCCATATTGTACCGGCAGGCCGGCAATCAGGGCATAAGCCATGGATTGGGGGATGGTCATCACCGCTACCGTCAAGCCGGCCAGCAAATCGGGCCTCAGGAAACGCAGTTTGTATCCGCGCAGCCAGGAAATAAAAGGCATGAAATTTTCGGTACGCACCTGCACGCGTTCTGTCTCCGATTCAGCGGCTGTTGGGCATCCGGTCGGATTGCATCGGAATGCCGATTGAATGCGCTATTAATGTATCAAAAACAGGTCAAAGGATCAAACAGGATTGTGAAAACCCGGCAATTTTAGGAATCGTACCTTACGGCTTGTTCATATCGGTCGGGGCCCCATAAAATTCTTCGAAGAAGACGAGCGCAGCGAATTTAACCGGGGACATCTGTTCCCTGCCTTCCGCCCCCCGTCCAGGGAAAGATTCCGAACGAAACATCGGTCATGAATATGGCTGAAGCCTCATCAAGATGGGTCATAATCCAAAATAATCTTTGCTACAAAGACGGCTTTGCCTTGATTTGTGTAGCTCCACTCCATCATTTCCTTCATACAGTTTATCACTTGGGTGTGCTCACCAATCATAACTGTCGAGGTAGCGCCGACAGTAATCTGCAGATCTTTATATTCTTTCAACTTTCGAATGAAATCCTTAATTAGCTCGCGATAATGTTCTTGAAGTGGATAAAAGCTCAGCTCGATTGTTGTATTCATTTTGCCTCCCTTGTTATTCGCATGCCAGACGCTCGGAAACCATCATTACCGAACCCTAAGCTCACCGACCGAAAAGGTGTAGGGAGCGAAGCGACCGGAATCCTTTTGGTCCGAGTACAGTGCTGGGTTATATCCAGATTTCATACCCTATCCAAATTTTTTCATTACTTTCAGTCCGTAAGGACACACTGCCGAACAGATTCCGCAAATGTGCCCTTTGTGATACTGAAAGTAATGTTTCTTTTTCCATTCATCACATGTTCGCACATCCAATATTTCCTCACGAGGCAATCCCGGATACCATTTACTGCCTTTCAAAGCTTTTGCAGGGCAGGCTTCCACACAACTCATACAAAGACCGCAAAAATTTTTTTTTATTGCCGGTCCGCACGGAAGTTCAATATCAGTGAAGACAGTTCCCAATCGGACCCATGATCCGAACGGGCGTGTAATGAGCTGACAATGACGCCCTATCCAGCCCAGCCCAGCTCTTGTTGCAGCAGTCTTGTGCGGGAAGTCTCCCTTGATGTTAGCCATATCTGTTCGTGCCGATGCGGCTAACGGTTCGGATTGAAAACCCTTCTCTCTGATTTCAGCCGCCAGGGTTGTTGATAACGCGTTGATACGTTTGTTTACTCCGGCATACTCATCAGCGTATTTTCGGTTAGGCCCGTTCAGGATACTGAGCATTATTCCGGGTTGCATAGGAAGCGCAAATGAAATAGCGAACGGAAATTTTTCCCCTGCCTGGTCCAAAGGTGTGGAAAAATTTCGAAGATCTGCCGCACCCCACAGGGTAATTCTTTGTGATTCCATCCATTCGGTAAGCCAAATCGGAAAGGCGGTTGAGATACTCGACAATGTATGACTCCTCTCATCTTAGGTTCTTGTTGAATATAACCAGTTAGTAGATAGTTTTTGTATAACTTTCTGAAATTTTACGCATTATCTATAATAAATCTCGGTCTTAACTCCAGGTAAATTCCATAAGTCCTTGTCACAATTGACATATCTTTTACCATTAGGAAAGCTCATGGTAACGTATCTCCTTTGTTGCCAAGGATTCGCGGTAGGCGACGGAAGTTTACCCCGCTATATTAGCGGGGCTTCACCCTTGGACGCCTCAGATCTACGGCATCACAAACTTTTGCAAAGTTAGGGTTTATTACAGAAAATGGCTTCGGGATTATCTGAGATTTCATTTTAAATATCAACACGACCGGTAAATAAGGAAAGTATTGCGCTTTTTATTCAAAAGCTGATGGAATAATGGAATACTGGAATGTTGGGTCTTTTTTGCATCGCATTGAAAAAATATGATTTATGAGATAAACCCATCATGAGTCGAAAAAATATCAATAGAGATATTAAAAATTGTTCAAATAATCAGATTACTCATTGAAATTATTATATTATGATCATTCTCGATTTTGTTTACGCTCATTTAGGGTCTTACCGATAGTGACGATAGTCTACGCCGTATTTTTGGGCTTTATAGGCGAATTTTCTGACCGTTGTTTTTAGAATTTTGGCGGCGATGGTGGTGTTGCCCCGGGTATTTTTCAGTGCGTCGATGATCATCTCTCTCTCAAGATTCATCACCGCATCTTCAAGAGAAAGCGACGGCAGGGTATCGGTTTCAGTTCCGGTTTGGAGGGTAGGGGGAAGATGATAGCTGTGAATGACGCCTTCCTCACACAACAGCACGGCGCGTTCGATGCAGTTTTCGAGCTCCCTGACGTTTCCCGGCCAATGATAATCCATGAGCATGTCGATGGCGGGCGTTGAAAACCGGCGGATGTCCTTATGATTTTCTGCGGCGTATTTTTCCAAAAAATGGTCGGCCAACAGCAGAATATCTGTTTTTCTCTCTCTTAACGGGGGCATGTAAATCGGAAACACGTTCAGACGATAGTAAAGATCTCCTCTGAAACTTTCATCTTCGACGGCCTGCTCAAGATTCTTGTTGGTGGCCGCGACAATGCGGACATCCGCTTTTATGGTTTTGTGCCCGCCCACACGTTCAAATTCTTTTTCCTGCAGAACGCGCAGCAGTTTGACCTGAACGCTGCCACTGACGGATCCGATTTCATCGAGGAAGATGGAGCCCTTGTTGGCCATCTCGAATTTGCCGATTTTTAGATTGATAGCCCCTGTAAATGAACCTTTTTCATGGCCGAAGAGTTCACTTTCAATCAGGTTTGAGGGAAGGGCCGAACAGTTGACTTTGACAAATCTGTTTTTGCCTCTGAGGCTGTTATAGTGGATGGAATTGGCGACGAGTTCTTTCCCGGTGCCGCTTTCGCCCCGAATCAATACCGTGGCATTGCTTTTTGACACCTGAGAAACCATCTGGAAAACTTCCCGCATTTTATTGCTGTTGCCGATGATATTCGTGATGTGGTATTTTGTCTCGAGTTCATTTTTCAACCGGACATTCTCTTCACTGAGCCGCTTTTTTTCCAAACGGATCGTTTCCAGGTTGATGACATGCCTGGCCACCATGGTCGCCACCACGGATAACAGCTTTTCGCCGTCGTTCAAGGCGTAAGACGGGTCATACGGCTTATCGACACTGAGTGAACCGATAATATGGTTTCCCTTTTTTATCGGAACGCAGATAAATGAGAGTTCTTGATCTTTAGCCGCTTTGCGGGCAGCGGTCCGGTTCAGAAATAACGGTTCATTGCTGATCTTGGGAATGGTGATGGGTTTGCCGGTTTCGATCACCCGGCCGGTAATCCCTTCCCCTATCTTATATTTTACCCGTTCCATGGCCGTTCGGGAAATGCCGTGGGCCACTTCGATGTGGATTTCGTTGCTTATAGGGTGCAAAATGGTCACGGTGCCGCGCACCATATTCATGGAATTGGAAAGAATTTCCAAGACCTGATATAAAGATTTTTTAAGATCCAGGTGTTCATTGAGCGCTTCGCTGATTTGGTAGAGCAACGGGATGTCTTCGACGAATTTCATTTTGAGCAGATGTCCTTGAAATAAAATTTACAAATTTGTAATAAACCGCAGATCAGTTTTTAAAGCAAGGAATATTTTTTAACACACGAAATTCTTTATCAAGGTCTTATCCGAATTTGCGTAAAAAAGCCCAGAAAATCATGAAACCCGGCAGCGCCTCCCTTCTCGGGGCCCATTTTTCAATCGCAAAAGGACTGCACCATGCGCTTTATGCGGCAAAAGCATACGGATGTACCGCGCTTCAGATATTTACAAAAAACGCCGCCACCTGGAAGGAACGAACCCTGACCCAGGACGAAATCCATCGTTTCGATCAAGCCCGAAAAGACACGGGGATTACTGAAATTGTTTCGCATACCGCTTACCTCATCAACCTGGCAACATCTGACAGTAAAAAGCGCAAGATGTCATGCCATGCGCTGGTAAACGAGATGATCCGATCATCCATGCTGGACATTCCTTTTATGGTCCTTCATCCCGGGGCGCATATGGGCAAGGGGGAAAAAATAGGGATCGATAAAATTGCTGCCGGCGTCAATGACGTATTCGCCCAAACACCCGGCTCAAAAACGCGGCTTCTTTTTGAAACCACTGCCGGTCAAGGTTCCGGAATCGGTCATACCTTTGAACAACTGGGATCAATTATAGATAAAATTGAAAATAAAAATCGATGCGGGATCTGCCTGGATACCTCCCATATCTTTGCGGCCGGTTATGATATCCGCACAAAAGCATCTTATGGGAAAACCATTGATGCATTCGATGATATCATTGGCATAAAAAACCTCTTTGCGATCCATTTGAATGATTCAAAAAAAGCGTTGGGTTCGCGGGTTGACCGGCACGAGCATATTGGAGAGGGATATATCGGCATGAACATGTTTAAATTGTTGATGAACGACAAACGGCTTAAAGATGTTCCGAAGATTATTGAAACCCCAAAGCATAAAGACGGTTTCGACGCCGATAAAATGAATCTAAACAGGTTAAGAACCTTGATCCATTGATACTCACGTTTCGCTTCCATGTTTATTTTTGCAAAAGAAAATCCGCGAGGTTAAAAAAGTGTGTTTTTCTAGGATAATATGCCTGTTTTGTTGAATGTTTTGTTGAATGATTGGTATGACTCAACCGCAATATATTGTGGTCTTTTTAATTTGGAACACAATATACTGGTTTTTTTTTACTTGACATATCCCCATCCTAATCTTATATTATTAAGTTAATTAAAGCGGCAAGTGTGACTGGATATTTCATTTCGAGATTTTTGAAGCAAATACAGCAGTTTTTAAAGTTGAAATCCCTATTCTAATGGAAAAAAACATCTCCGGACAAATACTGGCTGTAGTTACAATTCGTTTTTTCTTTATTTTCGCGCTGGTTTTAGGCATATCCTATCTCCGGACATATAGTCGGCAGAGCGGCGTTCAGGTGATAGGAAGCTCTCTCGATATTTCACAACTCGCAGACCTCCAATCCTCGGAAGGCGGGGATTCGAATTCCATGGTCTACAATACGCCGTCCAATTACAAACATAAAAAAGGTCGCTTGTTTCATCTCATCATACTTCAGGAAGCCAAACGGTATAAAATCGATCCCTGCCTTGTAAAAGCAATTATCATGGCCGAGTCCGGATACAACCCCAAAGCCATTTCAAAAAGAGGGGCAAAGGGCCTGATGCAGTTGATGCCTTCAACCGCAGAGGCCCTTGGTGTGGAAGATATTTTTAACCCCAAACAAAATATCAGCGGCGGCATCCGATATTTCAAACAGCTCGTAAAAAGGTTTGACGGAGACGTCAAACTGGCTCTGGCGGCGTACAATGCCGGGAGCCAAAAAGTCCGGCATTATCAGGGCATCCCCCCTTATAAATCCACCCAGTATTACATTGAAAAAGTTTTTAAGTATTATGACATGTACAAAGACCAATCGGCGGAAAAATTGAACAACGCGTAAGCCGGTTCATTCGTTTTTTCCTCGAACACGCCTAAAATCCCAGATCTTTGTTAATGAGGACAATTTTCACTCTTTTTTTGGGAAATGATTTTTCGGTAATTGTCCAGGTGTTGCAGATTCGATCAGGGCTTTTACAATCTGCACAAAAGGATGTCTTGGCACAGGGTGTTTTTTTGTCAAGTCGCATGGTATTCACCGGGGCTGCATAATTTTGAATACGGAACAAGGCGCTCTCCAGATCCGGGACGATCTTGTTGCGGCCGACCAGAATAATCACATGTTTGGGTCCAAAAGTGATGGCGCCGACCCGATTGCCGATCATATCCAGATTGACAAGCTGACCGGACTCGGTGACAGCGTTGCTTCCGGTAACAAACAGATCGACCAATAAGGCCCGCCGCCGGCGTTCCAGGCTTTCTTCCGGGGACAGATTTTTGTCATAGGTGTCCAGCACCTCGAGATCGCTGGCGCTTTTGAGAACATCATACAGTCCGGTGGCAACAAAGGTTATTGATCCGCCCCACGAGACGCTTTTAGGCGATATTTCGGGAATTATTTTTTCAAGCACGATGGATTTGGCTTCATCCGGATTTTCCGCGATATAAACGTCAAAGTTGTTTTCCGTCAAAGCGTCTTTTAGTTCCGCCAATCTGGTTGTCCAATAATTCTCAATGGGATTTTCCATAAGATTCCTCCGGTTTTGAGTTTTGGTTAATACGTTAATTCCTTTTTAAAGGGTCTTGACCCCTTTAAATGGAGATGCTAATTGTCCGTTTTTGAAATCTGAATATATTTATCAGCATAATTTTTTTTTTCAACCATTAAAACTGAAGAGGTGCTCAATGAAAAAAGTTGCCTGTCTGGGTATGATGCTGTCTGTTCTGATGCTTTTTGCATGCGGCAAAGCCAGTGTTGAAGATGTCGCCAAAAAATATGTCAAAAAACAGTGCGCATTCGATAACAACGTTAGCGTCGATACATCGAAATTAAAATATTCGGTTGTCAAAAAAGAGGGGAATCGGGCGATTGTAAGGGTTTCGGGAACCATAAATTTTGACGGTCAACTTTATTTGGTGAAGCAAGGCAGTCAATGGAAGATCGGCAAAAAAGAAAGTGCATACGTGGCGCCTCAACAAACAACGTCGCATGTCCAAAAGAAAGAGCCTGTTTCACAAACTGCGCAGGCCACTTCGCATGAAAAGACTGCGCATAAATAACCGTTGTTAATTCTCAAAAACTTTTCGATATTCTTTGTAGATATTATAGGTGTCGGCGGAAAAGAGGATAAAGACGACCTTTTTCAGCATGCGGTTCGTTTCCAGAAATTGACAGGTCGTATCCATTGCGATTCGGCATGCTTCTTTGACAGGGTAGCCATAAGCGCCGCAACTAATTGCAGGGAACGCGATGGAAGTAATATCATTTTTGACAGCGAGTTTCAGACTGTTCGTATAACAGCGTGAAAGGAGCTTTCGGTCGTCATCCCTGCCCCGGTAAATCGGTCCGACCGTGTGGATGACGTACTTTGCCGGAAGATTGTATGCTCTCGTTATTCTCGCTTCACCGGTAGGACATCCGCCGATATTGCGGCATTCGTTTAAAAGCTCCGGCCCGGCGGCTCTGTGTATTGCACCATCTACACCGCCGCCGCCTAAAAGGGTTGTATTGGCGGCGTTGACAATGGCGTCGAGTTGCAGAGCGGTAATATCTCCTTGCATAATTTCAATGCGATCGAGTATCTCCTTTTTCATCTGGAAAGACCTCCTTTTTTGTTTCCCTGATAAATCGGGATCTAAGACAATATTAAATCAAAAATCATCAATCGTTTGTGACTCAAGTGATATGGCGTCTGCCATTTTCTTAGAAGTTACAAATTGCTACCCGTTTCCGGTGAGATAACTTTTATCCAGGGACCTGAAAACAATTGGCAGCGATGCCATATCCGGCGGCTTGAAGTTAAAAACGATTTCAAGAAAAACCATTGTGATGCGGAATGTAGCGCCCCACAGCACTTCAGTGTTATCTCCAAAGTGATGAATAAAACAGGGAAAGTCTCTTATATCCGGATGCTTTTCCTTTTCTAAAGATGTTTCAATCTTCACCCGATATCGCGCATAGTAAGCGGGATTCAACAGGTCTTTAAATGGAATATAAACGATCTTATCCACTTCCCGGTTTGTGATGAACCGCTTTTGGCGTCCCAAACGGCACACCATCGGATAAATCACCCGTTGAAACATGGTGAGCTTCTGAGATGGAAGCGGCCCTAAAAATTTTACTCCCAGAGGATTCAGGCGCATTTCCTCCAGGCCTTCCCGCAAACACGTGGCCAAAAGAAGCGCCAGATTTTGGGCTTCGCGACGTCGATGTTTGTGCCACGTTTGCCAGTACGGCCATCGCGTCAATGGAGAGCCGGGCAAATATAGAAACTTGGATAAAAAGGCATCCATCCCGGACGATATGCCTCCGCCGGGGCAGCACAGGTCTCCGGCCTGTTTAACTTTCAAAGATCGTTTGTTCAGAATCAAACAGGGCGTAAGGGGAAAATCTTTTTCTTGGCGGCACATGCCGATCAAAAAGAGCACGGCAGAGGCTGTTGAAGAATTAGCAACGCCCTTTGGAAATATACGATCCCGACCGTTTTCTTCATAAAGCCTGCTCATAGCCTTGTTGATAAAATCAGAGGTGTTGCCGAGAGCATTTATCATTTTTGCTGATCCTCGTAGATTGCTCCAATTGAGCCTTTTTGGCTCCATTGAGATTATCGAATCGCAAAGTCTGTCATCAACCGCTTGAAGCGACGTCTTTATCTTGTTATCTTATTCATTATTGCACTTTTTGCAAGTTTGCGTTAAGTGATATTATCAATAATCTTGTGGCAAAAAGTGTCCCAGACAATTTATTTCCAACTCGAATGAATTCGCTGCGGGAGGTATACCATGTCGCCAAGATTGCCGGATGATTTTTTTAATTGGCTTGTGGAGTTGCGTCGCTTTTTTCACAGTTCTCCGGAGCCGGCTTACAAAGAAGTGAAAACCGCGGCTAAAATTTGTGAGATTTTAGACGCCCTCAACGTTCCTTTTCAATCGGGTATAGGGCAAACAGGCGTGGTGGCAAGATTGCGGGCACAACGCGCCGGACATTTGATTGCATTCCGAGCGGATATGGATGCGCTGCCGCTGGAGGAAAAAAATGATGTTCCCTACAAATCCCGGAATTTGGGGTTCATGCATGCCTGCGGACACGACGGGCATATGACCGTTGCACTGGGTGTCATCCGATGGTTGATTGAAAATCGATGGCCTCAGAATGGTTCCGGTGAAATCATTTTTATATTTCAGCCTGCGGAAGAAGGCGGCGACGGCGCCAGAGCCATGTTGAATACCGGAATTTTCGATAACGAACCCATAAGCGCCGCTTTTGCCGGGCATATGCATCCCGAGCTGCCGAGGGGACATATTCGGCTGGCGCCGGAGGTCAGCAATGCCGCCGCGGACAGTTTTATCATTCGTTTGAAAGGCAAGGGCGGTCACGGCGCTCATCCGCATCTTTGCAAAGATCCCATTGTTGCCGGAGCCCATCTCGTTACCCAACTGCAAACGCTGATCAGCCGAGAACTTCCGCCTCTTGAGAGCGCGGTAATTACCATCGGGCGTTTTCACGCCGGAACAGCAACCAACATCATCCCCGAAGAGGCTGTTCTGGAGGGAACCCTTCGCACCTTGAGACCCGATATTCGTGAAGCGATGATCAAGCGTCTTGAAGATATGGTGGATGGCGTCGCCGGATCATTCGGCATCCGGGCGGCACTGAACGTCACGGAAGGATATCCGGTTCTGGTCAATGATCCGGAACTGGTGAAGCATGTTACGGCCTGCGCCGAAGAGGTACTGGGCGCCGATAATGTTCACGGCGGGCTCCCCAGAATGGGCGCCGAGGATTTCGCTTATTTTTGTCAGAAATGGGGCGGTGCAATGGTGGGGCTCGGCTGCCATGATCCCGGCAAAGGCTTTCAGCACAGCCTCCATTCTCCTCATTTCGATCTTGATGAAAAAGTTCTGGAAGTGGGAACGATTTTGTTCGGTCACGTGCTCACAAAATATCTGGAAAGGCCTTGATCCTTTACCTTAAGCTGTGTTGAGGACTTTTGATGACGTCGGGAGGACCTTGGGACAACCGGGACAGGTTTTGCTCGCCGACGTTGACACCCAGTCCGGGACCATTTAGCGGATGGGCCTCACCGCGCGGTCCAAAGGATACGTTTTCAAGGGTTACATTTTTTTCGAGTAGGTACTCATCGTAAGATCCGTCATAATACACGGCATCGTTGCATAAGAGACATAAAATTCTTCCTGCTGCAGAAAGTATGCCCGATTCACCCAGGTGACATCCGATCTGAAAAGAAATCCCGCGGCGTCTCAAGAACTCAATCATTTTCAAGGAATTTCTCATTCCTCCGCATTTCGACAGTCTTACATTAATCATTTGATAATGACCGTTCTTAATGATTTTTTTCACATCATCCAAAGAACAGGCAGATTCGTCAGCCATCAGCATTACACCGGATTGCTTCATCCGGAGCGCAAAATCGGAAAGGTCCGGAGCATCCGGCGCCATCGGCTGTTCAACGACCTTGACGTTGTATTTCATCAATAACGCTTCATGCTTCAATGCCAGTTCACGGTTCCACACGCCGTTGACATCGACTTTAAGATCATAATCATCTCCAAATACCGTGTGAACGGCGTCAAGCATTTCTGTATTTTGCACCAAATCTTTTCCGAGCTTGAGTTTCAGCTTTCTAATTTTTATTTTCTGAGCTTGACAACACAGTTTAGTCAAAGTTTTTCTCCCGGCCAGAGGAAAGGCGATGCCGTAATAAATCTTGTTTGTCCTGAAATCATCGGGAAAGCAGTCGATCAGGTTCATTCCGTTATATTTCCCGAAAGCGTCGAGCAACCCCGTCTCGAGCGCACAGACGGCCGCGTTATGTATTTTGTCATCGCCGATGCTGTCGATAAAATTCCAGAGTTCTCCAATGTCTTTTATAACCCAGGGAAAATGATTGTGCCGGACAAGGCAATGTATCGTTTGGACAGCGCTTTTCTGCGTTTCTCCGGTGACAAAAGTTCTGGGTGCGCCCTCACCGTATCCTTTAATTTCCCCTTGTTCTCCGATAACTTCCACAATGACGTTGTTTACCGAAGACCTTTTTCTGAGCGCATGGGAAAAAGAAAGTGAAAAAGGGAGCTTGACGGAATATATACGGATGCTGTGAATATTCATTAACTTTTATCAGGAAGGATGATCTTGAATACGGATCCCTCATTAACTTGGCTATTGATTTCTATGGATCCTTGATGATCCTGCATATTTTGATAGGCGATAAACAGCCCGAGGCCGGTTCCGCTATGCATGCTGCTTTTATGTTTGGTTGTGAAATAAGGATCGAAAACATTATTGATCATGGATTGAGGAATGCCGGGGCCATTATCTTTGATTTCAACATGAATTGCAGCGGGTTTTCCCGGTTCTTTAATGTGTTTTGTAAAAATTTCGATGATTCCGCCTTCAGGCGTAAATTCCACTGCATTAGAAAGAAGATTCAAAATAACCTCCTTCATCTTGTCGCCGTCCATCCAGACCCCATGGATAGCGGGATCGAATCGGCGGAGAATATCAATTCTCTTGGCATGACTCTGGGGTGAAATCAGAAGAATCATTTTATCGATAAGTTCATGAAGGTCATTGAGTTTGAAGTTGGATTCTTTTTTCTTGACCAGATCCAATAATTCAGTGATGAGATTGTTAATTCGAGCGGTTTCTTCCAATGCAATGTCATGAAATTTTTCCCGAAATTCAGCATCATCGTATTTCTGGGGAATCATCTGTATAAATGTTCCGATGGCGGTCATGGGATTTTTAATTTCATGGGCCAGTCTTGCCGCCAGATTGCCGAGGAATGAGAATTTTTCGGATCTGCTCAAAAGAGAATGAGATTCTTTCAGTTCGCGCATCTGCTTTTCAAGCCGGCTGTAAAGTCTTGCATTTTCAATGGCGATGGCGATCTGTGGTGAAAAGACCTCCAATGTTTCCCGTGTCTCTTTTGGGATTCCTTTGTGATTCGCTCCATCCGTTGCAATAACGCCGATTACTTTTGAACGGGTGATCAAAGGGACGACAAAGACCGATATGGGTTTTCCGTATGTTAATATGATATTTTCTTTTCTCAGACTTGAACTCTTGACTTCCGGAACATACTCCGGTCGTCCGGTATTGGTGACTCTAACCAGGATGTTGCTTAAACGATCGAGAGATACTTTATAATTTCTTATCGCTTCCGGGATCTTCCCCTTAAATCCTTTACCGTGAATATATTCCAGGCGATTTTCATTTTCATTCACGAGCATGATGACCGCACGGTTGATCCGGCAGACATTGGATAAAATGTTCATGATGACGGTCAGCAGTTGATTCAGATCCAGCACCGAGAGAATGGCTTTGCCAGTCTCATGGATGGCCGTCAGTTGTTTGATTTTATAATTCAACTTCAGATTAAGACGATTGACCTCTTCGTATTTTTCTTCAATAAGTTTCTTGTCCTCCTCCATTTCCTTGATGGATTCCATAAGAACGGATTTTGTCCTGAAAATTCTGGAAAAATTTTCATAAATCCAGTTCTTTGGAGACCACTTCAAATGATACTCACAATAACGGGCGCCTTCAAAATAGCAGCATTTTTCTTCCAGTGAGAGCGGTTTGCCACCCCAAATGATCGGTATATACACGTACGTGCCCTGATTCATAAGACACAAATCTTTGGAGACATCCATGTTTTGGTTCCAATGCAGGCGAAGAACCGCCTCGTTCTTTATTAATTCCACAATTTCGACTTTTTTATTCCGATTCCATTTGTCATTGATCTTTTGTGCATGTTTAAGCGCTTTTATCGGGGACCCGAAAGCCCTGACGATGATTCTCTGAGCATACCCCAATTTGGCTTTTTCAACAGCGTATTGAGCGATTTTGTACGCAGCCAGATGATCGCCGAGAAGCAGTCTCGCCCGTTCATATATTTTGACGGCCACGGCGCAGGATATCCAGTTGTTGGGATCTTTTAGAAAACCTTCCGGATTCGGCAGGGCATCAATTTCGCTGTCAAGGTTTTTAAAAACACCGGAATAGTCGTTATGATAATGTTCCTTGATATAATCCAGAACGGCCCTGGTGTTAATACAGCTGACTTCTTTTTTCATGGCAAATAATCGGTCATTAAGTGGCAGGATTTATCATTTTTCAAAGGTCTCAAACTGCCAGGACTAAAGCGACAGATCTCTCACGCTTCGCTGGTCCGACATCAAATTTGAGTATTTGTCTGTTAATTTGGGTGCCAATGGCCTGAAAGCGGCAAGACTTTCACTTTGTATGCTGAATATCTCTCTACCCTTTCCATTGAAACAGGTATCCGGAATCAAATCATCTTCTAATGCATGGGCGGGCAATCGAAAAAAGGGCATAATATTTAAAAGAATACCCTGCAATTTCTCGGTGGGATTGGATAAATTATAGATTTTTTTCATATAGGATAAGACGGTGTCAAAGTCAAAATTTTTAGACGGCTGTCGGACGATATTCTGTCCAAAAACACCGTCATCATCAAAAACAACATCCGGAAGAGATTGTGCAAGGTCATAGATTTTTGTTTTTGGGTAAACTCTGCATTCCCCGATTTTAAAAACATGTCCGGCCGGGCCTTTGTTTTTAGACAGATTTTGAGCAAACAAAAGGCTCTCTTTAAGATCTTCTTCCGTGTCCCCCGGATACCCGGCGATCATAAACACCATTAAAGGAATTTCATTATCGACAGCTTCTTTGAATATGGCCATGGTATTTGAAATATATTTTTCATAATGGGATCTGTCTTTGACCTTGTTCATTCGTTTTAATGTATTATAGCTGGCCGATTCGAAGCCAAGGGCCAAAGCGCCACAAACATCCGATATTTTGGGAATGATGGAAGGATCAAGGACATCGCAACGGGTTTCAAAGTTCACTTTCAAACCCAATGATCGAAGCAGGGGGAAGACATCGAATGACTTGAACAGCGCATCACTGACCAGCAAGGTATGCGCATTGGTTTGCGCGACTAAATTATTCAGATCAAGACGGATGATATCGTCAGGAACTTCCTTTCTGAATGGTCGCATGGATTCTTCCATACAAAAATTACATTTATAGGGACATCCTCTGCTGAAGGCGTATGGCAGAATATCGTACCGGGCCCGATGAAGCAATAACTCTGTGTTTAAAGGTGCTTTTCTGCTGAGATCAAACGGTTTTCCTTTTTTGGTTAGATGGATTTTCTCCGTATCTTCCCAAGCCGAATTAGGGATATTGTTTTTGATGGGGTTTTTGCCTTTATCCAGAAGTGCTGCGATTTTGAGAGCAGGTACCTCTCCTTCACCGATTACAATCATATCAACGGAAGACGTTCTTGAAAATATTTCTTCATAATATAAGGTTGGGAAGTATCCTCCTAAAAAAATGAAGATGTTCGGATCATAAGCCTTGATAAGATCACAAAGATTGATAACTTCTTCTGCCTGAGAGATCGCCGTACATGAAATACCGATTCCTTTGGGGTTGATTTTGGAAAGATCATTAAAAAATTGCTTTAAAATTTCTTCCTTTCCGTTTTTACTCAAGGGCAGTCCGTAGTCCATGGCCATGGAGACAACCTTGATGTCTACATCCGGCAGGTTAAATTTGACAAAGCTGGCAATCTCCATCACGGGCAATGGATAGGCAGGCACATACATTCCTGTGTTTTTTGAAATCGGTTCAATAAATAAAATCATTGCGGCTTCCCTTGAAAATTCCTCAACATTACACAACTGAAGGTTCAAGAACGGGAAGGGGTGACGGCGCTTTTGCCTTGTCGCCTGAGCAAGCGAATAAATCCAACGCCGGGTATTTCTTCCACTGATACCATTCTTCGGGGTGTTTGTATATGTAATTTTCCATAAATTTCAATACGACCTCTCCAACAGACGTATCTATGGATCGTTGTAAACGGGCGGCCATTTCTTCCCATGACGTTAATATAAATTGATACCGGTGTTGTTGATTTCTGTGCATAACACCAAAAACTACCGCGGACCCACATCGTTTTGATAAAATATTGATGGTTCTGTCCAGATGAATCTTCCGGCCCAAAAAGTGAATTCTTCGTTGACGGCACGGTTTCCATTCATCGATTTCGTCACACTGCGTGATGACGATTCGATTTTTTCTGAGGTCGGTAAAAATGGCCTTGACGATATTGGGGGTGTGGTCCCCATCAATCACTTTCACTGAAAAATTGTCTGCCTGATGAGAGCAGAGTTTGCGAAGATTCTCTGATGAAAACTTTGCGACAATGGTTACCGGATAGTGGTTCGCGCCAAGAAAGGCCGGGATAAACTCGATCCCGCCATAATGTCCCGTAACCAGTAGCACACCGTTGCCTTTGGCCAGCCCATCCTCCAGTGATTTCATATTGATGCCGTCCACATGTGTGCTCAGGAAGGTTTTCAATGTTTCAGGGGTAGCAAAGGCATTAACAAATTTTTCATAGTAATGGTACACGATCCCCCGAAATACATTCTTGGTTAAAGATTTGATTTCAACCGGATGCTTTTGATCGACAAAAACAGTATTGACAGTCTTTTTAATCCGCCATTTTTCTTTTCTGTTAAAGAAAAAATAGAGTCTGCCCAGGATGCTGATGTAAATGAGAATGATTTTCCATCCAAGAACCTTGTATATGACAAAGTTAAACCGCCATTGCAAAAAAGAGCTTAAGCTGAAATTCATGGCAATATCTCCTTTCACGCATTGAAACGCCGGGTCTCCCATTGATCCCGTATCGCTTGCAAAAGACTTTTGACGGGATCGTAAAATTCCCGTACAAATAAAACGTTCGGAAGATATGGCGTTAGCTGGTATGAGGTGACACGAACACCAGAAACCATCTCAAAAAAGTCTTTTCGTCCGATATCGGTGTTGAGCCATCGACTCAAGTCCTCGATATACTTGAGTATGCCTGCGGGTTGATCCTCGGCCTCGCCTTGATCTCGACCGAAAATCCTCATTTTGAGATTGCTTCTATATGAATTTGGATCAACAGGGGATATGAATTGGTATACGCATGATTCAGAAAGAACAGATACCATCCAGGTGGAATTGAAGGCGCAAAGAGAAAGGCAATCAATAGATTTCATCGATATTTTGAGCTAAACATTCAGGTAGCGTTTATCATGATGCCCATCGATCCAATGAATGGTAACTCAAAAAGTATGCCAATGGTATATTTGCGGGTAAGAAATTTAAAAATAAAAAGGTTTAACTTAAAACATTTGCAAGTCCTATTGTAACTTGTTATTTTAACTATAATTTTATCTGAAATTATTGGAGTGGCGAAGATGAATATATTCAACGGATTCCGAAAATGATATATATCGGCATTGTCTAATTTTCAAAATGCACAGAAAACTGTGCACGACTGCACAATTTTCTGTGCATTTCCAACCTGGCGCCGGATGAATGGCCTTCAATTGAAGGGGATTTATTTATCGTCAAGATGAGATTTCATGCACTTTTAACCGCCGGAATCGACGGGTAAGCTCAACTTGGCATGCAGATTGCTTTATGTCGGAACACAACACGAATAGTCTGGGGAAACCTGTTGAGCCTTTTGGGGATTATTGCGTATGAAAAAAAAGAGTACGATTCTTGTTGTCGATGATGAAAACGGGGTCCGTGAGTCATTTAACATGGTCTTAAAAGATGATTATCACGTGCTTCTCGCCGGAACAGGCCAGGAAGCGATGGATATTTTCAAGAAAAATTCGATAGATCTGATTCTTCTCGATATTCTGCTTCCGGACGTTAACGGACTGGATTTACTTGCAGGACTGGTAGAGACAGATCCGAATTCGGCAATCATCATGGTCACCGCCGTCAATGAAATCCAAACGGCGGTTCAGGCGATTAAACTGGGAGCCTATGAATATATTATTAAACCTTTTGCAGTGGATGAGGTCTTAACGGTCATTCGGCGTGCCTTGGAAAAACAAAGCCTTGTTAAGGAGGTAACGTATCTCAGGAATGAATTGGAACGGTGCCACCCATTTGAAAAAATGGTGGGTAACAACAAAAAAATGAGAAAAATTTTTGAGTTAATTTCCACGATAGCCCGGAGTGACGGGACCGTGCTCATACAAGGTGAAAGCGGTACCGGAAAGGAACTGGCCGCAAGGGCCATTCACAATCTCAGCCATAGAAAGAACCAGCCGTTTGTGGTGGTCAATTGTGCGGCCATACCCGCCACATTGATGGAGAGCAAAATTTTTGGCCACAATAGAGGCGCTTTTACAGGCGCGAGCAATACCAGTATCGGAAAGCTGGAGCTTGCCGACAGCGGAACCGTTTTTTTGGATGACATCGATTCCCTTGATGTGAATATGCAGGCAAAACTTTTAAGGATCATCCAGGAAAAAGAGTTTGAAAGACTCGGCAGTTCAAAGGTTATCAAAATCGATGTCAGATTTGTCGCGGCGTCGAACAAAGACATTAACGATTTGATTTCAATAAATAAATTTCGTGAGGATCTCTATTATCGGCTGAATGTTTTCCCCATACAGCTGCCGCCTTTGAGAGAGAGAAGGGATGATATTCCTTTGCTACTGGATCATTATTTGGAATTGAACGCCGGCAAAACCGGGAAACCTTTAAAGATTTTTTCGGAAAAAGCGGTTAAGGCGTTAACCGCATATCATTGGCCCGGAAATGTTCGAGAACTCAAGAATCTGGTGGAAAGATTGTTTACCATTGCCGAAGGTCCGATGATCGATCTTGAAGACAATGCTCCTTATAATTTCGGCAAAAAGAAGATTAAAGATATGCCGCTTAAAGAAGCCGTAAGCGTCTTTGAAAAAAATTATATTTCCGATGTTCTTGAAAGGGTGGACGGGAATAGAACAAAAGCGGCAAAAATACTCGGCATACATCGCAACACCCTTTTGACGAAAACAACCGATTTTGACCGGTGATGACGTTTTTGCCCAAGTGTTACATCCCGATACAGGAGATAAAATGAAGTTTCAAGGCGATTGGAAGGACAAGCGCAAAAGGATCAATTTAAGGTACGGCTTATGGATGCTCAACACTCTCGTTTTCTCGCTGATGACAAGTCTGTTTTTTTATCTGCGCATTGACAGGACCGATATGACATTCTCCCAGATCGTTTTTGTTGTAATCTCCCAGTTTTTTATTGTTGTCGGCTTAACGGTGCTCTACAGGCAATACAAAGATAAAGACAGCGAGCTGAAGCAAAGCCATTTTGAATTGATGACCATTAAAGAACTAACGGAGATCAGCAGCAGGAGTTTTAATATACATCATCTGCTTAGGTTAATGCTTGAAAAAGCCATGGAAGTATCCAATTCGCGGATCGGATCTGTATTTAAGTTTGAGCCTGAAAAAAAATGCTTTTATATTGTTGTATCAAAGGGACTCAAAGGAACAACAAAAAAAGGTTTTTGCATAGATGTGGATGAATCGTTGGTAAAGCCCATAGTATTCAAGAGAAAACCTCTCCTCGTTCAGGATATGGAAACCGATTCAAGGATCCATCGGGCAAATAATCCAATATACGGCCCGCCGTCATTTTTAAGCATGCCGATTTTCGTAAGAGATCAATTGTTCGGGGTATTGAACCTTTCCTGCAAAGAAACCAATGCGATTTTCGGACCCGACGATGAGAAAATTATGGCCATCATAACCGGTGAGATCGGCCTTGCCCTGGAAAATGTTCTGCTCAATTCACAAATAATGCGACATGCCGAAGACCAAGACAACATGTTTTTAAGCAGTTGAAAACGAATATACAAAAATAATCATTGATTTTCCAACGTATCGCGGATAGGGGATAGTACCCGATCATCCTGCTTCTAGAAGCCCTCTCAAATTTTTATCATTTGTCCTTGACATGAATTTATAAAATGTTTATAGGACTTTTTTTAAATAGATTGATCCTAATCGTAATTTCCCTACGAAACCGCCGGTCAATGAACCGCGGAAATTGGTCGTTCATCGGCGGCAGAATTAGAAGTTCGGAGCAGTACTGAATATGAGCCTGAATCATTTGCTGACGCAGAGAAAAACCGCCATCGTAAAAATGTGGTTTACCTCGACGATCAAGACGTATCCGCCCGATACGGCAAAATTTTTAAAGAGCCAGAAAGACCCTTTTGCCAACCCTGTCGGTCGGACCATCTATCATGGATTGGAAGGATTGTTTGACGAACTCTTAAAGGAAATGGATCATAAAAACATACAATCCTTTCTGGATCCGATCATTAGAATAAGGGCGATTCAGAACTTTTCCCCTTCCCAAGCCACACGTTTTATTTTTTTCTTAAAAGACGCCGTCAGAGAAAACCTGCTAAAACAAGACCCCGAAGCACAGCGCTTCAAAGCGCTTCTGTTGTTCGAATCAAAGATCGATGAACTCGGCCTGATGGCGTTTGACATTTATATGAAATGCCGGGAAAAGATTTATGAACTCAAAGCCAACGAGATGAAAAACAGGACATTCAAGGCTTTCAAGCGGGCGGGTTTGGTGCGTGAAATGCCGGCGGAGCAGCCGGATTTAGATAATATTAATATGTAAGGAGGCTTCAAACGACATATCGGTTTTGTAACATCATAACGTTTTTATTATTAAAACGAATCGAGCTGAAATGACATGAGACAAAAACCGTCATGGCGTCATGAAGTCGGCGAGTGAGGTAACGGTATAATGAATATTAGTTACATGTTTTCCCTCATAGCGGTCATCGTTCTGTTTCTGCTGGCTTATATCGGTGTCAACCTTCCGGGGGGCGAGGTATTTTTCGGAATTATCATACCTTATCTGGCTATCGTTATTTTTATTTTGGGGTTTATCAACCGCGTTATAGACTGGGCGCGCTCGCCGGTCCCCTTCAGGATCCCCACCACCTGCGGCCAGCAAAAAACACTTCCGTGGATTAAAGCGGCCAACATCGACAACCCCTCCACCACGGGCGGCGTTATTGTTCGAATGATTCTGGAGATCGTTTTATTCAGGTCATTGTTCAGAAATACGAAGTGTGCCATAAAAGAAGGATCCAAGATCTCCTATGAATGGGAAAAATGGCTCTGGCTTTTTTCCCTGGCCTTTCACTGGGCGTTTTTCACCGTGCTGTTCAGGCACCTGCGTTTTTTTACCGAACCGGTACCGGCCGCCGTTCAATTGGTGGCGAAACTGGACGGCTTCTTTCAGATCGGTCTGCCGGAGCTCAGGATATCCGGTGTGGTGCTTCTGGTGGCCGTAACCTTACTTTTTTTGAGAAGAATATGGATTCCCCAGATAAAATACATATCGCTGGCTTCAGACTATTTTCCCCTTTTTCTCATTTTCGGGATTGCGTTTACCGGCATTTTAATGCGGTATTTTACGAAAGTGGATATCGTGGGGGTTAAAGAATTCACCATGAGCCTGGTGACATTTAAGCCTCATATCACAAAAGGAATCGGCAGCATTTTTTATATTCATCTCTTTTTTGTCAGTGTGCTTTTGGTCTATTTCCCGTTCAGCAAACTCATGCATTTGGGCGGTATTTTTATGAGCCCCACTCGAAATCTGGCCAACAACAGCCGAGCCAAAAGACATGTCAATCCATGGAATTATCCGGTTAAGATTCATACCTATGATGCTTATGAAGATGACTTCAGGGCAAAAATGATCGAAGCAGGACTCCCTGTTGAAAAGACGATAGAGCCGGAAACGCCGGAGGAACCCGAGGAAGAGGAAAAGGAGTAAACAATGTCGGAACTTCCAAAATCTGATGAATTGTTCGCCCATATAGATCACAAACCTTCGCAAACAGGCTGGATGGATACACCTGTTGAAATCAAAAGAGGTGTGGCGTGTTATGCTGCGAACCCCAAGAGTCTTGAAATCGTAAATTTTCCTTATCCAAGAAAATGGAGTTGTTTTGATGAGGACTGGCAGTTGCCTGAAAACTGGAAAGAGATTATTTCAAAAGGGTTTAGAGAACGGCTCGACCGGTTCCGTTCCGTCAAAGTATTTATGGACATTTGTGTTCGCTGCGGAGCCTGTGCCGACAAATGCCATTTTTTCATCGGATCCGGTGATCCCAAAAACATGCCGGTTTTGCGAGCGGAACTCCTCCGGTCGGTCTATCGAAACGACTTTACCACTGCCGGAAAAATTATCGGCTCCCTGGGCAAGCGTTTTAAAAAAATGATCGGTGCCAGGGAACTGACCGAAGATGTTTTAAAAGAATGGTGGTCTTACTTATTTCAATGCTCGGAATGCCGGCGGTGTTCGGTTTTTTGCCCGTACGGCATTGATACGGCCGAAATTACCATCATGGGCCGGGAGCTGTTGAATCTCATCGGCCTGAACATCGACTGGATTGCAACGCCGGTTGCCAATTGCTACCGAACGGGAAATCATCTCGGGATTCAGCCCCATGCTTACAAAGATATGCTCGATTTTTTTACCGACGACATTGAAGAGATTACCGGTGTAAGGGTGGAACCCAGTTTTAACAGAAAAGGTGCGGATATCCTTTTTATTACCCCTTCGGGCGATGTGTTTGCCGACCCCGGAACCTATACCTGTATGGGGTACATGATGTTGTTTCATTATCTACAGGAAAAATACGGGTTCGATATCACCTGGAGCACGTATGCTTCCGAAGGCGGAAACTTCGGTTTTTTCACGTCCCATGAGATGATGAAGCGGTTGAACGCAAAAATGTATGCAGAGGCGAAACGGCTGGGCGTGAAATGGATCCTTGGCGGAGAGTGCGGTCACATGTGGCGGGTCATTCACCAGTATATGGATACGATGAACGGGCCGGCCGATTTTCTGGAAGAACCGGTTTCACCCATCACCGGCACTAAATTCGAAAATGCCAGATCCACCAAGATGGTTCATATTGCCGAGTTCACCGCCGACCTCATCAAACATAACAAGCTGGAGCTCGATACCAGCCGCAATGATCATCTCAAAGTGACCTTTCACGACTCCTGCAACCCTGCTCGCGGCATGGGATTATTGGAAGAGCCGCGGTATGTCATTAAAAGCGTTTGCAAGCACTTTTATGAAATGCCGGCCAACACCATTCGGGAGCAGACCTTCTGCTGCGGCAGCGGATCCGGCCTGAATGCCGGTGAAAACATGGAGCTGAGAATGCAAGGCGGACTGCCGAGGGCCAATGCGGTCAAGTATGTTCATGATAAACACGGGGTGAATATGATGGCCTGCGTATGTGCCATTGATCGTGCTGTTTTGCCGGCTTCCATGGAGTATTGGGTGCCCGAAGTGGATGTAACCGGTCTTCACGAACTGGTGGGCAATGCATTGATTCTACCCGGAGAGCAAAAGAGGACAACGGACCTGCGCAGCGAACCACTGCCGGGGATGGAGGATGAAGATGCCGAATAACAAGAAGATGTATGATAAGGGAAAAGTGATTGCAGGTTTATGCATCTTTGTGATTTTGATAACGTTTCCTTTCTGGTACAACCTTGGCAGAGCCACTCCGGCGCCGCAACCTAAAATCAGCGACAAAGCCAAAGCCGCCAAAGAATGTATTTTGCCCACGGAACTCATGAAGTCCGAACATATGCAGCTGCTGAATGAATGGCGGGATACGGTGGTTCGGGATGCCAAGCGAATCTACGTCAGCAGCGACGGGAAAGAATATAATATGAGTCTTACCAATACGTGCCTTGATTGTCACGGGGCAAAGGCTGAATTTTGCGAAAAGTGTCACAACTATGCTTCGGTAACCCCTTACTGCTGGGATTGCCACATTGATCCGAAGGAGGTAAAGTGATGGAAAGCAGTAAGAGAAGCTTTTTGAAAATAGCTGGAATCTCGGCGCTGGGTTTAGGGGCCAAGCCGGTCTTCGATGTTATGGCTTCCTCGGGTGAAATGGCAAAACCGAAAACCATGAAAGGTCCGAAAGCCCTTTTGGCCAAGAGATGGGGGATGGTCATCGATACTCGAAAATTACGAACCGAAGAAGATTTGAAACCGATGATCGAGATTTGCAATAAAATTCACAATGTCCCTCATTATGACAATCCCCTTCATGAAATCAAGTGGATTTGGTCGGAAGAGTTTGAAAATGATTTTCCCATGCAGGAAGCGGACTTTTTGGATGACAGACTCAAACACATGCCCTTTTTAACGCTCTGCAATCATTGTAATCAGCCGCCATGTGTCCGGGTTTGCCCCACAAAGGCAACCTTTAAGCGCGAAGACGGCATCGTAATGATGGATTATCATCGATGCATCGGCTGCAGGTTCTGCATGGCGGCGTGTCCTTACGGTTCGAGAAGTTTCAATTTTCGAGATCCGCGGCCCTTTATCAAGAAATTGTATACAGGATATCCCACTCGAACCAAGGGCGTTGTCGAGAAATGCGATTTTTGCTCGGAAAGACTGGCGGTAGGAGAAATGCCCGGATGTGTGGAGGTGTCTAAGGGCGCACTCGCTTTTGGTGATCTTGATGATCCAAATTCAGAAGTCAGAAAATTGTTAAGGGACAACTACGCCATTCGTCGTAAACCGGCCCTGGGAACGGGTCCATCAGTTTTTTATATTGTATGAGGTGGTTATGCTTGAAAAGGCGTTGACAGGAACAAAGAGATACTATGGGTGGATAGCGGTGCTTTTGGTCGTTATCGGAGTTGGTTTCGGCTGTTATCTGTGGCAGTTCAGATTCGGCTTGGGGATTACCGGCATGAGTCGAGATGTATCATGGGGATTTTATATTGCCCAGTTTACATTTCTGGTCGGTGTCGCCGCATCGGCGGTCATGGTGGTTCTGCCTTACTACCTGCACAATTATAAAGCATTCGGAAGGATTACCATTTTAGGAGAATTTCTGGCGGTGGCGTCCGTGACGATGTGTATATTGTTTGTGTTTGTGGATCTTGGGCAGCCCATCCGCATCATGAATGTTCTGCTGCATCCCACACCCAACTCGATCCTTTTCTGGGATATGATCGTTTTGAACGGCTATCTATTTCTGAATATCATTGTCGGGTGGAAAGTGCTCGAGGCCGAGCGAAACAATGTTGCACCGGCCGGCTGGTTAAAACCGCTGATATATCTTTCCATCCCTTGGGCGGTCAGCATCCATACGGTCACCGCCTATCTTTACTGCGGTCTTCCGGGCCGCGGTTTCTGGTTGACCGCTATTTTGGCGCCGCGCTTTCTTGCGTCGGCCTTTGCCGCCGGTCCGGCATTTTTAATCCTTTTGTGCATGCTCGTCAGGAAAATAACCAAGTTCGACCCCGGTAAAGAGCAAATCCAGTCATTGGGCAAGGTCGTGGCGTATGCAACCTGCGTTAGTATGTTCTTCTTTCTCTGCGAGGTTTTTGTGGCTTTATACAGCCGGATCCCCGAAGAAACAGCACATCTCAAGTATTTGTTTGTGGGACTTCACGGACACGGCGTCCTTGTGCCCTGGATGTGGACGTCCGTAATCCTGACGTCGGTGGCGATTATTCTGCTGGTAAATCCAGTAACCCGCAAAAACGAGACCGTTCTGGCCTTGGCCTGTGTGGCCGTATTTATCGGAACATGGATCGACAAAGGGCTTGGCATGATCTCCGGCGGGTTTATTCCGAATCCTTTCAATCAGGTCACCGAATATGTTCCCACATTGCCCGAAATTGCCATTGCCGTCGGCGTATGGGCCCTGGGATTTCTGATATTGACCGCTCTGTACAAGATAGCGGTAACGGTCAAGGAAGAAGTGGCGGGATTGATATAAATCACATCGAACGTTGTTTCAGAAAGGGGTTCACTTATTTGAGTGAATCCCTTTTTTGCGTTGAAAACATAGCCCTCCGGGTCAGGACTCTTACAGATAGAGTATTGATGAAAAATTATCCTGTTACTCAGGCCATTCGCGTATTAAGGGCGGGAAAAATTAATTTTAGACCCCACCTTTATTCATATGAGGATCATGGCGGTACACACCAGGCGGCCTCAATGATTAATGTGCCGGAACACCAGGTGATCAAAACCCTTGTTATGGAAATCGATTCAAAACAGCCGCTTTTGGTTTTGATGCACGGAGATTGCGAAGTGTCCACCCATCAGTTGGCCCGCGAACTCGATGTCAAACGTGTCGGTTTTTGCGATTCAACATCTGCTCAAAAGCATACCGGCTATAAAGTGGGGGGCATCAGTCCTTTTGGAACGCGGAAGTCGCTTCCGGTGGTTGTGCAATCATCGATCATGGGTCTCGATAAAATTTATATCAACGCCGGGAAACGGGGGTTTATGGTTGAAATCGATCCCAGAGGTCTTGTAAAAGTCTTGCCGGTTCAGGAAGCGAACGTTGCAATCTGCCGCTAAGTATACATATTCTTAATTACGGTATCGTATTTATGATGCAGTTTGAAGTGAGCTAAAGTTTAAAGTGAACTAAAGTTAAGGAATTCTACCAATTATATAAAATTGACGGAGCGAAGCGGCACCACAACTTTAGGCACTTTAGATCACTTCAAACTTCAAACTTTTGTAACTCTGTCTATCAAGGATATTTATCCGGATAATAATACGTCACCGTATTTGTGAATTAATGCACTAAGTTCCTTTCTCAAGATTCGTAAATGCTGCGTTTATTTTCTCTGTGATCCACCATGTATAGGAGAGTTCCTTTTTCGCTGATTTTGTTCAAGAGAGGGGCAAGCCTTTGCCTGTCAATCTGATAAATCCTGAAGTAGAAATTTAAATAACCCTCGGGAACGTTATCCGATGAACTCAAGATGCTGGCTGTACGCGCGCCATACTCATGGATGAGTTCCCGGACCTCTTTGATGATGCCCGGCATATCTTTAATTCGAATGGCAAACTGAATGCCTTTTTTCCCCAATCCACTCAAGGATAAGAGGACTCTGAAAATATCACTTCGTGTAATAATTCCGACCAGCCGGTTATTTTCGTCAACCACCGGAAGACCTGAAATCTTTTTTTCCAGCAAAAGGGCGGCCGCTTCTTCCACCGTGTCATCCGGTCTTGCCGTATAGACCGGTGTTTTCATTAAATTCCTG
The DNA here is from genome assembly GCA_963778575.1 of uncultured delta proteobacterium. Classification (GTDB taxonomy): domain Bacteria; phylum Desulfobacterota; class Desulfobacteria; order Desulfobacterales; family UBA11574; genus UBA11574. The sequence goes on along the minus strand of CAVZUV010000017.1, from coordinate 144,536 downwards.
ACTTTTATTTTGGATATCAAAAATAGAAGTTCGTGCATATCGAGGGTTGTTGCATCGGAAGGGGATGCTTTTTTCAGATCCCTGTCGGTGATGATACCCACAACCTTTTCATTTTCCATGACCGGCAGTATTTTGATATTCCGCTCCTGTAAAATATAAATGGCGTTTTGCATGGAATCATCGGCATCTACCGTTATGACCGCTTTACTCATCCAATTTTTAACCAGCATCTTTTTTCCTCCTGTGTTAAGTTAGATCACTGATCATGTTTATAAGGAACCCGGCCCTGATAAATCCGAATCCAAGAACATATATCACGAAATCACGAAAGTGCGAAAACACGAAAGAAAATTTTATTCAGTCTTAAAATACACGATTCTTTGAGTCATGCTTTTAATGGTGCATATGTTGAATAGAAATATGTACTATGCGCACCAGAACAGGCAAAGCAAATCCGATTGGGGATAACCAAAACTTGATCTTCCCTCCGGGATATAAGCCCGGCTCGGTTTTTAATATTATCCTTTTTCGTGCTTTCATACTTTCGTGTTTTCGTGATTATTTTTAAAAATTATTTGTCAACAAAAACATCGGACTGATGATTTACAAAATAATTATCTCATAAAAGTGAATTCGCTTCAAGCATCCATAAATCATTTCGAATTCAAAGTATCTTGACTTGGCGATGAAAACTTTTTATGAAGTGGATTCTCGCAATAATGACACATTAAGAAAAAGAAAGGTAACCGATAAACATAAATGAAGGAAAAAATAAAAAGCATCATTTCCGGATCTGTTTTCCGTGCGTATGAAAATAAAGAACTGGCGTCAGCAGCAATTTCCTGATATCGAAGTTGAAATACCCAAAATAGCCTCACACGGGGACTTTTCAACCAACATCGCCATGGTGGCGGCATCCATCCAAAAGATGCCGCCGCGAAACATTGCGAAAACAATTCTAAAATATATCGAAGATCCAGGCCATATTTTGGCAAAATCGGAAATCGCCGGCCCGGGTTTTATAAATTTCTTTATAAAGACGGAGGCCTGGCATCCTGTTTTGCGAAAAATTCATCAAGAAAATGTGACTTACGGTGCCTCGAACATCGGAAAGGGTAAAAAAATACAGGTGGAATTTGTAAGTTCCAATCCCACAGGTCCCTTGCATGTGGGGCACGGACGGGGAGCTGCCGTGGGTGACAGTGTAGCGAACATTTTGCGGTATTGCGGATATGATGTTCAAAAAGAATACTATATCAACGATTCGGGACGCCAGATCAACACGCTGGGTCAATCCGTCTATCTGCGCTATATGGAGCTGCTTGGAGAAAATATTCAATTCCCTCAAGAGTGTTATCAAGGGGATTACATCCGTGATTATGCCAAAGAAATAATGGATCGAAAAGGAAGAACGCTGTTAGACCGGGATGAAGCGCAATCGATTTTATTTTGTGCCCAATTTGCTGCGGAACGCATTATAACGGAGATCCGGAAAGATCTGAATGATTTCGGCATTGAATTTGATAACTGGTTCAGCGAACAGAGCCTTTATGATACCGGCAAGGTGAATGCTGTTGTCGAGAAGTTTAAGGCTAAACAGATTATATATAAAAAAGACGGCGCGTTATGGTTTAAGACAACGGATTTCGGAGATGAAAAAGATCGCGTGGTGGTCCGTCAAAACGGCCAAACCACATATTTCGCGTCCGACATTGCATATCACATCGATAAATTTGCACGCGGATTTGACCGGGTCATCGATGTTTGGGGAGCCGACCATCATGGTTACATTCCCCGCGTTACCGCTGCCGTCGAAGCATCCGGTTTGAGCCGGGACCGATTTAATGTCATTCTTGTACAGCTTGTCAACCTGCTTCGAGAAGGAGAGCCGGTCGCCATGTCGACACGGGCCGGTGAGTTTGTGACACTCAATGAAGTCGTCAAAGAAGTGGGAAGAGATGCCGCAAGATTTATATTTCTTACACGTCATTATGACAGCCCCCTTGACTTCGACCTGGCATTGGCAAAGAAAAAGACCAATGACAACCCGGTTTTTTATGTCCAATACGTTCATGCCAGAATTTCGAGTATCTTGCGAAAAGGCAGAGAAAAAGGCTTGCGTGAATTCGGGTGGGATGAAGCCGCCGCTTCAACGCTTCAGGAACCCGAAGAAATCGAGCTCATCAAAAGCATGGACCGTTATCCCGGAGTTGTCGAAGACAGCGCAAAATATATGGAGCCGCATCGAATCACATTTTATTTAATGGAACTTGCGTCTTGTTTTCACGCGTATTACAACAAGCACAGAGTATTGGCGGATGATCCGTTGCTCTCTAAAGCCAGGCTCGGTTTAGTGCTGGCGGTACAGAAAGTTATTCGAAACGGGCTGGCTTTATTGGGGGTTTCCGCGCCGGACAGGATGTGATTGTTATTTTTACAAGGACAATCGGAACCACGAATGAACACGAATAAACACAAATATTTTGAAAAATAAGAAGGTAAGAAGGTGGGAAGGTCAGAAGATTAGCATACCTTAGAGCCTCCGACCTTCTGATTTTCTTACCTTCTCACCTTCTCATTATATTTGCATTCTGCGGTGAATGAAAAAATAATGGATAAAGAAGAAAAAACACCATCCTCAAAACAACAATCTTCGAAAAAGCAGACTCGGAAGGGACTGATTCCATGGATCGGGTTGACTTTGTTTGCCTGTGCATGGATGTTTGTTCTGGGCATTTTTGTGGGGAGAGAGATGGTTCCCGTACGGTTTGATATCGAAAAGCTTCAGAACGAATTGGCGGCATTAAAAGAAAGGGTCATCAAAAAAGAACTGGATCAGTATAAAATCGATTCAAATGCCGATGTCACTAAAACCAAAATGAAGTTCTACGAGACCCTTAAAAAAACCGGCAAAGAAGACAAACTGAACAATAATAACGTTAAACAGAAAAAACAATCCCTGCCGGAGAAGACGGCTTCTTTGTCAAAAGCCAAGACACCGAATCAAAGCATCGGCTCAGCCCGAAAAGAAAAAAAATCCGGCTTAAAAAAGCCGTCTCAGGACCGTCCGCCCGCTGCTGCAACGCACGAGCCGGCAGGTAAGAATGTTACCATTCAGGTCGCTTCAATGAGGGATTCCCAGGACGCCGACAAGCTGGTAAACCAATTAAAAAAAGAAGGATACCCGGCCTACCGAAGTATCGCTAAGATTCCCGGCAAAGGCATCTGGTACAGGGTGCGGGTCGGATATTTCAAAAACAGGACTGAAGCCGGTCTTATGCTCACGCGGCTGAAAAAAGAAAAAATAGTAGCGGTCATTGTTCAGCGTTAAGGAGAAAGAATGAAAATTAGTAAAGAAGAAGTCATTTATGTGGCGGACTTGGCCCGGCTCGAGGTGGATGCTAAGCTTGTCGACAAATTTGCCGAACAGCTTGGGACAATACTGGAATATATGGAAACCCTGGAAAGTGTTGACACAAAAGGCGTGCGTCCAACCTCTCATGCCATTTCCATGACCAACGCCTTTCGGGAGGATGAAGAAGATCAGTATTTCAGCAGGGATTCAGCCCTTTCCAACGCTCCGGATAAAGAAAATGGAAATTTCATTGTTCCAAAGGTGGTAGGATAATCGATTTTGCATGTACATGAGTTGTCATTCAGGCGCCATTAAGGAGCAATCGCATATGAAACTTTATGAACTGACCATACAAGAAGCCCACCGACGTTTAAAACATAAAGAAATATCTTCGCAGGATCTGACGCGGGAGGTTCTTGATCGTATCAATGCCGTTGATGAAACCGTTGGAGCCTATATCACCGTGAACAATGAAACGGCCATGGCCCAGGCCAAAATGGCCGATAAAGCCATTTCAGAAGGACGCATAACCCCCCTTACCGGGATTCCCATTGCGCTGAAGGATCTCATTTGCACCAAAGGCCTTCGTACCACATGTGCTTCAAGAATTTTGGAAAATTTCATTCCTCCCTACGATGCCACGGTCGTCAAGAAATTGAAAAAAGAAGGGGCCGTGATCGTCGGTAAGCTGAATATGGATGAATTTGCCATGGGATCGTCCACTGAGCATTCCGGCTTCAAGCCGACGCGCAATCCATGGGATCTGACGCGTATTCCCGGCGGTTCCAGCGGCGGATCGGCTGCGGCGATTGCAGCGGACATGTGTATCGGCGCTTTGGGTTCGGATACCGGCGGGTCCATCCGGCAGCCTGCATCCCACTGCGGCGTGGTTGGTTTGAAGCCGACGTACGGCAGGGTGTCCCGTTTTGGTCTGGTGGCTTTTGCGTCTTCATTGGACCAGATCGGACCTTTAACGAAAACAGTTTTTGACAGCGCTGTCATGATGAACACCATTGCAGGTTATGATGCGTCTGATTCCACCTCCGTACCCAAGGATGTACCGGACTACACTTCTTTTTTGGAAGATGATTTGAAAAAAATGGTCGTGGGGATTCCCAAAGAATATGCCGCGGCCCGGGGACTCGATCCGGATGTTTCAAAGGCTGTGGAAAATGCGGTTCGGAAAATAAAAGACCTGGGCGCCGACTGCGTGGAGATTTCTCTGCCCCACTCGGAATATGTGGTGGCGGTCTATTATGTCATCGCGCCTTCCGAGGCCAGTTCCAACCTGGCGCGGTATGACGGGGTTAAATACGGATACAGGGATAAAGACAAAGCCGGTCTTATGGAGATGTACAAAAGCACCCGGTCCAAAGGATTCGGACCGGAAGTGCAGCGCCGGATTCTTTTAGGGACCTATTCGCTTTCGGCCGGATATTACGATGCTTATTATGGAAAAGCATCCCAGGTCAGGACGTTAATCATTGAAGATTTCAAGAATGCATTTAAAACATGTGATGTGATCCTTTCACCGGTGGCGCCCACCCCGGCTTTTAAAATCGGGGAAAAAGTCGATGATCCGCTGACCATGTACCTATCCGACATATTCACGCTTTCAGCAAACCTTGCCGGAATTCCCGGAATTTCCGTTCCCTGCGGATTTTCATCCAAAGGCCTTCCCATCGGCCTGCAGATCATGGCCAGGCATTTTGAAGAAGGAAAACTTTTCAAAGTGGCCTACAATTTCGAACAGGCCACGGATTTTCATAAGAAAAAACCACAATTGTAATTATTTGTCTACCAGAACCAAAATGGCGTAAAGATGAAAATTGATGAATTTTAACCCTGAAGCTGTAAAAAAATCTCAAATAACAAATCTCAAATAACAAACAAATTCCAATGACCAAAATTTCAAGTAACAAACCAGTTTATGACCTCGAAGAAAGAACATTCCAATTCGCTAAAGCAGTCAGACTTTTTGTTAAAACGCTGCCGAAGACAATTGCAAATATCGAAGATAGCAAGCAATTACTAAAGGCTTCCGGTTCAGTGGGTGCCAATTACAGGGAGGCCAACGAATCATTAAGTAAAAAAGACTTTTTGATGAGGATAAAAATAAGTCGTAAGGAAGCTAAAGAAAGCGCTTATTGGCTTAGATTAATTCTTGATACCAATAATCTGAAGAATGCTAATGATGCTAAGGAGTTGATACAAGAGGCAACTGAATTGATGAAAATATTTTCGTCAATAATTGAAAAATCAAAATAGTTTAGGTCATTAGAATTTAGAATTTGAGATTTGTTTGAAATTTGATTTTTGGGATTTGGGATTTTATAGATTCCGTGAACAGGCTTTTAGATTCTATATGGTTTTAGTGATAAAAATATTAATAGAGGAGATTTAGATATGAGCATTCAACCGAGTGGAGAAGATTTGAGAAAAGCCGTCAAATGGGTTTCCCAAGAGCGACAATTCAATCCCGGAAAGGAATTAAAGGTTCTCGTCGAGGAGGCGTGCATGAAATTCGACCTGTCACCCAAGGATGCGGATTTTTTGCTCCGCCAATTGCTGGAGCAGAAGTAAAGAATTCTAGCCCCGAGGGTCAGGCTTTGGTTATCCTCTGAGGGGATTTTTTCTATTGATAATGACTGATTGAAATCCCAAATAACAAATCACAAATATCAAACAAATCCCAATGACCAAAATTCGAAAATCCAAACGGCTCGTCATTTAAGGTTTTGGTCATTGGATATTAGAATTTGAGATTTGTTTGTAATTTGGTGCTTGTAATTTGTAATTTTTAATACAAAACTCCATGACAGAACCGAAGAACTCTGACCTGGCCCATAGGACCAAATTTTTAAAAACTGAATAAAAAACATGTCCAAAATAAAAATCCTTCCTGAAATTCTTTCCAACAAAATCGCCGCGGGCGAGGCGGTGGAACGCCCGGCTTCCGTAGTCAAAGAACTGGTTGAGAATGCACTGGATGCCAAGAGCACCCGAATCATGATCGATGTGGGAAAAGGCGGCCGGTCGATGATTCGCGTTTCCGACAACGGCATCGGAATGAGCCGCGATGACGCCATTTTGTCGGTGGAACGATACGCCACCAGCAAGATATACACGGATGAAGATCTTTTTGCCATTCACACCCTTGGTTTTCGGGGGGAAGCCTTGCCGAGCATTGCAGCGGCTTCAAAATTTTGTCTCGTTGCGCGTGCTGAAAAATCTCCGTCCGGAACCGAAATCATTGTCGCGGGGGGGACCATCAAAAAGGTATCGGAAATCGGCGCTCCCCGGGGGACCATGGTGACCGTGGAGCAGCTGTTTTTTAACATGCCGGCCCGCCGAAAGTTCTTGAAGACCGTCACGACGGAAATGGGACATATCGTCGACACGATAACCAAAATCGCATTAGGATGGCCCGGTGTGCAGTTCAGATTGACACATAATCAAAAGCTGATTAAGAACTGGACGGCAACAAGTAATTCTGTTGACAGAATCGTGGATATCCTGGGAAGAGATGTCGAGGGCGATCTGTTCAACGTCGCGTTTTCGACAGATGATGTTTCGGTGACCGGATGGATATCCTCGGCCCGGAATACGCGTAAAACGTCCCGAGGGATCTACATCTACGTTAACGGCAGGGTTGTTCGCGATCGGATCATCCAGCATGCCTTGTTCGAAGGGTATTCCGGCAGATTGATGAAGGGGCAGTTTCCGATGGCCGTACTGTTTATTCGTGTTCCCTATGATCAGGTGGATGTGAATGTCCACCCCACAAAACACGAAATTCGGTTTTTGCGGCAGAACAAAGTCCATGATGTTATCGTTCGGGTCGTAGCGGACCGGTTGCGTCTTGGGGATGATCCTTTATGGCGCCCGAGACAGTATATCGGAGCAGATGCCGAAAAACAGAAGAATTACATTTCAGAGTCCCGCATCGATTTCAGCGTGCCGGAAGAGAAAGTTCAACCTCCGGCATTCCTGCAAGGCCGGGATCCTCGATTTGCTCGGACCGGCAACCCATCTCCCGGTGAAAGCGGACATTCGGCTTTGCCGGGGCCGGGGTTTTCGCTGAATAAGGATCTGAATTCGGTCCAGAGCAGCATCCAGACGCCGCTTTGGGGAAATAAACGGTTCGGCGATTTGCGTGCGATCGGACAGCTTCAGGACACCTACATCCTTTGCGAGTCCGCCGACGCCCTGATCCTCATTGATCAGCATGCCGCCCATGAACGGATTCTTTTCGAAAAACTCAAACACCGGTTTCAAGATGAAAAAAAGTCGTCTCAGAAGCTGTTGATCCCTGAAACCATCGATCTTGGATACCGGGAAGCGAAAATACTCGAACGACTGATTCCAAATCTTATTGAACTGGGGCTGGAGATAGCACCCTTTGGCGGCGATACTTTTGTGGTCAAAGCGGTGCCTTTGCTTTTGAGACACAAAGCAATCAAACCCCTGGTCATTGAAATGGTGGAAAAGACGGCTGAGATTGATTTCTCTTCCGGTCTGGATGCGGTGCTTGACCGGTGTCTCGAGGTGATGGCCTGCCACGGCGCTGTAAGGGCCAATGAAAGGCTATCGGATAAAGAAATTCGGGAAATGCTCGATCAGCTCGATGCGTGCGATCGTCCTTCGAACTGCCCCCATGGCCGCCCGACGTGGATCCGTTTTGGCTTTAAAGATCTTGAGAAAATGTTTAAAAGAATTGTCTGAAAAAAAGCAAAGAGGATAGAGAAAAGAGGAAATAGGAAAGAGTAAAAAAGGAAATATAAAATCACGAAATACATGGAAGGTACGAAAAGACGAAAATTAGATTATTTATTTGGCGGACAAGTTTATTTTATATTCCGTGCTTTCGTGATTTAACTATTGTGTCTTATTTAAAAAAATTTGTATTGAATTCCCAATGCGACAATAACGACGTCTTTATCGAATTTTATACCGCTGCTGGTTGTGGCGTCTTTATAGAATGTTTTGAGAACGCCGAAATTAATCCCCCAAGTGGGCGTGGGGCTAAATTGGACACCGCCGGCAATGGTATTGGCATCCAGTTCCGGGGTTTCAATGGACATGTTGTCCGGATTGATGCCCACAAAGGTATACATGTACCCCACGCTGGCCTTCCATTTGGGATTAAAGGTGTATTCGCAGGTAATGCCGACGTCGTACCCGTCGTCTTTTTGAGTTTCATCCGCCGTTGTCACCGGATTGTCGTCCCAGCCTGCATTCTGGTTGAAGTAATAGGTGAGGTCCGCTTCAACCCTGATTTTTGGCGTAATCTTATAGGATATGCCCGCGCCCAGAAGGGCCGGCAGATCTCTGTTTCTCTTGGCACCATTCGTGACCAGGCCCCCGGGTACCGTATCGGTTGTTACGCCGGTTGTCAGTTCGATGCTGGTCTTGGTTTCAAATCGAAGTCCGATGTTGAGTTCTTCTATGGGTGTTACGTTGACGCCGATAATGCCGCCCCAGCCATGGCCGGTTTCGTCGTAGTCAACAGCAGGAGTTATGTTTCCCAATGCAGTTCCAACGAGTGAGGCATAACCTTTAAACTCTCTGGAGGCGTCAACATATCTGGCTCCCAGCGAGACAGATATCATGTCGTTAATTTTGTATGCTCCGCCCAGTGTGTATCCAACAAAGTACGATTTTCCTTCAAGGTGTTGATTTGAGAGGCTTCCGCCTAAACCGCCAGTGTAGATTAAGCCATAAGCAAGGCTAGCGGTCGTTATATCCCCATTTTCATAATCGACCTTTCCACCGGCGACAACGATGGTGACGGCGCCGTAAGCCGCCCACTTGTCCTGTTTGTACAAGGCAAACAAGCTGGGCACAAAATCCGGTTCATCGGTTGAATACTTAGTTCCATTAAATGGAAAGGTATTCGACTCGGTATTTGAATAGTCTTTGAAGGCATACTGGCCGCTGGCATTTAAATACAGGCCGTTGTCCATTTTCATGACCCCGGCCGGGTTATACGCCACAGCGTCTGCAGAGTCGGTTGCCGCATTTCTATTGAGCGTTCGCACCCACTCGGCGCTCCAGTTGGTCTTGTTTTCAATTCCGCCGGCAAAAAGGGGAGACGCACTGGCGGTCATCAGACTTACAACACATAGAAAAACAAAACATTTTCTCATTCCACCACCTCCTGTAATGTTGTCCGGTTGAAAAATATATATGTTAACAGCGAATTAACGATTGCCTTAGAAGATATTGATATAAAAGTCAAACACATTTCTAAGATCTACGCCATTAAAAATGGTCATTGATCGGAATGAAGCGGCTGGTTGATGAAGATCATGACAATGCAAAGCACCAAAATAGAAGGTACTTCAGCCACTTTTTCAACCGAACAACCGGAATTTACATCATATTTTGGCAGATAGTATACAAGATATAGGAATCTGACATAAAAAAAGATACAATATATGCTAATTCAATAAAATTATATATAATTTATATATAATTCCACTTGACATCATTATAATGAAAGGCCATGATTCATAATACTATTGACTTTTTTCTGATCCTGAGACATTAGAATCAAATAAAAAGATGCTTGACAATCTATGTGCAGACTGTTAGGGAATTGAGTAATTTTGTGCCCGCATTTTTCACGGCGGGAAAGGCCAATGATGCGGCCATAGGGAACCCGATCAAGTTATCGGGTTTTGCCGCACGGGGAAAGGAGGTGAACCGGGAACGAAAAGCGTTTGAAATTATTAGGTAAATTGTTCAGGAAAATCATTTTTAAACTTTAGTCTTGATTCCATTAAGGAGGAAATTAAAGATGAAGAAATTGATTATCATTCTTGCAGCCATTGCAATGGTGGGCGCGTTTACCGCCACCGCCGCCATGGCCGATGCAGAACTGTACGGCAGCGCCCGTTTCAGAACCTACTATACGTCGTCTGACAGCGGCCTGCCCGGTGCGGAAACCCAAAACAATACAGAATGGCAGTTGGGCTATCTGTCGCGCTTTGGCGTCAACTTTAAAAGCGACAAGTTGACCGGTAAAATGGAATTTGATGCCAGAGTTGCAACTAGTACTTATGATGGTACTGCTCCTTCTGTGGGCACCGGCGCATCAGGGGTCGGCGACATGAGAATCAGACAGCTGTGGGGTCAATATGATTTCGGGACCTTCAAGCTCATGATCGGCCAGAATTTTCCGCTCTATGACGCGCCTGTCTCCAACATCGCCTACTATTCCGGCGGATTACAGGCCCAGGGCGGCATGGGGTACTATATCGCCAGGACCTCCCAGATCCGTCTGACCATGGGAGATTTTAGAATTGCATTTTTGGCCCCGGATGTCTCAAAAGGCGCTCCGGGATCAGTAGCAGGAAGTGGTTATACAGCGGATTATAACGCAGTCCATACCACGTTCCCCAAGCTCGAGGTTCGGTACGATATGAAAGTGCAGAATTTTGAGCTCAATTTTGATGCCGGCTATCAGACCTATGAAGTCGAGAATTATTCAGAAGCCGGAGGCGTAGTATCAGGCACCCAAAATACCGAGAACATTAACAGTTACGTGCTCGGTTTCAGGGGCAAAGCCAATTTCGGCCCGGGCTATGCCGGTCTTGGTCTGACCTATCGTCAAAACGGCAACAACTATGGTGCGTGGACGGTAGTCTCCAAAGAATCCCCCATATTCCAGGGGAATGACCTGAAAGACGCCACTGCTTGGGGCGTTGTGGCTGCACTGGGATGGAAAGTCAATGACATGTTTACCGTTGAAGGTAACTATGCCAAACTGCATTCCGAACAGGATACCGCATTGAATAACGAAGATGACAACACGACATGGGCGTTGCTGGCGGAAATCCACGTAGCTCCCGGTGTCCTCATTCAGCCTGAATTCATTTACAACGACAAGGAAGATGTCGTTAACAACGGTATCTCCAGAGATCAGGGCAACGACAAGATTTTCGGTATTTGGTGGAAGATCGATTTCAAATAAACTTGTCTGAACATGCATAAGCTAAAAAACCCGGCGGCGGAAACGCCCCGGGTTTTTTTATTTAGGAAATAGAAATCAGGAAATAGGAAATAGGAAAGAGGAAACAGAAAAGAGGATAGGGGAAACAACGGATAAACGCGAATAAACACAAGTATTTTGAAAAATAAGAGAGAACAAGGTGGGAAAACAAGAAGATAAGAAGGTAAGATTCAGCCGTCGTAGCCGTAGGCTACTATGGCGAAGTCGGCAGGGCGGCATATCTTAAAACCTCCGACCTTCTGATTTTCTAACCTTCTTAACTTCTTGTTCTCTTTTGCGGTTATCTCTTTTCTATTTTCTCTTTACTCTTTCCTTAGCGGAAATACCATTCCGTCCTAGGATCGATCATTTATTGATTCGCCGTATTTATTTTTACGGTATTAACTGCTGGCTATTCCGCCAATTCATAGGCAATGATCGCACTCTTTGGCTCGGTGAACACCACGGAGCCGGTCTTTATGACCAGGGCGGCCACCAGCTCGTCCTTTCCGTCATTGTCAAAATCGCCGATTCCGAAATCACTGAAATAGCCCGCAAGTCTCCGCGTATGCCAGTGCACGGCCAGGCCGATGCCGTCCCAGGACCGGATTTCAATTTCACCATGGGTAAAGACCCGGTAAGAAATGATATTGCTGAGGCGCTGGTTTTTGACGGTGATGACCTCGTTTTTCCCGTCCTTGTTGATGTCTTTGATCAAAATGCGCATGGGATAGTAGGCATAGTTTTTCATTTCCATGTTGCCCTCACTGGGCAGTTCGAAATAAGCGAGCCTTCCGCCGGATTTGTCACCGTCTTTCCATATCTCTTTTCCGGTCGTGCTGTACACTTTCAGATCATCGGAATCATCAAATGCCACGGCTGACTCAGATCCGTCGTTCATGGCGTCTCCCAAGGCGAATCCCAAGACGTTAGCGCGTTTTGAGCGCATAACCTGATCGGCGGATTCGTAACGAGAGTTCTGCCAGACCAGTTCAAAAATGGGCTTGTTCCAAGGACTTTCCAATCCCTGTTTTTGACCCAGAAGAACATGTCCTCGTTTGGGGATGTCGACGACCCGGTAGTACCAGTTGCTTTCCGGAACAATTTGGGTAAAGGTCTTTCCGTTAAATTCGATGACAAAGGACTTGACGTATTTCCGGTACGGATCCAGGGCGGAGACGAAAATTTCCGCAACGCCGTTTTTGTTGATGTCCGCCACATCCACGCCGATGAGATGATCCAAATCGCGGTTGGCGAGGGTGCCGATTTTAATAAAGCGTTTGTTTTCATACCGGTACGCTTCCAGCGTGTGATCCGTTGTAAACACCGTTTCATTTTTGCCGTCCCCGTCAATGTCGCCGATGGCCACACCGGTGATATCCAGTTTAAAGTTTCTGCTTTTCCAGAATTTGGCGCTCTGGCCGGAGGCCGCTTGGGTGGAGAGAAAAGCAGAACCGGGTGCGCCCTTTGGGGCATTTTTCGCCTCTTCTTCGCTGAAGCCGCCGCTAAGCAGTTTATTGGGATTCGCCCGAAAATCCGGTTCGGTTTGAGCGGTCTTGGGCGCAGGCGCCTGGGGCGATGGCGGAACGCGGCGGGTCTCCATGACGCGGCCGAATTCTTTTTCATTGATGTCGGTTGCAAAGAGGTTGATGCTGGGAATCACCTGATCCATTCCCTGGCTTTGGTTGAAAAATGTCAACGGCTGCTTTTTACCGAAGACATCCACCATCTTGGCGTCGATGCTGACGCTGTTGCCGAAAACCGTCAAGCTGCCGAAAAGTACGTAATCGGCGCCCAGTTTTTTCCCCAGCATTCGCGCTTTGCTCACATCCATGGTTCCGGAAACGGTTGCGGTTGCTGTCTCGACGGCCTGCCGGTTGATGACCTCAACCTTGTTTTCCCAATAAAGGCGGGACGAGAGCATATCCACGATGCCGTTTTTTAAATATGAAAGATCTTTTTCCGCATTGACTTTAAACGGGACAATGGCCACCTGAAGCGGTTTGGCAAACGCAAACGCATCGCCCCCAAAAATGATTACAGGTAGAATTAATATTATCAAAGAAAATCTGACACCGATTGTTGTTTTCAAGAAAGCCTCCTTCTCTTTTCTAATTTCTCTTTCCTATTTTCTATTCATGCAGTTCTTTTCTCAATATCTCATTTACCATCCTGGGATTGGCTTTTCCCTTAGTCTCCTTCATGACCTGGCCCACGAAAAAGCCGAAAAGTTTGGTCTTGCCGTTTTTGTAGTCCGTCACTTCAACCGGGCATTGCCGAAGGACCTTTTTAACAATCCCTCTAATGGCGGTTTCATCGGTCATTTGAACCAGCCCTTTTTCCGCCACGATCGCTTTGGGCGCTTTTCCGGTTCGGGCCATTTCATCGAACACGGTTTTGGCCATTTTACTGCTGATGGTTTTATCATCGATCAAAAGAAGCAGCCGGGCGAGACTTTCCGAAGAAATCGGTGACTCGGTAATGGATTTGTTTTGGGCGTTCAGCAGTCCCATCAGGGAGCCCATCACCCAATTGCTGACCTGTTTGGGGTTTGGAAAATCCGCTAAACACGCCTCAAAATAATCGGCCAACTCACGGCTCGATATCAGGATACCGGCATCATAGGCCGGAAGATGATATTTTTCCATAAACCGAAGTTTTTTTTCATCCGGGAGCTCGGGAATATCCCTTTGAATCGCGTCGATCCAGTCGTCGTCGATGGTCAGGGGCAACAGGTCGGGGTCCGGGAAATAGCGATAGTCATGAGCTTCTTCTTTGCCCCGCATGGAGGTGGATCTATCTTTGTCCGGATCCCACAGCCTTGTTTCCTGAATGACCTGGCCGCCGTCTTCTAAAATTTCCATTTGTCTGGTAATCTCGAATGAAAGCGCGTTTTCAACATGTTTAAAAGAATTCAGATTTTTCAATTCAGTACGGATTCCGAAAGCCTCGGAATCTTTGGGCCGGACCGATATGTTTGCATCACACCGAAAACTTCCTTCCTCCATGTTACCGTCGCTGATGTCGAGATAGCGGACAATGGCCCTGAGGTGTCGAAGATAGGCCCCGGCTTCTTCAGGGGACCGGATATCCGGTTCACTGACGATCTCGATTAAGGGAACGCCGGTTCTGTTGAAATCGACCATGCTCAAAGGGCGATTCGGGTCATGGATCAATTTTCCGGCGTCTTCTTCCATATGTATTCGCGTAATGCCGATGCGCTTTGGGTTGCCGTTTGTCTCGATGTCAATGAATCCGTCCAACGCAATGGGCAGCTCATACTGGGATATCTGGTATCCTTTGGGAAGGTCGGGATAGAAATAGTTTTTGCGGGCAAATCTGCTTTCCCGGTTAATGCGGCAATGGGTTGCTATGGCCATTTTAAGCGTATATTCAACAACTTTTTTATTCAGGACAGGAAGAACCCCCGGCATTCCGAGGCATACGGGGCAGGTGTGCGTATTGGGCGGCGCTCCGAAGGCGGTTGAGCAGCCGCAAAAAATTTTTGACCTGGTTTTGAGCTGAGTATGAACTTCAAGCCCGATAACCGGTTCGTATTCCATTTTTCGATCCTTAGCGTTTTAAGTAGTTCAGCAATTTTGATGATGAATTTTCTATGATTGCAAAAAATTAGTCAAGCCATATTTACACGCCTCAAATTTTGTAACTGTTTGGTGTTTGAAACCCATCAATGTTAAGACAGCGGTTATAACAGGGAAATTTTGCATTGCATTAATCCTGTAAAAAACTTAAGTATTATATGTTGTTCTAATTTCGCATCTAAATGTTGAAAGAGAAAATTAATGAAATTCTTTTTGTGCGTCATCGGCATGGTCATGGTGGTGGAAGGGCTTCCATATGTTGCGTTTCCTTTAAAAATGAAGCTGGTGATTCGAAAAACTCTTGAAATGTCGGATAAGGCCCTTCAAAAATATGGTTTTGTGCTTATGTTACTTGGACTATTTTTGGTTTATCTGGGGAAAAGATAAACAGCGTTGTGCAGGAAAGAGAAAATAGGAAATGGATAATCCCGTTGGATAAAACAGACAATAATAAAACGAAGCCGGATGCGCCCGAAGATCAGGGGGAGGGGGTCCGGCAGGTTCTTTTGAAAGGAATCTTCTGGCGGATCCTGATCATCGAAAGCATTCTGCTGGTATGGTCTTTAATGTACAGGGCGCTTACGGATTACAATGCCCAGCCTGTGGACCTGGTCTGGTACGCCGTGAGAATTACTGTGCTGGTCGCGATCATTATCCTGTTTGTCATGGTGACCTTTAGACGGTTTCTGACCGCCAAAATCATCGTGCCCCTTGAAGAGATTTCTGCTTCGAATCGCCGTTTAAAGGGTAGCGATTCCGCTGAGACCGATATGAATGTGGCGGATGATGCGCCAATGGAGATCAGGGAAATTGTTGCCACCCGAAAAGAGATGCTGGCGACCCTTTTCAAAGTTTCAGAAGAACGATTGCGGCTGGTTAATTTTATTCGAGATATGTTCGGGCGATATCTGTCGAAAAAGGTGGTCGATAATATCCTGGAATCCCCCGGAGGGCACAAAATCGGCGGACAACGAAAAACCGTTACCATACTGATATCGGACATTCGGGGCTTCACCGGCTTATCTGAAACCATGGATCCGGAAATAATGGTCCGGTTTTTGAACCGATATCTCGAGCAGATGTCCAAGATTATTTTAAAATATGACGGACTCATCGATGAGATTCAAGGAGACTCGATTCTGGCGGTTTTCGGCGTTCCTGATAAAAACAAAACAGATCCGGCACGGGCTGTGGTATGTGCCGTGGCCATGCAAAATGCGCTGGATGAATTGAATCATATGTTTATGCGTGAAGGGTATTCCCCCCTTGAGATGGGTATCGGCATCAACACCGGCAGTGTGGTTGTCGGGAATATCGGTTCCGAGGTGAGAATGAAATATGCCGTTGTGGGTTCAGCCGTTAACACGGCGGCGCGCATCGAATCGAATACGGTGGGCGGACAGGTTCTGATCGGAGAATCGACGTATGATCTCATCAAGGAAATGGTGGTCTGTGACCCTCCCCAGGTGTTCATGATGAAAGGTCTCAGAAAACCCCTGGTGGCTTATGCCGTAAAACATATCGGACCGCCGTATAATCTTGAATTAAAACCCCGGCCAGTGATAGAAGCGGGGGTTCACATGAATCTGCCCTTTAAATGCTGGAAAGTGCTGGACAAGAAAATCGATGAAGATGCCTTTTCAGGCGAGACCATTTTGTTGAGCGAAAATGCCATCACCGCATCCATTGCCGATTCTATTGAACCCTTGACGGATATCAAGCTGGTTTTCGATTTCTGTGTGGAAGCCCACTGTTTCGAAGATGTTTATGCGAAAGTGCTGTCCGTGAATGAAAAAGACGGAATGCCTGTTCATCAACTCCAGATTACTTCCATCGCTCCCAAAGACAGAGCCATCCTGGATCAGTGGATGAAGTACGCCTCGTGAAAGGGAATCGCAGATAGACGCGAATAGACATAAATATTTTAATAAAATAAGAAGGTGAGAAGGTTAGAAAATCAGAAGGTCGGAGGTTCTAAGACTTGCCAACCTTCTTACCTTCCCACCTTCTCACCTTCTTAATACATTGGCGTCAATTTGCGATCACCTATTTTCTAATTTCTATTTCCTGCAGTGTTTATTCATCTAATACCGGAATTTCGGATGCGCTTTGATCAGCGCCTGGGTATAGGGATGACGGGGATTTTGGATAATATTTTCAGAAGGTCCCATTTCAACCAGCTCGCCTTTGTAAATGACGGCAATTCGATCACACAGGTATCGGGCGGCGGCAAGGCTGTGGGTAATGAAAAGAAACGTCGCGTCAAGTTTTTGGCTGAATCGAGCTAAGATATTGAAAATCTGAATGGAAATGGGGGCATCGAGCATGGATGTGGGTTCATCCGCAACCACGAACGCCGGTTCCAGTATCATGGCCCGGGCAATGGCAACCCTTTGACGCTGGCCTCCGCTTAACTGGTAAGGGTAACGATGAAGGAAATCTTCCGGAGGGGTAAGGCCCACGGATTTCATGGCGAGATGAACTTTATCTCTTCGGATCATTTTGTTTCCGATATTGTGAATGATCAGCGGCTCGCAAAGGGTATCATAGATCGAGAGGTAGGGATTCAGCGACTGATAGGGGTCCTGAAAGATCATTTGGACTTTCCGTCGAAATGCTTTGTGCATTTTTCTTTTGATGGTCGCGATGTCTTCTCCTTCGAATATCAGCCGCCCTTTGTCGGGGTTTTCCAGTTTGGCGATGAGCCGGCCGATGGTGGTTTTGCCGCTGCCGCTTTCTCCCACCAGACCAAATATTTCCCCCTTGAATATCTTGAACGACACGTTGTTCAGGGCAATGACCTCTTTTGAATCTCCTTTTAAAAAAGAGGTCCTTACACGAAAAATTTTTAAGATATGTTCACATTCCAAGATGACAGGGGTCTGTTTTTTCATCTTTCTTGACTCATTTTTACAATTAAAACTTGGTTTTCTATGCCAAAATTTATATTCACGTCAACATTGGCTGCATCGAACCTTGTGCGTTGCCGAAATTTTTATCCATTCCGGTTGGGTGTGGCTGCATGCGGGATTCGAAACCGGGCATCGATCACAAAACCGGCAACCTTGCGGCGGGTAAATGAGATTTGCGGTATCTCCTGAATACGGCATGGGCAGCGCTTTTTTTCCATCCAACGTGAGATAGGACGCCAGAAGGCTTTTGGTATACGGGTGCGTTGGCGCAGTAAAAACTTCTTCACGCCTGCCGGTTTCAACCATCTGGCCGGCATACATGATATTAATGGTGTCACAAACATCGGCCACGACGGCAATATCATGAGAGATAAATATCAGACCGATGTCGAGTTCTTTCTGGAGTTTTTTGATGGCATTTAAAATTTGGGATTGTACGATCACATCCAGGGCGGTGGTGGGCTCATCTGCGATGATGAGGTCGGGATTGCACGCCAGCGCCATGGCAATGACCGCGCGCTGTTTCATGCCGCCGCTGTAATTATGTGGGAAGTCCCGCATTCGTCCGGCCGTAATTCCAACCAAGTCAAAGAGTTTTTCGACCTGCCGGGTTGCCGATGCCATGGATATATCCGGATCATGGGCCACGATGGCTTCTATGATCTGTTCACCCACCCGTTGGACCGGATTCAGTGCATTCATGGCTGCCTGAAAGATCATGGCAATTCTTTTCCAGCGAATTTTCCGCATTTCTTCTTTGGATATTTCCAGAAGGTTGCGACCGTCAAACATCACCCGCCCCTGGGTTATTAAAGCGTTGTCCGGCAGGAGCCGCATCAGCGCCATACCGATGGTTGTTTTTCCGCAGCCCGATTCTCCGACAAATCCCAGTGATTTTCCCTTGTTCAGAGAAAAGGAAACCCCTTCAACCGATTTGATTAATCCTTTGCGGGTGTGATACCCGACGCATAAATTGTCTACCGTTAAAAGGGGCATCCTTACTCTCCTTTGACCTCTTTTCTGAGGCGGGGATCGAGCACTTCTTCCATGGCCCGGCCCAGCATGTAAAAGGCAAGGGTCAAAAGTGAAATACAAATTCCGGGAGGAATCAACCAGTATGGCGCTTGAAACATGTTTCCGGTTTTCCAGACCCATTGAAGCATCATTCCCCAACTGACGGTACCGGGATCTCCAAAACCCAAAAACGACAGGGCCGCTTCGATAATGATGGCCGATGTGACCCGAAAAGTCATGTACAGAAGAGACAAGGGGAGGACATTGGGCAGAATATGCCTAAAGATAATTCGAAGCGGAGAGGCGCCCGCCACCTTGGCCGCTTCGATAAAGGGTCTCTCTTTGAGCGAAAGCGTTTGTGCGCGAATGACACGGGATACGCCGGGCCACCGGAACAGCGCAATCAAAAGGACGATGATCCAGATATTCAGCTGTCCGAACAAAGAAGACAGAATGAGTACTACAAGAAGTGTCGGCATCACCATGATCATGTCCGCCAGGCGCATGAGAACGGTATCGGTGACTTTGCCCGCATAGCCGGCCACCATACCGATGAAGGTTCCCAGAACGATACTTATGAATGCTGCGGAGATTCCGACCATGAACGCAATGCGAGCGCCCGCCAAAAGCTGGCTCAAAATATCGCGTCCGATAAAATCCGTTCCCAGCCAGTGACGGAGATTTGGACCGGTGGAATAAGAGATTTTGGGATCTACCCCTGTCATGGGATTGTACATGGGGTCGATAAGCGGGATAAAAAGGCTGGCGACGGCCATGACGGCAAAAATAATCAAAAGGGTCAGACCGATTTTGCCCAGAAGATTTTCTTTAAAAATCGACCAGTTTTCCAAAAACCGATCCGAAAAGATTGATTTTGGCGTAAACATGTTGTTCATGTCAGGTACTTTCATCACTTTGAGTTTTTGTTTTATAGAACACGGATGACACGGATTTAACGGATCTGTACGTGATATTTTAATGGGTTCGCTCCGTTTACAACCAGGGCGAAGCCCCAAATTTTATGATCTGCGAAAATCCGTAAAATCCGTGTCATCCGTGTTCTATTCTTTCAACCTTGAACGGTGAACGGTGAACCCTGAATCGATTAGGTTATTATTCCGTTTTTTCGTGATGATTTTTTAACTCAATACCGAATTCTGGGGTCCAGGTAAGTGTAAAGCACGTCAACCACAAGATTTGAAAACAAAACAACGATGGCAATCAATAAGAAAGACGCCTGTGCCAGAGGATAATCATTGTTGCTGACGGAAAAAACCAGTTCTCTGCCGATCCCGGGCCAGGAAAAAACCGTTTCCGTCAATGCGCCGCCACTGATGGAAAATGCCAGGCTGAGCCCCACGCTGGTTAAAACCGGAAGTGACGCATTGGGTGCGGCATGTCGATTTCGGATGACCTTTTCCGTCAACCCCTTGGCCCTTGCCGTTAAAATATAATCCTCTCTAAGGGTATCCAGCATGCTGCTGCGCATGATAAGAAGATAGCTCCCAAAGTGAATCAGAAAAAGAGTGATCAGCGGCAAAACCATGTGATGCACAACGTCGAGAAATTTTAACCAGTGGCTCGATGACGGATCTGCCCATATCTCCGCAGAAATCATGCCGTTTAACGGAAATCCGCCGATTTTATATGCAAAAACCCATATCAAGATCAGTGCCACCCACGGCAGAAAAAGCGTGTGGCAGACCAGTGCTCCCAGTGTCAACCATGTATCTGTTTTTTTTCCCTTATGCCAGGCGGCAATTTTGCCCAGAAATACGCCGGCCAAAGCCGAGAGAATGATGGCGGTGGTGAACAAAATCATGGTATTGAAAAGACGGTTCCAAATAATCGAAGTGACAGGCAGACCGTAATGAAAGGAAATGCCGAGGTTTCCCAGGAAAAAATTTTTGAGATAATAGACATACTGAATCCATATCGGCTGGTCGAGTCCCAATTGAGCAACGAGGCGCCGGGCATCTTCGGGCGTCATGCTCGGGTCTACGATTCTGGTGACGGGATCACCGGGGCTCAGCCGGAGCAACACAAAAAGAACGGTCAGGATGACAAAGAAGATAATCAGTATCTCGATCAGTCTTTTAAAGATGAATTTTCTGATTTCCATATTTTAATTCGGTTTTACCTGGCAAAAGGACCAGATATTTCCGATGCCGTCCACCATATTCACCCAGCCGCTGAACGTATCCTTGCGAACGGCTTCGATGAGTATCGGATTGTAAAGGGGGATGTAAGGAACATCCGTCATGATGATTTGCTGCATCTTCCAGATCAGCTCCTTGCGAATTTCCGGGTTCATCTCGCTCACAGATTGATCCGCCAATCGGTCGAAATTTTTGTTTTTGTATCCGCTCATATTCCAGCCCCGTGGTTTGTCATTGGATGAATGAAAAAAAATCCTCAGATAATCCGGATCCAAAGACAAACTTCCGTATCCAAGAACAAAGGCGTCAAATTCATGCTGTCCCTTAACCTGTTCGAGCAGAGCGCCAAAGGCCATGGGTTTGGCAAATGCCGGCATACCCATCGCCCTGAGCCATTCCTGTATCATCATTCCGCTCATGGCCCTTAAGGGATCATAATCGGCCGGAGGGGTTAAAATAGTGAATTGTTCCATCAGGCGTCCGTCCGGGGTTCGTAAATCTTTGCCGGGAACCACCCGACCGTTTTTATCTATTGGCGGAACATCCCAGGAATATCCTGCGTTGTGGAGAATTTGATAGGCTTTTTGGATGCGCTCTTCCCCATTCATTCCTTTGCCGTAGCAATAGACATCGGGACAGAACCAGTATTTATTCGCAGGTGGTACGATGGAGTCCATACGGATTCCATACCCCTGGAGAATTCTGGAAATAATAAACTCCTTGTCGATCAAAACAGCTATTGCTCGCCTGAGGTTGACATCGTCAAACGGCTTTTTTCTCACGTTGAATCCCATAAAATATACAGCGTTTTTTTTATTGAAAAACATCTTAATATTTTTGTTCTGTTGGAGATTTTTTAAATATCCCGGCTGGATTCCCCACCAAAACATATCGATGCTTCCTTTCTTCAGCGCCAGCACGGCAATGTCGGAAGTTGCGTAGATTTTAAAGAGAATATCATCGACATAAGGCCCGATCAGCCGTCCGTTGATGCGCTTGTTTTTGCCGAAAAAATATACGTTTTTCTTTAAATAAAGATAGGCGCCTTTTTGCCATTCCTTTAAAACAAAAGGGCCGCACCCGATCGGGTGGTCCATTTTGTAATTGAGCAGAAACCGCAACGGTTTTTTTTGCTTTTTGGCCTTTTCCACCACACGGGACCATTCCTTTTTCTGAACAATCATTGTCGTCAGCGTTCTGTCCTGAAATATGGCCTTTGGCCGGCTCAGATAGAATATTAAGGTATTTTTGTCGGGTGTTTCGATTTTTGTTATAAATTTCCAGATGGAATAGTATCGAGGAATCTTTAATTCTTTTATAAGGTTGCCGGTAAATGCCACATCTTCCGATGTTACTTCCGATCCGTCCGACCACTTTGCCGGTCTGAGACGGACGGTATACGAAATCGTATTCGGATGAAATTCCGGCTGGTCTGCGGCCAGCCAGGGGATCAGGGCAAAGGTGTCCGGATCACGCAAATACAGCGGCTGATAAATCAGGGATAATATTCTTTTTGAATTGGCATCGCTGGCCAGCCAGATATTCAAGGTTTTAGGTTCTTCGTGCAGCCCTATTTTAAGAAAAGGATGCTCTCGTTGCCTGCTACAGGATAACGCCAGCGATAAAACGATAACAATATGAATAAAAAATATAAACTTACGTTTCAACAGTCGTCACCATAGCCAGACCCATGCAGTTTTTTTCAATATTTCGATTGCATCCATATGATTTTACGTTAAAAAATTTTCCGGCCTGCTAGTGTTTTCTAAGTGTTACTCAAAACTGAGGGTACCGAGATTTGAGCGTTCATTCCCCTTGTTTTCTGTTCCACAAAGTCGATGACATCGACTTCCAGTTTTACCTGGTTCAGGCGGTTAATGCGGGGGATGCCTCCCGGGCTGACACAGTTGATTTCGACCAACTTCTCCCCGATTACGTCAATCCCCACAAAATAAAGGCCGTCTTTAATCAGTCGATCTTTGATAACCCTGCAGATATCTTTATCCCGCTCCGTCACTTCATGTTTGAAAACATGGCCACCGGCGTGAACATTGGTCCTGAAGTCTCCTTTTTGGGGTATTCGACGCATGGCTCCTAGAATCTCTCCATTTAAGAGCAAGATTCTGACATCTCCTTCTTTTTTTACGATTTCCATAAATTCCTGAACCATAATGGGTTCGCGTGCCGGATAACTTTCATATCCTTTCACATAATAATGGATCAGGGAATTCAGATTCTCCTGGTCCTGTGTACTGACCTTGATGACGCCTTCGCCGCCGAATCTTTGCAAAGGTTTTACCACCATGGCGCCGCCGAAATCATCGATGATTTTTTTCAGTCTCTTTGGATCTCTGGACACATGCGTCACCGGGATGATCTCCGGAAAATTCAATGTATAAAGTTTACTGTTCCCGAGGATTTGACCGCTGGTGGAATTGAGCATGAAGACCCGGTTATTGATGGGGGAAAGAAATTCCATGGCCTGATAATTGAGGGGGGGATTTTTTCTTAAAAATAGAACGTCCAGTTCGGTAACGGTTTCAAATATGAGTTCATCTTTTTTCAGGCAATTAATTGCGGCTCGCCAGTATTTTTTCATGGAAAGATTCGGTGGGACCGTAATGTTTCGCATCCTGGCGACAACTTCGCTGTTGCGGATATAAATATCATGGGGCTCAAGGAAATAAACCATATGCCTTCGCTGATTGCACTCGTACATCAAGTGACTGGTGGTTTCCCATATCGGTTCTATGGATTCTAATCTATCCATCATAAAGGCTATTTTCATTTTTTTACCTTTTCATTTCGGATCTTCCGAAGTCTCTTTTTGCAGCTAAATGATGAATTTCGTGTTTCAGGAAGTATTTTCTTTGCAATAATCTCTATCTTCTATCTTTTTGGTAAGATTGCGAATACGGCCACTTAAAACCTTGCAGATCTCCAAAGCGATCTGAGGATATTCCCGAATAATTTCCTTGAATTCCTGCTTATGCAAAATCATGAAGGCGGATGGTTTTTCCGTACGGATGCTCACCGATCTTACCATATCTTCAAAAAGGGCCATCTCACCGAAATATTCTCCGTCTGTCATTCGATCGATTTCAATTTCATTGACTTCTCCCAAGTCTTTAATGACCGACACTTCTCCTTGAGTCATCATGTATAATGTGTCTCCGTGGGCGCCTTCTTTTATGATGATTTCGCCGATCGGATAATCGACCTCCTCGATAATGGATGCAATGGCGGCAAGCTCACCGACGGACAGGCTTTCAAATAATTCAATACCTTTCAATAACATGATTTTTTCAGAAATCGTGGTTTCATCCATCATTGCGGCTCTCCTTTTTCCGACAGTTGATCGATCATTTTTAGTGCGGATTGCCGAATAAAGCTGTTTTCAGAATTGGTAAAATCAAATATCATATAAGAGTCGATCCATCCGGGTGAGTGGTCTTTTATCATATCCAGGGTCAATGCCACGGTCACCCAATCCTTATCTGTCAGCAAGCGGGTTGTAAAAGCGTTTTCCCCGGAGTCTAATCTGTCAATCGTAAAAAATTTTCCCCGCAAAGTTAAGACTTTCCTGAGGAGAAGAACTTTCCATCAACGGAACGATTTCTTTAAAGAGACGTTTATCCATCATATTCTCAAGGGCTTCCATGGCATTCGCTCGTTTACGTGAATCCGAAGAAAATATCCCTCGGTATATAATTTTCATTTGCCCCGATGATCCTGAACGAGCCAAAATACGAAGAATATTTTCGATGTTCAGCAACTTTTTATGGTTGAAATGATTGATAAGAAGGTTTCGTGAATCGCTTTCAGGAAAAGCCTCAAGGCTTAAGGAATCTGACAGGCATTGATAGCTTTCCCGGAGTTGCTTTCGAGCAAATCTAAAAACGTCAATATCCTTGACACCCAAGGATTCCAGCAAATTAAAAATGGCCTTTCTGATACGGCTGTTGGGTATGGTAAGAGATTCTACCAAGAGTTGGGTATTTAGATAAGAGGCGGATTCTATCTTTTTTTGAGCCAGCTGAAAAATATCTCCATTGGTGTCGCCCATCATCAGAATGACTGTTTTTAAAAGTTCGTCATTGTCGATGTCAATGGCTGACAATGCCGCCAGACGCACGCGGCTTGTATGATGTGATAGAAAGGGGTATACCAGATCATTCAAGTCAGGGACCTCAAGATTGCGCAGTCCGATTAAAATATCAGGCACCAAGGGTTCATTGTCTTCGGAGGTCAGCATTTCCTTGAGAGAATCAATGAAAATTTTATCTCCGGATCCGCCGGCGGCAATGACGGCGGTTTGCCGATCCTTCATCGCGTCGGCTTGAAGATAGGATTGGATGATCGGGCGGTATTCATCCGGTTCACGGCGATACAGACCGATGAGTGCATGAGCTCTTATTTCGGGATGGTGATGTTGTGTAAAATAGTCATAATCGAACATTACTGAAAATTCAGTATCGAGGCGATTTGTTGCTTGAAGAGCGGCCAAAGTAAGATCTTGGTTTTTTTCAGATTTCGCCAGATCCATTAATAAAGATGCCGCTTTTTTCCCGGACTTGGGGGACAAAAGGTTCACAAGACCGATCCGTGTACGATCGTCTTGATCGCCAAGGGCGATTAAAAGATGTCGGTCTAAATCTTTTATCCCTAATGTCTTTAGAAGGCGGGCATACCAGAGCGATCGATTCCCACGAGAATCGAGAAAGGCTTGAAGCAGCTGGGAATTGATCTCTTTTCCGCTGAAAACTTGTTCCATATCCGTTTCTCCCAGGGCTTTCAAATCCAACATATCTTTGGATACAAGGTCCAGAAGGATTTTTGGATATCCCCTTTTTAATGCAAAGGCGGCGGCAAGCCATGCAACTGCAAATGGGATGGCAACAATGGACAAGTATCTGGGATTAAAAAATTTTTCAGAAATTAAAATCATCCCGGATCCCAAAAGCAGGCCGACCCTTACCACTGTCCCTCTGAGAAAAGGTCTTAAAACTGAACGCAAGGAATCCGGTATCAGCCCCATTAAAATGTTTCTGGCAGGATTATTAATGGTCGTTCTTAAAATCATGGTGGATACCCGGGCATACACGGCGGAAAAGATATCGAACTTCAATAAAAAGGCAAGGAATGCGAAAATATAATTGGCCGGGTGAAACATCAATGCCACCGGCAACCCCCAACGACCATATATACGGCCGACGAACAAAAGAATAATAAGGCTACCGATGTTTAAAAACCCTCGAAAATATCCGAAGAATTGGATGAGACCCGATTCGGTGGCAAACTGTGCATTCACAGCATAATTGAATTGATAGTTTAAAATGGGAATAATGATATTTGGGAGAAATGTCAATAAAATTAGGATCTTTATGAGTGAAGACTCCTTCATTAGAGGAAGAATATTTTTGAATTCCGTAATGAGATTGCGGCGTGTTTTGGATTTTTTGTTTTTTTTGTCGCTGAATAAAAGTGTGGGATACTCTTTTCCCATTCGTTTGACCAACAAGGCGCCCACCAGTGTGATTGCCAGGTAAAACAGCAAAAGATTGTCGAGTGTAATGGCCTTGGCCAGAAAGGGTGTGCCGAAACTTCCGATAATTGAACCGATAACGCCGCCGGCTGTAATAAGAGAAAACAGTCGTTTGGATTGCCGGGTATTGAAAAGATCGTTGGCCAAATTCCAGAACAAAAGCCCAAGCAACGCTTCATACTGAGCTTTGAGCATAAATAACACCGGATAGATGAGATCGATGTTAAATGGAATTAAGAAGCGTATGCCGGCCACTGAAACGCCGCAGAACACAAAAAGATAGGATAATATTCGTGCTCCCGGGACTCTGACCATGATTCCCGTCAATGCTCCCATAATAATAAACAGGGCAATAGAATTGAGCATATACACGATGGGGAGGTATTCGACGCCGTAACGTTTTAAAAAAGCGGTTTCAGCATAATTGTTTAGAATGACGTTGGAGCCGGTCACAAGGAAATAAAGAAGAAAAGGTCCACAGAAACAAATCGGATTTCATCTTCATAAACATTTAGCCATTTGCCGATAATTTTCAGCATTATGGAATTTCTCTCACCAGCCTGAAGCCTGTGGTTTGATACCGGGTCGCCGGATGCCCGAATGATCGATTGGCCGAGCGGCAGGAGTAGCCGTATTTGAACCAACTTCCCCCCCGGCGTATTCGCATGGATCCCGATTCAGGTCCCGTGGGATCAGTCGCGGAGGCTTGTCCATATTTTCCGTACCAGTCGCTGCACCATTCCCAGACATTTCCGTAAATATCATACAACCCCCAAGGGTTGGGGGGATAGCTTTTCACCGGTGCCGGATGATCCATCTGTAATCTTTTAGATTTAATATAAAGCTGGCATTCATCATTTTTTAGACTGTTGTTTCCATACATGGCTTTATCACAATCGATGGCGTCGCCCCAGCTATAGGCTGTAAATGTTCCGGCCCTGGCGGCATATTCCCACTCCGCTTCCGTGGGGAGACGATATTTCCCTTGCCCCAGGCGGTTCAACCGTTCGATGAAATTCATACAGTCAAACCAGGAGACCCGGGTTATCGGCATGTTGTCAGATTCTTTTTGAAAGGCCAGCTTCCTCCGCCCCATAAGGGAATGCCATTGTTTTACCGTAACTTCAGTAGCTTGCATATAGAAAGGTTTGCTGATGGTCACCTGATGCCGGGTTTCGGAATTCCCCCGAAAAGGCTCTTCAGGAGGGCTGCCCATGGTGAAAGTTCCTGACGGTATCAGGACAAATGTCATTCCCAAAGTGTTGGTATATGTTTTTTCGAGGGCGGAAATGGGAATGGAAAAAAAGATGAGGCATAGAACGGTGATCAATCCTAAAAACATCCTTAGTGTGTTTTTAGCCGACATTGCCATTTTGCTCATTGAACCCACCCTTTGCTTGTTGAGGGTATACGGTTTTTCAATGTATCTCCCAAATATTATTGATCAAAGGCTATGATGTCAAACATTTTAAGGACAACCAATTGAAATCGATAAATTTTCGGCAAGTTAGAAATATTTGGACGGCAACGCCTGCATTTGCTGAGAAACTGCGCTGCCAGCGGATTTTTGTTGATATTTCTTTCAACTCGAAATACCTATTTAAATGCAGATCTTACAGAGAGGTAAAAAAATAAAAATGAACATTGGCATTATTACCGCCGAAGGATATCATTATCCGCCCACAAAACGATTGAAGGAAGCGGCGGCCGAAAAAGGGCACCGGGTCCTCGTGGTGGATCCTGTTTATGTATGGCCGGTTTTGATAAACGGTTGTCCTGGTTTGGAAGGTGATTTTAAACAACCGATGCCGGATGTGGTTTTGCCCCGCCAAGGCGCAACCGTCAATGATTCAAGCTTGAAACTGGTGCCGCATCTTCATCATATGGGGATTCCGCTGGTGAACAAGTTAAAGGCCATTCTGTTATCAAAGGATCAGTTTCTGACCCTTCAAGCGCTTTCCGCCGTTCAACTGCCGGTTCCCGACACCGGATTTATCAATTCAATTGAGGGATTTCACAAGGTGCTGGCTCGATTGGGCGGGTATCCGGTCGTTCTAAAACAGGTCAGCGGACGTGTGGGGGAAGGGGTGTTTCTGGTCAAAACCGAACACCAGGCGAGACTGATCCTTCATAACACGTTAGTGACCGGCAAGGGCATGATGCTTCAAAGGTTCATCCCTCCGGAAAACAGACTCGATATTCGCGTACTGGTGATCGGCGGAAAAGTCGCCGGAGCCATGAAACTCAAGCCGAAGCCCGGAGATTTCAGATCAAACTTCCACCTGTCCCAGAGAAGTTGGTCTGTGGAGCTGCAGGCAGATTGGGAAGAAATTGCGCTAAAGGCAGCGGACGCACTCGGTCTTGAAATCGCCGGAGTGGATTTGATTGTGGATGATAAAAAACGAGTGCTTGTCATTGAGCTCAACTATTCTCCTGGTTTCACAGGCCTGGAAGCGGCGACCGGTCTGGATATTGCCGGCCGAATCATCGACTATGTTGTTGAAACTTACGGTCAATCATAGTTACTTAAAATCGAATTTTGTGTTTTTTTTGACAAAACTTTTTTCATTCTGCCACTAAGGCACCAAGGCACTAAGAAAGAATAATAATTGTATCCTTTGTGTCTTAGTGCCTTTGTGGCAAATATTTTTGGTTCCGACTTGTCCGTGTTGGTATATTATGTCAGAAATTTATTTCTCCAATTGCCGGCTGGAAAGAGATACCCACTATTTTTTATACATCGGATCTATCAGGAATTACGGTCTGAATCTATATCTTAAAGAAGCGCTTTCCAGAATTTACAATCGTCCTTTTGATTTCATCTCAATTGTTCAGGATGTTTTCGTACGTTATCCCTATCCCAACATCATGGTCGTCAACCCGATGGTCAAGGATTTTTCCCGAACGCACGGCGGAAATGGGAGCTGCAGGCTGATTACCAAAGATTTTATGTCTTGCGTGTCCGCCGACCCGGATGTCCTGCAACTGGTTCAACAACTGCTGAAGCGCCAGAAAAAACTTTACATCTATATGTATCAAAGCATGCCCGAAATGACATTGAACCACTGGCCGGGGGTGGTCATCATCGGACCGGACAGCAAAATTTCCGACCGGGTGAACAGCAAAATATTCCAGTACAGATCCTTGGAGAGAATTTTTCCACTGCCGGATTACCGCGTTTGTATGGGGTTGGACGCTCTCATCAAAACAACGGATCCACTCTGGCCAAAGTGGACGGATGGGATTTTTGTCAGCGAGGAATACAGCGCCGGAGGATTGAAAAGCATGGTTGCCCACGATGCCGATGACATTTTAAAAAGATTCACGGATACACAGCAGAATTATCTGATCAGCCGATATATTCCCCATGAAGACGATCCCACGGTTCTTGGGGTTGTCGCCAATGAAAAAGACGTTTACATTGCCGGCGTTGCAGATCAGTTCATCGAACACGGCACCCGGTTTGTGGGTTCCGTCTTTCCCTCGATTCAAACGAAAACGGTCACGGTCCAGCTTGAGGAGTATACGCGAAGGGCCGGTCAATGGCTTGCGCGTGAAGGTTTTCGAGGCATGTTCGGTTGCGATTACTTGGTGGATTCAAAGGAACGAATTTATTTTCTCGAGGTCAATGCCCGAAAACAAGGGACTGCGACGGAGTTTTGCTGCAGCCTTGAAAATACATTGCCCAAAGGGTCGGCGATGCTGCCGGAGTTGGAGTATTATGCGGTTTTTCAGGAAAAATTCCCGGAACGTTCCATTGAAATGCACGATAATGCCAAAAAGATTCATTGGGGTACCCATAATTACAAGACCCATGGTGTGATACGTACAGAATCGACGATTTTCGGACATCGTTCCGAACGGGATGCATTTCGGCGATTGGGGGAAGATCGTGTGAAACAAGAGGTTCTGATCTTGGATCATATCGGGCCAAACTTCATCGTGGCTGAAAAATCTTTTCTTGCCCGTATCATCGCCCTTGGAAAAGATCGGGCCAGTGTGCTTAAGGGACTGGAGCAGGGCAAAAGAAATGTTGAATCGACCATATGTTTTCTTTAGAGAATTACGATTACCATCTTCCCGAAGAACGGATCGCCCAAGCGCCGGCAGCAAGGCGTGACCAATCCAAACTGTTGGTCATGGACCGGGTAAACGGAAAAATAGCGCATCTTAAATTCTACGATATATATCATCTTATCGAATCATCGGATGTTTTGGTGATCAATGACACCAAGGTCGTTCCGGCGAGGCTTTATGGGCAAAAAGAGACCGGCGGAAAAGCAGAAGTTCTGATGATTGATTTTCCGGGCAAAACCAAAATTCAGATTGATGAAGGGGAATGTGTTTGCCGGTGTTTGATCAAAACGGCAAAAAAGCCCAAAGACGGCGCGACGCTTTTTTTCGGTCAAAAATTGAAGGCTAAAATCCTCAATTTTGAAAACGGAATTTATACCGTCCGATTTTTGTATCAAGGAAATTTTGAACATATCCTTGAGCGGATCGGGCATGTACCTTTACCCCCGTACATTCAACGCGGCGATGATAAAAAAGATCGAACGGCTTACCAGACCGTTTATGCGGCTGAAAAAGGGGCTGTCGCTGCGCCGACCGCGGGGCTTCATTTTTCGATGGGTCTTCTCGACAAACTCAAGAAAAAAGGGGTGACGATTGTTGCCATTACCCTTCATGTCGGTTACGGGACCTTTTCGCCGGTCAGGGTGGCGGACATCCGGGACCATCGGATTCATTCCGAATGGTATTCCATTTCCAAAGAGGCGGCGGATAAGATAAACACCGCTAAAAAAGCGGGCCATCGCATCGTTGCCGTCGGTACCACCTCGGTCCGGACATTGGAGTTTGCATGCGATGAAAATGGGATGATTGCCGCAGGCTATGGGAACTGCGACCTGTTTATATACCCCGGATACCGTTTCAACCTCATTGATGCCATGCTCACGAATTTTCACCTTCCCAAATCGACGCTTCTGATGCTGGTATCGGCCTTCTCGACCCGCGAAAATGTGTTGAATGCCTATCAAACGGCCATCGAAAAAAAATACAGATTTTATAGCTATGGAGATGCGATGTTGATCAATTGATGTTTGAAGTAAGGTTTAGAGGTTCAAGGATTAAGGTTCAAAGGATAAGAAGAACCCGGAAACGCCGAATTTTATGTTTAACTTTAAAATTATTGCACAATCGAAAACTACCCGGGCAAGGGCCGGAATTTTACAGACCGCTCACGGCGAGGTCGAAACACCGATTTTTATGCCGGTGGGGACGCTGGGTACCGTTAAATCGCTCTCCCCCGAAGAACTGAAAGCTTGCGGGGCTCAAATCATCCTGGGAAATACCTACCATTTATACCTTAGACCCGGATGTGATGTGATCCGATGTTTTGACGGTCTCCACGGCTTTATGCACTGGGACGGCCCTATTTTAACCGACAGCGGCGGTTTTCAGGTGTTTTCCCTGGCAAAACTCCGAAAAGTGACCGACGAAGGCGTGTTGTTTCAGTCCCATATCGACGGCTCCAGTCATATGTTAACCCCGGAAAAGTCGGTGGAGATACAGGCCTGTTTAGGATCGGATATTGTGATGTGCCTCGACCAATGTATCAAATATCCGGCGCTTCGATGTGACGCCCGAGACGCACTCGATGTCACCACTCAATGGGCAAAAAGATCCAAAGATGCCTTTAAAAGCGATAAAAACGCCCTGTTCGGCATTGTTCAGGGCGGCATGTTCAAAGACCTTCGAGAACTATCGGCCCAAGGTCTGATGGATGTCGAATTTGACGGCTATGCCGTCGGCGGTCTCAGCGTCGGAGAACCGAAAGATCTCATGCTTGAAATGGCCGATTTCACCCTGCCGATCCTGCCGGATGCAAAGCCGAAATATGTCATGGGCGTCGGAACCCCCGGAGATATTGTCACGTTGACAGCCCTTGGCGCCGACATGTTCGACTGCGTCCTTCCCACAAGAAACGCCAGAAACGGGCAACTGTTTACCGCAACCGGCGCCGTCAACATCAGCAACGCGCGCTTTAAAAATGATATCGAACCCATAGACCCGGGGTGCACCTGTTATACCTGCCAGAATTATTCAAGAGCCTACCTGCGTCATCTTTATTTGTCGAAGGAATTGCTTGCTTATCGACTCAATACTATCCATAATGTTCATTATTACATGGACTTGGCTCGACGGCTTCGAAGGGCCGTGTGTGACGGACGATTTGAGGAATTCAAAAAAGAATTTTTCAGAAAAAATAGCTTGCAAGCCATGTCATAATATTAATATATTATATATTTTGGTTCACAATACCCCACTTATTATTCAATTTACGGTTTTGACATGACCCTTGCGACGCATATTAAAATGAAGATATCCGGATCTTCATGGATCCGAAAAATGTTCGAAGAAGGCGCACGGTTAAAGGCCGAGCATGGTGCTGAGAATGTATTTGATTTCAGTCTCGGAAATCCCAATCTTGAGCCTCCCGAACGATTCGACCAAGCACTCAAAGAAGCGGTGACATCGTCGAGCGGGAAAGATCACGCCTATATGCCCAACGTGGGATATCCTCATGTTCGAAGATCCGTTGCCGAGTATCTGTGCAAGGAGCAGCAAGTTCGGGTTTCGGAAAACCATGTGATCATGACATGCGGTGCGGCCGGCGCCTTGAATGCGATCCTAAAGGCGATTCTCGATCCGGGCGACGAAGTCATTACGCCGGCGCCGTATTTTGTCGAATATCAATTTTATGCCGATAATCATGGCGGAATTCTGAAGACCGTACCGACAAAACCGGACTTTACCCTGGACCTTGATGCGGTCTCCGGAGCAATTACCCAAAAGACGAAAGCGGTTCTGATCAACTCGCCCAACAATCCCACGGGTCAGGTGTATTCAAAAGAGAGTATCGATGAACTGGGCCGTCTTTTAAAGGAACAAAGCAAAAAATTGAACCGGACGGTGTATTTGATATCGGACGAACCTTACCGTAAAATTGTCTATGAAGGATGCTCGGTCCCCAGTATATTTGAAAGTTATAACGAAAGCATCATTGCCAATTCATATTCCAAGGATATTTCCATCCCCGGGGAACGAATCGGATACATTGCGGTTCATCCCGAAGCTTCGTTCAATAAAGAACTGATCGAGGGGATGGCGCTGGCCAACAGGATACTGGGGTTTGTCAACGCACCGGCCCTGATGCAGCGCGTCGTTGCGTCTTGTCAAGGATCAAGCGTGGATATTTCCGCCTACGCCCGAAAAAGAGACCTCCTGTGCAACGGCCTTGGGGAATGCGGCTATGATTTCATCAAACCGCCGGGCGCTTTTTATCTCTTCCCAAAAACACCGGTTTCAGACGATGTCGCATTTGTGAAAGAATTGCAAAAAGAGATGATTCTTGTCGTGCCCGGAAGCGGTTTCGGAGGACCGGGTCATTTTAGAATCGCTTATTGCGTGGATGACCGCACCATTACAAACGCCATGCCGGGATTTAGGCGAGTGATGAACAAATTTAAAGATTGATAAGGTTTCTGAAAAATTTAAAATTCACCACGAAGGGCACGAAGATCGCGAAGGAAATAAAAAATATATAAGAATAACAGTTTTGTGACCTTCGTGATCTTCGTGGTTTTGAATAGAAATAAATGTGTTTTGAAAACTCGAACTTAATATTTTCAAAATCTGCAATTTTCAATCATCAATTAAATGGGGGATTTTTATGAAAATATTGAAGATAGACCATCTTGGGATTGCGGTTAACAGTATCGAGGATGGAAAAAATCTATGGACGGATGCCCTGGGACTTTCGTTTGAAGGGACTGA
This sequence comes from uncultured delta proteobacterium, assembly GCA_963778575.1. Taxonomy (GTDB): domain Bacteria; phylum Desulfobacterota; class Desulfobacteria; order Desulfobacterales; family UBA11574; genus UBA11574. Next base: position 110,114 of record CAVZUV010000017.1, on the reverse strand, counting down.
GACCGTGGAAGAGCAAAAAGTGACCACCGCCTTTTTTCCGGTTGGAGAAAGCGAGGTGGAGCTGTTGGAATCGACTGCCCCGGATGGCCCGGTGGCAAAATATTTAGAGAAAAAGGGCCCAGGCGTGCACCATGTTGCCTTTCGTGTTGAAAATATCGAAGCGGCACTGGCAGAATTAAAAGAAAAAGGGATACGCCTTATTGATGAAACACCGAGAAAAGGCGCAGGCGGTGCAAAAATAGCGTTTCTGCATCCCAAAGCAACCAACGGTGTTTTGGTTGAACTGTGCGAAAGATAACCGTTTCGGAAGATGAATATTGACGTCACTGAAAAAGGAGGATGCCATGGCAGAACATCCTGATTTGCAAAAATGGAAAGAACTTGCCGCCAAACAGCTCAGGGGCAAATCCTTAGAGGATTTAAACTGGAACACTCCCGAAGGAATTCGGGTGAAGCCGCTCTATACCGCAGAAGACATTGAAGGGATGGCACATGTCAACACGCTGCCGGGTTTTGCACCCTATGTCAGGGGCCCTATGGCCACCATGTATACCGGAAGACCGTGGACCATCCGGCAGTACGCGGGCTTTTCTACGGCAAAGGAATCGAATGCTTTTTATCGTCGAAATCTGGCTGCCGGCCAGACCGGTCTCTCGGTGGCATTTGATCTTGCCACCCACAGGGGATATGATTCGGATCATCCCAGGGTAACGGGAGATATCGGAAAAGCCGGCGTTGCCATCGATTCCATTGAAGACATGAAAATTCTCTTTGATCAGATTCCTCTGGACAAGGTTACGGTTTCCATGACCATGAATGGCGCGGTTCTTCCGGTGATGGCCGGATACATCGTTGCCGCCGAAGAACAAGGTGTAAAACATGAACAACTGGGAGGAACCATACAGAACGACATCCTCAAAGAGTACCTGACTCGAAACACTTATATCTATCCGCCGGAGCCTTCCATGCGGATTGTGTCCGATATTATCGGATACTGTTCTAAAAATATGCCCAGATACAACACCGTCAGCATCAGCGGCTATCATATGATGGAAGCCGGCGCCGACTCCGTTCTTCAGACCGCCTTTACACTGGCGGACGGTCTTGAATATGTCAAAGCAGCCCTTGCAGCGGGTCTCGATATCGATGCCTTTGCGCCGAGGCTTTCCTTCTTTTTCGGCGTCGGGATGAACTTTTTCATGGAAATCGCCATGCTAAGGGCCGCCCGTTTCTTGTGGCATGAGCTGATGCGTCAATTTAATCCCAAAAATCCAAAATCTCTCATGCTGCGGACCCATGTTCAAACATCGGGCTGGAGCCTCACCGCGCAGGATCCGTACAACAACATCATTCGTACCACCATCGAGGCGCTGGCGGCCGCCCTGGGAGGAACCCAGTCCCTGCATACCAATTCTTTTGACGAGGCGGTGGGCCTTCCCACTGATTTTTCCGCAAGGATCGCGAGAAATACACAGATCGTTATTCAGGAAGAGTCTCAGATCTGCCACGCCATTGACCCCATGGGAGGATCTTATTATGTCGAGGCCCTGACCGGCGGCATCATCAAGGAAGCCGGAAAAATCATCGAAGAAGTCGAAGCGATGGGCGGAATGGCCAAAGCCATTGAAAGCGGTATGCCGAAAATGCGAATCGAGGAAGCCGCGGCCAGAAAACAGGCCCGCATCGACCAGGGAAAAGATGTGATTGTGGGGGTGAACAAGTACCAGACCGAAGAAAAATCGCCGATCGATGTGCTTGAAGTGGCGGAAGGGGTGCGTGATGAGCAGATCGCGAGATTAAAAGCAATAAAAGAAAAGCGGAATAATGATGAAGTTCGAAGAACCCTGGAAGCAATAACCCATGCGGCCGAATCCGGGGGCAATCTATTGGAAGCCTGTATCCCTGCGGTCCGGGCGCGGGCCACTGTGGGGGAAATTTCAGACGCCATGGAAAAGGTTTTCAACCGGTTCGTTGCCACCACTCAGTGCATATCCGGCGCTTATGCCGAAGAATATGCGGGCAGCGAGATATTTGCAGCTGTTCGAAAAAGAACGGATGAATTTTTCAAAACCAACGGGAGAAGACCTCGGATCCTGGTGACCAAGATGGGTCAGGACGGTCATGACCGGGGGATTAAAGTGATTGCCACCGCCTTTGCAGACCTCGGGTTCGACGTGGATATCGGCCCCATGTTCCAGACGCCCGAAGAAGCCGCTCAAATGGCGGTGGAGAACGATGTCCATGTGGTGGGCGTTTCGAGCCTTGCCGCAGGGCATAAAACCCTGGTGCCCCGGTTGATCGAGTTCCTTAAAGAAAAAGGTGGTGATGACATTAATGTGGTGGTGGGCGGCGTTATTCCTCCGGCGGATTATGACTTTTTGTATCAAGCCGGCGCCAGGGGAGTATTTGGTCCGGGAACCGTGGTGGCCGATTCAGCCAACAAGGTTCTTAATATCCTTGATCAGCGCTGATGATTTCCGAAGATTCTCAGTTTTATGCCCAAGGTGTCCTGAACGGTGACCGGAGACTCCTTGCCAAGACAATCACTGTGATTGAAAGCTCTCTGCCTGCGCACCAGAAATTGGCCCGTGCGATTGTAGATCTTTTGCTTCCTTATGCCGGAAAAGCCATACGCCTTGGCATCACCGGCGTGCCGGGTGTCGGTAAAAGCACGTTTATCGAAAGCCTCGGCACGATGCTTGTGAAAGAGGGACATCGCGTGGCGGTCCTTGCCGTTGATCCCAGCAGCAAAAGAAGCGGCGGCAGCGTACTGGCGGACAAGACCCGCATGGAGAAGCTGGCCGTTGACAAAAGGGCGTTTATTCGACCCTCTCCTTCAGGAGGCACGTTGGGGGGCGTTGCCCGCAAAACAAGAGAAACCATGATCATATGCGAAGCCGCCGGTTTTGATGTTGTCATCGTTGAAACCGTGGGCGTGGGTCAATCCGAGACGACGGTGGCGTCGATGGTCGATTTCTTTTTGGTGCTGATGATTGCCGGCGCCGGCGATGAATTACAGGGAATCAAAAAAGGCATCCTTGAGTTGGCCGATGCCGTGGTGGTGAATAAAGCGGACGGCGATAATATTGAGAGGGCGGAGTTTGCCAGAAAGCAGTATGAAACGGCACTTCACTTTTTAGCGCCTGCTTCATCCAATTGGACGCCGCCGGTTCTGACCTGCAGTGCTTTGGAAATGATCGATATCGATGTCATCTGGGAAACCGTTTTGGCACATCACAGAAAATTTATGCAGACCGGGGAGCTCCAGGCGAATCGAAAAAAACAGGCAGTTGACTGGATGTGGTTTCTGGTTGAAGACGGCCTCAGGGATCATTTTTATCAAAACCCTGAATTTAAAAAAATCCTTCCTGAGACCATAAAGGAGGTTGAGAACGGTACCATCGCATCGACTTTAGCCGCTAATCGATTACTCTGTTTGTTGGACAATAGAACGCCTGCTGAAGAATAATAAGCAGGGCAGCGTCATACCGAGACCCCGAATGGGGAAATCAGGGCCGTGTTTCATTGAACAGGGTCTGGATTCATTGAGAGGAGGGTTTGGAAATGGCTGTAAAAATAATCATAAAGCGGATTGTTCCCCAAAACAAGGCCGAAGCATTAAAGCCGCTGCTTCAAAGACTCAGAAACTTGGCCTTGCAGCAACCCGGTTATATTTCCGGAGAAACGTTTAAGCGAATCGATCGGCCGGGTGAGAGTCTGGTGGTCAGCACTTGGCAGTCCATGGGAGATTGGAGAACATGGGTGATGAGTGACGAAAGAAGAGGCATTCAGCAAAAAATCGATCATCTGCTCGGAGAAAAAACAGAATACGAAGTGTATACTTACGATTAAAAGAAAATATGAAAGGAAATTGGGTAATGGGCATTATCGAAGATAAGATTAAGGACCTCAAGGCTCGGGAAGCCAAGGTCCTCAAGATGGGCGGTGATAAAGCAGTTGCCGGTCAAAAAGAGAAAGGGAAACTGACCGCTCGTGAACGGTTGGATATTTTTTTTGATCCGGGTACATTTCGCGAAATCGACATGTTTGTGAGTCACCGATGCGTTCATTTCGGCATGGAAAACGTGGATATTCCGTCTGACGGCGTCATCACCGGCCATGGGCTTGTAGACGGCCGGCCGGTGTTTGCCTTTGCCCAGGATTTTACGGCCAGAGCCGGCAGTTTGGGAGAGATGCACGCAAAGAAAATCTGCAAAATCATGGATATGGCCCTTAAAGCGGGTGTTCCTTTTGTAGGGATGAACGATTCCGGCGGCGCCAGGATCCAGGAAGGGGTTGATTCCCTTTCCGGATACGGTCAGATTTTTTATCGCAATTCCATGTCTTCGGGGGTCATTCCACAAATTTCCGCCATTATGGGACCGACGGCCGGAGGTGCCGTCTATTCGCCGGCCATGACGGACTGGATTTTCATGGTCAAGAACACCAGTTATATGTTTATCACCGGTCCGGATGTCATTAAATCGGTGACCGGAGAACAGATTACTTTCGAAGATCTCGGCGGCGCCATGACCCACAATGAGAAAAGCGGTGTGGCGCATTTTGCCTGTGAAAACGATGAAGACACGATCAACCGGATCAAAGCGCTTCTGTCTTATTTGCCGTCCAACAATATGGAGGATCCCCCCGTGATTCATACCGGCGATGATCCCCGGCGAATAGACCCGGCACTTGACACCATCATTCCGGATAATCCCAATCAGCCGTACAACATGAAAGATATCATTCGTTCGATCGTGGATAACGGAGAGATTTTTGAACCTCACGAGTATTATGCTCAAAATATGATCGTTTGTTTTGCCCGGCTGAACGGCCGGAGTATCGGTATTATCGCCAGCCAGCCCCAGGTACTTGCCGGATGCCTTGATATCAATGCATCGGACAAGGCCACCCGGTTTATCCGTTTTTGTGACGCCTTCAACATTCCGATGCTGACCATCGCAGATGTGCCCGGATATCTTCCGGGAAGTCAACAGGAATGGGGAGGGATTATCCGGCATGGGGCAAAGCTCTTGTGGTGCTATTCGGAAGCAACGGTTCCTAAAATACTTCTGGTCACAAGAAAAGACTACGGGGGATCTTATCTTGCCATGTGCTCGAAAGACCTTGGCGCCGATATGGCGTTTGCCTGGCCCAGCGCGGAGATTGCGGTGATGGGCGCTTCAGGGGCATGCAACATCATTCATCGAAAGGCCATCAAAGGCGCGGACGATCCCGAAGCCAAAAGAAAGGAGCTGATCAAAGAATATGAACAGCTTTTTTCAAATCCATATTGCGCCGCCGGCCGCGGTTTTGTGGATGCCGTGATCGTACCCAGTGAAACCCGCCCCCGGCTGATCGATGCTTTAGAGATTATGTGCAGCAAACGGGAGACCCTTCCGCCGAAAAAGCACGGGAATATACCGGTGTAAGTGAAGATTGTTGAAGGATGATTGATGATTTTAAATGGTGACATAATGGAAAATAAGAAGAAGGCAGCTGCTGCAATGGCTGCGGTGATAGAGTATATTACGGCCGAAGAAGAGGCCATTCGCATTCAATCCATGGCCGCGCCGGGAGTTTCAACGATATCCGCCGCGTTTGCCGCGGGCCCGGTAAAATTGTGGGGCGCGAGCGGCCGGCAGGCCCAAATGCAGATGCGCAGTCTGATGCAGATGAGAACCTTCAGGTAATTGGTGTTCAGTGTTCAGTGTTTCGATTGGAATATATGCTTTCACTGAACACTATATAAAATTAAAAAAGTGGAGAACGTAAGATGAGAGATCATGATCAGGTCAAACGAACGGATATGAATTACAACAAAGACCGGCCGAGAGCCGAGAATCCGTTGAAGATAGAGGATTTGACGTTGAGAGACGGGCACCAGTCATTGTTTGCGACGCGGGGACGGACGGAAGATATGATCCCGGTGGCGGAAAAGATGGACGAGGTGGGATTTTGGGCGGTGGAGACATGGGGAGGGGCGACCTTCGACACCATGCACCGGTTTTTGAATGAAGATCCGTGGGAACGGATCCGGACATTGAAGCGGTATATGAAAAAGACGCCGTTTTCGATGCTGCTGCGGGCGCAGAATCTGGTGGGGTACCGGAACTATGCGGACGATGTGGCGGAGGCGTTTGTGGCGCGTGCGGCGGAGAACGGGATGGATATATTCCGGACCTTCGATGCGCTGAACGATTACCGGAACTTTGAGACGGTGGTACGGGTGATCAAGGCGTACGGGAAGCATTTTCAGGGGTGTATCTGTTACAGCATGACAGAGCCGCGGATGGGCGGAGAGGTGTACAACATCGAGTACTATGTGAAAAAGGCCAAAGATCTGGAGGCCATGGGTGCGGACAGTGTCTGTCTCAAAGACATGGCGGGCCTGATCGCGCCCTATGACGCGTATGAAGTGATCAAGGCGTTGAAAGGAGCGGTCAGGGTACCGGTGCACCTACACAGCCATTTCACGTCGGGGATGTCGCCCATGAGTCATCTGAAGGCGATCGAGGCGGGGGTGGACATCATCGACACGTGCATGTCGCCGTATGCGTACCGGACATCCCACGCGGCGGTGGAGCCGCTGGTGATGACGCTGCTGGGGACGAACCGGGACACGGGGTTCGACATCCGGCAGCTGGCGGAGATCAATGAGATCTTCGAGAAGAAGGTGATACCCAAGTACAAGCACCTGCTGGACGATTCCAAGGTATCGATCATCGACATCAATGTGCTTTTGCACCAGACGCCCGGCGGGATGCTGTCGAACCTGGTGAACCAGCTGCGGGAGATGGACGCGCTGAACAAGATCGATGAGGTGTACAAGGAACTGCCGCGGGTGAGAAAGGAACTGGGCCAGATACCGCTGGTGACGCCCACGAGCCAGATTGTGGGGATCCAGACGGTGAACAACGTATTGTTTGACGATAAAGATGAGCGGTACAAGATGATCACGGGGCAGGTGAAAGACCTGTGCTACGGGTTATACGGCAAGACGGCGGTGCCCATCGACGCCGAAGTTCAAAAGAAAGCGCTCAAAGGGTATCCGAGAGGAGAAGAGCCGATCACGTGCCGTCCGGCGGAGGTGTTGGAGCCGGAGCTGGAGCAGGCCAAAAAGGACACCGAAGGACTGGCCCAGGACTTAGACGATGTGCTGATCTATGCGCTGTATCCGGTGACGGGCAAGCGGTTTTTGAAATGGAAGTACGGGAAGGAAAACCCGCCGGAAGCGGTGAAGCCGCGGACCCTGGAGCAGATCAAAGAGGAAGAAGAGCTGGTCAAACTGGCGAAACTGGGCAAACTGGTGCCCAAATCGGAAAAGCCGGCGCCGCCGAAAAGCGAAGCGCTTCGGACGTTCAACGTCTTCGTGGACGACGAATATTTTGAAGTGGGGGTGGAGGCCCAGGGGGGATTGCCGCAGGTCAGCTATGTGCAGCCACTACCGGCCGCGGCCCGGGCAACAAGGCCGGCACCGGCCGCACCCAAACCGGCACCGGCGCCCAAAGCAGCGGCGCCCGCACCCAAACCCGCAGCGGCCGCGGCCGTGGACGGCACGCCGCTGACAGCGCCCATGCCCGGGATGATCGTAAAATATGTCAAAGAGGTAGGAGACAGCGTGGACAAGGGCGAAACCGTGGTGATTCTGGAAGCCATGAAGATGGAGAATGCCCTGCCGGCCCCGGCCGGGGGAACCATCAAGGCCATTAATTTTGCCACCGGAGATTCCGTGGCCAAGGATGCCGTCTTGTGCGTGATTGGTTGAGTTAGACGTTATTTGTTATCCGTTAATGGTTATTGGTTTTTTCTAATATAAAAAAAGGCGGTCTATCTTTTCGAATAACGAATAACAAATAACCAATAACTTCAGGTGCGGGATAACCGGAGATTTTTTTAATCAACAATCGACAATGATTAATCCTAGATTTGGGAATTTTATTCAATGAAAATACACGAATACCAGGCAAAGGAGTTGTTCAGAAAATACGGCATTCCCGTACCCCAGGGGGGTGTGGCCTTCAGCGCCGGTGACGCCGAAAAAAAGGCCCAAGACCTGGGACAGTTTCCGGTGGTGGTCAAGGCGCAGATTCATGCCGGTGGCCGGGGCAAGGGCGGCGGGGTCAAACTGGCCAAATCCATACAGGACGTGAAACAGCTTGCCGGGGACATCATCGGCATGAATCTGGTGACCCACCAGACCGGCCCGGAAGGAAGGATGGTCCGGAAAGTGCTGGTGGAACAGGGACTGGACATCGCCCGGGAATTGTACGTGAGCATCATCCCGGACCGGGCAACGGCCAAAGTAGTGATCATGGCCAGCGAGGCCGGGGGCATGGACATCGAAAAAGTGGCGGCGGCCACGCCGGAAAAGATCATCAAGGTCTATATCGATCCGCTGATGGGGATCCAGCCGTATCACTGCCGCCAGGCGGCCTTTGGACTGAACATGACGCCGCCGGTGATAAAGGCATTTGTGCCGATGCTGGGAAAACTGTACCGGCTGTTTATGGATTACGACTGTTCCCTGGTGGAGATCAATCCCCTGGTGATCACGGCCGAAGAGACGGTGATTGCGCTGGATGCCAAGATCGATTTTGACGACAACGCCCTCTACCGGCACAAGGATATTTTGGAGTACCGTGATTTGGACGAGGAAGACCCATTGGAAGTGGAAGCCTCCAAGTTTCATCTCAACTACATCAAGCTGGACGGGAATGTGGGGAACATGGTGAACGGCGCGGGTCTGGCCATGGCGACCATGGACATCATCAAGCTGGCGGGCGCAGAACCGGCCAACTTTCTGGACGTGGGGGGCGGAGCCAGCGCGGAGATGGTGGAGAACGGGTTTCGGATCATGCTTGGGGATGAGAACGTGAAAGGGATATTGATCAATATCTTCGGCGGGATATTGCGGTGCGACGTGTTGGCGAACGGGGTGGTGAGCGCGGCGAAAAAGACGGGCATCGATGTTCCGGTGGTGGTGCGGATGGAGGGGACCAATGTCAAAGAAGGCCGCAGGATACTGGCCGAGTCCGGGCTCAACCTGATCACCGCCGCGGACATGAAAGACGCGGCCGAGAAGGTGGCGCGGTTTGTGAAAGGATAACGAATGAGCATATTTGTGGACAGGAACACACGGTTGCTGGTGCAGGGGATCACGGGAAAAGAGGGACAGTTCCATGCGCGGCAGTGTATCGAATACGGTACCAAGGTCGTGGCCGGCGTAACGCCGGGCAAGGGCGGGCAGAAGATGGATGCTGTTCCGGTGTTCAATACGGTTAAAGAGGCCGTGGCCCGGACCGGAGCGAACTGCAGCATGGTGTTTGTACCGCCGGCATTTGCGGCGGATGCGATCATGGAGGCCTCAGACGCCGGGGTGGATCTGATCGTTGCCATCACGGAAGGGATACCGGTGATGGATATGGTCAAGGTTAAAAATTATCTGAAAGGTTCCCCATCCCGTCTCATCGGGCCGAACTGCCCGGGGATCATTACCCCTGGTGAGTGCAAGATCGGGATTATGCCGGGCCCCATTCACAAACCCGGCGGACCCATCGGTGTGGTATCACGGTCGGGAACCCTCACCTACGAGGTGGTTCATCAGCTCACGCTAAAGGGCATCGGTCAGACTACCTGCATCGGCATCGGCGGGGACCCGGTCAACGGCACCCACTTTATCGATTGCCTGGCGGCCTTTGAGAAAGACGCCGATACCCGGGGCATCGTGATGGTCGGCGAGATCGGCGGCACCGCGGAAGAGTCGGCCTCAGAGTTTATCATAGCGCATGTCACCAAGCCGGTGGTGGGATTTATAGCCGGCCTGACAGCGCCTCCGGGCCGGCGCATGGGCCATGCCGGCGCCATCATCAGCGGCAGCAGCGGCACCGCCCAGGGAAAAATTGAGGCCATGAAATCGGCTGGAATTCATATTTGCGAAAACCTCGGCACGTTCGGGGAATTGTGTGCACAGGTATTTGGGTAATGCATGAAATGGGCATTGCAATGCAGATCGTTGAGATTGCAGTTGCTTCGATACCTTCTGATTTGAAAGGTGCACAGGTTAAAAGAGTCAACCTGAAAGTCGGAAAACTGGCGGCGGTGGTACCCGAAAGCCTTCAATTTTGTTTTCAAATTGCCATACAGGATACGCCTCTTCACGATGCGGATCTCAATATAGAAGAAATTTCCTTGAGGGTCAGATGCGCAGACTGCAACGCTGAATGGACCGCACATGAACCGGTATTCATCTGTCCAAAATGTAACAGCGGGTCCATAGAAATGCTATCAGGCCGCGAACTGGATATTACTTCCATCGAAGTGGTTGAAAAGGCAGATTAAGATGTATGAATTTATGAATAAAAGTCAAAGATATGATCATCATAAAGAGTTCCACAAACCTCACTCCTCTCATGCAGGCCGCGGAGGTGCGGGCGATCAGAAAACGGGCACCAGCTTGTTGGGCGAAGCCAACGCGAAGACCAAAGAAATAAAAATCCTTCGAAAAGTGCTGGATGTTAATGATGAGATTGCACGGCAGAACCGGAAAATCTTCGAAGAAAAAGGCGTTTTCGTCATCAATGTCATGAGTTCGCCGGGCTCCGGGAAAACTACTATTCTTGAAAAGACGTTAGCTCACATTGCACCGGCAATACGCTGCGGCGTGATTGTCGGAGATATCTGTACTTCCAATGACGCCAACCGGCTTTCCGGTTTCGGCGCACCGGTTGTACAGGTCAACACCGATGCATTCGGAGGAGACTGTCATCTGGCGGCCCACGTCATTAAAACAGCCGCCGATAACTTCGACTTGGATGAAATCGATCTGTTGATCATAGAAAATTTAGGGAATTTGGTTTGCCCGGCCGAGTTCGATATGGGTGAACACCTTAAGATCGTTGTGCTTAGCGTCACCGAAGGGGAAGACAAACCCCTTAAATATCCCCTGATGTTTCGCGTGTGTCATGCAGCGCTGCTAAATAAAATCGATTTGCTGCCGTATCTCGATTATGACAGGAAGGCAGCGGTTCAAAATATCTTAAGCGTTAACCCCGAAATGAAGGTTTTTGAAATATCGTCGAAAACCGAAGATGGTTTTGATTCCTGGATCAAATGGTTGAAGCAACAGTATCAGGGATAACTTTTTTATTCGCCTTCCGCTCTCGCCTATCCTTTCTTTTTAGTTTTTGAAATAACAGCACCACATTGTGGACCTGCCTGCCTTGTAAGGGATGAGCAGCCAGGCGTGGTTTCAAAACAAAGCACCCCCGATAAACATATAAAAAAACAGCCTTGACAAATATGTATTGATATGGTTTACGATAAGAATTGCTAAATCATCTTCAGTTGCTTTTGCAGATTCAATTGACAAATATGTATTGATATGGTTTACATTAAGTGCTGCTTTTTTCGCGGCCGATTCAAAAACCAAGTAATGACCCAAGTTCGTCTTCGTTACCTCTTTAATGTAAAAGGCAAATGAAGAAACTTCAGTTATTCATTATAATTTATAGCATTCTCGTGGCCTCTTACGCCTGTGCTGCGGATTTCTTGATAACAGCCGATTTTAACGGTTTTTGTGTCGATTTCGGTAGCATGTATCAAAGCGCGTTAAGGGTTACAAGGTATAACAGTCCGGATAAAACTTTCCTATTTTCAGAGCGTTTCGGTCATTTTTATATTTCCATTGAAGTCGGAACGCCTGATTTCCAATCAGATATCGATATCCCCGAAAAATCCGATATTTATGACCATGAAGTGACGCCAATGTCGTCGGTTGTTGAAGGCGCGCGGGTTTTAACGGCGCGATGTCCGGCAAAAACGTTATTTCTATTCCCTTCCGAAGCGTACCGACTCAGAATTTGAACACCATTATAAAGCTTGGAACAGGCGTGCACTGCGACACGATTTCCGTAGCATTTTGGCGCTGAAATTCTTTGTTGGGGCTTTCCTCTTTATCCGGTTGATCAAAGCCGGCCGAAACTTACCCATCTTCAGAGCCATCTAAGAATATCAAGCAGGTGCCTGTTCATTTCCCATGGCATTTTACAGCCTAAACGGGAAAAGAGCCCATATGGATATTTAAATCCTAATAATGGATCTTGGACTATCCAACTTTGGGGGTGATAATATGTATTACAAAGGGGGTGATAAAATGCATTACAACTCAAATTTCGCAAAATGCAGATCTCCTGCGCCATGGTCTTTCATCATGACGAAGACCAAAATGGTCTTATCTCGCAAATATTCAATCATCCAGATTCAAAAGGAGGTTTAAATGAGTGACGTAAAATTGGGAAATCCTGCTGTTGTCGGTCTAGGCGGATTCGGTATGACCACGTTGTGTTTGCAGTTTCATAATCTTGGCTGGGTAGGGCTTACACCTGTGTTGTGGCTGGGGCTTATATTCGGAGGCACCGCCCAATTGATTGCGGGCTTACTGGAGTTCAAAACAGGCAATAACTTCGGTTTTTGCGCGTTTACAGGATACGGTGCATTCTGGATTTCGTTATGTTTTTATGTTATTTTCGGAACAAATGCAGAGCTCATAAAAATGTATCCTGTTCTGAAATTCGAGGCCCATGGCTTAGGCATTTTCCTACTCATGTGGACCTTTTTTACCTTTATTTTATTCATCGCGTCCATGAAACATCACAGCACGCTTGCCTGGATATTTCTCACCTTGCTCTTAGGGTTTATCGGTCTTGATTTCAAAGAGCTCGCCGGGAACAAACTTCTGGGTACGCTCGCTGCTTGGGACCTCATCGTCTGCGCTCTGCTGGCCTGGTATCTTATGGCAGTTGCAGTCTATGCAGAATGCGGCATTAAGCTGCCCGTAGGTGGACCATGGATCAAGGGTAGTAGCAGTTAATTTTATAAATTTCGGTTAGTATCGCATTTAACCGTGCCCCGTCCGCGCTTCGCGGACGGGGCATTCAATTCTGAGACAGATAAAACAAAAGATTGATATTCGGGAAAGTATAAAAACGGGACAATATTAGGACAAAGCTCTTGGATATCAATTATGCCAGATGAACCTGGCGAACGGAGATGATATTCGGTAGTTCTTCCAACTCATGAATCGCTTTTTCGTCTGCCGGCGTGTCGATGTTTACCAGACAAATGGCCCGGTCTTCGCGTCTGCCGAGTTGAAATCGGGCGATATTGATATTATGACGACCCAGCGTCATTCCCACATTTCCGATGACCCCGGGTTTGTCGATATTCTGAATCACAATCATCCATCCTTCAGGAATGGCGTCCAGGTAAATCTCTCCGATCTTTACAAGTCTCGGATATTTTTTTTCGTAAATAGTTCCCCAGATCTCGTCGATCTCTCCTTCGTGGCCTTCGAGTTTCATCCGAATCAAGCTGGTAAAATCGTGCTTCGCCGAACTGATGGTTTCGTGGACATGGATCCCCTTGTCCTGGGCAATCGCCAGCGCGTTGACATAATTTACCGGCGTATCGGTAAAGGAACCCAGAAGTCCTTTCAGACCGGCATGTGTCAGGGGGCGTGTGTCCAGGTCGGCGACACTGCCGCTGTAGCTGATGGTGATATCGTGGATTGTTCTGACAAGTTGTCCCATCAGGGAGCCCATTTTTTCTGTCAGGTCCAGATGAGGACGGAGCTGATTCATCACTTCCATTGGCAGAGACGGGAAATTGACGGCATTGATGATGATGCCGTCCAAAAGAAAAGCGGTCATCTGAGTGGCAATCATTTCCGCTACTTTTACCTGGGCTTCTCCGGTACTGGCACCCAAATGGGGCGTAAATATGACGTTCGGATGCTGGAGTATGGGCAAGTCCGGGTCCGGCGGTTCCTGGGGAAGAACGTCCAGGGCCGCGCCCGCGACATGTCCGCTTGAGACGGCCTGGTAAAGATCGTCGATGTTCACCACTTCTCCCCGGGAGCAGTTGATGATTCTGACCCCTGGTTTCATCTTTTTTAGGGTGGTTTCGTTGATCATTCCCGTGGTCTCTTTTAGACGCGGGACATGAAGCGTTATGAAATCCGAACGCTTAAGTAATTCATCCAAGGGAACAAGTTCCACATCAAGGGCTTTTGCAGCCTCTTGGCTGACAAAAGGGTCGGCGGCGATAACCGTCATTTTCAGGCCTTGCGCACGATCCGCCACCACGCGTCCGATATGTCCGAGGCCGACGATCCCTAAGGTTTTTCCGGTTATTTCAATGCCGGAGAGCTTCTTCTTGTCCCATTTTCCCTGACGAAGGGATGCCGTTCCCTGAGGAATGTTTCTCGCAAGGGCCAGCATGAGGGATATGGTATGCTCTGCCGTGGTGATCGTGTTGCCGCCGGGTGCATTCATAACAACGATCCCCTGTTTTGTGGCGGCGGGCACATCGATATTGTCTACCCCGATTCCGGCGCGGCCGATCACTTTGAGCCGATGGGCATTTTTTAATACCTCTTGGGTAACCCGGGTTCCGCTTCGGATGGCAAGTCCGTGGAATTCACCGATAATCTTGGACAAAACCTCCGGGTCCGATGTCGCTTTGTCGTTATCAACGACAACTTCTATTTTTCCCGAAGCTTCAAGTATGTCCTTTGCAACAGGGGACATGTTGTCCCTGACCATTACTTTATACATAATCGGCTCCTATAGCGCTTTTTTCCAGAAAGGGGACAACTCCCGCAGCCGTTCGATAATGGGGGGAAGTTTTTCGATGATAAAGTCGATTTCTTCTTCGGTATTGTAAATGCTGAGACTGAAACGGACCGATCCGTGGGCAGCGGTAAATGGCACGCCCATGGCTCTCAGAACGTGGGAGGGTTCCAGCGAGCCCGAGGTGCACGCTGATCCGGACGAAGCACAGATACCGTACTCGTCCATCATTAAAAGGATGGATTCACCTTCAACATACTCAAAGGCGATACTGGTGGTGTTCGGCAGGCGGTGTTCTTTATCACCGTTAATGATGGCATTGGGAACGCGGTTTAATATTTCGGTTTCGAGTCTGTCTCTCAATCGTTTAACCCTGACATTTTCAGCCAAAAGATGGTGGGCGGCAAGGTCACTTGCTTTTCCGAGACCGATAATGGAAGCGGCATTTTCGGTTCCGCCCCTTCGGCCTTTTTCCTGATGGCCGCCGATTAAAAAGGGCGAATATTTGGTGCCTTTTCGAACATATAAAGCCCCCACGCCTTTTGGACCGTGAAGTTTATGTCCCGACAGAGAGAGCATATCCACATCAACATTTTTAAGATCGATGGGAATTTTTCCCACTGCCTGAACCGCATCCGTATGGAATACGATTCCTTTTTCCTTTAAAATTTTTCCGATTTCTTCGATGGGGAAAATAACACCGGATTCATTGTTGGCCCACATCAGGCTGACCACTGCCGTATCTTCACTAAGATTTTTATACAGATAATCCAGATCAAGAAGACCCTTGCGGTTAACCGGCACGAATGTCACCCGATAGCCGTTTTTGGACAGATACTCAAAAAGATTTTTTATGGCCGGATGCTCCACTCTGGACGTTATAATATGCTTCTTGTCGGGATTTGATAAAATCGCAGCCCGGATGGCAGTGTTGTCGCTTTCTGTCCCACAGCTTGTGAATATGATTTCCTCCGGAGAAGCACCCAGCAGTCCGGACAATCGTTCCCGTGCTTCGGTGATCTTGTGTTCCACCGTGCCGCCGAATGTATGCATGCTGGATGGATTTCCGTAAAATTCACTAAAATAAGGAAGCATTTCTTCGAGTACTTCCGGCGCAACCCGTGTCGTGGCATTGTTGTCCAGATAAATGACTTTCACGATTGCACCTCCTCAACCAGAAGTTCAGGAGCAACCAATTCCCTGAGCTTCGACTCGACATAATTTTTAAGCGTAATCTCGGCAGCACTGCAGGCAGCACATGTTCCCTGAAGTTTCACAAGAACATGGTTTCCGTCCACGTCCACAAGTTCAATGTTGCCGCCGTCTTTTTTGAGAGCCGGTTTGATCTCACGTTCCAATGTCTCTTCTATGAGCTTAATTTTCTGAATGTTGGTCAGACGAAGGACTTTTTTCTTTGCTTTGGTTTCACGGCCGAGGGCTGCGTCGATAATTTTTTGAATCTTATCGTGGCAACTCTCGCATCCGCCGCCGGCTTTGACAAAATTCGTCACATCCTCGATAGATTTCAGGTGGTTTTCTCTGACGGCGCGTTCTATTTCAATGTCGGTTACCCCGAAGCATTCACAAACGATTTCACCCTCCACTTTCTTTTCAGCTTCTCCGCGGTAATTTGAAATCGCTTTTTCAAGAGCGTCACGACCCATAACCGAACAATGCATCTTCTGTTTTGGAAGGCCTCCCAGAAATTGTGCAATATCGTCATTGGTGATCTTCTGCGCCTCTTCCAGGGTAAGGCCTTTAATCATTTCGGTCAGGGCCGACGAAGAAGCAATGGCGCTGGCGCAGCCAAAGGTTTGAAATTTTACATTTTTGATTCGTTTATGGTCATCCAGCTTAAAATAGAGCGTCAGAGCATCTCCGCATGCCAGGGATCCGACTTCTCCGACGCCGTCGGCATCCTCAATCACGCCCACATTACGCGGATTAAGAAAATGATCTTTTACTGTTTTAGTATATTCCCACATGGCATCCTCCTGTGCATGATATAATTCAAATCATAACCAAAGCTATATATTAATCATTTTATTTCAAAAGAAAAGCCCTTTATCAAATTATCTCCACGCTAATTCCGTATCAGCGCAAGCGTTCTGCATTTGCCGTCAATTTTCAGGGTTCTTTCCGTATGAGTTCTGAAGAATGTTCAGACCAACATATATATAATGGAGGCCTGAGGAGATGGTAAGGCCGGCCGTAATCCAGAACAGCAACATTTTGGTCTGGTAAATGCCTTCAACGCGGGGATTGAGAAGGACTAAAAAAATCGTCAAAAGCTGCGCAACTGTGGTCCATTTGCTCACCAGGCTCGGTTTTATTTCAATATGGATGTCTCCAAGCGCAAAAACAGCAATACCGGTGATAATCAGAATATCACGGCTGAGCACAATGACGGTCAGCCATGCGGGAATAATTTTAAGAACCGCCAGGCTTATAAAAGCAGATGCCAGCAGAAGCTTGTCGGCAATGGGATCAAGGTAGGCGCCCAATACACTGTATTGATTAAAATACCTGGCAAGGAGGCCGTCCAGTCCGTCGCTGATGGCCGCGGCGGTGAACACGATAAGTGCAGGATAGAACAGATTTTTTAAAAGAAAAATAACAAAAAGAGGGGTCAGCAAGATCCTGATGACGGTTAATATGTTGGGTATGTTGATGCTCAATGATCTATTGACTGCTCTATGATGAACCCGAAAGAAGCTCAATTTTCAAGTGATTCTTTGAAACCTCGAAGATATTGATGCCCACCGATCCAGAGGATCTCAGCATCAAAGTATCCGCGAGCTTTTTGGCCGTTCCCTTAAATTCGAGGCCGACGACAGTCTCCTTGGCTTTAATTTCTTTTACTTGAAGATTACTGACGTCCGGTATTTCCTTAATAATGCGGACAAACTTTTCAAAATTCGTCAGATTGTCCGTTCCTTCCACGACGATCTCTATAGGTGTTGGTCTGCGCTTCTTCTTTTTGCCAGGCAGCAAGGATATGGCCGGACAGTGTTTCAGCGGCAAGCGATCCGGCGGCGGACAGCGCATTCCCGGCGCCAACAGCCTCATCGGCATTGGCTGTGACCGCGCTTTGCGTTGTTGCGGCGATTTCTTCACCCGTGTCTGTTCGAACCGCCTGCACAGACACGATGGCTTTAAAAGACCTTATGTTTTGTTCCATAACATTTTGTGTTCGTTCTACAACCGCTTTGCCAAATAAGACGACATCCGCCTTTAAAGCGCGACCGAGGTCGGTGGCTTGCTTCTTATCGAGATCAGGTTTGTCGTATTTCTCGTCAATGGTTGCCGTCTGAGGGATATGACGGGCATTAATTACCGGAAACCCTCTGCTTTTCATTGTTTTTGCGAGGGCAATGTCCGAATTTGTATTCGAAACTAAGGGTTGACGTCCCCACCAGTATTTTGGTGAGGTGCCTTCAAGGTTCTGTTCTGATACTAAAATGAGAATTTTCGGCAAAAATTTCCCTTCAGTCATAATCCCGGCGTCCGATAGGAATTTTGTCAGGTCGGTGACGGAAATGTGCGCCTCGACCATTACCTTGTAAACATCTTTGATTTTAGACTCTGCCAGCACTTTGTAATCCTGAATAAATTTAGCGGTTTGATCATAAAGCGCTTCGTTGAGCGTTTGAAATGTTCGATTATAAGATTCGGGCGGTATAAGGCCCACCGCTACGCGCTCCACGGCGGATTCCAAGCTGTTTTCAATGGCTTCTTTTCTTGCACTGGCGGAATCTTCCTTATAAATTTTACCGGTTCCGATAACCATAACGGTTTTTGTAGAGATCGGGTTTTCGGCGTGAACATTCATCGGGAGTGCAAGGAAGATGAATAGACAGCATATGAAAGTAACGCATCTGGCAATGGCGTTGGAAGGCACAATCATGTTTTATTCACCTCCGTTCTTGGTGAAATGATTTTTTTCAACTCAACATTGACGAATTCGTAAAAGGTCGAATCCATCAAAATTTGCGGGACAAGGTATAATCGGCGATCATCAATAGGGTCTCTTTGGTTTCTGTATTGTTAAAGACGCCGAGCCCTTCTTTTGCATGCCGAACATAGTCTGCTGCAAGATTTTGAGTATACGTTCGACCGCCGTACTTGTCTATCATTTTTATCAATATTTTAAAATCGTTAATAGAAAAATTCCTGCTTCTGATAATATTTTCCATGAGCGCTCTATCTTTTGGGACGGCCGACTCAAGCGAATAAATAACCGGCAGGGTTAATTTGCCCTCTTTGAGGTCCGCTCCCACTTCCTTACCGAGCACGTCGGTGTCGCTTGAATAGTCGAGAAGATCATCCACCATTTGGAAAGCCATGCCAAGGTTGAAGCCGTAATCCGACAGCGCAATCACTTTTTTCAAAGGAACATCTGCAATCAGGGCTCCCGAACGGCATGTTCCCCGAAAAAGTACGGCAGTCTTATGCTCTATAATCTCCATGTACTCTGCCTCGGTAAGATCCAGATGACCCTTTCTCATCAACTGGTGAATCTCTCCCTGGGACATGTTCTCGGTGATATTCGATACCACTTTGATAAGATCCGGCCGTTTGGTTTCGGCGGCAATGGCCAGCGATCGAGCCAGCAAAAAATCTCCCACGAGAACTGCGATGGGATTTCCCCATATGGAATTGGCCACGGGTTTGCCTCTCCGCAATGTCGCTTCATCGACGAGATCGTCATGTAATAGGGTGGCG
This sequence comes from uncultured delta proteobacterium, assembly GCA_963778575.1. Lineage (GTDB taxonomy): Bacteria > Desulfobacterota > Desulfobacteria > Desulfobacterales > UBA11574 > UBA11574. The sequence continues at coordinate 90,759 of CAVZUV010000017.1, read as the reverse complement.
GCATGAAGATATTCGAAAATAGTTGAAAACACCTTGTCATAGCCTGCGTCATAACCGCAAATTCGAGCCGACAGGACCATGAGTAAAGGTCTTAATCGCTTCCCCCCGCTGAATAATATATGGCCGGCAATTTGGGATACCAGGTCTAAATGCGGGTTTAAGTTTTGCTCAAGGGCGACTTCAATGTCTTCAAGGTCTTTTTTTACCCGTGCCAGTATTTTATATTTTAAATCACTCATACCGCTTTTCCCGTAAGATCATATTCAGAAGCCTCTTCAATTTTGACACGAACAAAGGATCCGACGAGCTGGTTTCCGGAATGAACATCGGTGATGCCGTCCACTTCCGGAGCCTGAAAAAATGTTCTCCCCCTGCACAGGTTGTTGCCGAGGGGCTCTTCCACAAGGACTTTATAGGTTTCGCCGATGTGTTTTCGGTTATTGATCAGCGATATTCTTTGCTGTAAGGACATGAGCAGATCATAGCGGTTCATGGCCACGCTTTTAGGTATATGACCTGAGAGCCGATGGGAAGAAAGATCTTCAGCGTCGGAATAGATAAACACCCCGAGGTTATCGAAACAGATGCCCTGCACAAATTTCAAAAGCCTTTCAAAATCATGATCTGTTTCTCCCGGAAAACCGACGATGACCGCTGTTCTGAGAGCGGCATCAGGGACAGCGGATCGGATCTTGTCAAATAGCCGATACAGGTCTTCTGATGTATAATTGCGGCCCATCTTTTTAAGTATGCCGTCGCTCGCATGTTGAATCGGAACATCAAAATAAGAACAAATATTTTTGTGTTCGGCAATCGCCTGAATATAAGAATCCTCGATACTTTCTGCATGGCCGTAAAGTATTCTGATCCAGATATCTTCGGACAATGTTGAAATTTTTTCAAGCAATCGATAAAGGGGTACGGGTGGGGTGAGATCGGCGCCGTAATGGGTGGTATCCTGCGCGATTAAAATAAGTTCCTTGACGCCGGACGAGATCATGTTGCGTGCTTCGTCTACAATATCCTCAGGCCGGCGGCTCCTTTGTTTTCCCTTGAGTTTCGGAATGATGCAATATGTGCAATGCCGGCTGCATCCTTCTGAAATTTTGAGATAGGCCATGTAAGCGGAACTCCGAATCCTGAGTGAATCCTGCCCGGGATAAACGCATTCATTCGGGTCCGGCAAAAAACAGCGCCGATCATTCAGTCCGCCGTTGACGGCTGATACAATCTTATCTAAAGCGCCGGTGCCTAAAAATATATCAACCTCCGGCAAGGATTCGGCAATTGCTTCCCTGAAGCGTTCCGGGAGACATCCGGTCACGATAAGACGCCGGCAGTCGCCACTGAGTTTGTATTTTGCCAGCTCTAAAATGGTATCGATGGATTCATTGACGGCGGATTCAATAAAACTGCACGTATTGACAATGATGGTGTCGGCATTTTCAGGATTTTGCGTGATGAATCCTCCGGACTTTATCAAGCGACCCATCATTAATTCGCTGTCCACGAGGTTTTTCGCGCAACCTAAGCTGGCCATATAAAATTTCATGAACTTCCTATAAAATGTCAAAGGCCCCCGGAACGTGTCGGCAGCCTTTATGACAACTTAAAAAAATGAAAGCGTATTCTTAGCACCGTACGATATTAAATTTGAAAGCAACGACGATTCGTTAGGCTGCTTGATCTGCCTTGTTCTTCCCGGCAAATCAGCCGTTTAATTTTTTAATTTCTTCCGAGATCAATGGCAAGATCTCGAAAAGATCTCCTTCTATGCCGTAATCGGCCTTGGAAAATATGGGTGCTTCCGGGTCTTTGTTGATGGCCACAATGACTTTGGATGAAGACATTCCGGCAAGATGCTGAATGGCGCCGGATATGCCGCAGGCAATGTAAAGATTCGGAGAAACGACCTTACCGGTTTGTCCCACCTGGTCCGAAGCAGACCGCCAGCCTTCATCCACCGCGGATCGTGATGCACCTACGGCACCGTGAAGCAGTTTTGCCAGTTCCTCAAGAGCGCTGAAATCCGGGCCTCCCATCCCCCTTCCGCCGGAGACGACGATATCCGCTTCGGTCAGTTCAACTTTGCCGGTTTCCAGATGCTTTTCAATGAATTTTACCGCGGTCGTACCGATATCGACTTCGATTTTTTCAATGGATCCGGCCCCGTCGGCTTTGGCAATTTTCAAGGCATTGGGGCGAATGGCCAGGATTTTCGGTTTTCCCTCGAGCACAACATCCGCGAGAATTTTACCGCCGAACATATATCGGGTTGCCGTAAGATCGTTGTTTTCAAAACGCACGGCAACACAATCCATGGCAAGCGGTGCATTCAGGCGCGCGCTCAGTCGTGCGGCAATATCCTTGCCCTGGGTGGAAGCCCCCAGTATCACAATATCCGGTGTTTCTTTGTTCATGACATCGGCGATGACATTACCGTATGCATCCGGCAAATATTCGGCAAGGGCAGGATCGTCTGCCGTGATGATCCTGTCTGCCCCGAATTGGCCAAGCGTTTTTGAAATGCCTTCGATACTATTTCCCAAGACCAGAGCGGCAAGTTCACAGCCCAGCTGATCGGCGATTCGCCGCCCCTCGCTCAATGTCTCGTAAGTTACTTTACGAAATGCACCCTCTGATTGTTCTGCGATTGCGAGTACCCTCTGTACCATATTAATCTCCCTCTGAAACCTTTGAAAAACATCCCTTTTTGCCCAATTTCTGCGTCAGGCTCAAATTTTAATCCTCGAAATACTAAGTGTATTCCTCTGGTTAAAATCTTCGCCCTCCTTGAACTTGAACAAAAATGAATATTTTTCAAAGGTTTCCCTTGTTAAAGGACTTTGACCTCTTCATGCAATATCTTGACAAGCTTGGCCGCTTTTTCCTGTGCGGATTCGCCGTCTATCATGATGCCGCGCTTGCGCTCGGCAGGCGTTTTCAAAGAAACGATTTTTGTCAGCGGTTTTCCAACGTCTTCAGGATCGAGCCCGATATCTGAAACCGTTTTCATATCAATGGGTTTCTTTTTTGCTTTCATGATCCCAGGAAGAGAGGCATACCGGGGCTCGTTGATGCCGCGCTGGGTTGTAAAAAGGGCCGGAAGCGGGGTTTGAAGAACGACGGTGCCGCCCTCGACGGTTCGATGGCAGGTCATTTTATTGTCGGAAATTTCCTGCTTGATCACCATAGAAATATTGGGAATTCCCAGAAATTCCGCGGTTGCCGGTCCGACCTGAAAGTTGTCGTCATCCACTGCCCGCTGGCCGGCGATAATCACATCAAAAGGGGTATCTTTGAGCACTGATGATAATATCTTTGCGGTGGCTAAACCGTCGTAAACAGTGCCGGCGGGAGCATTGATCAGAATCCCTTTGTCTGCACCCATGGCCAGGGCGGTTCTCATGGCTTCAACGGTTCTCTCCGATCCTACCGAAAGGATGGAAACCGATCCCCCATGCGCTTCCTTGATTCGAAGCGCTTCTTCAACTGCGAATTCGTCATAGGGATTGATGACCCACTTGATATCATCTGCTTTAATGGATATCCCGTCTTCTGCAATCCCGATGAGCGATTCTGTTGCCGGAACCTGTTTGAGCAATACGACAATTTCCACTTTCTTTACCTTTCCTTTCATGCAGTGTCTGATGTAAGGTTTTGATCCACTGTAACTTATTAAAAAAACAAATAAGATACTCTATGAACTAGAAGCCATCTCAAAATTAGGATTTTCGGTCGAGATCAAGACGAGGCCGAGGATCAACCCGGAGGCATACTCAAGTATGCCGAGGATTTGAGACGAGGGCTCAACGCCGATATCGGACGAAAAGACTTTTTTGAGATGGCTTCTAGAAAAAATTACAGGACTTATCCTTGGATGTCAATAATATTATGAGATCGCTTAAACCGGAAACAAGAAATAGAAAAGAGAAAATAGAAAAGAGGAAAGAGAATAAAGAAACCGCGGATGCACACGGATAAACACAAATATTTTGAGATATGAGAAAGAAAGAAAGTGTAAGAGCAAGAAGGTGAGAAGGTAGGTAAGAAGGTTGGCATGTCTTAGAGTTTCCGACCCCTGGTCGCCTCTGGCGCCGCCGAAGGCGGGTAAACTTCTGATTTTCTAAACTTCTTAACTTCCAGTTTTCATCGATCTTCTTACCGGGTGTGCAACAATTTATCCCGGTAAAAAACCTTTTGAATAATGGTCGACCAGGGCGCCGTTTTTAGTCTGGGTGACGATGAAACATTCGGTACTTTCCAGTTGGTTAACCAAATCGATCCCCTTTTTATCGCCGAGGACCATAACGGCAGTGGCAAGACCGTCTGCAAAAGTGCACGTGTCCGCTAAAATTGAAACGCTGACAACACCGTTATCCACAGGATATCCGTTTCTGGGATCTATGATGTGGGAAAAGCGTTTGCGATGGACTTCAAAGAAATTCCGGTAATCGCCGCTCGTTGCAAAACCTTTGTCATGGATGTCAACAACCTTGTAGACTTGATTATACGGGGCGTTTTCCTGGGGCCTGTTGATCCCGATTCTCCACTTTTTACCGTCTTTTCGAAAACCTGACGCGAACACCTCACCGCCGATTTCCACGAGGAAATTGTTTATCCCGTTGTCTCGAATGAGCGCAGCGACCTGATCCACACCGTACCCTTTGGCAATGGAGGCAAGATCCAGGAATATGGATGCCTTTTTTTTGACAAGATAGTGATCGGTTGAAATTTCAATATTATTGAATCCAACCTCGGACAACAATGCCTTTATCTGCGATTTTTCAGGAACCGTCTGTCTGATTTTGCCATTTCCGAATCCCCAGAGGTCTACCAGAGGCTTGACGGTGCCGTCCCAGGCCCCGCCGGTCTCTTTATATATCGTCTTTGCAACGGTCAATACATTGTAAAAATCATCGGATATTTTAAATTTGTCGCCGACTTTTTGATCTGCGTTGAACCGGCTGATTTCACTGTCTTTTCTAAAGGTGGACATGCTTTGGTTGATTTCTTCCAGGCGGGCGTCGATTTTTTTCTGCAAGTCTGCCGCACGGGTAAACAATCCCGCAACCACTTTGATATGGTAAGTGGTCCCCATGGTCTTTCCTGAAAAAGCCACTTCCTTTTTCAGACCGCAACCGGCCAGCAATATCAGGAAAAAAAATAAAAGTGTTGTCCGGATGTATTTTGAAGTTGAATTATAGGGTGAATTACTGACCATAAATCTATTTTCCAGTTTCAATGTTTTTTATTTATATGATCATATATTTTCTTCAATAAGTGCCTTAATGATCAACTCAGGCAAATACCATTTTTCCCAAAAAGTGTCCATCTCCAATACTTAGAAGGGAACTAAAAAGTGTTCATCATGAATTTAAAATAAACATAGTGGGTTTCCAATTCAGAAATGAACAGTTTTTGTTCTGATCAAGGCCGCACAAGGGGTTGCGGCCCCCGCAAAGCGGGGCAGGAAGGCGTACGTCGTCTGTACGCCGCAGCCGGAAACCCGCGGAGAACGCCGATCAGGACAAAAAAAGCCATTTCTGAATCGGAAACGAATAAGAGTTCATCCATAAATGACTATTTTTGTTCAAGATCAAGGCATGCGAAAAAAATAACCACAGGCATATAGTTTATATTCCGAGGATTATTTTTTGAGCATAACGCTGAGGTTGGGCAAAAAGACCATTTATGGATGAACACTAGCAGATTCTCGGGAGTTGAGACCCCGTCAGCATATCAATAATCCTGCTTCCCCCGATTCGGGTCTGCATAACCACCTTGCAAGGATGATCGGAAACGACTTCTCCGATCATCCCGGCATCTTTTCCGTAATCATCCGCCTTGATTGCCAAAAGAACGTCCTTTGCATGGTCGGCATCGACGATGGCGATGAGCTTTCCTTCATTGGCGACGTAGAGGGGATCGAATCCCAAAAGCTCGCAGATGCCGGCGGTTTCGTTTTTCAGTGGTATCTTTTCTTCATAGATTCGAATGCCGACATTGGAATTGCCGGCGATTTCATTTAAAGCCGTGCCCACACCGCCGCGGGTCGGATCTCGAAGCACGTGAATGGTTTTGCATTTCGAAAGCATACGCGACACCATATGGTTCAAAGGCGCCGTATCGCTTTTAAGCGGCGAATCGAACGTCAGACCTTCGCGCTGCGTTAAAACGGTCATGCCGTGATCGGCGATGGTGCCGCTGAGAATGATGATATCCCCGGGCCGGGCGTTTTCACCGGAAATATCCACCCCATCGGGAATGATGCCGATGCCGGAAGTATTGATAAAGATCTTATCTACCGCACCTTTGGGCACGACCTTGGTGTCCCCGGTGACCACTTTGACACCGGCTTTTTCAGCCGCTTTTTTCATATCATGGAGAATCTTTTCCAAATCGCCCATGGAAAAGCCCTCTTCGATGATCAAGCCAACGCTGATATACAGGGGGACGGCGCCGCACATGGCCACGTCATTGACGGTTCCGTTGACCGCAAGATCACCGATGCTGCCGCCGGGGAAAAAGATGGGGTCCACCACATACGAGTCGGTTGAAAAAGCCAGGCGCATACCGTCCATGTTCAATATTGCCCCGTCATGAAGCGCTTCGAGCATGGGATTATCGAAAAGCGGGAGCATCAAATCCGTAACAAGACGGTGCGACATTTTCCCGCCGCTGCCGTGATCCAAAAGAATTTTATCTGTTTTCATTATTCACACGCTTTCCTGAGTTGAGCGATTTTCAAGTTTGCCGCCCCAGAGAAATAGGCTCTGCCCCGATGAAATATGCGTTGCATTTCATTGGGCAAGCATTTCACGGGTCCGACAACTGTCTGTTCATCACGGCTTCTTGGCGATGTCAAGGGAATTGGATATAATTGGATAAAGAAACGGATAAAATTATGACTACCTCAAGACGGTCTCTCGGATAATGCATAAAAATGCGCAATGTCATATTTGCGCTTTATTGCGCAATGTTCGGGGCAGGAGACGAGCTAAAATAACTGCTTGATAAAGATAGCTAAGGTGTAAAAATAGCCATTAGCAAGAGATTTGTATTTAGAATACAAGAGGATAATTTAATAAAATTTTAGTATATTTATAAATTTATTTAATCAAACATTCACTCTACAATGTGTGATGAAACAGTACAGCGGAATCGATATGTTTGTCAGCCAGCTCGACCAAATGGCGGTGGTGCGTGAAAAATATTACCTGAGTTTTTTGAGATATGTTTGCAAGTGCGCTAAGGGTGGTGATTGCCCGATCATTGTCGAATTTAATCAAAATATCGTCAACGATAAAGGGAATCGGTTCGTTTGTTTCCAGGTACATTTCAAGTCCCGCAAGTCTCAGCGCTAAATAAAGCTGGTCTGTTGTGCCGTCGCTCATTCCTTCCACCGAAACGATTTCTTTGTCTTTTTGTCTCACACCAACGATCACCGGTTGGCCTTTGTCGTCATACTCTGCCCGGATACCTTCGAATGATTCATCGGTGATCTGCTTGAAAAGGGCAGAGGCATTTTTCAAAATCGGCCCCTCGCTTTTTTCACGGTACCGTTCTATGGCCAGGCTCAACACCTTTGTTGCGATTTTCAGCCGGGCATAGTTTTCCACATCGTTTCCGAGTCCGCCCAAAAGGATCTGGATCCCATCGGCCAAATCGGCTGCCCGGGCACTGCCATCCATTTTGCTAAGCTCGGTCCGTTCGCTTCCGATGGTTTGATCGAGTTCGGATTTTTCCTGGTTCAAATTTTGAATGTCCCCATCCAGTCTCTCAATCTCTCCGGCGATGCTATCCGGATCTATTGCCGCAGCCTCCTTCACAAACTCACCCACCGTGGCACCGGCAGATAGCTGGAGAAGGCTTTGGTCCGTGGTTTTTAAATCAGCTTCGATCCGGCGTCTTGTGTCAGAGCGTTTCTCGGCTTCAGAAAGTTGGTCGATGCTTTCGCAGAAAGCTTCTTTGCACATGCTCTTAAGCCTGGCATCGATTTGCAAAATATCCTCGGTCGCTTGTTTGATGCGTTCCTGTTCCTTTTCGAGCTGCTTATTAAGCGTTTCTTGTTTTGATAGCGAATCCCGGGATCGTTTGAGTCGGTGTTGAAGTTCCAATGCTGCTTCATCAGCAGGTCGCGCGGTCAGATCAATCGCAACAACCTCGACAAGGCCGTTGACCTTTCGTCTGAAATCTTCAGTATCGCGGTCTATACCATCAATACGTTTTTGCAAAATCTTTGCATCTTTTAGTTTGTCGAAAAGGCTTTTCAGCTCCTCCATCACGGCAGTGGCCTGACCGGGCAGGGCCTCGGCTTCAAGTCCTATGGGTGCAACGGCATGTTCCCACCGGGTTTGCCATTGTTTCAGCTCCTGTTCGTAGGTTTTCAACCGCGATTTGGCTGCTGCCAACTCTTTTTCCTTCAGCGTTTTGTCTCGTTTCAACTGCTCGTGCTTTTGCAAAAGCTCGGTCTCATCTTCAATGATCGCCTGCGCACGCTTGATCAGATTGCTCAATGAACTCTTTTCTATATTTTCAACCCGGTCAAGCACCTCTAAACATCGAATTATTTTTGTTCGATGTGTTTCAATGTCTTGTTTCACGTCTTCGGCTTTTGTCCGGCGAACATCAACATCTTTTGCTTTTTGGATCAAAGAATGGAAATCCTGTATCCACCGCTCCATTTCCCGGGGCGTTCGGGGCGTTATTCCCGTGGATTGCCACTCTTTTGACCATTCATGGGTGGCGGCATGTCTTTCTTTTTCTATGGCTTCGAGATCTTTTTCTAATTGTTGGAGTTGTTCTCTGCCGCCTGTTTGATCGACTAAAAGCCTTGCTTTGGCGGCAACGCGATCAGCCTCGCGCCGCAGCCGGTCGGCAATGGCATCGGCCTGTTGCAGGTTTGTTTCAAAGGTTTCAGCGATGTCTGTTGAACCCGGGGTCGTTTCAAGGTAGTCTTGAAATTCCTTTTCGGAGATCGGCTCGTCTTTTAATTTGCACGATATGAGGTGCCAACCATGATTCCTTATATCTCTGGCTTTCTGAAGGTCCATTTCAGTAGGCACTTCCTGCTCTAACCGATGGGCCTCAATTTGTCGTTCCACCCCGGATAGAGCGATCCGGGTTTTCTTGATTTCCGTTTTGAGTACATTCGCTTCTCTATCGACTGAATCAAACCGATCTTCAAATAGTTGGATGGTTTCCGTAGAAGGAGCCGGCAAGCGCTCCAGCTCCTCAATAGAATGATCAGCGAACCCCAATTTGGCGATGTCTATCTTGAATGTTTTTATAGAAGATTGAATGTCATATAAATCGGATGTGTTCTGCTTTTCGAGAGGTCCATATTCCAACGCTTCTTTAAGCGCTATGGGTAAGTTATCAAGGGGCTTCGGCTGTTCAAGGGCGCTTAGAATCTTATCAATGTGATCAATTTCTTGAATGAGGTCCGGCAGCTTTTCCCGGGTATCTTCGATGCGGGTGACAAGTCTTTCATATTTGGCGGACAATTCTTGTATCCTGATGGTTTCAGGCTTTTTAATTCTTAATTTTTCAGCTTCCTCCAATGTTAAGTCATCGCGCAAGTTGCGAAGTATCTCTTTTGCTTCCCCTTGCAGGGTACTGCGGCGGGTTTCTAATTCGATACGGTCTTTAGACGCCTTGCGCTGGCTTCCCAGTTCCCGGTGTAATTCTTCAATGAGTTCGGCATTGTCCATCAATCCAGGTATAATATCCAGTTCCGATATGACGTGTTCCGTGGATTCGATGGTGTTTAAGGCCTGCGTTTTCCCTTTTTCGGCGATTCCAAGAGCGGTCAGCAGCTCACGACGTTTTTCCGGAAAATCCTGTGGCAAAAGGACTGCCGAGGCGAAGTTTTTTAACTCCTCTGTAAGTTCCCGCCGTTTGGCAATAAGCGGAAGCGCTTCTTTGATTCGCTGGAGGCGGCTTAATTTTTTTTGCTGCAAGATGAGTTCTGTTTCGACAATTTTTTTTCGTGTCAGCGCAGCACGCAAGGCCTCATCATGTTTGACCCATTCTTGACCCGGAAGCTGGGCTTCCCGCAGTTCTTTGCGATGGTTTTTCAACATGCCCAAGGTCGTATTAATTTTTTGTTTTTGCCCGGACGGTCTGAAAAGCTGATCCGCCTTTTCCTGGATGTCATTCTGAATTTCCCGTAAATTGACGATTCCCGAGCCTGCCGAAAAAACGAGCCGTCCGACCTCGCCGCCGCCTCTGATAATGTCTTGTCCGCCTTGAACGAGGTCTTCATGACCGATACCGAACATCGTAACAAAAAGGTCAGCATTGACGCCGCTTAGATACTGTTGTAAATCCGTCTCCTCTAAAAGCGAATTGTCGTCTGCTGTGCGCAATGTATTGACTCTGCCTTTGCGACGAATAAATTCAAAAACCTGTCCTTTTGATGATCGAATGGCTGCTCCGAGCCGCATTTTTGAATACGGATGAATAAAGTTGTCTGTTGACCGCTCAGGTACCCCATAAAGCAAGTACCTTAGGGCTCGCAAGGCAGAGCTTTTGCCTGCTTCATTGGCACCGTAGATGAGGTGAAAGCCTTGCCGGCCTCCGCTCAGGTCTAAGGATAGGTCTGTGAACGGCCCAAATGCCATCAAGCGCAGTTCGTCAATCCTCATTATGAGATTCCCTTTTTCAGCAATCGTTTAATCAGCATGGGTTTTGCCTGTTTTAACAGATCGCCGATCCAATCCATATCGTCAAATTGCATGTCGTTTGAACCGCTCTTAAGCTCCATAGGCAACTTCTTTTCTATTTCAGCCAGTTCCGAAGCCAACACTCGGCGGGCATCCGCGTCGTTACTCAACTCGTCAAACAGATTCAGAAGTTCGCTGATGGCACCGCTTGCGTGCTCGGGGAATATATCAGATGCGGGTTCAGTGAGGTTGAATTTTGTTTTTTCCACCCAGACCTTTCCGGCGCCTATTTCAAGGGTTGCCGCCCTGAATTCGTTGGTCCAGCGTTCAACGTCCGACAACATATCATCATATGCCGGAGTTTCACCTTCAATGATAATGCGAACTGCCGTCGGCATTCCTTGGTTTTCATCCAGAAGCTGTTCCAGTTTGTGGCTGAAGCTGTCGACGATATCGTAACCGCTTTCCAATCCATGGGCATCCACCTTTATAATCTCCCATCGAACGACATCGATAGGTTTGAATTCGATCTCCGGACGACCGTCGTGGTTAACCGATACCAGCACACAACCCTTGGGGCCGGTTTCGCGGATGTTTCTGCCCTGGGTGTTACCCGAAAATAATACAAAGGGGTCTTTTGAGATCACCTCGTGTTGGTGAACGTGGCCAAGAGCCCAGTAATCATATCCCTTACTGCTCAAGCCATCCAACGAACAAGGCGCATAAGATTCATGCCATTCGCGGCCGGTGGCGCAGGTGTGCAAAAGACCGATGTTAAAAGCATTTTTTAAAGCTTCCGGATAGCCGTTCGACAGGTCTTTTTTCACGGATGGATTTGGAAAGCTCTGCCCGTGTACAGCGATGTTAAGCTTCTCGATACGGAACGTATGGGGTTTATCAGAGGGAAAGAGCGTGACATTATCGGGCAGTCGAAGTGTCTTGGTGATCCTGCTGGCAGCATCGTGATTTCCTGCCACAATGAACACCGGGATTCCGGCATTACGGAGTTTGGTCAGTTGAGAGACAAGGTAAAGGCCGGTATTGTAATCCTTCCAGTCTCCGTCGTAAAGATCTCCGGCAATCAATACAAAAGCGACCTTTTCGGAAATCGCCAGGTGAATAAGATTCTCAAATGCCCGGCGCGTTGCTTGACGGAACTCTTCAGCCGGAGCACCTTCATATAGATTGAGATTATGGAGCGGACTGTCCAGGTGTATGTCAGCAGCATGTAAAAAGGTCAGCATGAAATCTCCCGCGATTTAAATAAATTGATAACACAACAATTCTTAAGTCTCAAAAATAATGCCTATTGTTCAGTCGAATAGGGGTTTAAAAACTGCCGTCTCCAAAGAAGTTTCTTATCCACTTCATTCAACTCAGCTTCTTCACAAACGGCTTCCCAATGCCGTTCGATAGCGGCAGTCAGGTTACCGAATGTTTCGCGGGCTTCTTCCTCAGAAAGAAGGAAGTTGTGCGCGGTCTCAAGGCATGTTTTGAGTTGGCTTAGATTGTTGTTGCCAGATATGAGCATGGCCTGTGAAGCCTCATTGCCTGTGCGACCTTGCGGACAAATGTCATAGCCAGGGGTCAGGGTCAGCGCTTTGCCGTCCCAAAACGCCGCATGGTTTCGCGCATGATCGTCGGTATTGCCGCACAGAATATTGAAGACGAGCCGAGAGAACAGCTCTTTCAGCGAATGCTTCGGATCGGTAAAACGGTGGCGGACAATTTCGGATAACGTTTCATAGCTGGCATACCGCGCCATCATTTCATCTAAGCGAAGCAGAGTTAGGGCGGAGACCATGGCTTTTCGTGCCCACTTATCACCTTTTGGCACGCGGTCAAAGCGCTCGATCAAGAGTACGTCTTTGTTTGCCGCTTTGGCCAGCTTTACTGGCGCAGCATTCAGCCCGGCCAATTCAGCCAACCGCATGGCGATGAATTCAGCTTTGACGACGCTGTACAAATCGGTGCGGGATGAAAACTTGGCCACGTATTTTTTGCCTTGGTCTTGAATTAAGGCTTTAGGACGAGCACCGCCGATAGAGCTGCCATGGAACAACGCCTGATCCAGCTCCGGTGTGAGAGGCACGCCTTTTTCGACCCGTTCTGCGGATGCAATCAATTCTTCCATGCTGACGTTATTGGCGGTACGCGGCACGTATTCTGTAGGGGAGCGCTGAAAATCGAGCGCACCGATCCGGTCCGAGCCGGACTCCAGCAAGTAGGTCAGTTCATCCAGCTCGGCTATGTCTGTGCCTGCGCCCTTAAGCCCCAATTTTTTGTTGATAATCACACGCCGGCCCCACGCATCGGGCGCGGCATCCCTGATACAGCCGGGCATGGTCAAGCCCTCGGGCAAGGGCAACACCCCAGCCTTTAGCGGCAATTCGGGTTCGTAAATCGCAATCGCAGGTTTGCAATCACCGATACGATCCAGGTAGCTTTTACCGTAATTAAACAGGATATTGCCGTTATCAGCTTCAAGCCGTCCGGCCACGACAGGCTCGGTTTCGTCCGGCAGCCATATCCAGACAAAGGCTTCTTTCTCCGTCTTAGAAGTCATCGCGCACCGCTTTGGATTTCTTGCGAACAGACTTTGGCAGGAGCGCCAGTTTTTCCTTGGTTTGCCGTAGGTGTTTCGTCAGCGTGCTTTCATCGGCATCAAACAGCTTGACGCCAACAATGGTTGCCACTTCGAACACGGCTCCGATTTCGCATTTGAGGTTGCCTTTTTCGATGCGTTGCAGCAGCCCTCTGGAAATACCAGCGCGGTCGGCCAATTCCTGAGCTGTGAGTTTGCGCTCATTGCGCGCTTCGCGGATCAACGTGCCGAGCAAGGCAGCCGCATCCCGGCTATAGCGTGAATAGGTGCGTGTGATGGACTTTGGCATCGTTTTCCTTTTGGTTCGCATATAGGACATAAAAAACGTTAATGATCTTTCTGTGAACCAGAGTTAATGAATATTCACTAGCTTGTCAAGACAAAATTTGTCCGTATATAGACCGTATAATACTTTTATGGGCTATATGGAGACCACTTTCTTGACAATTTTTATCATTTGAGATCAGAAGGTGAATGTGATTTGAAGCGACAGTAGATAGCAATCGCCGGATTTTAAGCGATTTTTAAATACAGATTACAAAAAGCCGTCTGATAAATCCAAGGGCGAACGTTTGAACTGTGCGGCGTGGTTTTTTGCATCCGCACTACTAGTGAATTGTTAGCGAAGAATGATTACTGTCAAATCTTGAATTTTGAATTACAGTTGAGTTTTATTAACAATACAAGATTTGACACCATTTTCACTGGCATGGTACAACCTGAAAAATGTGGCTTAACCCAGACTACAGTTTTTTGGGAAGGTTCAGTTTTATAGAAGGGAGTAGGTTAAATCTATCTCCCTATTAAAGAGAAAGGGTGTCGAATTGAAATTAAAAGAACTGATGTTAGTTGCTTATCTATTCGTCATTACAGGGTGCTTATTCATTACCCCTCACGAGACTTATTGGCAAAACACGAAGCTGAATAATAGTGAATCGGCCTATGAAATATATTTACGTAAATATCCTAACGGACCACATTCAGATGAAGCACGAATAATACTTGATGATATGTATTTTCAAGAGACAAAAGAAAAGAAACAACATCCAAGTCATTATTTAAACAGATTTCCCAATGGGAAACACGCTGATGAAGCACGATTTATTATAGCGGAACATAAAAATTCACTTGTCGATTACAATGACTTTTTAAAAAACTGCCCTGATGGTCCTTTTGCTGATAAAGCTCGAAGTATTGTTGAATCTATCGAATCCCAATTCTTTTACATTGATTCAAAAACAAAAAAAAATCCCAATTCAACTGCGATTATTGAAGATTGGCATGACAATATAATTGAAGTAGTTGGAGATATTAATTTTACTAATATCTGCATGAGAGAAGTGCATTTTTCAAATACCCAATTTTTTGCAGGAAAAAGAGAAGTCGAGAGGTGGGAAACAAAACAATTAATGAAATTTCCAGGGATAGGAATAAGTACTCAACAATGGGGATTAATAAATCCTTCTAACACGGGTAATAATAATCTATGTGCTATTGATATCTATCTATCGCCTGAAAGTATTCTTAAATATGATGTATTTGTAATCGACAGAGTTATGTATTTTAGAAATCATAAAGAGGTGTGTTATTATAAACTTTTGGATGCTGATTCACAGAGATATTTTGAAGGAAAAAGCATAAATGGTGAATTCAGATTAGATATGTCTACTATTAAGCGGTTTCAAAAATTTGATGATCAGCCAGTGATAAACTTTTCTATTTTTGATGGTGGGCATTGCAATAATGCGGATAGTTATTGTAATGTTATTTTAACTACAAAACATTGTGGAAAGCTTTCATTGGGGAAAATTTATTTGCGAGTAGGGTTATGCACCAAGCCTGGTTATACCTATAACTCAAATTTCTGTAGAAATACTTATGCCTTTGAAAGAATACCATTAAAAATTTCTGATAAAAATGATACGGTTAATGTAATGCTTTCTGATATTCAAAGTTTAAACACACTTGATGATTATTCAGATAAAAAACTTTTAAATATTATAACCAAAAATGGGGAGAGCCATACAGGAATCATTGATTTGGAAAATTTATATGTTCCGGACTTCAACTCCAACCTGGAAAATGTTTGTTCGGAAGGGATTATAGGCGAGGCTTCACATCACTCCTATTTATTTATTCCATTTCGGGAAGTAGAGAAAATAGAAAAGCTATAACAAGGGTATTTCTAAAACGAAGGAATTAAAAGCATGGTTCCAAGCTTTTCAGTAGGCAATTTAAATAAGAAAAAAATAAATTGGCAATATGGATTTAACTCGAATGGGGGGTCGGGCCGCGCTATCTTATTAATATATATGGATTATCCCTCCAAAAATAGGTGTTTTCAACTTCTTAAATCGCTATTTTTAGTGGTAAAATCACTATTGTAAGGAATTTGTGTTTCACGAAGAGATACCCCTCCCGAATCCTCGACCTATCGCTTACCTTCTGACTTCGGACCTCTGCTTGCCCCGTTAAATTCTTCGAAGAAGACGAGCGCAGCGAATTTAACCGGGGACTTCTGACGTCTGTTTCCCACCTTCCGTTTTCTGTCATCTGTCATCTGTCATCCGTCCTCCGTCTTCTGGCACCAAAAATGCTCTTTTAAGCCATTTTATTGAGTATTTTTTAAATGTATCATTCATTATATCAGATTATTACCGTGCCCCCATCCCCGCGGCCACCATCTCATCAATATTCTCTGTAATCTTATGCTGATACTGCCTGGTATATAACCGGTCGATATTTTGGCGGCGGGATAGGCTTTCCTTCTGCTCGTGCAGCCTCCAGCCAAAGTTTTTTGGCCTTTTGGACCTCACGCAATGCCTCGTCAGGAGTTTCACCGAATGCGGAGCATGTATCAAGATCTGGTATATCGGCGATGTACCCGTCGTCATCTTCTGAATAGAAAATGTTAATATGATAGTCACGCATTATTCATCCTCCAATTTAAGATCGTGTTTCTCAACCAGTTTCAGGAACTGGCGCATTTGATATGGTTTTGTTTGCCCCTTGACGTTCTGAAGATTCACTAGTTCAGGAATGTCAGGCCGCACGAAAATGTGGTGGCTGCCGTCGGTCCGCGATAGCTTGAAACCAAAACCTTCAACAAAATTTACCATCTCTGCGAATCTTATGTTTTTAGAACCACCAATTATTTCTTGAAGCAATTTTCGCCTGTTCATAATTCATCTTTTAAAGGCCGAACATTTATATTATGTGGAATCATCTTTTTGTCGCTCTAATTTTTAATGAGACACATTTTAAAAAAACGTAGAAAATAGTAATTCGATTAAAATTTATCCAAATAACAAGTGATTAAACAAGAGCTTATTATTTTGCCATTTGTAATGTTAAACTATATTTCCATATAGGGGTGGCTTGAAATTCTTAGAAGTGGTTTCGAAAGCTCCTCTCAGGCCAATCCGCCAGAGGCGGACAAGTTCCTGCGTTGGGTCGAGGTATTCAATACTCGAAATATTAAATATATGGATGCTCGTCCCGATCTTTTTAATCGGGGTGTTTGAATCCCTCGGTCCGCCTTTTTATCCCGCTGGTTTTTAGCGGGGGACTTTGAATCTGATTGAAGGTTTTGAAACAACATCTAAATAATCGGACACGCACTGGAGCAGAATCAAGTGGTAATCGGGGCAGGAGAATCAAGGGGCGTTCCCGATTTAAAAGCTATCATGGTCTATAATTGGATATGGAGAAAAAATCAATAAAAATAATTAGGTGATTCAATATGTTACAAAAAGGGTAATTTGGGGATGATACAATTGTGTAGTTTTTACACAGTATTAATGGGGGCGTGTCTTGAGTTGTAAATAAGTCGCCACTATTCAGAACACGACATTGTACCCTCGCGACACGTTATTCTCATGGAGCTTGACCACTATGGGCAGGATTTCTAAAAATTTTATTGCGTTGCTTTCAACCAAGATTCATCCGTTAAAATCAATCCTAAAGTCTTCTCCCGGATAGTCGGTAAGAATTACTCTGCAAAAGGAATACACTTCGGTAAAATGTTTTTCGCAGGCAATGCAATCAATTACATGAAAAACCTCATTCCCGTCATTTTCAATGTCCCCATGCACTAAATCTTTTTTATCCGCTCCGCAATAAGGGCATTTTTGATTCCGCAATCTCTCCTTGGCCAACGCCTTATCCATTGTTTCATCCTTTTACAAAAAAGAGGTCCGCTTTTAACTTTTCTTTTCCGTTTTTAATAAATTTTATGCTGCCCACTGAAACTTGCGTTTAAGCCCGTTGAAATAGTTCCATCTTTTGGTCAGATGCTGGAAACGCCCTGCGACAATCCCTGGCGAGATTTTAAGTTCATTTGCCAGGCGAATTACATCTTCATTTGCTCGAAATAAGGCAATTTCCGGATCTCGATCACGAGGGATTAGTATGTTTGCTGCGAACTCATTTGCCTCGTGCTCGCGCGGATCATCTATGCTGCCATCGTTGATATAAAGGTCCTTTTTGCTGTCGTACAGAACATGGCCGGCTTCGTGAAAAAATGAAAACCAAAAGTGATCCTCCATCTTGCCTCGTAGATTGAGCAGAATCATTGCCTTGGACGCTGACAGCCATTTTGTTGCTCCATTCCATGGTACTTTTTTCATTTCCGGAACAAGTGCCAGGGCAACGCCGGAATCTGCGCAAAACTGGATGGTTTCAGGAATAAATTCTTCGGGATCCTTGACTGTCAGCAAGCGAATCTTTTCTACGGTTCGGATGAAAGTATTTTTATCAAAAGGCAAACAATCAATCCGGTAAGCCTGAATTTCTCCTAATCTGATCCAGGCAGATGCCGAACCCGGGCAAGTCTCAAAGCATTGTGAGCGCCGGGCCGCTACAGCCGGTTTTGCCCAGATATCTTTCCATGCCGACACACTACTCAACCCGTAAAACTTAAGTGTCTCTCTTAAAAGAAGCACTCTGTCTTTTTGAGGCTCAATCGCGTTGCGCTGGATAAGTTCCTGGGTGGGAATCGTCTTCAACCAGTCGAGATCATATTCAAGCTGCTTTCGTTCTTTGGCTTTTGCCAATTGTTCACGATATTGGACCTCCAGATTGTTCCACATGCGTGCCGGAACACCGGTGGCCAGTTCAAGTTTGTTGGCGGTTTCGTAAGAAATGGGCTGATCTCCTTTGAAAATACGGTTGAGAGACTGAACAGTCAAGCCGGTGCGGATAGCCAGTTCTTTTTGCGCCATATTCAGCGATTCCATGACCTCTTTAAGTGTTTGGCCGGGAGGAATCGCATAATCAGGCTCAAAGCCGTAAAGTTTTTTTGCCGTCAACATGATTTTATATTCCTCTGTTTAATGTGTGTCGGTTATCTCTACTATTTCGATTTCGGTAACCTTTGTCCAATCCAACCCTCCATCTTTTGTAACCGGTATTGGATCATTTGCAGGAATAAATATAAGTCGGTGCGGATGTTCGAGATCGACGGATAACTGCCCATCACGATCACCTGACAGTTGGTGACATCGAGACGGTGGCACCTTGGAGATGTCAGCCAGACAGGAGGCAGCGTTTAATTCCATCAATCGCTGTTTTAGTTTCCGAGTCATTTTCGGACCGAGTTTTTTGATGGATTCGTCTGTATGGTTACAGATCTTCTGCAACTTTTTTGTTCTAAAGTATATTACCATATCGAACGAGATGCAACAAAAAAGTTAACACGATGTGTTAATTATTTTCATTATCTAATGAGCATTGATTTTTTAGAGGACTTGACCAAAGCGATAGTTTTACTGAGTATTGGATACAATATCATCACGTAAAGACGATATGAGAAATCTAGTTTGGGAACGTCCTTAGAATTGGTTTCAAAACCTCCTCTCAGGCCAATCCGCCAGAGGCGGACAAGTTCCTGTGTTGGGCCGAGGGATTCAATACTCGAAATATTAAATATATTCCTGTGCTTGAATCCCTCGGTCCGCCTTTTTATCCCGCTGGTTTTTAGCGGGGGACTTTGAACCTGATTGAAGGTTTTGAAACCAATTCTAAATAATCGGACATGCTCTGAAGCGGAGGCGGGCAGGAGAATCAAGAGGCGTTCCCGATATTCTCCCTGCTTTAAAAAATTCTGATGATTTTATAATAGAATATGGAGAAAAAATCAATATAAATAATTAGGGGATTCAATATGTTACAAAAAGTGTGATTTGGGGATAATACAATTGTGTGGTTTTTACACAGTGGGGCGTGTCTTGAGTTGTAAATAAGCCGCCGCTATCCGTTATTCAAAAAACCATATTGTACCCTCGCGGCACCTTGATCTCATGAAGCTTGACAGGAATGGGGGGCGGGCGTGCTACCTTATTAATGTATATGGATTATCGTTTCAAAAATAGGGGTTTTCAGCTCCCCATAAATTAGAACACTAAACGCCTCGAGGAAGCTTGGAAGCCATCATCTTCCTCCGGTCAATCCTGCGCCCATCGACAATAAATGTTCCGTCACCAACAGCGTGAACTGTACGCTTCTCTTTGCGCGCGGTATCGATGTATGCGGCTACCGCCTCTAACACGACAATATTGTGCTTTTTAATGATGTCGATGACCTTGCACTCAATGTTGGCGAAGCACTCCTTGATCAAGGGCGGCCTGACGACCTTGCCATGAACAGGAGTGAGCTTGAACTTGGCAAACTTGTCCGTGTCTGTCCCTGAGCATGTTCCTATGCCAACGACTTTGTCCAGCATGTCGACCGTTGGAATGGCGATGACGCACTCCCTGTTCTTTCGTAACGCCTTGAATGAGTGATTCCATTCTCCTGTGGTTATTGCAAACACCGGGGTGAAGTCCATCACCATAGTCCATGAAATAGTCATGATGTTGTCTTTCTCACCATCATGAGTTGTCACGAGGACTACCGGCCCGGATTCCATCAGAGTAAAGGCTTTTCCCAGTTTTAACTGACGCATGAGATCACCTCCGCTATCTTGGCCAAACTATCTCGCCCTGTGTCAAGACGCCCAACGTTGCTCTTCAGCGGGCGCGGTTTTTAGCACTCCCCTGAAAAAGGAATGTTAGGCGGCTTTTATTCATAAACAGCGGTTAAGCTACTCGCTGATCCATCTATTTGCCTCGGCGAGTTCGTTGTTATGAAAAACCCGAACATGCCCTGGGATTACAAGTCCAAAGATCTTGATCGCTGCCCGTATCCATTCGATGTCCGACACGATCGCCACTCTCTCCCAGCCTGAGAGGTGCTTTAGGCCCAATTTCGTATCGTCCCACATAGCGGCGGCTTCGAATACCTTGACATCTTCGCCGAGGTGATAGAGAAACCGAACTTTCCCCTTACGAGAAAACAGTTCCTCCACCGCTGGAATGATGACGGACTCGTAGTCGTTCGCGGTTATCGTCCCCTTAGCGGTGAAGCCAAGGACGTTATCTGGCAGATCAGGTATCTTTTCGATCATTTCAAAGTCTCCTTATGTTTCGTGCAAAGTTCATCGGAAGGAGTGGTCCTTTGTGGGAAACGGGGTCGGGCCACGCTATCATATTAATATTTAAGGATTATCCCTCCAAAAATAGGTGTTTTCAACTTCTTAAATCGCTATTTTTAGTGGTAAAATCACTATTGTAAGGAATCTGTTTTTCACGAAGAGATACCCCTCCCGACTCCTCGACCTATCGCTTACCTTCTGACTTCGGACCTCTGCTTGCCCCGTTAAATTCTTCGAAGAAGACGAGCGCAGCGAATTTAACCGGGGACTTCTGACGTCTGTTTCCCACCTTCCGTTTTCTGTCATCTGTCATCCATCCTCCGTCTTCTGGCACCAAAAATGCTCTTTTAAGCCATTTTATTGAGTATTTTTTAAATGTATCATTCATTATATCAGATTATTACCGTGGCCCGACCCCCATCCGCATCCGCACAGAAATGGCCCTCCATTTTGCTCGGCTGATGCAATATCTATTGTTTAGTTTCATAATCGGCCTTGCTTTCAGCAACAGCAGCCTGTTTTATATGCTTTTTGCGTTTAATCTCCACACTGAGAGTTGCGCCAAGGACTTCAGCGACTCGACGCAGCATGCTCAGGGAATGCCCTTCGTAAGATGGGGATTCAAGCCGACTAATTTGTTGCTGCGACGTTCCCACTTTTCGGGCCAATTCTTTTTGGGACAAACCGGCGTCTTTGCGCAAAGAGGCCAATTGCATGGCCACATCCCAGGCCAGGCCAGCCTTTTTGAAACGTTTTGCAAAATCAGAATCTTTCAACTGTTTTTCAAGGTATTTATCGAAATTTGTTTGTTGATTCATACTCGAAACCTTTCCAACCAATCACGCTTTCTATCCAAAGCGGACTTACGATCTCTGGCCGCAATTTTTGTTGCCTTGCTTCTAATTCCGTGCACGATAATAATCCTTTGTCCCTTTACAAAAAAGTATAATATTTTTGTATTTAGTTTGCCCACATGGCGGAGTTCGAAAAGACCATCTCCAATAGTCTTTGAAAGGGGTGGTTTGTGATAAAGTCTGTTTCGAAGCTTAGCAAGACCGGCCATGACCGCGGCAAAATCGTTTGGATCCGATTCCTTAAGATCGTCGAGAAAATCCCGTACAGGACATCGTCCTGAACCGGTTTCATAAAACTCTATAGTAAATTCCATAATAAGTCAACATCAATATTGATGTATTAATTGAGAGCATGAATCTTGATGACATAGTTTTTTGGGGACGTTGATGCTGAACGTGCTTTAAACCCCCAATCAATAATCCGGGATATATTTCAGAACATTTTGAAATTCTCCTTTTTATCGCCTAAATTTAAGGCCACAATCTGTGATCTTAAACCGAAATATCCATATGGCGGTGACTTTAATTCTTAGGGAGAAATATAGTTTGGGAACGTCCTTTAATAATCGGACATGCTCTGAGGCGGTAGCAAGTAGTCATTGAGGCAGGAGAATCAAGGGGCGTTTCCGATATTCTCTCTGATTTTAAAAAGCTCTAACCTCAAATGAGTGTAAACAAAACCGATAGGGATAATAATGTCTTAATTTCACTGAGTCATCCGATGATACCCTTCTCCTTCGTTGCTGAAGGTTCGCGGTCCCGCCAACGGCGAAACAGCTTCACCCTCGGTCGCGTTTCGCAGTATAACGAAAATCCCGTTATCGGGGGGATCTGGGGCATCACAGCCAGAGGCGGGCAAGCCTCGACTTTCGCAGTTAGGGTTCTACAATTGGGGGGTGCGTCTGGAGCAACGCGGAAGGTGAGGCGCTTGTTATGTGTTTTTGGCTCCGATTCTGTGGCCAGCAGACTGTTAGGGCCTAAAGAAAGGGCGGCGTTTCAGATTGTATTGAAACGCCGCGCTCATATGTTGCTAATAGCTTCCGTGAGCGTTCAAAACACCCGTAAAAGCCATAGAAGACGTTTATGCTACGATCAGGCGAGATCGAAGCGGTCAAGGTTCATTACCTTGTTCCACACCGCGACAAAGTCGTGCAGGAACTTCTCCTGGGAGTCCTCACTGCCATAGACTTCCGCCAAGGCCCGGAGTTGGGAGTTCGAACCGAAAATGAGGTCGACACGGGTGCCGGTCCACTTGAGTTCGCCCGTTGCGCGATCACGACCCTCGAACACGTCTTCGTCTTTTGAGGTTGCCTTCCACGTCGTGCTCATGTCGAGCAGATTCACGAAGAAGTCATTGGTGAGCGTCTCCGGCCGCTTGGTGAAGACGCCGTGCTTGGACTGTCCGAAGTTGGCATTCAATACGCGCATGCCGCCAACGAGAACCGTCATCTCAGGAGCGGTCAGTGTCAGCAGTTGCGCCCGATCAACCAGCAGTTCCTCTGCCGATACGGCGTATTTGGTTTTGAGATAGTTACGGAACCCGTCTGCAGCCGGTTTGAGTACGGCGAATGACACCTCGTCGGTTTGCTCCTGCGACGCATCCGTGCGTCCCGGCGTGAAGGGAACGGTCACATCGTGACCGGCGTTCTTCGCAGCTTGCTCGACACCTGCGCATCCACCCAGAACAATCAAGTCGGCGAGCGAAACCATCTTTCCGCCTGACTGCGCGCTGTTGAACTCTTTTTGGATTCCCTCAAGGGTCTTCAGCACCGTCTTCAGTTGGGCCGGCTGGTTGACTTCCCAATCCTTCTGCGGCGCAAGACGAATGCGCGCTCCGTTTGCACCGCCGCGCATGTCGGAGCCACGGAATGTAGACGCCGACGCCCAGGCGGTCGAGACCAGCTCCGGGATCGACAGGCCCGAGGCAAGGATCTTGCCCTTGAGGTCTGCGATGTCCTGTGCGTCGATCAGCGCATGATCGACTGCGGGCATCGGGTCTTGCCAGATCAGTTCCTCTGCCGGGACCTCCGCGCCGAGATAGCGCGAGCGGGGGCCCATGTCGCGGTGCGTCAGCTTGAACCAGGCCCGGGCAAACGCGTCCGCAAATTCCTTGGGGTTTTTCAGGTAATGCCGCGCGATCGGCTCGTAGATCGGGTCGAAGCGAAGAGAGAGGTCCGCCGTGGTCATCATCGGCCGATGCTTCTTCGACGGGTCGTGCGCGTCAACCACCATGTCCTTTTCGGCCACGTCCTTGGCCAGCCACTGATTCGCGCCGGCCGGGCTCTTGACCAGCTCCCACTCGTATTTGAACAGCACGCGCAGATAGGCCATGTCCCATTTGGTCGGGTTCGGCTTCCAGGCACCCTCGATGCCGCTGCCGATCGTATCGCCGCCTTTGCCGCTACCGAAGCTGCTCCTCCAGCCGAGGCCTTGCTCCTCGATGCCGGCGGCTTCGGGCTCAGGACCCACATGGGTCGCAGGGCCCGCGCCGTGACATTTACCGAAGGTGTGCCCGCCGGCGACCAGTGCGACGGTCTCCTCGTCGTTCATGGCCATGCGCGCGAAGGTTTCGCGGACGTCACGGCCGGAGGCGACCGGGTCCGGGTTGCCGTCCGGGCCTTCCGGGTTCACGTAAATCAGACCCATCTGCACGGCGGCAAGGGGGTTTTCGAGATCGCGATCACCGGTGTAACGGCTCTTGGGCTTGTCGCTCGTAGCCAGCCATTCCTCTTCGGCACCCCAGTAGATGTCCTCTTGCGGTTCCCAGACATCCTCGCGCCCGCCGCCGAAGCCGAAGGTTTTGAATCCCATCGACTCAAGGGCGCAGTTACCGGCGAGGATCATGAGGTCGGCCCAGGAGATTTTCCTGCCGTATTTCTGCTTGATCGGCCAGAGCAGACGGCGAGCCTTGTCCAGATTCACGTTGTCCGGCCAGCTGCTGAGGGGCGCAAAGCGTTGGGTGCCGCGCCCCGCGCCTCCGCGGCCGTCGCCCATGCG
Organism: uncultured delta proteobacterium; assembly: GCA_963778575.1. Lineage (GTDB taxonomy): Bacteria > Desulfobacterota > Desulfobacteria > Desulfobacterales > UBA11574 > UBA11574. The sequence goes on along the minus strand of CAVZUV010000017.1, from coordinate 66,162 downwards.
GTATGTGCCTGCGCTGTGCCAGGCCATCCGGATGAAGAGTCCCCCGTAGTGACCATAATCGGCCGGCCACCAGTCCTGCGAGTCGGTCATCAGCGCATAGAGGTCATTCTTCAGAGCCCCCAGGTCGAGTTTCTTGAATTCCTCAGCGTAGTTGAACGCCTCGCCCATCGGATTGCTCATGTGCGAGTTCTGATGAAGAATCTTGAGGTTCAACTGGTTCGGCCACCAGTCCCGGTTCGACTTGCCACCGCCGGCAGTGGGATTGCTTAACTCTGCCCGTTACCGGGCACTTGCTATCTTCATTCATAAGGTTTCCTCCTTTCGTTGTCTGAACTTATGCACCAAGCTGCTATGAATATCTTGCTTCGGTGCCCATCTATCTATAAGTGGTTTCAAAACCTCCCTTCGAGCCCAGACTCTGTGTTGGGCGTCAGATTAAATCATCGAAATAGCAGACTATTCCTCCGGTTTAAAGCTGCCATCCGCCTTGATTTTGGGCCCAGATGAAAGTTTTGAAACCACTTCGAATTACCTTTAGCGGACTTATCGATTGATTTTGGTAACAACAGAAGACTTGAAGGATCGTTAGAAGAACGTCTCACCATTTTTTGAGCGCAAAATCTGGGACCGGCTGTCATTACATTCTGATTATCAGCGACAGGGACACCAATATTATTGGTCAGTTTTTTCTTTTCAGACGCGTTGGCCTCATCATTCGTTTGATTATAGAAATTAAATATTATATGATAACGACTATCAATTAATAGCAAAAAAATATATTAAACTTTCTCTGCCATACAATTGCTGCATATACCGAAAAAGTCCAACCTATGATTCAGAATTTTAAAATTAGTCTCTAATGCGACCTCTTTTTTCATTTCATCCAGACTATCCAGGTCTGGGTCGACAATTTTTTTACACTTGATACAGATGACGTGTGGATGGGGATAAGGCTTGCTTCCATCATATCGGTTGCTCCCATCCGGGAACCCTAACTCCAGAACTTCACCAAGTGACTTAATTAATACAATATTTCTGTATACAGTGGCAAGACTCATTGTCGGAAAGTCTTTTTTTATCTGGACATGGATATTTTCAACACTGGGATGGGCTTCACTTTTGGCAAGAATTTTAACGATAGCCAGCCGCTGAGGCGTTATCTTGTGGCCATTATCCCTTAATTTTTGGATGATGATTTCAAATCTTTTATTAGGGTCTGCCAACTGAAGTCTCCTTGTTCTAAATAATAATTCTTTTCAAGTAACATTAATTTTCATTTCAGTCAACTCCTATTTCAATCGTTCACATATGATAGCTTCATTTGTTCGGAACGGTGGCAATAATTTTAATGACCAGGCAATTACGCTATGCTTATCTCATAAAAACTGATGGGGCCGAACCGTGTGATTACTTGCCTTAGACACAATTTTTACCTGAGTTGAGATATTATGTTTTATTTTCTATCACTTTTCCCGTTTATATCTTTCAATCTCTTTACCGTCCACAGATGTAAAGGTCAGTACATCCCCTTGTAAAGAATATGTTCCGTTAACAATCTCAGAAGGAGAACCCTGTCGAAAAATCTCAAACCTTACATTTCCGGGTTCAATCAGAGTATATTTTCCTTTTACAGCCATTTTCTCAAACTCCTCCTTTATTATTTAATTACACCGTGTGCGCCCCTGGCCGGGTGATGATTTCAACCGCCTTTCCGTCTTCCAGCCGCAATACATGGGTGATGATGCCGGGCAGTTCGTCGATGTCATGGGTGACGTAAATGATGCCGGTATCCATGCGGCGTCCGACGGCTTCGACAAGCCCGATGATTTGACGGCGGTTGCGCTCATCCAGCCCCTGGCAGGGCTCGTCCAAAATCAGAAGCTGCGGATTTTTTACCAAAGCCCTGGCAACCAGGATCATGCGCTGTATTCCGTCGGAAAGTGTGCCGAAGCGGGTTTCGGCATAGGACGACATGCCCAGTTGTTTCAGCCACGATCTGGCCGCATGCTTCATTTTGTCGGAACACTTCCGATAAAGGCCGATGGAAGCGAAAAACCCCGAGCAGATCACGTCAAAGGCGGAAAATCGATACGGATAGTGGACGTGCAATTCCGGTGAAATAAACCCTATTCTCTCCTTTATTTCCCAAATGCTTTCACCGGTTCCCTTCCGGCGACCGAACAGTACGATGTCGTTGGCATAGGCCTGGGGATTGTCGCCGAGAATCAAGCTCAGCAAAGTGGTTTTACCCGATCCGTTCGGCCCCAGCACTGCCCAGTTCTCCTTGCGCTTTATCGTCCAATCGATGTGCTGAAGCACCTTTACGCGATGGTAGGTGATGTTGACATTCTTCATCCGTACCAGCACATCGCCTTGCCTCCGGTGCCGATTTGTTTTTATTGGTTTGGCAACGCTTTCATCGAGTCGAAGCGGCCGGAAGCGCTTCTCTTCGAATCGGACAGCAGATGAGTTCAGGATTTTTTCTCTGGCCCCCTGCTCGACAATCGTTTTGTCCTTCACCGCCAGAACGTGAGTAATGCCGGGCAGGATTTCATCCTGACGGGAGGTCACCACGAGGATCCGGATGTCGCGCGCCGTGAGACGTTCGATGACCGCCTTCATACGCTCCCTGAAGCGGGTGTCCAGACCCGTGAGAGGATTTTCCAGTATGAGAAGACGGGGGCGTTTCAACAAAGCCCTTGCCAAGACGACTTTTCGAATTTCTCCGTTGGAAAGCTGGACGATTTTTTTCTCCAAAAGCGGCCCAATGGACAGCAGATCGGCAATGTCCGCTTGCCTTGCTAAAAATTTGTCCACATTCGTGGCCCTGTCATCGGTCCGAAAGTTATCGATCCTCTTGACATGTTGTGACAACAGGTAATCTGAAACCGACAGGGACGCAGCGCTCTCGCTGCTGTGCCAGCGGGCCTGATAGAATTGCGTCTGGCGTTTCAGAATTGCTTTTTGCTGCTCAAAACCGACCAGCGCGATAAGATCCTGAGGCCTTTTGTTTGGAGTCGAAGCAGGATCCGCGGCGCTTTTTTCCAAAAAATGATGGACGATCCGGCCTTCAACAGCCGGAACTTGTCCGTAAATGGCCCTGGCAAGAATTGATTTGCCGGAGCCGTTGGCACCGCATAGCGCCCAGTGTTGATGGGCGCAAAACGCCCAGTCGGTCTTGGGAAAAACGATGCGGTCATAGGCGCGCAGGGTAACGCCCTGAAATGAAATAAACAATTCTTTTTCCCCCGACACCTTGTCTGTCATAGCTTCATTGATCCTGCTGAATCGTCGTCCTGTGAATGGGGGTCGCCATTAAAGGGCGATCCCCATTCAACCATTCAAGATATGAACGAAAAAATTATTCTTTCAAAGCACTTCGGTAGGCTTATCAAGACGGATTTCGATATACCGGATAAGCTCTTCATCGAGTTCTTCAATATCAAAACAGACAGCATCCTCACCCAGCAGACCTTCCGGAACAAAGTCGCCTTTTTCTTCGGGATCTGTTATCATTTCACCGTAAAAGCATACTGAGAGCCACCGGGGATTATCCTCAATCACATCTACCATGACGAAAAGCCCCTTTTTTTTCTGGGCGGCTGGACAGCCGTTGAGAGACATAAATTCCCGATGTACTCCGGCCCTGGAAATGAATCTCCTTAAGACATCATACTGTATTTCATTTTCCGTTTATTTCGAGATATTCTCTGAAATGACATTAATATCTCCCTCATTTTTTTGGCAAGTTATTTTCTTTACCATTCTTTCAAAAAATTCATTATAGTTCCGAATCTGTTTCCATTCTCATGATGGTCAACTCCTTAACTTGATGTCCAGAAAATGGCAAAACTTCCTGAAGAAAAACATTTTTTCGCTTGAGCTGTGATGGACCCGGGCGCTTTCGGGGACACGCTTGACGTATCCGATTGAAGCGAAATGTTGGGGATAGGTGATTCATAATCAATCCAAAATTCTCAGATACTTGACCACTGTTTGTCATCAAGAATAGGCATAACGTGCCTTAACAGCCGGGCATGGAGTGCTATGCGTTAGCGGAGCAACGTAATGTCGCCCTTATTCAAAGGCCATGTTCTGCAATCTTTTTCTACTGATTTACAAATTTGATCAAGCTGTAAGAATTGGGACATCAATCCTTTTAGCTGCTTCGATCAGTTTGTTGTCCAGCGTGGCTATTGGAATGCCTTTCCTCATTGCAAGGTCCAGGTATGATGCATCATAACTCGATAGATTGTTTGACCTTGCCAATGCCAAAAGTTCCTTCATCATCTCTGGACGTTCATATTCCACAAAGATCGGAAGTTGGGATAATAAAGTTAGGAACCGAATACTATCTGATTCGCTGAGCCGCTTTTGTCGTTCGGCCACCAACAAAACATTCACGACCTCAAGGGGCCATATCGATGGAACTACGGCAACTAATTCTGTGAGCCTGTCCAGCACGGTATCGGCGTAATTATTTGTTTCATCTTTGAAGCACCATGACATTACAACAGAGTTATCGACAACGAATTGTTCGATCATTTACCGCCTTCCTTCTTCAATCATGTCCCGAATTGAGGTAGCACCAAGACGATGTTTGTCACGAAATTTTCTAAGTTCAACAACAACGGATCGGATATCGACTTTTTTTGAAGGATCAGGGGGTTGTAATACAGCTACTGGGACACCATGTTTGGTAATGGTTATACGCTCACCTTTTAGAACGCGTTCCAGCAACTTGGGCAGATGGGTTTTGGCTTCATAAGCACCTACTGTATCCATAAAATAGCTCCTTAGACTAGTTTGAGACTAGTCTAATATGGATGGATTGAATTGTCAACCACCATATTAAGATCAAAATCAATAAAAATAATTAAGTGATTCAATATGTTACAAAAAAGGTGATTTGGGGATGATAAAATTGTAAAAGGGTCAGCATGAAATATCCGGCGGTTTAAATAAATTGATAACATAAATTTTTTATAAAATTTATGTTATTGAAAAATATGGTTATCCATTTGTTGGTTGTATCGAACGCCGTGGTAGTCTCACAAAGCGGATCATAGGTTTGTGCGGTGACTGGCCTGTATTTTTTTAACCTGCTCATCGTTAACTCCGGCTTCCACGGCGAAGTCGGACCAACGGCGAACCACTTCAATGACGCGTTGAATCATTTGCTCTGCGCGTGCCTTCTTGATGTCTGCTGCCTTAGCGAGGACGAGCAAGTCCTCACGTTCAAACCCATCTCGCTTACCATTCATACTCATTTGGTGCTGACTCGTCCACTCACCACTGGGATTCCACGCGTAGGAAATGTCGAACGCAGGTGACAGGCGCCATTTACCTTGTCGATTCATGATGAAGCCGGCACGTCGTCATCTTGATACCGGCCTCAACGGCCATTAGATGATAGGCATACTCAATCTTACCGTAGCCCTTCGGGGTGGCGACTTCTGTATCGGTACTGCTGGTGATTCCATCAAATTTCATTATCCAATACTCAAAGCCCTCTCCAGCGTCGACTTGGCCTGACCTGAATTCGTTGGTTTCTTTATTCCAAGCGAGAATCGCCTTGGCCCTGGCTCCGCCAGCTGAAGTCCCGACTCGCAGAATATCATTGATTGCTTCTCGGTTGTCGTCACCGGAGAAAACGCCACCGAATCTGGCACGTTCGGAAAAGATCTGGTTTGCCAGGTCGACGAGACTTGCGACCTCAACTGCTCGCTTGCTGGTTGGCGGTCCCAGTGTGGTCGGCTGATACTCGAGAGCCCCCATGCCGCGACTGCCGACATAACAGAGGCGTTCCACTAGGATGGAAAACCTCTGCGGTTCGTCCCTGTGAAGCAAGCCAAGCGTCGATGATCGCATTACCGTATTTGTCTGGAAGTGAGTCTGCAACCAATCCCGGCAACCCTTTGAAGGTGTTCCGCGCAAGCGCCGGGAACTCATAGGGGAACTCGCTAAGCGGCATCATGAGCGGTGCCAACTGAATACCGCTGCGCAGAAAGTCAGGCGCGTATTGGAAAGACCCCAATCTCCCTCTCCTCAAGCCAAGTGACGGCACCGATTACACTTCCCCAGAGAACGACGCGTGCATCATTATTCATCATCGTCCTCGCCGTCACCCCACGACCAAGTCGGGAGTTCATCAATAGATTTAGCAGGACGTGCGCGCTTGCGCTCTCCGGCGCCAATGCCGACCCGTTCGATTGGTCTCACAGTCGGATCCGGCATTAGGGCTTCAAGGTTTTGTTGTATGTTAAGCGCCATCATAATCCGAATGAATGTATCCATGGAAACGCCTTGGCCCTTCTCAAGCCGACCGATGGTTCTTGGCGAGACGCCGGCTTCCTCAGCGAGTTGTGCTTGGGTTATATTACGGGAAAGCCTTATGCTTTCCAAGCACTTGCAGAGGGCGGCTTCGATCTGCCCACTCGTTGCTAATGAGAAATCGATTTTATAAGGCATTTTTTGCTGATTAACCTCAATTGGGAATGTTAATCAGTAATATATTACCAGTTAAATGACAAGCCAAGTGTAATGATATAAATAGTAATTTATTACCAATTATTGGGTATCATGGTATCGATAGTAGGCGGCGCAGGTACCTTCGCTGGAGACCATGCACGGACCGATGGGGTGAATGGGCGTACATTTTTTTTGATAGAGCGGGCATTGGGGAGGAATTTTATAGCCTGTGAGGATTTCACCACAGGCGCAGCCTTTGGGTTCTTCCTTTTCCGTGAGTTGGACATCAAAGACTTTTTGTGCATCGAATGCTTCAAATTCCTTTCTTATCTTGAGACCGCTTAGGGGGATGACCCCAAGGCCCCGCCAGGCAGCATCGACGGGTTCAAAAACCGTATCCAAAATCGACTGCGCCTTTGGATTGCCTTCAAAAGAAACCGCTCTTTTGTATCCGTTTTCGAGCCCTGGGGTGTTGCCTTCAATCTGGCGGACCAGCATATGGATCGTCTGCAAAATATCGATGGGTTCAAACCCGGCGATGACGCAAGGGATGTTGTATTTTTCAAAAAAAGGAATATACGCTTTAACACCGATGACCACGGAAACATGGCCGGGAAGGATAAATCCATCAATGTTTATCTGCTGGTTTTCAGCAAGGGTGGAAAGGGCCGGCGGCAGAAGTTTGTGAGCACTCACGACAAAATAGTTTTTCAAATTCAAGTCGTGGGCCGCTTGTATTGAAGCGGCGATGGTGGGGGCTGTGGTTTCAAAACCGATACCCAGAAAAACAACGTTTTTATCCGGATTTTTTTTGGCAATTTCAAGGGCGTCGGATGTCGAATACACGATGCGGACGTCTCTGCCGCTTGCCTGTTGGCTTTGAAGGGATGAATCAGCGCCCGGAACCCTGATGAGGTCTCCGAATGTCGCGATGATGACGTCGTCGCGTTTGGCCAGTTCGACAAAGGCGTCGATTTCGCTTTGAGCCGTAACGCAAACCGGACATCCGGGTCCGGAAAGCAGAGAAATGGTCTCCGGCAGAAGCGATCGGATGCCGTTTCTGAAAATCGACACGGTATGGGTGCCGCAGACCTCCATCAGGCGGATTTGTTTTTGACTTTCTTTTTTTATCTGCTCGATGATGTCGCGGGAAAGTTCAGGATCCCGGTATTCATGCAAATGTTTGATGGACATCTTTACTTCTGTTTGTGATCATCGAAGATCAAAGATACTGCTTCCCTGAGCGCTTTCAAGGATTCCAGCGCATCTTCTTCGTTGAGTTTGTTGATGGCAAAGCCTGCATGCACGATGACATAATCGCCAATCTTTGGATTTTCAATCATAAGCAGGCTGGCTTCTCTACGAACACCGTCAACATCGATGGTGGCCATGTTATTTTCGATTTTTACGATTTTTGATGGTATTGCAAGGCACATTCTTTAAAAACCTCTGTTTGACCTTTAGATTCTTCAAATTAAGGCTTATCGATTTCTGGGCTGAACATCAACACCGATATTCTTTAATTCGTCAGCCACCGTGTCAACCAGTTGACTTAACTTTCCGGCAACTTCATCGGATAAATCCAACCCCGTGGAAAGCTGTTTGGGTTCGATACCGAACAGGGTAACGTATCGGGGCAGATTTTCGGTAATGGCGGCAATGACCAGGACATCGGCCAGACCGATCTGGTGAGGCGATACTTTGTTTTGGAAAAAAGCAGGAGGGTCCTCAATCCTTACAATAGTACCCGGCTCGTTGCCGGTGTTGACGGCATCGATGATTAAAACATGACTGCGATCTTCAAAGAATGACAGAAGTTCGTATCCTGATGTTCCGCCATCGACGATTTCAACAGCATCAGAACAATCATATCGGTTTTGCAGTTCTTCGACGGCCTTAACGCCGACACCTTCATCAGAAAGCAGGATATTCCCGATACCCAATACCAATACATTCAAAAAAGACTGCCCGGAGTCTTTTAACGGCTGATCTTTTTTAGACTCCGGGCAGTTGTGATTCGATTCGGTTCGATTTAAATTCAAAATGCCCTGACTTTAATGATTTTTTTACTGTCGGCGTCGACCATATGAACGGCACAGGCTATGCACGGATCAAATGAGTGGACTGTTCTCAACACTTCCAGCGGCCTTTCCGGATCAGCGATGGGATTCCCGACAAGGGAAGCTTCGTAGGGCCCGCGATCATCTTTACTGTCACGGGGGCCGGCATTCCATGTGGACGGCACAACACATTGGTAATTTTTAATTTTGCCGTCCTCGATTACCACCCAGTGAGAAAGTGTCCCTCTGGGGGCTTCATGAAATCCGAATCCTCTTTGTTCACCTTTTGGAAAAACAGGCTTGTTGAAAGTCTTATAGTCCCCTTTTCCGATATTGTCCACGAGAAGTTGCCACTGATTGACAAGTTCATCATGCAAAACTGCGCAGCGGACCGCCCTGCCGGCAATGCGGCCAATGGTGGAATGAAGAGAGTTTACAGAAACCCTTGTTTTTGACCCCACAAGCGACAGGACGGCGTTTGCCTTATCAAGCAACATTTTGGTATACTTTTGTGTTGGCTTATGACCGGCAGCGTACATGCACAAGACATTTGACAGTGGACCTACCTGAGCATGTTTGCCTTCAAATGTCGGAGCCTTAATCCAAGAATATTTCCCCTTCTCATCAAACTCCGAATAAGCCGGAACCGTCTCTTCCTCATAGGGATGGCGATCCCAGTCTCCTTTATACCAGGAGTGTTTAATGCTTTCTTTTACATTCTTTTTAAAATATTCATCTTTAAAAGAGGTTATCGCCTTAAATTTGGAAATGTCTCCGGGAATATATCCCCCCGGTAGCGCAAATTTAGTGCCGGCAGGATCTAAGGGCATGGTTGGAACACTGAGGTAATTGGTGACCCCCGAGCCGTAGGTTGTCCAGTCGGCATATAATGCTCCTACCGCTGCCACATCTACCATATGGACTTGGTGAATAAAATCGCCCACCTGATCGATAAGCGTTTTGATATAATACAGTCTTTCCATTGTTAAAGTAGACTGACTATCAAGGTTAATGGGATTGGCAACACCCCCCACCGCCAGATTCTGAATATGCGGCGTCTTGCTCCCCAGGATGGCCACCACTTTGTTGATGTTTTTCTGATATTCCAGCGACTGAAGGAAATGATGTGAAGCCAGCAGATTGACCTCAGGCGGAAGTTTCATGGCCGGATGTCCCCAGTACCCGCTTGAAAAGACGCCCAACTGACCGGAGCCGACAAATGTTTTAAGCTTTTCTTGGGTTGCTTTCAGCTCATCGAAACCGTTGCCCGGCCAGGATGACAGCTTATCCGCGAGTTTGGCCGTGGCTTTGACATCTGCTTTTAGTGCGGATACAATATCCACCCAGTCGAGTGCGGATAGTTGGTAAAAATGGACAATATGATCCTGAATGCCCTGACCACCTGTGATCAGATTCCGGATATACTGTGCATTTAGGGGAACCTCCATATTCAGTGCGTTCTCGATCGCCCGGACCGAGGTAATGGCATGAACGGTGGTTCAGACCCCGCAGATCCGCTGGGTGAATATCCAGGCATCCCTGGGATCGCGGCCCTGCAGAATGACTTCTATGCCGCGCCACATTTGCCCGGATGACCAGGCATTGACCACTTTGCCGTTGTTGACCTCACACTCAATTCTAAGATGACCTTCAATCCGGGTAATGGGATCGACGACGATTCGCTTGGACATTTAATGCCTCCTTCATTTTGCAAATTCTTCGTGCTTAAGACCGGCGATAGATCGGCAGTCTTTTGATAAAATAGAGAAACGCCATGATTTCTAATGACACAATTCCTAAAGATATAAAAATTTCTCCGGCAGCCGGAAAGTAATGCCAGCCGTTCCCGGGATCAAATCCAATGATATAGGTGTTGAACCTGAAAATTGCCGCCGCGAGAACGATTGAAACAGCGCAAAGGAACATAACGCGCGCATTTTTCCGATTGGCAGGGACAAAGAGAACGGCCATGGGAACTATCAGCAGGAGGTTTTCCAACAGAAACATGTTTCCCATGAGATCTCCTCTAAAGGCGAGATCCAGATGCCCTCGCATACCGAGATCGGCGAACCGGATCACCAGATAAATTGCGATCAGCCACGCCATAACCCCTGATACCTTTCCGAGCAAATGAGATTCATCATGTATCCGGTATTGTGAGCGTGTAATGCTGGATTCGACAACCACGATGGCATATCCTAAGAAAATGCATGATATTAAAAACAGCACCGGCAACAGGCGGGTCCACCACAAGGGGCTGAGTTTGCTGCCGGCAATCACCATGACGGTGCCCAGAGACGACTGGTGCATGGTCGGCAGCAGGATTCCCAAGGCAATGAAAACGAACATGATTTTGTTCATAGTGGCCTTTGTATTGTCGGCCCAGAACTTGGTCATAAAAGTGGGCGAGAATTCGATCCACAGCACCAGGACATAAGCGCCAACGCATAATGCCACTTCCAGTAAGACCGAATTGAGATTCATGTGCCAGGGCAAAAAGATGTTATACAATTGCCAGTATCTTCCGACATCGAGGATCACCGCCACGCCGGCAAAGGAGTAGCCGAACAGGCTGGTCATCAGGGCCGGCCGCACCAGAGAGTGGTATTCTCCCTTGTTGAAAACATAGACCAAAAGGGCCATGGCATATCCGCCGCATCCGAGGGCGGTTCCGATAACCACATCGAATGCGATCCATAATCCCCAGGGATAGCCGTCGTTCATGTTTGTTACGGCGCCAAGGCCGTATATGAATCGTTTGCCCATGAAAATCAGGGAAATCAGAAAAAGTAAGCCGCAAATCAAGAAGGTCGGGGTCAGAATCTTGCCTTCTAAAGGTTGTTCGGTTTTCATAAATCACTCCTTGAACAAGGGTCATAAATGGTTTAAAACCATCATGATTTCCCGGTATCTGGCCGGGGCGTTATTCTTTCTTGTTCTTGTCTGTTCTCTTAACCAAAAAGATCAATCCGCCAAAAACGACGATGGGAAGAATCATCCCTTTGTAAAGGGTATGCTGTATGTTTTCGGCCATCGCCGCATAGGATCGATCCGGAAGCGTCGGAAGGCCCAGTTTGTTAAAGGGCACGCCGGCAAGCATAAGGGTCTGGGTGCCGCCGCCGTCGTTTTTCCCGTAAATGTAAGGGATGTATTGTCTGGCTTTATGGACCTGTTTTTTGGTCGATGATATCTCGGCCACCGGAAATTCATAGTATTTTCCGGGGATCAAGGTTTGCCTTCGCTCGGCTTCCATCAAAAGATCTTTTACCGGGCCGAACAAGGAGGCGCCGGTGGGGCACTCACTGGTGCAGGCAGGAATCTGCCCTTTTACCAGCAGATGACTGCAGAGCTGGCATTTAACGATCTTCGGAAAGGGATTGTCCCACTCAAACTTCGGAATGTCGAAGGGGCACGCCACCGCACAGTAACGGCAACCGATACAGGCATCCTTGTTATATGAAACGATTCCCGTCTTGGTATCTTTGGTCATGGCGGTTGCCGGACAGGCGGAAACACAGGCCGGATCGACACAATGCATGCACTGCCGTTTAATGAAAGCATAACCGTCGATTTCGCGATCCTTGGTTTTTGGAATTCCGTTTTCGTATTCTTTGATAATGTTGAGTGTCTTTGAAGAGAGATCGACAGGATTATCCCACAGTCGCTGAGAGCCGGAATATTCCATCGGCATGTTATTGGCTTTTTTGCAGCCAACCATACAGGCTTTGCATCCCACGCAAAGCGTAGAGTCATATAGAATTCCTAACGCATCGGGAAGGCGATTGTTTTCCGAAGAAGCCGCGATAGCCGACACCGGCGGCGCCATTGCCAGCACTGCGCTTCCTGCCAATCCCTTGAGAAAATCACGCCGTTTGATTTTCATGGATTATTCTCCTTTATCTCTGTCTCCCAGACGTTTTGCAACCACGGCGCCGGCACCGATGGCTGCTCCGCCGATGCCTCCCAGCAGTGCTGCTGCACCTTTGGAAATGCCTCCGCCTCTTGTTGCTTGGATGGGAGCATGTACGGCCGCCGGGGTTACATATTCAATATCGGCCTCGGTAAATTGCGGAATGGTGAATCCGATCCCTTCCTCAACACATCCGAAACATGGATGACCGGTACCTACAGGCCAGGCTCCTGATCCGACATCGTTGAATAAAATCGACGGACAGTTAGCGTGAGTCATCGGCCCTTTACATCCCAGCTTGAACAGGCAGTATCCTTTCCGATGTCCTTCATCACCAAATTCTTCCGCAAAGCGCCCTGCATCAAAATGGGGCCTTCGTTCGCAGTTTTCATGGATGAGGCGGCCATAGGCAAATTTGGGTCTTCCCAATTCATCCAGCGCCGGTAGTTTTTTGAATGTCAGAAAATAGAGCACTGTTGATAGGAAATTATATGCATTGGGCGGACAACCGGGGACTGAGACGACAGTGGTCCCTTTAAGAAACTCAGGCATTCCGGTTGCGCCGGTTGGGTTGGGGGTCGATGATTGCCAACCTCCCCAAGTTGCGCAGGACCCGATGGCGATCACGGCTGCTGCTTTTGCTGCGGTTTCTTTCACGATATTGGCAAAGGGCCGACCGCCGATCATACAGTAGATGCCCCCGTCTTTTACGGGGACGGAGCCTTCGACAACCAAGATGAACTTTCCGGCATTCTCTTTGACGGATTTTTCAAGGGCCGCTTCAGCCTGATGTCCGGCTCCGACTTCCAGGGTTTCATGGTAATCGAGCGAAATAAGGTCTAAAATCAGATGTGCGATAGTGGGATGTGACGGCCATAATAAAGACTCCGTACATCCTGTACACTCCTGGCCGTGCAGCCAGATCACCGGCGGACGGCGCTTGGGGTTGGTGATGGCTTCGGCGATTTGCGTGCCGGCCCCTAAGGGCAGGCCCATGCTTACCGCCATGATTCCGCAGAATTTCATAAAATCCCGGCGGGAAACCCCCTTTAATTTTTCATTAATAGGACCTGCAAAGTTCGAATCTTTCATTGTTTTCCCCTTTTTTGGATGGAGATAATATGGTAATTTATTTATATAATTTTCAGACCTTTTGGATATATCGATGGTGCTGAAAATTAAGTGGGCGCAGCCTGAATGCGCAGTAAATCTTTTATATATGCCAAACCAGGAATTCGCCGTGCAGCAGGAAAAGAACTTTGTATGTGACTTTTAACGATCAAGTCATATCGGACAGCTACATTACCGTCGCTGTTTTTTGAATAATGAAACGGCCTGTCAATCGTAAACCAAAGAGTTTGTGTATTCTGCCGTTTTATCGTATATCTTGGGGGTAAAAAATTCAAAGGGTTACGTATCTAAAATACCAATAAGTTGCAAATTGTAATACTATACGGTTCCACATTGAAACGATATTGATATCGAAGTAGCACCCATATCTCGGCTTGTCAAGCGAAAAAATGGTGTGAAAATACCGGGCTTTTGATGTTAGTCATCCTCGTCGAGATCCGCCGGGTCGTCGTCAGATATTTTTAATGAATACGGTAAGTTTTTGATATCGCTTTTTTCATCATAGTCCTCTTCGGGGAGGTCTTCATCCAACAAATCATCGATTTCTACTTCTTCCTCATCAATATCATCTATGACAAGCGGGACTTCATGTTCTTTCGCCATAAGATCAAGGTCATCAAAAATCAGTTCAACCGGCTGATCATCGCCGGCTTCGTACATTTTTATTACGGCCTCGGCGATGGCTTCGGAATAGATGCCGATCGGGAACAGATTTTGGGTTCTTAACGTCTGTATCAGCGATTCTTTGCTGTTTGCGACAGCCGCTTTTATAATTTCGTCTTCATATGCTTCCTCGCATAAAAGAGAAAATATTTCTTTATCCAGTTCGGCGAATTCTTTGATAATGATGCCGGTTTTTTCATCGTTTTTGGAAATGGTATATTTTTGTTTCATGTTGTATCTCCTTTAAACTCCATCACGTTTATCGATGATATGGAAAATCATATAATTCAAGCCATGTCAACTGGGAATAGAAAAATATTGACCTAAAGTTTCCAAACTGTTAAACAGTCTTTAAATTATGGGCTTCTATGAGCCTCGACCCAATTGGAATGATGCAACGATGGGTTAACGGTAATAAACCAACTTTCCAGTATTCCACCATTCCATTCTTCCATTTTCGGGTCAAGTGATTAAGCCTCAAAAACGACATATATTTTTATTAGATTGAAAAAAATCTGAGACGCAAATTACCGGAGGGATGGCTGAGTGGTCGAAAGCGGCGGTCTTGAAAACCGTTGAGTGTAACAGCTCCGTGGGTTCGAATCCTACTCCCTCCGCCATATTATACACTTGAGGGTCAATAAAAAATAACCAAAAACTTCAACGGAGAGATGGCCGAGCCGGCTGAAGGCGCTCGCCTGCTAAGCGAGTGTGGGGCGAAAGTTCCACCCCGGGTTCGAATCCCGGTCTCTCCGCCATTTTAATTTTTTCGCCCCCGCCACAGTACCGGGGGTATTTTAGAAGCCATCTCAAAAAAGTCTTTTCGCCCGATATCGGCGTTGAGCCCTCGTCTCAAGTCCTCGACATACTTGAGTATGCCTCCGGGTTGATCCTTAGCCTCGTTTTGATCTCGACCGAAAATCCTAATTTTGAGATAGCTTATAGTTTCTTTGATGGGTAAAGAAATCAGTCAAACTCGAAAACTGCTTATCGAATGGTATCGCCGTCACCATCGCCGGCTTCCCTGGCGCGAGACCAGGTCTCCTTACCGGATATGGGTTTCAGAGGTGATGCTTCAACAAACACAGGTGCAAACCGTTCTGCCTTATTACCGGCAATTCTTATATGATTTTCCAGACGTTCAAACGCTGGCAAATGCCGATTTGCAAGCGGTGCTAAAGGCCTGGGAGGGCTTGGGGTATTATGCCCGGGCCCGAAATATGCATCGCGCGGCAAAGGATATCTTACAAAAATACGGCGGTAAATTCCCCGATTCCCTGGAGGCGCTCAGGGAATTGCCCGGCGTCGGAGATTACATTGCTTGTGCTGTATCAAGCATCGCTTTCAACCAGCCGTATGCAGTGGTGGACGGCAATGTTAAACGAGTCCTCTCACGGCTCTATGAATTGTCGGAACCGGTCAACAAATCTTTTTCGTATCAAATATTCAAAGCAGCTGCCGAAAAACTGCTGGATCACCGTCAGCCGGGGATGTTCAATCAGGCCGTGATGGAATTGGGAGCCCTGGTGTGTACACCCAGAAACCCGGATTGCCCTCATTGTCCGATTCATTCACTATGCCGCGCCTACCAAACAGGATCTGTCGAACAGTTTCCGAAACGCACCCGGAGCCCGAAAACACCTTTACACCATATTGCGGTGGGCGTTGTTTACAAAAACGGCCGAATGCTGATCACGCGTCGAAAACCCGAAGGATTGCTGGGCGGATTATGGGAGTATCCCGGCGGCAAAGTTAAAGAACATGAAAACCCGGAAAAAGCCTGCATCAGAGAGATCAAAGAAGAAGTGAACCTGGACGTGATCGTTGTCAGGCATATTTCTCAGGTCAAACATGCCTATACGCATTTTAAAATTCTGATGGATGTATTTTTATGCCGGTACGTGGCCGGCGAGGTAAAACTTAACGGTCCTGTGGATTTTCGATGGATTACTCTCCAAGAGATTAATCAGTATCCGTTTCCCAAAGCCAACCATAAGTTCATTCCTACATTGAAAAGCCTGGACCTCCAGACTAAGTCAGAAATAGACGGCTCTGCCTTGAAATTTTGTGACGAAATATTTGGGATTTGATATTTGGAATTTCAGTAAGTAAATGAACATCTAACTCATTGCCAGGATTTTTACTCACCTTTTTGAACCAATCAGGTTACAATTTCTGTACCGGCTTTTCCCTTAACGGCGCTCTCGATCTCCTCGATGGAAGTAATGACGGCTCTTTTGCCGGTTTTTCGAACAAATTGGACCGCGGCTTCGATTTTGGGCCCCATGGACCCGGGCGGGAATTGCCCTTGGGCTAAAAAACGCGTGGCTTGCCGGGTGGTTAAAGATCTGAGAAATTTCTCATTCTTTGTTCCGTAATTCAGTGCGGCGCCCTGAACATCCGTGGCGATCAGAAAGATATCCACTCCCACTTCTTCCGCCAGCCTGGCGCTGGCCAGGTCTTTATCAATAACCGCATCCATGCCGCTGAAATGTCGACCTTTTCGAATGACCGGTATCCCGCCGCCACCGCAGCAAATGACGATAAAATTCATGTCGATGAGCTTTTTGATTTCCCGCTTTTCCACAATGGTGACCGGCAGCGGAGAAGCCACAACCCGCCGGTATCCCTTGGCGGTTTTTTGCGTGGGATAGGGGAGGGTTTGTGCTTTTTCTTTGGTGAAGACAGGCCCGACAGGTTTCGACGGGTTTAAAAATGCCGGATCATTTTTATCCACGACGACATAGCTTAAGAGGCTCACGAAATAATGTTCGCCGTCGTCGCCAAGATGCATCAGTTCCGTATCCAGGGTCGATTCGATCATATAGCCGATTTGTCCCTGGGTCTGGGCGACCAGAATCTCCAGCGGCAGTTTCGGAACCGCATCGCAGCATTCCTGGTTCAGCATGAGATTTCCCACCTGGGGCCCGTTGCCATGGGTGATGATGATCCGATAGGTTCCGGTAAGTTTCGCAATCTGTCGAATGGGAACTTTTAAATTTCTGAACTGTTCGTCGACCGTTCCTTTTTGGCCTTTTCGAATCAGCGCATTACCGCCCAGGGCTACCAGCAGGATCTGTTGGCTATGTTTCATCATCATGACTTTTGTTGAGCTTTTGAAGACGGTTCAGCAGCACATCCTTTAGCAAAGGATTGCCGTGATCTTTATATTCATATCCGACTTTGATGATGGGTTTGTTGATGGACAAAAGCTTCTGCAGGTCAACAGGCGTTGCGCACAGTACCAGATCGCAGTCGACATGGTTGATCGTTAATTGAAGGTCATGAATCTGCGCTTTGTCCGTATCCCATGGCCGGAAGTACCGCGCCGACACTCGGATATTGGCGATAGGTGTCTTTGATGGTTCCGGCGGCATGCGGTTTAGGATCGACAATCTCGGCTGCCGCATACCGATTCAGCGGCAATGACGCCGGCGCCGTATGACATTCCGCCGTGGGTCAGGGTAGGCCCGTCTTCGATGACCAGGACACGCCGTCCTTTTATCTTTCCGGGATCGTCCACCAGTATAGCCGATTCCGCCAGAACGATTTCAGCACCGGGCGCATGGGTTTCGATATTTTTTCGTACCGTTTCTATCTGCTTAAGAGGCGCGCTGTCCACCTTGTTGATCACCGCAATATCCGCCATGAGCATGTTGGTCTCACCGGGGTAGTAGAGCAGTTCATGGCCGGCCCTGTGGGGGTCGAAAACCACAATGTGGACGTCAGGATAATAAAACGGCGTGTCGTTGTTTCCGCCGTCCCAAACGATGACATCCGCTTCTTTTTCCGCCGATTCGAGAATTCGCCCGTAATCGATGCCGGCGTAGACCACGATGCCCTGCGACACCAGGGGCTCATATTCTTCCCTTTCCTCTATGGTGCACTGCTGGCTTTTTATATCTTCATAAGAAGCGAAGCGCTGGATGACCTCTTTTGTAAGGTCCCCGTAAGGCATGGGGTGCCGGACCGCCACGACCCGTTTGCCCCAAGATTTCATAATCTTGCAGACATGACGCGTGGTCTGGGATTTTCCGCATCCCGTCCGGACGGCGCAAACCGCCACCACGGATTTTTTGGACCTTAACATGGTATATGTTGCGCCGATGAGGATAAAATCCGCACCGCCGGCCATAGCAACGGAGGCCTTGTGCATGACTTCCGTGTGGGGGATATCGCTGTAGGAAAATGCAACCAGATCTACCTTGTGTTCGCGAATCAGGTCGGCGAGCCGATTTTCGGGATAGATCCGAATGCCTTGGGGATAAAGTTCTCCCGCAAGCTCCGGCGGATAGCGCCGGCCTTCTATGTTCGGTATTTGTGCTGCCGTAATCCCGATCACCTTGTAACGGCGATTATCTTTGAAATAGACATTGAAATTGTGAAAATCCCGCCCTGCAGCACCCATGATAATGACGTTTTCGATCATCGGTTTCTCCGGAATCAGAGGGTTATCGCTTTTTTAAAACCAATTCGATTCGTTCCATCGCCCAGTCGATCTGTGCTTCGGTGATCACCAGCGGCGGGGCAAAACGGATGACATTTTCGTGGGTTTCCTTGCAAAGCAATCCTTTTGTTTTGAGACGCTCGCAAAAACTTCTGGCCCCTCCGGCTTCGGGAAGCAGTTCCACGCCGATCAAAAGGCCTCTTCCCCTGACTTCCTTGATAAAAGGGCTGTCGACTTTTTTGAGTTGAGACAAAAAATAGTCTCCCATTTTCCGCGCGTTCTCGATCATATCCTCTTCGATCAGGACCTTGAGGGCCGTTCGCGCCACAGCACAGGCAAGGGGATTGCCGCCGAAAGTACTCCCGTGGTCGCCGGGCATAAAGACGCCCAGCACCTCTTTGTTCGATAATACCGCGGAAATGGGGTAGAACCCGCCGGAAAGTGCCTTGCCGATGACCGTGACATCGGCTTCAATATCTTCGTGCTCTTCCGCTAAAAGTTTGCCCGTCCGGCCTAATCCTGTCTGAATTTCGTCCAAAATTAAGACGATGTCATTCTTTTCACAGATAGCTTTGACATCTTTAAGGTATCCGGGCGGCGGGATGATGACCCCGGCCTCCCCTTGAATGGGTTCCAAAAGAACCCCCACCGTATGCGGTGTGATCGCTGCTTCAAGGGCCGTGGCATCACCGAACGGGACGATGTTGAATCCGGCGGGATAGGGTCCGAACCCGTCCCGGTACTGGGTTTCGGTGCTGAATCCGATAATGGCGATGGTCCGGCCGTGAAAGTTGTTTTCACAAACGATAATTTCAGCCCGGTCTCGAGGGACGCCCTTGACTTTGTATCCCCATTTCCGAATCGCTTTTATAACGGTTTCAACGGCTTCGGCGCCGCTGTTCATGGGCAATACCTTGTGCGACAGGGTCAATTCACAAAGCTCTTTGTAAAAAGGCCCCAGTTGATCGTTGCGAAACGCCCGAGAGGTCAGTGTCAGTCTCTGCGCCTGTTCGATCATGGCCTGCATGATTTTCGGATGGCAATGCCCCTGGTTGACCGCAGAATATGCGGACAGGCAGTCCATGTACTTATTTCCCTCCACATCCCAGACCCATAATCCCCGGCCGCGGGTCAAAACCACATCCAGGGGTTTATAATTGTGCGCACCGAATGTCTCTTCCAACTGTATGTATTGCTGCGAATTCATGATTTTTCTCCTGATGTGTCCGAAAACAGACACCATTCAGTGGTCGGCAAGTGAACGAAATATTTTTTTAGTCAAAATTCAGATTTCGAATTCATCTGGAGCGGAACACAAATAATATTGCGGATTGAAAAAAGTTTCGGGCTTTAACTCCTTGAAGCATATTGAATACAATTTTAATCGTCAAGGCCCTAAATTAATATTTGACTTCGAGCAAATGATGTATACTTTTACTTTCAATAAGCGGTGATTTTCATCAGCCGGCTTTTGATAAATAAAATTATAAATAAAAGGAGGATGACTCCAATGATTGATATGCCAAACAGAGATACTATAGGTAAATGTGATGAAGGAGAATGTCGAGATCGCGTCAGAGAAGGCGAAGATGAACGTCAACATGATATCAGCGCTTCCGACGTTGAAACTCCCGAAGAATACCCGGATGCAAAATGGGCGAAGTCCAGAAATGAACAGCCTGGCGTTTGGGGCGGCCACGTGTAAAACCGAGATTATGAGATCATACCAAATTAAATTGCGATTCAAACATCGATGAGATCGACATAGCCTGACAAAAAATACGAAACAAATTCAGGGCGGCTGATTCAGCCGCCCTTTAATTTTTTTTGATAATTGCGCAATAATTTCCACTGGCAGGAATTGGTGGGGTTGGAGCGGGTATGCTTTAACATCTTTGATGCGGCTTTCATATCAAGGCCTTCTTTCAGAAGATATGCCGTAACAAATGTACCGGTTCTCCCGACACCGAAGCGGCAGTGAACCAGGACTTTTCTCCCCCGGCGGATACGGTCGTCCATCCATGCCATCGCATCCTCCATTTCCTTCATATCCGGTGCGCATTCATCGGTAATCGGAAGATAATAGACTTCAAATCCGGAATCTTTCTCGAGTTCGTGAAGGTCGCAATACTCGCCGCAAAGGTTGACGATGGCAGTCACCCCCTCTTTTCGGATGATATCCAAATCCGCATACGAAAGGGGCGCGTGTCCCACGCCCAGTTGCGGCGTCACCCATGTGAGTCGATATTGAGTCAATGCTCTCTTTTTCCAAAATGATACTTTTCGTTCATAAACTCGTCCACGAAGCGGTCAACCATTGAGGCATCTTTGAGATACATGTCCATCAGCCGTGTTGCGCCCAGCAATCGTCCGATCATATCCAGTTTTTCTGCCGCGGTTTCCCGGTCGGGGCAGGTGAATTCGGCATCCACCATGTCGCTCTTTTGAAAGACATCAAAATCGAGAGCCTCAAGAATCCGAGCCAGAAAGTCCGCCCTGAGTATTCGTTTCGAAAGGTCGGCGCCCCCTCCGTTGAAGCGAAATGAAATGGCGTTGACTTTTGTCTGCTCGTCAAACAGGGCATCTACGATCACGAAATGATAACCGAATTTCAAATTTAAATTTGCATAATCACTGGAAACAATTGCATGGCTGGCGAACATGGCTGAATCCGGGCTGATTATTCCGCCGCTCATGACGGTTTTATCATGTTCGGCCCAGTCGAAATGCAAAATATTGCCCCATTGAATATTCGGATGGTTCAATCCTTTCAGCACGGCAACCAGCGGAGGAGATTTTATCTCGTCAATGCCCACTGATGTTTGATTCCGGGTTTTTTCACTCAGCCCGCCGCCCACATCAAGGATATACATCGGCATGGGGATCTCAAATTTAAGTTTTTTTGATCCTCTGATTTTTCGAATGCGCCTGTCGCTGATGTGGAACATCTCTTGGACGGCTTTTTCATGGCAGAAACGGATAATGTCGTGCATGGACCGGCAACTGTCCGGTTTAAAAATATCCGAAGCCGGATCAATGAGTCTCAGCGGCGAGATGAAATCGATAACATATTTCAATCTTTTCATAAACGGGCTTTTTTCGATCAGATTTCTCTTGGCACACGGGCTTTCCATCAAAGACTGAACCCGTCCTTTGTAAACCTTATGTTCTGTCGTATGAACGGTGACTTCTGTTCCTTGGGAAAGGCAGTCAAGGGCATTTTTTGCGTTCATGAGGGCCGGGACGCCGAATTCACGCGCAACCGACGCCAAGTGACCGGCCATGCTGCCTTTTTCGGTGACGATGGCATGGAGTTGTTTCATCACCCTTACAAAACTCGGGGAAGCGTTTCGGCTGACCAAAACAGCACCCCTTGGAACGGCATCCAGGTCGGTTTGACTGTTGATCTTGTAAACCATTCCGGCGCCGATTCCGTCGCATGCCGCTTCTCCTCCTGAGAAAAGCACCCTATTTTGAATATCATCGAAGTGGCATTCCATAGGTTCGATGGCTTGAAAATTTTCCGTTCGAAGAAATCTAGTTTGTAGAAGAAACAATTTGTCTTGCCGGTCGACACACCACTCGATATCCTGAGGCGCTTTGAAATAAGATTCCAATGCTACTCCCAGATGCATCAGTGACAGCGCGGCTTCAGGAGAAAGGGATTCCAAATCATCAAGGTTCTTAGGTTTGCGTTCATCATGCCCTGCAAGCGGTGAAGATTGTGACGATCTTTCTTTTATTTTGAAATTGATGACACCGGGTTCCTTTTTGGATACCCTTATGATATCCGGAGACGCCCGGCCGCTCACCAGTAAATCTCCAAAGCCTCGAACGGCGTGAATCACCACATCATCGGATTCAGGGTTTTCCAGATCCCGGGTATACATCACCCCGCCGTTTTTGGCGTTTATCATTTCCATGCACAAGACGGCCATGGGTGTTTCACTATCAGAAATGCCGAAATTAATCCTGTAATAGATGGCTTCCGGAGAATATTTGCTGGCAATGACCTTTTTATAAGCATCGAGTATATTGTCGTAGCTCACATGCAAAACCGTTCGGTATTGACCGGCAAACGAGGCTCTTGAATCTTCTGAAACCGCGCTGCTGCGAAGGGCAAATCGCATATCTTCTGTTCCAATGGGCCATATGGCGTTCACGGTCTCGATGACGGCGCTTTCAATTTCCGAAGGTATCGTGGCATTAAGCACAAGATCTGTTAATTCTTTGGAAACGTCGTTTAACGACATTGTCGAATCGATATCCAGACCGGCGAGCCGTGTATCGATGATTTTTCGAAGGGCATTGGCATCGAGGATGGCGTTGAATGCATTGGAAGTGATCACAAAACCGTCAGGCGACGGGATGGCCGTCTGCTGCCGAGCCATGGCAAGATGCATGGCTTTGCCGCCCGCCGGCATCCCGCTGCCTTTTGATATTTCCGGCATCGGCATGACAAACGGCGCTTTACTTTCACTGTTTTTCGGAGACAGCAAAAACCGCGTATAATCATCGAATCGTTTATAATAATCCATTAGATCAAGATACCGCGTAGGACATATGCTTTGCAGATCTTTCACAATGGCGTGGACACGGGTTGAAAAATCGTCATATTTATCCTCTATAACCTTAAAATCAACCACGGTTTGACGGTAATAGATCTCTTCAAGCTCCGCCATCAGCTCATGTGCCCGTTTGTCATGGCTCAAAAGGGATTTAAACGATGTATATTTGTCCTGCAGCACCATATCCGGCGCAAAAAGCTGACGGGTCCAATATTTGAATATGTTTTTAAGGAGCATGACAACCTGCTGTTTTGATAAATATTCAGACGTTAAATAAACATATCAGATTTTGCACCAATCGACATTAAAAAGATTTCATTGAAAACAAATTGTCCGGATCCATACGATATCCGATAACAAGAACAATGCATGGCGTTTTTAACAGATCTTGCTTTTATCTTTGAATTTGTGATAGATATATACGGAATCACAGAGAGTCTTTCAAGATCATCGATAGATGGATTCAGAAATCGACAACGATTTGCCGTGTTCAGGTGCGCTTTTACCGGCGAAAGGATGCTTAAAGTGTTGAAAACCAAATTAGATCTTGTAAGGATTTTTGTTCGACGGAAATCTTGCCGGTACAGGGATTTTGTTTTGTTTATCGGGCTGGCGGCATTTCTTCTTTTTTACGGCCAGGTTGCCCATGCCGAGGCGGTCTATTCATTTACCAAAACCATAGGGGGTACGAGTAACGATTTGGGACAATCCGTAGCCGTGGACAGCAGCGGAAATGTTTACATCACGGGATCTTTTCGCGGAACGGTGGATTTTGATCCCGGAGCAGGGACGGACAGCCATACCTCCGCCGGCGAGGAAGACATTTTTCTGACAAAGTTCGATTCCAACGGCGGCTACGTATATACGAAGACCATGGGGGGTACGGATCATGATTATGGCCGATCCGTAGCCGTGGACAGCGGCGGGAATGTTTACATCACAGGATATTTTCAAGGGACCGCGGATTTCGATCCCGGCGCGGCAGTAGACAACCACCTGTCCGTGGGATTGGAAGACATTTTTTTGACAAAGATAAACGCCGACGGCAGCTACGGGTATACCAAAACCATGGGGGGTACGAATTCTGATTACGGTCGATACGTCGCCGTGGACAGCAGCGGAAACATTTACATCACGGGATCTTTTCAGGAAACCGTTGATTTTAATCCCGGCGGGACGGCGGACAGTCACACTTCCGCGGGTTTGGAAGACATTTTTTTGACAAAGATCAATTCCGACAGCAGCTACGGGAATACCAAGACCATGGGGGGTACGGACCATGACGAGGGCCAATCCGTAGCCATCGATGGGAGCGACAACGTTTACATCACGGGATATTTTAGCGGCGCGAACGTGGATTTCAACCTCGGCGGCACAGCGGACACTCATACGTCCGCGGGATTGGAAGACATTTTTCTGACAAAGATCGATTCCAACGGCGGCTACGTATATACGAAGACTATGGGGGGTACGGATCATGATGAAGGTCAATCCGTTGCCATCGATGGGAGCGACAACGTTTACATCACGGGATATTTTAGCGGCGCGAACGCGGATTTCAACCCAGGCGTTGAAACGGACAACCATACATCCGCGGGATTGGAAGACATTTTTTTGACAAAGATAAATTACGACGACAGTTACGGGTATACAAAGACCATGGGGGGTACGAATCATGATTACGGCCGGTCCGTTGCCGTGGACAGCAGCGATAATGTCTACATCACGGGATCTTTTCAAGAAACCGTTGATTTTAATCCCGGCGCCGGAACGGACAACCATACTCCGCGGGATTGGATGACATTTTTCTGACAAAGATAAATTTTGACGGCAGCTATGACCTGACGAAAACCATGGGCGGAACAGCTCAGGATGTCGGTCGGTCCGTTGCCGTGGATGATGCGGTCAATGTTTATGTTACGGGATCTTTTCAAGAAACCGTTGATTTTGATCCCGGCACCGGAACGGACAATCATACCTCCGTCGGTTTAGATGACATCTATCTCACTAAATTCAGGATGGTTGACTTTGTCATTATCCCGACCAGCGTCACAACCACGGGCGCCGGCGGAACAGCCACTTTTACCGTAAGACTTTTAAGCGAGCCTTCTGCGGATGTGACCCTGCCGGTCAGCAGTTCCGATTCCCACATCGGGACGGTTGACAAATCAAGCCTGACGTTCACCAATGCCGATTGGTTCATGGACCAGACCGTAACCATTACCAGCATAACAAGCAGCGGTCTGACCTACAGCATAGTGTTAGGAGCGGCAACTTCAACAGATACCGATTATAACGGTCTGGACGCGCCGGATGTATCCGTGACCATTACGGGCAATGAGTCCGGCGGCAGCGGTTGCTTCATTGCCACCGCCGCCTATGGTTCACCTTTGGCACCATATGTTAAGGTGTTAAGTAAATTCCGCGACCATTTCCTGCTCACCAACGGAATCGGCCGGCGTTTGGTGCATTTTTATTATACCCATTCACCAACCATGGCTAATTTTATACGGAAACATGATGACTTACGGGCCATAGTCCGCTTGATCCTGATTCCCCTTGTAGGCGCCGGTTGGCTGGCCCTGAAAATAGGCCTTGTATCCGCCATGGCGTTGATCTTCTTTTTCGTTATCGGATTGATCGGTCTTGCGAGATATGTAATGCTTAGAAGTGGTTTCAAAACCTCCCCTCGGTCTCAATCTCTGTGTTAAACCGTGACGTCCAATCCTCGAAATATTCCCGATATTCCTGCGGGTGGCCATCAAAGTTTGCCTTGACCTTGAACCCGATTGAAGGTTTTGAAACCACTTCTAGAAACTTGTCTTAATTTTCTGCAGAAAAACTGCTTTTTATCATGGGATTTGAGACCGGTGCCCTGGCACCGGCTTTTGGTTCCACATGCCCAAATATCTTACAGCTTTTCAGATTAAATCAATGATTATGGGACATCGAGTCAGGACGACCTGATAGAACTTATTGAGAAGTTCAAAAAAAGGGTGTTATATATTTTCATAATGTTGTATTTTTGCAAAACTTTGTTGTGGGTCTGTTCCGACATAAAGACGCCGAAAAATTCGAAAGAGGTGACTTGATGAATCGTCGATATATCCGCTGGGTGGTTCTGGTATTGCTCGTCTCGGCTGGCGGCGCTACCGTCTGGTATTTTACCCGGCCCAAGCCCGTCGAAGTTGTGATTAAGCCCGTGGATTACGGCACCGTGGAACGAGCGGTTGCAAATACTCGGGCCGGAACCGTTAAAGCCTGTCGAAGGGCCAAGCTCTCTCCAAGTATAGGCGGTCAAATCGCATGGCTTCCCATCCACGAGGGAGATGTGGTGAAGGGCGGAGATCTTCTTGTTGAAATCTGGAACAAGGACTTGGTCGCAGAGGTCAAATTTGCCCAAAGCGAAGCAGAAGCGGCAAAGGCGCGTACAAAAGCGGCATTATTGAAAGCCGAAGTTGCCCAACGGGAGGCGAACCGTCTTGTAAAACTTCGCAAGACCGGGGCCGCTTCGGAAGAAAAGACAGATAAAGCGGTTACAGACGCCAAAGCCCTCAGGGCGGATTACGAAGCGGCAAAGGCGTCCGCCCTTATGAGTGAGGCCCGTGTCGGCGTCGCCAAAGCAAACCTGGCCAGAACCCGTTTGATCGCGCCTTTTGACGGTGTCATCGCCGAGATCAACGGCGAACTGAGTGAATACGTCACGCCGTCGCCCATCGGCATTCCCACGCCACCGGTGGTGGATCTTATTGACAACACCTGTTTTTATGTCACCGCACCCATCGATGAGGTCGATGTCCCGAGTATCACACCGGGTATGACCGCCCGGGTCAGTCTGGATGCTTTCGGAGATCGCCGCTTTAGCGGTAAAGTCCGCCGAATCGCGCCATATGTGCTCGATCGCGAAAAACAAGCCCGAACCGTGGACGTAGAAGTTCAATTTGACCTCCCGAAGGACTCTCGCCAAATGCTGGCGGGTTACAGCGCAGATGTTGAGATCATATTGACTGTACGGAACAACACATTGCGTATCCCCACCCAGGCGGTTCTGGAAGGAAATCATGTCTTTGTTTATCTACCCGACAAAAAAAAGATCAAGGATCGAACGTTTAAAAGCGGCATTTCCAATTGGGATTATACCGAGGTCCTTTCAGGCCTTAAACCAAAGGAACTGGTGGTGGTGAATGCAGATCGCGCCGGAATGAAAGACGATGCCGCCGCCGTTGTATCCAAAGAGACGCCATGATTCGATTATCCGAGATTGAGAAAACATTTGCGGTGGGCGGCGAACCGGTTCACGCACTCAGCGACGTGAATTTCACCGTCTGCAAAGGAGAATATGTCGCCATCATGGGTCCTTCGGGATCCGGAAAATCGACCCTGCTCAATATTATCGGTCTTTTGGACAGACCGGACAAGGGGGTTTACTCCCTGGAAGGCCTGGATACCACCGAGTTGACCGATGACCAGCAAGCATCGGTCCGCCGAAATAAAATTGGTTTTGTCTTCCAGTTTTTCCATCTGATTCCCCGCCTCAGTGCTGCGGAAAATGTGGAATTGCCGATGATCCTCGCCGGTATGGATCCTGCCGAAAGGAAATCGCGGGTTCTTCAAGCGCTCTCCTCCTATGGCCTTAGCGACCGAACGAAACATCGTCCCGACCAGTTATCCGGAGGGCAGCGTCAGCGTGTTGCCATTGCCCGGGCGACCATTATGCGACCGGATGTTATTCTTGCAGACGAACCCACCGGCAACCTGGATCGGACTTCCGGGATAGAGGTTATTCAAATACTTGAAAACCTTCACGATAAGGGGATTACTCTCATGATGGTAACCCATGACCCCGATCTGGGTAAACGGGCTTCCCGAAGGGTGAGGCTGGTAGACGGAAGGATCTCGACAGACACCGGGAATTTATAAAAAAAATGAAAATTCAAGATGTCATTCAATTCAGCGTAAAAGCCCTGTCGGGCTATACGATCCGAACGTTTTTGATGATTCTGGCCATGGCCATCGGCGTGGCTTCGGTCATTTTGCTCACCGCAATGGGCGAAGGCGCCCGCGTGTTTGTAACCCGAGAATTCAGCTCTCTGGGTACCTACATTTTGATCGTATTGCCGGGCCGGTCCGAAACAACCGGCGGCCCGCCGCCGCTGCTGGGAGAAACGCCAAGAGAACTGACACTGGAAGATGTGCTGTTCCTTGCTCGAAGTTCAGTCATCCGCCGCGTTGCGCCCATTACGGTGGGTTCGGCACCGGTTTCCTGGAAACATCGAGAGCGGGAGGTTACGATTCTCGGCTCCACTGAAACGCTGTTTGACATCCGGCAGCTTTCAATGGCCCAGGGCAGCTTTCTTCCAGCCGGCGACCCCACGAGAGGCTCGGGGGTCTGTGTCTTGGGGTATAAGCTCAAAAAAGAAATCTTTGGGAATCAATCTCCCTTGGGTGAATGGGTTCGTATCGGCGACCGTCGTTTTCGAATCATCGGAGTTCTGGCCAAAAAAGGCCAGTCTCTGGGACTGGACATGGGGGATGTGGCGATTGTGCCCGTGGCTTCCGCACAGGCACTGTTCAATACTTCCGGACTTTTTCGAGTCCTGGTGCAGGCCAACGGCCGCAATGCTGTTCAGAAGGCCAAAAAGACGATATTGAGCGAGATTCGCAAACGGCATGAAGGCGAGGACGATGTCACCGTGATTACCCAAGACGCGCTGCTGGCCACTTTTGATCGGATACTTTTGGCCATGACGTTGAGCGTGGCCGGCATCGCCGCCATCAGCCTTTCGGTGGCCGGCATTTTAATCATGAACGTAATGCTCATTGCCGTTTCCCAGCGAACTACGGAGGTCGGACTGCTCAGGGCCGTCGGCGCCACGAGCAGCCAAATTCATCGGATTTTTCTGGCGGAATCCGCTATTCTCTCTCTCATTGGTGCCGCTTTCGGAATAATTCTGGCATTTTTAGGGACCTGGGGGATCTCTCGCGGCTATCCCGATTTCCCGGTGACGGTTCCGGCATGGGCCTTGGGCGCTGCGGTCTTTGTTGCGCTTTTGACGGGCCTGATATTCGGCGTGTTGCCCGCAAAACGGGCGGCGAGACTCGATCCGGTGCAGGCATTGTCTCGCAGGTGATCTACTATGCTGATCAATGATTCCGCAAAACAGGCGATTCATGCTTTGGCCAGCCAGCGGATGCGAAGTTTTCTCACCGCCCTGGGCATAGCGGTGGGCATCGCAGCAGTGGTGTTGCTGACCTCCATCGGTGAAGGCATCCACAAGTTCGTGCTTTCCGAATTCACCCAGTTCGGAACCAACCTTATCGCCGTTACGCCGGGCAAAACCACCACCGTCGGCATGTCGGGAGCCGTTATCAGCAATGTCCGTCCCTTGAGCATTGATGATGCGCTGGCCCTTGGCCGAATTCCAAAAATTCTCGGGGTGGTTCCCTTTGTCCAGGGGAACGCATCTACGGAGTTCGGAAAGCACGGCAGACGGACTTACGTCTTTGGCGTGGGCCCGGAGGCACCCAAAGTATGGCAAATGAAGGTCGCCATGGGCCGGTTCCTTCCGGATGACGACCCCCGCGCATCCCGGGCTTTTGCCGTGCTGGGCGACAAGGTGATGAGAGAGCTTTTCGGTACTGTGAATCCCCTTGGCCGGCGTATTCGCATCGGCGGACGGCGCTTTAGGGTTATCGGCGTTATGGAATCCAAAGGTCAAATGCTTGGATTCGACCTGGATGACGCTGTGTATATTCCGACGGCCAGAGCCCTGGCCATGTTCGACCGGGAAAGTCTGATGGAAATCGATCTTTTGTATGCCGCTACAGGACGTTTGACGAAGATCGTTAAAAAGGTCAGATCACTGCTCATGGATCGGCACGGCACGGAAGATTTTACCATCACCACCCAGGAGCAGATGCTGGATGTGCTGGGATCCGTGCTCGACATTCTCACCATGGCCGTGGGCGCTTTAGGCGGAATTTCGCTTCTGGTCGGCGGCGTCGGTATCCTCACGATCATGACCATCAGCGTGAATGAAAGAAAAGCGGAAATCGGGCTGCTTCGCGCCATTGGTGCACGCCGGGGACAGATACTGACGCTTTTCATCGGCGAGGCGGTTGTCCTGTCCGGCATCGGCGGTTTCGCCGGACTGATGATCGGCGCCGGAGGGGCCTGGATATTAGGGGGTATCGTACCGGCGCTTCCCACCCACACCTCGTGGCAATATGTCGTGCTGGCTGAAACGCTGGCAGTTCTCATCGGTCTTCTGGCCGGCGTATTGCCTGCTCACCGGGCTGCGAGCTTGAATCCCATAGAAGCATTAAGGGCCGAATAAGACCTTGATCGATCACAAGATATTTTATATCTATTTGAAATCAAGCTATATATGAGTTGATTCGTTCAAGATTTATTGGAGTGTATGCCAATTCCTCCACAATGTATGTCATTCCCTCCATATCAGAAAACAGAGGTTATTAATGACCTTCCGTGATTTCCGGATTTTTCCGGTGCAGTCCTCTGTATGGATTTTCCTTCTCAATCCTTCGGACGTAATCGGTTGGTAAACAAAAATACGTATGATATCAAATATATAAGTTTTTCATTTCCCTTGGCATATCTATTGCAAGCAATTACTACCTTTCCCAAACAGTGGTTTTACATGTTGTTTTCTTTTGCATCGTCATCCGGGGGAAAGATCATAATTTTATGAATGGCATATTGGAAAATATGCTTTAATTTGAGGTGATTTATGGCTATTACAAATGGTTCATACCGCGTTAAAGCGGATATTTTTTTCCCTTGGCTGCTGCTATTCACTTTAACTTCCGCACTGGCGCTGACCTGGTGGCAGGTGGATGCCCAAGAAATGATACAAGTCTGGGAGTTTGTGGAATCCTGGTCGACGAAAAACTATTTAGCCGCCGGATTGACCCTCTGGGCCTTTTCGATCCTGGCAGTTCGAATTTGGTTTGCCTGTCGTTACCGGTCTTATGCACCTTTACCTGACAATGCCCTACCGGCCATTACGATCGTCATACCGGCTTACAACGAAGGCCGGCAGGTTCTGGACACCGTTCGGTCGGTTGTGAACAGCCGTTATCCTGCGGAAAAAATGCAGGTGATTTGTGTTGATGACGGTTCCAAAGACGATACATGGCAGTGGATGCAAATGGCAAAACAAGAATTTCCGCTTCGCGTGCGGCTGATTCGCCAACCTTTTAACCGCGGCAAACGCCATGCGCTGATGAAAGGCTTCTCTCAGGCGTCCGGGAAGGTATATGTGACGATTGATTCGGATTCCGAGGTGCTGCCGGATACCCTTCGCCATTTGGTCAGCCCGCTGGCCAGTGACCCCCGTGTGGGCGCGGTTGCGGGTAATGTGCGTGTGCTGAACCTCAACGAAGGCGCTATCCCTAAAATGCTGGAAGTTTCGTTTGTCAGCTCCTTTGATTTCCTGCGTTCCGGTCAGAGCGTTTACGGCGGCGTATTTTGTACGCCCGGCGCACTTTCAGCCTACCAGGCGGAGGTTGTCAAACCTCATCTGTCATTTTGGGTCAATCAAACCTTTATGGGAGAACCTGCGGCCATCGGCGAGGACCGCGCGCTGACCAACCTGGTTTTGGCCTGCGGGTATCGCGTGGTCTATCAGCGAGAGGCCGTGGTAATGACAAAAATACCGATTGATTTCAAAGGTCTACGGAAGATGTTGCTGAGGTGGGCCCGCAGCAACGTGCGTGAGAACCTGGTGATGCTCTCTTTCATCATGGGTCGCTTTCGCCCGGCCGACAGCGGTAGCGGCTGGATCCGTCTGTTCAGCGCCACACAATTATTTCGAATGACCATGGGTGAGGCCTCCAAATTTGCTGTAGCGGCGCAACTTTATCTGGCTTTCGTGCCGACGCTGATCGCCATGGCAATAGGGTGTATCATCGGCGCCGTGTTGCCGGCTGTGGTTTATCAGTGGCGCCACGGTGGATGGTTCGGTTGGCGCTGGGCGATACCCTATGCTTTTTATTGGCTGTTCGCCTTGTGTTGGATTTCGCTCTGGGGATTGGTAACGGCTCCCCGCTCCGGTTGGCTGACCCGCGATTCGGTCAGCGTTATTCCGGGGGCCAAACCAATAACGGTCCCTCGACCGGACGTTGTAAATAAAGTATTTTCAAAAGCCGCCTAAATGGTCAGGTTTGCATCTGAGATTCTCGATCGTTTCTTCTCAGCTTCCGAATCGGGAGATCAGCCTTGTGATGCCGTCTCTGAAAATTTCAACCGGCGGCAACAGGCTGACCACCAAAAATCCATCTCTGTGAAAATCGTAGAAATACCCCGGATGCACCAGCGTGCTGTCGCGATCCAGTAACTGCAGAACACGGTCTTCGTCGGAAACCGCATCAAAGACCTCGATGACGGCATACCATCCGCCTTGGCGGATCAGGGATCGAATGTTGGATGTTTTGGCGGTCTGTTCTTCCAAAAAGCCCATGTTTGAAGCGATTCGGGAAAACATTTGACGTTGAATCATTTGACGCTGTTGAAGGAGCCTTTTGACGGCATGTTGGACCGGGGTTGATGGTGATAGATAAAAATCCAGCATCATTTCAAGGCGCGACAGCGCTTGTGCGGATCGATCAGGATCGCCGTTTACCACCATCCATCCCAGTTTCACCTGGGGCAACCCCACCATTTTGGATAAACCGTTCAGAACGAATGTGAGCGAGTTTGAATGATTCACCGCTGTTCGAACCCGGCCCGGATTTTCTGCTGCCATGAAATCGGAAAATACTTCATCCACAATCAAGGCGAGATCGTAATCCCGGCAAACGGTGCCGAGCGCTGTGAGTTCTTGCCGGTTTACATAGGAGCCGGTGGGATTGTTGGGGTTGACCAGAACAATCGCCTTGGTCTTTGGATTGATGAGCGCCTGCAGAACATCCATGTCTATGGACCAACCTTTTCGGTCGTCGTATCTGAGGGGATACGAGACGGCATGCACCCCTTCGAAACATGCCAGATACGAAAGCAAAGGATATCCGGGCATCGGGATAAGGATTTCCTCTCCGGGATTTCCCATCAATTTGAAAAGGATTGAATACGCTTCGCTGGTGGAAGCCGTCAAAAAGATCGCATCCAAATCCACATGTTCGCCTTGATCGGCGTAATATGTTGCAATGGCCTCCCGGGCTTGCACCAAACCGCGGGGATCGGGTTCGTATGCCAAGGATTGGGGTTGTGAAAGGGCTGCCAAAATCTCTTTGGAATCATAATCCAGTCCGATCCGTGTCGGATTCGACTCCGTCAGGTCAAAAATAGCATCTCCTGCGGATTTTTTATTTTGAAGAAGAATGCTCAATGAATTGGGACTCAGATCCCAGTTGGAACGATCTGAAAACATGATGTATGCCTTGCCGACGTCAACCCGGAAAAAACCGGATCAGTTCGTTAATATTTTTTTTGATATTATAGCTGCCAATATTAATTTTCAACTAATCAAAATTTGTTTCGTCAAAATGAGTGCACTGCACAGTGAGCGCATTTTCCGTCCTGCCATGGCAGAAGAGGAAAACCGATCGATTTTTCCAGTTCAATTTTGCGCTCTTTTTTTTCACTAACTTCAAGTTCGTGCATCAGGCCGGGGAGAATATATTTAAGAACAGCCCGCTGAACATTGACAGTGTGCTTGACTTTCGGTATCTTTTAATTTGTTTGCATCTCACCCTTATCATGGACGGTTTAGTGCCTGAAACTTTTTGGGCGTTGGATTTGCCTCGGATTTGTTGGATTGTAGCTTAAAGCGAAGACAAATGACAAAAGTGGCTAATGCCGATAAATTTTCAAAACAAGGAAAATATTGTTGTTGGGGTCATTTCCGATACCCATGGTCTTCTTCTGTCGACGGCGATAAACGCTCTGAAAGATGTGGACCTCATCATTCATGCCGGAGACATCGGTAATACCGATGTTCTGGATGAACTGGAATTCATCGCCCCTGTAGTTGCCGTCCGGGGGAATATGGATGTGATTGGTGGGTTGAGGGATCTTCCCGAAACCGAGGCCGTCGAAATCGGTGACGTTCTCTTGTATGTAATTCATGATATTCACAGACTTGATATCTCTCCTTCGGAAGCTGGCTTCAGTGCTGTAATCTTCGGCCATTTTCATCGTCCTTCTGTTTCTGAAAAGGACGGCGTGCTTTATTTAAACCCCGGTAGTGCTGCGCAGCCCCGTCGCAATTGTCCGGCCTCTCTGGCCTTGCTCCATATCCGGGGAGGTTCCATAAAAACACAGATCGTCGATATCGGCGAAGGATTGTGATTATCGAAAAGTGATGTTGATGGAACTTAAATGAAAACAAATCATAAAATTATATTTGAAAATGCGATGGACATGAAAGCGGTTTCGTCCGAGAGTGTCGATCTCATGGTCACCTCGCCCCCGTATCCGATGATTGAAATGTGGGATGAGATGTTCGCTCGGCAAAACGCATCCATTAAAAAGACTTTGGAAAAAGGAGACGGACCGGCAGTTTTCGAACTGATGCACCAGATGCTGGACCCTGTGTGGGAAGAGGTCTACCGTGTATTAAAAGTCGGTGGTCTTGCCTGCATCAATATTGGCGATGCGACCAGAACCATCAACAAAAAATTTGCACTGTACCCGAACCATATGAGAACGTTGCAGGCAGCGCTGGGACTAGGTTTCTCTGCGCTTCCCTGCATCCTGTGGCGGAAACAGACCAACGCACCCAACAAATTCATGGGATCGGGAATGCTGCCGGCAGGCGCTTACGTGACGTTGGAACACGAGTACATTTTGATCTTAAGAAAAGGCTCGAAGCGGGAATTCAAGAAAGAAGAAGATAAAAAGACCAGGCGTGAGAGCGCTGTCTTTTGGGAGGAACGCAATCGCTGGTTTTCGGATGTGTGGTTTGATGTCAAGGGTACGACGCAGGCGCTTGACAATAAGAATGCCCGATCAAGAAGCGCCGCCTATCCTTTTGAAGTCGCATATCGACTCATCAATATGTATTCGGCCAAAGGCGATACCGTACTTGACCCTTTCTTGGGAACGGGAACGACAACCGCAGCCGCAATGGCCTCTGGAAGAAACAGCATTGGCTACGAAGTAGACCGCTCTTTGGGAAATGTAATTGATTGTATTAAAGATGTTATCGTCGATTCATCCAGGCAACTCATCCGGAAAAGACTTGCCAAACATATAGAATTTGTCATTCAACGGCTAAAGACCAAAGGCAGTTTCAAATATGATAATTTGCATTATGGCTTCCCGGTGATGACGGCACAAGAGAAGGAATTATTATTAAACGATGCCTTGCAAATTATGAAGGAAGAGAATGGGTGTTTTGAAGTAAAATACTCGGCTCAGCCCCAGCCGGAATTTTGTAAAAATTGGTCCGCAGAACTTCGGGAGCATAACCTCTCTGCTGTCGGTCAAAAGTTACACCATTTTCTTTCATCAAAAAATTCAGCCCAAATGGCGCTTTTTTAAAAATCAAAATTATGAACCCGGACTTCTCTGTATCGCCGGCAGTCAACGATGAATAATATGAACTATCGTCATATATGGCGCAATGCCGTCTATTTCTCAAGATCTATTGCTTCGGGCAATCCATAGACCTGTGGACGGTCCACAAGCAGGTAGAAGGCGTTAAGACCGCCGGCCAGGGTTTCATCTGCGCCGTAAAGATAAGCTCCGGCTTCGCCCTGTTCATGCAGTTGTCGAACACGCGCCTCAGCGCTTATGATAAGCTCGTTCACCGGCCCAAACCGGATCGAATCGGTCGGACAGGCCTGGGAACATGCGGGTTCCAATCCTTCGCTTATGCGATCATAGCAGAGCGTGCACTTCCGGGCAATTTTCAAAGGGGGGATGAGATGGATCACTCCGAAAGGGCATGCATCCACACACAGTTTCATTCCTTTGCATACATCCGGCTGAATCACCACGGTATCGAACTCGGTTCGTGCAATGGCGCCTGTGGGGCAGGCCTTAAGGCATGCAGCGCGCACGCAATGTTTGCATACGTCGCTCATCATGAGCCATCGGCTTTGGCTGCGGTCTTTGCTGAATTGTTCGATGAATTTGACATGGCGCCAGTGGGCGTTGTCCAACCGCCGGGTATTGTCGTAACTGTCGCCGGCCATTTCAGTGAACCTGTCGTCGGCCGCGCGAAGCCTGTTCCACTGTTTGCAGGCCACTTCACAAGCCTTGCAGCCGATACAGACCGTCGTGTCAGTGTAGAACCCAATGCGTTGTCGTGTCATAATTGGCGTCATGATGTCTTCTCCACATTGCACAGAAAGGCTTTGGCTTCGTGAATGCTCACGTTGGGGTCACCGACCATCGGCGTGAGTTCATTGACCACATCTCCTGTCACGAGTCCCTGCCATCCCCAGTGCCAGGGCATCCCCACCTGGTGTACAATTCTATTGCCGATCCTGAGCGGCCGAAGGCGGGGCGTCACCAGCGCCCTGGCCCGGATCCCGCCTCTTGCCGTGGTGATACTGACCCAATCCTTGCTCTGTATTTTCTTTTCCTCGGCGAGCTCAGGGCTCAGTTCTATAAACAGTTCGGGCATGAGCTCTGCGAGCCACGGATTCCATCGGCTCATGGCCCCGGCGAGGTAATGCTCCGTGAGCCGATACGTTGTGATGACGTAAGGATAGCGAGCATCAAGGACAGCAGCGAGCAGGTTGTCTTTACGGTGCCAATACTTCAAAACAGGATTTGTCTGCTGTCCGTAGAAAGGGTTCTTTAACGGCGATTCCGCCGGCTCGTAGTGCGTCGGCAAAGGACCGTCCACAAGACCGGCCGGAACAAAAAGCCACCCCATTCCGTCCGGTTTCATGATGAACGGGGCGCTGCCCGAATGCGCATCGATTCCGCTTCCGTTCGGATCTCCGGGAGCATCCGGGGGTTTATCGACAGGAAAATCAGGCACGTCCTTACCTCTCCATTTCCCTTCTTCCCACCACACCCATTTCTTGCGTTCGCTCCAGGGGCGCCCTTGCGGATCTGCCGAGGCGCGGTTGTACAGAACCCGTCGGTTCGCCGGCCAGGCCCATCCCCAGTTCAAGTGAGCACCCATCGTCCCGGACGGATCCGGCTGTCTTCGCTTGGCGAGATTCTCTTTTGGCGTTGGAAAGACGCCGCAGTAGATCCATGAGGCACAAGTTGTCGAGCCGTCGTCCTTCAATTCGGTGCTTCCTGCGAGGTGGTGCTCCGGGTGCTCGGTGTTATAACCGTTGATTTCTTTGAGAACCTTCTCAGCGTCCGGCTCTCCTTCCACCTTTGGCGGTTCGGTCGGATCATAGTTCCAAAGCAGGTTCCGGATTCCCTGGTCTTGGGGCCGGTTACTGTCTTCGTACATCCTTTTCAGCCGCAGCCCAAGTTGATAAGTGAACCACAGATCCGAGCGGCACTGCCCCGGTGGGGTCAATGCTCTGGAATGCCACTGCAGCATGCGTTGCGTATTGGTGAAACTCCCTTCGCATTCCGCCACTTGCGAGGTCGGGAAGAAAAACACCTCGGTTTGAATTTCCTCGGGTTTGACCTCACCTTTGATCACCTCCGGCGCCTTGCTCCAGAAAGAAGCGGTTTCCGTGATGAAGTTGTCTTTGACCACCAGCCATTCAAGATTCTGAATGCCCCTGCGCTGGAGACGGGCATTGATGGAAGTCGCCGGATTTTGACCGATACACAGCATTCCCTTCACGCGTCCCTCGCTCATCGCCACAAACATCGGCATATGCGAGTGATCACCGATGATCTTCGGATGCCAGTCGTAACCAAAATCGTTCTCGGGAGCAGCCTTGTCTCCGAACATGGATTTAAGATACGATACCAGAAACTTGGGCATGTTGGCCCAATACCCCGTGGCAGCGGTTTCCGAAGACAGATAGGCGTGCAGCGAGCCATGGTTCTCGAGGGCGGACGGTGCGGGCATATATCCGTGAATGCTGTGATACAGGGTTGGGACGTCGGTAGATCCCTGGATGGAAGCATGAC
Organism: uncultured delta proteobacterium; assembly: GCA_963778575.1. Taxonomy (GTDB): domain Bacteria; phylum Desulfobacterota; class Desulfobacteria; order Desulfobacterales; family UBA11574; genus UBA11574. The sequence continues at coordinate 27,887 of CAVZUV010000017.1, read as the reverse complement.
CCCTCAGCGCCAGAACACCGCCGCCGGGCCGTCCTATGTTGCCGAGAAGAAGCTGCAGCAAAGCACAGCATCCGATGATCTGCGGGCCGTATGTGTGATGTGTCCACCCCACCGCGTAAGCCCAGGCCGTAGTCCGATCACGGCCCGAGTTATCGAGGATCGTGCGGGCGACTTCGAGAAAGGTCTCCTTAGGGCACCCCGTGACCTCCTCTACCATTCGGGGTGTGTAGCGGCAAAAGTGGCGTTTCACCACCTGGAAAACCGTACGCGGGTCTTGCAGTGTTTCATCCCGACCAGCCCGGTCGGAAGTTCCCATTTCTCCTGAATGGCCGCTGCGTGCGTATTGCCACGTGGTTGTTTCATACTGACAGGTGGTTCCATTGAAAGGCCATTCAGCCTTTGCGTCGGCGTGATGCATCAAGCCTGAGAAAAGCCCGTCCAGATCTTCGGTGTCTTTGAAGTCCTCCCGAACAAATGTCGCGGCATTCGTATAGTTCACCAGATAGTCGCGAAAAAAAGTGTCCTTGTTCCAATGCTCATCATTCATCACAAAACAGATGAGTCCGCCCAAAAAAGCAATGTCCGATCCCGCACGAAGGGGAGCGTAAATATCCGCCATTGCGCTGGTTCGGGTGAATCGGGGGTCCACATGGATGAGCTTCGCTCCGTTCAGCTTGGCCTTCATGGGCCAGCGAAAGGCGACGGGATGACACTCGGCCATATTGGAACCTTGGATAACGATGCAGTCCGAATACTTGAGGTTACGGGGATAAAGGGTTGCAGCACCGCGCCCGAGACGCGTTCCCAGACCGGGAACACTGGAGCTGTGTCATATGCGAGCCTGGTTCTCAATGGCCACAACTCCGAGTCCTCGCATCAGTTTCTGTTGAAGATGATTCCATTCATTGTCCAGGGTTGCACCCCCGAGAGCAAAAATGCCCAGCGTGTGGTTGACCAGCGATCCATCCGAAAGACGTTCGACAAACGTTTCGTCACGGGTCTTTGCGACCAGTTCGGCTACACGGTCCAATGCCCATCCCAGCTCAACTTCCTCCCACTTTCGCGCCCCCGGCTTCCTGTGAAGCACCCGGGTCTCGCGGTTTGGGTTGACGTGCAGTTGATAGATTGCCGCACCTTTCGGACACAGAGCCCCTTCATTGTGAGGGCTTGTCGGGTCTCCCTCGATGTTCACAATTCTTCCGTTTTTTGTGTGGATTATTATAGCGCAACCCACAGAGCAGTAAGGACATACGCTCGGCGTAACCGTTGCACCTTTGGTGTGTATCTCTCCGATTTTTAAAGCCATGCGATCAACCTTCCTTCCGGGATAACCCCTATCTCGATATTGCCGAATTCAGCAATTGCTGATGAGTTCCAGCCCTTTTTCCTGTTCTTATTGAAAAGAACTCGCTTTTTGAGAGCGGGTAAAATTGATAAGAACTAACGGTTTGAAAGCGGGTAGAATTTGAAAAGAACTCGCTGTTTGAAAGGGAGCAGATTGAAAAAATGATGCTTGTATATGGAACTCATACAAACCTCAACATATGAAAACCCATTGTTTGAGGCAGCATTAAAATATCATGCCAAAGGCGAGCCTGGTTGTCAATTGCATTTATGATCAAACCTTGCCGAATTAGGGCGATTACGGGTAAGGCTCATCCGCAGGGAGACCTTTGAAAAATGCTCATTTTTGTTCAAATTCAAGGAAGGCGATAATTTTAACCGCAGGAATACATTTAGTATTTTGAGGATTAAAATTTGAGTCTGACGCAGAAATTGGGCAAAAAGGGGCGCTTTGCAATAGGTCTCGCAGGATTGTCATCGATGATGCGTACAGGCGACGGGTCATTTGCCGGGAATTATTCAATTGGCGGGGCATCGGCATTTGGGCGGGGTTTGCATTTGATCTTCAACAGCCCAAGGTGCTTCGGGATGTTTTTAAAGAAACGGCAGGTTGTTTTACCGACCCGCTCAATGTATCCGGATTAATTGGTCGGGGCGAGAGGATTTGAACCTCCGACCCCTTGAACCCCATTCAAGTGCGCTTCCAGACTGCGCCACGCCCCGACGATAATCCGAGAATAGAAAGATGAGTAACACTTCAAATAGGCTATGTCAAGATATGACCTGAGTCTTGGTATAAAATTCAAGGGGTCGATGCTGATTTTAAAGATGATGTTGGATCATCTTTTGGCGTTTTATAAAATCATCATGCGATTTTACGAATAGAATTAAAATTTTGTTGACGATTACATAAAAAGAACGTTTTATTCAGTGAATGACGAATTTGAAGATCCATATATCGATGCAAAGCCCGGGGAAAAAACCGATCCGGCCCCCGCGGCTGGAACCGGGAGACACCATCGGTGTTGTTGCGCCGGCCGGTCCGTTCGATCCGGAAAAATTCATGCAGGGGAAGACGGTTCTGGAAACCATGGGGTTTCGAATAGTTTATGATGAAAGCATTTTTCAAAAGCATGGATTTTTGGCCGGGACCGACGACCAGCGGGCGGACCAGGTGAATCGCCTGTTTGCCGATCCATCCGTTCAAGCGATTGTATGTGCCCGGGGCGGATATGGGAGCATGCGCATCCTTCCCATTCTCGACTTTAATACCATTCAAACACATCCGAAAATCTTTGTAGGATTCAGCGACATTTCGGCGCTGCTGACCATGCTGTATGAGCAGTGCGGCCTGGTCACCTTTCACGGGCCCATGGTGACGAGCCTGGCGGGTGCCACCCAAAGGACCATCCTGGCCATGAAAACGGCGCTGACATCCGATGGACCGCTGGAGCTGATCCCCGACGGCGGGAAAATCATCAAGCCCGGTATGTGTTCGGGAGTTTTAGCCGGGGGAAACCTGACAACGCTGTGCCATCTTGTCGGAACGCCTTATAGTCCGAATTTTAGGGGAAAGATCGTGCTCTTGGAAGATGTGGGAGAAATGACGTACCGAATCGACAGAATGTTGACACAGATGAAATTGGCCGGATGTTTTAACGGCATTGCCGGCCTGATACTCGGCGCTTTTAAAAAATGCGGTCAACTGAACGAGATCGTTGAAATTTTTGACAATATATTTCATGATACGGACATTCCTATTTTGGCCGGTTTTGACATCGGCCACGGGAAGACCAACCTGACCGTTCCCATGGGACTGGTCGCAACTTTGGATACCGGCAAAAAGCGGCTTTATGTTGCATGAAGAAGGACATTGACGGTTTGATGAAAGATGCCGTTTCCGGCAATGTATTCCCCGGCGGGGTTCTTTTGGTCTCCGTGGACGGCACTGTTGTTTTTTTTGATGCTTACGGCGTTGAGAATCTATTTTCCGGCAATCCAATGACCAAAGAAACCATTTTTGATCTGGCGTCTCTGACAAAACCGCTGGCGACGACCCTCGCCGTTATGAAGCTGGTCCAACGATCCGATCTGACCTTAAATCAGACGCTGGGCTCTATTTTGCCTTCATTTAAAAACACCGACAAAGAAAAGATCCGGATTGAACAGTTGCTTTATCACAATTCAGGGCTTCCGGATTATCGTCCCTACTATAAACTGATGCGTAACCTCGACCCCGGAAAAAGAAAAGATGCCCTAAGAGAACAGCTGGTCAACGAGCCGCTGGTCCATCCACCCGGCCGGCAGGTCGTGTACAGTGATCTGGGGTTTATGGTGCTGTGCTGGGTTGTCGAAACAGTTTCCGGAAGCCGTCTGGATCATTTTGTCATGGAAAACATCTACCGGCCTTTGAATCTGAAGACCCTGTTTTTCGTGCCGGTTGACAAAAAGCCCCCTCAAGCAAAATTTGCCGCAACCGAGAGATGTCCGTGGCGAGGGTTCTTGTTGGAAGGTGTTGTTCATGACGACAATGCATATTCAGTCGGCGGTATCGAGGGACATGCGGGTCTTTTCGGAACAGCCGGAGATATTTTTTATCTTCTGTCTGACCTTTTGGCGGGCTATCGGGGAGATGCTGCAGCGAAACTGTTTGGCAGCGGGTTAACCCGTCGCTTTTTTCGTCGAAATAAACATACCGGCCGAGCGCTCGGATTCGATACCCCTTCTTCGGTAGGCGCGAGTTGCGGCCGGTTTTTTTCAAAAAAAACCGTAGGACATCTCGGGTTTACCGGTACGTCCTTCTGGATGGATCTTGACCGGAATATGATGGTGATTCTGTTCACCAATCGCATCCATCCGTCACGGGACAATAACCGAATAAAAGATTTCAGACCGATATTGCATGATGCCGTCATGGAGAAATTTATCGTTAGCGAGTCCTCATGATATTTATTGGCATAATTATTGCTTGATTCGAATTGGGATCATGTTTCAAAATCAAATATATGACATTGAAAATAAAAGAGTACCGATAATTTTCTTGTTATTATAAAATAATTTTGGTAGTTTTAATTTTTTTTATAGCAGTATTCGGTTCAGAGCATGCAAAAGCAGAACTTAAGCAATTGAGGGATATTTATTTTCAGCGTGTGAAGAAGGGGGGTTATGGCTCTATTTTTAGATAAGATATTGGGTGCTTTTTCAAGTGATCTGGCCATTGATCTGGGTACGGCAAACACCCTCGTTTATGTCAAAGGCAAAGGTATAGTTTTGAACGAGCCTTCGGTTGTTGCGGTTCGAACGGATGATCGCATGAAAAACCGCGTTCTGGCGGTGGGCCTCGAGGCTAAAAATATGCTGGGAAGAACACCCGGACATATCGTTGCGATTCGGCCCATGCGTGATGGGGTTATCGCTGATTTCGAGGTGACGGAGGCGATGCTCCGTCATTTTATTCACAAGGTTCATAACCGGAGAACTTTTGTTCGGCCGAGGATAGTGATCGCCGTCCCCTCAGGAATTACACAGGTTGAAAAACGTGCCGTTAAGGAATCGGCCGAATCCGCGGGAGCCCGTGAGGTATTTTTGATTGAAGAGCCCATGGCCGCGGCCATCGGATCCGGGCTTCCTATTACCGAACCGGTATGCAATATGGTGGTGGATATCGGGGGGGGGACCACCGAGGTGGCGGTGATATCTCTGGCAGGCATCGTCTACAGCCGATCCATTCGGGTAGCCGGCAATAAAATGGATGCCGCCATTATTCAATATATCAAGCGTAAATATAATCTGTTGATCGGTGAGCGAACCGCTGAGATCATCAAAACGACCATTGGGAATGCATATCCGGAGCCTCAGGATTTAGAAACCATAGAAGTCAAAGGCAGAGACCTTGCGTCAGGCATTCCCAAGATCCTGGCAATCGATTCGGAAGAAATTCGAGTCGCGATTTCCGAACAGATAGATGCCATCGTAGAGACCGTCAAAATAGCCTTGGAACAAACGCCTCCCGAATTGGCCGCCGACATCGTTGACAGGGGGATTGTACTGACGGGCGGCGGCGCACTATTAAAAAATCTGGACAAACTATTAAGGGAAGAAACCAGCCTTCCCATAACGATAACCGAGGATCCATTACTAACGGTGGCGCTCGGCTCCGGTGCTGCTTTGGATAGCATTGAAATCCTCAAGCAAGTTGTAATCCCATAGTTTTATGTTTTCGAAAAAGATGGTAATGATTGTTGGCGTGATCGCGATAATGGCCGTCAATATCATACTTCTTTCTGTTTTCAATCGCCGCTATATTTCGTATTATAGACCCGGACGGATCGCTGTCTCGGTGATTGCCCCTTTTCAGAAAGCGTCCAGTAAATCCATTCTTTTTTTAAGAGACATCTGGTATCATTATTTTTTTTTGGTTCATGCGGCCGAAGAAAATGATGCGTTAAAAAAAGTATTGGACAAATCTTTTGAAAAAAACGTCCGGTATAGAGAAATTACACTTTCCAATTCCCGTCTTCGAAGTCTGCTGAATTTTGAGAAGACAATGACCGATCCCGTTCTTTCCGCTGAAGTCATCGGCAAAGATCCTTCCCCCTGGTTTAAAACAGTTCTTATTGATAAGGGCAAACACGACGGCGTGGAAAGAGGAATGGCTGTGGTGGTTCCCAAAGGGATCGCGGGGCAAATTACAGAAGTATCCTCCCATTATTCCAAAGTATTGCTGATAATCGACCCTAACAGCGCCGTCGATGCGCTGGTCCAAAGCGACAGGGCTCGAGGCATCATCAAAGGGGATGCTGCCGGAGAATTAAGTTTTAAATACGTATTGCGTAAACATGATATCGCAATCGGTGAGCTTGTTGTGTCATCCGGGCTGGACGGTGTTTTCCCCAAGGGGCTTGCCGTAGGGCAAGTCTCGGGCGTTTTCAAACCCAAGGCAGGGATTTTTCAGGAAGTAACCGTCACGCCGTATGTCGATTTTGAGAAACTTGAAGAGGTTCTGGTGGTATTGAACCCGAAAAAACAAAATAAGCCTTCATAATGGCGCATTGTCTAAATATTTGTATCGGCCTGTTTTTGATTGTCGTTCAGACGACGGTCATGCCCCATATCCCTGTATTCGAAAGATTCTATGATCTTTTGACGCCGCTTGTCGTTTATTTAAGCATATTTCGTCCCGTTCGCGAAGGTACGGTGATGGTTCTTATTTTTGGTTTCCTAATGGACAATATTTCCGGAGGACCCTTTGGACTGTATTTAACCGCCTATTTTTGGTTGTTTTTAGGGGTGCGCTGGGCAATTACTTTTCTGCATGTCGGGGACAGTTTTCTGTTGCCGTTTGTGGTTGCTGTTGGTGTATTGATGGAGAACATGATATTCCTTGGCGCCAATGTCATGCTCGAACAGAATTTACAGATCGCTCAAACAATGGTAAACACGGTTGTGGTACAGGTTTTATGGGCCGTATTCACCGGTCCGTTTTTTCTCATGTTGTTTAATTATTCACATCGACGGTGGGACCGATGGACCCAAAAAATATTTGCTCAGAAAAACTGAGATAGATTTTCTTATTTTGAAATTAAACTACCAATAACCGATAACAAATAACGAATAACGCCGAATCGGGTTTTGACTCGATTAGGCTATTAATTTCGAGGAACCCTTTGACCAAGTATTTAAAAACTGCGGATCAGGATTTCTACAAACAGCGATTGGTTCGAATCGCGTTTTGTATTGCCGGCGCCTTTTTTATACTGTTTGTCCGTTTGTTTTATCTTCAGGTGATTCAGGGCGAGGAACTTAGACGCCTTTCGGAAAATAATTGTATTCGCCTGCAAAGCACAAATCCATCCAGGGGCTTGATTTTTGATCGCAACGGGATGTTGCTGGTGGATAACCGGCCCGCATTCGATCTAAACATTGTGCTAAAAGACGCCAAACCTGTGGAACAGACCGTCAAAAAATTGTCTAAATACATCGACGTTCCCGAGCCTGACCTCATGTCGAAAATCGAAAGCGACGAAGCGGTTTCATCCTATAAACCGATACTCTTGAAAAAAGATATCGGGCGCGATGCTTTGGCTGCCATCGAAGTACGAAAATTCGATCTCCCCGGTGTTCTTGTGGATGTAAAACCACGCAGACACTACATCGAACAAAAAGCGGCCGCACACCTCATCGGATATTTAAGTGAGATAAACCCTGATGAATTGAATTCAGGGGAATATCCCGGATACGCGGTTGGCGATTATATCGGAAAGTTTGGTGTTGAAAAGACGTTTGAGCCTTTTTTGCAGGGGAAAAGAGGCGGCCGTCAGGTCGAAGTCAATGTCATGGGGCAAGTGGTGAGGGTTTTGAAAACCGTCGATGCACAGCCCGGAAACAACATCTATCTGACCATCGATCTTAAGATTCAGAAAACGGCGGAGGCGCTGCTAAAAGGCAAAGCAGGCGCCGTGGCGGTCATGGACCCCCAAACCGGTCAAATCCTTGCTTTGGCAAGCTCGCCTTCATTTGATCCGAATATATTTGTTGACGGCATGTCCCACGAGCAGTGGGACGCTCTCGTTTCCAATCCGTTAAGACCCTTGGAAAACAAAGCGGTTCAGGGCGAGTACCCTCCGGGGTCCACCTTCAAGATTGTGACCGCAATGGCCGGACTCCAGGAGGGGGTTATCGATAAAGATACGACCTTTTTTTGCCCCGGATTTTATAAATATGGAAATCGAGTGTACAGATGTTGGAGACCTGCCGGACACGGCGATGTTAATGTGATTGAAGCATTGGCTCAATCCTGTGATGTTTTTTTCTATCAGGTCGGCCAGAAGCTGGGGGTCGATCGCTTGTCGGAGTATGCTGTCGCTTGCGGCTTGGGGTCGCCGACGCACATCAACTTGGACCACGAAGCGAGAGGTCTTATTCCGTCTTCGCAATGGAAGAAACGCCGGACGGGTGTTGATTGGCAAGGTGGAGAAACCCTTTCGGTGGCCATTGGACAAGGTTATGATCTTGCCACCCCCTTGCAGATGCTTGCTTTGATATCGGCGGTAGGAAACGGCGGGAATCTATATAAGCCTTTGATCCTCAAGTCCGTTCGTACGCCCGAAGGATCGGTGGTTCTTGAAAGCAAACGTCAACTGGTCGGCAAACTTCCCGTCAGCCGGCAAAATTTGGAAATTATAAAAGAAGGTCTGAAAGAGGTCGTCAACAATCCAAAAGGAACCGCATACCGGGCGGCCCACATCGAAGGGCTTGAGATTAGCGGGAAAACCGGCACTTCTCAAATTATCGGGCGCAGTAGTGAGCATAATACTTCCAAAAAAAACCCATCAAATCATTTCGAACCCCATGCATGGTTTGTGGCTTACGCCCCGTCTGATAATCCTAAAATAGCCGTTTCAGTGATGATAGAACATGGCGGTCATGGATCATCTGCAGCGGCGCCCATTGCAAAGGAAATCATAAATACCTATTTGGGCCACACCCAAGACCAAAGCACCGATAAACTGAAAGTGGCCGGAAAGGAATGACATATATTATGGATGACGAATTTAAGGGAGCGTGTTTGGGATGATCGATCGCAGGTTTGTAACATATTTTGATTGGGGATTGCTCGGGCTGACCTTCCTGCTTGCCGTTTTAGGGCTTTTAACACTTTACAGCGCGGTGACGTCATCCACGGCGTCCCCCCAGAAAATACTGTATCTCAAACAAATGATCTGGTATTGCATCGCACTGGGCGTAATTGTTTTTTCTCTTTTTTTTAATTACAAGTTGCTGGACCGATGGGCTCCCGTCATCTATGTCCTATGTGTTTGTCTTTTAATATATGTTTTAATATTCGGCAAATATGTTGCAGGGGCGCGGCGCTGGATTGTGTTTGGCCCTGCTTCGATTCAACCGTCGGAACTGGCTAAAATTGCCGTAATCATCATTCTTGCAAGATATTATTCAAGGCTTGCCAATATCGGGGGATTAAATTTGAGGGAACTATTTACCCCGTTTATTCTGGCGGTCATCCCGTTTTTTCTGATTGTTAAACAACCGGATCTGGGTACGGCTATGATCGTGCTTTTAATTGCCGGCTCAATGACCGTTTTTGTCAAAATCGAGAGACGATCGCTGCTTTGCATCGTCACTTCGTGTGCGACGGCAGTCCCCTTGGTTTGGTTTTTTTTGAAAGAATATCAGAAGCGGCGGATATTGACATTTTTAAACCCGGACCGTGACCCGCTCGGCGCCGGATATCATATTATTCAATCCAAAATCGCCATTGGCTCGGGCATGATTTCCGGCAAGGGATTTTTGCAGGGAACTCAAAACGCACTTGCCTTTTTACCGGAGCAACATACGGATTTTATTTTTTCCGTTTTAGCTGAAGAATGGGGATTTATCGGGGCGTTTATCCTGTTGTGCTTATTTTTGATATTAATCATCTGGGGGTTGAACATTGCATATCGATGCCGGGAACCCTTTGGCACCATTCTCGCCGTCGGTGCTACGGCAATGATCTTCTGGCAGGTTTTTATCAATATCGCCATGACAATGGGTCTGATGCCGATTGTCGGTGTGACGCTGCCGTTTATCAGTTATGGCGGTTCATCGGTGCTGACCACAATGATCTGCATCGCACTCTTGATGAACGTGAGCATGAGGCGTTTTACCGGAGAATAACCTCAAGATACATCTTTAATTCATTGATAACCTCGTCAGACCCCATTACGTCGTTATTCCACTCGTCAAATTGAAGCTTGGAGCGGGACGCTTAAGTACCATTCCGTTATTTTTATTCGGAGGAAGCCATGACAAAGACAAAACCATCTGATGCTTTAACCATGTTGCTTGGGCCGGGCACCACCATTGAAGGAACCATCGAGTTCAAAGATACGGTCCGGCTGGAAGGAAATGTCAAAGGGAAAATCTCCAGTTCCGACGGTACGGTGATCATCGGGGAAACGGCCGAAGTTCAAGGAGAGATCATGGTCAATATCGCCATTATAAGGGGTAAGGTTAACGGCAAGATTACTGCACGAACAAGAGTCGAGATCTATCCGCCGGCGCGCATCGAGGCGGATATTCATTCTTCTGCGGTTTCGATTCAATCCGGCGTTATATTTAATGGAAATTGTTCCATGAAAGTGTGAAGGTTTCAATCTCACTAAAAAGGTAACATGAGGAACTATCTTGTTCATAAAAGCCGGTCGAAAATTAAAAAAAACCTTTGACAACCTCAATGGCTGATGTTATAGACCGCCGAGTTAAAAACATCGGTGGACGGAATTCTATTTAAAAAAATCATTTAATAAGTTAGGGTTGCAGGTTTTCGCGATGGAGGATCCTTATATGAAAATTTCCGGTTTAAACCTGAGACATTATGCTGCTTTAACACTTCTTGAGGCAGCATTATTTGTATCGTTTGCCGGAGTTGCATTCGGCGCTGGCAGTTCAATATCGGTGATTCCAGATGTGTCGCTTTTTGTCCAAATCGCCAATTTCCTCATTATCATATGGGTATTAAATATCATTTTATACCGACCGATCCGGAGAATACTCATTCAGAGAAAGGAAAAAATTACAAGTTTAGAGCAGAATATCGAAAAGCTGAATGAAGATACGGCGGAAAAAGACGGGGCCTATCTTTCAGGCATAAAAGATGCCAGAGTCAAGGGATTGAATGAAAAAGAAGCCTTGTTAACAGAAGGAAATGAGGAAGAAAAAAGAATTATAGAACAGATTAACCAAAAGGCGCAGGCAAATCTTGCGGAAGTTCGCGAAAAGATCACAAAGGATGCTCAGACTGTTCGAGAATCTCTAAATAAAGAGATCGGCACCTTTGCGAACGCCATCAGTGAAAAAATTTTAGGGAGGGCTGTTTGATGAATCTGAATCGTGGAAAATGCCCTAACAATGATTATAAGCGGCAGATGATCAGTAAAGGGTCGATCCTGCTGGTGGTCATGATAATGCTTTTCTTGTGTTTTACGGGAATATCATTTGCTTCGTCGGAGCACGAAAGCGAATCAAAAGGATGGGCGGCGACGGATACCTATAAGGTCATGAATTTCGCAGTGTTGGCCATTGGTCTGTTCCTTTTGTTAAAAAAGCCGGTCTCCCAGGCATTAGATTCCAGAATTAAAGGGATCAAAGATCAACTCGACGAACTTGAAGAAAAGAAAAAAGCAGCGGAAAACCAACTGGCGGAATACAATAAAAAATTTTCGAATCTGGAAAAAGAAGCTGAAAAACTGATTGAAGATTATATTCGACAGGGGAATGAAGCCAAAGCGAGAATTATCGAAGAGGCGAAGCAAGCTGCTGAAAAATTGGAAGAACAAGCCCGTCGCAACATTGAACATGAGTTCAAACGGGCTGAATTAGAGCTTCGGCAAGAGATACTGGAGAAGGCGCTGCAAAAATCAGAACAAATCATAATCAGCAAAATTACGGCCAAAGACCAGGAAAAGCTGGTGGATGAATATTTAGATAAGGTGGTGGCATCGTGAAAAATTTAACTATTGCACGGCGATATGCCAAGGCACTTTTGATTATCGGTAAAGAGGACGGCCAGGCTGAAACATACGGGAAAGAACTCGATGGATTCGCCAAAATGATATCCGGAGAAAAAGTGCTTGCACAGGCCATCGGTAATCCGCTTTATGGTACCGCGGGCCGAAAGAAGGTCTTGGAGACGGTTGTGGGCAAAGTGGGAATTTCCAAGGTCGTTGCATCATTCCTTCTGTTGTTGTTTGATAAGGGGCGATTTGATTTTTTAAGCGACATCAACGAATTTTATCAGAAGCTGGCGGACGAGCTTAAAGGGGTTTTGCGAGCCAGCCTGGTCTCGGCTTCGGAACTCTCATCCGAGACCGTTGAAAAGATCCGTACAACTCTGTCTAAAAGGACAGGTAAGGATATTATCCTGCAAGTGGAACAGAATCCCGGCCTCATCGGAGGGATTGTTTCAAGAATAGGAGATCTGGTTCTGGACGGCAGCATCAAATCACAATTACTCAATATGAGAGAATCTTTAAAAAGGGGTGAGAGCATATAATGGAACTAAGAGCCGAAGAAATAAGTCAGATCATCAAAGAGCAGATTACGGATTACGACAAGAAAGTAGAGTTGAGCGAAACCGGGACAGTGTTGTCTGTAGGAGACGGTATCGCCAGGGTGTATGGTTTGGAGCAGGTCATGGCCCTGGAACTCGTTGAATTTCCGGGGGGCATCCTGGGTCTGGTGCTGAACCTTGAAGAGGATAACGTGGGTGTCGCCATCATGGGCGAGGACATTCATATCAAAGAAGGGGACATCGTTAAGCGCACCGGCAGAATCGCTCAGGTTCCGGTGGGTGAAGCGGTTGTGGGCCGCGTTGTTTCTGCGGTGGGCGAACCGATAGACGGCAAAGGACCCATTGAGGCCAAAGAATTCAGAAGGGTTGAGATGGTGGCGCCGGGTGTTATCCAGAGAAAGAGCGTCCACGAACCGTGTTACACCGGCCTAAAGGCCATCGATGCCATGACGCCGGTGGGACGGGGGCAGCGCGAATTGATCATCGGCGACCGTCAGATTGGTAAAACCGCTGTTGCCGTCGATGCCATTCTCGCTCAAAAGGATACGGATATTTATTGTATTTACGTGGCGTGCGGCCAGAAAAAATCAACGGTTGCCCAAGTCCATGCGATTTTAGAAAAACACGGCGCTATGGAATACACAACCATTGTTGCCGCCTGCGCCAGCGATCCGGCGACGTTGCAGTATGTTGCACCGTATGCCGGCTGCGCCATGGGTGAATATTTTAGGGACAACAAACAGCACGCTTTGATCATTTATGACGATCTGTCCAAACAGGCCGTGGCCTATCGCCAGGTTTCTCTTCTTTTGAGACGGCCTCCGGGACGTGAGGCTTATCCGGGCGACATTTTCTACAACCACTCCCGTCTGCTTGAACGTGCCGCGAAACTGAACGACGAACTCGGCGCAGGTTCTTTGACCGCCCTTCCGATTATCGAAACCCAGGCCGGCGACGTTTCCGCCTATATTCCCACCAATGTTATTTCCATTACCGACGGGCAGATATATCTGGAGCCCGCCCTCTTTTTTGCCGGTGTTCGGCCGTCCATCAATGTGGGTCTGTCTGTTTCACGCGTCGGCGGCGCTGCACAGGTGAAGGCCATGAAACAGGTGGCCGGTACGCTGCGGCTTGATATGGCGCAATATCGGGAGCTTGAAGCGTTTGCCGCTTTTGGAAGCGATCTCGACAAAGCCACGCAGCGGCAATTGACCCGGGGCGAACGACTGGTGGAAATTTTAAAACAACCCCAGTACCAGCCGCTGGCCATGGAAAAACAGGTGTCGATCCTTTTTGCCGGTACAAGAGGATTTTTAGATAAATATCCGATGAGTGTGCTTGCCAAATACGAGGCGGGGCTTTATCCGTTTCTTGAAGACAGATATCCTCAGGTTTTTGAAGGCCTAAGAGAAAAACAAGCGTTCACCGAAGAAATAGATAAGCAGATGACCGAGGCCCTGACGGCATATGACGCGGAATTCCAGGACACAATAAAATAGCTGAGTTCTGCGTGCATCATCGGCTGAAAGATTGAAAAAATCTCAAATAAATCGTGCGATAAGGGTTAAAGTCTATGGCGACATTAAAGGATGTTAAAACAAAAATATCAGCAGTTAAAAAAACCCAGCAGATCACAAAAGCCATGAACATGGTTGCAGCGTCAAAGCTGCGCGGCGCTCAGACAAGTATGGAGGGGTTTCGCCCCTATTCCGCCAAGTTTGCCGAGGTTTTGGGGAGTCTTGCCGAAAAAGCCGGAGAGGAAACCAACCCCTTGCTGGAAGTTCGAGAAGAAGTCGAAAAAGTACATCTTGTTCTATGTACGTCTGATCGCGGTTTATGCGGTGGTTTCAACAACAACCTCATATCAAAGGCAAAATCGTTTAAAAAGAAAAAAGAAGAACAGGGCATTGATGTGGTATTTACCGCTTTCGGCAAAAAGGGTCGCGATTGGTGCCGGAAAAATAAATTTGAAATTGTCAGCCAACACGTCGGGGTCGTGGGCGGCAGCTTCGGATTTAATGTGGCGGCCACCACCGGCCAGAAATTGATCCAGGGTTTTTTAGACAAAACCTATGATGAGGTTTACATTGTTTATTCTGAATTCGTGAGCATGGCCAGGCAGGTTCCGGTACTCAAACAGGTGCTTCCAATACTTCCCATAGCGCCCGTCGAGGAAGTGGTCGAAACAGAAGAAAAATCGTATCTTGCCGAGCATATTTGCGAACCTTCACCCCAGGAGTTGCTGGGTGAGTTGCTTCCGAAGAATGTTTATGTGCAGTTGTACAGTGCTTTGCTGGAAACGTCCACCAGTGAGCATGCCGCCAGAATGGCTGCCATGGATAATGCCACCAAGGCCTGTAAAGATATGATTGAAAACCTCACTCTAATATATAATAAAGCTCGACAGGCGGCGATTACTGCGGAGTTGATGGATATCGTCGGTGGCGCCGAGGCGCTTAAAGGCTAAATAATAAAATAAAATACCGCATTTCAACAGGAGGTCTTTAGATGGGAGAAAATATAGGAAAGATTACGCAGGTAATTGGGCCCGTCGTCGATGTGGAGTTTGAGCAGGAACATCTGCCGGCCATTTACACGGCATTGGCGATTTCGAACCCTGCCATCAACGATGAGCCGGACAACCTGATCGTTGAGGTTGCGCAGCACCTGGGTGATAATGTGGTTCGCACCATTGCCATGGATGTCACCGACGGTCTGGTTCGAGGACAGAAAGTCAGGGATACCGGCAATGATATCATGATGCCGGTGGGTGCGGCCGGTCTGGGCCGGGTTCTCAACGTCGTGGGACGACCGGTGGACGGGCTCGGTCCGGTGAGTCAGGAAAAAATGATGCCTATACACCGCCAAGCGCCGAAATTTACCGAACAGGACGTGACGGTTCGTGTTCTCGAAACCGGTGTCAAGGTTATCGACCTGCTGGTGCCCTTTCCAAGGGGCGGCAAGATGGGGATGTTCGGCGGCGCCGGTGTGGGTAAAACCGTTATTATGATGGAAATGGTTCACAATATTGCCATGCAGCATGGCGGCATTTCCGTGTTTGCCGGTGTGGGTGAGCGCACGCGCGAGGGGAACGACCTTTATCACGAGATGAAAGATTCCGGGGTTCTTCCCAAAGCAGCTTTGATTTACGGCCAAATGACGGAACCGCCGGGCGCCAGGGCCCGAGTGGCCCTTTCCGCGCTAACGGCGGCGGAATATTTCCGTGATGTTGAAGGTCAGGATGTTTTGATTTTTATCGATAATATCTTTCGTTTCACCCAGGCGGGTTCGGAAGTTTCAGCACTTTTGGGCCGCATGCCTTCTGCTGTGGGGTACCAGCCGACGCTGGCCGTTGACCTTGGTGAGCTCCAGGAACGGATTACATCCACGGACAAAGGTTCAATTACGGCGGTTCAATGTGTGTATGTGCCGGCGGACGACTTGACAGACCCGGCGCCTGCAACAACATTTGCCCATCTGGACGGGACAGTGGTTTTGTCGCGTCAGATTGCCGAACTGGGCATCTATCCCGCAGTGGATCCTCTGGATTCGACGTCGAGAATTCTGGATGCCGCCTATATCGGAGATGAACATTATCAGACGGCTCGACAGGTTCAGCAAATCCTTCAGAAGTATAAAGAACTGCAGGATATCATTGCTATTTTGGGTATGGAAGAATTGTCCGATGAAGATAAAATTACCGTGTCGAGGGCTCGTAAAATCCAACGATTTTTATCCCAACCATTCCACGTGGCCGAAGCGTTTACCGGAACCAAAGGGTGCTATGTAAAAATTGAAGATACGGTTCGGGCGTTCAAAGAGATTTGTGAAGGGAAACATGACGATATCCCGGAACAGGCATTCTACATGGCGGGCGGAATCGAACAAGTTGTCGAAAGAGCCCAAAAAATGGTTGAAGCCGCATAACGTTAAAAAATATAAGGGTATAATATGGCGGGAAATATTAAATTAGAAGTGGTTACCCCTGAAGAGTATGTCGTTGACGAAGAAGTTCAGATAGCGGTGGCCCCCGGCAGCCTGGGTGAATTTGGTGTGCTGATCGGCCATACGCCTTTCTTGACCACCTTAAAGACCGGGGTTATGCATTATACGGATGCCAAAGGCGCTGAAGAATTTGTATTTGTCAGCGGCGGGTTTGCCGAGGCTTTGCCGGATAAATTGACCGTGCTGGCAGAATCGGCTGAAAGGCGAAAAGATATTGACATTGATCGTGCCAAGGCGGCAATGGAACGTGCCCAGGAACGCTTGGCCCAAAGCCAGTCCGAAGATATCGATTTTAATCGGGCCAAGGCCGCTATGGAAAGAGCCCTCCATCGTGTTAGGCTTGCGGAAACTCGCAGATAAGTTTCTGTATATCAATGGATATTGAGATATTGATATAGCACGATTTTTTTGAAAAAGAAAGAGAGGATTACATTTTGTATGAAAGGGCAGACCCATTACAAGGTTTGCCCTTTTTTATTCTTGCAAAACAAACGGGTGTTTGCACCCTGATGCAAGTTCAACGCTGAAAGCACTGACATGCTTTTGAAGTTTCGGCCTGTGGCCGAAACTTCAAACCACCCGCATTGCGGGTAGACAGTTGACGCAGGGGAATGATATGGAAGATGCCAAAAGAAAAGTGGCGGTGATCATACTGGGCGCAGGTTTGGGAACCCGGATGAAATCAGACAAGGCCAAAGTGCTGCATGAAATTCTAAAAAAGCCTATGGTCCTGTATGTTGTAGAAACCGCCAAGAAGATTGCAGGGAACAATGTCATTCTTGTTATCGGCCATCAAGCAGAAAAAGTTCGCCGCGTTGTTGAGGAAAAGGTTGATATTCTTTTTGCGATGCAAAAAGAACAGCTTGGAACTGGTCATGCTGTGTTGTGCGCACTTCCATATATTCCAAGTCATGTTAGAGATGTGATCATTTTGTGCGGTGACGTGCCGCTGCTGACCGAAAATTCACTGGAGCGTTTTTTTGAAGATCATGTGAAATCAAGGCGTGACATTTCCCTTTTGGCTGTTGAAATCGAGAATCCAACAGGATATGGGAGATTATTGATTAATGAAGACAGACGGTTGACCGGAATTGTCGAAGAGTCGGATGCGACCGAAGAACAAAAGAAACTAAAATTAATCAACACGGGTATCTATTGCATAAAAAAGGAAATTTTATTTGATTCAATCAAAAAAATTAAATCAAACAATGTGAAAGGCGAATTTTACCTGACGGATATCGTTGAAATCGGCTACCGGAATAAAAGTGTTATGGGCGTCATGGTGAGTGAAGATTGGAAGGAGACCGTGGGCGTTAATACCGGACAGGATTTGCAGACCGCTGAAAACATTATGCGAAACCGGTTGAGGAATATATCTTGACTTTGAGCCGGATAAAAGATTATAATCTTTTTTACTTGAATATGAGGTGCTGGATTGGATAACGAATTTATTTTAAAACAATTTGAAGAAATTGAGAAAAAAGTTGAAAATTTAATCAATGTTTGCAAGTCGTTTGAAACGACGAATTTAGAACTTAAAAATAAAATTGAGAGGTTAGAGGGAGAACTTCAAGGTAAGGTCGAAGCGGAAAACAATTATACTCAAGAAAGAGCCTTAGTTCGGTCAAAGATCGACAGTCTTTTGGAAAAGCTTGAAGATATTGCAGACGCGGGCTAATGACCTGAAGGGGCGATTTTAAAAAAGGTAAAGACTTTATTATTGGAACAACTTGTAACAATAGAGCTTTTTGGACAACCGTATACGTTTAAAGCGGAAGCGGATGTGGGCAACGCAAAAGAGGTTGCCGATCATCTGGTCAAAGAAGTGACCCGGATTGAGCCCCAACATTCGAGCAAATCATCTGTCAATAAGCTTGCAACCTTGATATTAGCTGCGCTTAATATTGCCAATGAAAATATTAAACTAAAAAAGAGTTATTCAGATTTATTGAAAGATATTTCTCAAAGATCGACGAATTTGATATATTTACTCGATGAAGCAGTCAAGGGCCCAAGCTTATTAAAAAGCGAATCCGGTGACTTGTAGCAAGTTTGTTGCATGCACTTGTTCTCATAATCTTTTATCTGCTCCCAAAAAGGGCGGATTGTGATATCTTCTGTGATCTTTCCGAAATAGATAAGACCTTGAAGGTATTTGAGCTGTTTCAAACAATTTTGTGGCCCCTGCCGTGTTTGTGATTGGAAGATGTACTTTGACCCAACACTCCATAAAAGGGAGCCTTCTCTGATTTTGGTGTGCAGGTTCCGTTTAGGCGGAAAAGCCTGAAGAAATCATAAGGTACCCACTTATTTATTATGGATCAAAGACCTCCCAACACGGCATTGTGGCAGGGGTCCTGTTCAACTCAAATAGAAAAAAGAGCAGGTTATCAAAAGACTTACCGAGTAAATGCAGCGGACCATCTGCTTCCAAGGGTGTTGAATATCTGAAAATACGAACCTTCAGAAAGCATACTTGGAAACCTTGCCCTTTACCTCCCAAAAATCTCTATCCAGTCCACTTCAAAACCAGTTTTCACAGACGTTTTGCATAGCAGATACCTTTGTTTCGATCTGGTATTTAAAATATATTCTATTGCGCTGTCTTTTGTAGCATTAAGATAGAACTGATTTGTTGGTGATGAACTCGTAACATATCGAATCGATTCAGAATTTGGTGTTTAGTATTTGGCGTTTTATGACATATGCCGGCGAATATAGCGGATCATTAGATCGCCAAATACCAAGCACCAAATATAAACACTTTCGGGGAGAAAGATAATGAATGAATATAATCTGTTAATCGGCATTATTGCATTTCTGGTGGGTTTTGCGATTGCCTTCTGGGTTAAAGGGTTAATCGTATCTCAGAAAGTTAAAGCCGCCGAAAAAGAGACTTCGCGAATGTTGGAGGATGCCAAACGGAGATCGGAAACGCTCATTAAAGAAGCCAAGCTGGAGGTTAAAGACAGACTTTTCAAGATGAAAAGCGAATTTGATGCCGAAACCAAAGATACTCGATCTGAACTAAAAGACAGAGAGAGACGGTTGATGCAGAAAGAGGAGCATATCGATCGCAAGACGGAGCAGTTCGAACAGCGGGAACGCGAGCTCTCGCGAAAAGAAAAAAAGGTCAGCCAAAAAGAAGAAAAAGTCGGGTGGCAAGAAAAACAATATGAAGAACTTGTTGCGGAACAAAAGCAGCAGCTCGAAAAAATATCCGGTTTAACGGCGGAACAGGCAAAAGAACTCCTTATCAGGGCGATGGAAAATGAAGCGCGTTATGAAGGCGCCAAAATTATTAAAAGGATAGAAAACGAAACAAAAGAGCAGGCAGATAAAAAAGCGACGGAGATCATGGCTACCGCCATACAAAGATACGCCGGCGATTTCGTGGCCGAGCGAACAGTCTCGGTGGTTGAACTCCCGAACGATGAAATGAAGGGAAGGATTATCGGGAGAGAAGGTCGGAATATCCGTGCTCTTGAAGCGGCGACAGGGATTGATCTGATTATCGACGATACGCCTGAAGCGGTGATTCTATCAGGATTCAATCCGGTACGACGTGAGGTCGCCAGGCTGTCTTTGATGCGATTGATCGCAGATGGTCGAATTCATCCGGCTCGTATCGAAGATATTGTCAAAAAAGTCGGAAAAGAAGTGGATTTGACCATTAAAGAATCCGGGGAACAGGCGGCATTTGATTTGGGGGTTCACGGTATTCATAATGAGCTGATTAAATATATCGGACGATTGAAATTTCGGACCAGTTATGCCCAGAACGTGCTGCAGCATTCGGTTGAGGTGGGTGTCTTGGCTGGAATAATGGCATCTGAACTGGGTCTTAACACCAAACTGGCAAGACGCATGGGATTGTTACATGATATCGGCAAGGCTATTGATCATGAAGTTGAGGGGCAACATGCCGTCATCGGCGCTAAGCTGGCAAAAAAATTTGGCGAAACAACCATGGTTGAGCATGCTATCGCGGCCCATCATGAAGATACGCCACCCAACTCCGTATATGATTTATTGATTCAGGCGGCAGACGCATTATCCGGGGCGAGACCCGGCGCGCGTAAAGAACTCCTTGAAAACTATATCAAAAGATTGGAAGATCTTGAGAATATAGCCAATTCGTTCAAAGGCGTTAAAAACGCCTATGCCATTCAAGCCGGAAGAGAGCTGAGGGTTATTGTTGAAAGCGGAATTATCACTGACGAAGACGCTACCCTGCTTAGCAGAGACGTGGCTAAAAAAATAGAAGAGTCCTTAACATTTCCGGGACAGATTAAGGTTACGGTGATTCGGGAGACAAGATCCGTAGAGTATGCCAATAAATGAAAGACCTTAAAAACAGAAAATAGGAAAGAGAAAAAAGGAAATAGGAAAGAGGATACGGGGAAGCGCGGATGAACACGAATGAACACAAATATGTTGAAAACTAATTCCTAATTCCTATTTCCTATTTTCTGAGGGGACGATCGTATGGCGAATTTACTTGAAGTTCTTCGGGGCCGTGGATTTATCGAACAGACCACTCACGAGGCGGAATTGAAGGCGTATCTCGGGGCCGGGAATGCGACATGCTATATCGGGTTTGATCCCACGGCATCCAGCCTTCATGTGGGAAGCCTTGTCCCGATTATGTCATTGGCCCATATGCAACAGCATGGGCACCGCCCGATCGCTCTTGTGGGCGGCGGAACAGGCCTTGTCGGGGATCCGAGCGGGAAGACAGAGATGCGAAAACTGCTGACGCCGGAAATGGTGGATCAAAATGCGATGGGGATCAAAAAGCAGCTCTCCCGTTTTCTTGATTTTAAAGAGGACAAAGCATTGATGCTCAACAATGCCGATTGGCTGACAAAGCTGGAATATATTCCTTTTTTAAGAGATTTTGGGCGGCATTTTTCCGTTAATCGTATGATAAAGGCTGAAAGCTATAAAATCCGTTTAGAATCTGAAGAGGGTCTAAACTTTATTGAGTTTAATTATATGCTTTTGCAGGCCTATGATTTCTTGGAACTTTTTGATCAATATGGGTGTCGATTGCAAATGGGAGGCAGCGATCAATGGGGAAATATTGTCGCCGGAATTGAATTGGTCAGAAAAATTCGTCAAGAAACCGTTTTCGGTATCACGTTTCCTTTGATCACTACGAGCAGCGGTGCCAAGATGGGTAAAACAGCCGATGGTGCGGTTTGGCTCGATCCGAAGAAAACGTCGCCTTATGATTATTATCAATACTGGATTAACACCGATGATAGAGATGTTGCCCGATTCATGGCACTTTTTACATTTTTACCCATGGAAGAAATCGAAAACCTGGGTAAACTCAGCGGAGAGGCTTTGAACAACGCCAAGGCAGTTCTGGCTTTTGAAGCCACCCAGATTGCACATGGCAGACAAGAAGCTCTCAAAGCGTATTTCGCGGCACAGCGTATGTTCGGCGTCCGAGTTGTGCCTGAAGAAATCATGCCGTCAAGTTCGATTATCCGGAATGGTTCTGAAAGTGATAATTCTTTGAAGACCGGGGACCTCTCTTCATTGGACTCGGAAAAATTGGCGATGGAAGCCCTGGATTCGATCCCCCATTCAGATATCGAAGAATACCGGTTCAAAGACGGCATCCCGGCTTTCAAGCTGTATCATCAGGTCGGTATGACAACCTCGGGAACTGCGGCCAGAAAACTCATCGAACAGGGCGGCGCCTATGTTAACGGCCGGCGTGTAACGTCCTTTGATTACCTGTTGACTAAAAATGATATTGTTGATTTCGAGATCATTTTGAGAGCAGGTAAAAAGCGATATCATAAACTCAAAATAATAAAAAATAATGCTTGACAAAGACTGGGATCGGATCTAAAAAGGGCGATTCTAGCAACTTGGATGGACCCGAAAGTTTCGGGAAAATTTTTAAAAAAAGAAGTAAAAAGGTATTGACAAAGCAGATCGTTTTCATATAATAAAAGTTCCGGACTGTTTCTTTAACAGTCCGGAAAATAATGACGCAAATTTTTTTGCGGCTTCGTTGATCTTTGAAAACTAAATAGTGACAGCTTGTGAGTTAGGTCTCGTAGTTAATTCATTGCATCTGATTCCAGTCGGATGCAATTGTATGGTTTAATTGGAGAGTTTGATCCTGGCTCAGAATGAACGCTGGCGGCGTGCTTAACACATGCAAGTCGTACGAGAACTCTTTAGCTTGCTAAAGATAGTAAAGTGGCGCACGGGTGAGTAACGCGTGGGTAATCTACCTCCGAATCGGGGATAACCCGCCGAAAGGCGAGCTAATACCGGATGATATCTTTGAGACTTCGGTTTCAAAGATCAAAGATGGTCTCTACATGTAAGCTATTGTTTGGAGATGAGCCCGCGTACCATTAGCTTGTTGGTAGGGTAACGGCCTACCAAGGCCACGATGGTTAGCTGGTCTGAGAGGATGATCAGCCACACTGGAACTGACACACGGTCCAGACTCCTACGGGAGGCAGCAGTGAGGAATTTTGCGCAATGGGGGAAACCCTGACGCAGCAACGCCGCGTGAGTGATGAAGGCTTTCGGGTCGTAAAACTCTGTCAAGTGGGAAGAACCTGTTGGATATTAATATCATTCAACACTGACGGTACCACTAAAGGAAGCACCGGCTAACTCCGTGCCAGCAGCCGCGGTAATACGGGGGGTGCAAGCGTTATTCGGAATTATTGGGCGTAAAGGGCGCGTAGGCGGTCCTTAATGTCAGATGTGAAAGCCCGGGGCTCAACCCCGGAAGTGCATTTGAAACTTAGGGACTTGAGTATGGGAGAGGGAAGTGGAATTCCTGGTGTAGCGGTGAAATGCGTAGATATCAGGAGGAACACCAGTGGCGAAGGCGACTTCCTGGACCAATACTGACGCTGAGGCGCGAAGGCGTGGGGAGCAAACAGGATTAGATACCCTGGTAGTCCACGCAGTAAACGGTGAACACTAGGTGTAGCGGGTATTGACCCCTGCTGTGCCGCAGCTAACGCATTAAGTGTTCCGCCTGGGGAGTACGATCGCAAGATTAAAACTCAAAGGAATTGACGGGGGCCCGCACAAGCGGTGGAGCATGTGGTTTAATTCGACGCAACGCGAAGAACCTTACCTGGGTTTGACATCCCGAGAAGTCGTTCGAAAGATTGATGTGCCCTTCGGGGAACTCGGTGACAGGTGCTGCATGGCTGTCGTCAGCTCGTGTCGTGAGATGTTGGGTTAAGTCCCGCAACGAGCGCAACCCTTATCTTTAGTTACCAGCAATTCGGTTGGGAACTCTAGAGATACTGCCCCGGTTAACGGGGAGGAAGGTGGGGATGACGTCAAGTCCTCATGGCCTTTATGCCCAGGGCTACACACGTGCTACAATGGGCTGTACAAAGGGTTGCGACCCCGCGAGGGTGAGCTAATCCCATAAAGCAGCTCTTAGTTCGGATTGGAGTCTGCAACTCGACTCCATGAAGCTGGAATCGCTAGTAATCGCGGATCAGCACGCCGCGGTGAATACGTTCCCGGGCCTTGTACACACCGCCCGTCACACCATGAGAGTTGGCTGTACCAGAAGTTGTTGGGCTAACTCCACATTAGTGGAGGGGCAGGCACCTAAGGTATGGTTGGCGATTAGGGTGAAGTCGTAACAAGGTAGCCGTTGGGGAACCAGCGGCTGGATCACCTCCTTTCTAAGGATGACAATCTTTGAGAAAGATAAATACAACTAACTCCTTTGTCACTATTTAGTTTTGAGAGATCAAGAAGTGCTCTCTAACATGAAAATGAATGAAGGCTCGGTCATCTTCCGATGCTGGCGAGAGCCTTAGCTCGGACAAAGGGCCTGTAGCTCAGTTCGGTTAGAGCGCACGCCTGATAAGCGTGAGGTCGATGGTTCAACTCCATCCAGGCCCACCATAATGCAATTTTATTGGGGGTGTAGCTCAGCTGGGAGAGCGCCTGCCTTGCACGCAGGAGGTCATCGGTTCGAACCCGTTCACCTCCACCAGTTGAAAGCTCAAAGCTGAAAGCTCAAAGGTGTTAATTCCTAAGTTGTATTAGCTTTCAGCTTTGAGCTTTGAGCTCGGGGCGAAAGTCCCATACGTTCTTTGACAATTTGGATAAGAGTACACATTAATGTTCAGCATGATTGTGTCAATTGTTTTGTGGCCAAGCTATTAAGAGCAAACGGTGGATGCCTTGGCGTCAAGAGGCGATGAAAGACGTGGTAAGCTGCGATAAGCTTCGGGGAGCTGCTAAACAAGCTTTGATCCGGAGATTTCTGAATGGGGAAACCCGTTTCGTGTAATGACGAGACATCTGTAGCTGAATACATAGGCTTCAGAAGCGAACGAGGTGAACTGAAACATCTTAGTAACCTCAGGAAGAGAAAACAAGAGTGATTTCCGAAGTAGCGGCGAGCGAACCGGAAACAGCCCAAACCGAGTATATGTTAAAGCCCGGAAGCGTTGTATGCTCGGGGTCGTGGGGATTGATCGGACGGAGTTCCGGCTCTGTCGGGAAGTTATAAATCTGATGTATAATTGAAGAGCCTGGAAAGGCTCACCGTAGAAGGTGACAGTCCTGTAAATTAAATCCATCAGACTTCCTGGATCGATTTCCCAAGTACCGCGGGACACGAGGAACCCTGCGGGAATTCAGGAGGACCATCTCCTAAGGCTAAATACTACTTGACGACCGATAGTGAACCAGTACCGTGAGGGAAAGGTGAAAAGTACTCCGGTGAGGAGAGTGAAATAGTACCTGAAACCGTTTGCTTACAAGCAGTGGGAGGGCTATGAATATTGATTAAGCTGGTCTTGTCATTATTCAGCCTGACCGCGTGCCTTTTGCATAATGAGTCAGCGAGTTACTTTACGTAGCAAGGTTAAGCCGTAAGGTGTAGCCGTAGCGAAAGCGAGTCTGAATAGGGCGAATGAGTTGCGTGGAGTAGACCCGAAACCAAGTGATCTATCCATGGCCAGAGTGAAGCGCAAGTAAAATTGCGTGAAGGCTCGAACCGTTGTAGGTTGAAAACTGCTCGGATGAGCTGTGGATAGGGGTGAAAGGCCAAACAAACTTGGAAATAGCTGGTTCTCCCCGAAATATATTTAGGTATAGCCTTGCAAATTAAGTGATGGGGGTAGAGCACTGGATGGGCTAGGGGTCCTACCAGATTACCAAACCTAACCAAACTCCGAATACCATCAACTTTTATTGCAGGAGTCAGACTACGGGAGCTAAGTTCCGTGGTCGAGAGGGAAACAGCCCAGATCGCCAGCTAAGGTCCCTAAATATGTGCTAAGTGGGAAAGGATGTGGAAATGCACAGACAACCAGGAGGTTGGCTTAGAAGCAGCCATCCTTTAAAGAAAGCGTAATAGCTCACTGGTCGAGTGAGTCTGCGCCGAAAATGTAACGGGGCTCAAGCACATTACCGAAGCTGCGGGATGACATCCTCGGATGCCATCGGTAGGGGAGCATTCTGTCAAGCCTGAAGGTCGACCGTAAGGACGGCTGGACTTGACTGAAGAGACCATGCTGACATGAGTAACGATAAAGCGGGTGAAAAACCCGCTCGCCGAAAACCTAAGGTTTCCTGAGTAAAGCTAATCTGCTCAGGGTTAGTCGATCCCTAAGCCGAGGCCGAAAGGCGTAGGTAATGGAAAACAGGTTAATATTCCTGTACCACCCGGTTATCGATGCTCCTTCGGGGGCGAGAGAGATTGGGGGGACGCAGAAGGGTAGGTCATCCACCTGTTGGATTAGGTGGTTCAAGCTCGTAGGCAGAAAGGATAGGCAAATCCGTCCTTTTATTTAAATGCTGAGAAGCGATGAGGAGAGACTTTGTCTCATAAACTGATTGATCCCACACTGACAAGAAAAGCCTCTATCGAGATAGCTAGGTGATCGTACCGCAAACCGACACAGGTAGGTAGGGAGAGAATCCTAAGGCGCTTGAGAGAACCCTGGTTAAGGAACTCGGCAAATTAACACCGTAACTTAGGGAAAAGGTGTGCCCTCGTTAGGTGAAGCGTTTTACATGTGGAGCTGAAGGGGGCCGCAGAGAAATGGCGGTAGCGACTGTTTACTAAAAACATAGGACTCTGCTAAGTCGCAAGACGATGTATAGGGTCTGACGCCTGCCCGGTGCTGGAAGGTTAAGGGGACTTGTTATCCTGATTCGTCAGGAGAAGCTTTGAACCGAAGCCCCAGTAAACGGCGGCCGTAACTATAACGGTCCTAAGGTAGCGAAATTCCTTGTCGGGTAAGTTCCGACCTGCACGAATGGCGTAACGACTTCCGCACTGTCTCAACCAGGGACTCAGTGAAATTGTATTGGCGGTGAAGATGCCGTCTACCCGCGAAAAGACGGAAAGACCCCGGCACCTTTACTACAGCTTGATATTGAATTTTGGAATGACATGTGTAGGATAGGTGGGAGGCTTTGAAGTTCCGACGCCAGTCGGGATGGAGCCACCCTTGAAATACCACCCTTGTTATTTTAAGGTTCTAACTTCGACCCGTTATCCGGGCGAAGGACAGTGTCTGGCGGGTAGTTTGACTGGGGCGGTCGCCTCCCAAAGAGTAACGGAGGCGCGCGAAGGTTCCCTCAGGCTGATTGGAAACCAGCCGTGGAGTGTAAAGGCATAAGGGAGCTTGACTGCGAGAGATACAGCTCAAGCAGGTACGAAAGTAGGTCTTAGTGATCCGGCGGTCCCGCATGGAAGGGCCGTCGCTCAACGGATAAAAGGTACGCCGGGGATAACAGGCTTATCGCCCCCAAGAGTTCACATCGACGGGGCGGTTTGGCACCTCGATGTCGGCTCATCACATCCTGGGGCTGGAGCAGGTCCCAAGGGTTCGGCTGTTCGCCGATTAAAGTGGTACGTGAGCTGGGTTTAAAACGTCGTGAGACAGTTTGGTCCCTATCTTTCGTGGGCGTAGGATATTTGAGAGGAGCTGTTCCTAGTACGAGAGGACCGGAATGGACGAACCAATGGTGTTCCAGTTGTCGCGCCAGCGGCATTGCTGGGTAGCTAAGTTCGGAACGGATAACCGCTGAAAGCATCTAAGCGGGAAGCCAACCTCAAGATAAGATATCCCTTTCCCGTGGAAACACGGGAGCTGAAGACTCCTTGTAGACGACAAGGTTGATAGGCCGGATGTGTAAGTGCGGCAACGTATTTAGCTTACCGGTACTAATCGGTCGTGAGGCTTGGCCACAAAACAATTCACACAATCTTTTCGAACATTTTTATGTGCTCGCGTTCAAATTGTTGCTTCACTGAAAGTTAAACGTTTTTTCGGTGGCAATAGCAAGGAGGAAACACCCGTTCCCATTCCGAACACGGAAGTTAAGCTCTTTTGCGCCGATGGTACTGCTCGGGAAGCTGAGTGGGAGAGTAGGACGCTGCCGAAAATATTTATATAGCCCGGAGTCATCATTTGATGGCTCCGGG
>CAVZUV010000016.1:0-92959 GCA_963778575.1 uncultured delta proteobacterium | reverse complement strand
ATGATTGAACAATATACAAGCGGCCGCATCATCGTAAATAATAAAACCTATCATCGAGATCTTAAAATTATTCATGGGCAGGTCATAGATAACTGGTGGCGCAAAACAGGCCACCAGGTGGATGTGAGCGACATGAAAGATGTTTTGGATGCTTCACCGGATATCATCGTTATCGGCACGGGGTATGCTGAGAATATGCGTGTATCTAAAGAGTTGACTTCCGAAACCCGCCACCGAGATATAAAGCTGATCGCAGAAAACACAAACAAAGCGGTTCAAACCTTCAACGATCTTTTTTCCAAAGGAAAAAACGTCTCAGGCGCATTTCATTTGACCTGTTAACCAGGCGATTGTGCTGCAGCGTTGGCTTGGATATCGTGTTATTTTTTATGGGCAAATCCCCATGAAAATGACAGCCCGAATACTTCCGCGCCACCGACCCGAACCGCAGCGAGAAAAGCGGAAGCCGTCCATTCATTCATACCTGCTTTGGACACAAGATCGTTGTAAAATTTTTCATCGACCCGTTTTCTCTCAGTCTTATTTCCAAGTTCACCATACCCGTAGCAAAGGTCATGGGGCAAACAGCATTTGTAAGTAATATCCTTCCAGTCGCAGCCGGTGAATAAACCCATCAATTCATCCGGCAACCCCGAACATCCATCGAACTTCCAATCCTTATAGCGCTCCGGATCGGATTCAATCCGTTCAACCAGATAATCCAGACCGAAATACCGGCATAATTCCAATGCATGTTTTGTACTTACCGTATCACCGATTTTTGGCAACTCCATTTTTCTCTCCCGGTTTCTAAATAGTTCTTTTCCAGCGCGGCTTAAAAGAATTTGAAACCTGCTACTGCGAACGGGCTCCAAGGCCTGCCTTTATCTTTTGTTCAGTTACGTACACTTTTAGAGTCATTATGTCATCCTTGCCATTTCTTTCAATACATTTAGAATATTTCGCGCATCGTTCGCGTTGAATATCTTGGAGTTATCACTCGTTTGAAAAAATGTCAAAACTGTGTTAAATCTGTTTGATATCTCAGTATGACTTGTTTATGTGGTGATGGCAAGAGATCAAAGGTTTTGACAAGCCGAATTTTCGTGAGGTATTCTCAATGTATCTGAAAATTTTTGGTTTTGCGAAATTTGACAAAAAATTCAATTTGTTATATTTTGAAAAAGAATATCTATTTCTTCCTTATCTTCCTTAATTTATTCAACTTGTAAAGCGGGGGACATATACATGCTATGCCCGGATTGCAAGTGTACAAATCCTGATTCTGCTAAGTTCTGCAATGAGTGCGGCTGCCATTTAGCTGCGGTCAAAAATAAGACAGAGACTCTAACTGCAATAGAAAGTGAACGCAAGCATGTCACGATCATGTTCTCCGATATGTCAGGCTATACAAACATAACAGAAAGACTAGACCCCGAGGAAGTCAAAGAAATCATGAGTCACATCTTCGGAGAGATCACTTCCATTATCTACAGTTTTGACGGATTTATTGAACGATTCATTGGCGATGCTGTGATGGCGGTATTTGGCGTGCCTAAAGCCCACGAGGACGATCCAATTCGGGCAATTAAATCTGCTATAGCAATTCATAGTTCGGTAGAAAAATACAGCTCTCAAATTGAAGACAAAGTCGGCAGACCGTTGACCATGCATACGGGCATCAATACCGGTTTGGTGGTCACCGGCCAAGTGGATATCAAAAAAGGAACCCACGGTTTGATTGGAGACGCTATCAATCTGGCGTCACGATTGGAGGGTATTGCCAGAGCTGGTGAAATTGTGGTCGGGCCGGAGACTTATAAGCAAGCATTTAATTATTATGAATTTGAGACCCTGGCACCCGTCAAGGTCAAGGGCAAGAAACAACCCGTATCCATCTATAAAGTTCGTTCAGCCAAAAAGGAGTCTTACAAGACCCATCGGCTCCAAGGATTACAAGCGATCCTAACCGGGCGTGATAAGGAAATGAAAGCCTTGGTCGAGGCTGCCGAGTGGTTAAAACAAGGCCAAGGATCAATCATTACCATCAGTGGTGATGCCGGGACAGGCAAAAGCCGGCTTAAAAAGGAGTTAAAAGATACTCTTGATCTTGAAAATATTCAGTGGCGGGAAGGGCATGCATACGGTTATGCCCAAAACATGCCATATTATCCATTAATCAACCTCTTGACCCATGCATTCCAGATTGAGGAGGATGACCTGGCTGAAGGGATTCGGAAAAAAGTTGAAACCAGTTCTGTGTTCTTGCTGGGAGAAGCCACCCCATACATACCGTATATCGGCAGTTTGTTTGCACTTTCCTATCCAGAGATCGAGGGGGGTAGTCCAGAATACTGGAAAGACAGGCTGGGAGAAGCGATTCAGGCACTCCTTTCAGCGCTTGTGAAAAGGGGGCCGACAGTTATTTGTTTTGAAGATCTCCACTGGGCGGACCCTTCATTTATTGAGCTTTTAAAAAGCGTGATCACAAACACCCATCGAAAGACGCTTTTCATTTGCACCTATCGTTCTCATTTCACACTTTTCGACAGCGATCTCCCGGACGATGTCAGGGATCAATATCGTGATATCCGCCTCAAAGATTTTACAACCCTTGAAGCGCAGGAGATGTTGAGATCATTGCTGGACACAAGAAATATACCGGAGGCGCTTTATGAATTTGTTCAGAAAAAGACTCAAGGCAACCCGTTTTACATCGAAGAGATGGTCAACTCTCTGATCGAAAGTGAGATTCTGATCCGTGACAAGGGCAAATGGCAGCTAACCCGTCAAATCACAGAAGCCGATATCCCGGCGACTATTCATGGCCTGTTGGCGGCACGTATCGACCGGTTGGGAAAACAGTTCAAACGAATTTTGCAGGAAGCATCTGTGATCGGTAGGGCTTTTTTGTATAAAATACTTGAAAGGATTACGGATATCAACAGCGGCGTAGATGATTACCTTTCGGGACTTGAGAACCTAGATCTGATCAGGACTCAATCGATGGAACCGGAGTTGGAATATATTTTCAAGCATGCCCTGACTCAGGAGGTAGTCTACAACGGACTGCTTAAAAAAGATCGACAAATACTGCATGAGCGTATTGCCACGGTCGTAGAAGAGCTATTCAAAGATCGACTTTCGGAATTCTATGAAACTCTTGCTTTTCATTTCAATCGGGGCGGTGTGAAAAATAAGGCCATCTTTTACCTGATGAAGTCGGGTGAAAAAAGTCTAAAAAGATATTCCGTTGAAGAGTCCCACAAGCACTATCAGAAGGCTTTTGATATCATTTCCGACAAACCTCAAAGGAATATTGCAGAGAATGAATTATTGATCGATATTATAAACCGTTGGGCACTGGTTTTTTACTACCGTGGAGATTTCAAGGGCCTCGAAGAAATAATGCGCGCCCATATGAACATCACCGAAGCGATCTCCGACAAGACCAAGATTGGAATTTTTTATTCCTGGTTTGGTTTTTCCCTGTTTTGTCGGGAAAAAATCAAGGATGCCTTCGTATACCTGCGCAGAGCGCTGAGACTGGGAGAACAGATTGAAAATC
The DNA here is from genome assembly GCA_963778575.1 of uncultured delta proteobacterium. Taxonomy (GTDB): domain Bacteria; phylum Desulfobacterota; class Desulfobacteria; order Desulfobacterales; family UBA11574; genus UBA11574. Next base: position 89,391 of record CAVZUV010000016.1, on the reverse strand, counting down.
AACTTGTCATATGTTCTGCCTGTACGTGGCTTACATGGACTTGTGCCGATCTAGGCCTTTTTGAAGAGGGATTACGATATGGTGAAAGAGCCCAGAAGATCTGTAAATCTTTAGATCCCGATTCCATTCTATTTTTCCAATCTCTAGGCGGCATTAGCTTCAACTACTTTTATATGGGAGAATGCCAAAAAAATTTTGACATCGGCAATACGCTTATTGATCACGGAACAAAACATGCCAGCAACAGAAGTTTGGTTGTTGGTCATATCGCCATTGGTCATGCGTACTGGGCTGAAGGCGATCTATCATCGACGATCGCATACTATCAAAAAGCGGTGGAGATTGCAAAGGATCCCTTTTATCTTCAGTGGCCGAGACTTTTTCTCGGCATGAGCTTTGCACTGAACGGACAGTTTAAAGAATCTGAACCTCCGCTCCGAAAAGCGTTGGAATACGGATTGAATTACGGATGCGAGAGCATCGGGACTCCCGCCTCCTTGTTTCTCGGTGTCGTTATGATTACTGAAGGACACATGAAACTTGGATTGAACATGGTACGGGAAAGATTGCATTCATGTAAGGAAAAAGACAGAAAATTTGGAATCGCCCTGATTGAATACATACTGGGAAGAATCTTTTTCCAGTTGACGTTGCGTTCTGAGCCCATGAGCATATCCAACATTTTAAAGAACGCTTTCTTTCTAATCCGATACCTACCCGTGGCGGAAAAAAAAGCAATGGATCATTTTCATCGCTCCATCGAGGCAGCAAGCGAGATCGGGGCCCAAGGCATTATGGGCCAGACCTATTTTGATTTAGGAACCTTGTACAAAGTAAGGAAAAGAATAAATCGAGCTCGGGATTGCTATTCCAAAGCCGTGCAGACTTTTGAGCAATGCGGTGCGATAAATTATCTTCAACAGGCAAGGGAAGCTTTGGAGTCACTGTCGCCGTGAGTTGACATGATGAAAATTCTATTACTATCTCCACGTTCCGAATTCCCTGATGTCACTCCAGGGTGGCTGAGGATTGAGCAGATGTCTCTTTTGATTTTAGAGGCACTAAGCGATTTAGGACATCAGGTACGGTCGGTGGAAGAAGAAGTCGAGCCGGTTCCTTTTGATGAAGACTGGGATTTGGTGGGGATAACAGCAATGACGGCCACCGCGCACCGCGCGTATGACCTTGCGCGGAGATTTCGAAAGACAGGTGCAAAGCTGGTACTGGGCGGTATCCACCCTTCCGTTCTGCCGAACGAAGCGGCTGAACATGCAGATGCAGTGGTTGTGGGTGAAGCTGAAGGGGTATGGGAGAAAATCCTAGAAGATGCCCGGCATGACCGACTGCATCGCATTTACTCAAACCAGTTTCCAGATATTCAGAAAATTCCTATCGTCCGCTACAAGAATAGTAACCAAAAATTTCCGCCGGTTTTTCATCCGGTTGTCGCCAGCAGAGGCTGTCCGCAGGACTGCGAATTTTGCAGTGTTACCCAGATGTACGGTCGGCGTTTTCGACGATTACCGGTAAAACGGGTAATCGAACAGATCCGGTGGAGAAGTTCAAATAACGTCATGTTTCTTGATGATAATCTGGCCGCTAACCGTTCTTGGGCGTTAGAGCTTTTTGAAAGCCTAAAACCATATAAACTGAAGATTATTACGCAGGTCCCTACCAGCTTCATACTTGATGACGAACTGTTCGATGCCAGTATTTCTGCAGGTCTCAGTGCTGTTTTTGTCGGTATTGAAACCATTGATGAGGCGGCTAGGACGCATTTAAAAAAAGCTGTGTCCATCGATGAATATAAAAAGGCTATATTGCGCTGTCGGAAAGCTGGCGTGTTTTTTCATGCGGCCTTTATCTTCGGTATGGATTCCCATGATACATCAATTTTTAACCGTACCCTGGATTTTATTATGGAACAAAACATACCATCCGTAAGCGCCTATGTACTGACACCTTACCCTGGTACCGCCCTGTTCAAACGTCTCAGAAAGCAAAACCGGCTGCTACACCAAAATTGGTCTTACTATGACCATCTCACCCCCGTTTTTCGACCGCAAAGGATGAGTTTTGAAGAGTTGACTGAAGGATATTTGCGATTTAGACAGCAGCTCTATAGCTTGAAAGGCATACTGTTTCGGTTTCCAGCCCAGGTCCTAATCAAACCGCTTGCTTATATCGCGATGAGCCTGGCATTCCACCGTACGACTGGATTGCTGAAAGAGCATTACAAACGCTATTTTGATTGGCTTGAAACCCAGTTCGCTCATTCGGGATCCAATCGCAAGTTTTTGACACCGAAAATTTAGCAAAGAAATGGTGATACTTCCAGTTGTACTAACCGATTTTACGGAAAGGAGTGTAGAATGTTCCAGGAACGATCAGTTGGTCAGAAAACCGAAAAGGTTATCGAAGTTTTCATTACGATTTAAGGCATCATCTTGCTGATTTCTCAAGGAACTTCGAGAAGTCTCAGTTAGAGAAAGATGATTTAAATAGTGCAGACTCATTTGAGCAAAATTTAAAATCCGGCTATCATTGTTCACTCTCACTTATGGAACAAAAAGCGTGGATTGACGTTAAAATACCACGCTTTTTTGGGGAAGGCAATACCAGATATTGTGGTGATGCGATGTGAGATGAAACCTGCGCTATCTCTTTGATATATTCTATGTTTTCCGGAAAATGTGATGTTAAGATACGTATAAATGAAAAGAAAATATTGATGAAGATGAAATCATGCGATCCATTGCAGTATCTGCCATCCGTACCAATAAAAAAGACAGGGCCGCTGCTGGCCCAGCCCTTGTAATCGCACTATGCTTCTAGATCATATATATTTTTAAATTTTTATTGATTCCTGTGATACGAATCAACACCTTACGCCTATATTACTTTTTTTGAAGGATAAATCAAGGGCATGGTGTAATTTCTTTTGTATCATTTCCCGTAACGCCCGATGTCAATTCTGTCGCTTTAATTGTAAGATTGTAAGTTTTTCCAGCAACTATGCCAGAATTATAGGTTAAGACATATTGATCCTGAAATAAAATAGAAGCCAACTGGTTGTAGATGTTTCTCAAATTATCTGAGGTTGCTGCACTATAGGATTGTCCACCAGTGTAATTAGCCATCTGTTGAAGAACAGCACTATTGATTTTGCCACCGACTCCTACTGTGAATATTGGGACACCGGTGCCGTTGGCATAATTGATTACATCATTAAGATTATTAGTAGAAAGCGGGCTGCCGGAACCATCATCATCCGTTCCGTCGGTGATAACAACCACAGCCTTCCTGTCTTTTAAGCTTAAGGCCGTATCGTTAACAGCTTTGACAACCGCGTCATAAAGCGCCGAATGTATACCTACATCCAATGGAGCGGTGATCGCATCAGTTAATAGGTTTTTATCAGATGTAAAATCTTGAGCTACTGCAATTGTTGTAGCAAACTTGATGATTTCTGCGTCATCATCTTGTCCTAAATTATCAACAAAACTAGCAACCGACTCTTGCATATCATCCACGGAATCCTGCAATCCGGTGATACTTAAGCTATAGTCCATGACCAAGGCAACTGATATGGTAGCGGATACATCGGATACAAAGCGGGCTTCTGTAGGAAAACCCACATAACCACCGACTTCAGTTATTAAAAATTCGTATACTGTTAATGTGGTAACTGGATATCCGCCTTGGTCCGTAACAGAAACATATGCTGTGACCATAGGAATAGGACAGGAGGTAGATTCCACCTGATTGATTCGAACATTCAGCTCTGATACCGCATCGTCGCGAATACCGCTCAACGGCACATTAATTTTAAGATTGTTATAATCATTCGAACTTATTATCAAATTTGCATCAAATGTATTATATGACCCTGGTGAAAAGTTAACCTCAAAAGTACAGTTGGCTCCAGCAGATATAATTCGAGATGGTGTAGTGCATGGATGTGTCCCACCGGTCAAATCTAAAGCAAAATTTGTGGTATCCGACAAGATGATATCATTCACAGTTAGTCCCACGGAACCATTGTTTGTGATTTCAACCTCTAAAGGTGCCGTTGAATTGTTCGGTGTAACAGTACCGAAATCATAACTTGACGGCAAAACTTGTATGGAAGGCCTTCCAATTTCTTGCCCAATGCCTTTTAGAGGCACATTAATTGTAGGATTGTTAGAATCATTCGAACTTATTATCAAATTTGCATCAAATGTATTATATGATGCTGGTGTAAAGTTAACCTCAAAAGTACAGTTGGCTCCAGCAGATATAATTTGAGATGGTGTAGTGCATGGATGTGTCCCACCGGTCAAATCTAAAGCAAAATTTGTGGTATCCGACAAGATGATATCATTCACAGTTAGTCCCACGGAACCATTGTTTGTGATTTCAACCTCTAAAGGTGCCGTTGAATTTCCAACAGTAACATTACCGAAATCATAACTTGACGGCAAAACTTGTATGGACGGTACTCTGTTAACCACAGCAAAGACTTTGAATAGATTACTTTCTAATCCAGTAGAATCTTCAATTTGAAATTCAATTCTCCAATTACCAGCAGGACCATCGACAGTTATCCTGCCAATGAGATGATAAGTCATAGTAATATCTGATTGAGATGGTAGAGCAATGACATCTGGACCATAATACGGATTACCCGTTGAATCATTCGGAAAATACTGCTCAATTAATAATTTCTTCATGTTTTTATCAGGATCGGTTGCCTGAACTAAAATATTAGCCGTATCACCAATGTCGAACTGGGATTTTGGAATAAAATTTTCATCAGTGAGAACAACATTATTTATTGTAGGTGCAGTTCCGACAGAGCCCCCATCATCACCACCACCACCACAGCCTATGATCATTATTAAGCTGACAATGATACAAAATTTCTTCATGACTTTCATTCTTTCCCCAAATAAAAAAGCCAAGCTGCTTTATAGAAAGCAACTCGGCTTTTGCTTAAGACAATTGCATTATAACCCCAACAATGGGTTTTATATGATTATCATTGTGACCAGATGGAAAAGAAAAGTTTTACAATGTGAATGGAGGTCAGTTACTTAAAAAATAGGTTAAATCAATAATTTTGTCAAGAAAGATTAATAGTTATGCTATATTGTAGTGGTAATGATGGGATTCTAAGGCAATAAGTATTAATCGCTTGATTACAGATACCTAATAAGTGTTTTATCCATCGTCCCGCCAAAGATAGATATCCCTGAAGTTATCGTTTTATGGTCATTCTGGCAACAAAATTTAAATTGAGATTTAATAAGGCGGGATGATGGATAAAACACTTATTAGATATCAAAAGCATGGACAACGCTGCCCTTCAGTGGCGCGTCCTATGTAAGGGTTGGTCATGTTTCCTTGCCAGAGAGTACATGCTCGATGCGCCGATCCGGAATTACCCAGATGAGCGCAACTAATACGTAAATAGAAACAGCTAACCACTGGGACACAAATGCCAGCAAAATTGCAGCAACATACAGCAGCGGCGACAACTTGCCCTTCCAGTCATTGCCGATCGCTCTCTTGAGGATCGAGTCTTCTCCCTGAGATGCGATGATTCGTTGCTGTAAGATCCAATACGCAAACGCCGCCATCAGTAGCACGAGGCCATACGCAGCCGCCGGCATTGTTGCGAACTGGTTCTCTCCCATCCAACCCGTTGTGAATGGGATAAGAGAGAGCCAAAAGAGAAGATGCAGATTTGCCCACAGAACCGAACCCGTAACCGTGTTGCAGGTGTGCAGCATGTGGTGATGGTTATTCCAATAAATGCCAAGGTATATGAAACTGAGCACATAGCTCAATAACACGGGCACTAAAGGCAACAACTCGGCGACGGTGTCTCCGTGGGGCACCTTCAGTTCCAAAACCATGATGGTAATGATGATCGCGAGGACTCCGTCGGAGAATGCCTCCAGTCTATTCTTTCCCATCTTGACTTCGCGCTCGCTCATATATATATCCTTTTTTGCACTCGTAAATCAGGCCGATATAGAAACATAAAACTAATATTTGGGCCATTATTAATCCAGCAAAAGTAATTATTTATCAGTGAGAATTTAATTGATTTCATATAGCCTGCCACTTTACTACTTAAATTAGTGCCAGCATATCTTGGAGTTATCGCACGAATTCAAATAAGTCAAACTCGTGTGTTGTCCATAAGTGATCTGCACTTTGCCCCTATTTCAGATATGTCTTTGCAACACAGAATATATTTGATTGAAAGAACCATGCGGTCTATGGAATATATCATGGAAACAGGGATTTTCAAGATCAGTGCTATCTTAATTTTATCCTAAACTTATGATTTGATAAGTTCCTTTTAGAGCATTCTTTGCATCAATTTTTATCAATGCTTAGTCCGTATTGGGGGTTCGACCCACGATCTTCGCCTCAAACAACAGAAATATCAGGCGGCCAACGCTCTGGATGCGCTCAAAGAAACTCGCCTTAAAAGCCCTTGTGGTGCGATATGGATGGAAATATCTGCCAAAGGGACCATGTGCTGGGAGATGTTATTCGACTACGGCCTCAATGTTGTACATCCCATATACAGCCATGTCGCCGAGAGACGCGTTTGTAAGGATCCTGCCGGTAATATTCGTGCAAAACGCGATAAAGGTCCGGTGCATGCGCCATCATTAGCTGCGGCTGATCAAAGAATTGCTCGGTGGCGACGGCGAAAAATTCCGCTTCGTTGGTCGCGGCATAGGCGCTTAAAAAAGATTTCTTGCCTTTTTCGGTGTCATGCTTGAGACGCAGATACTCCTGCGAACATATTCGAACCCAATCGCGATATTCATCCCGGTCATGCAAGGGTGGGGTCCCGTCGGCAGCCCCGTCGAGCATGTCCAGCTTGTGCGCAAATTCGTGGTAAATAACGTTGTGGCCCAACTCTGGGTGACGGCTTCCGCGGAGGGCTGCATCCCAGATGATAATTACCGGCCCCTGCTTGAACGCCTGCCCGATAATGGGATGCTCAAGCTCCGCCGGTGCGGTGGTATTCTCAAAAAAACCCGGGCGGCGTTGGGGCGGAACAACGGTGGAAGGATAGACAACGATAGACGTGACATTGCGATAGTAGTTGTGAACCAAACCCAAAATAAGCAGACAAGCTTGCGCGGCGATCGTAACGCGGATCTCGTCGGTCAGCTCAAGTCCACCAGCGCCTTCCCAATGTTTTTCGGCGATAAAGACCTGAACCAGAGCACGCAGGTGAGCACGCTGATCATCCTCTAACAAACAATAGTGGGCGACATTGCGACGAATGATATCTTCCCATGTGGGAGGAAACGGAGCCTGAGTGAGCTTCTTTCGGCGCCGATCCATAAACCACGTGAACATAGAATTCTCCAAGCCGGCTGATAATTTTTATAGAAGCGGGCTGGCGAGGTGCTTCAGGTTTTCATAAAAAAAATTCCCTGCGAGGCCGCTGCCGCGAAACTTTAGAGTTTAACGCAACTGCGCTTTAAATATATTCTTCCTTTAATGCCAAGAGCTTTTGTGCGGAATCCGGATCATATACCGTTTAGCGAATTATAGAATTCATGACATTATTAGTTAAGTTCTGCTTTCTGTCATATCTTGATAATCATCGAAAATCCACTTAATTGACGTGAATATCTTGGAGTAATCCAAAGAATTGAAACAGGTCCAATTCGTGTGATATCCATTACTGATCTGAATTTTTTCCTTTTTCACATATCAATTTACGAAACAGAATATTTTATTGGTTCTATACCGGTGCTCCATTGAGATTACCTCACGAATTTCGGACTTGTAAAAACCTTTGATCTCTCGGAAAGTATATGAACCCTATGTATTTTGGGTTTAGATTTGTAATCATACCGTATATTCTTTCGTTTGATTTTTTAAGTTAATCTTTTTATAAAATATTTTGGAGACTCGATGTATCCTTGTTTATTATAAAATTCGTGGGCGCGTAGCCGACGACTATGACAATGTACTTCGATTCTATCGCATCCGCGATTTCTTGCTATATTCTCGCAATACCTTTCTAATTCTTGACCTGCTCCCTTGCTCCTTTCATTTTCATCCACACAGAAATAACTAATACGGGCAAATGGACCATTTATAGCAAGCTGTGGGATGAAATGGATTGAAAGAACTGCTATTATCTTTCCTTCATGTTCAGCTACGATCAGTTCTTCGTTTTGGTCTTGGCGAAGTTCTGTGATCCTTTCTTCAATAAAGTCATTATTAACCGGATATCCCAATTGAAAGAGAAGTTCCGAGACTATTTTGGCATCTATTGGTTTTGCTTTTCTTATTTTCATCATAGAACCATCGGTCAATGCTGCGTAGCCAAGGTGTTTATACAGAGAATATTTGGTCCATTGTTAATGTCGAATATCTTGGAGTAATCCAAAGAATTAAAACAGATCCAATTCGTGTGATCTCCATTACTGATCTGAATTTTTTCTCTTTTTCATATATCAATTTGCGAAACAGAATATTTTATTGGTTCTATACCGGTGCTCCATAGCAGATATCTGTAACGTTTGGGCTGACAGGTGAGCGGCGCTTTTTCTGCGCATCCTTGTCCAGCCCGATGTTATGCATTGAAATGTTGTTATTTACTTCGAGCTCTCTTTCTTAAAGCCTGTGCTAACCATACATTTCTCATCTATACAAACAGCTTTATTGATTAAATCATTATATTTCACAATGTGGAAAAAACCATCATCGCAACGCTCACAATATTCTTTCATTTTAGCCTTCAAAGCAACGTAAAGGCTCTTGGGAAAAGGCACTGCCGCTCCAAATGGTTCCTGGTCAATCAGCCCGCAACTATTATCTCCATTGCACTGGTTTTTTGTATCTAAATCAGTCAGTATTTCCCTAAGAAGCCTTTCACAATAAACCTCTTCTGATGGTGATAAAGATCTAAAATGTTTACGAAAGGAATCGTAGTATGATGACCAATTCCGATTTTGATCTTCTGCATTTAACGCCGGGGTAATATAAAGCAATCCGCCAAGAATAAATATACAGACAATAGCGAGGGTATTTTTCATTTTTCTTTTATGCATAAATAGTATTATACGTCCTAAAAATATGGGCAAACCTTGGAGATATTTCAAAATCTTAAAACCTTTAAAAATCTGCGATCAGTAGGAGATATCTCAACCCAACTCTCTTTCTATAAAGTGATGTGCGTATTCAAAATTGTCTTTTGTAACATGAATTGGTTCACCAATTTCCATTTTTATCGTTGAGAATGGGTAAGCAAATTTCTTTCGATCCCAAGTTTTTAATTCGAGGAAACTTGATGATGAAAATCGTAAAGCAACAACTGGTACACAGCTTTTCAAAGATAAATGCAAAATTCCCTTCTTAAGGACAAAGGCAGGACCATGTGGTCCATCAGGATTTAGAACCGTTGAATATCCCTGCCGCAAATGATCAGCGAGTAGTTCAGCCGCTTCGCGACCTGAATGCCCTGTAGAACCCAAAATTATTTTTTTGACGCCCATCAAACGCAAAAGAACATGTATTGGTTTCATGTACCAAACAGGATGTTGCATCCATGCCTGAGGGGCACGATCAAGAACATAAGGGATTAGAGGTATTGCACTTATCAACGCCAAAGGAACGAAGCTGTGCCACAAACAGAATATATGATTTGAATCTTTCCTGAGCTTTTCACGCCCCGAAATCTTTACTTTGGTGGTAGCTCTCAGGATAATAAAAAGGCAAAATAATAATATTCCCAAACCATATCCATAAAGGTAAAATTGTGGTCGAATGATAATAGGCACTTTATCGACCTGATATCGAGAGAGCATCGACTTATTCATGTTTTTTTATAACACCTAAATTTTTTAAATTTGAATACTTGGGAGATATCTCATAATTTTGAAGCCTCCAAAAATCTGCGATCAATTGCAGATATCTTGAACGTTGAATAAACTACTGGAATTGAGAGTAGAGAAATCCTCTCTCATTTATGGTTCATACCATGGTTAGTTGGTGATTCATCCATTATAATGCTTTAACAATTCATAAATTGCCTTCGATCCGAAGTCCATTGCTTCCAATGGTATTCGTTCATCGGCAGCATGGATTGCTTCAAAATAATTGAACCCAACCGGTAACTTCATCGGAATAAAACCATAAGTTTGAATGCCCAACCTTGAAAAAACACGAGCATCGGTAAAAGCAGGGAGCAACATTGGCATAGGTATTCCATCTGGGTCCGCTTTCCTCAAAACATCTGTCAATGTGTTGAATAAGCCCATATCCTGAAGAGCAGGGTTAGGTTCATATCTGAGCAATTCAAGCGCCACCTCTTCTCCGATGACTTGCCGTAATTCTGTCAGCATATCATCAGAACTGAATCCCGGCAACAAGCGTCCATCTAGCTCAACGGTTATTTCACTCGGGATAACATTAATTTTCTCTCCACCCCGAACAATGGTAGCGTTAATAGTGTTATGGAGCAAGGGATCTAAGTACGGTCTAATATCTCCTAAAAGTTTCAAAATACTGTTTGTAAGAAAAGGGTTTAGTAGCTGACGGAAAATAAGCCGTTTAGGAAGCGATAAGTTAGATGCAATTATTTCAATCATTTGACGTGTTACAGGTGTTATGTGTACAGGAAGGCAGTGTTTATCCAACCGATAGAGAAAGTTTGATAATTTTGCCATCGCACCACCTCGAATGGAACTGGCGCCATGCCCACCTTGCCCGCGTATAGTGGCTTTTATCCAGCAAACTTGCTTTTCTGAAATTTGAATAGGATAATATTTTTTCTTCCCTACATACGCGGTATAACCACCGAATTCTCCTATGGCATATCGGATTCCTGCAAATTGGTCCGCGTGGGTTTCAACTAAATATTTGGCTCCGTATTCACTTCCTGCTTCTTCATCACATAGAATTACGAGCACTATATCTCCCGATGGGATAAAACCCTCAGCTTTGGCGCGCAAGACAGCAGCTAACATCATTGCAATTCCGCTTTTCATGTCCAGCGCTCCTCGGCCCCATATAAAGCCATCAACTATTTTAGCCTCAAAAGGTGGGTAAGTCCATGCCTGTCTTGTTGTTGGAACTACATCCACGTGTCCATATAACAGCAATGGAGGAGTTTTGCCTTGTCCTTTTAAGCGCACAATCAAGTTTGGTCGGTTTTTGTCCTTGGCAAAAAAGGCTGTATCAAAACCTGCTCCTTTTAGAAGTTCACTAATGTAAATAATACACTCAGACTCATTCCCAGGTGGGTTTGTTGTATCAATGCGGATAAGGTTCTGCAACAATTCAACCGGACGCTCGTAAATAAACCTCTTATCAGCAGATATTTTAGGGGACATTGCTTACCTTATTTTGGGAGGTATGTATAAATTACTTCTAAGTTTATATCTGGCCAGGTTTTAAAAGAAGCTATATTAAATGTTGTGTTATCTTGAGGTGAAATCCATTAAAACCGATAGATTTCAAACTCAAACTGTAAATATCAATCTAAGGTCATTTTTCAGATATCCTACAATTACATGGCCTGTTGCCGATGTTGTGCTACCTAATCGGTATCTCAGCCAAAAGCGAAACCCCACCTCTCTGTGTAAGAAATGGGGTTCTTTTTACCATCATATGCTCTCCCTTGTTTAGGGTTGAAAGCAACTATTTTAAATCATACGTTTTTTCGCACATTTAACGCAAGCTGTCAAGGATATTACAAAAATGACACATTTTGGCAAGCAAGGACTGAAGTATCTGGTCTAACATTTTTGGTCGTCGATCAGTTTTTGAAGAGCTTGGGAAAAGGCTGAATACCCAAACGATGATCTACTTATTTTTACTGCAACGAATCCGGAGTTGATCGTAGTGAAATTCCGAATACAATCAGGTTGAACAGAGCTAATCAGCGCTGTATCGTGAGTCCGTGGGCTGTACAGTTTTCGAAAAAAAGCTCCTTATACCATTTTACAGCCCTGTAAAAGCGGTACCAGCAAGAGTTAGTGAACCCCGGCGCAAGTTTTGCTCCGCTAACCTGACGATGGTGAAAACGTTTGTGGTCAAAGTCGTCAAAGGCCTCACGCAGCCACATATCCTCATCATATTCCAGTGCAGGATCATCCTGCTCGAACAAACTATTTTCCACCAGTACCTTTTGCCAGTTGCGAATGCGCCCCTTATCTGATTTTTTAGCAACCAGCGCCTTGAAAAGCGGTTCGAAACCGTTGCCGGCAACCTTAGAATCTCGGTATTGGGGATTTTTTTGAAGATAATTTTGCAGATATCCCCGGATCTCTTCGAAGGCCCTACGAAAGCGCCGGGGATTATCGATTCCCCCCGATGACCGATAGATCTCGGCGAATTCATCAGTGTAATCATAAACATATGACCATTTCAAGTAGGGCATATCCGGAAAACCCATGGCCTGGCCGTGACCGTAGGCCGGCATCACGAAATCCATCACCTTATAGAAACCGTCCCGGACTTCCCTTGCCCTGAGAAAGAGTTGATCCAGCCCCCGACCGGATTTGTCGAGGATCATACAGTCATCGATATCGTTTACCTTGCTGAGCAGGCCTGAAAAACCCTGGTGTGAGAAGATATCGGCAAAAGGGTGCAGGACGAGACCCAAGAAGATCGGATCATTCTTTTGCAAGGCCGCCTCCATGATTTTCTCGCAGATAGGGTTTTTTTCTCGGCAGCGCATCTTGTGGACAAAATTCGGCCCCTTTGCTCCTGGAACAAAATGAAAGGCGCTGGTGTTGTGTATCATGGCACTGTAGTTGAACGTTTTGATGCGCGTATAGGTATGACAGGTGGCCATATTGAAGAAGCAATTCTCTTCATTGATCCTGTCGGACGTGATCCCATCCGGCAAATCCCCTCTTACCGTCAAATAGTTGATCTTGGCGTCATCGACAAATTGGGACGCATAGGCAATCGTTTGGGCGGTGTCTTTGTCAAAACCGCTGGCTCGGGCAAAACCAAGGACACCATAGTAATGGGCGTCGACTTTCATATCAACCTCCTATCCAAATGACCCCAAAAATTCAGGCAAATCAGCTAAAATCGATTTGAGCAACATTCCGCCAAACGTTTTCTTATTTCATCGGTCGGGAAAAGTTGAAGATAGGTTTTCTCTTCTTCCTTTCTCTTTATTACACCGTTGATCGCCCGGGCATGGTCATAATTATCACGCAACTGCTGCTTGATCATTTGTTCCGCGTCATCCAGTGGTTTGATCAATTCCAACCGTTTAGCATTGATTTTTGTCTGCAATTTAGGTCCCAGCGTTATGATAAACTGAAGACGATCCGCCGTGTTGCCGGAGCTGACAATCTGGTTCCACATATTCGAAATCTGTTGATTAGCAAAAAACTGCGCTGCGAATTCCGGCACCCATTCTTTTTCTACAAACTCATCAATCCGATTGCGCTTTTCATCGAAATATTTATCGACCAAAACCATATGTGCGTCCTCGATTGCTGATATCCGCTTGCCCAATTCAATCGATAAATCAGCCGATTCTTTAGGTATGGTTGCACAGGCACTCAACCCGAACAATATTAGCAACCCGATGGCCGCAATATATAGCTCTTTCCCTCTTTGTTTCATCTTTGCCTCCCTTTAGGTCGTCGAAATGCGGACTCATATCCGTGATTCTCAGCCGGTTCTGATAGCATCCCCCGCAAAAAAAATCTCTTATGGATGGACAGACAGATGAGGAGTCATTTTTGAAATTTCCTCCTTTGTGGATTCCTTAATATAGCCGGCAATGCTGTCCACTTTTGTTTTCATCGGTTCACTTTCCATCACCTTCAACATTCCATCTAATATCTCTTTGTCGATTTTTGCTGCGGCGGCGACATTATCAATACCGCTATTTTTAACCATCGCTTTAAACGAAAGAATGTCTCGAATTCCGATTTTCCGCAATTTTTCGATATCATCCTGCAAATGAATTAGAAGAATCGACTGTGAAATGAAGTCACAAAGCATACTGCAGCAGAATGATAAATTCTGTTTTAAAAAATTAAGATCAGCCGAAGCCAGGTTCTGTGCATCCGTGATGCCTATTTCCTTAAAACGGTATGTCTTGTATTCGCTCATACCTTGAATTTTGCCGAGCGGAACTTGAGTCACATCCGGTTTTTCTAATGTAAAAGTCTTTAATGCTTTGTCTTCAACATATTGCAGCGCCTTCTGCGGGAAAAAACCGATGAGGAAGAATAGGATGGGTGCAGAATTGACCGGCCAATTATTCATCAGAAAATAGGCAATTGAAATGGAAAGCGTTGTGGCAAAAAGAAAACGAACCAGATAACTTACGAAAGTTCGGGGATACAAATCATTCGCATGCAGACGAAAGGCGGCATCCTTTAAAGAAAAGATTAAAACCCCCAAAAAACTGAATGAAAGCGCGATAAAAAACGGCACCCGGTAAATAATGTATTCTGATGTTATTTCATCGGTATCGAATTTTGATATGGCCTTAAAATGGTCAGTAACCAACTCTTTTTTTGATTGAAGATAAACCTTTACTTTGTCACTGGTCACATTTTCTGATTCCAGCGCCAGATCACCGGCGGCATTCTCAAGTTGCTTGTATAATTTCCCATATCGATACGGCTGGATATAAATACTATCTTTAAACGGAAACTCATATACCGTGATAAACATTAAAATAATAACACAACATTGAAGAATGAGCGGGGGAATAAACCATCTGGCCATCAGAACATTGATGCTTTGACCGCCATATCTCAGCACAGTTGTCCGATCACCTGTTTGAAGCAGTTCAAGAATGTTATTGTAAAAATAGTATAATGCAATGATTACAAAGATACCGCCAAGTATCACGCCCGTTCCAATAGAATCCCAAAAGGATATTTTATTTCTTAAATTATCCTGGCGTTCATTTTTCATCTGTTCTGTTATATTATTCTGTTTTTCAATTTTAGTGATTTCATTGATGTAAGAATGATGCATGTAAAAGCAAACAGTTAGAGTTGCAACGATTATTAAAATAAATAGAATAAATATCCGCCAGAAAATTTTTTCAGCGGGGTTTAATTTTTCAGGTTTGTCAGGCATTTTATGCCTCCTCAGAAGTTTTTCAGATTATTTCACCATTGATCTATCATTTTTCAACTCCAATCTCGGTTATTGCTACCTGTAGGAAAGGATGCCGGCCGACATCATTTCTTCAATATTTCAGAAATATCTTTTGGCGATTAAAATTTAGCATTTAATGATGCACAAAAATTTGTGCATCACTGCCCTGAAAAATGTGCAACCTCAAATGATCGTAAACAAAACGATAGAGATGGGAGCGTAAATAAACATGTCTGCGAAGAGATCGACAAACCATTCAATTTGGATAAACATTTTAAAAGCAATTTCTTCATAACAAATCCGGATTAAGGAAATATTTTTGCAATGCATGTGCCAATAATATTTTTCTCTAAAAACCATCAGAACTCGAGGAGAGCTTTCTTATCTTGAAGTTCGCGCAACACCTTTATTTAAATCGGAATTTAAAACGATCATGTTGGATTGCGTAGATATTCCAAAACGCGTGAATTGGATGAGATGGGAAATCGGAGGAGAGATAAGAAAATTAAAAATGCACAGAAAAATGTGCATTAATGCACATTTTTCTGTGCATAGGAGTTCTTATTCCAATGTTGCCTAAACAACAGTGTAAGATTTATTTGTATTGATCAAAATTTAAATTAGCCTTTTTAAAAATGGGGTGGAGATAGTCGAGGCTTTCTCGGCCGGCTGATTCCGGAGTATCCACATAAGGATAAAGCTCCAAGCTGATGTCGCCCTGGTATTTCAGCTTGACCATGGTCTTGAAAATGTCGAGAAATTGAATCACGCCGTGTCCGGCAATGAGATGATGGTGAACTCTGGTCGCGGCAATATCTTCCAGGTGAACATGACCGATGTATTCAAAAAGTTCTTCAAAAGCCGTCGCCGGATCCTCTCCGGCGCAGAAAAAATGGCCGATATCAAAATTCAACCCCACCATCCGTGATTGAACATCCTTGATAAAGTATTTGAACTCTTTGGTATTTTCCATCAGCAGGTCCGGTTCGGGTTCCACCAGGATTTTGATGTTCAGTTCTTCGGCTTTGGGAATCACCTGCTCGAGGCCTTTGTGAAACAATGCCATCGCCTCTTTTCTCGACAGGTTGTTCAACGGGCCGCCGGGTGGAATGGAAATGTTGCCGCATTCCAGATCCTTGGCGACTTTCATGCAGTCCAGAGTATGCCGAATACGGATTTCCCGTCGAGCCTTTTCCGGCTCGATCCAGGACGGAAGATAGGTGTCGCCCACCGCAAAGAGGGTAAAGCTATTGAGGTTGGTGACTTTCAGATGGTGTTTCTTGAGATCTTTTTTAATGCGATTCAGATCCGCCGTCCCAAAGTCCGGTGGATAGAGATGGGGTCTGTCTCCCATAACTTCGACACCCCGAAAACCCAAAGCAGCGATTTTTTCCAAGGATTCAAAAAGAGAGAATTTAACAAAAGCGTTGGTGGAGTAGCCGAATATCATGTTTATTCCTTTCGGAAGCTATGGGTCATAGTTTCAGGCATGTTTCATCACATTCTTTTTCAAGGGTCCGAAGGCGGTTGACCTGGTCTTGAAAACTCAGCGGCGGGTTTTCGCCGATGGGTTTTTTGAAATAGAACCCCAAGTCCGGAACAGACCCCGACCGTCCCGATAGTTTCAGCGCCGCCATCCAGCGGGCCAGATCCAGAACCATGGGCGCCGCCAATATGGAGTCGCGCCCCTGAATGTTCAGGCGAAAACTCATGGGAAGACCGAACAGTCCCTGAAAATCGACCACGTCCCAAGCTTCCTTGGCGTCACCCCGGGGCGGGTAGTAGTCAATACGAACCTTATGGGTCGATTCCTTGTAATGCTCACCCACGCGATATCCCAGAAGCTCATCCAACAGTTGGGTTTTGTTGGCCACTTTACCGGCGGCGCGATCGGGGTCCATGAGATTTTTCCCGTCCGAGTTGCCAAGAATGTTGAGACTGTACCATCCATCCACATAGAGCGCCCGGGCTTTCAGCGCCGAGGCCAGCACCACTTTGAAATAGGTCTGCCCGGTTTTACCGTCGCGACCGGATAGGGGTACCCGGTGTTCAATGGCCTGTTGAACAACAACCGGCAGCTCCAGACGATTGGGTGAAAAATTCACCACCGGAATATTTGAAAGAATGGCCGCCAGAGCATAGGCCAGGTCCGGGAAACTCACCGGGTCCGCCTCGGTGTAGAAACCGTCCATATCTTTCACTTTGTTAAGATTACAGCGAGTGCATGCCGGCAACAGGTTGATCAGCACCGGGAAAGCGCGAGGGTGCTGTTGTTTGAAAATCTGGATATCCTTCATGAGATGGGCCACCTGCCCTTTCATGTCCATATCCGCCGGCGGCGAGGGAAAAACAGGGGTGTCATCGAGATCTTTTTGAACCGGCTTCCACAGGTTTTCGGGCAGCACTCCGTGATTTTTGACACAATCGACAAGTTTTGCGGGGTTCGTATCCCAGCCTGCCGCATAAATGCTTTCTGCCGGTCCCAGGTAGACAAAACGATCTCGCGTAATCAAGCTGGGCAAAACAGCATCCGGGTTCTTTTTTACTGCGGCAACGGCGGCGGCCACGGTAGAGCCCACGGCGCCTTTTGCGCCTGCAATCATGATGAGCAAGGATCGAGATTCAAAACGGTCGGTATTTGTCATAAATTTTGGCCTTTATATTATTTCTGTCCGGTGGTAACGATCGACTGGAAGTTGTCAGGCATCATATCAGGTGTCTGCGAAAAATAATTAAACGTTTTACCGGTGGCAGTTTTCATACATAAAAACAACCGCAATAGCAAATTAAATCCTTTAAAAATTGTGCGAAGCAGATGCATATTTTCGTTCCAACAGTAACGTATTTCCGGTGACGCTTAAACTCCCCTATTCTTCCTTTTGATCATCGCCCCATAACGGACCGCGACCGAAACGTTCGAACCACCATTCCTCTGCCGAAAAATAGTTGCTCACTTCTTCCTTTGAAAATGAAAATTCATAATTTTTGCAGTAATCGCTGATGAGCCGGTATGCGGCGATGATTTTGGCTGACATTTCCTTGCAGGTATCTTTGTCGGCCTTGCACTGATCCGGATGCCATTTCCGGATCAGTATTCTGTATTGTGACTTAATTTCGGCCATGGTCGCACGTTCAGGCAAATCCAGCAACTTTCGGGCTGCATTGACATCTTCAAACAGACCCATTTGAAATAACCTTTACCTCTCCGCCCTTGTTTTGGAAAAAAAGTTTAAGCCCTTCCGGATTATCTGGTTTGCAAAAAAAAAACCGTAACACCAATATATCGCCGGGGAAAAACCCGGAATAAAACTGGTGATCCCGCGAATCGGTGTAAAACAACCTACCCTGATTTTTTTTTAAATTCAGAACTACGGATATTTTATGGCTGCGGAACAATTTTTGTCAAGCGGCGAAACCATAACATGCCGCGAGTCGCTCTTTTAAGGTTTGTCAAATTGGGCAATTTCCTGTATGAATGAACACGATGAAACAATTGTTGATAATGACGCTCCTGTTTTTATTTTCGGTAAACACATCCATTTGCCAGGTTTTGCAAATCAGTTTACCGGACACATCCTATCAAGGCGATATGATCATGGGCAAGGTCGAACCGCCGTCCACGGTTTATGTCAACGGCAAACCTTTCCCCGTAAGCAGCCGGGGCTATTTTGTCATCGGTGTTTCGCGTCTAAGGAAAAAGGATATTTGGGTCTGGTCGAAGACCGGCGGAAAGAAAGTGTCCAAGATTATCCGGGTGCTGGCATACCCCTGGCCGATCCAGCGCATTGACGGCTTGCCCAACACTTATGTCAATCCGTCGCCGGAAAATGTAAAGCGGATCCGAGACGACAATCAAAAAGTTCGATCCTTTCGCCTATCCATGGCGCATCTTGTGCCGCTTTTTTTAAATGGAGGTTTTATCGCTCCTGTCAAAGGGCCTATCACCGGCGTATTCGGCAGCCAGCGGATATTGAACGGTGAACCGCGCAGCCCCCATAACGGCCTCGACTTCGCCGCTGCCATGAATGCATTGGTTCGTTGCCCGTCGAACGGCATTGTCCGGCTCGCGGCCCGGGACATGTATCTGATGGGAAATACGCTGATCATCGACCACGGCCTGGGCGTGCAATCGATCTTCATGCACTTAAATCGCATCTTGGTTAAAGAAGGAGACGTGGTTAAGCAAGGCGCCGTCATCGGCCGGGTGGGCAAAACAGGGCGCGCCACGGGTCCTCATCTGCATTGGGGCGTGACAGTCGGGACCATACCGGTGGACCCTGCCCGCCTTTTGAAAAACGGCACTGAAACTCCCTGATGCTGTAAGGGGAACGGATGACTAAATTTTCAATGCGATAGAACATCGAATATGACCGATTCCGAAATGGTTCTTGAGATGGCTGCCGTCTCAATTGATCGGAAACCAATCAATTGAAGTTATTGGTTATTTGTTATTCATTACGGGAGAGGAAATAGATCGGAAAGACAGGCCATAAAATCATCGGCAAATTTGGACTGGATCTCTTCCTCCTTCCCAAATTCCGAGACGTCGGTGGCTTTATTCCGTTTAACCCCGTATTCAACATCCCAGCCTTTTGCTTTGAGTATTTCGATTAGTTTTTCGGCATGTTCTTTTGTGGCGTCATCCCCGATGTTTTGTTCTGCAATAAAAAATTTCATATCATCTTCCTTTGGTCAAATCTTTTTATGGCATTCCATGGATGCTTTAAAACGAATTTGATTACGCATATACCATACTACCGGCAATGGGGCAACAGGTCGTTGATCATTCAACATTTAATGTTGAAAATCTTTTTCTATTTTCTAATTCCTGTTTCCAATTTTTGAAAAACGATAAATTTTAGTGACGTTTCAACAAAGCAAATTGGCTTTATGGCGGAGCTTGTATCAGGATTCTTTATTTTTTTTGGGTATTACCGGTGATAGGTCTTGAAAAGTTTCCGTCGACTTGAGAGAATCAATGGCGAAAAGGAGAAGATAAATGAAAAATCGCTTTTATATTGTCCCCTTGGGCATTATCAGAAAAGAAGCCGACAACGTCCGGATCGAAATTGACCCGGCATATCGTGACGCGTTTTTGGGGCTGGATGGTTTTTCGCATATTGCCGTCTTATACTGGTTTCATGAAAATGATACCCCTGAGAAAAGAAAAACCATGCAGGTGCATCCAAGAAAAAACAAACAAATCCCGTTAACGGGCATCTTTGCCACCCATTCACCCCTAAGGCCCAATCTGATCGGGCTGTCTATTTGTAAAATACTGTCCATAAAGGATACCACCATTTTTATCGAAAAGATCGATGCACGCGACGGTTCCCCTGTCGTCGACATTAAATGTTTTATTCCAAGCAGTGAACTGGGATTCGGCATCAAATTACCCGACTGGGTCTAGTCGAAAGAACATTATGGAAATAGAACTTTCAGGTCAAATTGAAAAAATTACTTTCACCAATGAGGAGAATGGCTATACCATTGCCAGGATCAAGATTGACGGGCGGCCGGACCTGGTCACCGTGGTGGGATATTTGATGTCGCCGACTCCCGGGGAAATGTTGAACATGCGGGGTGAATGGGTCACCCATCCCAAGTTCGGTGAGCAGTTCAAGGTAACGGAATACAAGACTGCAATCCCGGCAACGATTTTCGGCATTCAAAAATACCTCGGTTCCGGACTCATCAAAGGCCTGGGGCCGGTGATTGCCTGCCGCATCGTTAAACAATTCGGGGAAAAAACGCTGGATGTCATCGAAAATGACATCGAAAAACTGTCCATGGTTGAAGGTATCGGCAAGAAGCGCATTGCCATGATTCAGAATGCGTGGGCGGAACAGAAAGAAATTCGTGATGTCATGCTGTTTCTCCAGTCCCACGGCGTCGGTTCCGGTTATGCTACGAAAATATTTAAGCAGTACGGCAATCGATCCGTCGCCATAGTCAACGAAAACCCGTATCGCCTGGCAATGGATATTTTCGGCATCGGTTTTGTGACCGCCGACAGCATTGCCGAAAAACTCGGTTTCCCGAAAGACTCGCCCAAAAGGATTGAAGCCGGCATCCTCTATGTGCTTCATCAACTGTCGGATGACGGCCATGTTTTTTACCCGTATGAATCTCTTGTCAAGAAGAGCCGGGAGACGCTGGATGTCGAAAGAGATGCGATTGTCAAGGGCATCGGCAATCTCGCAATGAATAAACAAATCGTTCTTGAGGATTTGAATGAAAGTATCGATGACTTTAAAGAAAACAACAAAGGGGTTTACCTGACCAAGTATTACCTGTGTGAAACCGGCATCGCCGCGAGATTGAAGACGCTGTCCGCCGCACCCAGATCCATCCGCAGCGTCAATGCAGAAAACGCTCTCAAATGGGTCCAGGAGCGACTGAATATCCGCCTGGCGGAAAATCAGGCAAAAGCCGTACGATGGGCTCTCGAAAACAAGATCATGGTCATTACAGGCGGGCCGGGCACCGGCAAAACCACCATCATCACTGCGATTTTAAAAATCCTTTCCGAGCTCAAGATCAAAATACTGTTGGCCGCACCCACGGGAAGAGCCGCAAAACGAATGAGTGAGGCCACCGGTCATGAAGCCAAGACCATCCATCGACTCCTGGAGTACAGTTTTGCCAAGGGGGGCTTTCAAAAGAACGAAGAAAAGCCGCTTAGCTGCGATCTTCTCATCCTGGACGAAGTTTCCATGATCGACACCGTTCTGATGCATCATTTAACAAAGGCCATACCCACCTTTGCCACGGTTATCCTGGTGGGGGATATCAACCAACTGCCTTCGGTGGGTGCGGGTAATGTGCTAAATGATATAATCGCATCCGATGTCATCCCGGTGGTGGAACTGAAGGAAATTTTCAGACAGGCCCGAGAAAGCCGGATTATCGTCAACGCCCATAAAATCAACAACGGTATTCTTCCCACATTTGAGGACCATGTCCCGGACAGCGATTTTTATTTTATTCAACAGGAAGATCCTGAAAAAGTGTCAGAGATCATTCTGGAATTGACCAAAGAGCGCATCCCCAAACGGTTTAGCTTTGATCCCGTGGACGATATCCAGGTGTTGACACCCATGCATAAAGGGGTGGTGGGGGCGGACAATCTCAACACAAAACTGCAAAAAAGTCTGAACCCTTCCCAAATCGAAATCATACGGGGAAACCGCAATTTCAAGGTAAACGATAAGGTCATGCAGATACGGAACAATTATGACAAGGAAGTGTTCAACGGCGACATCGGCAGGATTGCCGGTATTCAGCCGGATGAAAACGAAATTACGGTGTTGTTTGACGGCCGGAATGTCGCGTATGAGTTTTACGAACTGGATGAACTGGTTTTAGCCTATGCCATTTCCATACATAAGTCACAGGGTTCCGAATATCCGGCAGTAGTGATCCCCGTCCTTCCGCAGCATTATATTCTTCTCCAGCGCAATCTGATTTATACCGCCGTAACAAGAGGCCGAAGTTTGGTAGTGATGGTGGGCGCACTAAAAGCGCTCGCCATGGGTATACAAAACGATAAAACCCAACGACGGTTCACCTATTTGCGGCACAGGTTGAACTGAAACACCGTGAGGCGTCAGCTCTTACTGGATGTAATCGTTTGAAAAGAAGTAATCTGCTGTTTCACTTTTTTGCTCTTGCATTTCGGGCATTGAAACTTTTTCTTTTCATACTCTGAAATCTTCAACATCAAGGTAAAGAGCTTTTTACATTTTTCGCAAATGAATTCGTAAGTCGGCATAATCCCCTCCTTTTATAAATACTTTTAAAAAGGCCTCGAACTGGATCCATTTTGCGACTGTTGCGATGCGTCTTATAACTACTATACACGACTGTGATCGATCATTCAACTTATTTTATCCGGGCAAACGTATTTGAATTCCGATATTAAGGAATACGCTCCGCAACGGTATGTCTCTCTTTTCAACCGACTGAAACGTGTGCTAAAGCCCTTCAAACAATCATTCGGTTGAAAAGAGAGACATACCGTCGCTACGCTGCGACTGAGTCAAGGCGTCTTTCCGGTTATTTTATCGATATCGGAAGAAGTATTTATCAGGATTAATGACGCAAGCTTTGCGCTTGGCAGGTTTTGAAATATCTTCTTAACGATGTTTTTTGAGCGTCTTCCAAATCCGCATAGACAGGTCCGGAAGACGCTCAGGAAGGTTTAAGCGGCAAGCCGGAAGGCTTTTTCAGCGGCATTGCGGATTTCTTCGGGCGTAAATGGCTTGGGAAGGTAATCGACCGCGCCCATCCTCGATGCTTCAACGGCGGTTTCGATACTGGCATATCCGGTAATGATAATGACCATGGTTTCGGGTCTTTTGTCCCGAATCGCCGTTAAAAGTTCCAGGCCTTTCACTTCGGGAATCTTCAGATCCAACAACACCAGCGCATATTCTTTTTCTTCGATCTTTTCAAGGGCCTCGGCTTTAGACACCGCCTGATCCACATGAAAATTTTTCTTTGAGAGTATTTTGCGAATATTGTTGTTGACGGCGACTTCATCGTCAATCACCAAAATCTTTGCCTTCGCGGCCTCCTTCGGAAATTCAATGACATCTGCCGACGCTGCGGATGCTTGTTCCATCATTTGCGCAACATTCTTTTTGAGCTGCTCATAGGGTATAAAGGATACGCCTTCATGCTGTAGATTCAGCACATATTCAGGACCGGTAACGGAGGCGACTTCTTCGTAATTGAACGGATAGTCGATCCCGATCAATTTTTTGGCATCAAAGCCTTTTGCTTTGGCGCCCTTTTTCTTTTTGGATTTCAGTTGCGGGCATTCACCGGTCTTGGTACCGCCTTTACAGGTATTCCCCAATTTTTTGAAAATATCACACACCATATTCCCCACGGCGCAGTAATTCTCCAATGTTTCGGGAGCGGCCTCCACCACCGGCATATCGGAAGGCCCGAGTTTGTCGGCAAAGTCGTCACCGGCATATTTCGCCACCTCTTCTCTGTCAAAGGGGATATCGACATCGATAATCTCTTTTTCCTTTTCCGTGGTGGGGGCTTCAACCAATTTTCCGGACAGGGCCAGACCCACCGTCGATCTCAGCTCATCCGGCGTAAACGGTTTTGAAATATAGTCCAGAGCGCCCAAACGTATCGCTTTAACGGCTGTATCGGTGGAAGCATAGGCGGTCATCATCACCGCTTTTGTCAACGGCCATTCCTTTTTGATCAGTTTCAATAATTCCAGCCCGTTCATTTCCGGCATCACGATATCGGAAATGAGCAGCGCAAAGGATTCTTTCGCCATCTTTTCCAGGGCTTCTTTGGCGCTGGTCGCGTGAACAATCTCGTAATCATTTTTTGAAAGGATTTTTTCGACATTTTGACAAATTTGCTTTTCGTCATCAACGACCATTATCTTTGTTGCGGTTGCCATATTTCCTCCTTTGATAAATCTTCTGTCCAAATTATTTATATGTTCATCTGTTTTTTCTGTTGATGCTCTTTTTGACCGAATCTTTTGCATGAAGTATGCCAGATGCGACGATTGATTATATCCTATTGAAATAACATGTATTATATTGAAACCTGATTCTTTTCCAAAATTGATTGTATAAAATAAGTATACAGTTGAACATGAATCGAAAAAAAAATGTATTGAAGGAGGTCGAATGCAGGATCAAGAGGATTTACTGATATAACCTAATGAATTTTAACAATTTTATTGAAATGCAACCCTCAGCGCGAAGGGGTTGATATCCGCCGGCGCTCGTCTTGCGGAGGCCTTTTAAATATGTCACAGGTTGTATAATAAAAATATACAGGGTATATGTTATGTATATAAAGGTTCCAGGTTCTTGGTTCCATGGTTCGGCAACTTAAACATCCGAACTTAAAACTGCAATTTTGAGTTAAGAATTCTAAATTAATTCAAATTTGTCGATAAATTAAGTATCCGGTTTTGTATTCCGAGGGAGCGTAATGTTGTGTTTTTTCATCAATGTTTGAAAGTTCGTTCTTTGAAGCCCCACCTTACGGGCGGCTTGGGTGATATTCCAATCGTTTTTCATCAAGGCATTCATGATGAAATTTTTCTCAACCTTCATCACCGCCTTCTGACGAATTTCTTTTTTGATCTGTTTAAGGGCTTCATTGGTTTCAGGAACATGGTCGATCAATTCTTCGATGTCTGCCATCTCTCCCAAGAGCGGAAGCTCTTTACGGGTAATTTTTTCTTTTTCACACAAAATGACCGCCCGTTCGATAATATTCCTCAGTTGCCGGATGTTTCCCGGCCAATCATACCCGGCCAGGCGCGCCGCGGCATCGTCATCGAACCCAACGATCTTTTTTCCGACATCAAGACAAAACTGATGCAGAAAATGATAGGAAATGGGTAAAATATCTTCCCTTCTCTCTCTTAACGGAGGAATAAGGATCGGATATACGAAAATGCGATAATAAAAATCTTGTCTGAAAGACCCCCCTTTCACCATTTCTTCAAGATTCTGATTGGTGGCAAAAATCAACCGTACATCCACTTTTTGGATCCGGGTGCTCCCCAACGGCAGAAATTCTCTGTTCTCTAAAAATCTCAGCAGCTTACTCTGAACGCTCAGACTGATATTGCTGATTTCATCGAGAAACACGGTGCCGCCGTCCGCCAGTTTGAAGATACCTTCCTTATCATGATCCGCGCCGGTAAACGCCCCTTTGGTATATCCGAAAAGCTCGCTTTCCAGTAGGGATTCCGACAAGGTTCCGCAATCGACGGCAAAAAATACATTGGTGCTTCTGTTGCTGTTGGCATGAATGGCCCTTGAAATCAGCTCCTTGCCGGTTCCGCTTTCCCCGTAGACCAGTACCGTCGCGTCGGTGGGAGCGACCTTTTGAACCATGGAAATGACCTTTTTAATCTTCGGACTCTCCCCGATCAGTTGATGAGAAAAGGATTTTCGGCGCTGCTTCTGTTCCAGAAGCTGCCTGTTTTGAATCAGCATCTCTTTCTGGATCAAGGCTTGTCGAACAATCGTACGCAGCTCCACGGGCGTGAAAGGTTTCGGCAGGTAATCGAAAGCACCGATCTTCATCACTTCAACGGCCGAAGACACGCTGGCATAACCGGTAATAACGATGGCCATGGTTTCCGGACAAGACACTTTCAATCGCCGGAGAACTTCCATACCGCCCACATTGCTCATTTTTAAATCGGTGACCACCACGTCGAATACCGTGTCGTCTATCATTTTCAATGCCTCATGTCCGTTCAGCGCATACCGAACGTCATAATCCATTTTAGAGAGTATTTTGGCGCAGTTCCGGCAGATCGCCGGCTCATCATCGATAATGAGAATCAGCGGTTTACGGAGCGGCCATCTTGATTTCCTTGGTTAATAGGGAGCCTGATGGTAAATGCCGTGCCGTGATCCGGCCGGCTTTGAACGCTGATGTCGCCGCCGTGCCGTCCGACGATACCGTGTGTAATGGCCAAACCAAGGCCGGTCCCGATTTCCCGGGTGGTAAAAAAAGGTTCGAATATTTTATCGATGACCTCGTTGGTAATCCCTTTGCCGGTATCGCTCACTGTTATGGTCACAAATTGGTTGTCCGGCAAAACGGCCGTTGAAATTTCAATTTGACCTCCGGGTTCAGTGGCGTCGGTGGCATTAAGGATAAGATTGATGAGCGCCTGCTGCATCTGTTCTTTATCCAGCAACAATTCCGGAACTTTTTCGAAAAGCGTTTTTTGTAATCTTATATCCTTGAATTCAGCCTGTTTTCGGGTGAGCCGGATACATTCATCAATGATGTCATTGATGTTGTGATATTTTTTGGCTGGTTTTGTTTGACGGGCAAAATCGAGAAGACTGGAAACGATCTTTCGGCAGCGAAGCGCCTCATTGGTGATGATTCCCAGTTCCTCATGCATGGGGCTTTTCGGATCGATATCTTCCTGGATCAACATGGCCGTTGTCAGGATAGTGGTCAGCGGGTTATTGATTTCATGGGCAACGCCGGCAGACAACCGGCCGATGGAGGCCAG
The DNA here is from genome assembly GCA_963778575.1 of uncultured delta proteobacterium. Lineage (GTDB taxonomy): Bacteria > Desulfobacterota > Desulfobacteria > Desulfobacterales > UBA11574 > UBA11574. The sequence goes on along the minus strand of CAVZUV010000016.1, from coordinate 62,222 downwards.
TTTGTCCTGTTGCATCATCGCATGCCGGGTATTGATATCCGTGGTAATATCACGGGAAAGCTCAATGGCGCCGATGATCTCGCCGTTTTCAAAAAACGGGTACGCGGAAATTGAATAATAGACATTTTTATTGTCTTTATCTTTGTGGATATGGGTTTCTTTTGTCGGTTTCCGGGTCTTGAGTGTTTCTTCAAGGGGACATTTATGATCTTCTCCGGAACATGGCCGGGTCAACCTGTGGGTAATTTCATAACAGTATCGACCGACCGCTTCCTTTCGCTGTAAACCCAATTTTTTAAGAAGGGTTTCATTGATATCGAGAATCCGGTAATCGGATCCGATGATCATGACATCTTCCTGAATCAGCTCGTTGATGAACAGATCGTACATCGCCCTGTTGCGATCATATTCTTTTAACTTTTGCCGCATTAAGATTTTATCAAAGGCCCTTTGAATCGCCATTTCCAGCACATCATCGTTGATCGGTTTTGTCACAAAATCGGTTGCCTCATGCTTTAAACTTTTTATGGCAAGATCCAAATCCCCGTGACCCGTCAACATAATGACTTCTGTTTCCGGATTGTAACCTTTGACTTTCCGAAGCAACTCTATGCCGTCGATGCCGGGCATTTTGATATCGGTGATGACCACCGGAACGTCGGTCTCTTTTAAAATGCTCATGGCCTGAGCGCCGTTTTCAGCGGTCAGAACATCATACCCGGATATCGGACAAAGAGATATCCAAAACTTCCCGGAGATCGTCCTCGTCATCAACCAGTAAAATGGTTTTTTTCATTGTTTGGATTCCTTTGCGGGGAAAGTGATGCGAAAACTGGTTCCCCCTTGTTCGTTCGTGGTCGCCTTAATTTCCCCGTGGCAGTCTTTGATAATGCCATAACTGATTGAAAGACCCAGACCGGTTCCTTTGCCCACTTGCTTGGTGGTAAAAAAAGGCTCGAATAGTTTATCGGCGATATCTTCTGAAATCCCTTTACCCGTATCTTTGACCTCAACAATTACCGTCTTCCCTTCCAATGCCGTTCTGAGTGTAATTTTTTTCGTGCCCATGGCGGGTTCCGGAGACCACCACTTTTCTTCTATGGCATCTCTGGCATTTAAAAGAAGGTTGATAAACACCTGTTCCAGCCGGCTGGAATCCGCCATGATGGTCGGCAGATCTTGTTCGATATCCCAGGTCACCTCAATGCCCACGATTTTGAGCTGTTGGCTGAAAATATCATAGGCTCGTTTCAACACGTCGTTGACCTGAACCTCGGCCAGCACCACATCGGATTTTCGTGCGAACTGCCGCATATGGCCGATAATGTCAGCGCTGCGATCCACGTTGCGATCGATCTTTTCGAGCATTAAGACAAAGTCTTTGTCTTCGATGCCCGCGTTATTTTGCGCTTTTTTCAAGCAATAGCTGCCGGCGGCTTTAATCACCGAAAGAGGTTGGTTCAATTCATGGGCAATGCCGGCGGCCATCTCCCCCAGTGTTGCCATCTTGCCGGCGTGAATGAGCTGCTGTTCGGCTTCAAGCCGTTTGGTGATATCGCTGGCGGTTACCAGAAGTACTTTTTGTTCCAAAAATTCGGACAAGGATATCCAGATGGCTGCAAAAAGGGGCTTACCGTTTTTGTCGATCTGCTTTACCTGGTTAATGAAGGCAGATGTCATGATTTTAAACGCATAATGATCCTTTTCCTCATCCAGAAACAAATCCAGAAAGGATTTCCCGGTGATCTCTTCTTTTTCGAATCCATACATATCTTTGACGCTTTTATTGCAGTCGAGAATTTCAAGGGTATTCAGGTTCAGAACAAAAACAGCGTTTGGGATATTGTCGAAAATGGCATAATATTTTCTTTCGGATTTTTCAAGCCGCTCTTCCAGCTGCTTCATCCGGGTAATATTGAGGCACACTTCCATGACCGAAACGACGTTTCCCCGGGCGTCCTGAATGGGAGATGTCCTGGCGAGCCAGTACGTGATGTTGCCGTACTTGTCCTTGCCTGTTTCCTGGCCGTAATGAGATCTCCCGTCCTTGAATGTCTTTTCCACCGGACAGGACTCACATTTTTTCTCACGCTGTTTATAGACACGAAAGCAGAAATCATTGGGTGTTGGATTAAACGTTTCTTCAAATTCTTTGTTGTAACTGACAAACTGATAATTTTTGTCCTGAATAGTGATCAAACAGGGAACCAGCTCAAAGAGATCCTGGTATTCGTCTCGCTGTCTTTTGAGTTCAGCCTGCTTGGCGGCGATTTTTTTGCCCATTTTGTTGATGGCCACGAACAACTGGCCAATTTCGTCATTTTGATTGATGTCGATATTACTCAAATACTCGCCCCTTGCGATAAGATGACTGGCATCGATCAGTTTTTTTATGGGCTGATTGACAAACTTCAGCACAAAGATAAAGATCATGGCGGATGTGATCAGAAACGCAAAAACAGCCAGGGCAATGTTACTGTCTTTAAGAAAAGCGATGCTTTTATCCGTCTGTTCCAGAGAGACCACCACATCCAGCGCCCCCAGGATCTTCTTTCCCAGAGGATGCACATGGCAGGCATCGGACGAACAGCCCCTTTCATTTCGAATGGGGCTGATAATTCCTAAAAGGCGATGACCCTTTGAAGAAGAAAAGATTCGGGCTTTTTTCCGACAACCCGAGTTCGACCAGCGGCGGATCTTTCCGGTGGCACACATCACAGGCTTCGGCTTTGATATTGGTCATCAGGTTGAGTTCCGAAGGGCGGTTTGAAAATTTTATTTGTCCCTTTTTATTGTATATGCGAATCGTATCGATCTCTTTCTGTTTGCTGATATTGTTGATGATATGATTGATGTCCTCTCTGGAGTTCAACATCATGGCATAATGGGTTCCGAGAATGATGGTATTGCTTAACCTGTCGGTTTCCACCATGATATCTTTCATGATCTTTTGGGTCTGGTATTTAATGTTGAAATAGGCCCACGTCGATAGACTCAATAGCAGGATGAGTCCTACGGATAGAATCAGTTTTGAAGCCAGATTAAAGCGGAAATTTTGAAATGGGTTGGACATGGTTTGGCCTTTTTTGCATAGGCGCTTTGGGTTGTATAATGATCTTTATTAGCACTGCTGTATATTTTTTTCAACAGTAGGTCTTGGAAGTGGTTAAACGTTTCTCCCCAAGGGATACAGCGGCATTGGCTTTTTTTGTTTATAGTGGATCATCAAAATTCCGGAAACGATCAGGACCATTGCGATAACGATATTAATGGTAATCGGTTCTTTTAAGATCAGCCCTCCCAGCAAGACGCCGGTGATGGGCATAACAAAGACAAAGGAGTGCAAGGCCACGGCGCCATATCTTTGCAGCATACTGTTCCAGGCCACAAAGCCGAATGTTGCCGCAATCAGGCTTTGATATGCCATCGCCCCGATAATTTCGACATCGACAAAGCCAATCATGCGTCGATCCCACAAAACACCTCCCAAAAAAAAGAAGGACACGGAAAATATCATCGGGAAAAGGACGATCATAAACGGTTGGAAGGCGGAGATGACCCGTTTAGTATAAACTGCATTGCAAGCCCAGAGAAAGGCGGCCGCCAGGATCATCAAATCCCCGGCGTTCAAATTGCTCTTCACACCTTTTTTCTCTAAAAACACAAAAGCAACCCCTACAAACCCCATCAAAAGGCCCATGATTTTCCGTTTGGTAATCCGATCGCCGGGAATAAAAAAATGCGCAAGAAACATGGTAAAAAAAGGTTGGAAATTCACCAGAAGCGTTCCGCGGGACGCATTGCTTTTACTGAGCCCAAGGTAGAAAAAAGAAAGCTGGGTGGTAAAAATCACGGAGATAATTATCAGTTGATGGATTTGTCCCTTTTTAATGCTAAAGGATCGTCCGGTGATTCTGGCCCACAAGAAAATAGCTATGGAGGCAATGCCGAATCGGATGCCGGCCGTGGTAAATACCCCCAGGCCTTTAAGGCTGATTTTAATGGCCACGGCATTGGCGCCGAAGAGCATGCAGATAAATGTCGAAAAAGCGACAGCCCAAAAAGAAAAGTCTTTATTCTGAAGTACGGCATCGGCATTTGACCCGATTCCATGTGAATTGTTTCCCCGAGAACTTTGAGCTTTCAGATTTGAGCCTTGAGCTTTTTTCATCGATCGGGGTCCACGTGAATCGTGTCCCCCGGATGGGGTACGAACGCCTGGAAGCCTTCATCTTGCAGATATTTTGCAAATGCCAGGGATTGATCTTCCTCGCCGTGAACCACGGCAATTTTTTTTATTTTCAGATTGGCTTTTTTGAGGAAACAGATCATCTCGTTTTTATCGCCATGGGCGGAAAAGCCGTCCAACTTTTCAACATGTGCCTTTAAAGGATATGTTTTGTTTAAAAATTTCAATAGCGGGGGCGGACCTTTTCGTCCTGATTTTTCATAGGCTTCGCCCTGATCGAGAATGCGGCATCCCAGCGTGTTTTTTGCCATATAACCGACAATGAGAATCGTATGCCGGGGGTTGTGGATTTTATGGCGCAGATGATGCAGGATGCGACCGGCTTCACACATTCCCGACGCTGCGATGACGATGTGCGGTTTTTCTTCCCGGTTCAGGGCCATGGATTCTTCCACCGAACCGACAAAATGAACCGATTCAAAAAAGAACGGATTCATCCCTTTCTTTAAAAAGGTTTCATGGGTTTCATTGTCATAAACCTCAGGATGTTCTGCAAAGACCTGTGTAATGTGGGCGGCCAGCGGGCTGTCCACATATATCGGCATCCGTTGAACTTCGCCATCGTTGTATAATTCATGAATCATATACAACAGCTCCTGGGTGCGTCCAAAGGCGAAAGCCGGTATAATTACCGTCCCTTTCCTTTCAAACGTTTCGGTGAAAATTTCCTTCAGCCGGGGCTTTAAATCCTTCAATGGTTCGTGCAGGCGATCCCCGTAAGTACTTTCCATAATCATCAAATCAATGTCAAGGTCGCCGTCTAAAAATCGAAGCGCAGGGTTTTTAATGATCGGCTTATCGAACCTGCCGATGTCCCCGGTATAACAAATGGTATATGATCGGCCGTTTTCATTGAATTTAAGGATGGATATGGCCGACCCCAAGATATGACCCGCCTCATAAAATGTGCAAACGGCTTTGTTTCCGATGGTTACCGGTGTACGGTAGGGATACCCCTCAAAAGACCCGAGCGCGTTTTGTGCATCCTCGATGCTGTACAGCGGCGTCACCCCTTCGAGACGATATTTTGCAAGGAATTCGTTAATTTTTTCGGTGTTGATCCGGTGACCCTCTTTTTTCAGTTCTTTTTTAATATGATCGAGTTTTTTCTTGGAAATTTTTTTATTCGGACCTGAGACATTCGATTCGGATAGAAAAGATCGAACGGTTTTATAGTTCAGATAATCGGCATCCGATTCCTGGATATGCGCTGAATCCATGAGAAGGAAAACACTGGCGTCTGCCGTTGCCCGTGTACAGATTACGCGGCCGTTGAAATTGTTTTTCGTCAGAATGGGAATCCGGCCGGAATGATCGATATGCGCGTGGGAGAGCACGACGTTGGTGATGGTTGCCGGGTCGACCGGAAGGGTTCTGTTCTTTTCATTGGTCTCGTTTCGCCGCCCTTGAAACATACCGCAGTCGAGTAAAATACGATTGTCTTGGGTTTCGATGAGATGCATGGAGCCTGTGACTTCCCGTACCGCGCCGTAAAAAGTAATTTTCATCTTAGGTTATCCTTAGACTGTGTTTTTAAAAAAAAGTGCTCGGTATCACTTTTTTCATTGAAATTTTTATTATTATTTAGCATAAGTGTTGTCTTATTTCAATACAGCCTGCTTCAAGAAGCTGAAAAAACCAAGCCTCAATAAATTATTTTGTTTGCAGTATGTTGTAGATCTCCCGTGAAAATATATTTTTTGAAATTTTTAACATAGTTTTTAATGAGGAGGAAGAGGATGCGCAAATTACAGGTTGGGGTATTGTGTCTGGCGGTGTTTTTTATTTTCGGAATGGCGCTGAATGTTTCCGGACAGGATAAAAGCGAATCAAAAAAAGCCCTTGAAGATATGTGCGTCCCCATGGGCGTCATCGTGCTCAAACCACCCCCATCGGTCAAGCAGGAAAGGTCTTCGGTCAAATTCAATCACGGCAAACATTTTACCTATGACTGCCGGACATGCCATCACAAATGGGAAGGTAACGCTAAAATTACCAATTGCACCACATCAAATTGTCATGATCTTTTGAAATCACCAAAAAATCCGACACATTATCTGGCTTACACGAAAGAAGGAATAAAATATTACAAATATGCCTATCACGAAAATTGTATCGGGTGTCACAAGAAAATAATAGCCAAGCAGAAAAAATTGGAGATGTCATACAGGGCGCTGCAAGAAAAGGAACAAACCCTTCCGACCAGTTGTAACGATTGTCATCCGAAAGAATAAACCTGCCGGTTCCGGGGGTCAACCACCACCCGCAAAGCGGGTGGCTTGAATTTTCGGTCACAAGCCGAAAAGATCTCAATTTGTCAGACTGTGAATGGGGGCGGGAATACGGCCGGCAAGTCTGATAAAAGGATTTGCCCCTTTTGCATTGTTCACCGAAACAATAGCGGATTCACCCAAAAGACCTCCGAAAAAAGCCCGCTCCCCTGCTTTTTTCCCGGGTACCGGAATCAGGCGCGCGGCGGTGGTCTTTTTGTTGACGACCCCAATGGCCATTTCATCTGCAATGATTGCCGAGATGGTATCTTCGGAAGTATCTCCCGGGATGGCAACCATGTCCAGCCCCACTGAACATACGCTGGTTAAGGCCTCAAGCTTTTCTAGGGAAAGATAGCCTTCTTCAGCGGCCTTGCCGATATTGAGATCCTCACTGACCGGAATAAATGCACCGCTCAATCCCCCGACATGTGAACTTGCAAATGCACCCCCTTTTTTAACGGCATCATTTAAAAGTGCCAGTGCAGCCGTCGTCCCGGGGACACCGATACTTCGAAGACCCAGACTTTGAAATATTTCACCCACACTGTCTCCGACATGGGGTGTTGGGGCCAGGGAAAGGTCCGCCACGCCGAAACAGATATTCAGATTTTCGGCCACCTCCCTTCCAATCAACTCGCCGACCCGAGTCACTTTATAGGCCGTGCGCTTAATAATTTCGGAAATGCGTCCCAAATCAATTTTATCCTCTGATTCAAGGGCGCGATCGATGGCTTTTTTGACAACACCGGGGCCGCTGACGCCGACGTTGATGACGGCATCGGGTTCGCCGATGCCGAGATAAGCGCCGGCCATAAACGGAATATCCTGGGGGATATTGGCAAAAACGCAAAGTTTGGCGCAGGCGATACCGTCTTTTTCTTTGCTTAATTCAGCAGCCTGTTTGATCACTTTGCCCATTCTCAGAACGGCATTCATATTGATACCGGCCAGGGTCGATGCAACATTGACGGAAGCGCAAACCCGCTCTGTTTCGGCGAGTGCCTGTGGAATTGCGCGGATCAGCTCCCGGTCTCCCTTGGCCATCCCCTTTTCAACAAGTGCCGTAAAACCGCCGATAAAGTCGATATCAACCGCTTCGGCCGCCGCGTTGAGTGATTTGGCGATTTCAACAAGCTGTGGCGAAGAAAAAGGGGCGCCCACCACGGCAATAGGGCTGACCGCAATTCTTTTGTTGACCACCGGGATGCCGTACTTGTCTCCAACCTGGTTACAAACCTTTACCAGGTCTTTGGCAAGGGTTGTAATCCTTTTCATGACGTTATCTTTGAACGTTTTTAAATCACTGTCGGCACAATCCAATAGACTGATGCCCAATGTTACCGTTCGAACATCCAAATGTTCGTTTTGGAGCATTTCAAGTGTTGAAATGATTTCTCTACCCGTTAACATGTCGTACCTCTTGGAAAATCGGATTAGATTCTGTTGATGGCCTTGAAGATATTCCGATGCTGAATACTGAGATTCAGTCCGAGCTCATTGGCTCGGTTTCTCAAATCTTCGTGAAATTTCTGCTGGTCGATTTGGGTCGGAATGTCGACTTCGTAAATCATGATGTTTTTATCGGGATCGTCTCCGCCTTCGAAAACAGCCTGCATATTGGTGACATTTGCGCCGTACTGTGCGATAACTTCGGTAATGCCGGCAACGAGACCCTTGCGATCCGGACCTTTGGTAACGATAATAAACGGCTCGCTTTCATCAAAAGGATAATCTCCCTTGTCATATTCAAGATATTTCACATACACATGCTGCTTGAGCGGCATCAATGCTTTTTCCAAATGAGAACGAAGATCCAAGGCGGATCGATCCGCCGGTATTGAAGCGATGAATATGCCCGAAAATTCCGCCTGCAAAATCGTCTGGCTCACGTTTTCGATATTGCAGTCCGCGAGGAACAAGGCCTTTGTAATAGCGGCGATAATTCCCGGGCGATCCTGACCGAGAACTGAAATCACAATTTTTTTCATCATGCGGTCTCCATTTGAGTACATATGCATGCGCCGGCATGAAAACTTAAGACTTGTATCCGGCGTCATCGTTATGATAAATTATTTTCCGATTATGGCGTCTCTACTCAAACACCTAAATTTTCAAAAACGCCGATTCAGAATTAGCATTGTATTAAAATCATCCGGAAAACAGAATGCCGAAAACACAAAATATAACGTCTTTCATGAGAGAAAACAAGACGATTTTTATTATTATTTCAGTGGTTCTTTTTTTGATCGAACTCGAAATTTTTGCCCTTGCAGCCATGAAATCCGGCCATAAATCGCGGCTCCAAGTGATGGATGATAGCGGCAATATCATCCACGAGACAGATGGCAAAAACCTGAGCGAATTCAACAGATACTATTTTGAAAAAACATTCGGTCCGTTTAAACAGTACCATGTCAAACTTGTCACCAAAGACATCCCTTTCCCCTTCAGGGCCTGGTTTGCGGCGGCTGTCGGAATTCCGGTGGGCGCGTTTCTTTTATTTGCTTTTTTCGTGCGGGCATACCAGTCACTTTTTTCGAGGGAGGAAAAAATCCCGGATAAACCCGGTTCGAAAAATATGGAATATGAATACCGGTTTGAAAAGTTTATTGCAGCAATCAGCCGATTTAACATCTTCATCATCGGATTTCTGATTTGCCTTGCGGTCTTCTTATACTGGGTCATTCCCAATCTTATCGTTTACCTCGGCCGGACGGGTACTGAAACCATCACCCGATATAAATGGATTTTTTTATCCGCGGGCATCGTTTTTTTAGGGCTGTTCATATGGATCATATACCTCAGATATCTTCTGGCTAAAAAAACCATAGACCGCCAGGCTGAAATCGACAAATATAGACTCCGTCTGGAATACGATAAAACGGATAAGGAACCGCCTCGGCTGGAATACAAAGAAGATAAGATATCAGAATGATTTTACTTCAGGTAATTTTTCCGGTCTCTGCCATTCACCGGCCTATCTGGAAATTCAGGCCGCGATATTTGAGAAATTTCATCTAAAAATTGTTAAAATAGCTATTTTAACTTGACTTTTGCCTTGTCCTTTGATTTTAAGATATTTGTTGTTTTTTGTATAATAGGAGGCATGTTGCATCTTGCGGGTCGCTTTCGCTCTAAAGGACCTTTCCCTTTTCCCAGCGTGACGACCTGAAGTCTAGGTCTAAAAAGAAAGGATTTAGAAGGAGGTTAGGGTTATGGCAGATGGGATTGTAAAATGGTTTAGTGACAAAAAGGGATTTGGATTCATAGAACAGGAAGATGGGACAGACATTTTTGTCCATTACTCTTCTATCACTATGGATGGTTTCAAAACCCTTGCCGAAGGAGAAAGGGTAACATTTGACGTAGAGCAAAGTGATCGCGGACCTGCGGCCAAGAATGTCAGAAAAGCTTAATTTTTAAACAAACACGGTATTAAAGGCATCTCATTTGAAAAAAATGAGATGCCTTTTCATTTTTTATCGAATTCGCCAATAATTTCAGATAGTTTTTTCTCTATATCTGCGACGATTGATCGCGCTTTCTCAAGTGAAATTTCGCCGATATCAGATGCGAGTTTTTCAATCTCTTCTTCATCAATTCCGGTGGTCATATGGATCAAAAAAGGGTCGACCTCGCCCTTGTCAAGCAGCATTCCGCAGGCACCGACGGCTCCCAAAAATTCATTCTTAACAAACACCGGTACAATGATTTTTACCAGCCCTGCGTCACATTCTTCGATCAGGGAAGTATGGGTTTGTTTTGCCTGTGTCGCCAGATTCATATGCGCGACCGCACAGATATAGCTTTGTCCTTTATCGGTGGCTTTTATGGCAGGGCACAGCCTGTTTGCCCAATTTTTATAGTCTGTTATCCGGACCCCGTCAATACCGAAGATATTGGCGTCAAGGCCGGACCTGAGGGTAATTTCTTTTTCGAGTTCTTTCCATTTTTCAAGGGGTAAAAGATCAATCAATTTCATGATAAATGGGTTCCCTTCCAATCAAGGTTCTCGGTTTACGGTTTACGGTTGAAAATTCCTATTTCTCTTTCCTCTTTCCTATTTTCTAATTCCTGCCCTTCGCCCTCCGCCTTCTGACCTCCGCCTGCCCTGTTAAATTCTTCGAAGAAGACGAGCGCAGCGAATTTAACCAGGGACCTCTGACTTCGGACCTCTGGTCCCTACCCTCTTTCCCATTTCCGTCTGATGCTGAAGCCATTTTTCAAGTCGAGAGAGCCCCTCTTCTATGGAGATCTTGGGTTCGTATCCCAAATCCTTTTTGGCAGCGCTGATATCGAACCATTGGGCCGTGGAAAGTTCATCTGCTAAGAACCGCGTCATCCGGGGTTCACCGGGGATCTTGAACGCTTTATAGACAAATTCGAGGACGGCGCCGATCATCCATGCCGTATTTCGGGATATTGACCGCTGAACCGGAAAAAGCCCTGCCGCGCTTAGAATATTATTGACCATATCCCACAATGGAACAGGCTCATCCTGGCTGATAAAATACACCTTTCCGGAAAGATGATGGCATTGTTCCAGCTGATCCGCAGCCCGAATATGAGCGTCGGCGGCATTGTCGATATAGATGGTGTCCACCAAGTTTCTCCCGTTTCCCACCTTGACGAGCCGGTTCGCCCGTTCAATAATTCTCGGAACCAGGTGATTGTCATTGGGTCCCCAAATTAAATGAGGTCTCAAAATAATGGTTTTCAACCCTTTTGCAGTCGCCGCCGTCACCATCTGTTCGGCCATGGCCTTTGTCTTCGGATAATGGGCAAGATATTTTTCAGGATAGGATACAGACTCATTGACACCTTCCATATCGGTGCCGTCAAAAACAACGCTGGGAGAACTGGTATAAACAAGCCGTGAAACGTGATGCTGTTTGCAGGCGTCGATCACATTTCGGGTCCCGAGGACATTGGTTCGGTAATAGGTTGCATAATTTCCCCATACGCCGGGTTTTGCCGCAACGTGGAATACGAGATCCGCTTTCCGGCATGCCTGTTGGACGGCCGCAGCATCGCTGATGTTTCCCTGGATCTGCTCGACCCCCATTTTCGCAAGCTCCGGATAAAAGCCCCGTGAAAAACTGATAACACGATCGCCTCTTTTTACCAGGCTTTTGACAATGGCGCTCCCCAAGAATCCGCCGCCACCGGTGACCAACACCCGATGCGGAGATTTGGCATTTAAGGATTCATTATTTTTCATTGAACGTCTTGTTTTTTGGACACGGATGAACACAGATCAGAAAGATTTTTAAATCAGGGGCAAAGCCCCTAAATATAATACTGTCTGTGTATATCTGTGAAAATCTGCGTCCTATTTAACGTATTTGCTTTTCGGCCCACAGCGCTAATTTCTCACGAAAAATTTTTGAATTATGCCGAATATCCACGGGAAACGACTTGTGAAACAATATGGTTTTGATGTCTTTTGTCAATTCGTTTTGCCGCGCAAGCCCAAGAAGTTCATTTCTGAGCATCTTTTTGTTTAATTTGTAACGGCTCTTTTTCAGTTCGATACAGATCACCGGCTGCTGTCGATTGGGAAGACCGGTCCCCACAAGGGCGCTTCGAAATACCTGGGGGTGATTGTTGAAAATCGCTTCACACGGTATGGTGAAAAGCGTTTTCTTTTCGGTGATCACGCGATGGCTTTTCCGGCCGCAGAACCATATGCGCCCCTTTGAATCTTTCCATCCCACATCTCCCATTCGGTGCCAAAAGGAATCTTTGTCATTGATTTTGGCCAGAGCGTCCGCTTCAGGCCTCTCAAAGTAATGCCGGGTGACAAGATCGCCTTTTACCGTTATCTCACCGATGTCCCCGTTTTGAGCCACAAGCTCGTCCGACCATTTCAGGATAGGATCGTCACTGATTTTTATGATGCGGATTTTCAAATCGTTAATGGGACGACCGATGCAGATGCCGTATCCTTTTTCACTGAATTTCCGGGTTTCAGATAAGATCTCATCACTGGTCATCGATATCACAGGCACGGCTTCTGTGGCGCCGTAAGGGGTGTGAATCCGTGCACCTTCGACCAGCATGGATGCAAACGTTTCGATAACCGATGGGGATACGGGTGCGCCGGCGGAAATGACCCGTTTCAGGGGTGGCAATATGATATTTCTCTTTTTGCCGTATTCACCCACTCGCTTCAACAGCGCCGGAGACGCAAACATACTGGTAACCCCTTGACTCTGGATGGCCTCGATAATCTTTTTCGGATTTACCCGGGCCGGCTTGGTGGGGTCCATGTCCGGAATCACGGCGGTAATTCCCAACGGCGGCCAAAACAGCGCAAAAAGCGGAAAAGTGGAAAGATCGATTTCTTCCGTGGATAACCCCAGATGGGTTTTGATATGACGCAGCTGTGCATCGAAGTTTCCATGCGTGTACACTGCACCCTTGGCCGGACCCGTGCTTCCGGTTGTAAACAATATGGCGGCTGTATCGTTTTCCCGGGTTTTCGCCGGGGTGTAAGGTTTCCATGGCAGCTGGCGGAGTTGATTCAGAGCCAACCCTTTCGGAAACCATCGTCTGCCCGCGGTTATCCAGACTCGGACGGTCTTGAAAAATCCGGGATATAACATCCGAATCACGTGGGCCTGTGGAATCCCGATAAATGCATCAGGGCGTCCTTCTTTGAAGCATTCGACCATACGGCGGATCCCCATTCCGGGATCCACGACCACCGGAACAGCCCCGATTTTGAACAGGGCGAAAATAATCATAAAAAATTCCAGGCCCGGTTTGACCATTAAAATGGTCCGGGTTCCGCAGGTGATCCCGGCATGTTTCATCCCATGGGCCAGGCAATCGGATTCCCGATCCAGTTGCAAAAACGTCAGATGAGAATACATCACCCGTCCGGTGCTGTCCCGGCCCACAGGACAGACAACCGCCCGTTTGTAAGGTGACATTTCGGCCGCTCTTTTCAGGTAGGATGCGATATTTACGGCATGGTGCTCGTTTTCATGGGTGTTTGGGCTCATCTGCTCGAATCGGTTCCAAATCCAAAGTTTTCGATTGTAGATACGAAATTCAGACGTTAAGCTACAATAACTGCCAATGGTTGTAAAGGAGCTTTATAGGGTTATTATCATGATGGCGAACCTTCGAAAAGATAAATTACAACTCAAGCTTTGCATCCTTTGACAGCGGAAACGCTCAAAACCCAAAAACCTGTGAGGATACAAAAATGATAAGAAAATTAATGGTTTTTATGTTTTCGATGGTCATTGTCTGCAGTGCTTATCAAAAAACATATGCGGTTACCTTTGATCATTTTATGTTCGACCGGATTCTTAAACAGTACGTGGACGATAAAGGTCTTGTCGATTATAACGGTATCGCAAAGGACCCGCGTTTTGGCGAATACATGGCATCTTTGAAAACTGCTCAAACGGACAAAATGTCCCGCAACGGCCTGTTGGCCTTCTGGATTGACGCCTACAATGCCGTAACCATTGATAAAGTGATCAAGTGGCGGCCCAAAAAGAGCGTGCGTGAAACCTTTTTTCCCGGCGTGTGGACATCCACCAAATTTTTTACTACCCGGGATCATATCGTGGCCGGCCGGAAATTGAGCCAGGATGATATCGAAAATGAAATCCTGCGCAAAAAGTTCAAAGACCCCAGGACTCATTTTGCCATTGTATGCGCTTCCTTGGGCTGTCCCCCGCTGCCAAGGTTTGCATACACCGAAGAGAATGTGCAGACCAAGCTGGAAGAAGAGACCCGAGAATATATCAATTCACCGCGGGGGACCCGGATAGATCGTGCGGAAAATACGCTGTTCCTCTCTAAACTCTTTAACTGGTATGCCGCTGATTTCAAAGCCAAATCAGGTTCTGTCATGAATTTTATCAAACCGTATCTCGCACCGGAAACCCTGGCGTTTTTAAAACAAGATCCTAAAATTTCATACATTTACTATAATTGGGCATTGAATGCCAAAGAGCCGCTGCGGTGAGAAAGGACCAGAAGACGGAAGACTGAAGACAGAAGTCAGAGGGCGGAAGTTGGAAGTCGGGTATTAGAAAATGGAAAATAGGAAAGAAAAAAGAGGCAGGACGAAACGACGCCTTCAATCACCAATCCAAAAGCAAAGCAGATTCTGTTTGATACTATTTATGATCAATTTCATCAAAGCCCGGTCTCACAAAGTCTCTTGCACAAGGAAACCGGATTTCCACCCTGTTTTTTATATTTTCAAGCAAAGCGATTAATTTTAAAATGGGTTCTTTTTGCTCGTCGAAATAGAGCAATAATATATTCCAGGCCGATATTGAACGATCGATCCCCATTAAAGCAACTTTCGCGGATCCATCGGAATCTTTTGGGAAGTCAGGGTAATCCATTGACGCTTCTTCCGAGGCGCTGCTAATCGCCCTTTTGAGTTTTACATGAATCAGGTGTTGATACCATCGAATGATCTGGGTTGCGTCATTGATATCAGCTACTTCTTTATCAGGATTATGTCGGGTGGAAACGATGCGGATTCGGTTAATTTCATCTTCTTTTTCATAAAATAAAGAATCATTGGAGTTGAACCAGTCGTCAACCGATTTTGAATAATTTTTTGATGTATGAGAGATAAGATCCGGCAAAGATTTTTTTTTGATCGCTTCTGAATCATTACAAGTGTCGTCAATATCAATTGCATCGATATCAATACCCGCCTCTTTTGCCATTTCTTTAACCATGGACAGCGTATTTTGCAGCATCTCGGAAAATCTTTGCCAAAACGCCTCGTTAATTTCATCATTTTCCTTAAGATCGCCGAACTGCTCTTCGACAAGATCACAGTTCAGGCATCTTGAGGTAAATTGGCAACGCTCGCACCATCTGTCACAATAGTTGTAGATGCCGGGTATATATTTTGGATCTTTT
This sequence comes from uncultured delta proteobacterium, assembly GCA_963778575.1. Lineage (GTDB taxonomy): Bacteria > Desulfobacterota > Desulfobacteria > Desulfobacterales > UBA11574 > UBA11574. Next base: position 46,790 of record CAVZUV010000016.1, on the reverse strand, counting down.
GCCCGTTTTAACCATTCATCTTTATCCATGGTTTTTCCGCCTTTAAAGAGAGGGCCTCGGCCAGCCATTTAAGGCCCGTTCGATGTGTTGCGCCAGCGCCAAAGCTTCATGCTCGTTCCAGGGGCGAGCGACGATCTGGACACCGATGGGCAGCCCTTCGGAAGAGGTGCCTGCTCGAACGACCACGACAGGCCACCCGGTCAGGTTGAATGTCATGGTATAGCTGAACCCGGGATATTTTTTTGCCCAGGTATCGTGAGGCATGGCCGGATAAGCGTTCACCGGACAAACGATGGCGTCGTATTCTTCCATGAACGACAGCATGTCACTGCGAAACCCGGCCAAGTCCTCCGAAAGGTCCGCGAGCGCCATCGCTGAGATCGTCTTCTCATTTTCGGAGGACTCGATTCTTTCGATTGTGCCGGCTTCGAGCAAAAGTTTCTGCCGCCAAGGTTCGGCATACGCACTCCACAGTCTGTAAAACAGGTCCAGAGATCGGTCAACGGCTTCGGGCCGGCTTTCTTTTGTCTGCATAACGGCGCCGGAGAGAACGTTTGCCGCCTGCTCAACCGCTTGGATTGTCTGAGCGGTGGGAGTCCTGACCCCGTTGTCGGTAAAGAAGGCAACGCGCAGCCTGTTGAGTTCAACTGCACCGGGATCCCCCAGGGGCATGGGCACGATGGCAGGATCTTTCCAGTCGATCCCGCTGATAACCGGAAGGCACAATGCCAGATCCTCTACGTATCGTGTCATCGGTCCGAGCGCCGTTAGCGAATCCAGGGGACCTAAGCCGAATGGAACGATATGCCCGGTTCGCGGAACCCGCCCCGAAGTCGGCTTGATGCACGTTATTCCGCAGAAATGAGAGGGAACGCGGATGCTTCCGCCGGTATCGCTGCCGATATCCAGAGGCGAGCCGCCGGCCGCGATAATGGCCGCCGCCCCCCCGCTGCTGCCGCCGGGAGTCCGTGACAGATCATAGGGATTGTTCGTTCGTCCGTAGACCGTGTTGTTGGTCTCGAAGGAAAACGTCAGTTCCGGCGTGTTGGTCTTTCCCAAAAGGATGGCTCCCGCGCGTCGAAGACGAGCCACAACCGTGGCATCCTGCGATGGAACAAATGCGCTTCGACCCTTTGTCCCTCCTGCTGAGATGATGCCGGCCGTGTCCAAGGAGTCCTTGATGGTAAACGGAACGCCATGAAGCGGCCCCTTGACATCGCCTTTAGCCAGCGCCCTGTCCGCATCCCGGGCTTCGGCCAAGGCACGATCTCCTGCCAACTGGACAACGGCGTTGAGTTGCGGATTCACTTTCTCGATGCGATTCAGAAAGGCCTTAATGACTTCCTCGGACGAGACATGCCCCTCCCGTATCATTTTGGCAATGGACGCGACAGGCGCGTAAATAATTTCATCCATAGGATTTCCCTTTTCATCTGAGAGATTGGCCTTTACTGGCTATTATCACCTGACGAATCCGGAGAATGAATCAAAAACAACTCCGCATATCTCTTTCGCATGTCGCGCTTGAGGATCTTGCCCGTCGGCGTCTTGGGCAACGCTTCCACCAGCACCACTTTTTTGGGGATCTTGAAGGCGGCCAGATGCTCCCGGCACAGGGTGATGATCTCATCCGGCTCGATGTGCTCCCCTTTGCGCGGCACCACCACCGCCGTCACCGCCTCTATCCACTTGGGATGGGGAAGGCCGATGACCGCCGCCTCCTCCACCCGTTTGTCCAGGTAAATGGCTTCCTCAACTTCGCGAGTGGAGACGTTCTCGCCGCCGGTCTTGATCATGTCCTTTTTTCGATCCACAACCGAAATGTAGCGATCTTCATCAAGCACACCGATGTCCCCGGAATGGAACCAGCCACCCGCCATGGCCGCCTCGGTTTTTTCCGGATCCTTGAAGTACATGATCATGGCATGGGGACCCCGGCCGCAGATCTCCCCGGGTACCCCGACCTCATCGATGGGCTGCCCCATTTCGCCCTCTATGCGGGTTTCCATGTTGAGTCCGCCCATGCCGGCTGAACCGAGCTTGCCCAGGGCGTCCTCGGCCTTTAGGATGGTATGATAAGGGGCCAGTTCGGTCTGGCCGTAGTAGTTGTAGATCCGGGCGCCCGGAAGCCGATCGAGCATCTCCTTTAAGACTTCCACCGGCATGATGGACGCGCCGTAATAGCATTTTTTGAGGCTCGTGAGATCGTATTTGTCGAAATCCGGGTGGCGCAACATGCCGATCCAGACCGTAGGCGGAGCGAAAAACATGTTGGCCCGATAGTCGGCGATGGTTTTCAGGATCTTGCCGATGTCAGGCATCATGAGGATGTTGGTTCCTCCGACCCAGAACACCGGATTCAAGAACACGTCCCGCTGGGCGCAGTGATAGATGGGCAGGGCGTTGACATTGACGTCGCCGGCATCGTACCCGCCGTCCACGATGCATCCCATGTACTGGGCCATGAGGGCCTGGTTGCTGATGATTACCCCTTTGGGCAAAGATTCGGTGCCGCTGGTATACGTCATCTGGCAGGGGTCCTCGATATGCAGGATACTGTCCGGCTCGGTGTCCGCAGCGGCGGCATACCAGGACGCAAAGTCGATGAACCGGTCGTCTGCCGGCGCCATGCCAGCCACGTCCCCGGACCAGATCCAGGTCCTGACCGCGGGCATGTCCTCCAGCACGTCCTTGACCAGGTCGTACAGGGCGTCTTCGACGATGAACACCGTGCTTTCGGAATGGTTGATGCAGTAGCAAATGTCCTTTCCCTTCAGCAGGTAGTTGATGGCCAGATACACGGCCCCGATCTTGCAGCACCCCAGCCAGGTGAGGACGTGGTGGATGGTGTTGTGTGCCAGAATAGCCACGCGATCGTATTTCTTGACGCCCAGGCCGTTTAGGGCGTTGGCCACCCGGTTGCAGGCGGCCTCCAGCTCCGCATAGGTGAGGGCAATATCCCCGAAAATGAGGGCCTTTTTGTCGGGATAGTGATAGGCGCTGCGCCGGATCATGTCGGCAATGACCCACCGGTTGACCCGGTTGTAACGGTTCATGAGAAAGGCCAGGTTTTCCGGGTTGAGGGTTTTGTAACAGGCTTTCTCCGCGTCGGTCAGGGGGCTGGGCATCTGGAGCATAAGACCTCCTCTTGGGGTTTCAGGGTTTTAGGCGGGCGGTTCGTCTATGAAAATCCGTTATTTTATTCCGAACATGAAGGGCTTCATAACCATCACCTCATATTTCATCGGGAAAATAAATAAGGCATCCGGTATTCCCTGTCCATTTTGATGATCTCTTGCCAGTGCAGGACATAAAATGTTGATGGATAGCTGTCCGTATTAAGTCCATCATCTACCTGATTTTTTTTTAAAAGGCAAGAGAGGAGGTGGAGACGGACTTTTTGCATACAATTGCAGGATATGGAAAGTATGGCAGATTCCCAGCAGCAAACTGCAGGAAATCTGCCGGGAATGCGCTCGCTGCTATGGGTGCAACATACAATATATAGTAATTTACTCTAATAAACTACAATATATTCTAATTAGATTAAATTATATTATAATTATATATAATTTTGCTTGACATTATATGATTGTAAATTTATGAATTAGGATATGTCTTTTGTTTTGGAAAATGCTCATGTTCGGGATTCGAGGAGATAGTGTCTATCCTTGGTAATGGTATTTTAAACTCAAAAACGCTCTTTCATCACTAGAGGCGAATAAGGTTGACACCATGAAAAAAAAGATTTCTCCGAACCGCTTGACTGAAAACAGATCTGAATCGAGAAATATTTCGGAAGAAGACCTTAACCCATTGGCCGAGAAAGAAGCAGTGGAATGGTATTTGGATAATGTTGAGCCATACTATTTCTTCAAAGGCGCCGTTCTTTGTTTTATCTTCTGTGTTCCGTTCTGGATTATTTTATTCAGGTTAGTCACCTGATTATTGATGAGCATACACTCAATCAATCGTCCAACCGGCGTCACCAATTTTTCCAGATAACGCGTGTGAAAGGAATGCCTATCCATTTCATTCATAATGCGTCTAATCGGTTCAATTTATGTTGTTAAATAAAAAACCAAATCTTGTTTGAAACGATTTTGATCGACATACTGTGCACCGACATTAAGATCAACGATCCATCTTATTTTGACGAGTGTGTTGATTTCCGTTCTCATTGGATTGTCTAAGGTAAATTTTAATTCAACCGTATCATTTCTGGAAATATTATGTGGCTCAAGGGTTGAAAATCTGATTCCGGTCATTGAAATGTCTTCAATGAGTATCTCTCCCTTTTCATCTTTCTCCTGGTCAAAGTATTCACCCGAAAGTTGTACGGTCTTACGGAAATACTTTCGAAACTCCAGGCCCACCCGAAAAACCTCACCACATCGGCATCTCGCCTTCAGCCTTTTATGAGTATCCTTGAAATTCGTTACATCTGCATTTTTCTTCAATCCGCATTTGGGGCAGGTGATCGTTACGTGATTGGTTTCGCCTGCATAAATTATTTCCATTTTTTTTCCTCTTGTAAATTTTTTGAAAAACATGCTTTATGAGAAAATAAAATATGTTTTATTCTATATGATCACGGTTGATTTGGCAATGAAATTAACGACCTATTTTAAATTTTCCGGATAATCTTAACAGTCTGAAATGAACTCTATCATTTCGACGATATTCGATAGAGGAGCGTAATATGAAAATTGCTACTATTTTATTGAATGGACAGGAAGTTGCCAGCATTATAACGGATTATGGCTACTTGCCCATACCTTTCATTAATCAGAAATTTGATAAAAATTGGCCGCATGATTTATTGAGCATACTTACTGAAGAAAGATTAGAAGAGATCAAAAGATGGTTTTATCAAAATAGCGGCTCTTTAACTCAAGAATTAAAGGAATTGTCTATTCCGAAAAAATTGATCCGATTTGCACCCTTGTATCGCCGGCCGCGAAAAATCTGGGGGATCGGGTTAAATTATAAAGCGCATGCTGAAGACCTTTCTGAAAAAGTGCCTGTCTCGGAACCGGCGAGTTTTATGAAGCCTGATACAACGATCATCGGTTTTAATGATACAATAAAAATACCGGCGCTGTCTGAAAAAACAACGGGAGAGGCTGAGCTCGGGTTGATTTTCGGCAAAAAGTGTAAAAATGTTAAACCTGATGAATGGCGTTCTGTTTTGGCAGGATTCACGATGATTATCGATATGACGGCAGAAGATATCCTGAGAAGGAATCCGCGGAATCTGACACAATCAAAAAGTTTTGATACATTTTTTAGTTTTGGACCCATTTTATATACCATTGAAGAAGTAAACGATGTATCGGGTCTTCAGGTTCAAACAATTATCAATGGTAAAGTATATGCCGAGAATACTGTTGCCAATATGACGTTTGGCCCCGATGCTTTAGTTTCGTATCATTCACAAATTATGACAATGCTTCCGGGAGATATTATTTCAACCGGGACACCCGGCGCGGCCACGCTAAAAAATGGCGATATTATTGAATGTCGCATTAGCGGTTTCCAACCGTTGAAAAATCATGTCATTGATTTAAAATTGGAAGAAGAGATGAGAAATCTTTGATGTTATAATTGCTTCATGCGCTTAGAAGAGATCGCCCGTTACTGTGTCCCCAACTATACCGCCGAGCAAATAGAATTCCTGCGCATATATGGGGTGCTAAGCAAGACCCGCGCGATAAGTGGCATAAAGCGGCTCCCAACCTAATTCGGTCTTGATCCGTGTGTTGCTGCATCTATCTGACGGAAGCATGGCTTCGCCGCCTGCCCGCGGCTGTGCGCCGCTTGCCTGTGCTGAGATATTCATCACACACCCCAAACACGCTAACCTACCGAATAACTGTTGAATTTACTGAATAGACATTCTTTTGGTGAATATTTTCTGTGTTTTTATTTCTTTAAAGCCCAATTTCAAATAGAATCGGTGTGCCTCTTTGCGAACGGCATTGGCCCTGACGCGAATCCTATTGCACCCTTTGGTTTTAAGCCATGATTCAGCATGGGATACCAACCCCTTTCCAATACCCTCACCACGGTGCATGTCAGAAACAACCAGGCTGACGATTTCACCCGTTAGTCCTTCCGCAAGTCGAATATCTATTATTGTATTTACGCAACCGACAGCCAGACCATCGATCGACGCAACGATCACTTCTCCTCCTTGATCTCGGATAGCCGCTATTCGTCGAGATAAAGTGCGGTCATCAACATCATAACCCAGTTCTTTCAACAATCCTCTAAGGGTTTTTATGTCTTCCTTAACAGCTTTTCGATAAATAATAGGCATACGGATTTATGCTCTGAAACTACAAGGCGTCTCAAAAATGAAGATTATGTTCAAAAGCAAGTTGCGCTTTGCGAAATCCCGATTTTCGGGGACGCGACCCGATCAAAAAGAAGAGCATACATCGGAGTATGTGAGCATTTTGAAGAGGATCGCGACCCATCTTTTATAAATATTACTCAACGGTGAGTCCCGCGGTTCAAAGCAACACTGCAATAAGTACTTTCCTGATAAAGATGTTTATTTTAGCAGACGCGGCCGGTCTGGACAGTGCCTTATAAAGTCTTGATGTTTATTCTTCTGTATTCAATTGATAAATATTAAACGTGTTATTGACGAATATCTTGTCTACTCTATGGCCCTTTTTTTTCATTTCAAAATCAGCTTGGCTGTTCTTTCTGCACACAATATAGCCTGCACCGGATTCTATAATTTTATCAAAATTAATAATTCTTGCTGATTTTCTATTGGTATATAATGTCATTACTCTGGGTCTATTAGAGATGATAATACTGTCTTTGTTCGTATGTAGTGAAATAAAATTAAAAAGCTCGACGCTATCTTTCTGGCAAGGGCCGGGCATAATATTATCTTTCATGTTATACTGCCTATACATATCAACCGATATTGTCAAAATAAATAGTAATATTAACGGTATCCCAATCGTTAGACCCATATCAGTTTTTATATCTCTATTAGATAATATAAAACCTATCTTATTGATGCCTGCAAATAGAAAATAAAGGTAAAATGGTATTACAGGGAATAAATAGCGTAAGCCGTCTCTTCCGGGTGCAAGAATATATATACCAACCGTAAATATTGAAAAAGCAAAATATAGATAATCTTTTCTTATATTTTCCAACAATCCCAAAATTACAAATGGTATTGTGATTAAATAAATGATTTCCCCGGATTTGGGTATTACGGTAGAAAAGAAATGACCCGGCAATTTTGCATAATAGCTAACATTTGAAAATATTCCTTTCAAAGTGATCAGCGAAAAATAATCAGCATAGGTACTTTCTCTCGGCAATATCATGCCAATAATGAATATGAGAACAGAAAATGCTGTATAAGGGATTAAATATTTTAAAACTGCTAAATACTTTCTACTGTTTTCTTTTATAGCGTATTTATATTCAAAAACCTGTGCAAGGAATAAGCATGGCAATAGTATTATGCCATTTACACGAATGCTATACGAAATGAACATAAATATTCCTATTAATAAATAACAAGAACTTTCATTTAACAAAAACCTTTTTTTGATGATGAATTGTTGTATTAGAAAGATAGAGAATAATGAGAAAAACAGGAAAGGGATGTCAGATAAAATATGTTCTTTAAAATGAAAAAAATATGGATTGTAAGCAATAATTGCTATAATTAAGATATTTTGAATATTATTAATTTTGCCCTTTAAGATAAAATAGACGGTTGCTATCGAAAATAAGAAAAACAGATTAACAAAGAATTTCATTGCAAAAATATTAAATCCAAAGAAATGATAAATTGGCGCCAGCAGGATTGGAAATCCCCAAGGATATAGTTTTGGAGATAGTAATGCAGAGTCGGATTTTTCATATCTAAATGTAGAATTCTCAAGTAACTTATCAATTGTACCGTCATTTAAACTTTTGGCTTGAGCGATATATTGTGGAAAATCTCCTCCCCAGTTATGACCCTCTCTAAAACTTATCGCGTTAATCAAAAAAACCGATAAAATAATAGCAAGAAGGATGATATAATATATCCTGCTATCTGGCTTGATGATATTCTCTTTTTTCATCATACAATATTTCTTCTTATTAACACTGGCCTTCATCCCAGTTTAATTGGGGTCTTCTTCGGGTTGTGCCTGATGAAAAGATACCTTGCTGTAACTGCAACCTGTCATCAATTGATTCCCATGACCTATATCTCAAACGAGATAAACTATGGTTTTTCTTTAAATATTGGTAGGTTACTGCCTATTTTTCTATCTCAAGTTATTCCTTTTGTCAAATTCTTTTTATCGTCCATGCCAGTGCATCCCCTTTTCCATTGCCGTGTGATAATCCCGCTGAACGTAAAGGTTGGATACGCGGCAATAACGCGGACAGGAAATAAATGGGATTTGAGAAACCTGTTCTTTAACAGATACTTGGACCGGTTTTGGGGATATTCCGATTTGATCCGAATCGTCACGCTGTCCAATAATTGTTTGTGAAAAGTCCCTCTCTATCTCTTTTCTTGCTTTTTTAAGAAAAATCACGTAGATGATGGACTCAATCCGGATAAGCAAAATTGGCTTGACAGAACCGCCCAGTTAAGAGAAGAAGAATGAAATAGCATCAAGTGTATAAAATCAGGTGAAAATCCCACGAATTTATTAAAAGGAGTCAGTTACAATGGCAAATGGTACCGTGAAATGGTTCAGCGACAAAAAAGGTTTTGGGTTCATTGAACAAGAAGGTGGCCCCGATGTATTCGTTCATCATTCAAATATTAATGCCAGCGGATTTAAATCGCTGAAAGAAGGCGATCGGGTTACCTTTGATATAGAAGAGGGCAAAAAAGGACCTTCCGCAGTAAATGTGACTGTTGTATAGTACATTTGTTTGTGAGTCCTTGCCCCGGATCCGAGCTAAATCCTATTACATGCATCAGTTCGGAATAATAGGAGCCCAGGTCGGTTTATAAATACGTTTCGGACCTGCTTTGGGTTTATGGCGATAAATATCGCAGCACCTATCGAATAAAGGAGGGGACTCATGGACGTGGTTGCAGATGGCGAGTTTGCTGCAGGCTCCGACAAGTTCGGTATTGATCTCCTGAATACCCGACAAGAGATCTTCGTCACCAGCGTATACTCATCCGCAGATGAAGCGGCCGGACGCGAACTCAATCGATTATGTGTCGAAGAAGGCGTCATTCCAACCTGTAAGCCGGGCTGCTTTCATTGCTGCGGACAACACATCCTTACAAGCGTTGTAGAAGCCCAAGCCTTAGCGCATTATATCAAGCGCGAATTCCAACGAGGCGAGATCGAAGACCTTAGGATTCGAACGCAACAATGGCATGAGTGGGATGAAACCAGGCCGGGCCGGCATCACGCCACCCATATTGATGAGCAATTAACTTTTCCCGCCTACCATTACTGCCCCATGTTGGTAGAAGGCAAATGCAGCGCCTATCCCATGAGACCTCTCATCTGCCGAACGCATTTTGTTTGTTCGGATCCTCAAGCCTGCCGACCTTCCTATGATCCTGAATCTATTGAAGATGATCCGGTGGCGCTGGCTTCCGTCAAAGCGGCGACGAATCCATTCTCGGTACGAATAAGAGATCGTATCGAAAATGCTGGATTTAATTTTTATGGTTCAATCATGCTTCTTCCTCACTGGTTAGCCATTGAGATGAACTGGGATTTTGCCATAACGCTGGAATTCGGATAGATCCGGTCCCTGGGATTCCAATACAAGTGTGAAATGAACTAAAGCGCTTTAAACGAGCCGGCGGAGTCAACTACCACCCGCAAAGCGGGTGGCTTGAATTTTCGGCCACAGGCCGAAAAGGCAAAAGCACGTTAGAGCTTTCAACGTTGAACTTGCATCCGGGTGCAAAGCACCCGGTTTGTTTGGCAAGAATCAGTCGATCATTTCCCGTCCAAAACTTTCCGAACCATTTTGGCCAAATCACGTTTTTCATGTGGTTTTTCAAGATATCCGGACGCTCCTATTTCCCTTGCTTTTTTTATGTCCATTTTTTCACTGAATCCAGTACAGATGATAATTGGCGTGTCTGGTCGTATATTCAGGATTTCTTTAACCAGCTTATCACCGGTCATTTTAGGCATTGTCAGATCAGATATTACCAAATCAAACTGATTCGGTTTGGATCGAAATAGATCCAAAGCTTCAAGAGGATTTGTGGTCGATTCAACTTTATATCCCAATCGTTCCAGCCTTTGACAACTCACTCTGACTATGGACTCTTCATCATCAACAAAAAATATTCTTTCTTTCCCGGATGGAAGATCTTCTTCAATTGCTATTTCTGAAATAGGTTCTCTTTCAACGACAGGAAAAAAGATGCTGAAAGTTGTTCCTCTCCCAAGTTCGCTTTTCACGGTGATGGAACCGTTGTGTCCTTTGACGATGCCGTGAACCACTGCCAATCCCATACCGGTTCCTCTACCTACTTCCTTTGTCGTAAAATATGGATCAAAGATACGATCGATATCCTCTTGAGGAATGCCATGACCTGTATCGGCAACGGTCAGATTTACATAGCGTGCGGGAGTCAAATCAGGAAATTTAACTGTAAATTTTTCATCAAGTTCTATATTTTTGAGGGTGACCATCATTACACCCCCATCAGGCATGGCATGATCCGCGTTGGTGCACAGATTGATTAGGACCTGGTTAATTTGCGTAGGGTCCGCCAGGATCGTATCAACATCTTCTGGAATGCTTTGGCGAATGTCAATGCTGGTAGGAATAGATGATCTGAGCAATTTGAGTGATTCTTTGACAATGTGAATGATGTTTGTCGGTTTTTTCTCCAGTTTCGTTTTACGTGCAAAACTAAGAAGCTGACGAATAACATCTTTTGCTCGGAGACTGGCGATTCGGATTTCTTCCAAATTGAGTCGGGCAGGATTCCATTCAGGCACATCGTCCAATGCAAGTTCTATATTTCCAAGAATAATTCCTAGGATATTGTTGACATCATGGGCGATACCGCCTGTCAGCGTTCCAACTGCCTCCATTTTTTGGGCCTGACGAAGCTGTTCTTCCATGTGCTTGGAATGCGTAATATCAACAAAGGACCCTCTAAAGCCGATGATATTATCCCTTTCAAATACCAGACGGCTGGATGATCGGATCCATAGAATTTCACCCGATTTTTTAACCAGTCGGTATTGGCTTGGTGCCATTTCTCCGGAAAGAATTTTCTGAAACCGCTCCATTACAAATGGAAGGTCTTCATGATAAACAAATTTCGAAAAACTTTTACTTATAACTTCAGATGGTCTATATCCCAGTTGAGCCTCTATCACAGGGCTGACATAAGTTATGATGCCCTCTGTATTAACGACATAGATCACATCATTTATGTTTTCAACAAGATCCCGGTATTTTTCCTCGTTCTCCCGCAAGGCTCTTTCTGCTTGCTTGCGACTGGTTATATCCAGTGCAGCAAATGTTACCCCTCTTGACAAATCATCAGGATCAATAGGCGTTGAACTAAGAAGTACATCAAGTAATCTTCCATCTTTCCGCTTCCAGAAGGTCTCCACAGTCCCTGTTCCAAATTTTGTGATTAGGGCATATTTCTCTCGGCCAACATATTCGAACTCTTTATCAGTTGGATAGAGTGTTCTGGCACTTTGTCCCAAGAGTTCATCTCTGGAATAGCCGACCATTTCACAAAGACGGTCGTTTGCCTGTTTGATTACCCTGGCAGAAACAAGACCAATACCAATGGGCGCGGCTCTAAAAATGCTCTTTAATGTTTCTTCGCCTTTTCGTAACGCCTCCTCTGCTTGTTTGCGCTCGGTGATATCCTCACCAATACTCGTTATGCCTAAGATGTTTCCTTGAGAATCAAGGACGACGGTGTTGTTCCAATTTATAAGCCGCCGCGCTTTCTCCTTTGTAACGATGTCGTTTTGATAATGTGCAGGAAATTTGCCGGTCCGGATGGCTTTTAGAAAAACCGACTGCTTGATTTCACCACTGATTTCGGGAGGAAGAAAGGTTATGAACCAGTTTTTTCCCAAAACTTCTTCCCGTTTCCAACCGGTTAGATTGAGCAAATAATCGTTGCAGAATGAAATATTTCCCTGATTGTCCAGCGAGACGGAGATCAGCTCCAAAGTTTCCAGAACGGTCCGGAGTTGACTTTCAGATTGTTTCAATTCTTCCTCCGCCCGAATACTCGCAGTGACATCCCGGAAACTCCAAACCCTTCCAATGACTTCATCGTTCAACAGATGCGGGCGTGAATAGCGTTCAAAAATTCGACCGTCTTTGAATTCTATCGTATCGAAACTTTTTGCTGTAGGATCAGCATACAGTTTGTTGACTTTGGTTAGAAAACTTTCAGGATCTTTTAGTTGATCGAGGACAAATGCCAGTGCCCGATCGTCATCCTTGGAATTTAGAATGCTCTCCGGTAACCTCCACATCTCCGCAAATCGGTTACTATAGATAACGATCTTTCCACCCGTGTCCACCACCAAAATACCATCATCAGTTGCGTCAAGGGTAGTTCGAAGTTGAGAAAGCGATCGGTCCCTTTCCTCTTCGGCATGCTCCAGTTCACGGATTCTTTGCACCAACTCGTCATAGGAGGTTTTTTCATTCATATCTTACCCCTTTTTATGGGAATGGATGCATTCCGGGTGCTTAAACTTACCTGAGCCCTAATTGAGTAAAAGTCGAGGCTTGCCCGCCTCTGGTTGTGATGCCCCGGATCCAACACATGATGCAGTGCACATGGGGAATCTATTCTCGCTTTTCGTAGCATAATTCACATATATCACAGACCCATTATTGCCCGGATATCTATTCCTCATCCTCGGGATAAAACGTAAAGTCTGTTGTTGATTTTTCAGTAAAAAATTTTAGGAAGCTGACTTCCTCTATTTCTTCCATATTAATTATCGGACGATCGGTATTTTTATTTAATATGGTATCCCTTAAATTTGGATTTTGATGAATTAAGATGATAGCCATTTTTTCAGCTTCTTGGGAGTTCTCTGCCTTTACAAATTTCGTGGCAAAAAACCCAAACTTTTTAAGTTCACCGTCATAATTAAGGAGAAAATTCTTCCCATGGAGTTTAACCTTGAATCTTTTCATTAGTTTTCTTTTCTGGTTAACAATCGGTGTTATATTTTTGTCCTGACAACTGCCATTCTTACAGGCACACTAACAGCAAATCCTTTGATTCCGATTACATACACCCTTAAAGTGAAATAGGCAAACACTTTGAAATGAATCTGCCTCTTTGTAAAGAGAATCTTTAATCTGTGATTTCGTGAAGTTAAAAAGAAAAAAAGCGGAAGAAAATAGAAAAAATAATATAAAGTATAGCTTCTTCATATTATTCAAGGTGGCTGATGTTGGAGAGATTATCTTTTCTAAAATTCAAAATACCCGAAATCCGACCCCCTTCGGAAAGTGATGATTCAGGACAAAGAAAAATCCGATTCAGTTCAATATTTATCTTTTAATCCTGAGCATTGTGATTTTTGGAAGAAATGAGTTCATCGATGGCCTTGTCAAGTTCAGAAAGCTCAAATGGTTTTGACAATACCTTGTCCGCTTGGATTTCCACGGCAAACGCTTCAGGATATTCCCCCCATCCGGTGATTGCGATAATGGGTATGTCAGGTAATTTTTTCTTAATCATTGAAATTAGACCGATTCCACTGATTTGCGGCATAACGATATCGGTGACGATCAGGTCAAATCCGTGTGGATCATCTTCAAGTAATTTCAGTCCTTCCAAACCATTAACCGCCGAGATGACATCATACTTTTTGTCAGTAAAAAAATAGCAAAGATTAGCCAGAAAATGCTCGTCATCATCAATGATTAGTAATCTTAGTGACTGCTCCATTTTATTTACCTTTATCCATATTGTGGTTTTTTGCCAATATTTGAGCTACAAGCAATCTTACAGCCATTATGATATCTTTAATATTTTGGGCTTAAAATTCCGGCCATACATAATGGAAATAATTTGATAGCGATTATGATAATCAGCTCCATATCTTTCCCAGTTCATCAAGACCTGCGTTCCCTAAATCCTCTGGAGACATTGCAATCCTGAACTCACAATCCGCGTTAAACTTTAAGAAAAAGGGTTCAGCAAAAGATGGAATCCTTGAAGAATCAACCACATCTATGATGGCCACTGCTGCCCGAGTGCCTCCCTGTTCCACGAAATAAATTGATTCTGGCTTCAAGTCATTTAAGATTCTACGAATGAGCCCACCCACTTTACCCTCTCTTACGAAGGTGTTGAAAGGCTCGTGCGGAAACCTTATATTCATTAACATCTTCATTTTGTATCCTCCTTTTATCATTAATATAGAAAAGTATACACCGGTTGCTTATAAGTCTAAAAATAACAAAAAGATAAAATTGTCCACGTCAAGAAGGGAAATACCGCATAGTGGCAAGATTGATTTGAAGAAAAAAGCATGCCATACATGGAGATGTCTTGCCAAAACAAAAACCCGAAATCGACTTATACGGATTCAGATATCATAAATTTTATAGGCCTCTGAAACTTGCAAAAAAAATAGCAGTTATCGGTAACAGCGATGTTCAGCCGCTGCAGGCAGCTGTTGGCTGCAAGTGCATGGTTTAGCCAACCGGCTGGCGATGAATTAACCTATGGCTTCTAAACGAGGTCCTATCAATTCATCAAGCCGCTCAACCGGGCCTTCAGTGGCTATGCTTAATCGTAACTTTCTCGGGTAACTTCATCACTTATGGTCGGAGCGACAAGTGGTTTCCATGCGGAATTATCCCATGTCCCAAGATAAGTATGCATATCAAGATACTTTTTCGGTATAGGATGCGTTCCTACAACGACCTTGACCTCATAGCGTTTTTCAAGAAAGGCCTTAAATGTATCGATATAGGGACAAGGGGGATAGCCAACCACCAAGCCGGTAGCTAAATGAATAACCTCTGCGCCATTCTTCAACATCTCTTCGCCCGCATATTCTATATTGCCACCAGGACAACCATCGCACGTTGTAAAACCAACCAACTCAACTTCGGTGTCCTTATATATGCTGAAAGCCCCTTCCTTGTTCTTCATCGCTCGAAAACACTTCCCGCCCGCACAGCGGCGGTAGCGATCGCAGATAACTATTCCAATTTTTGTCTTTGAATTCATTTCAACTCCTTTCAATTCTTAAATGATCAATTTTCACAGCATTCGACTGGGTCGTAGAGTTGGCTATCTATTTTTGATAATCGTCAAATCATCTTCGTCCACCGATACCTAAAATTCATACATTTATTCTTTTAGTCTTATAACAGGCGCGAGATAAGCTGTACCCAAGATTTATGGAAAACAACGAAAGTCTCTTTCGAGATATGGTTGTGAATAGGTTTGTATTAAAAAATGATATTATAGATAAACACCTGCATTGTCAGGCCGGGAAATAACAATACAGTGTTAAATGCAGAATTTTGAATCGTTAAAATTGAATGTATTTAAGTTATTACGCGCAAACTAAGGGCGTGTCAAGGGAAAAGGCTGAGCCTCCGCCTGTTGGAGGATTGAGGTTGGAGGTCGGAGGGCACGGAAGGTAGATGACGGAGGACAGAGGACCGAAGATCAGAGGTCAGCCCAGCCGCTGGTTGCAGGAGCGAAGCAGCGCCTTCAATCAACAATCATATACACGCAGCGCAAGAACCTGCGCTGCACGTCATCAATCCTGAAGTTGTCCGCTTAGAAACATGCTTCCTGTTTATCCCGATTTTTGATGGTTACCGTGACCAGCAGAACATCATCCCGGGTTTTGATCAACGGCTTGATCTGCACCTATCGCAAAAGCCCTCCAAATGAACTATTTTTTGCATAACCACGAACTTTTTCTCGAGCTCCGGCGGTACCTTTAGGGTATCATAGGATTGGTTTTTGAAGTCTTCTATCTTTCCGCATTTAATGCATCTGAAATGGTGATGGGGTTCGAGGTTGGGATCGAAACGCTTGGGATCTCCGGAGCTTTCCACCATTTTGGCCAGGCCGATCTCGTGAAAGGTCAGCAGTGTGCGGTTAACGGTGTCTAAAGAGATGTTCGAATAGTATTCCCTGACCTTGTTAAGGATCATCACAGCGGATGGATGTTCCGGAGACGAGATCAATTCTTTGTAAATAGCAACCCGCTGAGGGGTTATACTCAACCCATGCTCGCGGCAAATGCTCTCGAAGGAAAGCATCCGCTCTTCCGTCCTATCGTTTACGCCATTCATATCGATTGTGACCGCCTGGATTTGAGAAAAAAGTTTTTGAATAGTATGTCAACCTATATCGTATTAAATCCTATTTGTCAACCACGTTGCAGAAAATTTTGAACCATGGGAACGATTCTGTCTGCCGCATCTTCAAGAACATAATGGCCTGCATCCTTGAATGTCTTTACTTTTGCATCGGGAAAACGGCGCCGCCACTCGGACAGAAAATCCATATCAAAGACAAAATCATGTTCCCCCCATAAGATGAGCATGGGAACGCGGTTCAATTGATGCAGGTTGTCGTCCACATATTTTGCAAGCCTGTAACTCGGATCTTTTGTTCGGACGGGAATATCCTGGACAAACTTCAAGATGGCGATTCGATGGCGCCAGTTCTTGTATGGCGCAATCAGACCGGATTTGACATCCGCAGAAAGCCCTTTGTAAGTGGCCATGAACAGCGCGCCGACAGCGAACATATTAAATCCGAGCACCGCCAATATCCCAAAAGGTTTGATGTTTCGTATCAGCCGAAGTCTTATGGGAAGCGATTTTCCGTCCGGTATGAGAAAGGCAGCGGTGTTCATGACGACCAGCCGACGAATCCGTTCCGGGTGTCTTACGGCATACGCCATACCGATCATTCCCCCCCAGTCGTGAAGCACCAGTGTGATATCCCGGGTTACACCCAATTTATCGAGAAGTGTCTCCACGTCGTCCACCCGGCTTTTCAGGCGATAATCATATCGGTCGATGCCGGGTTTGTCCGACAGGCCGCAGCCCATGTGATCCGGCACAATGGTGCGAAACTCTTTAGACAGGCCCTTGATCAATTCTCGAAAATAAAACGACCAGGTGGGATTTCCGTGAAGCATGACCACCGGGTCTCCCGAACCCTGGTCGAGAAAATGGTAATTCAGGCCGTTTATTTTTATGAAATGAGATCTAAACGGATAAAGATGACGTATTGCGGAAATGTCTATGGGGTTGGTCTTATGTAACATCCGGCCCTTTTAGAATACTTTTTACAGGATGCGCTTCTTCATTTAATGATATTCCTGAATCTTGCGCGGGTCGGAGGGTTTTTTATGCAAGGCATTTAAGGGCGAAGCCATAGTGAACTATTGCGAGTCCTTAATAACGCAGCAGATGAAAGCCTCCGGCCCGCTCTTTGGGTGAAAATTGATGAGAAAAAAAGAATCTTAAATCCTCTTCAAAGAAGTACCCCAAGGATTCTTATTAATTTTCACGCAAGTTTCAGGATACTATTCATCCAGCTTGAACAGCTTTCGAATAACGTCGAGATAGACGGATTTGTCCTGGTGCCTCCCGTTGCTTTTCAACAGAAGCGTTGGATCATGAAGTATTTTGTTGACCATGGCATTTGTCATCCGGCTGATGGCCTTGAGGTCGTCGGCCGAGAGATGCCCGAGTGTTTGCTGTGTTCTTTTCAACTCCCCGTTTGCAATGTCCTCGATCTTTCTTCTCAATTCGACAATGGTCGGCATGACATCCAGGTTGTCATACCATTGCCGAAAGCTGATCACCGCTTCGTCAACGATTCTTTCCCCTTTTATCGCTTCCTTGTGCCGGTCTTCGAGATTTTCATCGATGATTCCCTTGAGATCGTCAATATCATACACATATGAATTGGTCAGCCGGTTGATTTCCGGATCGATATCCCGGGGCACGGCGATGTCGATGAAAAACAGCGGGCGATTGCGGCGCCGGCGGATAATTCCTTTGACATGATCCCGAGTGACCACGTAATCCGGAGAACCGGTTGAACTGATAATGATGTCCACCTGTTCCAGCATATCTTTAATTTCTTCGAACCGGATCGCATGTCCGTTAAATTTTTTTGCCAGATCCATGCCGTTTTCAAAGGTTCTATTGGCGACCAGGATATCTCCGGTCCTGTTTCGAATCAGGTGTTCCACCGCCAGTTCCGCCATTTCTCCGGCGCCGATCAGCAACACCTTTTTTCCTTCGAAGGTTCCGAAAATTTTCCGCCCCAGTTCAACGGCCGCATAACTGATGGACACCGCACGATCTCCGATTCCGGTTTCCGTCCGAACCCGTTTGGCCACGAAAAACGTTCGATGAAGCAATTTGTTCAAAAGAACGCCGGATGTTTTAGTTCGGGTCGCCATTTGATACGCTTCTTTGATCTGGCCCAGGATCTGAGGTTCCCCCACCACCATGGAATCAAGGCTGGCGGCGACTCTGAAGACATGCCGGACCGCATCATCCCCTTCATGGATGTAAAGAGATTTTTCAAATTCGGAAACCGGGAGTTGCTTGAGTTGGGAAAGAAAGGATTTCACGGTGTCCACCGCACCGGCTTTATCTTCTGCAACCATGAGAACTTCCACACGGTTACAGGTGGAAAAGAGCATGACTTCCCGGATGGACGCCAGATCCTGGAATGCTTTCAAGGCAGCGGATGTCTCGTCCTTTGTAATAGCAAGACATTCTCTCAGCGCCACCGGCGCTGTCTTATGATTCACTCCCAGTAATACGATGTCCAACATGCTTACCATTGATAATACGCTACTTAATATGACTGTGTATTAAAAAGTTGAAAGTGTCTAAAGTCATCTAAAGTTATGGTGTCGCTTCGCTCCGATGATTTTATATAACTGGCAGAATTCATTAACTTTAGCTCACTTTAAACTTTAGCTCACTTCACATTCTTGTAATTCAGAAGTTCCCTTGAAATAAAATATTTCATCAAAAATACAAAATAAGGCTCATAGCACTCCGTCTACATCCGCGTGAATTGTCCGTGATGTCCCTTTAACAGGAAGTTGACCCCCAGAAACGTGAACAAAACGACCGCAAATCCGATAATCGCCATAATCGCCGCCCGGCGTCCCCGCCATCCCACGGTCAAGCGCTGGTGAAGGAGCGCGGCATACAAAAGCCAGGTGATGCCGGACCAAACTTCCTTGGGATCCCAGCTCCAGAATCTGCCCCAAACCGATTTGGCATATATCAAGCCGGTGATCAGCCCGAACGTCAGCATGGTAAAGCCGGTAACGATGCATGCATATCCGGAGCTGTCCAGCAATTCCAGGGACGGAAGACGCTTGAAGAAAAATCCCCGGTGTTTGGACTTAATGGCATTCTCCTGAAGAAGATACAAGAGCCCGGCGCCACAGGCCAGGGCCAATGCCGCTTCTCCGATAAAAATCGCGATGACATGCGCCACCAGCCACAAATTGTTTAGAAGACTGCCGGTTTCTTTGGGCACATTCGGCAGCCGGGCTGCAATGACCACCACAAAGGTAACGAGCGGAGCGGCAAAAACGCCTAAGATTCTGAGGCCGAACTTGTATTGAAACAGCAAGAAAACACCAGCAATGGCCCAGCCCGCCAAAGAGAGCGTTTCATGAAAGTTGGCCACAGGGAATTGTCCGGTCCGGAAAAACCGGTATCCGATCTCCGCCGTATGGCATAAAAAACCGGCGGCCAAAAGGTAAAAGCCGGTTTTCTGAAGGTAATCTTTCTGAAAAAAAAGATACAAAAGATATCCGATGGTACTCAGCAGATAAAATATAATAACCAGAATAAATAGAGGTTCCACGTATTCTATCCTTTGTGTGAGTTCATACTCTTCAACGTTTTAAAGTCATACCCTTCGCCCAGGACATCGAGAAGCAATGCATTGATATTTTCAGTGTCGGCGTCTTTGAGCATTTGAAGGAGATCCTTTTGGATCAGCTGCTCAAAAAGATGCTTATGGTCCTCGGGCTCGTGGTCTTTGCTCAAAAGTTTTTTACGGATCGCGCCCATGAGATCTAAAAACTCGGCATATTCGTCCCCGAATTGGGCTTCCAGTTGTTTGCGCAATTTTTTGGCAAAAGCAGGGCTTTTCCCCGAGGTGGATATGGCGATGATTAAATCCCCCCGGTTGACGATAGACGGGAGAATAAAATTGCACACTCCGGGCCGGTCGGCAATATTGCACAACACGCCCCGGCGCTCGGCCTCTGCATGAATTTTAAAATTCAAATCCTCGTTGTCGGTTGCGCCGATCACCAGAAACACATGGTCAAGATCAGCCAATTGAAAAGCCCGTTTTTTCAGTTGAATCACGCCGCTGTCTGAATGTTTCTTCAATATTTCAGTCGCATCAAGGCTGACAACCGTGACCTTTGCGCCGCATGCCAGCAGCATCTCGACCTTTCTGGTGCCCACGGAACCGCCGCCCACCACCAGGCAGTTTCGATCTTTGATGTCAAGATATATCGGGTAATACCTCATGTCTCAGGTTCGGAGTATTCGTTATTGGTTATTCGTTATCCGAAGACAAGGCGCCTCAGGTATGATTAAATCTCTATTTCCATCAGATCCTCAGCCAGAATTAACGGGCCGGCATAGGTTTTCCGGCATTCTCTTTCGATGTCCACCCCATCGCATTCCGGATAAAAATGCGTCAACACCAGTTTGCCCACATTTGCCCTTGCTGCAATTTCGCCGGCCTGGGAAGGGGTCAAATGCCCTTTCACCTTCAATTCATCGGGCAGCGCCGACTCACAGATCAACAGATCCGCGTTTTTGGAAAGCGTTACCAGATTATCTGAAAAATCCGTATCACCGGAATAGACCACGGATGCTCCGCCTGAACCGGTGATTCGATAGCCAATGCTTTCGGGGTTATGTTCCATTGGAAGTGTTTCCACATTAAAATCACCAAACCGCCGCCCGTCACCATGGATATTGTCAAATTCAATAATGTTTAAAAGACCTGGATCCAATTCGATCCAATGGCCGTATACGCGCTTCAGTTTTTCAAAAAATTCTAAAAATCCCCTTCCCGCCGCCAGCGTCAGCGGAATCTTTACGGCGGCTCCCATCCGGGTATTTGTTGGAAAACAAAAACGACGCCAGTTCTCCGGTATGATCCGGATGAAAATGGCTGTAAAAAATAAAGGACACATCGTAAATTTCATTGCCGGCTTCAAGGAGCCTGCGCATGGTGCCGGCTCCGGTATCAAAAACCAGGATGTTGCCCCCCGTCCTCATGAGCACGGAGCACGAACTTCTTTTCAGTGAAGGGACACAGGTGCCGGATCCGAGAATGGTTACAGATAATTTGTCGGGATTCAAACTCATTTTTTCTCTGACCGTTTTTCAATCCTGTTGATGATCCAATTTAACACTTTTTGATCATTGCCGGGATCGATTTCGTTTTTCAGATTTTCCAAGGGAATTTCCGCACGGGCCGTGCTTTTATGTCCGCCGGCGGAACCCACAGTCCCGAAGCTCTTTTTGGCGACTTTTCCGGCATCTTTGTGAAACCCGTCGTTTCTCAAAACAACGATGAGATTCTGGCCGTATAATCCGGATACGATGCTCCAGTCCACCGATCTGATTTTGATGAAAAAATCTGCCAGTATCACGCAGACATCAGGATTGACCACGGGTCCGAAATGGGCAAATATACGCCCTTTTCGAATACGTTTATTGTCCAGGGCGATCTTGAAATATTTTAAAAAATCAAGCCTCAATTCCGACCGTTCGATCTTATTGACAATGTTGAGGTTGGCATGACGGTAAAGAAATTGAAAGGCCCTGATGTCTTCGATTAAAGTTTGCCGGACAAAGTTGTTGGTATCTGTCTTGATGGCGTAAAAGAGACCAGCGGCCAGCTTGGTCGAAGGCTTGATTTTTGCGGCCCTCAAGTATTCGGTCATGATGCTGGCAGTTGCGCCGTATTTGGAGCGAATGTCGACAAACGGCGCATGGACAACCGTTTCAGGATGATGGTCGATGATGACATCTATTGGAAAATTTGAAAATATTTCATGATGATTCGGCTGGGAATCGACCAGCACAAAACGGGTGAAACATTCTTTTAAAATGTCTTTAATCGGAACAATATTCACGCCCAGCAGTTGAATCATCGTAATGTTGTCCGGACGCTTAATAATATTGATAGAGGTTATAGTTACCCCGGCGACCTTTCGCCAGAGCAGTCTTTTTGCCGCCATGGCGCTGGCAATAGCATCCGGATCGGCATTGATCAAAACAAGAACATGATCTTCGCTTGAGAAAAGATTATAAAAACGTCTTAATTTTTCGGTGCTCGATAATGTCATTCGCCAACCTCTATAAAATAAAGGAAAAATGATATATTATTCATATAATTTATGCAACCCTAATTGATCGTTAACAAAATAGAAATCGTTGAAATATGCGACAAAATTCATTTATCTGCTTGACAGTATAGATTGTTATCTGCTATCAGACTAACGGTTTTAAACAAGCACAACCTGTCTGCGTAAATATTCATAACATTTCAAATAGTTAGTGGCCTTCCATAAATGAGACAGGATGGGCTTTATCAAATGCGTTTCAACTATAAAAAAAACCGGCCGTGGATTGAAAACTTATCCATCATTACGCAACTCGGTTTGACGATGGTCGGTTGTATTCTCTTTTGTTTTTTTATCGGCCGGTATCTGGATAAGTTTTTGGGTACCAAAGGGTTATTCGTCGCCGTTTTTACCCTGTTGGGCGTTATCGGCGGCGGGGTTGTCGTTTATCGCCAAATTCTTGAAATAACTGAACAAAAAGAAGAAGACAACCATTCCGATAATGGAATCGATTAGAAAAACCCAAAAAAAATATTGCTCGAGAGCCATCACAGCGGCCATTTTTGCAGGTCTTTTTTTTATTCTGGCCGGCCAAGAAGCCATCGGCAAAGGACTGATTTTGGGGACGATTTTCAGCATTATCAATTTTATCATCATGGGTGAGATGCTTCCTTTGAAAATCGGAAAATCAAAAAATAAAACCTTCTTTTTCTCCCTTGGTTCCATATTCTCAAGATATATTCTACTGGCGATTCCCTTGCTTATCGCCGTTAAGTCTGACCAATATAATCTCATTTCCGTAGTTGTCGGGATTTTTATGGTCCAGTTTTTTATTCTGGCGGAGCAGGTATTCATTAATTTTTCGTCTAACCGTAGAAAGCAGACCTGAGAAATAAGACATAATGGAAGATTTAGGAAAAATACACCAGCTGATCATTCACATTCTGGGACAGGATTTCACGTTCAATATCGAGGCCATGATAATGACCTGGATCGTTATCATTTCACTGCTGACCTTCGGGTATCTGGCGGCCAGGAAAAGGAACATCATTCCGAATCTCTTACAGGTTGTCGGCGAGCTGATTATCGGCATCTTTTATGATCTGACCGAAGATGCACTAGGCGAAGAGCTTGGCAAAAAATATGCGCCGCTGATATGCGGTTTGTTCATGTTCCTGTTTTTATGCAACTGGCTGGGCATCTTTCCCCACCTGGAAGAACCGACCAAGGATCTCAATACCCCATTAAGTTACGGCATCCTGGGGTTTATTCTTGCCCATCATGCCGGTATCAAGGCAAAAGGTTTAAAAACCTATTTAAAAGATTACTGCGAACCGATGTTTATCATGGCACCGCTGAACGTCATCGGAGAACTGGCCAAGGTCATTTCCATATCCTTCCGGCTCTTCGGCAACATCATGGGCGGATCGATTATCATTCTGGTGGTATCGTATCTGACGTTTAATCTCATTACCCCGCCTTTTTTAAATGCATTTTTCGGCGCGTTTGTCGGGACGATTCAGGCGTTTGTGTTTACGATGCTAACTTTGGTATATATTGCAGTTCAGGTAGCTTAGCTTATGTCATACGATATTCAAACCTGGATAAAGGTAGCGGCGTTCAGCAGCGGCGGAATGGCCATGGGATTTGGTGCCATCGGCGCGGCAATCGGTGAAGGACATACGGCGGCATGTGCCAATGCGGCCATATCGCGCAACACGAAATTGTCCGGCGATATTTTTAAGGCCATGCTGGTGGGACAAGCCATTGCCGAGTCTTCTTCTATTTTTGCTTTGGTCATCGCCATGATGCTGCTGTTCACGAAGTTCCCGTCACATGTTTTAACGGTACCGGTGCTGTTCGGGGCAGGCTTGTGCATGGGCCTGGGAGCCATCGGCGCCGGCGTGGGTGCGGGATATCCGGCGGGATCCTGCTGTACGGGTATGGCCCGGCAGCCCGCCATGAGCGGACGTTTGAGCACCAACATGCTTATCGGGTCGGCGGTGTGCCAAACCCCGGCGATCTTTTCACTGGTAGTGTCCTTTATTCTATTGTTCACCGATTTTTCAAAAAGTCCGGTTTCACCCACCTGGGCCGCGATTCTGGGAGCGGGTATCGCATCCGGATTCGGCGCCATCGGCTCCGGCTTGGGAGGCGGCCTGGTTGCCGAAGCCAGTTGCGACGGCATTTCCAGACAACCCGAAACCACAACGCAGGTGACGAACGTCATGCTGCTGGGTCAGGCGGTTACTCAGACAACGGCCATTTACGCGCTTTTGGTCAGTTTTATTCTGATGTTCAAAACTTTTCCGGCAACCCATTTGCTGGCACCGCCTATGGCGTTACTCTCGGCCGGTATTTGCATGGGCATCGGCGCCATCGGCCCGGCCATCGGTGAAGGATATGCAGGCCAGAGCGCCGTGGCGTGGATTGCGCGGAATGAAAAACATGTTGCGGATTTAACCCGGGTGATGCTGGTGGGCCAGGCCGTCGCCGAATCAACGGGAATTTATTCACTGGTCATTGCACTGATTTTGATTTTTGTCGTGTGATAGCAACCTATCAAAAAATAATCGAAAAACCCAAAAAATAGTGTAGGAGGAATAAAATGGCAGATCCAATTACAGGTGCGGATATCGTAAGAGCAGCCGCGTATATCGGGGCGGGAATTTCCATGGGCTTTGGCGCCATCGGTCCCGGTGTCGGCGAGGGTATTACAGCATCTAAAGCATGTGAGGCTATCGGCAAAAATCCCAAAGAAGCGGGTTTGCTGACCCGAACGATGCTGGTCGGGCAGGCGGTTGCCGAGTCCACCGGAATTTATTCACTGGTCATTGCGCTGCTGCTATTATTCGTAGTTTAATCGATAAAGCTTTCGCTCAAAATGGATGACGATTTATGGAAATCATCAGCAACATAGCGCTTATCACCATCAATGCAACCTTGTTTCACCAGTTGATCGCCTTTTTGATCTTTCTGTTTATCATTAACCGGATCATGTTTCGTCCGCTGCGAAGTGTCATGGCCGAGAGAAACGGCCTCATCGAGAAGATAAAATCGGACACGACGAATGCGGGCGACACGCTCGATCGCCTCAATGATGAATTAAAAGAAAGGGAATCAATGGTTCGCGAGGAAGCCCTGAAGGTTCAGCATGAACTGGAAGAAAAGGGAAACCAGAAATCTGCCGAAATCCTGAAATCGACATTGCAAGAGATCGAATTGCTCAAGGATAAAAACGACGCCAGTATCAAAGCACAAATCATGGAAGCCAGAAAGCATCTTCAAAAAGAGTCTGAAACGCTGGCGCTGAATATCATGGAAAAGTTATTGGATCGGAGGCTGGCTTCATGAAAACCCTTTCCAGATTATTAATGATATGTGCCGTGTTATCGGGCGGTATTTTGAGCCTCCATCTATTGGGTTCAGACGCGTATGCGGCGGAGGGAAGCAGCCACTGGCGTCCCATATATGATTTGATTATGCGCTGGATCAATTTCGGAATCATCGTTTTTGTGGTTTACAAATATGGAAGAAAGCCGCTGATGAATTTTCTTCGGGGCCGAAAAGAGAAAGTGGCCGTGGAGATCGAAGAACTCGAGACGCGAAGGGACGAAATGGTCGCAAAAATCGACCAGACCCAAAACGACATCAAAGAAAGCGATGTCCGTTTTGCAAAGCTGAAAGAAAGAATCATCCAGCAGGGAGAAAAGAAAAAATCAGAAATTATTGAATCCGCCCAAAACCACGGCAAGTCGATGATTGCGGATGCAAAACGCAGAGTCGATACCCATTTTTTTCAGGCTAAAAACGCGTTCAGGTCGGAACTGATCGACAAGGCCGTTGATATGGCCTTGGAAAGACTTCCCGGACAAATCACCGCGGAAGACAACGAAAAATTTACCCGTGAATTTCTGGACGGCGCGTCAGCTAAACAATAACTTTTTTTCATTGAAGTGATCACCATGATTACCCGACACAAGGAGTCTGAATGACCGGACTCCTTTATTTTTTTGAAACGAGAGGAGAAAACCATGGCTGAAAAAAAATTCAAACAGGTCTGCAAATGCGAAAATTGCGGGAATGAAGCTGAAATGATGATCACCTGTTCCCTGGAGGAACACAAAGCGCAACCGACGGAACCATCCACGGTTCCGGAAAAGAAAAGCAAAACCAAAGGCCATGCGGTGTGCAGCCACTGCGGCAACGAGGCCGATATGTGGATTGATTTATAGTAGAATGTTCATTTCCTGCTTGCCGGCCGGAGAAAAGAGTCCTGACCCATTCGCCATTCCAGACGGCTATGATTTCAATGTTTGATTAAAAATTATCCGGTCTCCTTCTACATCGGCCGTAACTTCTGTTCCTTCTGAAATATTACCCTGCAGGATCTCCATGGACAGCGGATTTTCAATATATTTTTGAATGGCCCGTTTGAGCGGACGCGCGCCGTACACCCGGTCAAAGCCTTTGTCAGCCAGAAATGCACGGGCGTTGTCGGAAAGAACGAGCGTTATATTCATTTCAGCCAGCCTCGATTCCAGCCGCTTCATCTGGATATCTACGATGTCGCCGATCTGCGCCTCGGTCAAATTGTGAAAAATGATGATTTCATCGATCCGGTTTAAAAATTCGGGTTTAAAACTGGCCCGAAGGGCTTCGGTGACCTTATCTTCCATTTCTTCCCGGCTGGACCCATCAAAGTCCTGGATCCACCGGCTGCCGACATTGGACGTCATGATAATGAGGGTATTTTTGAAATCGACCGTCCGCCCGTGGCCGTCGGTCATGCGCCCGTCATCCAATATTTGAAGCAACACATTAAACACCTCGGGATGCGCTTTTTCGATTTCGTCAAAAAGCACAACCGCATACGGCCGCCGCCGGACCGCCTCCGTCAGATACCCCCCTTCTTCATATCCCACATATCCGGGAGGCGCGCCGATGAGCCTTGCCACCGCATGTTTTTCCATATATTCCGACATGTCGATGCGAATAATGGCCTGGTCGCTGTCGAAAATAAATTCCGCCAGGGCTTTTGCCAGCTCTGTCTTACCGACACCGGTAGGCCCCATGAATATAAAGGATCCAATGGGCCGGTTTGGATCCTGCAACCCCGAACGGGCCCGGCGTACGGCATTGGAAACCGCTGAAATGGCCTCTTCCTGTCCGACGACTCTGTCTGACAAGCGATCTTCCATATGCACCAGTTTTTCTCTCTCGCCCTCAAGCATTCTACTGACCGGAATTCCCGTCCATCTGGATAAAACTTCCGCAATGTCCTCGGCATCGACCTCTTCTTTGAGCATTTTTTGGTGTTTTTGCAACCCGGCCAGTTTCTCGTTGGCATCTTTTAACCGGGTTTTGAGCTCCGAGGATTTTCCGTACCGGATTTCCGCGACTTTGGCCAGGTCCCCTTCCCTCTGGGCTTGCTGTTCTTCAATGCTGAGCTGCTCCTGCTGTTCCTTGATGGTTCTGATGGTCTGGATGAGATCCTTTTCTTTCTGCCAGTGGGATTTCATTTCAAGAATTTCATCGGTCATGTTGCCGATGTCCATCTCCAGTCTTGACAGGCGATCCTTTGAGGCGGCATCCGATTCTTTCTTCAGTGCTTCTCTTTCGATTTCTGCCTGGGTGATCTTGCGCTGGATTTCATCAATCTCGACGGGCATGCTGTCGATTTCGATCCTGAGCTTTGACGCGCACTCATCGATCAGGTCTATGGCCTTATCCGGTAAAAAACGGTCGGATATATACCGGTGAGAAAGGGTTGCCGCAGCGACGATGGCCGAATCCTTGATGCGCACGCCGTGATGGACTTCATACTTTTCCTTGAGGCCCCGTAGAATCGAAATGGTATCTTCCACGGTAGGTTCGAGAACCATCACCGGTTGAAATCGCCTTTCAAGGGCGGCATCCTTTTCAATGTATTTTCGATATTCGTTGATGGTGGTGGCGCCCACGCATCGCAGAGTGCCCCTGGCAAGGGCCGGTTTGAGCATGTTGGATGCGTCCATGGCGCCTTCACTGGCGCCGGCGCCCACAAGAGTGTGCAGCTCATCGATAAACAGTATGACCTCTCCTTCCGCTTTTTCGACCTCTTTAAGGACCGCTTTCAAACGATCTTCAAATTCTCCCCGGTATTTTGCACCGGCGATGAGCGCGCCCATATCCAGGGCGACAAGCCGCCGGTTTTTAAGGGTTTCGGAGACATCGCCGGCTACAATGCGCTGGGCCAGGCCCTCGACAATGGCGGTCTTTCCCACTCCCGGTTCGCCGATGAGCACAGGATTGTTTTTGGTTCGGCGCGACAGCACCTGGACGATTCGCCGGATCTCATCATCGCGGCCGATCACCGGATCGAGCTTTCCCAAACGGGCCAGGTCGGTGAGATTGCGGCTGAACTTGTCCAAAGCCTGGTATTTTTCTTCAGGATTCGGATCCGTAATACGCTGGGAACCGCGAATATCCATAAGAACCTTTAGAATCGATTCTCTGGTGATTCCCTTTGCTTTGAGAATCCTGGCAGCTTCTCCTTTTTTTTCATCGGCGATTCCCAAAAAGATATGCTCGATGCTGACATACTGGTCTTTCATATTAGCGGCTTCCGCAAATGCGGCATCGAGGACTCTTTTGGTCCGTGAAGAAATATAGCTGTCGCCGACCGCCCCTCCGCTTACCTTGGGCAATTTGTCAATGGCATTGGACAGCTCATGGGAAATATCGCCGACTGAAATCCCCAGCTTGTTCAGCATGGCCCGGGCAATGCCTTCGGGTTCATCGAGCATGGTCGATAGCAGATGCTCGGGATCGATCTGCTGATTGTTACGCAACGACGCCAAAGATTGCGCATTTTGAATGAGCTCTTGAGATTTTATGGTGAATTTGTCAAAACGCATTCATCCCTCCGGTTTATGTTATTTTTAAACGCCTAAAAAATAACCATTGACGGCTTAATGTCAAACCATTTAAATAAATGACTTTTACCTAAGCTCAGTTTGGGTTTTATCCTGCAAGGAGGGATCGGTTTGCTCGGCACCATCGTCAATACGCTGGCCATCATCGCCGGCAGTCTGTTGGGTTTTGTTTTCAGAGGCGGCATCCCCAAAAAATATCAGGTCACCATGATGCAGGCCATCAGCCTCGCGGTGATACTGATCGGCCTTAAAATGGCATTTAAAACCGATGATATATTGCTGGTCATTTTCAGCCTGGTCATCGGAAGCTTGTTGGGAGAGTTTTTAAAAATAGAAAACCGGCTGGAGAACCTGGGAAAACGGCTTGAAACCAAATTTTCAAAAGGCGGAGACGGTTTCGCCAAAGGATTTGTGGCAGCCAGTCTGGTTTTTTGTGTGGGGTCCATGGCCATCGTGGGGTCCATGGAAAGCGGGCTGACCAACAACCATCACACCCTCTTTGCCAAGTCCGCCCTGGATGGATTGTCCTCCATTGTTTTTGCGTCGACATTCGGCATCGGCGTACTGTTTTCCTCGATTTCCGTCTTCGTATACCAGGGATTTATCACCCTGACCGCATCACTGATGAAACCGTTTTTAATTCCATCGGTTATCAATCAAATGTCCGGCGTGGGCGGCCTTTTAATTTTGGCCATTGGTTTTAATCTGCTTGAAATTCAAAAAATCAAAGTCGGCAATATGCTTCCCGGCATATTTATTCCGCTGATCTACTATATGCTGAAACAGCTCGTGAACTTTTTCTAACTTTTAGTTCGGTCGATTTCATTTACCGCAATTTTTGATCTTCTTGCGATCTTGTTATTTTTCATCGCCTTCCACCCACACCTATTTTTTTGATCACCCCGGTTTTAAAGTGCAGGGTAGAATCCGCGTCCTTTGACATCGCATTAATTGCCCAAACCAGCATTCATTACTAATAAATAAGATATTTAAAAAGTAATTTAATAGAAAAATTAAATATAAAACTTGACAATTTATTTTCCGAAATTATTTTTTTGGTTAATAGATTCCGTCAGGTTGGAAAATTAATCTAACCACCTAATAAAACCTAAAATAACTAAGAAAGGAGGATGATACTATGCTTTACAAAAGGGTGTTCAATGTTCCGACTTGGGGATTCGGTAGGACCTTTCGCGACTTCGATCAACTGCGCAGGGAAATGGATGCGCTTTATGGTGCCTTATCCGGCGGAACCCTTCCAATGCCCTCGGCCGGCGTATTTCCTCTGACAAATCTGACTGAAGATAATGAAAACTATTATGTCAGGGCTGAAATGCCCGGTATAAAATCCAATGAGCTGGACATTCAGGTTACGGCAGAAGGCATTTCCATTTCAGGCGAAAGGAAAATACCGAAGGAAGGCGGAAACGTAAGATACCACCGGCGAGAGAGAGAAGCGGGAAAATTCTCAAGATTGATCAATTTTCCGGGAAAAGTCGATGTCAATAACGTTGAGGCCTCCATGGAAAACGGTATATTGAAGGTTACCATACCCAAATCCGAGGATGCCAAACCCCGAAAGATTAAGGTGAAATAAATTTCGAAAAAATTGAATGAAAGGAGGGATAACCATGTCGGATAAAGGATCCAAAAATCTCCAAGTTAAGCCGAAACAGGAATTAACCACGCCGGCAGAGCAAACGCGATCGGGATTGATCTTTTCACCCAATGTGGACATTTTCGAAACCGATCATGAAATTACTCTGTTGGCCGATATACCCGGGGTTTCAGCCGATAACCTGACAATCGATCTTAGAAAAAACATATTGACATTGACGGGTGAGGTCCCGCCATTTGAAGGATCAAATGAAGAAGATATTACGATTGAATATGAAATAGGCAAATACCACCGGCAATTTAATCTTTCCGGCGCAATTGATCAAAGTAAAATTGACGCCAAGATAAACGACGGCGTGCTGAGGCTTACGCTGCCGAAGGTCGGGGAAGCCTCCCCTCGTAAAATTGAAGTACAAACCGGATAAGCATTTCTTTGCGCCGGATGTTCGGAAAGTTACAAGGATATCCGGCGCTTTTTTTACAAGCCATCTCAAAAATACAGCTAACGCCCAATAGATCAATCTTCATCTTTACCGGTCAGAAACAACCAGAAAAGCGTCATTCCTATCAACGTCACTATTACCAGCAAATAGGTGACGGATTCCGTGTGTGTCATAAAATCCTGAAGCGTATAAAAAACCTGATGCATAGTCCAAACCTCTCTTAGTGCGCATCCTTATAATCCGGATGTTCATATAAAATGGGCATTCGGGTGACGATAAAGCGGTACAGCACCAAACCGATCATCACGATAAAGATTGAAATTCCGATTTCGGTCCAGCGGGGAAAATATCGTTCATCCGGCGGCAGTTGCCAGTTGAAAGCAACAAGGCAGACATTGAATCTGTTAAGGATAACGCCAAGCACCGCCAAAACGGATGTCCATCTTATCAATCCTAAGCTTTTTATGCGGACACCCATGGCATACAAAAAGCTCGGGAGGGCGACAAAACCCAATAGTTCCACGAGATACCAAGTTCCATATTCGGTTTTAAGGTAATGCCAGTTGTTGCCGGAAGATATGCCCATCACCTTGACGGCGAAATATCCTGCAAGAACATAGGATGCGGCTTTGCCGAATCCGAACGCGATATCATTGGCTTCTTTGAGATGGGTCTCATCCATTTTGTAAGCAAAGAACCGGTGGGAAAGCGTGCTTTCCAGAATCACCATGGAAAGCCCGGCGATGATGCTGGTTACAAAAAAGTAAATGGGGATATAAGATGAATACCATAACGGATGCAGTTTTGACGGCGCAATCAAAAACAAAGACCCCAGAGAGGACTGGTGCATGGTGGACAGTACCACGCCGAATATGGTGAGAAGGATGGTCAGCTTAACCACGAGATTGCGGGCTTTTTTCAATCCCAGCCATTCCATGGCCGCCGGCGAAAATTCGATAAAGAGAATCGTGAGGTAAGTGGCGACACAGAGACCCACTTCAAAGAGAACGGAAGTGGTTCCCTGTTGGACGAGCAGGGGATAGGGGAGACGCCAGGGCCGGCCCACATCGTAATTAATCGCGAGAAATACCAGTGCGTACCCTAAAAAGGCGGTGAGGATGGCAGGCCTCACCGCGGAATGGTATTTTTTCATTCCAAACAGGTAAACCGAGGCAGATGTCACATACCCTCCGGCTGCCAGCGCCACGCCGCAGAGAAGATCAAAGCTGATCCACAGTCCCCAGGGATTGTTGTCGGAAAGATTTGTAACGGCGGCCAGCCCGCCTGTAAATCGCAGATAGGTGAGATAAATGCCCAACCCTAAAACGATAAAGGCAATGAAATTAAAGAGGCTGAAAATTGATCTTTGTTCTCCGGTCGTTACTTGGGACATCAGGATTCCTCCTCGGTTTGAGTCTCGGCAGCGCCTTTTTTATCCATTGCAGCAGCGACAGCTTGTTCTTGTTCTGTTCGGGCGATCTTTTCTTTGCGTTTTGAAACCGCGTAAATACCGGCCAGAAGCGCCGGCCACAGTCCCGCGATGACCGGCACGGAGCTTAACGCGCCTGCTGTCAATTGGGGGGCTGGGGTCACTCCCAGGTCTTCACGCATCCCCAGGTCTTTAAAGGGAGTTCCGGAGACATACAGCCAACTGGTCCCTCCCATTTCATGTTCACCGTAAATATGATCCACATACCGATTCGGGTATTTTCGAAACCGTTCTTGCGCAAGTTTAATCATATCTTTTCGTTTTCCGAAGCTGAGCGCTTCCATGGGGCAGGCCTCGACACAACCGGGAAGCTGTCCTTTGATGATTCTCGGATAGCACATGGTGCATTTTCGGATTCTGGGCGTCAGCACCTGGTCGTATTCATAGGTGGGTATTTCAAAAGGACAGGCGATCATACAATACCGGCAGCCGACACATACGGAGGCATCATAAACCACGGCGCCGGTGCCTGTCTTGGTTAACGCCCTGACAAAACAGGCGGACGCACATGCCGGCTCCAGACAGTGGTTACACTGTTTCTTATAAAATACAGGACTTTTGGATGGTCCTTTGTTTTCATATTTATTGACCACCGTAAAGGCTTTAGTGGTGGTTCTGCGGTGGATATCCAGAACGGAGAGATCCGTAAAGGGTTTGTCCGGCGGCGGCAGATGATTGACTTTATTGCAGGCATCTTCGCAGGTACGGCATCCCACACACAGCGTGATGTCATGCAGTATCGCAAAGCTGTCGGGATAACCGGTAAAATGTTCGTGCGTTGCAGCAGCGGCCGATTTGCCGAAAGCGGTACTCATGCCTGCCGCACCAAGCCATCCTAAAAATTTTCTTCTGGATATGGTCATATGAAATACCTCAAAAAAAATCGATCCCGATTAAACGTATTGTATGCCATCAGATGAATTTGCAGCCATCGATTTCATAGGGTGTTCATTTAGATGAAACTTGTAATTCTTTTTTCCGCTCTTTGTGGCAAGACGTGCAACTTAAATATTTTGTTACCCCCATTCTTTGGTGACACCCCATACACTGCTGATGGTACGATGCTTTGATGCCGGGTCGATCCAAATGATTTTCATCAAAGGGCGCGCCATGGCAATTCTCGCATTTGGGCGGATTGCCGGCAGCCGGGGAATGGTGGTGGCATCCAAGACACAAAGTGGTTTCGCTGTAATGAAAATACTCCGCCAACTTACTGCTCTGTAATTGTTTGACTATGGCATCATACACTTTACGATGCGGATACTCGACCGGCCCGTAGCGATCCATCAGGTTTTTGATAACGACCGTTTTCGGGACTTGCACATGGTAGATGGGACCAAAGGTTTCCTTCCATAACTGAGGCATCAAACGGGCCATTTTGGCGGCTTTCGACGTCGATAAAACGCCGGTTCTCTCAGGCGACGGGACCATGTGGCACCTCAGGCATTCGGCGGCATCTTTCTGACCATCCTTTGCCATAACGGCATGACATCCGGCACACCTTTTCTCTTGCTGTTTGGATTCATGACATCCCGTGCAACTGCTTTGATGTCCCAGTTTATGAAAAGCGGTTTCAAGGGTAATCACCGTTTTATCCGTTGAACCTGTCAGCGGGTGGCACTTTACGCACGAATCCAGACTTGCGAGGTGGCAGACACGGCAGGTGTCATTGTATTCTTCATGGGCCTTGTGGTCAAAAGGCACCCGCATCATCTGCGGGATGCGGCCTTTTTGATCTCCGGTATGAATCAATACGTTATCCGGTTGCCCTCGTTTTAATCTGGGAACATGCGATATTTTTTCGATTTTCGATTGCGCTGTTGCATCATGGCATCCCGCGCACCGAACAGGACCGGCGTACATCTGCTTCGCCTTGGTCTTTTGGTGACAATCGATGCAGGCAAAATGAGAGGCCAACCGCATGGAAATTACTTTTTCTGTTTTAGTGCTTTGAGTCTCTTTTTTATGGCAATACCGGCAGGTACCCTCTTTACCTTTGGCGTAAAAGAGTTTCTGAGTCTTTTCGTTATATTCGTGGTGACACCGTTCACACTGATCTTTTTGTGCTTTCAAGTGGCGATAATGAAGAGACTTGTCAAAACCCATTTCGACCATAGATGACTTGATCAGGGGTCGTTCCCGGTGGCATTCATCGCATTTGACGGGACCTGCTTTCTCTCCGGCAGCGATCGTTTCCGAATGGCACTTGGTGCAATTGTCGCAATAAATTTTTGTCAATTCTTCTCGATTGATCGCTTTCGTATGCATGAATTTTGGAGACATGCGCCCGTTTTCAACCTTATGGCAGGTCATACAGTCTTTGTGTTTCTTTTCCAGGGCGTCGGTATGCAAGTCATGTAAAAATACCGCTTTGGGCTTTTTGAGTTTTCCAAAGGCATCCATATTATCAAACGTAATGATATCCGCCCGGTACATGACGGTTTGGGTTGGGTCGGGGGTTTTTGACAAGGCTTGATCATCAAAAACGCTCAATATGCAAATGAACGCAATGACAATTGCCACAGAGATCCCGGCCCCTAAAAGTAACGATTTTCCCTTCCACATAATTGTTATCCTTGCCTATTATCGAATATTTTTCTGATGTTATTTACGATCAATCAAGATCTCAGCCCCACTCCAAAGAATATTCGAGTTAAGTGGCTCGTGATAAATCACTTCTTTTGTCTTCCAGGTTCTTGACGGCGATGATGTCCAGGTGCCAAGTGGCCGTATCATCCAGCGGTACGATAATCGGTCCTGCGAGTTCTCTGAGATCAATGGTCTTCAGGTAATGGTTGCAACGGCCACAGAGATCCACCCGAAGCCCTTCTTCTTTTTCGGCCCGCAAATACACCAGTTCTTCCCGATTGTCGTTTTCACAAAACGGGCATCGAAGGCGCTGGTAGGGCCAGGCAGCTTCACACAGCGAGCAGTGAAGCCTTCTTTTGCCTCCCTCTCCGGAAAGGTCGGCCAGCCTGGGCATCGCGCCGCAGACCGGGCAATGGCCGTAATGCCATTGACTTAAATCCAACTGCTTGAGAACCGCTTGCGCGATGGCGATAAGCGCCGGTCTCAAGGACAATCGAAGGAGCAATCCCAGGACCGGCGAATCGATGTTTAATGCCTTCGCTGAAGTCTCAATGGCCTTAACATCGGATGCCAGAACGGCCTTTATGAGTACAGGAGCCCCGTTTTCCATTTTCGTTATGGCGTTTAGAAGGCCTTTTTCCTGTTGACATCCGTCTGCCCGTCTTTTGACCAATTCCACCAGGCGTTTATACAGGGCCGCTATATTTTCCCAGTCAAGGGTCAAATCCCGGGGCGTCAAAAAAGATTGCCCTTGTTTCCATGCTTCGAGCCTATCCAATGAATCGATTTTCAGATCGGGATTCATTTCGAGCAGATGATTTTCCTTAGGCCCGTTGTCCCGAACCGTCTCGGCCAAAAGATCTCCCACCCACTGAATAACCTCGGTATAAGCAGGATTGCGCGCACTGATGGTCTTTACTTTTGAAGCAATGATTTCCAGGCTGTCGGGTATCGATTTCAAAGGCCTCCCCTTCTTTTTTAAAAAAAACCAACGTCATAGTAAGGTCGGGGGTTCCGGATTTCCGGAACCCCCGATTATCGCTTATATCTCCATGGGCTTATACTTGATAAAATCGTCCACGATCAAAAACAGCGAGCGAACATCTTTTTCGTCCTCGATGTGGGCCTTGGGTCCGAATTTCTTTTTGGCTTCAGCCAGTCGTTCTTTGGCGAGTTTTTTGATATCCGCCTCTTCACCAAAATTGAGGGCCCCGGTAGAACATGCTTTGACGCAGGCCGGCAACAGCCCGGCGGCGACACGGTCGTGGCACATGTGGCACTTGACCAGTTGCTTCTGATCACTGCTCCAGTTGGGGACACTCCATGGGCATGCCTGTTTGATGGCTTTGGAGGCTCGTTCAAGTCCCTTGGTCTTTTCCGTATAAAGAACCGCTCCAAATTCATTCACAACAATGGCGTCTTTCAGGATCTGATCCGCCTTCTTCTTGCACGGCGGCGCCAGGCAATGACGGCATGCGTCACTGAAGAAATACCAGACCATGGAATTTTTTGGGGATGGATATTCGGCAAAACGCACCAGACGATACGTGTTGCCGTTCAGATCCAGTGGATTCTGATAGCTGCCGTACTGTTTGGTTTTATCGGCAGGTAGTTCGTTCCATGCCTTGCAGGCGATTTGACAACCGCGGCAGGCAGTACAACGGGTCGTATCTATAAGAAAAAATTTACCAGCCATGGTTTACGCCCTCCTTTTCCCGAGTTTTTCCACGTTGACCATAAAGGCTTTGGTCTCCGGGATTCTAGTGTTGGGGTCACCGGTGGATGATGTCAGAAGGTTGGCCGAATCACCCCCATCCTTTGGATAGACCCATCCGAAACACCAGGGGAGCCCCACTTCATGAACCGTAAGGCCTTGAATGGCCATGGGTTTGAAGCGGCCGGTCACCATGGCTACGGCCTCCACCTTTCCCCGGGCCGAGGAGACTTTACACATGTCCCCATTCTTGATTCCTCTGAGCTTTGCCAGCTCATGGCTCATCTCAACAAAAAGCTGCGGTTGCGTTTCCAGCAGCCAGGGCTGCCAGCGGGTCAACACACCGGTCTGCCAGTGCTCTGTGACCCTGTAAGTCGTGCCGACAAAGGGGAATCGTGGATCGCAGGAATAATGTTCATCTGCTTCCGTGCCGTAAACCGGTGCCACAGGATTCATGCGCTGTCCGGACATCAAATTTTTGGGTACCGGGCATTCCAGAGGTTCATAGTGCTCGGGGAAAGGCCCGTCCACCCGGCCGGGACCGAAGATCGACCCCACGCCGTCCGGTTTCATAATGAACGGACGCTTGGTCTTTTCCTTGTCGGACATGGGCGGCCAGCCACCGTCCGGAACATCTCCGATCCATTTGCCGCCCTTGTATTCCAGGATGTTTTTGTTGGGCGACCAGGGTTTGCCGTTGAGATCAACCGATGCCCGGTTGTAAAGGATGCGCCGGTTCACCGGCCAGCACCAGGACCATTCCGGATAAAGACCCATGCCGGTGGGATCTTTCTTCTCCCTGCGGGCCGCCATATTCCCTTTTTCGGTGTAAGATTGGCTATACAACCAGTTACCGGAACTGGTGGAACCGTCATCCAAAAGAAAAGCAAAGGACGGTACAAGGGTTCCCTTTTTAAACGACTTGCCCTTTATGGTCACGTCATTTTCAAAATAGCCGTTGATCAGCTTGGCAATGGCGTGAGGATCGTATTTTCCGTCCTTCACATAGTCCCATCTCAAGTTTTTGATGGGTTCCGGGAACTTGCCGCCGCCTTCATACAACGTACGGACTTTTTCAAATAGCTCGACCATGATGTCACCGTCGCCCTTTGGGCCGCGCGG
Organism: uncultured delta proteobacterium; assembly: GCA_963778575.1. Taxonomy (GTDB): domain Bacteria; phylum Desulfobacterota; class Desulfobacteria; order Desulfobacterales; family UBA11574; genus UBA11574. The sequence goes on along the minus strand of CAVZUV010000016.1, from coordinate 8,499 downwards.
CGGTTTGGCGGCTGCATAACGCCACTGCATCCAGCGTCCGGAGTTGGTGATGGACCCTTCTTTTTCCACACTGGTTAAGCAGGGGAGGAAAAAGACCTCGGTTTTGATCTCATCGGGTTTCATTCCCGGCCCCTTCCAGAACGAAGCGGTTTCATTGTCGAAAATGTTGATGTTGACCATCCAGTCCAGCTTGGCCAATGCCTGGCGAGTCTTATTGGAGTTGGCGCCGGAGCACGCGGGATTCTGACCCCATGCAAAGAAACCCTTGAAGTTTCCTTTGTACATTTCATCAAAGATATCCAGCCACGAATAGGTCTTGCCGTCGTCGATCTTGGGCATCCAGGAATAACCGAAATCGTTTTCCTTGGTGGCGGCCTCTCCGAACATGGATTTCAGAAAGCTGGCCATGTACTTGGGCTTGTTCTGCCACCAGTTGGCGGACAGCGGATCGTTTGTTTTGGGCGTGTTCTTGGCATTGTAATCGGCCAGTGTCACAAGAGAGGCTGTGGGAGTGCCCAGATACCCCGGCCAGATATGAAACAGCAGGCAGTGATCCGTGGATCCTTGCACATTGGACTCTCCGCGGAGGGCGTTGACGCCGCCGCCGGGCCGTCCCATGTTGCCGAGCATCAACTGGATCATGGCCATCATGCGAATATTTTGAACGCCCACCGTGTGCTGGGTCCAGCCCATGGCGTACATGATGGTGCCGGTTTTATCCACGGCGCCGGTTTTCGCATAGGTTTCATAAATCTTCATAAGTTCCGGTTCCGGCGTTCCGGTGATGGCGGATACGGTTTTGGGTGTGTAGCGAGAATAGTGTTTTTTCATGAGCTGGAAGACGCACCTAGGATCTTTGAACGTTAAATCCCTTTTGGGTACGCCGTTTGCATCTTTTTCAAACGCCCAAAACGATTTGTCGTATTTCTTTTTCTTGGGGTCGTATCCGGAGAAAAGGCCGTCTTTAAAATCGTATTTCGGACCGACGATAAAGCTGGCATTGGTGTAATTGGCCGCATATTCCTCATGAAATTTGTTATTGGACAGGATGTAGTTCATCATCCCGCCAAGAAATGCGATGTCCGTTCCGGACCGTTCAGCAGCGTAAATGTCTGCTTTTGAAGAGGTTCGGGTGAATCGGGGGTCGACATTGATGAGGATGGCGCCTTTATCTTTGGCTTTATCCACCCACTTCATGGAGATGGGGTGGTTTTCCGCTGCATTGGACCCCATGATCAAAATGCAGTCGGAGTTACGGATGTCTATCCAGTGATTGGTCATAGCACCACGTCCGAACGACTCTGCCAGAGCCGCAACTGTGGCGCTGTGTCAGATACGGGCCTGATGTTCAATATATACGAGACCCATAGCGCGCATCATGCCCTGGAGCAGCCAGCACTCTTCGTTGTCCAGAGCTGCGGAACCCACATGAGCAATGCCAGTGGTCCGATTGACCACTTGGCCCTTGTCGTTTTTCTCCGTAAAGGTTGCGTCACGGGTTGCTTTAATTTTTTCTGCTATTCTTTTGATGGCCTCATCCCATTCGATTTCCTCCCACTCGTCGCTTTCAGGTGCTCGATAGAGGGGAAATCTTTTGCGGTTCTTGTTCACCGTCATCTGGTAGAGACCGGCTCCCTTGGCACACAAGGCCCCTTCGTTGATGGGATGGTCGGGATCGCCTTCGGTGCTGAGGAGTTTGCCGCTTTTTTTGGTGTGGACGATAATGCCACACCCAACTGCACAATATGGGCAGATGGTGGTGGTCTCTTTGGCTTTGAGGATCTTCAAGCCGGCGGCGTACGATGTTACCGGCATCAAGTCAAAGCCCAAGCACATGGCGGCTGCAGCGGCGCCCGCAGTGCCCGACCACTTGAGAAACTCCCGTCGTGTTATTGCCATACTCCCTCCTTTCAAAGAACGTTTATCCCGAAAACAGCCGGCCCTGAAATGCCACTACCAAGAAGAATAGCAACAATCTGAGGATTCGGTCAGTAAGACCGCGTACCGTCCGAAAATTCGGGCTCATCAATAAGACCTTTATAAAAACTTTGCCTTTTTCCTTAAAAAGACAATTTTTCAAGCAATTTTCTACAATCTAATTACAAATAGTCATTGATACTGAAAAATGAATGCCCAACTCATCCTAATTTTCAGATCATTTATGGCAAAACCCGCACATGATGGGACCGCTTTTTCGGCCCCATTCGATATAATTCTCATGACACCCGATACACTTTTTGTGAAACGCCGTCAGCAGGGGAATCGGAATTTCCTTTGTCATCTGTTTTTTGTGGCATCCGGAGCACTTGCTCCCTTTACCCTCATTCCTGTTGGAAAAAATATTAAAATCGTGATGGCAGACCCTGCATCGAATGGTGCTTTCGTGCAAATAATGATCAAACCTCACGGAAGGCTCATGACGCCTGCCGAATTCCCTGCTTTTGAGATTCATGATGCCTGAATCGGCTTTTTTATCCTGGGACCAAGCCGTTGATGTTGCCAAAAAGACAGCAATAATCAGACTGAAAAAAATATACCGATACTTCATGCGTATCTCCTCCGATGAAATGATGTACACGCTGAAAAAAAATAAGGAAAGGAAAGAGGTTTTGAGGCAGTTATAAAATGCGGTATTTCATCAAGGGGAATGGAATCCATTTTATCCATTCTGTCAACGTCCTTCTTCTGCCGAAATACGAAACCGTTACATGCTAAGCCATTCATAGCGAAGGGAATGCATCGACTTTGTGTTACAATGTATTATGTCACAATGTATTAGTATTTATTTAGCGATTTCAATATATTACGTGAAAAAATAAAAATCAAGGTTTTTTTCAAGGAAACCACAATTAATGAATATTATTTATTTTAGTGAGTTTAAAGACAGGTATTTGATGGAAGTTCAGATCATAAAGCCCGAACACACAATAACGTCAGGCCAAATTCTCTTTTTTGCGAACCGGGGTTTTGTTCGATCATTTCTTGTTTAATTTTTCCAGCGCCGTAACCAGATCTTCCAATTTAGGACGAACATTAATATTTTCCACATGGACGTACTGTATGATGCCCGCTTTATCAATGACAAACAAAGCTCTTTCCGAGACGCCGTCGGAACGGAGAACACCGTAACGGGCTGCCACAGCACCGTGGGGCCAGAAATCGGAAAGCACTGAAAACCATAGTTTTCCCATCTGATGGGTCCAGGCATAAAGTGTTGGAATATTGTCCACGGTAATGCCGATCAATACGGCATCGTTTTTATCAAAAATACTTTTCGCAATATTGTAACCCGGCCACTGGTCCGAACATACCGGTGTCCATGCTGCCGGAACAAATGATATCACCACATTCTTTTTCCCGGCAAACCGGCTGAGTGTAATTTTTTCGCCGGATATGGATGGCAGGGTGAAGTCCGGGGCCGGGTCTCCGACCTTAACCTTTAAATGGCTGTCGATGGGTTTTAAAATTCCCGGGTTGTAAATATTGTTTTTATAGGCTTCAGACAATCCGAGCGCAGCGCCACAGAAAATCAAGAGGAGCACCGTTGACAGTATATTCATATAGAATAATCGTTTCATTGCCATCACCTCCTCACTTTAATCCGGCCCGCTGAAGCAGCATTTTTATGAATTGATCATGATTTTTAAGACGCCCTGGGTGGGAATACAGGATTCGGTGTGTTCCGTCTTTATTGATTCTAACGGCGAAAAAATAAGGTGTCCGGACTTCTCCGATTTTTTTATGAATGGAAAAGTCATCATCGGGGAACAGAGGGAAAGGGATTTTATAAGTATTTCTGAAATAATCGACTTCAAAGGTCGTATTACCGGCACCGATCCCAATCAGTTTGAATCGTCCCTCGAGGCGGCTATTATTTTGAATTTTGTAGTACAATTTGTTCAAAGAAGGCGCTTCAGCCTGGCAATAAGGGCAGTACATGCTGAAAATTTCAACGATGACAACGCTGGCCTTTATCTGCGGGATGGTAAATGTGGTTCCACCGGATAAACCAAGATATTTTTTCTGTTCCAAAATTTGTGGAACGGGCAGCACAATTTCCGGAAGAATCCCCTCTTCCGAAGGGGGTCTTGTTACAGCAAAAGCCGTATATGTGAACACCGCTACGAAAGACAGGACTAAAAGACATCTGATTATTTTATTGATCATGGCATCTCTCATCTTAAGGGTTTTCGATGATACGATCACTTAAACATAGACCAGTTGGTATTTGACGTCAAGGGAAATGATAATATTTTTGGTCGGTTATCAAACACCTCTTTAGTGTTCAAGGCACATTTGGTAATTTAAAGTTAAAATTAGTTAATATAATTATTATCGTATACTTTATATAAAATAACTTGACAAATATATATCTTAAAGATACTAATTCTGCCAAGTTGTTGATGGGGGCAAATATGGATGTTTATCGTAATGTTTTGTATGACCTCATCACATTCGATTTCCTCCCACTCGTCGCTTTCAGGTGCAAGGTAGAGGGCGGATAGCCTCCATGATTTGCCCCTTTTTTTTGGATTGTTGTTATGTCAATTAAGACATAACAACAGATGAAAAAACATATATAAACAGCATGGCAAGTACGCCCATTTAAATCGCTCACAGAGCCTGCTTATCAAAAGAAAGCGTGCAGGGTTTTTTTTCTTCCAGGTTAGAATTGAAATCAATGTTGAGGTCGGTGCTCTTTCTGATCATGGTGATCGCATCGCCGGGCTTTGCCGCTTATCACCATGAAGGAGAAAATGATTCGGACAAATTTATTTCAGTGTACCCGGACAAAGCAGGTACAAAGCTGGACCACTGCGCACTCTGCCACAGCGGCGGACAGTACACAAACAACAAAGGCAAGCTGGTGAGCCTGGGCAGTTGTCAATGGTGCCACTATTCCTATGGCTATGACGCCAGCGGTAACATATTGAGCACTATGAACGCTTACGGCAAGGCCTACCATGATAACGGGAGGAATGTTGCTGCGATAAGGGCCATCGAGAATATCGACTCAGATGAAGACGGCTACTCGAATATTCAAGAAATCGATGCCGCCAGATATCCCGGCAATGATGCCGATGATCCCGGTAAGATTACCGCGCCGTTTCGTATCTACACAAAGGCACAGCTCAAGGCTTTTGGCACCCACACCCAATTTCTTCTCATGAACACCTCTCGTTCCGGCGATTATTATGCCGAGTATACGGGAGTCCCCATGCAAGATCTATTGGAGAATGCCGGTATACTGCCCAATGCGACCGGTATTCTCGTCTATGCCCCGGATGGTTGGTCCCAGTACCATCCTATAGAAGCAGATCCCGACCCGGAGCTGTACCATGTGAACGGCACCTATCCTAACGCCGTCTATTACTACAACACGGAGGCCGATGTGGCGCTTAATCCTTCGGTTGGATGGTGCGATTACAGCGCCCCCTCTATTTGAGCGCTTGGGGAGTTTTTCTTCTAAATCTTTAAAAAGAGCGGAAAACACCCCGGCCCATCATTTATTTCAATTTCAAAAAAGGAGTGGATTTCCTTTTGTGTCATAATTTTGACGGTCCATAATTTATTGTACATATCAACCGGTTATTCAACAACTCAAGAAAAAAATATCCCGGGGTTGTCAAATATTACCTGCCCTTGAACTTGCCCGTGCCATCCTTTAAACGACATAACTAATTAATATTAAAAGAATTATTAAAGACTATTTAATGTGGCATTCTTTTTGCTATCAGTCATTAATAAATTTATCTTAACTACGGCATAAAGGACAGGATTATTACAGCGCATAAATATAAAAACCGGATCGGTTTCATCACTTTCATTTTGGTTTTCTTTACGATATTTGTCTCGCGCCTATCCGCCGCACAGTACAGTCATACCTATACATTTGAAGCTCCAGAAGTCATCACCCTTTCCAATGGCCGACAAATGTTGAAGATGAAAGACACCCTTCAGAAAGACGATACTGTCGGCTATCCCATTCTTCCGGTGAAGACATCTAAACTTTTCATTCCCGCAGACGAAAAAGTCATATCAACCAGAATACGATGCGGCACATTAAACACCATCGAAGGATCGTACAACATCCAGTATGTGACCACACCACAACCCACTATGGATGAAAAACCCGCCGCTGTCGAAAAACCGGCTTCTGAAATTTATGATGCAAATGAACTGTATCCTTCAAACATTTATCATCTCAGAAAACCACAATTTTTAAACGGCGTAAAAGTCGTATTGATCGACTTGATGCCTGTCCTCTACAATCCGGTTGAGGGCCGATTGAAATACTATGATGAACTGGCTGTCACGATCACAACGGAAAAAGAAAACAGACCGGACCGGATTATGCCTTTTCGAAATTCCGGTATAGACAGAGAAAAGATCCTAAATATCATTGACAACACGGATGATTTTATAAAGTTCTACAAGGCTGTCGATAATGGCGTCTTAACCGCTTCCGAAGAACCTTCTGCAGCCGCGGCGACACGTCAATATGTAGTAATTACTACCGCCGAGTTATCGCCGGCATTTGAAACACTTACAGATTACAGGGCGTCGTCTGAAGGCGGCGGTTATACCACTTATATAGAGAATATCGAAGACATTGCCGCCACGTATTCCGGTTTCGATCTTGCCGAAAGAATGCGGAATTTTATAAAGGATATGTATACGAATTACGGAACACAATATGTGGTGTTGGGCGGCGATTGCGATGGTCCCCCGGAATACCAGGTCATCCCCACGAGGGGTGTCTATGCGCATGTCGGCGATTACATTGACGCCGATATCCCGAGTGATCTATATTTCGGCTGTTTGGACGGTTCCTGGAATTCGGATGGAGATGAATATTGGGGCGAAGTGAATGACGGCATTAACGGCGGTGATATCGACTGGTTTTCGGAGGTGTATATCGGTCGAATTCCGGCAGATGATTATACGGAAGCGATGAATCAGATCAACAAAATCATCGGTTTTGAGACCCACAGCATTCCTGCTAAAACTCTTCTCACCGGCGCAGAGTTGGACGGCTCGACCTGGGGAGGAGACAGGATGGACTGGCTATACTCCTTTATGGGTTCTATACCCAAGACGACGCTTTACGATCGAGACTGTGCAGGTAATGACTGGCCGAAATCACAGCTATTGACATATATCAACTCAAATGAATATTCGTTTATCAACTATTCGGGACATTCAAGCGTTTTAACCGACATGAAGTTAACCAAAGATGATATTTCTAAAATGAGAAACAACACCTACTTTTTCGTTTACTCCCAGGGGTGTTACACGGGATCATTGGATGGCCTCAATTCAGACAACACCTATGCATACGCGGACTGCATCGGAGAAGAGTTGACGAACGATTTCAGCGACAGAGGCGCATTTGCATACATCGGCAGTTCCCGGTATAGCTGGTATTATCCGGGAAGTTATGTTAAAGGCGGCACCAATCTATGCCCAAAAAGAATTTGTGCAATCGATTTTTTCAAATCATATTACAAAAATAGGCGAAGCAAATCAAAAATCCAAAACCAACCTTCCGCTTGACAACCAAGTATACCGTTGGATTGCTTTTGAAACCAATTTGATTGGGGACCCGGCGACTGATTTGAGTGCGCTGTCTTTATTCGGAAGCGATGATGCAGACAATGAGAAGTCCACTGTCGGCAGCCCTGGTAATAGCACCGCGGCGAGTCCCGCCGGTGGCGGAGGAGGATGCTTTATCGTTACGGCGGCATACGGTTCTTTGATAGAGCCGCATGTCAAAATATTGAGGCATTTTCGCGATTGTTTTCTTATCACCAATGCTGCCGGCACATATTTTGTCCATTTATATTACAAATACTCGCCGCCACTCGCCGATTTCATCTCAAAGCATAATAACGTGCGGATGCTGGTTCGGATGGCCTTATTCCCGCTTGTAGGAATAAGCTGGGTTGCTTTGAAGTTCGGTATCCTGCCAACGATGATATTAATGCTTCTATTCGGAATCGGATTAACAGTCCTTATAAATGTAAAAAGAAAAAATTGGGCTATAAATCATGGCCAGCGACTTTAATCTGTTTGAAGTTCAGAAAATCAACGTCAGCAATATGCTTCCTACCATATTTATCCCTCTGATCTGATCTATGATATGATGAAATAGTTGGTGAACTTTTTCTAATTACAGAGGTCTGAACGTCTTTATCATAAGGCCATATTTATAAGCAAAGTCAACTACCACCCGCAAAGCGGGTGGCTTGAATTTTCGGCCACAGGCCGAAAAGGCAAAAGCACGTTAGTGCTTTCAACGTTGAACTTGCATCCGGGTGCCAAGCACCCGGTTTGTTTGGCAAGAATCAATCGATATTATTTTCTTATCGGTGGTTTGGTTGGGGTTGTGATCTATAGATGATATTTCAGGAATCGTCCTGAAAGATGAGGCTTTATCCAGATGTGATACTCATAACATATCAAATTCATTAAGGTATTTAATGCCACAGCGATAAA
>CAVZUV010000015.1:0-186517 GCA_963778575.1 uncultured delta proteobacterium | reverse complement strand
TTTTTACCTAATGAATCTGGCCTGCACTTAAGGCCTTAGCCGACCTATTTTTTCCGATTTGCCTCAGGCAGTCGCTTGATAATTCGTATTCCCTCACAAAGAATCATTAGCACCCCGACAGAGATACCAAGAATGTGTCATATATGACTATTGGTCATATATGACCATGTTTTTCGCCGATTCTTCCGTCCTTTGCTAGCCGCCTTGATCTATTTATTCAATTGAAAATCAATAGGATGAATGAGAATTATTTGGCTCACACTGCTTGGCACGAAACTTGATGACGTATTTAGAAAATGTGAATGTTTTTGTATCAATCCTTAAACAGAGGAAAATACTCGTTGTCATGATCATTGTCAGAATAAATATGGCTGGGATATGTTTACTTTTTACGCAAAATATAACGAGCAAACAGGTAGAATGGTAGAACTCGTGGAGAGGAGATATCATGAGAGCATTGGATATTTTTCAGACAATCTTATTAGTTCTTTCAGTATCATGGTCAATTTTTGCATGTATGACAATCATTGATTTTATTTCGTGACCTCCGGCAACGTCGGTGGGTTTACCCATGATTAATTAACCCAATCCATTACGTATACCGTGGTGGAAGATCCTTCCACGGAGCGCCTGTACGCAGTATCCATAGGATGCCGTTAAGAACGTCCCTCGGTTCACGTCGCGGCTGTCCTCGACCATCTTGCTTACGGTTGGAGATGGAATTAAATGCTTTAAATTTATGATTTCTGGTACTCTGCCTTTAAACCTTACATGCAAATAACTCCAAAAGCGGTATAGATTGGGGTACAAAATCATCTATCCGAAACCTTGGATAGCTGCAATTTCGTACTAATATCAAGCATCTGAAATTTCTGGGATATCGTAATATCGTATCACCAATCCATCAATTTGATAAAACTGAATGGTAGATAGGTTATGAGTATCACATTGGCTTAGAATCATTATATATTTGAATTTTTTGCAAGATATCAAATTTTTTTCACGCTTGATTTCCATAGTAGTTTTAATGTATCTCCAACCAATTGTATTCATATAGAAATGTGACCCTACTTACATATCATCACACCCTGGTTCGCCGAAATCAATACCAAAGTTCCTCTGTAGTCAAGCGCGTCCATTAGACTCCACTTCATTTATTAATTCACACTCGCAAATGATTTTACGCTCAAGATTCTCTTCAATCAATTCCTTTACCTCTATCGCGAAACCATTTTTCAGAAAAAAGTGCTGAAGGTAATTGAACGACTCTAAAAATCTATGGAAAATGTTCCATAGCGACGACTCCCTTTATTATCGGTTTTTACTAAAAAATCCATAGCGGCCGGACTTGTTAGCAATTTGAAATTACATCAATAAAGAAACCTTTGCTTCATGTGGCACAGTTCTTGCTGACTATTGGTGCGGACTATTAGAACAGGTATTCGGAGTTGAAATGTCTAAAACTGTGTTAAAGTAACTGTTAACAACCTTACAAACCATTAACAAATAAAATGAAAGATAAAATGAGAATATCGTTTGAAGGGATTTACTCTCGTTCAATAGATTCTTATGGACGCATAGTTATACCAGCCAATTTTCGAAGAGTCTTAACCCCGGATTATTCGGTAAGATAAGAAAAAAATGTCTTGAAAAGCTGACAACTATTTGAAATAAAAGGATATATTAATAATATCGGAGGTTGAGACGATGCTCGGGAATGGTGAAGCACAAAAAGAGGCGATACGACCGGATTTCAACAGGTCCATTTTCATTGATTTTTCCGGAGCCAAGATCACATCTGATGCGGGATTCCTTCTGATGCGGGAAGTTGACCAGCGATTCGGCATTTGCGGACCCGGACATCTACGAATATTGTGAAGCTAACCGGATCACCTATTTCATCCGGTTACGGGAAAACGCTGTGCTTACGAAGTTAATCAAACCGCATTTACAAAGACCTGTTGAACGCCCACCGAAAAGTGGTGTGCAGGTCAAGTACGTGAACCTGGAATATCAGGCGGGCAGTTGGGACAGAGCCCGGCGGATGGTCGCCAAGATCGAATGGCATTTTGGTGAACTGTTTCCCCGGTACTATTTCATCGTGACCAATTCAAGGCTTGCAGCAAGTAAAGTAGTAAAAGTGTATAATGGGCGCGGGGATGTTGAAAACAGGATCAAAGAAGGCAAAAACACCTTGCGTTGGGACAAGACGAGCTGTCACCGTTTCCCAGCGAATGAAGCTCGGCTGAAAATGGGCATGCGGAACTGGGTTTTGGGAAAAGTGCCGCATAATTCAGATTTAAACAACAAAGATGAGATCAATTATGAACACTTCAACAACAAAGCATTTAGATTTTCTCCCTGAAATTAGCGAGATGAAGCGGATCTATTCAGTAATTGAAAATTCCCTTTCTGAAAACAACTCTCTATGCCTGGTGGTTACAAGCGCCCTCCCAGATGAGGGTAAAACAACCATAGCTACAGGGCTTGCTGCAATCGCTGCTGGTCAGCGTGACCTGCGTGTTCTGGCAGTAGATTTCAGCTGGCATAAACCTGCTCTGCACGAGTGGTTTGGATTGGCCCAGACATTTGACGCTAATGACCTTGATCAAGGAAAATCAATTCTGGATTCGGTGCAATCGACACATTTGAAGAATCTGGACATTTTGACAGCCGGTTCAGCCAGTCATAATGATGTTAATCGGCACGAAGACTTGAGTCAGCAGGGAAAAGATATCGTCACTAAAGCACGTGAAGCATATGATATTGTCATTATCGATTCGTCTTCTATATTTCCGGTCAATCGCGACATGATGGACCCGGCTGCCATCTCAACGGATGCTGACGGCGTAGTATTGGTTGCCTTGGCCAATGTGACGCCACGACAAAAAATAAAGCACGCCCGGATGTTACTCGAAACCGCCGGAGCTCATGTTGTTGGTGTGGTTGTCAATCAGTGGAAGAACCCATTGTTTTAATTGGGAGGATATAATGTATTTTAACATTAAAAGGTATTTTTACGGAATATCAAAACGCAGGTTTTGGCTATTGCTTATTCTTTTTCCTTCAATGTTCTATATTTTTGTGTCTGCAAGTAATACGGATCGTTTTTCCATTAGGCAGAATATTTCTATATCAAAAGATTTACCGGTGGCATTGGCTTCGGGGCCTGCCGGACTTAAGCCGATAAAGGAAATTGTTACCCATCCGGATGCTTTTTTTCTGAATAATTATGCTGTCAGAAAATTGTACACCAAGCTCTATGTGGGTAAGGCCGTATATCGCGCTGATGGTCAGTTCCGAAATTTATTGGAGATGATCAAAAATAGCATGTCCATTAAAATACCGTCTGAAAACATTGCGGTAATAACTTTTTACGGTGAGGACAGAGCAATTGGCCGAACTTTGGTAAGTTATTATTCGGAGCGCTTCATTCAAAAGGGTCAAGAAGGGCTCCTTCGAAGCAAGCATAAAGGATCCGGTTTCAAGATTCCGGCTTTGATGGGAAACATGGAGATTAATGAGCATCGCAGCTTGTGGCGATCTGAACGTTTTGTTCCTTTGGTGCTGATTTCCTTCATTTCACTGATCGGTGTTTTATTAGTTTTGGCAGTGCTTGAATGGTCTGATCCATCCTTTAAATCCGAACGCCAGGTCGCACAATATATAGAGCTTCCAATTCTTGGGTCCCTTCCGAATCTCAATAAAATTTCTGCATGCCTGGATTTAAAACGTGGAAAATAAGCTAAAATTTCTTGGGGAACCATGAACTGTAGTATGAAAATCGATATTAGAGGCGTTGTGCAGGGCGTCGGGTTTCTCCCTTTTGTGTATAATCTTGCCAGGGACAATTTTGTTTTTATGAGTCACCATATCGGTGATCTGGAAAATTTGGAGACACTAACCTTTTTTGAGGAAGGTATAGAACACTTCAAACGGCTTTTTAATATAGAACCCACATTAATTGCCTATGACCTTCACCCTGAGTACTTGGCCACTAAGTATGCCCTGTCACTGCAAGATATACCCAAAATAGGGGTTCAGCATCACCACGCCCACATCGTAAGTTGCATGATAGACAACGAGATTGACGGCGAGGTGATAGGGGTGTCCTTTGACGGAACCGGTTACGGCACAGATGGAAGAATCTGGGGAGGAGAATTTTTAATCTGTGATTATGGTGGGTTTAAAAGGGTGGGACACCTGGAATACATACCGCTTCCAGGGGGTGAGAAGGCCGTAATAGAGCCATGGAGAATGGCGGCATCTATTCTCTACAAAATATATAACAATAATATGCTTGACCTTGACATAAATTTTATCAAAGAACTCGACAGGAATAAGTGGGCCACCATCAAAACAATGATCGATAAGGGCATCAATTCACCGATGACCTCCACCTCAGGGCAACTTTTTGATGCTGTTTCAGCACTTGTGGGCATCAGAAAAGAGATTCACTACGAAGGACAGGCTGCAATAGAACTTGAGATGGTCGCCGGAGAGGAAGCGAGTGGATATCAGTTTGATCTGCAAAAACTTGAAGATCATACCTTGATATTGATAGAGCCAATGTTTAGGGGGATTGTCTCAGATCTTGAACGCGGTGTCGGGGTTGAATCAATTTCTTCCAAATTCCACAATACCATTGCAAAAATTATCCTAAACATGTGTATTAAAATACGGAAAACAAGCGGATTGGATAGGGTCGCTTTGAGTGGCGGTGTTTTTCAGAACCGTCTTCTTTTGGAAAATACATATGTTTTGCTCAACAAAAACAATTTCAAGGTCTTTACTCAGCAACGAGTGCCTCCCAATGACGGCGGGATAGCATTTGGGCAGGTGGTTATTGCGAACGAACGAATTAAGAGAAAAAATAATCCCTGTTTATTCTATATGCTATTTTGTACTTTCACATTTATTATATGTGCTTTAACCCTATATACCCAGTCTTCAGTATATGCGGCAGATGTGACGCTGGCATGGACTGCCAATGCCGAGGGCAATCTTGCCGGGTACTATATTCATTATAAGATCGGAAGTTCAGGCAAGCCTTATAACGGCACAGGGGTTGATGAAGGTAGCTCACCCATCAAGATTCTTCTTGGAGATTTTGCCGATCCTGCAAACCCGGAATATACCCTGCACGGTTTGAGTGATACTGAAACTTCCTACTTGGTGCTTACCGCCTACGACTCCGATGGTAATGTAAGCGGATTCTCAAATGAAGTATCCTATAAACCGTCGATAGCGCCGACACTCAGCAGCTTATCCATCAGCGGCAGCAATTTCGTCCGCGAGAACAACAGCGCAAGTTTCGTCGCTAATGCGAAATTCAGCAATAATACTACGCAGACCGTCACCGGTAATGCCGTCTGGAGCGAAAACTCCAATGTTGCCGCCATCAACAGCAGCGGTGTGCTCACCGCATCGGAAGTTTCAGAAGATACGGCGGTAACCGTTCAGGCTTCCTACACCATCGGAGGCTTGACCAAAACAGCAACAAAAGTCATTACCATCATCAATGTACCGCCGTCAAACCTTGCGCCAAACACGCCGGTCATCATTACCCCTGAAACGGGGCAAACAGAAGTCGAAGTTCCTCTGGATATCACCACGGAACCGTTTTCAGATCCGAATAACGACGCCCATCTTCAGAGTCAATGGCAAATTAGCGAACAAAGCGATTTCTCCGAGCAAGTCATGGATATTACCAGCGATAATTATTTGACGACTTTTCCGGTTCCTCATATGGTGCTAAAATCAAATCATAAATACTATGTTCGCGTTCGATCCTTTGATTCTTATTACACAGCTTCGAATTGGTCCGGTACTGTTGAGTTCACAACCGCATATTTTGTCGTGGACCTCAATGCCAACGGTATTGCAGATGCTGACGAAGTGGACGATAGTGTCGATTTTAATCTCGACGGTATTCCGGACAACTTCCAGCCCCAGATCATGAAATGCGTTAAAGCATCCGATGGTTCAGTATCTATTGGCATCGAGAAAGTTTCGAATTCCGCAGAAGAAATTGAATCTCTGGAAGTGATTGATCCGGATACCATTTCCGATATGGTGAACAGGCCCTCAGATCTTATCTTCGGTCTTTTTGCCTATCGTCTCCGTGTGAGTGCTCCCGGCGACATTGCGACAATCAGAATCTATTTTTCGGGAGGCCTTTTTTCCTCTGACATCTTTTATAAATATGACACCATCAATGGCTGGTATGATTATTCGGAACACACCACCTTTAACGATGACGGACAGTCCATCACTTTGGAAGTAAAGGACGGTGGTTTTGGAGATAGTGACGGTTTGGCAAATGGCGTTATTGTAGATCCGGGCGGAATATCATCCGGAGGGAGCACTTACATCGGCGCCAGTGCAAGCACTGGTGTCTCTGGAGGGGACGGGGGCGGGGGGTGTTTTATCGCAACCGCGGCTTTTGGATCAAAATTTGAAAAACATGTTCAGCTGCTTCGTCGATTCAGGGATCGTTATCTTATGCCCAATAGAATTGGCCGTACTTTTGTGAACGCCTATTATAGGTACTCGCCACCTATGGCTGACTATATTGCCGGCCACGATACCCTAAGGACGATGGTGCGATACAGCCTTATTCCTTTATTCGGTCTTAGCTGGTTGTTGCTGCATTTTGGCATGGCACCTACGCTGCTGTTTCTTTTTCTGATTGGGTTTACGACGCTTCTTTGTTATAGAAAAATAACAACATCGTGAACTTCAAATAAGTTACCGATAAACATTAGCAGAACCCCTATATCTGGCGTTTCGAGATCTAGCTACAAATCTGAGATAACTGCAATGTATCTCCAACCAATTGTATTCATATAGAAATGTGACTCTACTTACATATCATCACACCCTGGTTCGCCGAAATCAATACCAAAGTTCCTCTGTAGTCAAGCGCGTCCATTAGACTCCACTTCATTTATTAATTCACACTCGCAAATGATTTTACGCTCAAGATTCTCTTCAATCAATTCCTTTACCTCTATCGCGAAACCATTTTTCAGAAAAAAGTGCTGAAGGTAATTGAACGACTCTAAAAATCTATGGAAAATGTTCCATAGCGACGACTCCCTTTATTATCGGTTTTTACTAAAAAATCCATAGCGGCCGGACTTGTTAACAATTTGAAGCCAGCGATCTCCGGCAAAGCCGGGGGTTTACCCATGATTAACCATTTGGTTTTGCACAGATTTTGCATGGCTAAATATATTATGAGTATAGCAACCCAATTTATCAAAGTGAACTCAACAATCATTATCCGAACCTGGAGCATACTCGGCATGAAATTTTCAAGGATACCGGAACAAAGCAAAACCTGAAAGTGATGGCTAATAGATAAAGGATGATGCAAGTATCCTTGACAATTCAAAAGCCCCATTTATCCCAACAAATTAAAGTCAGGTTTAATGCCAGGAGGAGAGCGCTATGGCAACGACTCTGATAGACCAGATATCCGAAGATATCGTAGAGACAATACGTGAACCCCTTTTGGTACTGGATTCAGATCTGAAGGTTATCTTAGCAAACCAAAGTTTCTATAATTCATTTAAAGTAAAACCTGAAGAGACTGTGGGGCAGCTTATTTATGACCTGGGAAATAAACAGTGGGATATCCACAAGCTGCGGGAACTGCTGGAAACCATCCTTCCCGAGAAGACTACCTTTGATAACTATGAGGTTGAACACGATTTTGCCACCATCGGCAGGCGCACAATGCTTTTGAATGCCCGACAGATTGAACAAACGATAGGCAAGGAACGGATCATCCTCCTGGCCATCGAGGACATCACCGCGCGCAGGCAATCGGAAACCTTATTGAAGAATTCTGAAGAGCGCTACAGGCGCCTTTTTGAGACCGCCGAAGACGGGATATTGCTTCTCGAAAAAAGCAAAATGGAAATTCGCCATGCTAATCCGGCCATCATGACGATGTTGGATTATTCCAACGAGGAGCTGATCGGAAAAGATATGAAGGATATCGGTTTTCCGGATGATATTGGAACTTTTCAAGAAATAATGCAGGCATTGAACAAAGACGGCATTTTACATTGCAAAGATGTTGCAATACAAAACAAGGCCGGCCAAGTTATCCATAGCGATATTTATATGGCCGACAGGGCAATTTTAGTTCAATGTAATATCCGCGACATCACCGAGCGAAAAAAGGCGGAGGAATCTCTCCGTGAGAGCAAGGAGAAATTTCACTCTATAGTGGATAATCGGTATAGGGGTGGCACTGATCAGTCCAACAATGGAGATACTTGAACTGAACCGCCAGATGCGTGTGTGGTTTCCAGACATCGATCCGAGCATGCGCTCGATTTGTTACCGAGCCTTCAACAACCCACCGCGTGAAGAGATCTGCGATTACTGCCCGACGTGTAGGACGCTTCAAGACGGCAACGTGCATGAGGTCACAACCGTAACGCCAACGGCGGGCGGCCCCCGAAACTACCGCATCGTCTCGTCACCCATCTTCGACGCAAATAACATAGTGACGGCCGCCATCGAAATGGTCGATGATATAACCGATCGGATATCGCTGGAAGCCCAGCTACGCCATTCCCAGCAACTCGAATCCATTGGTACTATGGCAGGCGGTATCGCTCATGATTTTAACAACATATTATCATCCATAATAGGGTTTACAGAATTGGCCCTTGATGATGTGGCAAAAGGAACCCTGCTGGAGGATAATCTCCAGGAGGTATATACAGCGGGAAAGCGGGCAAGAGATCTTGTCAAACAGATACTGACTTTTGCCCGGCAGACAGAGGAAGAGATAAAGCCGATTCAGATTGATATAATCGTCCAAGAAGTGCTTAAATTTATTCGCTCATCGCTGCCAACTACCATTGAAATCAAGCAGAACATTGAGAGTGACTCTTTGATTATGGGTAATGCCATACAGGTTCATCAAATAATGATGAATCTATGCACCAATGCCGCCTATGCCATGAAAGATGACATCGGTGTTTTGGAAATCAGTTTGGAGGATGTACAGATTGATACCGGCTTTCCTCCGCATGCAGTGGGCTTAAAAGTGGGAGATTATATAAAATTGTCCGTATCAGATACCGGCACCGGTATTTCGCCGAGTGTCATCGGGAAAATTTTTGACCCGTATTTCACCACCAAGGACGTTGGTGAGGGCACAGGGATGGGGCTTTCAATGGTGCATGGCATTGTCGAAAATTATGGCGGAAAGATAACGGCAGATAGTAAATTAGGGAAAGGAACTACTTTTTCGATCTATTTGCCAGTAACCAAAAAACGTGATGTTTCTCGCCCATATGAGCAAAGTGAGCTGCCTGCCGGGACCGAGCGAATTCTGTTTGTTGACGATGAGCTACCTATCGCCAAAATGGGCAGCCATATTTTGGAACGGTTGGGATATCAGGTTAACGTTCGAACCAGCAGTGTGGAGGCATTAGAATTGTTTAAAGAAAAGCCCAACGATTTTGATCTGGTTATCACCGATATGACCATGCCGAATATGTCCGGCGACAAGCTGGCCACTGAACTAATGAAAATCAGACCTGATATTCCTGTAATCCTTTGTTCTGGATACAGCAGGAAAATTTCTGATCAAATATGGACAGAAATCGGTATCAAGGCTTTTGCATACAAACCCATCGTAAAGGCGGATTTGGCTAAGATTGTTCGAAAAGTGCTGGATGATCAGCCGAAAGAACAAACCGCCGGACGTATCCTCTTGATTGATGATGAATCCGAAATCCGAAAATTGTTCATCAAAAAGCTGGCAGGAAGAGGATACGAAATTATCGAAGCATGCGATGGAAAAGAAGGGATAAAACTTTATCATGAAACCCGGCCGGATCTTGTTATTACCGATCTTGTTATGCCCGAAAAAGAAGGGATTGAAACGATCACTGAACTTAAAAGAGAATTTCCGGATGTTAAAATCATTGCAATTTCAGGTGGCGGGAGGAATATTCCAGATGCCTACCTTCAGCTTGCAAAAAACCTGGGTGCGGAGCGGATATTCCCCAAACCGATAGATTGGTCGGAACTAATTAAAGCCGTAAGGGAACTTTTAAAGTAGCTTTCAAATAATTATCCGAACCTGGAGTATATACGGCCTGAAATTTTCAAGGATACCGATACAAAGCGAAACCTGAAAGTGATGGCTAATAGGTAAATGATGATGCAAGAAATCTTAACCGCCATAGTTCCCCCAACCTTTATAAGTAACCCCTTATAAAGGTTTCCAAATGAACAAAAAGCCACCATATGAAGAATTGGAACAAAAGGCCAAGGGGTGTGACCATTTGCTGCACCAGATGCGAGCCAAGGAGCGGCCCTTACTGGTGAGCAATACGTTGGCTATATAAGGAAATTTTATGAATAAAGGATATTTTGGACAAGTATGATATCGACCCAATGTTGAAATAGCGGTCACGCGTACTCTGGTAATTAATATAAGAAATTGAAATTATTTATATTATATCAACTAAAATACAAAGCGATATGCTTCTCTAAGGCGCAAAGAAAAGAAAATTCTATTTAATAATCAAAAGAAGGGGCAGTTTATGAAACGATCTTATGAACACACAAAGTTCTGTTTAATTTTTTTGATAGGTTTGCTGATTTTCTCTTTATGAGGAGTTGCTATGGAAAGATTTAAGGCTCGAAAAACTTATTTTGTGTTTATGTGCATCCTGAGTGTTTTTTTAATTACAGGATGCGGCGGTGGCGACGGCGGAGAATGGATTGAATTCGTCCCCATAAGCCCGGTGAGTTCAACAGTCCCTCTTAATGGCGCCGTAGGTGTACAGATCGGCAATAAACTCTCCGTAACCTTCAGTGAGGCGATGGACCCCGCAACGATCAACACGACAACATTTACCTTAAAGCAGGGGACAACGGTTATTGCAGGCACTGTGGCTTACGCTGGCCTAACTGCGGTCTTTACACCGGCAAGCAATCTTGCACCCAGCACTACCTATACCGCCAGGATCACCGCCGGGGCCGAGAACCTGGCCGGCAATGCGCTGGCAAGTGACTATGTATGGACCTTTACCACCGGTGCGGCCCCGGACACCACCGCGCCCACCGTGACGCTCACAGACCCTGCGAATGGCGACACAGGTGTCGCAACCAACAAAAAAATCGCCGCAACCTTCAGTGAGGCGGTGGACCCCTTTACGATTACCGGAACAACATTTATCTTAATGCAAGGGGCAACGGCTGTTCCAGGTGTTGTGACTTATGTCGGCCTGATTGCGACCTTCACGCCTACTGGCGGTCTCGCAGCCAATACCACTTATACTGCCACGATCACCACCGGGGCCGAGGATCTGGCCGGCAATGCGCTGGCAAGTGACTATGTATGGACCTTTACCACCGGTGCGGCCCCGGACACCACCGCGCCCACCGTGTCTCTCACAGCACCTGCTGATGGCGAAACAGGCGTCCTAACCAACAAGAAAATCACCGCAACCTTCAGTGAGGCGATGGACCCGATGACAATCAGCACGGCGACATTTACCTTATCTGGAGCAACGGCAGTTTCAGGCACTGTGACTTACTCCGGCGTAACGGCGGTATTTACACCGGCAACCGATCTTGCATTTGGCACCAGCTATACTGCCACGATCACCACCGGGGCCGAGGATCTGGCCGGCAATGCGCTGGCAAGTGACTATGTATGGACCTTTACCACCGGTGCGGCCCCGGACACCACCGCGCCCACCGTGACGCTCACAGACCCTGCGAATGGCGACACAGGTGTCGCAACCAACAAAAAAATCGCCGCAACCTTCAGTGAATCGATGGACCCCTTGACGATAACTACGACAACATTTACGGTGACAGGGCCCGGCGTAACGCCCGTAGCAGGCACAGTGGTTTACGCCGGCGCTACTGCGACCTTTACGCCTGCGGGCGGTCTCGCGGGCACCATCACCTATACTGCCACGATCACCACCGGGGCCGAGGATCTGGCCGGCAATGCGCTGGCAAGTGACTATATATGGAACTTTACCACCGGTGCGGCCCCGGACACCACTGCACCCACCGTGACGCTCACAGACCCTGTTGATGCTGCCATAGATGTGATTCTCAGTAAGAAAGTCCAGGCAACCTTCAGTGAGGCGATGGACCCGTTGACGATTACCACGGCAACATTTACCTTAATGGATGGGGCAACGGCTGTATTAGGCACGGTGACCTATGTTGGCCTGGTTGCAACCTTCACACCAACAAGCGATCTCGCAGCCGGCACCACCTATACCGCTACGATTACCACTGTGGCCGAGGACCTCGCAGGCAATGTGCTTGCAAGCGACTATGTATGGACTTTTACAACAGTTGCAGCGGTACCGCTAGGTCCTCTGCCAGTAGACCTTTTAACGGCTGGAAATTTTACGATTCTGACAAAAACAGGAATTACTACCACTGAAGTTACCCACATTACCGGAGATATTGGCGTCAGTCCAATTGCTGCAACTGCCATGACTGGATTCGGGTTAATACTGGATGCCTCCGGCGAATTTTCAAAATCGACTCTTGTGACCGGAAGAGTATATGCAGCTTCCTATTTTGCTCCGACTCCAGCAATGCTGACCACTGCTATAAGTGACATGGAAACTGCGTACACCGATGCCGCCGGACGGAC
Organism: uncultured delta proteobacterium; assembly: GCA_963778575.1. Classification (GTDB taxonomy): domain Bacteria; phylum Desulfobacterota; class Desulfobacteria; order Desulfobacterales; family UBA11574; genus UBA11574. The sequence goes on along the minus strand of CAVZUV010000015.1, from coordinate 173,847 downwards.
ATTGCCTGATTATTTGAACCTGGGCAGCGGAGATATTAGCGGTATGACACTCGCTCCTGGTCTCTACAAGTTTACCACCGGAGTTTTGATAAGTAGTGCTGGTGTTACTTTCTCAGGTGGACCAAATGACGTCTGGATCATTCAGACGCCGACCCTTAATTTGCAAGCCGAGGCCATTGTAACTCTAGGTGACGAAGCACAGGCTAAGAACATATTCTGGCAGGTCCCAGGTGCCGTGGTTATCGCAGCGGATAGTACCCTTCAAGGAAATTTATTGGCAGCAACAGCGATTACAGTAGCCTCTGGAGCAGTACTGAACGGCAGGGCGTTGGGACAGACCAATGTTACATTAATCGGCAATACTATTACGGCACCATAGGGCAGGCCTATTTGGCGTGAGAGCAGGCCAAAAGAGAAGACAGACTACTTTTCATCATTCAGCCTGTCTCCTCTTCAAACCTTTTATTCTGGCAGATTTTTAACGGACAGTCCAAGGAGCATCGGCTTCCGGAGAAGGAAAACATGGGAGGGAAAAATGGTGGATATCTTGAAAGATGATGTTCAGACATATGTCAGAAAAATGATTTTAGAGGAATTTGAATCTAACAACAATGAAAATAAAGCGCCTTCGGGCAACCGAAAATCAAATAAAGACGAACTTCGTAATTTGCAAAATCGGCCCGAATGAAATTGTTCTATAAATCCCTGGCTGATCTTGCTGGAAAAATAGTTAGTTTTGAGGGAATTAATACGAATTCGCATCTGAAATGAAAATCGTTTTACAGGAAATGAAAAAATGAAAGCGCATGACTATCATTTAGATGTATTTTCCGATAATTCGAAACTCAAGGATTATTATCCTATTCTTGAGCGCCAAACATTCTGAAAAACTCACCAATACCGTTAATATTATTGATCCAGATTTTTACTTTAAAAGCCCCTACATATTGGGGTACCCTCTGAAAAAATGAATTACCCCTCAACTTCATGTTACTGCAATATCTCTTGAAATCAAAGGTCGGTTTATTTGGTTGTGATATCATACTTCAAAAATCGAGCTGTCACTTGATGTATTTACCCACCTTACGAATTTATCAAATCAAGTTTAGGTTGGGAAATCCTATATCCCAAAACTGTCAGACTTTTAGTAGTTCACCCAAATCAAACTCATAATCCAACTTCAAGATACATTCCTCATATAGTGTCTGTACTCTGTAACCCTTAGCATAACGCTTCCTTGTCTCGGTCTTCCCTGCCCTTCCGGTCAGCCCAAGAATAAAAACCCACCATTAGAATTAGCCTTGCAATCATAATTCCAAACTGGTATTGAGATCAGAAAAACTGGTGTCGAACATTCATTAACACCTGTTAAAAAGGTGGTACACTTCAGAAAGTTTCTTGGTAGGTATCTTCAAGTAAAGCAATAAGTTATCTCAACACGAAACTGGTACCTTTTCGGTTCCGGCCTTCGGCACCAAATAATTTAACCTGCTGATTATTCAGCAGGTTTTTGTTTTTATTGGCAATATTAATCAACTCCATCTGTTACACACATTTCTTACACAGAATGGTTCAGGGGGTTGATTAATGAAGTTTTCCGGTACAAACCACTCTTACATAGTTTGGAATCCTTACCTTTACTGTTTTTGGATGAATGTTCCCCAGGATCTACAAAGATTTATGTGGAAAAAGGAACTACGGTAATTGCGATTGACCGAAGGTTAAGATGCACGCGCACCAGAAAAGTTATAAAATAAGTTACACATTTCGGTAATCTTATTGACGAAGTGACTAACGAACGGATGCCTATAGTTTTTTTGGTACAATAACATCGGCGAGCTTGACATTTTGCCTGCACTTTTGTACCAATCAGATTATGAAACCTGCAAGAAAAAAAGCCATTGAAATAATAAAACAACACGGCGGAATCATCCGAACCTATAAGGCCCTAAATTTGGGCATTCACAGGAGGACCCTATATGGTCTACGCGATGAAGGAATGATTGTGCCTGTATCTCGTGGTCTATTCAGGCTGGCGGATATCGATATACCCATTCAGGTGGATTTAGTTGAGATAGCCAAAAAGGTCCCCGCTGGTGTTATATGCCTTGTTTCGGCGCTTGCCTTTCATGAATTGACTACTCAAATACCCCATTACGTGTGGTTGGCAGTCGATCGAAAAGCACGAAAGCCAAAGATAAAATATCCACCCATTAGAGTCTTTTTTTTCAGTAGCCGTGCGTTTACAGAAGGTGTTGAAACCTACCAAATCATGAAACAAAACGTTCGGATTTATAGTCCGCCAAAAACTGTGATTGACTGTTTTCGATGGCGCGATGCCGTTGGGTTGGATGTAGCTATTGAAGCTGCAAAGAAATATCTTAAAAACAAAGACTCCAGTCCATCAAAGCTGATGGAATATGCAAGAGTCTGCAAGGTAGAAAAACTTGTTAGACCTTATCTTGAGGCATTAGTCACATGAAAAAGTCCGATTTGAAAAACATTGCGGCATCCGTACGCAACAGGCTGCTGACGATTGCACGACAAAGCGACAAGCCTTTCCAGGAAGTCCTCACCCTATATGGGCTGGAACGATTTCTTTACCGCCTCTCTCAATCCGTCCATAAAGATAGATTTGTACTAAAAGGCGGGTTGCTTTTGGTAGGGATTGGATTTCCCCAAGCAAGACCAACAAAGGACATCGACCTGTTGGGGCTTTTGGCAAATGATATCGATACAATTTCAAAAATGATTCAAAAAATTGGGGGTATGAATATTAATGATGGACTCGACTACGATTTGTCCAAGATGAGCTATGAAATCATGTCGCCAGACTCAGAATATCCAGGCCTACGCTTTAAATTTCTTGGTTATCTTGGACAAGCCCGAATCCCTATGCAAATCGACATCGGTTTTGGAGATCATGTCGTTCCTGATCCAAAAGAGATTGAATTTCCGACATTGCTGGAAATGGATCCTCCGATAATACTCAGCTATTCGCTGGAGACTGTAATCTCCGAAAAGTTTGAAACAGCTTTGGATCTTGCAGACTTAAACAGCCGTATGAAAGATTTTTATGACATCTGGTTATTGAGTCAAAGGCATCCGTTTGATGGTGAAATTATTCAAAAAGCGGTCACCGCCACATGCAAAAGGCGAAAAACAACCATTCGCTCCGATTCAGAAATGTTTACCGAAGATTTTGCAGAGCGTCCCGATAAACAAAGTCAATGGACAGCATTTGTCAAAAAAGGAGCATTCACAGAAGTGCCTGGAAAGTTTGCCCAGTTAATGACAGATATTAGAACTTTTCTTTTGCCTATCGCGCAATCCTGTGAAACTAAGGAGCCTTTTAAATATTTATGGCCGACTGGAGGCCCTTGGAGTGGTATGAAAATGAAATGAAAATGATTTAGACTTAACAGTTTCAATGAGAACAAAGAAAGTAAGATCAAATATAAAATATGCGATTATATGCGATTATGCAACCAGGGCCGTACTAAAACTCGTTTAATGTCAAAAAATTCGCTTATATTCTATCAACTTATTGATATTAATTCGCTTTTTGCAACTCCGGTCTTCGGCACCATTAGCAATAATTAGCCGTAAACTTAAAAGATTGCGGCTTTTCTGTTTCTGTATGACGCAGATGGGATGCATTAGAGTGCGCCGGGTCCAGCAAATTGACATGCCGGTTTGCTTCGTTCTAATCCAAAAACCTTAGATACTTACCCAAGGCCTCAGCCATTTTTTCATTTCCCATCTTCCGGGCCGCCCTTTTCCTTTTCTCCCTTACTCCTCCAAACAAGGATGCCCTTTTCGACCGCGCTTATCCCGTGGGGTTAAGATTTTAAGTATTTATGCCGATATATATACTAAGAGCCATCTCAAAAATACATTTAACTCAATTACGGTGTTTCCCCGCTCTGCGGGACTCCCCGTTGAAAGTTATATTCACAAAAGGTGGGTCGCGAGTCTTTTCAAAATGCTCACATATTCCGATATATGTTGCGATTTTTCATCGGCTCGCGCCTGGTCCTTGAACGTAATCTGCAATTTTGAGACGGCTTTTAGGAGAAGTGACATGTTAATGTATATCATTTTAGGCATCACAATTGTTTATGTTGCCGCAGTTATTATCATTTATCAAAAAAGTCCGAGAAATCGGCTTCGCGGTTAATGATTCTGAAAGAAAATTGCAGATTTTTTGTTCGGGGGGTATTGACATGCCACATTGTAGTATTATTTTATATAGGTTAGGTCCAAACCAAAATCGGTTTGCCATTGCCTAACCTCCTTTCTCCAGCCCCTGGAATTTGTTCCGGGGGCTTTTTTTATATTTAAATTAGTGGTGATATATTTTCTTATTTTGAGTGTAAAAAAACCGATACCCGATAACGAATAACGCCGAATCGAGTCTTGACTCGATGAGGATATTATTTCTCTTTCTTCCGAAGTAATTCAAGGCCCTCGTTCGGCCCGAGAAGTATCATCACCTCGTCGCCTTTTAAAACATACTTTCCGGTTGGGATCATGGCCAGCTTTCCGGTAGCTATTTCTTTGATCGCAATCACCTGGACACCATACTTGTTGATTAGATCAAGATCTCTCAGTTCCTTTTGTACAAAACTTTCTTTGGGTTTCAGTTCAATGATAGAGTAGCCTTCAAAAAAAGGTAAATAATCCAGAAGGCTGGGATTGTGTAGTCGCTCGGCCAAAGTGATGGCGAGATCTTTTTCAGGGAATAAAATTTCCTGAGCGCCGACTTTCCGCAAAATACGGCCATGGGGTTCTGAAATCGCCTTGGCATATACCTTTCGAACCCCCACATCCTTGAGATTCAGGGTGGTATGAATGGACGCACTGAGGTCATTGCCAATGCAGACAACAACTGCATCCATTTCCTGGATCGACAAAGATTTAATGGTCTGCAGATCCGTCGCATCCGCGATAACCGCTTGTGTCACATTGTCCTTGATTTTCTGTACCAAATTCTGATTTTTATCGATGGCCAGCACATCGTTTCCTTTCTCATAAAGATGTGTGGCCAGATAATACCCAAAATTTCCAAGCCCTATGATTGCAAATTGTTTCATACTCAACCTCATCCCACCATGATGGATTCCTCTGCATAATAATACCGTGCCGCTGTATCCCGGCTCACCGCCACACCCACTACCAGTGGTCCCAGACGTCCCACAAACATGACCATGGAAAGAACGATTTTACCGATTTCAGATAGCCATCCCGTAATACCTGTGGATAGTCCCACCGTACCGAAAGCGCTGACGACTTCAAAAAACAATTCCAAAAACCGTCCGCGGCTTTGCGAGTGAGGCACCTGACCGATTTCAGTGATCAACAAAAGCATAATACCCAGGCATATCACCATGGCACTGAGGATAACCACGCTGACAGCCTTTCCGACGCTCGCATCCGAAATGGTCCGGTTAAACAACAGGGGGCGATCCCGTCCTTGAAAGCGGGAAAAACCCAGCATCGCCAGCGTTGCAAAACTGGTGGTTTTAATACCCCCGCCGCAGGAGCCCGGAGAAGCACCGATGAACATGAGCAATATTAGCAGAAAAAGTGTCTGATTGGCCATACTACCGATGGGTAGTGTATTAAATCCGGCGGTTCTGGCGGTGACAGACTGAAAAAAAGCCGCCAGGAAACGACCGGATAGGGAAAGCGGTGCCAGCGTGTTGTCCCACTCCATGCCGAGAATCAAAACCATGCCGGAAACGATTAAAAAGAGCGTCGTCGACAGCACGATTTTTGAATGGAGGCTGAGTCGAGACAGGGCGCGATGCTTGACAAAAAACTTCCGCTTAATCTCGGACAATACCAGAAACCCGATACCGCCGAATATGATCAAAAAGCAGATCACGAGATTCAGCACCCAGTTCTCCCGATAATTGATAAAGCTGTCTGAAAATACGGAAAAGCCGGCGTTGCAAAAGGCGCTGATTGAATGAAATGTGGATAAAAAAAGCGCCCTTTGGACGCTGTTATTTGGAAGAAAAATAAAAAACATGATCACAATCCCCACCCCCTCGATAACGCCGGTAAACAGGAACACATTTTTGAGAATGGATGAAATATGTCGATCTCTTGAATGGGTAAAAGCATCCTGCACGACGATTTGTCCGGCGAGACCGGGTCTTCTGCCGGAAAGCATGATAAAAAGTGTGGACATGGTCATGATACCGAGACCGCCGATCTGGATCAAGATCATAATTATAAATTGGCCGAACCGGCTGTAGGTCCTTCCCGTATCGACAACCGTCAGGCCGGTGACACAAACCGCTGAGGTTGATGTAAATAGTGCGTCGATACATCCAACGGGCTTTCCCGTGGACGCTGCGGGAAGCATCAGCAGAATCGTTCCAGTGAAAATCAAAAGAGCGAATGCGACAATGGCCGTGCGAGCGGGTGACCGAACTATGGATTTTGATATTGCCATGAATCAAATCAACGGTTGTTTGTACATTTCGTCATATTTAATGAAATCGAGTTTTGACTCGATAAGCGTTTTACCTTTTGATTCTCGAATAGACATCATCACCCAGATCTGATGCAATGCCTTTTTTCAAATAGTGGTACCCGACGGCGGCGATCATGGCAGCATTATCTCCGCATAATTCGATGGAAGGAATATGAACCGTCAAACCATCTCGAGAGGCCTCTCGCATGATCTTCTCTCTTAATCGCTTGTTGGCAGCCACACCGCCCACCATGGCAATATGGTTGCATTCTTTTTCTTTTGCTGCACGAATAATTTTATTTGATAAGACATCGACCACCGCTTCTTGAAATCCTGCCACAATATCGGAAATCTGTCTGCGGAAGTCGTTGCGGTGGTCTTGGATATATCTCCGAACAGCGGTTTTAAGGCCGCTAAAACTAAAATCAAAGGTGGATTTATCCATAAACGGCCTGGGAAAAGAAATATTTTTGGGATTTCCTTTTCCAGCCAAGCGGTCGATAATAATACCGCCCGGATAACCGAGACCCAGCATTTTAGCCACCTTGTCAAAGGCTTCTCCGGCGGCGTCGTCTCTCGTCTGTCCCATAAGCGCGTATCCGGTGTGAGAAGTAACGTGGTAAATGCTGGTATGCCCGCCGGAAGCGAGAAGTGCTACAAAAGGAAACGGCGGTGGGTCTGATTCCAGAAACACGGAATTGATATGGCCTTCAAGATGATCGATTCCGATCCATGGGATATTCATTGTAAACGCAAAAGCCCTGGCAAAATTGAATCCCACCAGCAATGCGCCGACGAGTCCGGGCCCGCGGGTAACCGCAACGGCATCGAGTCCTTTTTTGTCAATCCCCGCAGCAGTTAGTGCCTCATTAACCACCGGTACGATCGCTTCGACATGTTCTCTTGAAGCCAGTTCAGGTACAACGCCGCCGTAGGGATGATGTACGGTGACTTGTGACGATACGATGGAAGACAATATTTTTTTACCGTCAACCACAACAGCAGCAGCAGTTTCGTCGCAGGATGTTTCAATGCCGAAGACGATCATAACGGCTTTCTTTTTCCTGTTGCGCTCCCGGCAACAGCCCTTTTCGACGTTCAGTCTTTACAAACTGTGCTGCCATTCCGGGCACTTTCGATCCATTTCATCAACCTCAAGAACGGATTTTTAATATTTTGAACAGCTCGCTTCTTGTGGTCATCAGTACTGCTTGTGGACTTATTCTTCATGTTGTATGCCATATCTCCCAGGGGTGAATGGTCACACCCATTTCACTCGCTCTTGGGATTCCTTTCGATCAACGACCTCTCCGATGACAAAGGCCTGCTCTTTCATGGCGATCAGCCGATCTAGAATTTCCTGCGTATGCTTTTCATGAACAACGGCAACCATACCGATGCCATTGTTAAACGTCCGCATCATTTCCTTTTCAGATATATTGCCGGCCTTTTGCAGATACTCGAACACGGGGGGGATATCCCAGCTGTTCTGATGCAAAACGACGCCGCATCCTTCCGGAATAACGCGTATAATGTTCTCTGTCATCCCACCGCCGGTAATATGAGCCAGACCGAAGATAGGTAAATCTTTGATAATTCTATGGATGGTTTCCGAATATATCCGTGTCGGCGTGAGCAGTTCTTCACCGATAGTTTTTCCGAATTCGGGAACATAGTGATCGACTTTCAACCCCAGAATTTCAAAACAGATCTTACGCACCAGGGAGTATCCATTGCTGTGAAGTCCGCTGGACGAAATGCCGATCAATTGGTCGCCGACATGAATCCCCGAGCCGTCGATAATTTTGCTATTTTCAACAAGTCCTACCACAAAACCGGCCAGATCATATTCATTATCTTTATAAAATCCCGGCATTTCAGCGGTTTCTCCGCCGATAAGCGCACATCCGGCCTGCCGACATCCCTCACCGATGCCCGTGATAACATCTGTCGCAATTTTGGTTTCAAGTTTTCCCATGGAGAGATAATCGAGAAAAAATAACGGTTTTGCGCCTTGAACGACAATATCATTCACGCACATAGCCACAAGATCTATGCCCACGGTATCGTGCTTTTCCAGCATGAAAGCAATTTTGAGTTTCGTCCCGACACCGTCCGTAGAGCTGACCAGAACCGGACTTTCCATGCTGGTCATGTTCAGCGAGAACATCCCGCCGAACCCCCCGATTTCACTTATAACTCCGGATCTGAAGGTTTGTTTGGCAATTTTTTTAATGTTTCCAACAAATTCGTCGGCTTTATCAATGTCTACGCCTGCATCCGCATACGTCAATGGTTTTGTCATATTTATCCTTTTTTAAACAGTCCGAATGATAAAAATGTAAAAAAGAAAATTAATTCGAGTTCATGCAAAAGTCAAAACAAATTTTTTGACATAACATGCCGAGTATTGTAAATAAAGGCAAGCTGAAGGTTAAGGCTTCCTGCCGCCGGAACATTCATGTGATGAAGTGTTTAGAATTCTGTGTTTTGTCATGTATCAACTCAAAAATGAGGTTATGTCTATGAAACCGTTTGCCAGGCTCGATCGGCTTCCGCCGTACGTTTTTGCAACCGTTAACAAAATCAAAATGGATGCTAGACATGCCGGGAAGGATATCATTGATCTTGGAATGGGGAATCCCGACATCGGCACACCCCAGCACATTGTAGACAAACTGACCGAGGCGGTCCAAAAACCGCAGAATCATCGATATTCCGCATCCATGGGGATCACCAAGTTGAGAATGGCGATTTCAAGTTGGTATAAACGCAGATATGACGTTGATATCGATCCCGACACCGAAGCCATTGCCACCATCGGCGTCAAGGAAGGGATATCCCACCTTATCCTTGTTACCATACGTCCCGGGGATGTGGTATTCACGCCGAACCCTACCTATCCCATCCACCCCTACTCTGCAATTATTGCCGGAGGGGATGTAAGGGGTATACCCGAAGGTCACGGCCGTGATTTTTTTGACAACCTGATGCACGCTACCCGACAGACCTGGCCGAGGCCGAAAGTTTTGATCATCAGCTATCCGCACAACCCGACCACCGAAGTCGTAGATATCTCGTTTTTTGAAAATATCGTCGCCTATGCCAAAGAGCACGATATTATGATCATCCACGACTTTGCCTATGCAGATCTTTCATTCGACGGTTACGAACCGCCCAGTTTTCTGCAGGTTAAAGGCGCCAAAGATGTTGGGGTGGAATTTTTTTCTTTGTCCAAAAGTTACAGCATGCCCGGCTGGCGGGTGGGCTTCTGTGTTGGAAACAGCGAGATCGTAGGCGCACTTCGCAGAATTAAAAGCTATCTGGATTATGGTATTTTCCAGCCGATTCAAATTGCATCCATCATAGCCTTAAACGGCCCCCAGGAATGCGTCAAAGAAATTTGCGACACCTATAAATTGCGGCGGGATGCCTTGATATCCGGGCTCAATCGTGTGGGTTGGGAAGTACAAAGTCCAAAGGCAACCATGTTTGTATGGGCCAAGATTCCGGATCAATATGCAAAAATGGGGTCCGTGGAATTTTCTAAAATGCTGATCAACGACGCCGGTGTCGCGGTTTCTCCCGGTTTGGGTTTTGGTGAATACGGAGATGATTACGTTCGGTTTGCCTTGATAGAAAATCAGATGCGTATCAACCAGGCGATCAGAGGTCTCCGAAAAATTATGTAGGCCAACCGGGCAGACCGGAAATAAAATAAGAACTTATGGGCTTCGCCCCAATTGGAATAATGGGTTCAAAGGTATCCTATGAAAGCGATTAATGTGGGATTGCTCGGCTGCGGCACGGTGGGTACGGGCGTCGCTAAAATTCTGATTAATAACAGGGACCTGATTTTTTCTCGGGTCGGTGCTTTTTTGAACCTGAAATACGTTGCCGACATCGACCTTAATGCGGATCGTGGCATACAATTTGACGACGGGGTTTTCATTCCGGATGCTTTTAAAGTAGTCGACGATCCGGATGTCGATATTATCATTGAAATGATCGGGGGCGAAGGGATTGCTAAAGATCTTATTTTTAGAGCCATTAATAATGGGAAACCGATTGTCACGGCAAACAAGGCCCTTTTGGCCATTCACGGGAACGAAATTTTCAGGGCCGCCATGGAACACAGCGTCGACCTTGCTTTTGAAGCGTGTGTGGGAGGATGTATGCCCATCATCAAATCGCTGCGGGAATCTTTGGCCGGGAATCATATAAAATCCATGGCGGGCATTCTCAACGGTACCTGTAACTACATTCTGTCCAGAAGCACGGAAGACGGCAGCAGCTTCAAAGACGTTCTAAAAGAAGCCCAGGAGAACGGGTTTGCCGAAGCAGATCCGACGCTGGATATCGAAGGCATCGATACCGCCCATAAACTGGCTATCTTAACGTCTTTGGCCTATGGCATGGAGATCAATTTCAAGGATATCTATATCGAAGGGATTTCAAATATTACGCCTTTGGACATCGAGTTCGCCGGGCAGTTCGGTTACCGGATCAAGCTTCTTGCCATTACTAAAAATGCCGGCGATGCCGTCGAGGCCAGGGTTCATCCTACCATGATTCCTTTTTCAAATCCGCTCTCCGGCGTCAACGGAGTCCTCAACGCCGTCACCATTTCCGGAGATGCCGTCGGCGACATGATGCTCTATGGATATGGCGCAGGAATGATGCCAACCGCCGGCGCGGTGGTCGGTGATGTTATTGATCTTGCCCGAAATCTTTTATCGGGTTCAACCGGCAGAATACCGCTGCTGGCTTACCAGATGGAAAATATTAAAAATATTCCGGTGCTTTCCATGGAAAATATACGGCAACACTATTATTTCCGGTTTTCAGTCCTGGACCGGCCAGGCGTTCTATCGAAAATATCCGGTATTTTGGGCGATTACGGCATCAGCATCAAATCGGTACATCAAAAAGGCAGAAAAATGTCCGGGGCGGTTCCCATCGTCATGCTCACTCATCTCGCCAGAGAAGCGGACGTGCAAAATGCTCTGTCCGATATTTCAAACCTCGATGTGGTCAGCGATCGTCCGGTACTCATACGAATTGAGAACGAAAACGAAGAGGATTGACATGTACATTGTTTGTTCCGACCTGGAAGGCGTATTTGTCCCGGAAATATGGATCAACGTGGCCGAAAAAACAGGAATCGAAGAACTCCGGCTGACAACGAGAGATATTGCCGACTATGATGTTTTGATGAAAAGACGTCTTAAAATTCTGGATGAAAACCAGCTTAAAATTGATGATATTCAAGCGGTCATCGCTAAAATGACACCGCTGGAGGGAGCAGTCGATTTTCTGAACTGGCTCCGATCCCGTGCGCAGATCATTGTTGTTTCCGATACATTCGATCAATTTGCACGTCCGTTGATGGAAAAGCTGGGATGGCCGACACTCTTTTGTCACACCCTATCCATTACACCCGACGGCTTCATTTCGGATTATGTTCTTCGACAGAAAGACGGAAAGCGGGAATCGGTGATTTCTTTAAAAAAATTGAACTACAAGATCATTGCTGTAGGGGATTCGTATAATGACATCGCCATGCTCAAAGAAGCAGACAGCGGCATCCTTTTTAATCCGCCGGACAATGTAAAAAGCGAGTTCCCTGAATTTCCGGTAACATTCAGCTATGAAGAACTGAAACTCATGATACAAAAGATACTGTCAAACCATTCAAACCCGTCGAATACCCAGGACTAGAACCTGAATATATGCCGAAACACAAAACCACATGCCGGGTGAGATACGGCGACACGGATAAAATGGGCTTTGTCTATAATGCCAACTACTTCAAGTGGTTTGAAATCGGCCGGTCCGAAATGCTCAGGGACATGGGAGTTTCCTACAAGTCCATCGAATCAAAAGGGTATTATCTCCCCGTGTCCGAGATGTATTGCAAGTTTAACAGCCCTTCCCAGTATGACGACATCTTGCTGATTGAAACATCTATCGATAAACGATACCGCGCTGGGATGAAATTCGATTACCAAATATTCAGCGAAAACGGCGATAAACTCCTTGCCAGCGGGTATACAAAACATGCTTGTGTAAACGGCGGCGGCCGTGTGGTGAGACCCCCTAAATTTTTGTTGGACTTGATTGCCGAGCACTCTGATTTTTCTGCATCATCGAATAACCAAGCGAATGGCGTCTGAATTCGGATGATTCCTTTATTTTAATGTTACTTCTTGATAAAATCTGGGTTTGTTATGCTGATAGATATTGCTAAATTTGACCAAGCCCGTCTCCTCATTATCGGAGATTTAATGCTCGACGAATATCTCTGGGGAGATGTTGACCGGATCTCTCCTGAAGCGCCGGTCCAAGTGGTCTCCGTCCAAAACGAAGATTTCGCTCTGGGAGGCGCCGGTAATGTCGTCAACAACGTTGCGGTGTTGGGCGGAAAAGTATCCGTAGCAGGCGTCGTCGGTACCGGTCGGAACGGACAGCTTATTCTCAATATGTTCAATGAACTCGGCGTCGATATCGAAGGCATTGTCAAAGAACCCGGTCGCATCACCACCCGGAAAACCAGGATCATCGCCGTAAACCACGCAAATCAACAGGTACTCAGAATTGACAGAGAAAAAAAACAAGACATATCTGGCTCGACTCTGGAAAAAATGGCACGAATCATAGAAGACAAGATGCCTGATATCGATGTGGTTTTGATTTCCGACTACGGCAAGGGTTTGATTACCGAGAGCTTGCTTTCGCAGGTGATTGCATCTGCGAATAAGCATAAGAAGATGACTATCGTCGATCCCAAAGGACTCGACTTTTCGAAATATTCAGGCGTATCGCTTCTCACGCCGAACAAAAAAGAAGCAGCCCTGGCTTCAAATGTGGACATTGTCGATGAACCCAGTCTTGAAAAGGCGGCAAATAAAATTCTTCAAAACGTCGACCTCGGTCAGCTCTTGATCACCTGTGGAAAGGACGGGATGGTTCTCTTTGAAAAGAATAAAGACGCCTTCAAGGTCAAGGCCGAGGCGCGGCAGGTTTTCGATGTTTCCGGCGCCGGTGATACGGTTCTGGCGGTATTGGGCCTGGCCGTTGCATCCGGAATTTCAATCAAAAACAGTCTGGTCGTTGCCAATGCAGCCGCCGGAATGGTTGTGGGAAAGGCCGGAACTGCAACGGTTTCAAAGCAGGAACTTGCATCAGCTTTGAAAATCGTTATGGGAAAGGTTGGAGCCACAAGGGCTTCAGAGCAAAAACGCACTTCGACCCTGAAATCGGATGTCCTCGGCCTGCCGGACAAATACAAAAAATTATCCGAGCTTCCGGCGCTCATCAAAGACCTCAAGAAAAAAAGAAAGCGGTTGGTATTGACCAACGGCTGCTTCGACCTACTGCATGCGGGCCACATCATGCTCTTTTCTGCGTCAAAGCAAATGGGGGATATCCTTTTCGTTGCCATTGATGATGATGAATCCGTAAAAACCCTAAAAGGTTCCGGAAGGCCTGTAATCAATGCAAATGAACGGGTCAGAATCATTAGCGCCCTCGATGCCGTGGATTACGTCGTTGTATTTTCCTCCCCTGGGCTTAAAAAATTAATTGAAATCGTACAGCCGAATGTTCTGACCAAAGGATCCAACTATACAGACAAAGAAGTGTTCGGGCATGAACTTGTTGAAAAGTATGGCGGGCGAGTTGAGCTGATTCCGGTGACCGAAAATGTTTCATCCACCCGTATTATCGATAATATCAAAAGCATTCGGCAGGAATGATACTTCTGGACAACGCACCATTCATACAAGAAAATAATAATGGGATTATACTGAACATCCTCATCCAGCCACGATCCTCAAAGAACATGGTTGCCGGGCCGCATGGCGACGCCCTGAAAATCAAACTCACGGCACCGCCTGTGGACGGCGCTGCCAACAAGATGTGCATTGAATATTTATCGAAATGGGTCAACATTCCCAAATCCTCCATTGAAATTATATCCGGACACACCAGCAGGACCAAGCGCGTGTTGTTGCGATGTGGAAATGATAACAAGGATCGGAAACGCATCCGTTCTCTTCTATCATCCATATCAAGTCAAAAAACACCTTGACATATTTCTTCATTTTGGATAAATATAAAGATTGATTCATTGATGCGGGGTGGAGCAGTCAGGTAGCTCGTCGGGCTCATAACCCGAAGGTCAGAGGTTCAAATCCTCTCCCCGCTACCAACAAAAACAAGGGTTTACACCAATCAAGTGTGAACCCTTTTTTTATGGTGTGTCGTTTTTGTGTCGTTTTTTTCAAACAACTCAATAACTTTACCCTGTTTCTGCTCGGCTTTAGGCGGGTCATCGATGTTTAATTTTGACTTCACCGCTTCCATGAAAGCAGAACCATCACTTCGCGTCTTCTTGGGTATCCAGGAATAGTATCGAGTAAAAATCATCTGCAAAGACGAATGCCCAAGCATATGCTGAACCCATCCAATATCTTCACCTTCAGACAGCATCATCGTTGCGAATGTATGTCTTGTCTGTATTGGTGGTCTATATTTCAAGCCAGCCTTCTTCAATGCCGGTATCCAAACAACCTTACGATAATGGTCAGGATTCATACGGTCGCCATCTTTGGTCAAAAAAATGTGCTTGCTTTTACCGGTCAACCTTTTCTGCTCTTCAAGGGCTTCAACGACAAAATCTATACAGTCAACATACCGCTTTGATTTTTTCGTTTTTGTTTTACCTTCCCTGCCATACACAAATCCTTTGTTTATATGGAGTTTTCGGTAAGGTTTCATCTTTTCTTTGTAGTCTGACCATTCAAGTCCGTCGATCTCTCCCGAACGCATACCTGTATAAAAGCGTATCGCAGTATATGGTTTGTAAAATGGGTCAACGGCATTCAGAATTATTAAAACTTCATCGGATGTAAAAGGAAAAATGTCTGGCAATTCAGACGACAGGTTATCCACTTTCAACATTACATTGTCTTGGATGTAGTCTTGCTTATGAGCCATCTTAAAAACGGAGCGCATGGGAATTAATATATTTTTGATTCTTTTCGCACCGCAATTCAAGCCAGTCTTAAATTTCTCCACATCAAGGTATTGAATGTTCTTGATTGGAATATCCTTAAATGCTGGCAAAACATGAGTGTTCATAGAAGACCTGTAATCTCTCCAAGTGCTGTATGCAACCGTATTCTGGTGGATGGAAGCCCATTCTTTGGCGACTTGACCAAATGTTAGGTTTTCGTCAGTATTTAAATTTACCTGCAACTGACCATGCAAACGATAATTCTCCAACAGTTTATCTCTCAATCGAATCGCTTCGGTCGCTACGGTTGTTTCCAGAGACATCCTTACCCGACCTTTCCGAATATGCCAGGTATTTCCTCTTTTGAATAAATGATGATACTTTTTTTTCGCCATGTTATATCCTCCAATCGTCATCTTTTTTGGCTGATACAACAGGCTTTACCCTTTTCATTCCGGTTATTTGATTTTGCCTATCACCGCCTTTCCTTGGATGTTTATTTCCATCCATAAAATCCTTTATTTCGTCGCTGAAATACAAAACTCTTGTTGAACCAGGGGCTTGCCAATAAGACAAGTATCCCTGGTCTCTCCAATTTTTTACCGTGCCCGGCACAACTCTAAAATAATCTGAAACTTCCTGCTGTGTCCATAATTCCTTTTCCCATAAATTTTTGTCCATGAAACTGTACCTCTTTTAACTTGATATGACAATTGCCAAATATGGCATGTCCATACCGCTCTATGCGGTCTTGTGGGGCAGAGGTAAGCCCCGTCAGTTTATAGATTTGGTGCTCTTTCATATTGCGCTCTTCTTTCATTAAGCGGCTTTCTTGATTCCAGCATAAGAATCAATATCAGAAAGTTTTCCTATGGGATTGAGGATTCCTGCAATCGGATTAAAATTGATCGCTATTAATTCCGGCTTTCCTTTTGACTGCATTTTGGCTCTTTCAGCTTTGAATACAGAAAATCCCATCTGCCGGAATTCGGTTACTATTTCATCATTCCAATCATTAGTTATCAAAAATTTCGCACCACGCCTCCAAGCGGGCAAAATATATTTTCGAATTTTATTCATATAAACACTTGGATCACTATCCTCCCGGGTGAACTGGTTGTAATTTTCGGTCTTCTTCCCGAAATATGATGTGTCCACCAAGACAAAGTCTCCGTCTCTGGCGGTTTCATTAATAAGTTTCCAACCGTCTCCGTATTTTATTTCAACATTCTTCAACCTTTTGCTGACAGAAAGTATTCTTTCACGGGGATTAAGTAAAATACGGCCGCCTGTTCTGAAGAGCTTTATTTTCCCTTTTTCATTTGTAACCGTCTTGTTTTGGCCATAAGTCATAACTTGTTTTAAACCTTTTACAGAGATATCTGCATTAATCGGATAATATTTATGCCTTTGGTTTTGCATGACGATATAAAGAGAGGCCAGCTCAGGCGTATTTTTCATTTTTAAAGGTAATTTATGCCCCTTCAACTCAATGATTTTTTGCCAAGGCTGAATCAAACGGTCAGCTTCCTTCTGCATATAATCAACAACATTTTTACGTGCTTCTTTTGCAACAGAATCGAAAGGATCTCCATGTTTCAAATGTTTTACCTTGTTTGAAACTTTCTCTTGGTAATACTTGACAGCAAAACTAACCGATAGAGGATTGTCTTTAATCTGTTTATGAGTTACGAAGCGAAACGGATCGAATTCATTCAAAATCATAGGCTTGTCAATTCCGCTGTCTCTCAGATAATGAATATAAGCGCCTGTCCCAGCGAATGCGTCAATGATACGATCTGAATTTTTTGCTCCTATTTCGACCAAACTACCTATATTGTCTGACAACAATTCCGACTTATTGCCCGCTAAATTAAACGCCAACAAATCTGTTATATCCATTTTGGTTTTAATTGCTGGCATGCATATTTCCTGTGTTTTTTCCAAAAGTCTATTATTGGAAATGTCCTTCTCTTTGTCTTTGAGTGGCCTAAAAATCACAAGAGCACTAGGAAATGGGGCACTATTTTTAGAATTGCCGAATTTTAATCTTCCTTTGACGAATTTAATTTCGGATGCTTTCATTGAATAATCATGCCACCAGCGAGTATCAGTTCTGGCAGGAACTAAACACACAACTGTTGCCCCTTTAAGTGATGATGCATAGGCCTTTTTCATCCATTTGATTGTCACTCCACGACGATAAGGTGGATTCATAAAAACAATTTCTTTTCCCCAATCATGTTTCAGCCCGTCATCTTCTTTGGTGAAATACTTCTTGCACTTCGCATTTTCATGAGTGGCGCATGGGTCAAGGGTAAATCCAAAATCTCCATTCAATTCATCGAACAACCCCTGGGGAGTTGGCCACTCAACAGTTTGGCTGCTAAAATGGACTTTGTTAAATAATTTCTTTGCCATGATGTTCCTCCAGATATTTTTATATCCAGACATTTCCAATGGAAACTTGTGTCTGGCTTGCGCCAGGGTCTGGAAACCTGGCTCGGCAAAGTAATTTTCATAAAACTCGACGATCTTCACTGTCATGCCCACCGTTTCATTCCACGGGCTCTCATTCCTTTGGGTAAAATAGGCCCGAAAGCTCACACCAGAATCCATCAAGCACGCAGATCGGAATCTTTCCGCTGGTCGGAAATTCGAGATCACAAAATGCTCTATGATTTTTTCTGGTTGATTGTGGGACTTATAGTTGAGAGATGTGGTGCAGGATTTCTTTCTATATCCGAATATAACAAAGGCAATAATTGTACGCCCGGATATATTCCTTAATGTCGTTGGATAATAGGGGTGGGTAGGAATAAAAATCTCTTCATAGACATCGCGGGGGAAAGGGTGGTGATAAAAATCGACTTCACCCTTACGCAACATTATGGAAGAGATAGCAACTTCTTTTTTTATGCTTCTTTTGAGTTCATCCTTCCCGGTCAATTCAGGTTGAAGGATTTCAACTTCAACAATTGACTTGTCCTGAGAATTCTTTAAATTCATTTCCTTTCCTTTCTTGAGTGTCACACAGATAACGACCTGTGAGGTGATACTGGCACTCGTATTTATTTTTGCATCATCCGTGTGGAATAGAGTTTTTCATCTATCCCGAGTGAAAAAGATGAATTTAAAGAAGCATTTTTAAGATTTTATGTTTTTAAGCACCTCCTTGGTTTCATATTATTTTGAGTTTGTAGTGAAAAACAGTCTTTACAATCAATGTCTTTCCTCTCCTGTAAGTATTATATTACAAAAAATCAGTTTTATTAAAACTTTTTTCCAACTTTTTTAAAAAGGATTCTTAACAGCCTACCAAATATTCTTGAATTCATCTTCATGCCGTTCAATGTATTTATTAACAATTTTCCTTATCAGATATGAAATTTTTATCTGTTTATCCTCGCTGATTTTCTTTAATTTTTCATAATCATCTTTAAATAATTTCACATAAATAGGGTCAGAAAGTTCCATCTTTATCTCCTTTTTTGCGCCATATGGAAAATTCCATTGTTATTAATATAAAGCATAAATTATGGTTTGTCAAGGTTTGTAATGAAAAAAATAAAATATTAATAAAAAAACCTTTGTAATGGTTTGTCATTGATTTTTTTTCAACAGTTTCATGAAAAGATTCTCAATAGTTTCTGCCAATCTTGACATTTCTTCATTTGCCATGTATTCGTTTGAAATAACACTTATTTCGGAGGCTGAATATGAACAAATTGGATCTGATTGAGACACTTAAAAGTGAAACGGGATTAACGAAAAAAGAAGCTATGGCGGTTGTGTACCTGTTTTTCGATGAAATGGCAAACGCCCTGGCCAAAGGAGATAGGGTGGAGATTCGAGGCCTGTGCTCATTTTCTGTTAAAAATTATAAGACTTATACTGGCAGAAATCCTAAAACCGGTAAACAGGTAAATATCAAGCCGAAAAAACTTCCATTTTTCAAATGCGGAAAGGAATTGAAAGAGAGGGTGAATTTACAGGATGGTTGATACACTTTAACCAATCTCATTCATAAGGGTATTATGAACCTCCTTATCTTCAATTCCCAAGTATCGCATTGTAACCGCCGGGCTCGAATGATTGTACCGCTTGCATATGATTTCAAACCCGACGCCGTATCTTGTCCTCTGCATATATCCCCAGGTCTTTCTTAATGTATGGGCGCCATAATTTCCCTCCAGGTTGATCGCCATCGTCCATTTCTTGATCATGTTGTTAACCGCCTGGATGGTGATCGCCTTGTTCCCCTTTCTGCTGGCAAACAGATAATCGCTGTTTCCCGGCTGAACCTTTTCCAGGTAATTTTTAAGGGATTTATGAACGGCCTTGTTGACCACAAGTATATTGTCTTTCCCGGTCTTTGATTCTTTTATATTTAGCGTATCTCCGATTTTTAGGTTTCGTACGGCTTTTACCTTCAGTTTGAGCAGGTCTCCAACTCGAAGCCCGTTATTGATCCCCAGTGTGAACAAGAGGTGGTTTCTGGGTGAATCGGACAGCAGCTTTGATATGGACTTTATGTCCTCGATCCTTCTGATTGGCGCTACTGTTATCTTGTCGCCTTTCTTTGGGTGGTGGTGCTGGTTTGATTTTTTCACGACGTCTCCTTTCGCTGTTTGGAAGCAGCGTAGTTTAACTAATGGTTAAACAGCAGGGTAATAGTTAAAATACAGTAATAGATCCAAAATTGTCTGTTAAAACAGAATCAGTGTAAATGCTTGGTAATCAAGGGGATGTGGGTTTCAGGCTGTCTGAATCTTAACTTTTGGACAAAAGTTAAAATCCGAAGTTTTTGGTTAACCGGAGAGGGTTTTACAAAGAGATTTAGATGATATTGGTATGTGGCTATGATATAAACTTATACTATGCTATGAAATGACAGGCAGTGGACGGGTACTCAAAAAATCGTGTGATTATTTTTCTGAAAGGAAAATTTTATGGGGCAATTAATTTCCATTGATATAGCAAAAAGACAGATTGCCTTAGCAACTGACTTTGGTGAAGTGAAAGATTTAAGAGATAAGGCAGAAGCTCTTAGGCTTTACGCTAAAAAGGCCGGTGATGGTCTGAAACAACAAAATCTCTGTGCGGAGATAAAAATCCGGGCCGAGCGCCGGTGTGGAGAGTTGTTGCCGAACCAGATAGAACGCGGTGGTGATAGAATATCGAAACCAAGGTTAGCGAACCTAACCTTGAAAGACCTTGGTATCAGCAAATATCAATCGCACTGCTGGCAATCAATCGCCAAAATACCGGATAATATTTTTGAAACTCACATCGCAAAGGTCAAATCCAAAAATAGGGAATTAACAACAGCCAGGCTTTTAAGGATTGCGAAAGAACAACGGAAAAAACATAAGAATCTGCAAAAGACAATCATTCCTGATGATCTTCCACCAATGACAGAACGTTTTAAACTCATCAATAGTAGATTTCAAGATGTCGATTTAGCACCAGCCAGCATCGACATTATCATCACCGATCCACCATATGATAAAAAACATCTTTCTCTCTATAAAGACCTGGCCATATTCGCCTTTGATGTCCTAAAACCCGGTGGTTCTCTCTTGGTAATGTCTGGATTGTATTATCTGCCGGAAATATTGGCGCTGGTAGTTCCACATATAAATTATCATTGGACGCTGACCTATTTTACCCCAGGGTCAACTTTACAATTGTGGCAGAGAAAGATTCTATCCTGCTGGAAGCCGGTAATCTGGTTTGTTAAAGGAAAATATGGTGGTGACTGGGTCAAAGATGTTTGTAAGTCTGATGGTCCGGATAAAGAACATCACAAAATGGGACAATCTGAATCCGGCATGGCTGACCTTATTGAAAAGTTCACGTACCCAGGCCAGACAATATGCGATCCACTGTGCGGTGCTGGCACAGTGGGTGTTATGGCGCTAAAAATGAACAGATATTTTATCGGCATTGATATCGATAAGCAGGCGATAGATACTGCTAAAATGAGATTTCTTAAAGCTGAAGATTATGACAAAAACCGATGCCTGAGTCGAAAAGGCAATCTGAGGTGATTTAGTTGTCAGTGGGCTGAGATTATATGGCAATTGCCAAAAATAGGATTTACTTGACCTGACACCAGAAATATAAGATATCTGTATATTAATTGATGTTGTGAATGGTGTCGATACTAGCAAGATATCTATATTTCATTATAAGGCTTACGCTTCCAAAAATGTACATGTTTGCCCATATTTTTAGGTCGCATAATAATAGTTAGCTAAAAAACACATAGTAAGGAAATTAATGGAAGCTTGGAAAGCAATTTTAATTGCATTTGGAGGGAATGCCGCTTTAATCGGTGTCCTCGCATGGTTAGCAAAAGTATTAATATCTGAGTGGTTAAAAAGAGAATCCGGAGATAGACTTGTTGTTTTTTCAAAATTGCATGAAAAAAGAGCTGAAGCATTAGCCAGCATTCACTTTGCATTATATGAATATGTGGCCAATTGTAAGACTTTCACTATTCAAGCAGAACATGCTGATGATGACGGAATGCGTGAATTGTTAAATGAATTGAGTGAAAGATCAAAACAATTCCGAGACATATTTCAGTATAATAAGTTGTATCTCAACAGGGATTTGTGCAACAAGATTGAAAAAGTGTTTAAAGATGCCCAACTACCTTCTCATGTCTTTATTTTTCATTTAGGTGCGTTTAAGGGCGAGAATATTCCTGAATCCCAGTTCATAAAAGAGTGGGAAAAAGCATTCATATTGTTTTCTGAGAAAACACCAAAGCTCTTAGAAGAACTCGAAACAGAATTTAGAAGCATTCTTGGTGCTGAAAATTTTAGCTAACCTTTTTTTTTCACGGGACGCCAAAAAGCGGGCGCCTGTGAAAATACCGTTACCGATATCTGCAATTAAAACGTAACAAAATGATAATTGACCTTTAGGTGGTTAAGTTGCATTATCAGCCTGATTTTTCTATTAAAAAATAGAAAAGGAGGCAGATATGCACAAAGACCAATTACGAAATATCAATCCAAACCATCTTTACGGGTGCCATCCATTCGATCTCCGGAGCTATTTTGGAGAATCTTCAATCTGTCTTATAGCTGAAAAGCCAAAAGACCCTTTTCCACCGATTCCCCCCCGGCTTCTTTTGCTGGAACGTATTTTGGGCGATATCTTTCGAAGCGACCTTCCAGCAAAAGAATATTTTTCGGAATATATGCGTCAAAAGTACCGTCGCAACTGTAAACCCAATACCCTGCGCCAGACAGCTACCTCCTTGATGCAGTTTCTCGCTATTTACCGGGATACGGGTAAACACCATCTTGAGCAGATGACAAGACAAGATATTGAAGCTTTTATAGAGGTATTGCAGGATCGCGGATTGAACCCCAACACGGTTCGCACACGGCTGTGTGCCGTGTATGCATTTGTCCGCTTTTTGATTGAGAAGAAGGCGACGAGCTATGAATTGCTGGAGCGGAGAATAAAACTGAAGCTTCCGGATCGCCTGCCACGGGCTATTGATTCTGGGGACCTGAAACAACTGTTGGCGGTCATCGACAAGATCCGTGATCGGGCATTGCTATTGCTGTTGCTGAGAACCGGCATGAGAATCGGTGAGTTGTTAAATACGAAAGTGCATGATGTGGATTTGAACAACCATAGAATCTTAATCTATCAGGCAGAAAAAAACAGTGTCGGTCGGGTAGTGTATTACAGTGAGGACGCAAAAGAAGCTCTGCTGTCCTGGCTTCGAGTCAGAAATACTTTCAAGGAGAACCTTTTCTATGGTCAGGGGAATAAACCGTTATGTTATGAAGCCGCTCGTAGTATGTTCAATAAATATTTGGCGAAGGCCGGACTGCTTTACGGTGGCTATACGCTGCATTGTTTGAGGCACACGTTTGCCACGGATCTTTTAAACGCCAGGATGCCGTTAGAGTGCCTGCGAGTTCTGTTGGGGCATACCAGTCTGGAGGTCACCAGAATATATGCACGTCTCACCGATAAAACGCGCGAACAGGAATACTTCATGGCCATGGAACGCATTTTAAAAGGAGAATCCGATGGAGATGACCCATGTGATTATTAACTTCAGGCGGCATCTAAAGCGTCGCAACTTCTCGCCGCATACGGTCAAATACTATCTTAACATCATTAAGCAGTATGTGATCTGGCTGGATGTTCCGCTTGAACAGGCAACGGTCGAAAAAGTAGATGACTACATCGATTATCTTCACCGTAAACGTATGAATCCTGCAAGCATCAACTTGTATTTGGTTATCATACGGGTGTTCTACGATTATTTGAGATACGAAGAAAGGGTTGCCCTGACAAATCCCGTCAAACGAAATCGCCGCCTCCGTGTTCCCAAACCGCTGCCGCGAAGTCTGCGTGACCAGGAGGTTGAAAGACTGTTTGGTGTAATCAAAGGCAAACGCGATATGGCCATGTTCAAGTTGATGCTCAGGTGCGGCTTACGGGTCGAGGAAGTATCCAACCTGAGCCTTGGCGACATTGATCTCAAAAAACGCAGGATCATTGTACAGCAAGGAAAGGGAGGAAAGGGTCGTGTGGTATACATCAGCGATGATGCCCACGATGCGCTGGTTGCGTATCTGAAGATCCGATCTTATTATCGGGTTAAAAAGGTCTTTTTGGTTGAAAAGGGCAACTATAAAGGCCAACCGATCTCGGTAAGGGGTATTCAGAAACGCATAGAATATTATGCAAAGAAAACCGGGTTAAAAGTATCCTGTCATCGTTTGCGGCACACGATGGCCACACAGCTCTTAAATGCCGAAGCCGAGGTAGAGACCATCCAGGATCTTCTGGGTCATAACTGGATCACGACCACCCAGCGATATTGCAAAGTATCTAACCTGAAAGTTCAAAGAGACTACTTCAAGGCCATGAAAAATGTTCTGCAACGCTCAGAACAGCCGTCTCTACACCAAATGTTTGATCCTGGATGATGGTTGGATATCAATTATTGCTTGACATCTATAAAATTATAAGGGAGTTTAACAGAAGATAACCTATCAATAATAATAGAAAAATCAGACTTTGTTACGTTTTACTGCAATATCTATGGAAGTCAAGATCGGGTTCAATTGATTGTGATATCATAATCTGAAAATTGAACTGCTAAGGAATGTATTGACCCGCCTTACGATTCTGCTAAATCAAATTTGGGGCGTGGCAATTTAGTAGTATAAAAATATTATCTTATTAGCATATTGCCCCATAAACTTAGCCAGCACTCCCTATCCAATATCACCAAGCCTTTTTTCTCTGCTAATATCCGGTTTAAAGAGTAATGGAGATTCCACGATTATGAGTTTCTTATACTATTTTACTATGCTAATAAGAAGGGGAAGGATGTATAGCAGCGCGGTTTTAAATCGATTTTGTTGTTATCTTGCGAACACAGAGCCGCACTTATAGAAAACTGTTTCATTTTAATGGCACTTTAACCCAGAATTATGACGACTAAATATTCAGTTTTCTTTTTACCAATTCCGACATTTCTTTAAGGAATTCAAGATCGTTTGCCCAACGGCTTGAAAATTGCTTTGTACAGTGAAAACATAACGGAATTATGATTGTATGATTGTAATATCGCCCTACCCACGGAACAGGTTTGAAATGTGAACCGAAAACTGCAGAACACCTAACACAGCGGTTATCATGTTCTTTTAAAATTTCTTGCCATTCCTCGAGGGTTAAATTTTGATTTTTTCTCCTATTCAAATCATAAATCTGCTTTGCCAATTTCTTCTTATCACGTTTGGCTTTCAATTCGACTTTCTTTTCAATTCGGCGGCGTTTCTGGTAGGCGTTGATGCGCTCTTTGTTTTTAAGATAATACTTCCTGGATTCTTCTTTTCTGTCAGACATTAGATTTATATAACCTTGTTTGAGCCCGGTTGTACATTCGGTACCCATTTACAAATTGAAGCAAAATTAAATGAAAGTTATCCAGTGTCCTATTTTTGTTAATATTAGAGATATCGTCAGTATCGTATTTCAAGTTAAGTATTTTTTCATCTTTGATGGTTGTAAAACCATCTTTATACAGTGAGATATGCTAAAGCGGGACTTTTAATCTGGATCGGTAATATGAACAAAACGGGATGGGATTGATAGGAGAGTGGTTTTTGTTCTTATGCTTCTATGTGGTTCTTATACTATTTTATTATGCTAATGAGAAGTGGAGGGGTTAATACTAAAGAAGTTTTATGGGGTTATTCTACAATAAGATTTTTATTATACTAATGATTCCGGAAAGTACTTTTCCAGAGCGCCGGCCACAAATTTTTTTAAATTTATTTTGAACGCTTTTTGAAACCCATACCTCTTTGCTTGGGTTTCAACTTTAACACCTGTTAAAACGTCTATCAGCGCGTCACAGAGGTATTTCTGCGCGCCAGATCTGGAACAAATTTCGATATTGATAAAAGATCTCATCGACTGGTTCAAGGGAATTTTAAAGCTTAAAAAAATGGCAGAAACAAAGGAATAGTTTTAGGCAGGTTTGGAGTCTGATTGTTTGAGGAGCTTTATCAAGCGGCATTTATACAAACGTGAAAGCATAACCTTGTTTGGGACTTTATCAGAGAAAAATAAAACCTTACCATGAACAAAGGAATATTCTAAAGTCCGGGCAGCTCGAATCGAGCAAAATCCCATAATCTTGTTCATGGCATCAATTGTGATGAGGAACAAACGAATTTATCATTCGCTTGTTCCAGCAGGGTTTTGATTCGTTAGAGAAGATGAGATTTTCTTTCATCTTCTTAAAGATTCATCTTCTTAAAAGCTCATCTACTTATATGTCCCTGTATTTGACCAATTTTAAGAAAAGTCGGGCAATATTTGACCAATTTTCATGAAAGTTGGGCAATATTTGACCAACTTCAATTGGGCATATTTTGACCATTCTTTTCAGATAGGAAAATTTCATCTATAAAATAGCGTTCAATAAGCTCACCGTTCGCATCTTTCCATTCACCCAGGATAAAAACGCTTTGCCCTCTTTTCTTACCATCAGGAATAAGGTGCTCAACTTTGATAATCCCAGCCTCTCTAAAATTATCAATATACTCTGCAACTTTATTTTTATGTAATCCGCATTCTTTGGCAATCTTACGATAGCTGGAGCAGTATGCTAAAAGTCCTTTGTCATAATATTTCTCTTTAATCGGATATCCTTTTGTATCAATCCACTCATCACGCACCAAATTAGCCCAGAGCCATTCATAGACTGTTCCAGGGCCTTTCATTAGTTCCCTGTATGATCTATTTCTGATAATACCACGCTTTCTTTGCATAAAATAATCATCACCCTTCTGTCGTTCCCGTTGAAAAACTTCAACTGTTTCGGGCTTCTTTTTTTTCGGCTTTTTAGCTGATTCGGTATTCTTCCCCTCATTATTTTGAGGAACAGCAGAACACTTTCTGGTACTATTTTTTTCTTTGTTTGATTTGGAAGAGGTTTTTCTACCTGCTCTTAAATCTCTCAACTCTTTCCATAATTCTTTGCTGATATGGCCAGTTTCTCGAACATCGTTAGGCAGATGGTAGCTCTCACTAATCTCTGCTTCAATTCTCTTCATTATATCCGAGCCATAAAATTCTGATATTTCATGCATATTGGAAATCTTGCCAAGACCAAAGTCATACATCGGAATGTTAGAATAAAATTCAACCGCTTCTTGAATAACCTTTTCTTGGTATTCAGGCTTATTCCATTCTTCTAAAAGTCGCTTATCGATTTCTGCCTGAAGTTCAGCATACGATAGTTTATCATACGGATCATTTTCACAGTCTTCTGGAATAGATCCTCCTGTCTTTGAATGAACAAATTCTTCGAGTCCATCTGCAAAATCTCTTGGCTCACTTTTAGGTTTAGGTAGAAATTTTCTAATACCATATTTCTGAGTTTGTTTTTTTACATGCTTAATGAAGGCTTCTTTGTCTTCACATTGGGAAAATTCTTCTCTTTCTGCGGGCTCCCAATCGCCCCTTTCTTCATCATCGTAATCTCTGTAATCATAACTAACTGTGTAATCTTCATATTCGTCGTACATTTTACCTCGCATTCTTATCCCTCGCCATTGTATTCAGTGTGGGTGGGGGCAGCGAGGAGGCCCGTTCAGCAGAGGTGCGACCTCTACCTAACCCACACCGTTTGTGACCCGCCCCAAAAAGAAGCGGGTCGTTTTTCAATCCTATTGGTTTTCTGATTCGAGTTGCTGCTTCATGACAGTCGTCAGCTGGTATAAATTATAGCCCAACAACCCGATTTCACATCGATCCAAAACAGTATTATAAGTTTCGCACTTCAATTTCAGACAATTTTCCTATAAGAAGGGACACAACGTTGTTTTCATATCCGGTTGTTTTTTACGCATTATTGTTCCCTCCCTTTCTTGTCAGGCCATTATTGGCTTTTTTCGCTGCAGCCGAGAGTGTGAATCCCTGATCCTGATATTCTTTGATTCGAGTTATAAGGTTAATCTGAGCCTGGCTGTAACGCCGATAAGCCCTTTCACCACAGACAATGCGCTCCGGCTTTGGGATGTGTTTTCCTTCCCAAGATCGAAGTTTGCGCTGGCTGACACCTGTGATTCTGCTGGCGTCGCCAATTGAATACGTTTTATCTTTTGAAATTTGCATATCTAAATCCTCCTTAAGGTATTTTTGAGGCAAAAAAACATGCCTGTAACCGTTACACGGTTACATTAATCTTAAGAGTGGAAGGCGTTTTCGGACAAAGTTATGCGTTTTTTAATAAGGCCGTCAGATAATTCGACGCTGAATAAGACGCTCATGCTTATGCAGAAAGTTGGAGGATTTTAATGTCTGGGATAGAACTGGATAAAAGGGGGAATTAAAAAATGTCGGGGAAAAAGGGGAGTTGCTTTACGATAGGGATATTCTTAATGCCTCCTTTGCTTGGGTATTCTCTTATGTTGCCAATTTAATTATGTTTCGAGATTTAATTCCCATCTGATTCCATTTCCTTCCTAAAGGATTAAAAAAAATCCTTTTAATTCCTTTTATTTCCTATCCTTTTCAAAGGTTGAAAAAGTCCCGAGCCTCAAGTACTAAAAGGAAAAGCCCGAAGAGCCACCTTCGGGCTTTAAAGAAGAGCTACTGCAATCAGCCGGAAGCTCCTCCCATATACTTCATTTCTACTTCATCCTCCGGCTTTTTGCAAGACCGGAGGCATGTCCATTCTGCTATTGATCCAAATTCGCTGCCGCTGGTGTGGATTGACTTTCTGTATTTGCCGGGCTTGCTTCAGGGGGCAGGCTTATTGCAGTGATCCATGCCGGATCGCGGGAAAACGAAAAAATCACTGTGATGCGCAAAGACGGTATCGCCGAACCGATAAAGGTAAAAAAGCTCATCGCGAAGCCGAAAATCGCTGCCGGCATGGCCTGAGCGAAAACAATCAAAAAAACATGGATGATGCATCTTCAACAGTCGTGCCCGAATGGGTTATGAAACCCCTATGCAGGCTTTGGGGTCGTATTTTTCATAAGAAAAATCGCCCATATTGCCTTTTTTGCGGATGTGACGGTCAAATTGTGGATCAATTTCCCCGCCGGGGATACGGCTAAAGATGAAAGGCGTTGACATGATACGTAAAAAAATACTCGTCCCCGAACGGATAAGACAAATTGAGGGCAGCTTTGGCTTTATTCCTCATCGTTTCCTTGCCGATGGATTCTTAGCTGCGATGAGTCAGTACGAACTGCTGTTATATCTGTTTCTGATACTGGCCGCTGACCGTTATGGCCTGTCCTTTTATAGCTGCAATTCCATTTGTTCTTTGCTTGGCCTCACCGTCGATCAATACCTGAAAGCCAAAGACAGCCTGATCGAAAAAGATTTGATCGCTTTTGACGGAACCATTTTTCAAGTACTTTCTTTGCCGGCGCCATTAAACGCCGATCGCTGCCAGAAGCCTCGATCAACGCGAGGAAAAGGCCCTGTGTCGATTGCCCAAGTTTTTCAACAGTCGCTCAAAGGATCAACCCATGATCGATAACCCCTTTCAAGCACTAAAGCAAGCTATTGACGAATATCTGCAATGGATGCTTTCCAACGGTTATTCTTTCCGAACATGTGATACCTATCGAAATGAATTAAACCACTTTTTCCTCTTCATATTCCGCAAGCAAATTGACTGGAATGATATCTTTACCCTTAACACACTCAAAGACTTCCAAAAAAGCAAACAAGATACTGGACCCGCGGTAAGAGGACTTTGGCAGTATCTATTTGAACAAAAAAGAATCCATCAGCCCATAGACCCGCCTCCCCGCAAACTGCCGGATCCTTACGAGGACTATTTGCGCTATTATAATCAAACCCGGGAAGTGTCATCCATCAAGCTTGCTCATATCAGAAGAGTTCTTTGCGCTTTTCATGATTACCTTGAAAGCCACAACATCAAACTCTCTTTAATCCGGATTGAACAGATCGATGCCTTCCTGGCAGAGTTTTTTGCCGGGTTTTCTGCCAACACCCGCACAACATACCGTTCCTATCTTCGGGGGTTTTTAAAATTCCTGTATTACTCCCGAAGGTTCATCCGCAAAGACCTTGCCCCCCTGGTGGTCGGCGCCCGTCAAGTTGATCAAAGCAAGCCACCTAAATTTTTACGCCCCCATGAAGTTCAACGACTCTTTGACAGCTTTGAACTTTCTTCATTCAAAGATCTTCGAAATTATGCGCTGATACATCTGTCGTATGGTTTGGGTCTGCGCCCGGATGAAATCAGCCGCATCACTTTAGACGATATCTCATTTGCACAATCGGAGCTGACCCTGACGCATCGGAAAAACGATCGCCCGGTCAAGCTTCCGCTTCCTGAAAACACCATGAAAGCCATTGCCGCCTATATCATCGGCGCAAGACCTAAAAGCAGCCACCGGAGACTTTTTTTGAATCTGGTGGCGCCTCACCGCCCTGCCTCCGCCACCTCGGTGGGCCAGCATATCACCGCGTGCATCAAAAAAGCAGGACTGCCCGGCACAGCTTACTGGCTCAGGCACACCTACGCTCAGAACCTGTTGGAGGCAGGTGCCTCCGTCTATGAAATTAAAGAGATGATGGGCCATAATACCATCAACTCGGCTGAAAAATATCTTCACGTTCATATTACACTCATGCGAAGGGTATTATTCGATGAAGACCTTTGAAAGCTTTCTGGCTCCCCAACTCGATGAATTTATCGCATATCGTCAAAACCTTGGGTATTCTATAAAGCCGATCCGGCCCCGTCTTTTATGTTTTGATCGCTTTGTAAAAGACAAAAAAATCAAGCCTGGCGTATTATTGCCGCCTTCCTTTTTCCTCGATCTCAGGAACAGCCTTAAAATGGAACCAATGTCTATAAATGGTGTTCTTAGCGCTGTTCGCGTCTTTTTTAATTTTATGGTACGAATGGATTACTATACGGCAAATCCGCTAAAAGATATCCCGCCCGTGCCGGAGTATTCGTCTGCCCCCTTTATCTTCTCGCCGAAACAAACCGAGCAGCTAATTGAAGCGCTCTGTAACAGAATCCGTAAAGAACCAAGATACTACTTAAAAGATCTGTCTGAATATATGGCTATTGTCCTTATTGCTCGATGTGGACTCAGAATCAAAGAGCCTCTGCGACTGCTGCTCCATCATTATCGGTGTCGTGAACGAACCATTTACATTGAAAAAACCAAATTCAACAAAGACCGTCTCATCCCGGTTCCAAACTCTGTCGCTTTGGAACTTGACAACTACCTGTCTGTCCGCAATGCCCTGATGAGTGAAGATCAAAATCCATATTTATTCGTCAGAAATAAACAAAAAGGATTAAGTGACCCCAGACTGCGTTTTATCTTTCACCGGGCAGTCCATGATATCGGCATTAATCGCCCCAGGCAGGTAATCGGTCATATGATCTTTGCTTCACCAACTCCCCATAGCCTGCGTCACAGCTTTGCTGTAAATACTTTAAAACGGGTAAAAGAACGCGGCAATTGCCCTAAACAAGCACTGCCCGTTTTAGCGACCTATATGGGCCATCGGGTCTTTCAATACACAGCTAAATATCTGAAGTTCATCGATGCCGAGCAGCGTCAAGGACTCTTTGATTTTGCCATCTCACAAAAAGTGGATATATGAAACTTGAAACGTGCATCTACCGGTTCTTCGACCAATACCTGCCACGCATAAAGGGCAGCAGTGATCAAACCATCAAAGCGTATCGGGATGTCTTTTCCTTGTTCCTGCCTTTTGCGGCAAAAAAGCTTTCCATACAAATAGCTTCTCTCAGGGTCGAGCATCTTACTCCAGAGATGATTCTTTCTTTCCTTGATCACCTTGAATCGGATCGCAGCAATGCTGTCCGAACCCGAAACCACCGGCTGGCTACTATAAAATCACTGGCGAAGATGATCCGGTTAATGTATCCGGAAAATCAGAAGGAAGCTCAACGGATACTGGACATTCCCCAGAAACGTGCACAAAGGCAGCTTATCGGCTTTCTTTATCCGGATGAAACCCTGAAAGTCTTTCATTGCGTCGATCTTGTCAAAAAGAATGGCTTTCGTGACTACACTATCCTTCATCTGCTGGAGGACTCCGGCGCCAGGGCCAGTGAAATCGCAACACTTAACCTCGATTACTTCGATCCCCAAAATAGAACCTTGATCATCATGGGTAAAGGTAATCGCTATCGACGAATAGAACTGGAACAAAGAACCGTTCAGCTCGTCAGGCGCTATATCGGCAAATACCGCGTTAAACCCAAGCCGCTTTATCAGCACCGCTTGTTCATCAATCAACGCGGGACAGAACTTACCCGGCACGGTATTTACTGCATTTGTAAAAAATACCTGCAGAAAGCCTTGAGTCCAAAACGCCTTAAAAACATCAATCCGGTTCATAGCTTTCGTCACAGTTGCGCGGTCAATATGCTTTTATCCGGAAAGAGTCTTACGGATATACAAAACCGCCTGGGACATGAAAATATTCAATCCACAACAGCTTATACCCACATGGATTTGACTCGCAAGCAGGCGGTGCAAAAGAAATTTATCGAATACATGAAATCCAATATCTCTGAAGATCCGAAGATCAATGAATGGATTGATTGGGAAAATAGAAAAGACATTCTGGAATGGCTCGATAGCCTTTAATAGGGCGGGAAGACCATAGGTCCGGTTTAAAATGGTATATAAAGCGGCAAATTGTTATGTTGACAAATTTCTTTCAAAATTGTCAATTTGTTTATAACGTGTTGTTTTTATATCAAATTTTAATATCCATGGATCAGGCCAAATATTATAACAATTTTAAGTGGTTAGGCATACTCGCAACATAAATTCTCTTATTACAGGTTCGATTCGAGCTGCGATCTGCAACAAATATCTCAAAAGGCCCATTTCCAGGTAAAAACAATATCCCAAGCATAAAATCGAGTCTATTTTTTACGTTATTTTGATGCAAATTCATATGGTTAAACCAATCCGACAGGATACTCGCGGAGTATAATTCTCTTTAGGATATCAATTTATCATCGCCAGAACCGTCTATACTAATATGTCCATCTATTGCTAAAACTCGTAGCGACGCACCGAAGCTACCACTTTCTTTATAATTATATTTTTCAATCAACATCCTTTTTAAATCTTTCCAACGTATCGTTCCGGCAGATTTAATGCATTTTAACATTATTGAAGGGACAGTATTTGGACTTTCAATCATTTTTCTGTATTTTTTAATATATCCAGGCTCTCCATTCGAATCTCTTTTTGAAATCGGACGATCAATTTTGCTACTTTTTAAATCTTTTTCATAAAACTCTAACCTCTCGGATTGTTCAGGTGTAATCAACTTGTTTGATAGAAGAAATTTCTTTTTGAACACTTCTACTTTATCAAACAAATCTGATGAAAGAACTTTTATTTTTCCATCTGGAATAATGTAATTAGATTCACTTGTTGATACTTTTTCCAGAAATATGAAAAATTTACCAGTTCTTTTATTCTTATTTACTTCAATTGTATCCTTTTGTATCGATTCATCATTTTTATCGTCTACTCCCATAATTGGTATAATTGTTCTTTTCTTCGGGCGTTGAACAACTTTGGCCGGTTTAAGATCAGCTGGTTTTATTTGCGGAACATTTGGGGAGGCATTTAAAACAGGAGCAAGAATATTCAGGAGTTTTAGAAGATATCCATACATAATATATGCATCAGCATCAACACCATCTTCCAAATCATTTCGCCTTTCGTGAGCAGCTTCATTTCTGATCCTTACCATTAGATCAAAATCAATATTATTGAGTTTTCTAATGTCGATCTTATAATCATCAGATAATAGTTTAAAGGCGTTAGTTTTTTTTAAATTTATAAGCAGTTTTCCTAAAGTTAGTTTTTTATTTTGTGAGTACGATTGTTTGATAATCTTTTTATAATGAGCACCTCTTGGATTATTATACAAGTTATTCAATGAGTTTTTCAGTATGTCCTCTAATATTATGCCACATTGCACAGAGCACAAAATAAAACTTCCTTCGCTTAATAGTTTTTTTGCTTTTTCAATTTCGGCAGAATAATCCATGAGTCCATATCCTTTTAAGCTATGGAGAATCTTTTTTGATATCCGCAACCTGTTACATATGTCTTTACCTGTTTTTCTGGCCTGATAATCCAGCGGCTAACAAGCTATTATTCAGTTGCAGAGACCTTTTCCGAAAATGTTGAATAGTTATTTGCCACCATAAATCCCACATTGCTCTCCAGTGCTTTGAAATGCTTCAATCCACATTTAATTTTGGCGTTTTCTGACACCCGAAGGGCTTCACTAAAAAGACTTCCTTTAGACTCTACCACAAAATACAGCCGTGGTTGTCCATCTAATTCGACAAGAACCGCCCAATCGGGGTTATAACTTCCGAGTGGCGTGTCGATCTTGAACCATCCTGGGAGCTTGGCATAGACCTTCACATCGTCACTCAGCTCGAATGACTTGGCAAAATCCGCTTCCACATCAGAGTCATAAACAACATGTTCAAAGACTGACTTTTTGCTTTCAAGCATGTTCTTGCTTAAGTAGCCGTAAAGCTCGTTTTCCTCATAAAGTTCTTGGGCATAATAATGTTGATCACCTATCTTTTGATACTTGATTCCATCTACAATGAAAATCCGCATCTGGTGTTTAATGATAGTTGCAACCTGTTCGATGAATTTCTGTGGGTTATTCTTAAAATCTTGTAGTCGGCCGCTGCCCATGACAATATCGACGATAGATCGACGCGTGAGGTTGGTTTCGTTTTGCAAATAGCTGACAAGATCGGGGAGGTCATAGTCGCGTGGGTCGTAAATCGATGTGCTTTCATGGACTTCATCAGCACTAACACCTCCTCTGTCCACATCCAGCATTGCCGTTCTGGTGATAAACCTTGCTCTCCCGACTATAAGTGTCTTGCGAATGTCATCCGCGCATTTTTCGATCAGTTTTTCCGAGTCAAAATTTACTCTGAAGGTCGTCTTGTATTTGATTCGATCCCATAATTGTTTGAAGTCCTCGCTGAGGAACACAGCCTTGTTCAACTTAACCTTTTTGCGTTCATCGGCATTCTTGATGTTAAGTTTACCGGCTACTTTTCGAAGAACGGTAAATATCTGTTCCGAATAGTTTGCCATCTCATCAGGCAGGTCCACATTACCATCTTTTAAGTCGGTTCGTAGTGAATCTTGAACTTTACCTTTCTCATCTATATACCCTTTTGACTTTAAATGATCCCATATTAACTTAGACGTATCGACCCCAAGATACTTAACCTGGTGGTCATCTGTTGGTACTGAGATGTTTGCAAAGAGATGCTTCTCGACAACCCCGAACTTGATTCCGGTTTCATCTTCAATCTCTTTTTGTAGCTGTTTAGCAAAATCTTCATAAGATTCGTTAGCCATCACAGTAAGTCTGTTCACATCAAACCCATGGACTCGCTCACCGTCCTGGTTTACTGCTATTCGTAGTCCGCGTCCAATTTCCTGACGCTTTTTCATAACCGATGTGGTCTCGTTGAGCGTACAAATCTGAAAGACGTTAGGGTTATCCCACCCCTCTTTTAGCGCTGAATGGGAAAAAATGAATTTCAGCTTTGTTTCAAAGCTCAGAAGTTTCTCTTTATCCCGCATGATGAGCTGGTATGCACTTTCATCCGCAATCGTTTTTCCTTCGCCACGCGATTCCTTAAATACCTCAATTGACTTACCCGATGCGGTCTTCTTTTTATCTACAGCAAAATAGCCGTCATGGACCCCTTCCGCGGCGGTTCCAAGGTCTGCGCCTTCGAACAAAATATGGTATTTTGGCTTCCTAAGTTCTCGTTTATATTCCTCTTCAAATATTTTTGCATATTTCCCGGGTTGCGGATTGCCTTCATCGTCATACCAGCGGTAATTTGCAACTCGATCTATAAAAAATAGGCTTAGCACCTTCAGCCCTTTTGGCCGAAGCTCCATCTCCTTTTCAAGATGTTTTTCAATGGTTTTGCGAATTTGAAGGCGTTTATATTCATCTTCGTTTACCCCTCCGATGGCCTGATCAAGTTTGACAATTTCAGGTTTGCTGGTAAAGCTAATGTACTCATTGTCTTTTTCACAATAGATGTCTTCTATGATATACCCGTCGTAAACGCTCCGGCCGCCAGAAATCTCCAGCAGGTCATCGCCGCTGCGGACGGTCTTTTTCACCCGCTTAACGTCACCGCTGCGCTGCATCGCGTCAATTTCAATTTGAGCTGTAATCGGGCTCTTTCTGTTATCCACCTTCAATAGTTGGATGAATGCCTTGTTGTGGCTATCCTTTACCTCAATCCCTGACACCTCGATCTGTTTTACAAGTTTTCGCTGATAAGCGTCCACCGAATCGAGCTTATACATCATGTGGTATTTGTCCACGTGGGTGGCCGAATAGCGAAGGGTGCAGAGCGGATTCAGCGAAGCTATGGCTTCCTTGCTTTTGCTGGTTGTAGCTACGCTCTGAGGTTCGTCGATAATAACGATGGGATTTGTCGCCTGAATGAACTCGATTGGACGGTTCCCAGTCATTCTATCATGTGGTCTGTGGATAATGTTGGCCTTGTTTTCCTTTTCGGGGTCGGTAAAGCTCTTGCGAAACGCATCGATGTTAATCACCATGATCTGTATATAATCGCTGGTGGCGAAGTTTCGGACTTGGCCAAGTTTCTGGGAATCGTAAACAAAATAATCAAACTGGACGTTTTCATAGAGTCCCTTGAAATGCGTTTCTGTCATCTGTAGTGATTTATAGACGCCCTCCTTGATTGCTATTGATGGTACCACGATGATGAATTTGGTAAAGCCGTACAGCCGGTTCATCTCGAAAATTGAACGCAGGTAAACATAAGTCTTGCCTGTTCCGGTCTCCATTTCCACCGTGAAGTCCATGGAGCCGAGCGACTCTGAAGGGGCAAGACCGTTGCGGAGTTGGATTTCATTAACGTTTTTATGGATATCCTCATCCAGGAGACGTATCCTGTTGCCAATCCCCAGATCGTTTTCCATTCCAGGCAACACGGTTTGGGGATCAAGCTTTAAGGGTGCAACCGTGAAGTTCGTCTGGCATACTTCCTGGCCGTCAAAGAGGTCCACCACGGCATTGATCGCTTCGTGTTGGAAGTCCAGATTCGGGTCGAATTGAATTTTCATAATATTCACCTCATAGGCTCTTAACATCATCAATGCCGACCTGGCGTAAAATCTGAACAGCGTTGGTCTTGACCACATCGTCTTTAAACTCTGAGTCCTTGAAGACTACGCGCATCAGCTCCGGCTTCAGTTCATCTTTCAGCGCGGCGATGCCCTCCACTGCCTCCAAGCTGATATGTTTAGATAGGCAAACGACGAGCGCCCCAGCCCCGATTATGTAGATGGTCTTTCCATCAAGCTTCCGCTTCTCAATCTGCACTGTCAGGTCAAGTCCATACTTAAGCAGCAGTTCGTAAAGCACGTCCTCTTCGTTGCGGTCTGGCTTAATGTTCTCCACGGCGTTGAACAGAGAATCTTCTAAATTGTCAAAGTCAGCGTCCCAAGGTTTGATGTTGCTGGAGTCCAGTTTGAAGACCTTGAAACCAAGGTCTATATCTGTCACGCCGTCTTCCATGCCCGGAAGCTTCTCCCTCGCTTGTTTGTTCTTCTTTGCCTGCTCGGTTTTCAGCTTCTTGATCACGCGACGAATGCGTTCTTTTCCGATCTCAGTAATTTTAGAATATCCTGCTTTGAAGGCTTCTGATTTCTCATCACACGGCTCAGGTAGCTGGACCATAATGAATCTGCGGCAACCACCGTCATCTGCATTTTGACGATACACGGCATCGGCAGTTGTTGCCGATCCCGCAAAAAAGTCCAGTACGATTCCATCACGATCTTCCGCATCAGAAAGAACACACATTCGCCTGATAAGGCGAGTCGGTTTGGGATTATTAAAAAGCCCTCCGAGTTTCAGTTCTTTCAGTTCGTTGTTTGCCTCATGGTTATGACCCACCTCGCCATATGGCCACAGCGTTATTGGCGTTACTCCCTCTTTGACCTCTGATAAAAAACTTTTCCTTTGTGGCGTTTGGTTTTCGTTCTCGCCGAACCAAATCTCGCCGTCCTTTTCCATCCTCGACATGGACTCGTCGTTGAATCGGCGATACGTGCCAACCGGAGGCTTCCATGTAACGCCATTCCTGA
This sequence comes from uncultured delta proteobacterium, assembly GCA_963778575.1. Classification (GTDB taxonomy): domain Bacteria; phylum Desulfobacterota; class Desulfobacteria; order Desulfobacterales; family UBA11574; genus UBA11574. Next base: position 135,569 of record CAVZUV010000015.1, on the reverse strand, counting down.
ATGTATACGCAGATGTATTAGACCCGCTTTTTGCATGAAGCGGTGTAGCCTTCCAAGGTCCTTTCAGATGGTTATCTGGATTTGAGTAGGCGGCTGTTTGCTCGTCACTTCGAGGCAGTAGTCTTATGGAAAACTCCTCCTTGGAGCGAGCGTAACAGAGGATGTGATCGTGGTTGTCAGAAAACCACTTAGCATCGTTAGACCTTGTGTATTTCTTATGCCAGACAATATTTGCAATGAAGTTTTCCTCACCAAAAATTTCATCACATAATTTTCGCAGATTAGCGATTTCGCCATCATCGATTGAAATAAATATAACTCCATCGTCACGCAACAGATTTCGTGCGAGCTTTAGGCGTGGATACATCATATTCAGCCAATTGGTGTGGAACCGCCCTGATGTTTCGGCGTTTGCGGAGAGCTTTAGACCCTCTTCATCCAGCTGCCCTGTGTATTGTAGATAGGTGTATAGGTTGTCCTGAAACCGGTCAGGATAGATAAAATCCTTCCCCGTGTTGTAAGGAGGATCGATGTAAATCATCTTCACTCGCTTATGGTAGCTCTTCTGCAATATTTTAATCACTTCGAGATTATCGCCTTCGACAAATAGGTTTTCTGTGCTGTCCCATTGGATCGAATCTTCAGGGTATGGACGTAAAGTGCCCGTAGAGGATGTTTGGGCGATAAGGCGAGCGCGGGCTTTGCCGTTCCAACTGAAGCTGTATCGTTCTTGTTGGTCCTCAATGTGCTGGCCGAGAATTTCCTGCAGAGCGACAAAGTCCACTTTCCAACGAGGCCCTGTCTCGACGGTACCTTCCGTGAACACTTCTGGGAACAATTTCCTTAATGTTGCGATATTCTGTGCGACAATATCCACTGTTGCACCATCAGTTTTTGCGTTTAGGTTATCCATATAAACCTCTCAAGTCTATAGTTCTATCCTGCTGTCGGATGAAAATACAATATGAACAGGGATCTAAAACCACCCATACTCTCGTGCGGTTGTTTTGCCGTGCGTTCCAGTGTTGATAGACTGACGACGAAGTTTTCTGTGTTCTTTGTTGTGTAACCGCACAAAAATAAGCGTGTAGGTGTCTTTCCATTCTGTTCGTTTAAAGACAGCAACCCACGGGGATCGTCCGAGCTTGCCGTCTGAGCGAACCGGCCTTAAGCCTTTGGCTACTTCTGGAACATCCTTTGTCATCTGAAGTCGCCACATGTGATTGCCTTGGTATTTCATCCTCATTTGTATCACTGATCCGTCAGAAACTATGTAGCTAAAATACTTGGGGGCCTCACCATGAGGGTTTAGGCCAAAAAAGAGACCCTGCTCTGCTTTGAACTCTAACTCGCGTCCCATGAGGGTTACATTGCCACATTCGATCCAACAAGTTGAAGCGGTTGTTGGATCAACCTCTGCGTAATCGTCTTCCAACACAAGGCGTACGTTGCGTGTTCTTGACCGTCGCGGTTTCTTGACCCGCTCTTTAAAAGAGCGTTTTCGAAGCTTATTGCTAATATAATATTTTTGCTTATATTCCGTCAATTCACCGGTAGCAAGCTTACGGCCAAAGCTCCACGCAGCGTGCCATATATTGTCGAGTTCCACTTTGTCTTGAGTTGTTTCGGAGTGGAGGATGACTACTGATTCGACATTTTCAGAAAGCGCCTTTTTCGTCAAATTTGGAGATCCGAGCATCATAAATGCTAAAGGCGAATTAGGGCCGTTAGAGAAATACAGTATCTTTGGATGAAACCGGCGGTGTTCATGCTCAAAGGATGCCACTCGGACTTGTGACTGCGGGAAAGATATGCATAGCTCAATAGCTCCAGGTTGAGTCACAGCATCATCTAAACCAATTACCCATCGAGTGGGTTCAGGTGGCGTCTCTATTAGGTCGAGAACATCACGAATTCCAGCAATTGTAACATACGCCATTGCAGCATAGACGTGGCTGTAATGCCGCTCGCCAATATAGTCGGCAAGAAGCGATTTTACTGATGCCTCTTTGTCGGCATTCTTTTGAACGAAACAACTGTAAAGCATTAGATGATAAGCTCCTTAATATTGCCGTAATTCTTTGGTCGTTTGCACAAGGTTCCGCTCAAGCTTCTTAATAGTCGCATTCAGTTCGACCTTGCGGTTAAACTGCGTCTCTTTCATGATGGCGGCCTTTAGCCCGGCAATCTGAACTTCCAGCTCATGACAGGTAGCTATCCGCTCCATTCGCAGTCGGTTCTTGGTCGCCGTTGATTCCAGGCGATATTCGCCGGTCAGCCTTGCGCAATCCAATGCTACGAGCCGGTCCGTGAACGCCGAGTAGAATGCAAAGAAATGGGTGTGAGGAAAATATGACACGGATAGACTATCGAAGAATGCTTTCTGTACAGGCGACGGGGCCGATAGGTCAATCCAGTCGGTGACGATAAAGTCCTCAGCGACGATAGCCCCCTTTTCCACATGACTGAATCGTTTGTGGGCAAGGCTTAAGGCGCACGTTGTCCTAAAAGCGAACACAATTACCAACGGATAAGGAATAGCACGGTGGATGACTTCAGCGATCCGGCTGGTGCGATTGAGCATCTTAAGGTCCACCTGTAGGATAGCAACCTCATGGTATTCCCGCTGCTCGTCCTCATAAGCCTGGATCGGAATCGTGCTTGGCTTAAGCGTGTATATCCAGGTGATGACATCGATGTCCTCCCGAAAGGCCTTTTTGTCGGTCGCACCGAGCTTCGCATTCTCATGAAACAGTTTTTTGAAGACGCGCTTTCCAAGGCGACAGGCATCTGGAATAGCCATTTTTTCGTAAAGCGTCTCGATCATGCTGTCTCTCCGTCATTGCCAAAAACAACAAGATAGGACACGACCTCAAAATCATCGATGCCCTTGAATGAATCCTTGCTTAAAATAGTACCGCCGCGCTGGAATAGGCTTTCAACGCCTTTTTCCTCAGCCTTGCCAGTGATGGCCGCAACAGCCTTGGCCAGCAGCACCTGGTATTTGCTCATGTCCGTCGAGTCGCTGGTATCGGCTTTGAATCGGGCTACAACACCCTCGTCGGGCTGGAAGCGGCCGAGAGACAGCTTCTTGAACAGGTCCAGAATCTTTTTTGCTTGCGTGAAGTTCATCTGTACCTCACCGGATTCTGAAACCCAGACCAGATAGTGTGGTGCCAGAGCATAAGGGCTGTCTGTTTTCACCTTGGCCGATTCACTGCGGAGGCAGAAAATTACGCCGGGTTCCAGTCCTTCCTCTTCAATCAGATCGTCGATGTGGGTGACGGCAAAAGCCCCAAGAGGCATATGCACAAGACGGTCAACATGCTCTTTCAAATACTCGGCAAGGTCCATCCGAAAGTCATTGAGCGTCATATCCGTAATCGAGATGCCGCCTCCGAGATCCTCCAAGTCCACCACCTCATTCTGGAGTTGTTCGAGCTGACGGCGGCGATACTCCAGATCGTTCATTTTTCCAGCATCAGGAAACTCGATGATATTCTCCTCGCCGGTCGCGGATATATCGAGCAGAACCATCCGCCCTGAGACCCTGGCTTCTAAGTTGATATATTCGTCCAGCTCCATGTTGGGCCAGAAATTGACGAGCTGGACAATCTGGTTTTTTGAGCCAAGGCGGTCGATGCGCCCGAAACGCTGGATAATCCTAACCGGGTTCCAATGAATATCGTAGTTCACGACATAGTCACAATCCTGCAGGTTCTGACCCTCAGAAAGGCAGTCAGTGGAAATCAGAATATCAATCTCCTCTGTAAGAAACTCATCGATCTTGGCACGCTCCTTCGAAAGCGGTGAAAATGATGTGATAATGGTGGCAATATCCTTTCGAAGATTCGGCATCGTGGTTTTGTTACTGCCGCTACCGGTTACCAAAGCGGAATGGATACCGAGTTCGTCCTGTGCCCATTTCGCTACGTTTTCGTAAAGGTACTGGGCTGTATCCGCAAAGGCTGTGAAAATAAGGACCTTCTTGTTGCCAGCATTGATTGGTTTTCCGCATTTAGCGGCGATGAGTTCCTTAAGATGATGAAGTTTCTTGTCGCGCGGAGCGTCGATCTCCCGAGCCTCCCGCAGCAATTTGACCAAGAGAACCTCATCTTCCTCAAGCTCCTGCCGCCAACGCACACGGTCAACGTCCTGGAGGAGCACCTTGATCTTGCTGCCAATCAAATACGGTGCAAAATCGTCATCTTCGATTTCGATTTCCTCAATGTTCAGCTCTTCAATTTCAGATTCTTCATGTGCGTCGATGCGGCTAATGATGTCACGGACGTTTTCGAGAAGCCTTGCCAGGGTAAGTGCAAAGGAATTGATCGAGCTCTCCATCCGCTTGAGAAGATTTACTCGCATCAGGTGGATTAGGCTTTCTTCGCGGTCGATCTGCTTGAATACCGATCCGCCAGACACTACCATGTCATATTTGCGGCTATATTCACCAAGTTTGTTGGGGAGGACATATTTCAACGGGGCGTATGAACTAAGATTGAGACGGCGTATATCCCGATTGATCTCCCTGAGTTCTGGGAACAAATCCCTGGTGTCGATATCGGACTTGATGTTTATCGGTCTGGCCCGCTCTGGAAACTCACCGACCTCATCAAGATCGTAGTATTTCTGAATATGTTTCCTGGAACGGGCTATGGTAAGCAGGTCGAGCAGCTTGAAGTAATCGAAATTCAAGGTTTCAAGCAGTCCTTCGGTCGTCCGTTCAGCGGCATCAATTTGAAGCCACCGGTTGAAACGTGTTTGTGCTTGACGAAGTGTTTGTTCAATACTGGCAATGCCATGGTTATAAAGGGCGTCGTCGGTGCCTTCTGTGATAAATGCTACCTGATTTTTCAGGTCGTTCATGCGACTGTTGACAGGCGTAGCCGAAAGCATGAGGACTTTGGTCTTTACACCCGACTTGATGATATTGCGCATCAACCTGGAGTACCTTGTCAATCCATCCTTACGTGGTGGATTGTTCCGAAAGTTATGGGACTCATCGATAACAACAAGATCGTAGTTGCTCCAATTGAGAGTTTCCAAGTTGATTTCGCCGGAACGTCCTCGTTCACGGGTGAGGTCTGTGTGGTTAAGCACATCAAAATTGAATCGATCAGCAGCAAAAAGGTTTCGCTTATCGTTGACAGTGAAAATCGTCCAGTTTTCTCGAATTTTCTTGGGGCAGAGAACCAAAACACGGTCATTTCGCAGCTCGTAGTACTTGATGATTGCCAGAGCTTCGAACGTTTTTCCAAGACCAACGCTGTCGGCGATAATACAGCCATTAAATTTTTCAATCTTATCGATGGCTCCCAAAACGCCATCATGTTGGAATTTATAGAGTTTACCCCATACAAGGGTATCCTTGATTCCTGTTCTGGTCTTGATAATCTTGTCTTCTTCGAGCTCTCCAAGGTACTCGCGAAAGATGTTGTATAGCGTTAGGAAGTACACCAGCTCGGGGGATTTGTTGGTGAAGATGGTCTCAAGCTGGGCCAGTACAAATGATTTGACGTCTCCAGTTGCCTCGGAGTTTGACCATATCGCGTCAAACCATTTAAGCAGACTTGCCGTTTCCGCTGGCGTCGTGAAACAAGTGTTCATCTCATATCCATCCGATGGCGCAGCGCCGAGCCCCACAGACGTGAACGATGAACTACCGTGAACGGCCACGGAACTTCCGTCAGGGTTCTCGATATGGAATAGATTCTGAAGGACAGGAAGCGAGACCGCTTTGATTTCTGCTTTCTGTTGAAGCCACTGTGAACAGTCTCTGGCGAGTTTTGCCATGTTCAAGGAATTACGGAAACGCCTGTCGGCTTTGCTCCCCGTTAGGCCCGCCACCATAAACGGCTGTATGTTTCCGAATGCGGCAGCGGAATCGTTCGACGGTATAAGGAGGCGCAAAAGACCAGCACGCTCAAGTTGCTTCTTCAAGGCAGAGTAGCCGTAAATGGAAAAAAGACTGGACAGAATTGAAACGTGAGCATTAGCCTGAATGCCCTCCGCAAGAGCATCGCCAACCTTTCCTTGGCCTTTGTTATCCAGTAGAACAGTCATGGTCCATCTTTATTTCTTAGTTTTTGGATTCAAAATCAGAATGCTATTACCAATGAACTGACATCTCATATTCTGCCACAATGATTAAATAAATCGTATTAGTCAGATCGAATTCAATCGAACGGGCTTGCAATCAGATGTAGTTTGAATATGGCTTTCCTTAAAATTATAAGATACAACAATTGACTAAAAAAACACAAACAATTTATCCCAAATGGGAGAGGGCTGATTATCATAAAAATAAGAAACCCCTTATCTCATCATTGAGAAAAGGGGTTCTTTTTTATCATTTAACCCTCCACCGGTTATGGTTTCAGTGAATGTTATGAACATTTGTAAAACAATTAATCCATAATCAAAAAATAATCAAGAATATTCGAAAATTAGCTGTAATACGCTATAAATCATCTTGATCATTATCCTTATTCATTTTACGTTCGATTCGGCGCCGCTTTCCTTCCTCCAGCCCTTCTTCATAACCCCAACCCATAAATGTCCCTCCTATAAAAACAGCATCTTCCACGGTAATATCGTCCTCACACATATCATCCCCAGCAGGCTCATCTTCGATACCAATATCATTATCGAGGGAATCCTCTGAGCCGAAATCATCATCGAATGCGTCTTCAATGGAATCGTCATCCATAAAATCGCCATCATCACCAGAATTATCGTTAAAGTCATCGCTAAAATCGTCCTCGAAATCGCCAAAATCATTCATTTTTCATACCTCCTTGTTTTTTTGTACAATTTTATTTGTTAGGGCAAACATAAAAACAGCATCAATTGAACCGATACCGGCCTATCTTTACAATTTTACAATATCAGCAAATCGTTATATCGGCTCCTGACAGATTTTAGCCATCCCGAATCATCAGCCATGCTGTGGAAACCGTCGCCTATGATAATGTGATCATGCAGGGTCACATCGATGCTTGCCAATGCTATTGCCATTCTGACAGTTATGGCCTTATCTTCAGCCGAGGGCTCTACAAATCCCGAGGGATGGTTATGTGTGAGAATAATTGCTGATGATTTAAGCGCTATAACGCGCTTGATCAACTCACGAGGATAGATTACAGATGATGAAATTGTCCCTGAAAATATTTTCTCGATGGCGAGTATTCTGTTTTTGGCATTCAAAAATATGCAATAGACAGTCTCCACATCGTCATTTTCAACAAAAAACGGCTTCATCACATTGTAAACTTCCTGTGAATTTGAAAGTGTCTGCCCTTGTGATGTTTCTTTAACCATTGATACAAAATGACCAGATTTAAGGTCGTTCCAAAAAGTTTTTGAATTATTCATTTTAATTGTCCTCCATAAAATAGAAGACCCCCTGGAATGAACTCCCAGAGGGTCTAAGGTTGATTTTAGAAAAAAGCGATTACACTATCGCAAGAACATAAGCGCCCAAAAAAATAGCCATTAGCAAACTTACGCCCCACAAAATTATAAAAAATCGCACGTTATTGTCTTTACGAAAATCACTACTAACCAAAGCATACATAGGGGCTGCTAAACAGGACAAACCCTCATAATAACGGATTTTAAAGGCAAGTGCTATGATACAAATTTGGCTTATTACCGCTACAAAAAAGCCACCAATTAATAGAATTTTTCCTACAATTTCCAACATGTCATTATCTCCTTTCCCGCAGTGAGCGGATATTCACTTGGTTATCATGTCAATCATGTCCTCAATGTCTTTTGCCTCTTTGAGTTCTTTGAGGTAATACGGACAAAACGCCGTATCCCATTCGTTTCGCAGATAACTGACAATATTGCCCAAAGCATGGTCAGTGGTTATGCAGCTCTTTTTCGCAAGAAACCGCAGCTTGTCCTGATGCTTTATCGAGATTAAATCCCAGTACAGACTCATTTTGATTCTCCTCTCTCATGTATGGGCACAAAAAAAGCCCCATCACCTGCAAATAGTGATGGAGCTTCTTTCATCGCGCATTGTTGTAATTATTTTACCAGACCGAGAATCTGACCTCCCACTCTTTCCAGTTTATATGCATCAACCGGGGCAAGATTTGGCTCCTGTGCTCCTCTTGTAAAAGCATTGATGATATGAAACATGGTTGCTCCTTCTTCGAGGTAATAGGCTTTTTTGACAATCTCCGTTTCATCCTGAGAAAGCTGGAACTGCTTTGCGAATGTTTCAATGGTTCGTAGGGGATTGTCCACCGAGGTCTGCATCGAGATCCGAAACCGGCCCTGGCTGCTCTGGGACTGATAAACCACATTGCTTAACACCTGTGGAAATTCGTCCATGGCTCTCCGTGAAACGTGCTTGAAGCGCGAACCAACCGAAGTTGTGGCAATAAGTCCGTTGCTGCATACAAGTCTGTAAAAGAATGCTTCAATTGACAGAGCCAGGATTCCGACTTCCGAATTTGCGATACTGATACCGGGAACGATTTTATCCTTTTCACTTAATCCAAACATTCTGCCATATTCTGGAACCTTCAGAACCATAAGGCTTTCATCCAAAGAATAATGAACCTCACAGGCGGGATCAAAGCCATAGTCCAGCATCTTGGTAAGAATTTCCATATTATCAAGAGCCGTATATCTTTGAGTGAAAACACCTCTCAATTTTCTGCCGGAAAATCGACAGAATAGCGTTTCCCTGTTCTTGTTCTCCCTTTCAAGCCAGTAGTTGAGATTTTGTGCTTGGAGATCCTCCGGACATCTGGACAAATAGGATTGCGGAATCCTTAACCGATTTGCAATAAGACGCTGGGCTGATGGCAAAACCTCAAATCCATCACCTGCTATTGTCAGATTGTTAAAGCCATTGAATTCCATGTCCCGGACAGCAATGGTCTCATCATAATAATCCTGGGACATCCGGTGAACCTTGCCGATAACATTTTCAAATGTGTCTGTAGCTCTCATTTTACAAACTCCTTTCTTTGTTAGATTGTTAAAGAAACAAAAAACCCCAGACAATAGGACTGCCCGAGGTTACGGATACGATTTAACTCTGCTGTCAATTCGTTATGCTTTTGTCACCTCCAATCTCACCACCTTGTGAGTTTGTTAATCTGTTCAACCAAGAGGCACCAACCCGTCTATTGAATCAGAAGCTCGTCAATCAGACTTGACGCGTCGTGGCGGCTTATATCATCCAAAACAGATCCATATGCTTGGACGCATTGTTGATTGAGCTGGCTCTTGCTCATTCCCATATCGTTTATGATATCCAGGATGTACTTACGCTGTTTATCGCTGATTTTTCCATTATCCTTGCTATTATAACCTCTGGAACGATTGCCACCATTTCCGCCGTTGCCCTCCCGATTCCTATCATTCCGGCTAAATCTATTATTGGCATTGAAACCCGCTGAATGATTGGTTGAGTTCTGCTGTTTTCCGGCGGGATTTCCATCATTGTTATAGAGATGGAGCCCAACTCCCATCAACGTCGCGCACTTCTTAATGGCGTCTGTTGCGGCAGCTTTCAGGTCATCAGCAAGGCTAATGACTTCGCCAGTCTCTCGCGCTTTGGTGATTCTGGAACTTCCAAATTGGGATTTAACAATGCCATTGGCCGTGAGTTTACCAAGAACGATAACTTCGTCCTTATCTTCAAGCATATCGAAACGGACTATCTCAAAGCTCCATTTCGCTTCGAAAGCATCGTTAAGTCGCTGGATCACGGAATGCCCAGGGACATAATCCAGCATTTTCCCATATTCTCCTTCGCGCTGTTTGATCTGCTCCGGATCAAACGGTTTTTCTAATAGTTCTCGATTCATGTTGTTACCTCCATTTTGTTTAAAGGGTTTAGAAACAAAAAAGGCGCAGCCATTGCTGACCGCGCCTCCGCTTCTGGTGATGTAGGTCATCGCCTAAGTTTTGAGTTTTGCAGAATCATCTCCTTTCATTTTCTCGTAAATTCGGGCTTGGAAATTGAACTGACAGTCTGAACATTTCGATCTATCCCGGCATGCATGGCAAATCTTTTTGTTGTCCAGGACCTCGGGTAAATATTCGAAAACCTTTTCCATGGCTTTTGTCATCGGCATATCAAGAGCCCAGGCGAGTCTCCTCAACGTGCATGAGGATTTCATAGATAGTTCTGGCGTGTAGGCCATTGGTGTTCACCTCCTTTCATTTATTCTGCCTTCCAGAAAAATCAGAGGGGGGTGGGGGCTATAATCATAGTGACAAAATGTCCATCTTCATCAGCCACCGGGTGCCAGAGGCGATATTTTTTCTGAGGAAATTTGGTTATGACAACGATGACTGGAATGGTGCGCCGGCAGCAATGTTCTTTATCTGGCAGGATTACGGATTATTAAAAAAAAGAGATTGGGGGAAACAGGTACAGGGATTTATTCAAAAGAGTGGATAATAATATTTGCGGCGAGTGTTAAAACGAGACGACCATGATGCGGAATTGATAAGATTTTATAGTACAGTTTTGCCAGCTACAATGTGTTGTTTTTTGTAATTTCCTTGACATGTTAGGTTAATTCTGTAAAATAATTCAGGATAGTTGCTTAAACTTCAAACAAAGGGATGGACTATGAGGTTTTAAGAAACCCCGTTTCTCAGATATAGAGGCGGGGTTTCGCTTTTGGTTGAATATCGATTAGGTATACCAACACTGATGTTATTTCATATATTAACATGATATCTGATTAAGGGAATAACTGTGACGATTTAGATTTAATAACAAAAATGAAATATTGGAATTGCGTCTTATGTGTCATTTTCTGGACGCCTAACGTGCTAAGAAAAATTAGCTTTAAATCAAAAGAACCTTGTGAAATCTTTCAAAAATGATTGTACGAATTCTAAAATCAACCATGTGGCATACGCGTCTAAAAATGTACGTGTCTGCGCATATTTTTAGGTCGTATACTACTAGTTGTGTGAAAAGAAGGAGCACAGCCATAAAGTTGATCAACATTTCTCATATCGCATAGTGTGAAAAGTATCTAAGGAAACTGGTTTCTTATTTTGATAACAACATAGATTAATGGGTGCACAATGCACATCTCAAAACTAACGATCCGCAATTTTAGAAATTTCAGGAACGTTGCATTTAGGTTTCGCAAAGGTGTCAATACGTTAATCGGCGAAAATGGTTCGGGGAAAACGAATGCATTTTACGCAATGCGTTTACTCATTGACGACAGCCTGACGAGGAGAGCCATTCAATTGCGCGAATCAGACTTTAATAGGGCTTTAGGTGATTGGAAGGGCCATTGGATCATCATTAGCCTGGAATTTGAAGAGTTAGACACCAGTGAAGGTTGTCAGATATTAAGACATAATGCTGGTCATATGAATGGCGACCATACTGGAACTTATACATATATTTATCGCCCCAAGAAAGAAATGCGAAAAAAACTATTTGATAATTCAACGACTGATGATCCAGAAGAAGAAATAGAAGACATCTTAGATTCAATAGCGATAGACGACTACGAATGCACCTTTACAGGCAAATCAACAGCTGATTTTTCAGACGATGAGCTTTACAAATCAATTGTAGGAGACTTCGAAGAAGAGTCCTTTCCAGATCCGAATGAAGAGGATAGTAGCGTCGTCGGTGTTAAGGTATCTAATCTTCATTATGAGGTATCATGTACTTTTGCAAAGGCGTTACGAGACGTTGTCTCTGATCTCAGAGGGTACAGGGATAATCCCCTATTGGGACTATTAAGGGGTACAGAAAAAAATATTGAAGTAGCTGAAGCTGAAAAGATTATCGAAGCAGTCTCGAGCCTCAATAATGACATATCTGAATTAGATGAGATCACACGGATATCTGAAGGGATTCAGACAAAATTATACAACACTGTAGGCTATACCTATTCCCCATCTATCGACATAAAATCGGCCCTTCCCGAGGATATCGAGAAACTATTGCAAAGATTGTCATTGAGAGTCGGAGATGCTCTCGATGGAGACTACCAAGGTGATCTCATTGAGCTTAGCCTCGGTGCTGCTAACCTAATCTTTCTTTCCCTCAAGCTATTGGAATATGAATTCAAAATCGCCAGTGACCGAGTGGCTCACTTTTTATTAATAGAGGAGCCAGAGGCGCATATCCATACACACATACAGATGACGTTGTTTGAAAAGTATGGTTATGAAAAGACCCAGGTGATTGTCTCAACTCATTCAACCCACGTATCATCTGCAAGTAAGATCAGAAGCGTAAATATCTTGTCCAAAGGATATCAAGAAGCACATGTTTACCAGCCCAGTAATGGCCTGGAAGAACCTGAATGCGAACGGATTGAACGATACTTAGATGCTGTCAGAAGCACATTGCTGTTCGCAAAGGGCATTACGATTGTTGAAGGCGATGCGGAAATGATATTGATACCAAGCATGGTAAGAGAGGTCTTCGGCATTAGCCTCGATGAGCTTGGTATCAGCTTGATAAACATGAGTAGCACTGTGTTTCAAAATATTGCAAAAATATTTCATGAAACACGCATACGAAGAAATTGCGCTATTATCACAGATCTCGACGAATCAATATATGAACTTCCCGAAGATCCAGATGACGATAATGATGATCAAAAGAAAAGCAAGAACTCTGAGGTGGCGGGGAAAGAAAGAAAGGAAAAACTCGAAAGTTTTTGCGCAGGAAATAGATATGTAAAAGCATATTTCGCAGACCATACTTTTGAAGTCGATTTTTTAAGGAACTACAACTCGCATGAAATCATCCAAACATTGGATGACATATACAAAAAGGACGCTAATATTAAACGATCAACTAAGCGATTGAAGAGCGAGGAGCTGGCTGTTGCGGGAAAAGAGGTTTTGCGGCTTGCAGAAAAGGTCGGAAAGGGTTGGTTCGCTCTCATGATCGCAGAGCATGTATTAAGCTACACCTATATTCCAGATTATATCCTTCAGGCATTGGCGTTCGCATGTTCGGAAACAATTGACGAATCCACGCTCCGAGCTATGGGGCTTTATAGGATAAAGGAAAGGCGGAAGGATGATGAATTCAAGCCCGTATTTGCAGAAATCCGAGAATTTAGAAAACTTCCTCCGAAGGATTTTAGTGAGCAATATAAAGAGCAGCTTCCCGATGATCAGCTAACAAGATTCATTGAACTCATTGAAGAAAACCGTAATGGCGATTAAGCTGAACGAACAACAGTCCGATGCAGTAAACCATCCTGGTAATGTCCTCGTGACCGCATGCCCTGGTAGCGGGAAGACCAGGGTTTTGACTCATCGTATCACAAAAGAATTGTCTGAATTAAAATCGAGCAAGCACCGGGTAATAGCGGTTACCTTTACTAATAGAGCTGCCGATGAGATTAAATCCCGCCTCGATGATCCAGAAATATTGTTAGATCAACTTTGGGCAGGAACGGTACACTCTTTTTCCTTAGATTGGATTCTTCGCCCATACTCTTGCTACTCCAATTATTTGAAAAAAGGATTTAGCGTAGCTGATGAATTCTATATCCGAAGCCTGAAAAACAAACTGAAGCAGAAATATGGTTTCAAGCATTACGACGAAATAGATACAAGGATCGATCGTAGCGGCGGTACCGTAAGCTGCTCAACAAATGAAAAGCGACTTAAGAAAGAATATTATGGATATCTTACCAAGGGAAAGCTTATCGATTTTGATATGGTCTTGTATTTTGCTTATGAATTAATGAGCAGGATAAAAGAAATTCCTAAAACGTTGGGGGCAATTGTCCGATCCATATGTATCGATGAATACCAGGATACACAGGATCTGCAGTATGGGATTCTTTCAGAGATTGTAAAGAATTCATCGGGGTTTACTAATATTTTCATCGTTGGTGATGTCAATCAGGCTATCTATAGCTCATTAGGCGGGATAGCGAAATCCCGGCAGGAGATTATGCAGGAGTTTGAAATTGATCAATTGGCACATCTTCATCTGACTGGAAATTATAGATCTTCGCAGAGGATTATTGATTTATCAATCACTTTGCAGGACGATGAAACACAAGTTGTATCTCTTGCTGATTATGCGGATGAGCGAGGCATCATCACGTTCAATAACCAGGATTACCACAAAGATGACATTCCAGAGCTGATTGCAAAGATGGTTGCTCTCCACATCGATAATGGTGTGCCGAGCCATGAAATATGCATTTTAGCGCCGCAATGGTGGCTTATTACAAGTCTGGGACGGAAGCTTGTTACGCTGCTTCCGGAAGTCAAGTTTGATGCCCCTGGCCTTTCGCCCCTTCATCATCAAAGAAACAATATTTGGTTCAAGATTGCCCGGCTTTTCTTAGTGGAACCCGAACCAAGACTGTACCTTCCGAGACTTCGTTGGGCAGGATCAATTATAAGGGAACTTGAGCAGCTTGCTGGATCTGATCTGCCGGATGAATTTAGAACCGCCCGAAGGCTGCTAAGGCTAACGAATTCTATTGAATGTTCTGAAACTGAGGGAATTGCATATTTGGAGGATGTTTTTCGTCAATTGATGACGCATCTAAAAATCAATTTTGAAGATCATTCTTCATTAATTGAGCCTTGGAATAGCTTTTTTGAAAAAGCTTATGATCGTCTTAAAAATGCTGAATATAATATTCAGAGCGACATCCTTTCTTTGAAAAAAATGTTTAAACGACCAGGCGGTGTTGTTGTGACATCGTGCCATAGTATTAAAGGGGAAGAATACGAAACCGTCATATGTTTTGGCATCCTTAAAGGATACATTCCTAATTGGAATTCTATAATTAGCGACCATATAGATGATGATATAGAAGCAAGAAGGTTGCTTTATGTCATCATAACGAGAGCAAAGAAGAACCTTCATTTGATTTCTGAATATGGAAGAAGAACTCAACGGGGAAACTCATATTGTACAAATCAAAATATTGAATGCGTTGACTGTGAATACGATGCTTTGAATTAATAATTTTGAGGACAAATACAATTGCTGTTCAATGTTTTCTGAGAGTATTTGGATTATACATAATCTTTTAACTTAATAAAAACACACAACATGTCGCTTTACTCGGACTGGTGCTATGCTGCCGCTACGCACCAGCCGGCAAGCTTGGCGTTAGCCATACTTTTGGTATCTGATAGTGATCACATGCTTTTCGAGGTTTTGAAATTGTGAGATATCTCCAAGATATCAATCTTTTTTAATTTGAATTTAATTTTTCCCACAGTTCCATGTTCTCATTTAGCCTTTTCAAATCGATTCCAACGGCACTCAGTCTGTCTAATGAGTGTTGCTTCAATTGGCTGTAGGAGAGCGACTTAATTTTGCGAATATCTGATTCATAAAGACCAATCTGTATCTTGGACGGTGCTTTCTTGAAGAGATGGTCCAATCGAGACTCTTTCTTTTTAATAGCTCGTTTCTCCTCAAGATCGACTCCGGCAATCAGCCTTTCATTGTTATCGGAATCTTCACGGATGAGGACGTTGTGGGTGCCCGAATCACCAATATCCAAGAGAAATCTCAAATAAAGGTGTTGCAAAGTGGCCGATTTGATTTTATCCGTCAACAGCCCGTTGCTTTCAATGTCTGAGACTCTCCTTATTACCTTTCCTCTTGGTACTACCTTCACATTCGTTTCGATTTTCGTGGACACCAGCTCGAAGGGAATATTTTTCCATTTGCCTACGTTTGGGACTGCCAGGAAGTACTGATTATCGTCCCTGCATCCTAAGTATTCCCATTGCAGAGAACCCCTTTGCCATTCTGGTAATTGCAGCGCCGCCTCCAGGAGTTCTAAGGCATAAGTGTATCTTAAATTATTCATCAACTTTTGGTCATCACTTGTATACGGGCCTTTAAACACCAGATTTTCGAGCATATAGACGGATTTCTTGTATATTGCTGTTCTCTTCTGAGCTTGAGGAGCGTCCTTTAATTTGGTCATGTTCTCCGTAGATAATTCTTGAATGGGAACCCCCACTTTGCGGGCTATCATTCTGAGATCCCTTGGATCGTGCGATAGTTTTTTACCCTTGCTCTTGTAAAGATCCAATTCTTTTTTCAACGAAATATAAATCTCACGGTACTCTTGGTGAAAAAAATTATCGTTCTGGTTTTTAATATACGCGCCTTCCAAGGCAAATTTTTCCAAGCAATTAGCACCCCTTTTTCCCCTTTTAGTGTGGAGATCCAGTACGTAATCATCGATTTCCATTTTGCCACCGACGAGGTGATCTCTGTATAGTTTCTCTACGTCGGCAATCGGAGTGTCAACTGGTGGAGCTTTTGAGGCCCAATCGATCTCCTTCCGTCGAACCATTAATAACACGGCATGGTAGAGGTAGATCGGCTTTTCCCTATGTGTCATCCTTTCATAAAACCCTTGCAAGGCGCGGATGGTTTCCCTTACAAACTCGTATTCGCTGTTTCGATCGATGAAACGATGTAGTACATCCCATACTATTCTCAAATAATTATATTTAGAAACCTTGTCCTTTTGTTCAAGATCCAACAATTTCCTGACCCAGTAAAAAACGTGATCACTGCCTTTTTCCAGATTATAAATGACCCCGTTGATACAGGGCTTAAGTTTGGTCGGAAATCTACCCATATCCACTTGCCATTTTACCTCACCGACTTCCGTTTGATCGGAGTAAATTTTCGGATATTGCTTCTGAATCTTGTTGTGAATTTGCCTTAAATCATTCATTTGCTCGTGTTTGACATAGTCTGGCGGTATAAGATAGACCGACTTAAGATCGCTAATGAGCCGGATCATTTTCTGCGACGTCAAATAAAAATACATATCTATCAGGAATTTTTGGGAAGAAGGGTTACCTCGGTTCTCGATCCATTTTTGGTATAAATCAAAAATCTTCGATGGCATCCACCACGCGGAAATATTAACTTCTTCAGACATCATGACGACCAATCTGTTAACCATATTGGTTCGAATTCTCTGGGCATTATTCTGTGTATTCTCAGGCGTTTGCTCTGGGTATTTGTGCAAATAAGCATCTAACGAAGCTCCATCCCATTCCAGCGAACTGAACAAATCCATTTCGACCAGACACCATAGCCCCTTTTCCACTTCTGCCCGTCTGGCATACTTTTGGATAGCACTCTTTAAAACGCTGGGATTATGCCCGAAGAAACTCTTTTCTGATCTAAATTTGGCGTATAACTCTCCTAATTCACGGTCATTCGAGCTGCCGGTCAAACGATTGACGGTCTTTATAGCCTTAAACTCATCAATTCCTTTCCATTCTTCCGGTTTATCAGGCAGCGACAACCCCAAAGCCTTTCTGATATGCCATTTCCATTTAACCAAAGGATGGTCCTTGAGTTTACCGTAAATCTTTTTCAAGTTCTCCTTGCTTTGGCCTTCAAGGATTTTTTCAGTTGCTTCTCTAATTTTCTTTGCCTTTGCTTCTCCATAATATTCCCTGTTTTGTCTGGCTCGTAATTTTCCAGCCTTGGTTTTTGCCTTGCTTTCATCGGTATCAAAATACCAAGTATGATTCATTGTTCCGATCCAAATTGAATGGTTTACATAGGGTGATAGGTCATTTACGAGTTCTTCAATATGCTCTGAATCCAACATAGGTTCAACACTGACAGAAGTATGATATCCAGAATTAAAGGCGTACCAAAGAGATTGTTTCCTTTCTTCGTATAATGGTGCATATTGATCCCAAAAAGACAAAATTTCATTATTCACAGAGCCAATGGTAAACCTGAAAAGAATATTCTTTTTGTATTCTCTGAGATCATCACAAAGCATTGTTATGAGGTCCAGTCGGGGCTTTGAAACGATGAGCACCCTGTTGTTGACGGCTAATATCTTTTTCAGAACAGTAAAACAAGCATCAAAGTTATCTTGTGTATAATCATGGGTTCCCGGAAACATAACAGGATCATCATAAAGCGTGTATTCTTTGTCCACATCATGAGGACGAACTTTCCCTTCCTTCCATTCATTTAATTTCATTCGTTTTTTATTAACGGCATCTCCCTTGGCAAAACAATAAATGCAATCATTTGAACATCCATTACAACAAGCTACAGTTTTATAAACCCAATCGTTGAACTTAGATCGTTTTTGGGGTAGCAACATTTCACCGGTTTGAATAATCCTCTTATAATTTTTCTTAACAACTTTTTCCGAAACATTGGCGTAACAATATGAACATAGATGCGGGCAAGTGTCTCTTGCCCCGATATCTCTGCTCACTATACAACGACATAATGTTCGCTGACCTTGATCTTTTAACCCCTCTCCATCACCGATGAATTCCATCAAGGCATTATCATGGCTAAACACTCGCCTCATTAAAGCATCATCAATACATTTATTCCTGCCAATGCCATATTGTGAAAGATCGACTTCTTCTGCACATGCTGCAACTTCAATTCCAAACTCCTTACCCATTTCGCCTAAATGCTGGGCAATGTAATCTATTTCATCGGCTGAAAAATTCCGGTGTTTGATACCCGCTTTACCCAAATTACTATCAGCTTTCTTATAAAGGCCAGCTTTTAGGAAACTGATGACAAGTTGATCAGTAAAACCTGATAAATGTGGCATGATTCCATGGACTTTTTCGACCAATTTCTCTTTTGTAATCACATCTGTGATTACCAGCGGATCAAACCGCCATATCACTTTTTCCTTGCCTATTTTTTCTGATAGCTTCTTGAAACAGTCGATCCTTTCCTCAAGGGGCGGTACATGTGGCTCTAAACCATCACCGGCATAATCATTCAATGTATATTGAAAATAGAAACCGATTCCCATTTTCTCTATTTCATTTAAGTGCTGGTATAGGGGCTCGGGGTCTTTTGTCCAAAATACAATCATTCGGGTGTTAGAGAAAGAAATATGCTCCGAAGCTGCGCTGCGAGGCATCCTCCTGACAAGATACCCTTGTTTCAATCGTTCCATAAACCAATCGCTGTAAAATTTGGGAATATCTGTCACCCTGCTTGCAGAAATAATGACCGGAGCAATGGCTTCTTTCTCAATGCCATCATCAGCTTTGATTTTTATTTTTTCCCAACCTTTAAACTTATTTTTCACCTCTTTTTGCTTTTGGGGTTTCTTGATTTCTGCAGATTTGAAATTGGTCTTTTTTTTCTCTATTTCATCAAGTGTTTTCCGGAGCTGTTTATATCGCTCAACATAATTATTTTGGGTTTCGATTTTTTTCCCAATCTCTGCAATTTTACCATCAGCTTGAGTTTGCAGCCTCTGGATAGTCGTCAACCTCAACCTTGACAATGATTTTTCGTTTGCGATTTCATCATATAAATCACCGAATAGTTGTCCAGGCCTGTTGATGAGGTGTGTAAGCCGGAGCGGTATCGTTGGCTTGGTCTTTTTAAGAATCCGATCAATTTCATCTTTTAGCTGGCTCACCGTATATTTTTTATCAAAGGTTTCGTTGATTAGCACCGTTTTCTTTTTGATGTCATTTACTTGAAATAATAGGATTTTTTTGCTAACTTCCAACTTTCCATACGTTGGGACAGTTGTTTCCAATTCCTTCGTTTCCACATAAAGTTTAACTGCATTATTGAGCCACGATCTTGAAGGATGAATCTGACTGCTACCTTTTAATTTTTCTTCAAGTAAGGCGAGGGATTTAGATTTGGTAGGATTTTTGCTCTTCGCCAGCGCTATATCAGCATTATAAAAATCATTAAATATAAGTTCACCGGCAGCAAGCATTGCATCCCCATAATGAGATGCAAAGATATCCAGAATCTTATCGTAAGCCCTTTCTACCAGATCAAAGTCAGACTCCTGTTTTTCAGGTAGATTTGGCAGCACCTCCGGAATGGCGAAATTTCTTGCGACACTTGCGAGTTTTGCTGCCGTAGATTCCCAACTGGTATTGTCCCTGACGCCTTTTTTCTTTAACTCAATCTGAATACTCTGAACCTGCGCTTTTGGATTGCACAGATATTGGTTCAGACGCCTTTTATCGTTTCCGCAATACCATTTGTGTTTACCTTTTTTATCGATAATATATTTAACAGGTGCGATTGCCGAACTGATTCCAAGGTCATTTAAACTCTTGATCAACGGAATCACCAATTTATCCTTCGAGGCTGTGTACCTGGTATCGTCATTTTCCCGCTGACCATAACCAATTAGTGCCTGAAGCTCATATGGCCTTTTCTTAAAATCTTCAATTAACCCCGCAACAGTCTTGATATTGGAATTTTTAATACCATGGATGTGTAAAATGAAGACTGATTTGTACTTTGCTATAATTTCATCCTTGGCCTTCTGGATAGGAACAAGAAACTCATTTAGTGTTTTTGTAAATCCCCCTGCCTGCTTCCAAATATTTAAATCAACAAGGCTATTCTTTAAAGAAACCGTTTTACCATCAGGTTTTCGGTATTTTTGATTAACAACTGCGTAACAATCCAAATCATCGGCCATTTGCCGAGCTAACTCATATGTGTTTTCATCATCCTTTTTATGGCCATGCGGGGCGATCACAAGGATATTGCAGTTTCCTTTTCTGATCGGGATATCTCCTTCAGTCCATGGTGATTTCGCTTCAACCGCCTTATTCTCTTCAATTTGAATACTTTTTTTTGCAACCATTTCCGTATCCTTCTGTTTGGAATCTGGATCAATCAAATCTGTGAGACTCTTTTTCAAATAATAATCAGCCTCTAACGAATCAAGCAATGATGTTACTTCATTCCTGAACTTTATCCAGTCAACCTTTTCTTCAATTTCAGGTTGATAATTTATCTTTCCAATTTTCCAGTGGTTCACTATGCCATGATATTTTTTAATGAGTTCTAAAGCTTGTTTGGGATCTATCACTGGCTCTAAACTCACCCATGTCTTTATTTTTTTGCGGCGGGCCATCTCTATGGCCTCGATCCTATAATCGATTTTTGCTGCGTTAGGTTCCCATTTTTCAGCATCCTTTGGATCAGTGAAAATCAAGGTGGTGCCAAATGAACATTTCTCATAGTCCCGCAATAAATCAAAATCAGATGTCCCCTGAAGACCTCCTTTCGTCAAAATCGTGAATTTCAAATCATTTTTAATTAGTATTTCAATGGCTTGTCGAGTGATATTATTGTCATCTTCGTAAGAACGCTGAGATGGATCTTGATATGGATCTGAATGAAAGCATAAAAGGATTTCCCGGTTGTCCTTATTTTTTTTGAGCAGTTTAGCATCCTTCTCTAATTTACTTATAGCATTTTCAACCGGTTTGGCTTTGCTATGAAATTCTTTTGGATCGACATTTAGCACTTTGGGTACAAAGCAATAAGCGCAGCCATACGAGCAGCCAGCGTAAAGCTCAACACCCAATGGTGCATATTCTTTTGCTTTTCCTCTGGTTTCATAGATGATTTCAAATTCGTTCATGATTCAACCTTCTAAGAATAAGTTCAATAAATGGGTTCAATCCTGATTCCTAATGGAAAATTGCAATTAAATCTCTGTACATCTTTCTAATAAGAGACCATTATTTAAGTTTTTGCAAAAATCATGCAAAATTAAGTAGTTCCATTTGATAAATAAAATATCTTAATAAATATCAAATGGTTATCAAGATTAAATTTGATTGAAATCTGATAATGCTTTGAAATAATTGTCAAAAAAATGCCAGCATACGATTGAGTTTACTTAGTATTTAGAAGAATAGGAAAGGTTGAAAAGGTAGGGCGATCTGTTTTTCATAGAAAATTTATTTGTGATTGTGCGCTTTTAAAGAAAAGATTTTTATAGGGTACTCTCAAAGATTACAGCAAATGACAGACTTGAGATCAGAAAACGATATATGAACAATGATCTTGTCTTGATATTTACAGTTCTAATTTGATACATGTCAATTAGGCAGATTTCATCTAATGGCAAGGTATCTGCATTTCATTGTTTGATTCAAGCGTCCATGATTATAGATGTTTGCCCATATTTTTAGGACGCATAATAATAGCTTGGGGTAAGAGGAAGGAACGATATGCAAATACCGGACATCTGGTCATTGCTAACTGGCATGGCGAGCTTTGTTTCTCTGTTCCTTTCAGTCGGTGAGAGATTTGCCCGCTGGAGGAAGTATAGCCTTCCAGTTGCAGCGGGACTGGGAGGATTCGCGGTTGGCAGGATATCGCCCTCTCTATTATCCGGTATGGACCATCTGTTTTCAGATCCGAAGGCGACGGGCTTTATCCTCTTGGTCTTTATGATATTCGCAGCATTGATTTTGGTGGCCTACCTATTGATGCGTCACGGTCAGGTAATGCTGGCCTATTTTGTTTTTGGTATGGGGATCATTTCGGTGCCCACGAGTATAATTCCAATGTACTCCAAAATGATAGAGTCCGTCCCTCCTGGTGACTTAGTAAAACTCGCCCAGGTCAAAGTCACTGCTGGGGAGTATGAGCAAGCAATAAAATATTTAGAATCCGCAAAAGACAAGACCAAGAACGATGTTTTCAAAAAAGAGTTGCAAGCCCAGATAGACATGCTCATAAGACGATCGGCAAAAATTTCAGTTGAAGGTCAGACAAAGTAGTTGCTTTCGCTTCAGCCGAAATCTTCAAAGAAA
Source organism: uncultured delta proteobacterium (assembly GCA_963778575.1). Taxonomy (GTDB): domain Bacteria; phylum Desulfobacterota; class Desulfobacteria; order Desulfobacterales; family UBA11574; genus UBA11574. Next base: position 112,967 of record CAVZUV010000015.1, on the reverse strand, counting down.
AGCTAACCATCGCCTGCACGAGGTCTGCTCGTATCTCGCGGCCTGTGAACCGCGGCGTTATGGATTAAGAAATGGATATACAATCAATTCATCGAGAATTAGGCAAGTTTGTCGTTCTTTTTCAAACACTGGACAATGCTGTAAATGAAATAATCTACCAAATTTCTGATACCAAAGTTTACGTTGCAGAAACGTTTATCACAAAAACAGAATTTACAGCTAAGATGGAAGTAGCTGATGTAATCTTTTCACATTATGTTGATATTACGGCTAATACTGATAGCAAATCGAAAAAAGAATTCCATTCATTAATGAACAAATGCAAGAAAATTGGCCAAGAAAGAAACGTAGTTGTTCATTCTGTTTATTACCCCTTAACCAAGGTTGATGGCTCAAAAAGACTTATACAGCAAAATCCCAGATTGAAGTTTAAAGATGGGTCGAAAATTTCTGTTAATGACAAGGAGCTATCTTTAGAAGATTTCGAAAATTTGAATATTAAAATAACTCATGCTTTAGAAGAGTTGGAAAAATTTAGGCTTAAATTAATAGATTGGGAATACCCCATTTAAAAAAATATCATAACCAGGTGTTCGAGCAGACTCGCTGATGCTCGCAGCTCAACTCAACGTTCGAAGAAAAGGGATAACTTATCGTGAAACTTTTTCTGGCATTGTTGAACAACTCCGCGCTTGCAGCTTTTACAGGCGCCTTCTCAGCATTCATGCTTGTTATTTTAAATGATTGGCGGAGGGAACGGAGGACTGTCAGCACCATAAAGAACGAAGTCGAAATGAATGGAGAGCACGCCAAAGGCAAGTTGGAGGCTCTCAAAATGAACCGAGCGGCCCTCACCGAACAAAACAAAGTGATCCCTTCACCTATTATTCGCTTCAGCGCAGATGTGATTAGAGCGCTTTCAACTAGTGTTCTCCATAGGTTCTCACCTGATCACAGAAGGGCATTGGACGCATTGTGCTACATGATGGAAGCAACAGACAACCTGTTGGCATACGCCTATAAGACAGCAGAAAGATTTCGACCCGGAGGTGGACTTTCTGACACAGAACGACCAACGGTAACAGATGAGTTGTTAGCATACTACGACGATGGAATCACAAACATGAGTCGTCTGATTGAGATGTGCGATCTTTATGAAAAAGGCAAATACAGAACCATCCTCACGAAAAAGTACAATGTTGAGGACTATGTACCACCGACCTATACATAAAACTTCGAACAATTGCATTAAGACAGCTTGCAATTTCACTGCGCTTCACCAGTTCAGCTTAGCACAGTGTTATACACGAGTGAGTATTTTGATCTATTCTTACTTCAATAATCTTTTGAAAAAGTCTGTGTTTAACAGGGAGAGGCTGTAAAAAGCATGCCAGCAGATATCAAAAAAGTTTTTATAAGCTCAACATATAATGATTTAGTTGATTACCGTGAGGCTGCCATCGACACAATCCGGAGATTCGGCTGGTTTAGTGTTGCGATGGAAGACTTTCTTTCACAGGATGAACGACCAAAAGATTTTTGTATAGAGGAGGTTAAAAAATGTGATCTCTATATTGGGATCTTTGCACATCGATACGGTTATATACCCAAAGGAGATAAGCAATCAATTACCGAACAAGAATACCGATGTGCACTCGCCTCCGATATTGAGTGTCTAATATTTAATATAGATGAAGATCACCCTTGGCCCAAAAAATGGATTGATAGAGGTAAAAATGAAAAATTGCTTCTCAAGCTTAAGGAGGAGCTAAAGCTTAATCATTCACTTTCCTTTTTTACTAACAAGGACAACCTTTCTTCTTTATTGTCCGCATCGCTCGCTAAATACACTGTAAAAAAACTAACAAAGCAGTTACTTGAATTATCAAAAAAAGCACCGGCTCTGCAAGGTCAGGAAATCCCCACGATCAGAGTTCTTATTTTTAAGCATCCGAGCATTCCGACTGATGTCAGATGTCGGATAATAAATGAAAGTCCCTTTCCAACCTCTGTCCGTTTAATTCTAAACGCTAAAATTGATGGAAAATTATACAAACGGCCAGTACCCGGCCACTATGATGGGACTGAAACATGGGATCTGCCAGCTCGTGAAGGATATGAAGGCCATTTCGATATGCAAGAGTACATTTTGGAAAAGGGTGGTTTTTCTTATTCCAAACTGCTTAGTTCGCCAAAAAAAGTCGAGATTATGATTGAATATTCTGCACTTACTCATTCTGGGAAATGGCAAGATTTGGGAGACCAGAGATACAGATACAATTTTGAAAAGGAGTACTGGCAACCTCTTATCTAAATTAATAGTAAACCCTTAAATGATTTTACCTTGATCTCTTTAGCCAAGAGCTAATCGTTTTGGCTGAATAGCCCGTTTCAGATCACTGCAATATATGGCGTGGGATACAAGACGAAAAAAATTTCAGATATCACAATGCTTGGAAAATTGTTTGCAGCCCAAATATTGGCAAGAAATCTGTACTTTTTAATTTTGATTGAGATAAGGCTTTACCATATTGTAAAATTTTAGCCCTAATTCAAGAACAACGTCCACTTCAGCAACACTGTCATTTAATATTCTGTAATCAACTATCTTTGCTCCCTGAATATATCCATTTATATTGACAGTTACTGTGTCACTTTTAGTCATGAAATCTTCAATATGAGTTTTTGAGTCAACACGAATCTCTTTTATTTGCTCTAACAACTTTCGATAAGCATCAACAGTAGCTGCTCTTTTAGCCATCAACTCTTTTTGAGGCTTACTAAAACTATCATCTGTAGGGAATACACCCTCACCAGTTGCTGTGAGGCTTACCGACTCATTCTTTAAATTTTCTAAAACAATTATACCAGAATGGGCGGTAGATACACTTAAAAACAGGGTGATAAATACAATAAATATTCTTTTAAACAAAATATTCCTCCCCAGATTTCTGAATGATCGGCAAATTATGCGTTTGTTTAAAAATATACCCATAGCATATATTATTGTTTTAAAACATTAAATTTTTTGCTATGTTCCCAAATATCCTCAATAAAAAACATAATAGGGGAACTATCATGAAAAAAGCCTGCTTATCAGTCCTCACATTAATGATCTTGATTCCCTGCATCTCTCATGCAAAGATAGAAACAATATTTGCGGATAATAAATATATCATGGGGGATAACGATTCTAAAAACGATGCAAAGCGAATGTGTTTTCTTGAAGCAAAACGTAAGGTTTTAGAAAAGGCAGGGACCTATATTGAAAGTCAGACACAGATCAAAAATTTTCAATTAACAAAAGATGAAATAAATTCTTACTCCGCAGCCTTATTAAAAGTCGAAACAGTTAAAGAGGAATGGAAACTTGCTGGTGAAAACATGGTAGTTTTTATGACTGTCAGGGCCGAAGTTGATACGGATTACATTGAAAAACAGTTAGGTAGAATTAAGAAAGATACATCCGTACAGAAAAAAATCAAAGACCAACAAGCACGGCTTCAGGATTTGGAAAAAACAGTTGTCAATTTACAGAAACAGCTTGGATCAGTTGACGCTACAAAAGCTCTTGTGTTGCGGAAAGAAAGGAATGTTACCTTTAAGGAAATTAATGCTTTAGAGGCAAAGAAAATAGAGATAGTTAAGAAAGTCAAACGAAAAAGTAAAAAGGCGAAAGACTTGATAGAAAGGGGTATGACAAAAGCAGATGTAAGGTCTTTGTTAGGCGCGCCAGATGGGATAGATGTAACTTGTTCTTCATTAGGGGATTGCTGGTTTTATGGTCATACTATAATAAGTTTTAATGGTGCAGGTATTGTTATTCAGGTAAAGTAATGCACAATACCCGCCTCCCACCGACCAAATAATGACACCTAAAATATTTGCGATTGCCAAAGGTTATCTTCAATGATAATGGTTTGGTGCTGACTGTTGGTACATGCAAGGTATCCTGCCTTGAACCTTGCATGCAAAACACTCCAGCAGCGGTGTAGATTGGGGTTCCAAATCATCTATCCAATACCTTTGATTTCTGCTATAGATCGCATGGTTTTTTCAATCAAGATATTTTGTGTCCCAAATATATATCTGATAAAAGAGCAAAGTGCATATCACTAATGGTGAGCACAAGTTTTTTTGAAAGTTTTGAAGCCTTCAATATCTCCTACAGATCAGCAGCTTCCCTTTAACATTAAACCTTGTTATCCCCCTGTCATAATAAACTAAATAGAGCTATAATATTTAAGAAAACTAATTAGTTATAGTTTTTCGATAGTTTTCGCTAGTTTTTCTGTATTTTTTGTGAGATAGCAAACTGAGGATAGTGCAGTGTCTCTTTAAATATTTACAAAATAACACGTTTGTTAATGTATTACTTTAACTTGCTGTTATCAGAAAAGATAGCATTGGAAAGCACAATTTCATTCTTATAGGCCGAAACTCGATGTGCCATTTTGGGGAGTTCGTAATTGGCTATCACAGGCTCCTATATATACACAATGTCCGATGTAAAATTTATTTTCCGTTGCCGGCACAAAATTTTGATTTTAAACACTCCACCGGGTGTGTCGTTTTTGTGTCATTTTTATTTATTGCTATTTTGATTATTTTATGTATTTTAGGTTTTTGAAAACATTACTAAAAAAGATTAAGATTATGGAATGTAAGGAAAAGCCTGTGTATCAAGGATTTATCTTGTTCTGTTATTACAGGGGGTTAGCGTGCTCATAACCCGAAGGTCGTAGGTTCAAATCCTGCCCCCGCTACCAAAATGATAACAGGGGCTTAGGAAATTTCCTAAGTCCCTTTTCATTTTTTGTTTTCCTGATTCTCAACCATATATGTCCAATCTATCTGCCCTGTGAAATGCCGGCCCTGCTAAATCTATGTTTAAATTTACCCAAGGCAGATCCTATTTCTTCGGGGCGCCAACTACGCCAGAGGCGGACAAGCCTTAACAATGGCTCAATTCAGGTAAGACAACTAAATTACACATTCAATTATAATAATATTTTTGCGAGAAGACATAACAGTGCCTGCAATTTTCCAGCTTGACATCGTATGGTAAAATCATTAATTATTTAAATAAGAGTTTGTAATGCCGAAAGTTAATTGCACCGCTTAAAAGATTGAACCAACCTATTTTTGAGGTGGAAAATAGCTCATGGCATTCTGCATTCACATTAAACAATTCAATTTAAGATCACGACGGAAAAAAGGACCTGCCTGAAAATATCGGAATGACCATTATCCAGCAGGATGGTCTCGTCACGCCCTGACTGCCTAATCTCAACATCGAAATTGGGGCGTTCATACCATTTTCTACCATATGAACCCCTGAAAGACAGGCGTTGCTCTTGGTTGGAAGAACAGCCAAAGGTCAAGCATTTCATTGCGCAACCGTTAAATTAAAGGAGATTAAAGGTGAAATGAAAAAAGAGCACAAGAACAGGAAAAATAAATTGACTCTGGCAGGTTTTCTTGTGCTGAGCCTTGCCTTTCTCATAGGCTGTGCCGGCACGGGCAAAATGTCCCCGTTTCAGATTGACGAGATGCTTGTGCGGTCAGGTTTTCAGTTACGTACCGCAGACACGCCCGAAAAACTCGACTTTCTCAAATCGCTGCCAAAAAATAGGTTTCTGCACAAAAAGCGTAACGATAAAGAGTTATATTTTTATGTGAATGATGCTTCTTGCCAATGTATGTATATCGGAAATGAAAAGGCTTATCAGCACTTTAAACAATCGGTCAAAGAAAATCAACTGGACAAAAGGATCGATACAACCAGCAGCGAAGTCCAGCGAGACATGCAAAGTTTCCCTTTTGATACCAATAACCCCTTTAATGCTGAAGATCATCTTCCCTGATTTGAGTTGGATGTTCGCATTGCCGGTCATCGTTTCGAAAAAATGATTTGATCCTGCAGGCTTTATTGACAATTTTAAATCGATGCTTTATATTATTGATTTAACTAATATTTCATATGACCACTATGAACAAGTCAGACTCATCACAATCCCTTAAAATGAAAAATACGATACTTATTGCCAAAAGTGGAACCGAGTTTATTGCGAAATCTGAAATTACGCGAATAGGAAACCGAACACATGAAAAATCTATTAATTCAAATTGTACAAGCACTGGTTGATAACCCTGAACAGGTGCAGGTGAACGAAATTGAAAGTGTCCAAACCGTTGTGTTGGAACTCAGCGTTGCTAAAAGTGATATGGGCAAAATCATCGGTAGACAGGGTAAGACAGCTAATGCCATCCGGGCTATATTAAACGCAGCATCCGGAAAAGCTGGGAAAAAGTATTTGCTCGAAATCGTTGAGTGAAGCACCGGGGGTGGCAAGAGGTGCGCCGGGAAACATCCAGAGCAATTATTACTTACATGTTTGCCTTTCAGTGCATATGAAGTCCGTATTTAGACAACGATACCACACAAAGGTGCTGATAGTCTTATTTTTGGCGATGATACTCTTTGTCGCCTGCGCAGGCCTTCATTTAAAAAATCATAGCAACCCACCGCCGCCCTTTTCCGACTATCCAACCGGAATCCTCGATTTTCTTCAAAGCGACGGTTCCGTCAAAGCATCCATTACCGTTGAAATTGCGGATACGCCCGAAACTCAAATGAAAGGACTCATGGGAAGAAGTGATCTGAGCATCAACAAAGGCATGCTGTTTGTTTTTCAACAGTTGAAACCCCGAAAATTTTGGATGAAAAATACACCGATTTCTTTAGATATCATCTTCATAGGAAAGAATGGATGTATCGTGAATATCGCGGAATCAACAACCCCCATGTCCGAAAAACATTACCGGTCCGACGGGCCGATCAAATATGTGGTTGAAGTCCGCGCCGGTTTTGCAAAACGTTTTAAGATCGATTCAAGCACGTGTATACGATGGCATCGTTTGTAAAATGAAGCTTTCGCACTCAGGCAAGCCTGCGGTACCTTTTAAATTTAGGTCGTTACCTCTTTCATTCCCTACCGATAAAAAAGGGCCTAAACGTATTTTCATCTTGTTTCAAAGCCCCGTCGATCTTTTCGAGCAACCGTTTTTTTTCATCGGGGAGCTGCCCTTCGAGATTGATGTAATTGGTATAATGATCGCTGGTCAAATAGGATGACGCCTGTATCCCCTGTATTAGTATTGCCGCCTCCTGCAAAATCCCGTGAGGGCCGAGCATTTGAAACGACCCGCTCTGTACGTCCGCTAAAAGTGGGGTGTTGATCTTCGGCACAAAAGTGCGAAGGCGAATAAAATTCGGCCCGATCTTATTCAAAACCCCGGCCGTCTCTATGGCATGGGGAACGGTCCGTTCCTTCCCGCCAATCCCTAAGATAACATATAGGCTTAGCTCGATACCGGCATCCATTGTCCACTTGCCGGCTTCTATTTGCTCTTTCCGGGTTGTACCTTTTTTAATCTGTTTCAAGATCAGATCGTCTCCGGATTCAAGGCCCACATGTATTCTGGAAAGACCTGCCTCCGCCAATCGCCGGAGACCTTTGAGGCCTTTTTTATGAATATATTGTGAAGAGCCGTATACTGTGATTCGCTGTAATGTCGGAAATTTTTCTTTTGCAAAAGAAAGGATTTCACAAAGATCGTCTGTTTTCATGGCAATGGTGTTTCCTGCCGGAAAAAACAGGGTTTGAACACGATCTCCATATCGATCACGGGCTTTGGAAATATCAGTCCTGATATCCTTTACCTCCCGGACCTTGTACCCGGGACCGTTTTTATAGACCATGCAGAATGTGCATCTATTGTGTGGACAGCCCACGGTGGCTTGGATTAAAAGAGAGTCTGCCTCGCTGGGAGGCCGGTATATGGGGCCATCATATTGCATAATATTAAAAAATCGGTGCTCAACCGAGTAATCGTTGGAAATTTCGGATTTTTAGGGTAATCACTAAAATTAGCGCCATTTAAATAAAACTATAAAACCAAAGGATAACATCGTCAAGTATTTAGGAGTCGTCCATGCAGCAAACAAAATGGCAGGTGATCACCGGTGCGCCATGCTCGGGAAAAACCGAAGTTATCAATGAACTTGAACGACTTGGCTGCCTGGTGGTTCATGAGGTTGCGCGGGCATATATCGATGAGGGCCTCAAAAACGCCGAAACCATAGCCGGTATCAAAGCCGATATTTTGGCATTTGAACACCACATTCTGTACAAAAAGATCGAAATCGAAGAATTGCTGCCAATCGATAAAACAATTTATTTGGATCGAGCAATACCGGACAGTATCGGATATTATATACATGAAGGGTTAGATCCGGCTGACCCCATTCAAAAGAGCACATTTTGGCGGTATGAACACATTTTTTTCTTTGAGAGAATTCCGTTTGAAAAGGATCGCGTGAGATCGGAAGACGAGAAGATCGCATCAAAGCTGGAAGGTCTGTTAAAAGAAAGCTATTGGATGCTGGGTTATGAGATCATTAATGTACCGCTTATGCCTGTTAGCCATCGTGTTGATTTTATTCTAAAACATGTTTAATTAGCGGGCCCGGATTAAGGTTCGCGGAACCTCCGGCGGATCTGTTCTTTTTCACCCGGAGGCAACGCATTCCATCTCCGAAGTTTTTCCCGGATCTCATGCCGCTCATCAGGCGAAAGTTTTTGTAATCTTCGATACCGTTGCCGAAAGAGGTGGCGTTCCCGGGATGGAAGCCGGTTATATTCTTCCATTCGATGACGAAGAATCCGTTGTCTCTCCGGAGACAACGATTCCCATTCCTTTAATCTTCTCTGCAACATGGTCTTCTCTTCAGGAGACAAATGATTATAGTTTCTCCTGTAATCGTTTATCAGAAACAGGTATGGTCTTCTTCGGTTAAATTGTGCGTTTTTCTTGTTTTTGTCGAAAAGATACAACCCGTCCCCATCAACCATCAACATCTTCCGGTCGTATTTTTCTGCGGTTTTAACCTGACGGCCTTCAGCGAATCCTATTGACCGGCCCCAGCTGAAGGCCGGGAAAAAACAAAAAAATATCAGCATCATCGCAACAGCGGCGATACATGGTTTGAATCGGTTATACGCCCCATAGATATGCTTCATCATCAATACACCCAATGTAAGAGTCCTTATGTTGCTTTTTTCCCTTTTCCCATCACTTGATCCAGTTTTTTAAGCGTATCCATTTCTTCTAATAAGTCCAGATTTTCAAGCAGATCCATATCTTTTGTGATCAATTGTTCGTTGGTTTTATAACTGGATATGGTTCCGACACGGATCGTCCGGTGAAATTCTTTAAATCCAAACCATCCAAAAGCGGCCAATACCAGGCAGCATGCAACCAGCGCATAAACGGGTTTGATATATCCTTTTAAAAACGATTGTTGTCGCCGCTCCTTTTTTTTGCGCTGCGATCTTAATTCCTCCATGACATTATTATGAAAGACATCGGCGTCTTTACGGGAAAGGAATGCTTCGGGCATGGCTTTCGTTACATCCTTCAGCAAATGAAGCAACCGTTCTCGTTCTCGGCGGCAGGGCATGCATGCCTCAAGGTGCTGTTTCCATTCCGCACGCTTTAAGGGCGATAATTCTCCGTACACGTCCAACCATAATGTCTCTTGCCATTTACGACAATAGTTCATATGCTCACCTCCTATGGCTGAGCCCATTCTTGCAAAGCTTCCCTCATAAAATGTGTTGCCCGAAAGAGATGACTCTTAATGGTTCCTTCAGCTGATCCCATTATATCTGCGATTTCACGTATCTGCATTCCGTGGAGCACCTTGAGTTGAAAAACCACGCGCTGTTTTTCCGGAAGGGAGGCCAAAGCGTGTCTGATTTCTTGCGCAAGTTGTTTGTTGTTCAGCGCGGTCATGGGATCGGAATGTTCTTGTGGATCCGGATATTGGGCATTTGTCTCGCTCGAAGTTGCTTTTTCATTCTGATCTCTACGCCAAAAGGAAAATATTTTTTCCCATCTGCCGCGACGTCTCCGATTGTCTAAACATATATTTATAAGAATGCGATAGTACCACGTGTAAAAAGACGATTTTCCTCGAAAGCTTTTCAAGTTTTGAAAAGCGCGCAAAAAAGCCTCCTGTGTGAGTTCACGGGCTTCTTCTCCATCGCCGGAACACATACTGTAAGCAATAGCATAGGCCTTTCCTTGATACATTTTTACCAAGTCGCCAAAAGCTGTCCGGTCACCGCTTTGAGCACGGACAACCAATGCTTTATCTTTCAATGAGATGGATGGGTCTTTCCCTTCGGCCTCTGAGTTTCGTGCCTGTTTTCTCTCCGATCTCGCTGTAAATTGATACAAGAGCTTAATCTCCGGCTGGGTTATGCATAATACCTGCCTTTTCATCTCTGAATTCATCGAATACGCTCATAAGTGCATAATATCGGTTTTGCTACATAATTCGTTTTTATATCATTTTTTTTACACACGCAAGTAACCCTTTTTAATCTTCAGAAGTCTTAATCATATAGACGTAAAGACAATAAAAAAGTTTACGTTTTTTCTTTTGATTCAATGAGAGCGAAGCCCTTAAATTCTTTATATTATCTTGTATGTTTCTCAGAATGCTTCTGGATTACGGGCCTCCTTGACAATAAAACCTGCGTTCGTATATTTTGATACAAACTGAATGTGCAGATTCCAACACAGGACAGACATCAAAGGAGTTGATTAATGAAAAAAATAACTTCGATACTTGTTGGTTTTACTCTCGTAGCATTTATTTTTTCCTGCGCAGGTCCTACACAACAAGAAAGAGGTACTAACACAGGCGCTCTAATCGGCGCTGTCGGCGGAGCGATCCTGGGACAGGCCATTGGGAGAAATACGGTAGCGACGATTCTTGGCGCCGGAATCGGCGCCGCCATCGGGGGGATTTCGGGTAACCAGATCGGTGCTTATATGGATCGGCAGGAGCAGGAACTGAGAGCGGCGATGGCTCAAACTCAAGCCGCGAGCATCCAAAGAACCCAGAATGTTTTGACCGCCACATTTAAATCCCAAGTCCTCTTTGATTTCGACTCTTCGACGCTCAAACCCGGTGCATACAGCGAAATGGACAGAGTGGCCCGCATTCTAAACAAGTATCCGCAGACAACGATTCGAGTTGAAGGCTATACCGACCAGACAGGTTCTGAAGCTTACAATCAAGCTTTGTCCGAAAGAAGAGCGATGGCGGTCAAGAATGCATTGACGCAGCGCGATGTGGATCCCGCAAGAATACAAACCGTCGGTTATGGCGAATCACAACCCATATCTTCAAATGCCGCTTTGAATCGAAGGGTAAACATTGTCATCATTCCAATCAGAGCAGGATAACGAACATGCTAAATATGGGAGAGCAAAACGATGAAACTTTTAACAGCAGCATTACTATTGATACTCTGCTTTTCTCCGCTGAATGCTTTTGGGGGGTGTACCCAGGGAGACTGCGCAAATGGACAGGGAACTTATAATTTTCCAAACGGTGATAGCTATGTCGGCCATTTTAGAAACGGCAAAATGGATGGAAAAGGTACGCTCTCAAACCATGACGGTGGGAAATATGTTGGCGAATTTAAAAACAATATGCTAAATGGCCGTGGAATTCTTGTTCGTCCAAACGGCCTTGAGTATATTGGCCAATTCAAGAACAACAAGTTGCACGGGAAAGGGAAACTGATGTCCCCTGCCGGCAAGACGTTAGAAGGCACTTTTAGAAACGGGGAATATGTCGGGAAATAAATCCTGGGAAAGCGAGTCTTTTATAAGCTCTTTCGAATTTTATACGACGAATGCCTCTATAACCTCAAAAAGATCATTGACGCTAACAGGCTTGGCAAGGAAAGCGTCTGCGCCTGAATCCCTGGCGATTTGCTCATCTTCAGGGTTTGAGGACATCAGGAGGCATTTTTTAGTTGGATGACTGGCTTTGAACTTGGCAAGGAATTCAAATCCATTCAATCCGGAAACGGCAACTTCTGAAATAATGATATCCGGGCTGTCGGTACTCTGTATATATCTCCAGGCGGCCATGCCATTATCGAAAGACAGCACATCCCTGTTGACGCAATACATCAATACCGTGGTTACAAAATCCCGAACCAGCAAGTCACCGTCGATCACGGCAATTTTGACATTTGGAATACCGACCTGGCTCATGCGACTTTAAAAAACTTCACATCCTCGAAGTTAACATTGAAGAGAAGTGCTTCACGGACTCTGTTCGAATCTTAAATTTTATCTAACCCAGCAAAACGTATATGTCAATACATGTTTCCAGAAATGGGTTCAGGCTGTGAGCGACTTTATTTCTTTTTCCGTCAAATAACGCCATGATCCCTCTTCAAGCCTTTTTAGCCTTATCTTTGATATCCGCAGCCGCTTTAACCGTGTAACATGGTTCCCTGCTTTTCGAACCATACGTCTTATTTGTCTGTTTTTACCTTCCTTGAGCACGATGCGAAAACGTCTGGAAGAAATTCTGGTAATTTTTGCAGGTCTTGTTTTCGTTCCCATCATTGGCATACCATTGGCAATATTTGCCAAGGCACCGTCAGTTATGGGTTTCGATACCGTAACATCGTATTCTTTTTCATGGTCAAAGGAAGGATGCAAAAGCCTATGATGAAGATCCCCATCATTGGTCAGAATTAAAAGGCCGGTTGAATCCTTGTCGAGTCTGCCTATGGGATAAACACGCTGAGGAATATCGATGAGGTCAAGCACGATTTTTTCACCGGGTTGGCTGCAGCTTGTCACGTATCCTTTGGGCTTGTTGAGTGCAAGATATAAAAGATCGTCTTTGGGGATAACAACCTTTCCCTTGAATTCCACCCGATCGTTGATCGGATCTATCTTTGTACCCAATTCGGTAACAACGGTGCTGTTCACCCGTATAGAACCGGCTTTGATGTATTCCTCTCCCTTTCTTCTTGAACAGATACCGGCTTTTGAAAGAAATTTTTGCAGACGCATCAGGGCCATAATTAAACACACATTGGTCAATACTTTATGTCCAAATTGGGAAAAGACCCTCCAATTAGTCTATGAACGGAATGTTTGCATCAGGCAAAAATTCGAATCTCGAAATTCGAAACAAGTTCTAATGTCGAATGGCAAAATGACCTAAACCAATACAATCAATAACCAAAGTTTTTGGCATTTGAACATTTTTATTTTTGTCATTGTTTCGAATTTCGTTTTTCGAATTTCGATTTTATAACCCTAAAAGAAGGGTTATCTGTCTATCACTTATTAATTAAAACCTTACGATCGATAATCCGCATTAATTTTAACATAATCCACCGAAAAATCGCAGGTAATCATGGATCCAAAACCCTTTCCAAGGTTCAAATCAATGGTCACTGCAAATTCCGATTTCTTAAGAACTCTCGTAGCCTCGGCTTCAACGTCCTTGCCGCAACTCATGCCGAATTTTACCATTTGAACATCATCAAAATAAAGATCGATCCTATCCGGGTCAATATCAACGCCGGCTCGACCTACGGCGCCGATAATCCTTCCCCAGTTGGCATCTTCACCGAAAAATGCAGTTTTAACCAACGGAGAATGGGCAACCGTATCTGCGACTTTTTCGGCATCAGCATCCGAAAACGCCCTCCGAACGATGATTTCAACCAGTTTTGTCACCCCTTCGCCGTCTCTAACCAGCTGTTTTGCCAAATCAATAAGGACCGAGTCCAATATCTTTTGAAAAACATCTTTATGGGCAGAATGCTGAAGAACGACACCCGACAGGCCGTTGGCCATCATTAAAACCATATCATTGGTGCTGGTATCCCCATCAATGGTTATCCGATTAAAAGATCGATTTACAGCCGTGGTTAATGTCTCTTTTAAAATTTCCGGCGAGGCGCTGACATCTGTACAAAGGAAGCAAAGCATGGTTGCCATATTCGGCCGGATCATTCCGGCGCCCTTGGCCACACCGGTTACGGTAAACGTCTTTCCGTCCACAATCCCCTGCTCTGAAACCATTTTGGGAACCGTATCCGTGGTCATTATCGATCGCGCCAGATCAGAAATTCCTTCCGGCTGAAGGGATCTCACAAGTCGGGGTATGGCTGATTCAATCTTCTCCATGGGCATTGGTTCCCCGATCACCCCTGTGGACGCCACAAGCACCTGATCCTCAGAAATCCCGAGTTCTGACGCAGACAAGGCAGCCATAGTCTCGGCATCTCTAATTCCCTGTTCGCCGGTACAACAATTGGCATTGCCGCTGTTAACAATAACTGCCCGGCATACCCCTTCTTTGATTCGCTTTCTATCGAGAATCACCGGGGCCGCTTTCACACGATTTCGGGTAAATACACCGGCAGCATTTGCCGGCACCTTGGAAAAGATGAGCCCGAGATCCTTTTTTTCTTTTTTCTTTAGACCGGCGGCAATCCCCGCAGCCTCAAAACCAGGACACATGATAATTCCCATTTCGGATTTTCCTCATAAAAATTTTGATTTTTAAATTTTATTTGACAGAATAGCGCAATATTGTCAATCTGCATTCCAAGACTTTAATCTGTATACCCATGAAAAACTTCAAAATTACCATTGAATACGATGGCGGCGCCTATCACGGATGGCAGCGTCAAGCTATGGGCAGAACCATCCAAGGTGAAATTGAGAGCGTACTGGCAACGATGACGGGAAATAGCATTTCCGTATCAGGCTCCGGCAGGACGGATGCCGGCGTTCATGCCTTGAATCAAACGGCAAGTTTTAGATGTGCCACATCGCTGGGTCCCGAAGTTTTTCTAAAAGGGCTCAACAGTCTTTTGCCGAAAGATATTGTCATAACGTCATGCGAAAGCGTACCTGATCGGTTTCATGCCAGATATGACGTAAAGAGTAAGATATATCATTACAGAATTTTAAACCGGCTTCTTCCCGCCGCTATCTATCGACAGTATGCCTGGCATATCCGGAAAAAACTCGATCTGAATGCCATGCAGAATGCATTGCGCTGCATTACCGGTCGTCACGATTTCAAGGCATTCGAGGGTTCAGGAAGCCCTCGGACCGACAGCGTGCGCTGCATTATGACCGCTGATCTGCTAAGAACGGATGAAGACTACCTGATATTAATATTAGAAGGCGACGGATTTTTAAAATTTATGGTGCGAAATATTGTCGGAACACTTGTGGATGTCGGGCTTGGCAAATTAACGCCGGATGACTTTAAACAGATACTCGCTTCAAAAAATAGAAATCTTGCCGGGATAACCGCCCCCGCCCACGGATTATTTTTAATGGATGTGAAATACTGAGCATTAAGTTTTGTTTTTCCGTTTATGTACCTGTCCATTATAATATGCGATGACCTCCCGGCGATTTAGCATTCCGATAAGGATACCGTGATCTTCGTCGCTGACCACGGGAAGGCTGTCGATATTTTTAATGGTAAATTTTTGCAAAACGGAATTCAGGTCTTCCGAAGGTGTTGTCAGTATAATGTCGGAAATCGCAATATCATTCATCACCACAAGATCGCCGATCTCCCTGGAAAAGAGGATAGCTCTGATATCGGTGCTGGAGAATATCCCCACCAGTCTTTTAAGCTGATCCACAACCGGAAAATAATGCTGCATGGTTTCCGAAAAAAACGTCCTGAAATCTTCGAAGGTCATGTCTCTGGGAATAACTTCCACCTTTTTTACCAGATGCATCAGATCGTTGACCCGGATTGCCTGCAAGATATCCACAAAAAATTCTCCTGCGTGGGCCGGAGAGTTGATCCTGCTTTTAACTTGCTTGTTATAAATCGTCCATTTTCGAGCCGCCATATAAGATACGGTGCATACCATAAGGCTGGGAAGGAGCAGGTGATAAGAGTTGGTCATCTCGCTGATGAATAGGATCGTCGAGATGGGAGCATTTGAAACCGCTGCAAAAAAACCGGCCATGCCTACGATCACAAAGGCGCCGGGTTCGGTAACCACACCCGGCATGATTTGATGAAAGATGTTGCCCACCACCCCCCCCATGGCGCCACCGATGACGATGGAAGGGCCGAAAACCCCGCCGCTGCCCCCGGATCCAATGGAAAATGATGTTGTAAATATTTTGCCGAAAGCAAGAAAAATTAAAAATGGAATCGTCAGTTCGTTATATATGGCTTTCTGGGCAAACCCATATCCAAAAGCCAGGGTCTGGGGTAAGAAAAAGCCGATCACACCGGTAAACATTCCGCCAATGGCAGGTTTTATGTGATTGGGGATCTTGATGGCTTTAAAAATACCGACAACCCCATAAAAGGATTTGACGTATAAAATTCCAACAAGCACGACCACGAGCGCAAGCACCAGATAGGGGCCCAGTTCCAGGGGATTTTGGAAGACGAAATCCGGTGATTCAAATAAAGATCCCCATCCGTTTACCAGGCAAAATACGCAGTAGGCCACCACCGAAGAAATGCCTGCCGGTATGACCACCTCGGATTCAAACTCCGGGTCACGATACAAGACTTCCGCAGCGAACAGCCCTCCGGCCAGAGGCGCGCGAAAGATGCTGCCGATTCCTGCACCGACTCCGGCAGCCATCATGATTCTCCGTTCACGATCCGACAGTTTCAACAAGGTTGCCAAAAATGACCCAAATCCCGCTCCGATTTGGGCAATAGGGCCTTCGCGTCCCCCTGACCCACCCGTTGTCAAGGTGAGCGCGGATGCAATGGTTTTGATAATCGGAACCCGGCCTCGGATGAAACCGCCTTTATTATGGTAAGCATCGATGGCCGCGTCGGTTCCGTGGCCTTCGGCCTCCGGCGCAAAAGTATACACCAGCCACCCGCTCAGAAGGCCGCCGAATGCGGGAAGAAATAACAGCACGATGGGTCTAAACGGCGTATTCGTTGGCGGGAAAATATGATGTTCACCGGCTGCCTGCGGAGGGAGATAACCTGCAAGAAGCTCCATAAAATAATGCGTGCCGAGGTGGCCCAAATAAATAAAAATAATGGAGCCCGTCCCTGCGATAATACCAATAAGTATAAAATATACCGTCCATTTACCGGCAAGGGCGATATCGGCTGGAGATTCTTTATCGGAATCGGAAACGGATCCGAATATCTTTTTAAAAAAACTTAAAAGTGCCACAGATGAGGTAGTCCCGGCATGGATTGGATATCTTAATAGGTTAATTGAATCTCTTTATTTGCTTAAACTTTCCAAATCTTTTACTCCCTGTAGAATAATATTGAAAAGTTCGGGAATTTCATTCTCTTCCAGGCATGAAAAAGCGACTCTTAAATCTTTATCCCCAATGGAAATAAGCCCGACCCCATATTTTTCAAGCAGATGACACCGAAGCGATTCGGCATTCACGGTTTTTAAACGGATGCACATAAAATAGCCGGAATTAAAGGGATAAACAGTCCAGGCATTCGCATATTCAGGATTTGAAAGCACCTTTTTCACGCACCTGGCCCTGTTTTGGAGGATGGTAAATTTTTCTTGTTTTTCAGCTTTAAAGCGATCTCCCAGCATGGACTTGAGCACAATGGTCTGGGCCAGGTGGGATGCATTTGAAATGGATCCCCTGATGCATCCTGCCGTCTTTTTTTCAAGAGCATCATATACCGGTGCAGGATCGTCTGATAACCGGCAGCCATAGGTGATAAAACCTATTCTTAAGCCCCAGACAAAATTCTCTTTTGTAGCACCGTCGACTTTAACGGCAAGAAGTCTTGGATGTTGATCACAAAGATTTGCAAAAAGAGATTCTTTCAAAACCTCGTCTTCATAAAAAAGTCCGAAGTAGGCATCATCGGTCACCGCAATCACATTTGTACCGGCTTCGGCAATAGCGGCCAGCATCTGGGTGATGAGCGCCCCTTCTTTTCCCGTCACCGAATATCCGGTGGGATTATTGGGAAGGTTCAACAAAACGGCAATTTTATCCCGGCGTTGCGCTTCGCTCTTGATGGTCTTCTCAAATGCCGTCAAATTAAATCCCCCGTTTTCATTAAACAAGGGGAATTGGGTGATGGTCGCTCCTTTTTTGACATTCAAAATCATGTTATAGTTCCCCCACATCATGTCCGGGGAAATGACCACATCACCAGGGTCTAACCACATATCCGCAAACGTGCTGAGGGCATGCGTGATACCGCACGTCACCACAGGGAGGCTGATGGTTTTGCCGGAAAGCGAAGGATTTTTTTCGAATAAGGAATCCTGCCAAGCCCTCCGCAGGGCCGGGATACCAAAAGACGGGGCATAGGTTATCGAGGCTCTGGGCCGTATATTGCAAATCGAATCCATCACCGAAGGAAAGTGCATGGTTCTTCCCTTCTCGGTGGCTATTCCGATGGTCGCATTTAACTTATGCGCTTTTTCCCTGGCTTCAGCACTTTGGCTCAAAATCCCTTTTGGGAAAAAAACATTCTTTCCCAATTCCGACAACATTTCCATAAGATATGGATTGCTGTTTTCTATGGTTTTGTTAAGCGCTTGAGCAATGGGATTCATAAATGCGGCCTCCTTTGGATATCGGTATACGCCATCTTCTTATAGGCTTACTCGGTTGCATGCAAGTCTTTGTGAATAAAATATTAGCGTGCGAACCTGAACGATGTCAAGTGAAAAGAGCTTGAAAAATCGGGGAGATGAGAAGCACGCATATATGACGAACAGATATTTTTGCATAAATAAAAAAACCCCGCTTGCCACCAAGCGGGGTTCATTGGCAGATTGAAAGCGACATTACCGGTTTCCTCTCTTGGATGCTTTGAGCGGATTGAGTTTCGCATTCTTGGCAGAAGAGGTTTTGGTAACATGCGATGCAAAATTGCAGTTTCCCACCTTCCATTTTGAGGAAGGATCAGGGAATGACGTGCAATACCATCTGGATGCATATTCTACACTCTTATTGCAACCATTGCACTGCTCGACAACCTCGTGACAAACTCCGCCGTTATAGGAACATCCCTTCGACGTCATAAAAGGACACTCAAAACCCTTTCTAATCGTTGTACAAACCATCGGAATCACCCCCTTTCCAAAATAAAATTAAAAAAAAAGGCCAGGAGTCATCCTTTCCCGGCCTTTTGATGCCATTCGAAGAAGTTAGCGCAATATAAACAGACAATAAATGCTTGTCAACCATATTTTTTAAAAAAATTCAATGGATATCGCTGCCAAATGACCTATTGATTTTTTATTTGAAAATTGACAAGTTATTTGTCATATATTCTTTACAAATTTAACAAGATACATGCGTATCAATATTATTGGTGAAATATTGTGAATAAATGTTATAATACGCCGGCATTTGACGAGCCCGGCGCATCGTTTCAAACCCTGATTGAACATAAACAAAAGGGATTAGAATAAACATGATTATACAAGAAGCCATAAAGGTTCTAAAAATTGAAGCCGAAGGAATTCTGAAACTTGCTGAACGCATTGACGAGAACTTTCCTAAAATGGTGGAACTGATCTGTCGATCCAAAGGCAGGCTGATTATTAGCGGTATCGGCAAATCCGGCCTGATCGGTCGAAAAATTGTTTCCACATTAAACAGCACCGGAACACGATCTCTCTTCTTACATCCTTCCGAGGCCATGCATGGTGATCTCGGTATGGTAGACGCCGATGATATATTCATCGCACTTTCCAATAGCGGAGAGACCGATGAGCTGAATTTACTCATACCCAGTATAAGAAAAATCGGATGCGCCATCATTGCATTTACCGGGAACACAACTTCGACACTGGCGAAAAACAGCGATATCGTTATCGATGTCGCTGTGGAAAGAGAGGCATGTCCCATGGGACTCGCACCAACCACGAGTTCAACCGTCCTCCTTGCCATGGGGGACGCACTTGCCGTGGCCCTGATCAACAAAAAGCATTTTAAATCAAGCGATTTCAAAAAGATTCATCCCGGGGGCATCTTGGGGCAACGTCTGTCGAGCAAAGTTAAAGACATCATGCTAACCGGCACCTCAGTTCCTCAGGTTTCTGAAGGGACCACTATGGAAGATGCGGTAAAGGAAATCAACCGTCTGGAGCTGGGAGTGACGCTGGTCCTTCGATCAGACAAGACCCTTGCCGGGATCATCACCGATGGCGATTTAAGACGTATGATTGCCGATAAAAAATCCATTGTCGATTTAAGCGTTGAGGACGTTATGACCCAAAATCCTCGAACCGTCGATCTGAATTCGCCGGCCTATGATGCCCTGAACATGATGGAAAAATACCAGATCACCGTGCTCCCTATTATTGATGCCAAAGGTAAGATTCAAGGGATTTTACACCTTCATGACATTCTGGGTAAAGGCGAATTTAAATTCAACGGGACATAAAACCGTGTAACGATTTTATAAAAGTCCTTTAGGTAAACCTGCGACGTCTTATAAATGAAGAGGATATCATGATATTTGAGAATATTGATACCACAATACCAACCCTTGGCCCTCTTCGGGTGCCATCTCCCATTAAAAGAGGGGAAAAAGGTGAACTAACATTTGTAAAAGATACGGATAAGGTTGTGATGGATGTCAATCTAACCAATCTTATCGAAAGAATCAAAGAGGGGAAAGAATTGATTTCATTTGAGCTGGCCGGCCCGAGAGAGAAACTTTATTTCGATCCCAGCAAGCTCAGGTGCGGACTGGTGACCTGCGGCGGACTCTGCCCGGGTTTAAACGATATTATTCGGGCCATTGTTCTGGAGCTTTTTTACGGTTACGGCGTCCAGAACATCATCGGCTTTAAATACGGTCTTCAAGGATTTGTTCCAAAATACAGACATGATATTATCGATCTCAAACCCGAAACCGTCGCCAATATACACGAAATGGGCGGTTCGATCCTCGGATCTTCAAGGGGACCTCAGTTGATCGATGAAATCGTCGACTCCCTCGAACGCTTAAACATCGGCATACTTTTTATGATCGGCGGCGACGGAACGCTCATGGCCGCTACAAAAATAGCCGAAATTATCACAGAAAGAAATTTGAAAATCAGTATTATCGGAATCCCGAAAACCATTGATAATGATATTTATCTGGTCTCCCGGTCTTTTGGTTTTGATACCGCGGTGGATGTTGCCACTCAGGCGATCAGGAGTGCTCATATCGAATCAGCCGGGTATCCCAATGGTATCGGCCTTATCAAACTGATGGGAAGACATTCAGGCTTCATTGCAGCAACCGCCACTCTGGCGCAACAGGACGTCAATTTTGTACTGATACCTGAAGTGGATTTTGATCTTGAAGGACCGGGCGGATTTTTTGCCGCCCTTGAACACCGGTTGAATCTCAGAGGGCATGCCGTGGTCGTTGTGGCTGAAGGGGCCGGTCAGAAGTTTTTTGGAGAGGAGACCACCGAAAAAGATGAATCCGGAAATATCAGGCTCAAGGACATCGGCCAGTTTCTTAAACATACCATACAGTCATATTTTCACGGCAAAGGGATCGATATATCTTTAAAATATATCGATCCCAGCTACATGATAAGAAGTCTTCCTGCAAACGCCAATGATAATGTTTTTTGCAGCTTTTTGGGCCGCGATGCAGTCCATGCAGGTATGGCGGGAAAGACAAAATTATTGATCGGCCGCTGGAATAACCATTTTGTACACATACCCATGATCGCATCGGCGGGAAAGCGAAAAAAAATTGACCCTATAGGGAAATTATGGCTCAGTGTCCTTGGAGCAACAGGCCAGGGATCGCTTAAAAATGACGAATAGAGGTTTCCCCAAGCAACCGATAAACGACCGCCGCATGCTTCTCGGCTGCCCCCTTGTTTAACATCACGGCTTTTCTGGCTGATCGGCCGACCGCATCCGCTTTATCGGGATGGAACAGGTAATAGAGCATTTTTTCGGTCAATTCTTCGCCATTTTTGACCTGAATACCGCCACCCGTTTTATCGAGAAGCGCTTTGGCATCCAAAAAATCTTCCATCGAAGGGCCGTATAATACGGGTTTTCCCCATACGGCCGCTTCAAGGACATTCTGTCCGCCCAAAGGTTCCAAACTTCCGCCGCAAAAAACGACCGAAGCAATGCTGTAGGTGGACTGCAAATCCCCGATGGTATTGATGATGACGATGGGGGCTGTCCTTGGGGAATCGGCGTTGTCAATTTCTGTTCTTAATTGATACGGAAGCCCTCTTTTCTTAACCGCGTCGATAACATGCCGGATTTTATTAATATGCCTCGGTGCGATGATCAGAAGGGTTTCTGGCAGGGTTTCATGAATCTTTTTATAAATATCCAGGACGATCTCATGTTCCGACCCCCGTGTGCTTCCGGCAACCAAAACCCGTTCCTTCCCCGTTAAATTATAAAGCTTTTCATTTTTTTCTTTAACGCGGGAATCGGCGCGACCTATCAAAAGATCATACTTTGCATTTCCGTTGACTTCAATTCTTTTTCGGGGAACACCCAGCATCATCAATTTCCGGGCATCTTCATCCTGAATCATACTAAACGCTTCAATCTGATTTAAGGTTTCTTGAATTAGAAATCGAATCTTTAAATATCCTTTGAAAGACCTGCCAGAAATTCTCCCATTGATAAGGGCCACCTTCACACCCAGTTTACGGGCCGCAAACAACCAGTTCGGCCAGATTTCGGTCTCAAGGCATACCAGAATATCCGGTCGAACGGCTAAGAGCGCCCTGCGCACGGAAACAAAAAAATCAAGCGGTGCATAAATGCACGCAACTTTTGAGCCGAATTTGTTCCGGGCCAGAAGCTGGCCGTGCTCTGTTGTTGTGGAAAGGATTATGGCACAATCCGGCATTAATCTCACCAGAGACTCGATAATCGCTTCGGCGCCGCTTACTTCCCCCACCGAGGCTGCATGAATCCATATTCTCGGTGAACCTGCGATGCCGTTTAGATATGGACCGGGGTAAAAACCGAAGCGCTGACCGATGCTGTCGCCGAAGCGGCCGGACAGGCGAGAATAAAGCCAAAAAAAAGGAAAAAAAACAAAGAATAATCCTATGTTGAGAAAATTATACGCCTTATAAGCGAACTTCATACACTTACCGTCGCGTCAACTCTACAAACCGTTGACCTCTTATCTGGAAAAGATATAGGTTTTTTCGAGCGTCTCCGTTCCACTCAAAAGAAGTCAGGCCGGTTACTCCTTGAAAACCTTCAGGCCGTTTGAGTTCATTTTTAATGGCACTTCTATATCGAACATCAGGCCGATTCACTATCTGAAACATTATCCATGCGCTATCATAAGCAACTGCCTCTATAAATCCGGGCTTCTCATTGAAATTTTTATAAAATCCGTCAACGAATTTTCTGACATTGCCGGTTTTGCTACCGGCTAAAAAATCCATCCGGCATAATAGCTCCCTGGACGTATTGCCGGGTCATATCGATCAGGCTCTCCGAGTGCCATAAATTGGTGCCCAGCAAGGATGTATCCTTCACATCGTAAAAAGCGAGCTGAGGAACAATCAATCCTGATTTTTTGGGAGCATCGGGAATAAAGAGCGCATCAAAATCGATAATGGCTTCCGGCTTCCCATTTTCCTCTGTGCCGTAGCTTTCAGATTCTTCATCCAAAGGCAATAGCTCGCTTTCAATAATATTTCCAGATGGTGTATTATCCGGTTTGTTTTTACCAACTGTGTCATCAACATTCTTTAGATTTTCAGGTACTTTATAATAAAGGCCTACGAGTTTTTTGATGGGGTCGGCAAAATCGGTCCCATCCGGATTATACGACTCAACACCGACCACTTTACCCTCATGGGCAATTACCTCATCCCAAAACAGGTGCATAAATGTTTCGCCGTACTTTTCCTTGGGATAAAGGATTGCGAAATCCCTGATACCGAGTTCCTTGGTCGCATAAGACACCAGGGCCTTAACCTGCATCTCGGGTGTAATAAAATTTCTGAAAACATATTCTCCAATTTCAGGGATATTTTCTTTTTGTGTCAGGGTGATTATCGGAATCCCGTAATCCTGCGCCGCTTTAGCGGCGGAATCGGCCGTAACAATTGGCCCGATGATAGCAGCAACGTTTTCTTCGAACAATTGTTTCACAGCCGTCACCGCCTTGACCGGATCTGACGCCGTATCCTTTATGAGTATTTTGATGGGAGACTGGGGGTTTAACGCGTTGAATTGATTAAAAGCAAATTCGATACCTTTTAACGCCCTGTTACCGTAAATACTGAAGGAACCGCTCAGCGGGAGCAAACATCCAATCGTGTAACGGCTGTAGACGGACCGTTTATTGATTTCAGCGATGAGTTTTTGAGCCTGCTTTACATTTTCCTGTTGGGGAAATTTTTCCGTAAAGGCGGCTAAAACCTTTAAAGCCTCATTATACTTTTCTTCTTCGGCATAGTCTATCCCCAACTGAAACATAAGATAACCTTTGGGGATATTATCTTTAACCTGATCGATAAGAGATACGATATCTTCGGATTCCAGTCGCCGCACAGCATCTTTCAACGCCTCGATAATGTTGTCTTTTTCCGTACCTTTTGAATCTTTCAGGGCCATGATGTAGTAATTGACGGCGTCTTTTGGAGATCCCATAGCCTTGTAAATGTCGCCAAGCAGCAAGTATGTTTTGAGAGTGTGAACCCTGGAAGTCGTATGTTTGAGGAAATCCGTCGCCTGCTCAATAGCATCCCCATAATCGCCATCCTTGTAATATGTAACGAGCATTTCAAATCGGGCGTCGGAGACAAAATGACTTTTAGGATATTCGACGATGACGCGTTGATAGATACTCCGCGCCAGTTGATATTTCTCAAGCATCGTATAGATCGATCCCATTTTCATCAAAGCTGCATCAGCCAGAGGCCCATCCGGATATCGTTTCAGGTATTCATTAAAGTCCGCAAGTGCCTTTTCGTAAGATTTTGCGTCGAACATTTTTTCAGCCTGTGAAAAAAGCGCATACGAAGGCCCTACTCTTTCAGGAACCGGCTTAATTGCACATGCCGCCAAAAAAAGGGCTGTTGTAAAAATCAAAACTGTTTTAATCGGTTTCATAAGCATTTTTTTTAAAATGTGATATTTGCGTTTAACGTCTCGGAATTTCTATCCCGACAAGGCGGGAAAAGTCTTTCTTCGAAATCGAGAGAATACTATTAAACCCATTATTCCAATATTCCATCCAGATCACAGGTCAATTGGGGCGAAGCTCCTGAGTTCTATATTTCCCCGTTTTGTTTACATCCGATCAAGGTCTTAATGGTTGGTGTTTACCTCTATTTGACAACAAAGGCAAGAATAACCTGAAACGGCGGCTCCAATACATTTTTAGGATTTTACTTATCCTTGCCAAGTACCTTATAAAAATGTTATAAACCATCGCCTTTGAAAATCGACCAGTTTTATTAACAATATCAAACATACTCAAATATTATCACAAAAATTATGAAAAACAAAAATCCAAACCCGCCTGTATCAGCGCCCAATGAAAAATCTGAAAATCTTCATGTTGATCAAGAACTCGAACGCCTGAGACTGCAACTCGATGCCATCGACCAAAAGATCGTATCTTTGCTTGCCGAACGCCAGGCCGAAGTCGAGCGCATCGTTCAGCTAAAAAAAGCCCACAATCTACCGGTTTATCATCCCGCAAGGGAAGAAGATTTGATCTCACACCGTCGTAGCCAAGGCGCTAAAACAGGACTCAACCCGGATTATGTTGAAGAAATTTACCGTCGAATTCTCCGCCAATCACGAGTTGAACAAACCGCACAAATGGCACGAAAAGGGGTTCGCGCAGGAGCACGCGTCCTTCTTATCGGGGGACTGGGAAGCATGGGGCAATATTTTCATCAATGGTTTGCCGCTGCCGGATATCATGTTCGAATTTTGGATTGTCAGGATTGGCCGAATGTTGATCGCCTTTGCCAGGATGTCGAACTGGCTCTGATCAGTGTCCCCATTGAAGTCACTGTATCGGTTGTCAAAAAAATTGCCGCTCACCTGCCCCCAAAATGTGTATTGGCGGATATCACCAGCATAAAAAGAATTCCACTCACTGCTATGCTTGAAGCGCATCGCGGTCCGGTGATCGGGTTACATCCGCTTTTTGGCCCTACCCCATCGACCATGGACAAACAAATTGTTGTGGTGACGCCCGGGAGGGATATCGCCGGCTGTCAGTGGCTGATCGACCAATTCAGCGCCTGGGGAAGCATTATACTGCAAGTCGATGCCGACGAACACGACAAGATCATGTCTATCGTCCAAACGGTGCGGCACTTTGCAACTTTTGCTTTCGGTCAGTTTCTTCGCCGCAAACAGATTAACTTGCCGCGAACGCTGGAATTTTCCAGCCCGATATATCGCCTTGAGCTCGGAATGGTGGGTCGGCTATTCGCTCAGGATCCATCTCTTTACGCAGAAATAATCTTTGCATCACCGGAACGATGCGTCCTTTTGATGGAGTACCTTGAATCCCTGGCCACGAATCTTGAAATGGTCAAAATCGGTGATAAAGAAGCGTTTCTTGCCGAATTCAAAAAAATCGCCGATTGGTTCGGACCATTCAGTGAACAGGCAATGCGAGAGAGTTCATATCTCATTGACAAGCTGATCGAACGCTTTTAAAAACGAAGGAATTTTTGAAACGTCAAATTATGATGGTTCGATCCACTCCCTGTCTTGGCTTGGCCAGTCTTCGCTTGACATAAACCCTTCTCTTTTGTAATCTTTTTTCAATAACTTTTTATCCTAAGTTTTCAAGCCTTATCAATCGAAAGGGCCACGATTTCCGGCGATTGCGATTGACAATTGATGCCTAAGACCCAAAGTCTAAAAGGAATCGGGCCAGTGACCGACACAGCACCTATTTATAACAGTCGAATTACCAAGACATATTTGGAATATATCAAGAACAGTTATCCTGATCTGGATATTGATTCTATATTAGAATATGCAGGTATGTCCAGATATGAGGTAGAAGATCAGGCCCACTGGTTCACCCAAGATCAAATCGATCACTTTCAGGAAATTCTGGTTAAAAAAACAGGCAATCCAAATATCGCTAGAGAGGCAGGACGCTATACAACATCACATAAAGGGATGGGACCTGCAAAACAATATTTATTAGGATTTATGAACCTACATCTGTTTATCTTTTGATGGGAAACGTTATCCTATCATGAGTCGGGCTGCTATATCAAAGTAAAAAAATTGGGGC
This sequence comes from uncultured delta proteobacterium, assembly GCA_963778575.1. GTDB lineage: Bacteria > Desulfobacterota > Desulfobacteria > Desulfobacterales > UBA11574 > UBA11574. Next base: position 85,804 of record CAVZUV010000015.1, on the reverse strand, counting down.
AAACAAAGTTGAAATTGTCGCCACCCCTAATCCCGGAGTAAACGAAAAACCTTATCAATGCGAAAATCGTATCGGTGTCTTTGAATCCCTAGGAAAGTTCTTTACTGACAAGATTTGCCAATATTGATCATCCTATGTGTTTCCATAAAGGAGATGATGCCTGCCACTATATCATCTCGTGGGAAAAAACGCCCTCTATTATATGGAAACGTATCCGGAATTATTCTACTGCTGCTCATATCGTTCATCTCTATAGGGTTCATTCTTTGTATTACCCTCTCATAACTTGGGGAATTCTGGTGATTCTTTGTTCACTTATTACTCTGAGTTTATCATTTATTTCCGAACATCTTGAAAAAAAAGAGTTAACTGAAAACCATTAAAATTCAAGGTGATGCAGGCAAAGGATCTTATTGCGAGATGAAATATCTATTCGCCATAATAATGCACTGCTTGTTCAGGAAATAGGTCAAGCAACTTCTTCAATTTTAGATATTGATAAACTCATCAAATCTGTAGTCAGCATATCATGAAAACCATATTGATTTTGATCGCGGTTTGATCCTGCTTGCCAATAGCGAATAAAACTCGTCTTTATTACATTGCTGGATACGGTTACACCAAGGAAAAAGAGGAATTTCTACAAGCAAACAGAATTTCACCTTGACAATCCTGAATCCAAAGGCGTGTTTGTGGTAGCGTTTAAAGATCAAAAACCATTTTTGGTAAATGACATTTCTGAAATTGAAAAAACACTATCAAAAAGAAGTTTGAATTTGCTAAAGCGATGGAGTTCTAATCCCTGATATGTGTGCCTATTGTCTATGAACATGAATCTCTTGGAATAGTTGCCGTAGATAATCTCAAATCAAAAAGACCTCTTACAACCAGTGATATGAATTTATTATTAGGTGTTGCTTCACAAACAGCAGTCGGCATCAATAATGCCAAATCATTTCAAAAAATTCAAGAAAGCGAAAAAAAATATCGCGAGCTTGTTGAAAATGCCAACAGCATTATCATGCGAAGAGATATCGATGGAAATATTACTTTTTTTAATGAATTTGCCCAAAATTTTTTGGTTTTACTGAAGATGAGATACTTGGGAAAAGTTTGGAAGGAACGATTTTCCCAACACCGAATCAACAAAAACATATCTTGAAAATTTGTTGAACCTTTTAAAACATTCTCCTGAAAAACCGATAATCAACGAAAATAAAAAGTATGCTCAGAAATGGCAAAAAAGTCTGGATTGCATGGACCTACAGGCCTATATTCGATAGCCATGGAAACCTTATAGAAATTCTCTGCATCGGTACTGATATCACGGAACTTAAGCGTTCGGAACAAGATAAAAGAGAATTGGAAACGCGTCTTCAGCGGGCACAGAAAATGGAAGCCATCGGAACGCTTGCCGGCGGCGTCGCCCATGATCTGAATAATATCCTATCCGGCATCGTGAGTTACCCTGAACTTTTATTAATGGATATTCCCCAGGATAGCCCGCTAAGAAAACCGATTTTAACCATACAAAAATCCGGTGAAAGAGCTGCTGCCATTGTTCAGGATTTGTTGACCCTTGCAAGAAGAGGCGTCGTCACAACAAAAGTCGTTAATTTGAATTCGATTATTTCAGAATACTTGAAAAGTCCTGAATTTGAAAACTTGAGGATGAATCATCCGAATGTTCATATACAAAACAGATTTTGAAACAGACCTGCTGCACATTTTAGGCTCTCCGGTTCATCTATCCAAAACTCTCATGAACTTGGTTACAAATGCTGCTGAGGCAATTCCGAAATTGGGTGAGATTATTATATCTACAAGAAACCGGTATATTGACCAATCCTTAAGCGGCTTCGACAAAATCAAGGAGGGAGACTATGTCATACTCAACGTTCGCGACACGGGTATCGGAATCCCTTCCGAAGATTTGGAAAGAATATTTGAACCGTTTTACACCAAAAAAGTAATGGGAAAAAGCGGTACGGGATTGGGAATGGCGGTGGTCTGGGGTACCGTTAAAGACCACAAAGGCTATATTGACGTAAAAAGTGCCGGGGGCAAAGGAACCGAATTTACGCTCTATTTCCCGGTTATCCGGCAAGAGCTGACCCATGATGCCCCGCTGTTCTCCATAGATGATATTATGGCCAATGGAGAATCTATTTTAGTCGTGGACGATGTGGAAGATCAAAGAAAAATCGCCTCTGAAATGCTGTCGAAATTGGGATATTCCGTTACTGCCGTTTCGAGTGGCGAGGAGGCGGTTGATTACATGAAACATCATTCGGCAGACCTTCTGGTGCTGGATATGATCATGGGCCCCGGAATTGACGGACTCGATACATACAAAAAAATTCTTGAAATACACCCCAATCAAAAAGCCATAATCGCCAGCGGGTATTCTGAAACAGAGCGGGTCAAAGAGGCTCAACGGTTGGGTGCAACATCATATGTAAAAAAGCCATATCTCATAGAAAAAATTGGGCAGGTTGTAAGGGATGAACTGGATAAATAAAAAATATAAGTTATCCTTTTTTAATTTGCATCACTTAAGATGAAATTTATTCACACATATTTTCGTTGACGGATTAATTTAAATAAGGATATTTTATGCCACGTCTTTTATTAATTAACCCTTCAAATACTCATAAAGTTCTCGGAAATATCCGTGCAACGGCCTTCCCTCCTTTAAATCTTCCATATTTGGCATCAGTAACTCCCAGTCATTATCAAATAGAGATTTTAGACGAAAATATCGAACCTTTTACGTACCGGGAAGCCGATATCGTAGGCATTACAGCCTATACCGCTTCGGTTTATCGCGCATACCAAATTGCTAATATTTATAGAAAAAATGGTACCCCCACTATAATTGGTGGCATCCATGTATCCATGATGCCGGAAGAAGCGCTTCGAGTTATTGCGATACAGTTGTTATTGGAGAAGCCGAAAATATCTGGCCAAAAGTGCTCGAAGATTTTGAAAGTGGTAAGTTACAAAAACAATACGAGGGAACATGGATAGACCTTGAGAATTTGCCATTTCCGCGACGAGATATATTACGAAACCCTTACTATCAGTGGGGCAGCATTCAGACTTCCCGCGGATGTCCCATGAACTGCACTTTTTGTTCTGTTTCTGCTTTCAACGGCCGGCGTTTTCGGAGACGTCCTTTAGATGCAGTCATAGAAGAACTCGAACAAATACCACAAAATAAAATAATGATAGCCGATGATAATATCATTGGTTATGGGGAGAAAGATCTGGAGTGGACCCAAAAATTTTTTTACGAAATCCTGGAAAAAAACATCAAAAAGATATTTTTCGCACAAACCTCTATACTTTTGGAGAATATCCAGAACTAGTTCGGCTTGCAGCCAGAGCGGGAATAAGAATTGTTTTTGTCGGTATGGAATCCGTAAACCCTAAAACCCTTCAATCTTATGGAAAAACTATTAATTTGAACGACTTCAACAAAATAGATACAAAGAATTTATCAAAAGAATTCGTAAATCGGGAATTGCTTTTCTCGGTGCTTTTGTATTGGGTGGTGATGAAGATGATATCTTCGGTGTTCCATTCCTACACTAAAATTTATAAAATCTTCACATATTGATGTTTTTCAAACTACTAAACCAACGCCTTTACCAGGCACAGAACTTTGGCAGAAACGATCAGAAAGAAAATAGAATTTTAAATCAAGATTTCCCTGAAGCATGGATCAATTATCGTTTTTCGACACTACTTTTCAATCCAAAAAAAGATATCTATAGAAGATGTATATATGGGATTTACCTATTTGAGAAAGATTTATTTATAGCTTATGGGAAACGATAAAGAGAACTTTTTCTACGCTTTTTGACACAAAAAGCTTGATCGCAACCATCATTGCTTATAAATTCAATGCATCCTATTGTAAGGCATTCAAAAATTCCGATCATTATCGGAAATATAAAAACATCAATTTAAAGAATAAATTTACATACCGACAAGGAGCACCGTTGAGACATTTATTAGACGTTAATCAATTCTGAATTAATAAAAATTATGAAAATTTCTAATATGAATCATTGTGGATATTTAATGGAAAGAGACGAAGAAACGTTTCGTCTTGATATGAAAACGGACGCTAAAATCATTGAAAATCAGGCACTGTGGGCCGGTATAAAACCGGGAATGCGGGTTGCCGATTTGGGTTTTGGTTCCGGCAAAACCTCCTTTATCTGCATAACCTGGTGCAACCAAATGGCGAAGTTGTAGGAGTCGATATCGCTGAAGATAGAATTAATTATGCAAAAAAACATTACAAAGAAAACGGATATAAAATACCTATGTCGGAGAGATATTTGTGAACCTTTAGAAGATTTGGGGATGTTTGATTTTATTTGGGTCCGATTTGTCCTCGAATATTATCGATCCGAAAGTTTCAATATCGTTAAGAATATATCGAGTATCTTGAAGCCTGGAGGAATTATGTGCCTTATTGATCTTGGACTATAACTGCCTGAACCACTTCGGGCTCTCAAAAAGGCTTACAAGAACACTTTACGGATTAATGAAAGCTATGGAAAAGAATGCTGATTTTGACCCTTATGTAGGAATCAAACTCTATTCATATCTTTATGATCTTGGCTACCAAGATATCGATGTGAATCTTGCCCCGCACCATCTGATTTTTGGAGAATTGAAGGAAATCGATGCTTTTAACTGGAACAAAAAAATAGAAGTTGCCGTAAAAAAGTTACGGTATGAGTTCAAAGAATACAAAGGAGGATCTGAAGAGTTTATTGAAGAATTTAAACAATTTTTTACCGATCCAAGGAGGTTTACGTATACTCCCGTAATTTCCTGCAAGGGACGAAAGGCACTGAACTGATAGTATATATATATATTCTGATGGTTTATGCTTTATAATTTTTGGCATGAAATGAAAACCGTCCTCTGATTTCCACCCTATCTCCACTTGTCATAGCGTTTGATATTTCATGAAGGAATGGGTTCACAACTGTCGCAGGCTAATTTTTATTGACCCCGCTCCCGTTTTGAGCGTTTCAATAAGATCCAATTAATTCATCTTTATTCTCCAAAGTTTTTGTTATTTCGATAAAACATATTAATTATAAAGAAATTCCTAATACTCTAAGAGGTTAGATATTTTGGATTTGAGAAGATGTGACTTAATGGAAGATGTTTTTAATAGTTTAATAGAAGCCAGGTTATTTTCCTGTTCATGGAAATAGCGGGATTAAGTAATAATATATGAGGAACTAGAGTGTTAATTCAAGCAAATCCCTGCATATTCCGGCTGATGGCAAATTCATTCATGCATATTTAACAAATTTTTTCATATATTTTTCTTTTTAGTGAATACTTCACTAAAAGCTTGGATAATATCTTGTTTCTTAAGTGGATACTTCACCGCTAATTTTGACAATCTATGCCGAATCGATACAAACTTTTTACGCTTTGATGGAACCAGATCAAAGAGCATATCCAAATTATCACCATTATAAATGGGACCGGAATTATCAAGTTCGAAGAATGTCTTTTTCACTTCTTCTCTCGCTTTATTAGAGTCCATAGTGTTATGTTCCCAATTTTGCATATATCCTGTTAATCCATATTTTTTCCTGCTTTCATTTTCGTATATCGGGGCCAGTGGAGCTAATATAAAAGGAAATATGGACCATGTTAAAATTCCGTCGTACTGAGGGTGTTCTATACTTTTTATGAACTCTCTCGTGCGAAGGGAAGATTCTTCTGTTTCACCTGGAAATCCAAAAAGAAAACAGCATGAGCAATTAATACCGGCAGCAAGTGATTTCCTTACAACTTCAGCATACAACTCGGGCGTAGCTTTTTTGTTCATGTTTCGTAATATTTGCGGATCTGCAGATTCCAAGCCCAATTGGACCTCTATACAGCCGGACCGTCGAAGCAATTCCATGTTAACCTTTTTTAACGCGCTCGCTCGAATGAAACTCATCCAACGAATTTGAAGATCTGCATCAATCAACTTTTTGCAAAATTGGTTGAGATCATTCTTCCCAAGACGGAAATTGTCATCTACAAATCTGACATATCGAACACCGCGATTCGATAAAGTTTTCAACTCATCAATAATTTGATCTATAGGCTTAATAAAAATATTTTGACGGTTTTTCGTAAAATTGCAAAAAGCGCACTTATAAGGGCAACCATTGCTAGCTTGCATTGGGGTTACACCGGATTTAAAAATGGCCTCCGGAAGTAATTCCCAATCAATAACAATGTCTCCAGCCTTAGGATTGTCGTCTATCTGCTTGTTGATTACATAATTTTCCCCCTCAAGATGAGCTGAATTCGGCAAATCATCTATCGAACGGTCCTGTTTGATCCTTCTTAAAGATTCACACAGCGTCTCTTCACCGTGGAGACTAATAATATAAAGATCAACCAATGGTTCATTCCTGTTATCGAGAAAAAGATAATCATCTTTGGCTGACTCTGTATCGAAGTTTTGATCATGAGACTTTTGAAGCAGGAGATAAGATAGATATATGAAGGTTCCACCAACGATAATATAGATATCCGGTGCTAAAGAACGAATATCATCAACAAGTTTACGAAGAAGCTGTTTGGAATGAATAAAAGTGGTAGAAATAATTACTGCCCGAGGTGACTGTTTAAGTAACCGATTGAATTTATCTCTTTCTTCAAAATAGCTATTAATCATCTCAACATCAAATTCATTTATTGTCAGGTAGTTATGGAGGTAAATTCCATTCAGTTTTGGTGCAGATGACCAACTCCTTTTATCATCTCCCTCAATCACAAAGTCAATGCGCCCTTGATTTTTAACCAAGTTTGAGACAACCTGTATTAGTGCAACCCTCTCTTCAATTTCTAGTCTAAGGGAACTTACACCCGAAAAAGTGTCTGCACCATAATCTGATATTATAATTGCATCTATACTCATATTGATTTACTCGTCAATTATTTTGAAAGGTCTGTGAATTGTGGTTATGTTAGACTGAATAGCAAGACCATGTTTGCGTTGAGACAAAACATGATGTTATGGCATTTTTAATCATAGCCCCGCCAAATGTTATATTTTTAATACATTACATTGTCTGCTTCATCAACAATTGTTTTTCCCCCTGTAGGACAAAACAATCTTTACTATATTGTAAATCGCATACTGGCAAGTCTAAATCAAAGAGAATCGGTTTTCACAATATCAAAATTGTTTATAATATATAACGGAACCTATCAAAAAAGCTCAAAAATTGGGAACAAAAGCCTACATTAAAAAATCATATTTATTAGAAAAAATTGACGAGTTATAAGGACTCAACTGGAAGAAGAAGGTTGAAGTTGCGGTAAAAAGATCAGGATACCGATTTAAAGAATATAATGGCGGTTTTGAAGAATTCTATGGGGAATTTATGCGATTTTTTGCCGATCCCAGACGGTTTACCTATACTCCCCTAATCTCATGCAAAGGTCGCAAGGCATTAAATTAAGTCTTATAGACTCAGTCGCTTAAGAATGATCTTTTTTCATTAAATCATCAAGGTACTTAAAGTATTGATCCGTATACTGCATATTCAGGGCCCAAAGATGATATAATTTCTCATAGGGTATGGAATTGTTTTCAACATAGCTGACCGGATAAACAAGTACCGGTATCTCATCTTGCTCGAATTTTTGGGAGAGCCGGGAAAGTACCAAATACAAAATGTCTTTTGTCAGTTCCCTTGAATCGACCACGATGATTTTAATATTGCTGGTCAGATCGGCAAGATTCAAACCGACATCTGAAATATCTATCAAAAACACCGCCTTGAGCTTGCCGCCTCTTTTCAAAGACAAAACCTGCTTTTCTCTCTTTAAACCAAGCTTCTGATATTCAGTTGAAAGTTCTTCTATGCCTCCATTTCCCTTCAATTCCAAGGCATCCAGCATGATGCCGCCTGATGAAAACTCGTAAAAATTTTGCAGCTCAGAAAAATCTTCGGCCTGTGTGGGTGTTAAATCCCATGGCCCCTCCAGGGCTTGTCCATTTATAGGGGATTTTCGGCAGTGAAAATAGGCGAATGTATCGAGTGAACACCCTTTAGGATCTTTAATATTATCAAAAACCCCGCCGAATACACGACTGGGGAATCGATTTTCAGGTCTGAAATAACAGAAGGCATAATTCATTCGAATACTGTAGAACTGATGAGAATCATTTATAAAACGGCCGATCTGATCCAGAACGGCCATACCTGCTCTCAGTGAAGCTGATCGATCTGCAGCATGATGGTGGATCAACCATGTATTTTCATAAAACCGAATCATGGCAAGATGGCCCAGGATTCGACCCTTGTCCTGATAAATAAAATGTCTCGCGATCTTTTGATTTTGGGTGTAAAGTTTTGCGTAGATCTCTTTGATTTTATCTTTATTTGCTTCAATAAATACATATTTTTTAGGATAAATGAAACCGGAATCAAAGAAAAACTTCCAGAGAGCGTCCAGATTAACCCGGTTACAAACATAAGAGTGGCCGTCTTTTGCCTGATGGAGCAATGCAGAAAGCTTTCCATGGTCATCGATATTCATATCCAGAATGGCCATGCCGCATTTCACTCGGTTGCCGGCCTCTTCTTCACCATTGAGTTGGCGATACACGACCTGGACCTTGCATTTGATACTGAAGTTGTTAGCAAAGTTCACTTCCAGTTCGGGAATGATCATACCGGGCAAAAGAACAGCATAATACCTGTCTTCCTCCACCGCAAACCCCGAACCCGAGAGATCAATGACCTTGAGGTTGATCATCTTTTCGATCAGCGGATGCTTGAAGATAATCGTCGGTGAAGGAACCAGTTTCTGACGGTCGCTTCGGAACTCTTTGGGTTTAAACCTTTGAATTTGATAACTTACCGGCTCAAGAACATAATTTTTCGTTTTATGGCCGTCGGTCTCTTTGATGATTCTGCATTCCCCTGAATAGAGAACCTCGTTTTCATCGGAAAATATCAGATTGACCGGAATATTCGGGTTGATCCATTGAAATGTCTGAGGTGGTTTTGCAGTGATTTCGATGCGAAAAGATGCCGTGCTGAAATCGACGAGAACACCGTAAAACGGAACGCTGTTCTGAACGAGCTGGACATTGACGCCTTTGCAAGAATGGCGTCTCATTTCTCGGGGACTGACCTCCAAACATGTGTCCGGAAGAACGATACAAATTCCCAAGTCATCAATCGTGACCTCGCTGGATGTTACCAATAATTTCTTTTTACCGTTCGGGACAACGATTTCCTGGAATTTATAAGATGACAGCTGTTGACGGATGTTATCTGTCTCGGTCCAAAGGCATTTCAGCTCTTCTCCAAGGCATGGTTGCGGCTTGGCCGGGTGGGAAACGATATGATTGTATTTGAGATGTCTAAAATTTACGAGAACGACGTCATCTTGAAAGTTGATATAATTCAGCTTATTAATCAGATACTTTTTGCGAATCTCCCTTCCGTTTGCAAAGCGTCCCGGATTTGAATCTGTTTGGGTTATTTCAATTAATTTGTTTTCGTTGTTCATAAGCCCAATGCATTGTTGAGACAAAGGCGCCAGATGACAACGCCAATGAATCTTCCCTTTCTCCGTTGAGATAGGATCTTTGCTTTGGTCCGGCCAATCGCGAAAATATGTTCAAAAGACACCCGACCAAACGAATAAATTTATCAGTAGCAAACGAGATATTGTATGTCAAGACATATTAAACAACAATATATAGTAATATTGATCTCTCAACCCATTGGGGAATATCTATTTATGAACCAACAAAAACGGCTTTCATGGATGTGATCGAACATCCGTCCGCGGCCTCCCTATAAGCAAGAGCCGTGCCGACGCCGCAATGTTCTTTATTTATTAATATTACAAATAATTATACATCTATTTAATAGGATATTTTAAAGAATATGTAATAAAGTTCTCAATCAATATGTAATTTATTCCATACATATGTTAGCATTTGGTTCTCAATCCGTTTTTTCTAATTGACTAAATTTATGATTCCGGTAACAATACTATTGATGCAGCTTTCGGATTTAATCTTTTCGTCTTAAAGAACATCTAACTGGGCGTAAAATAAAAAAATATTTTATGTGTTTAGGGTATGCGATCACGATATGAATGAAAGAAAAGATCAGGAATTTGTAAATATAGCCATTTTAGACAATATCATAGAAGCACAGCTTATCGACTCTGTTTTGAATGAATACGGCATTCCCCATCGGATTCGATCATTTCATGATACGGCCTACGATGGTTTGTTTCAGTTCCAACTCGGCTGGGGTGCCTTATGGGCGCCGGTTTCATCCGGAGCGGAGATTCTTGAAATACTGCATGATATCAGGTCAAATGATTTTCACTCCAAAAAGAGATAACTCGTAAGAAAGGCATTATCTTTTCCGCATACCCGCAAACGCTTATCCAAAGGAGGTTATGCTATGTCCAAAAACAAAACCGTTGGGTCAGAAAATTTTGAAGATGCGCTGAAAATCGGCCGCCCGCCCAATGTGGTAAAACTTTTTCCAAATTCAAAAGCACTGATCGTCAGCGGAAAATATATTGATCGGGCCATGCTTGCCAAAGGAAAAGCCATTGCCATGGCAGCCAACGGTCGCAACAACTTTGTGATTCGAGGCGCGCTCCGGGCCGCCCAGAGGGCCAATGCCGCCATCATCATCGAAATCGCCAGATCCGAAGGCGGCGCCAGTGCGTATTGTGCGGTCAACTATTGGAATATTTCCCGGCAGGTCGATGCCATCTGTAACGAATTGGGCATCACTGTTCCTGTAGCCGTCCACGCCGACCATTATGGCATCAAAAAAGAACAGGATGTCGATGCGGCAAAGATTGAAATTCCAACGCTGTTTGAAGCGGGAATGACCTCTATCGCCATTGATGCATCCCATCTGCCGGATGATCAGAACCTTCTTGCCAGCCTGGCACTTAACCCTTTTGTTCCCGAGTGGGCGAGCCTTGAAACCGAGGTGGGTGAGATCAAAGGAAAAGAAGGACTTTCCACTGTTGAGGAAGCTTTATTTCTCATCCAGGGGCTCAACGCCCATGATATTTTCCCGGACTGGATTGCTTTAAATAACGGAACAACGCACGGCATAGAGGAAAGCGGACAGGGGATACAGGTTGATTTGACCGCTGAAATTCACCAAGCTCTGACAAAGTACCAGGTTTCCGGGGCCCAACACGGCACATCCGGAAACAGTTCTGAAAGATTGAGAGAGATCGCGGCAAAAACCAGAACCACGAAAGCGAATGTCGCCACAGCCCTGCAAATGATCTCCTGGGGCCTGAAAGTCAATGATTACGGCAATGCCATGCTCGACGAAAACGGCAATTTTATTAAAGTTAAAGATCAGGGCGTCACTGAAGAGATGTGGCAAGAGATGACCGCATATGCCGAATCCAAGGGTCTAAAAGCGCGGAAATTATAAGAAACTCAACCTGCCTTTTGAAAACAAGTTGATGGGACAACCTAAAACCGTTAGAGAAAGAATGGTCAAGCGAGTTGAAGAATTTGCTTACAACATGATTGTCAACGTCTTCAATTCCCAGGACACGGCGCCGCTTGCCATTAATGGAATTCTCGAAGTTGGATCATATGATCCGGGTCCAAAAGGAAGCCGAATTGAAGATCCCGCTGAATGGACTCCGGAAAAATTTATTAAAAAAGCGGCGTCGATGACATCCGGAAAAAAATCCAAAGGGGACTTCGACGATTAGATGAGTCAACGGCTACCCGCAAAGCGGGTGGCTTGAATTTGTCCGCTGCCTTATGGCGGACAAAGACAAAGCACGTTAGTACTTTCAATGTTGAACTTGCATCCGGGTGCAAAGCACCCGGTTTGTTTGGCAAGAATCATGCGGATTAAAAACTTCTGTCATTATTGCGGCGCCGGACTCACAAAAAAACAATATGAAGGCAGGCTGAGGCTTTTCTGCGAACAGTGCCATGAACCTCTGTACGAAAACCCTATCCCTGCCACGTGCCTTGTAGTAGTAGATGAAGAAGCGAGGTTGCTGCTTGTAAAACGGAGCGTCGAACCTAAAAAAGGGTTCTGGTGTCTTCCGGGAGGTTTTATGGAACTGGACGAAACCCCTGAACATGCCGCACTCAGGGAACTCACGGAGGAAACAGGGTTAAAGGGACGAATCGACATGCTCCTTGGGGTTTCCACCAATCCGAGCGCCCAGTATCACACCGTACTCATGGTTGGCTATTTGGTTAAGAGTTATTCCGGAAACCTTACGGCAGGCGATGATGCAAATGATGTCAATTTTTTTCATTTTGATGAGTTGCCCGACATCGCTTTTAAAAGCCATGCAAGTTTTATCAGAATGTATTATGCTTTATATTCAGACTGATCGAAAATCCCTTATTCCCGCTTAATACTGGACAAACACAAATCCGCCCTTCCCGCTGCTGTCTTCATATTTCGGTTTGGGCAGGCGTTGTTTCCATCGGGTATACTTGTCGAATTTTGCGACAAGCACCACCGGTTCCTTGCCGGCGGCTTTATTAATGAGATCCTTAAATTGTTCCAGATTCAACGAACGCTGCTTCGCGTCTTCATAATTGAGTCCATAGGACACCTCGCCCCCGCTTCCAAGAAGATAAACGTCGTTTCGCTTATAAAACCAGCAGACCGCCCCCATGGGATCTTCATCCGCAACCAGCACGGTATCTGTCTTGACCTTATCTTTATGGCGCAGCAGAAATGCTCCCGGGGCCTTATGTTCAATGGTCAGATCCGGCATCATAAAATTGGAAGAAAATAACAGGAGCAACGGAGCGCTGACAACGAGTATGAGTTTTGTTTTATGATCCAAGGCCCTTGCCGCAATCATCAAAAGAAACGCCAGCATCATCAAGCCGGCAACTCCCAGGCCCCACTTCCAGGTTTGCGTATAGGGCTTGAATCCCTTAAATCCCATTAATTGAACCACTATCAATGCCACCGATAAGGTCACCGCGAAGGAACGCAAGAGGACCCGGCAGCAATAGAAAATACTTTTTTGCCGCCCGTTTCAAGGTATTTTTTAATCCCGATTGACATCAATATCGCAAAAGGAGGGAAACACGGCAGGATGTAAGTTAAAATTTTGCCTTTGGAGATTGAAAAAAATAAAAAAGGAAAAAGGAACCAGCATATGGCATAACGGATTATCGATGGTTCAATGCCTTTCTTTTTTAATCCCATTATGGCCGCGGGAAAGAAAAATGTCCAGGGAAGGGCCGCGGCAGGGAATAAATAGCTATAATACCAGAAGGATTCATGATGCTGAGCTCCGGAAGATAAGAATCGCTTGATATGTTCGTTCCAAATAAAAAAATGCCAGAAATCAGGTTCTTTAAGATGGATCAGGACGACCCATGGCAATGCTACCAGCACAGCGCCGGCAATGGGAATCCATGGTATGAAAAAAAGCTCCTTGAACCGGCGCTCCCAGATCATAAACGGAACAATGGCCAACACCGGAATTGCAAACGCCAGGAAACCTTTTGTAAGAAATGCGAGACCGCAAAAAATGCCGAACAGAAAAAGAAAACCCTGTTTTTTTTTGCTCGAGGCGGCGGCAGTATGGGCGAAAAAAAATGACGCTATGGAGGCCGTCACGAACACGGCCAGCACACTGTCCAGGACATTGAACGTTCCAATGCCGTATACGATAAATGAGGTCAGAAATATCAGCGCGGACGAGATTGCAGCGGCAGGTTCTCCTGAAAACCGGCGAACCAGCAAAAAAATAATAAACGCCGAAAGGCCGGTGGCCATGGCCGACGGGAAGCGGACGGCGAAGGCATTTTCTCCGAACAACTCGATGGATAGGGCATTCAGCCAGTATCCCAGCACAGGTTTTTCAAAATACCTGAGCCCATTGAGTTTCGGTACAATCCAGTTCCCGGAAACGATCATCTCCCGGGGAATTTCAGCATATCGTGATTCATCGGGAATAATAATAGGCCGGATCCCCAGCGGCAGGATATAAAGAAACACAAAAATACCAAAGGCGGCCACATACGATTTTCTCATATTCTATTTTACACCTGAATGGAAACCCATCCGTCACGGCCATGGATTTTTCCGCGTTCAATGGAAGACTTTTCGACGGGGGTGTTCTCCTGAAGAAATGTGCCCAGAGGAACAAGTGCTATCTCTTTTGACCGGGCCTTCTTTAAAAACCGGCCGAACATTGTTGCACAGGAAATGCCTTCAACTTCAGCGTGAACCGTCAGCACATTCAACTCTTCGGGTTTTATCAGCGACAAAATATATTCGTTATAATTAAGTTCCGAAACGCTCCCACGCCCGATCACTTCGTCATAGGTCGGCAGCGTCACAGGAATCTGGGGCTGGGATAACGCCTTACCATCGACACTGGGATAAAAAATACTTCTTCCCCTGCAATCGCTGTTATAGTAAAAAGGAAGTCTTTCTTTTTCTAAGAGCACCTGATTGTTGCATTTCCATGCGGGCGCGGCAGAGCAGCTTGGCGGTTTGCCCGTGATTCGTGTCAGTTCATCAAACCCTTTAAGTAGTATGCGTCTTAGGGCCGGTCGGTCCATCGTATCGATATGAGCTTGCCAGTGATGATGATCCCAGGCATGCAAACCGATTTCATGTCCTTTGTTTGATGCCGCCCTGATAATACCGGCCAGTCGCTCTCCGATAACGGGCCCGGGAAAAAAGGTTCCCTTTAAAAGAATATCCCACCCATAAAGGTTCGATGCCTTCGTACGCAGCATTTTCATAAAAAAAGCAGGACGCAGCAAACGCCACAGGTGCCGTCCCATGTTGTCGGGACCCACGGAAAAAAAGAAAGAAGCTTTTACATTGTGCGCTGCCAGTATTTCGCAAAGATTCGGCACCCCGATTTTTGTGCCTCTGAAGGTATCAACATCAATTCGCAAACCGATTTTCATGGACTTATCGTCTCGGGTTAGACATCATTCGGCCGGCCGATACCACATTCTCCGGTTCTGACCGCTTCTTTTAGAAAAAAGTCGAGGGTTTCTTCAACCGATTGTTCGATATCGATCTGCGGAGTCCAGTTTAAAAGTCGCCGCGCATTATCGATGCTTGGCTTTCTATGCTGAACATCCTCATACCCGGACCCGTAATAGGCTTTGCTTTCAATCTCGCGAAACCCGGCAAAGGGAGGAAATTGTGTATGCAGCGGATGCTGGTGGAATTTTTTAACGAGAATTTCGGCCAGATCTCTGATGCTGGCTTCATTGTCGGGATTGCCGATATTGATAATTTTTCTATCACAGCAACCGCTGTTATTTTCGATAATCCTGTAAAGGCATTCGACGCCGTCTTTCACATCGGTAAAGCAGCGTTTCTGGCTCCCGCCGTCCACGAGTTGGATCGGCGTGCCTTCCGCCAGGTTGAGTATCAACTGGGTGATGGCCCGGGAACTGCCGATCCGTGCAGATTTCAAGCTGTCGAGCCGGGGGCCTATCCAGTTGAATGGCCGAAACAACGTGAACTGCAGCCCTTCTTGAGCGCCGTAAGCCCATATGACCCGGTCGAGCATCTGCTTGCAGCATGAATAAATCCACCGTTGTTTTCGGATGGGTCCTAAAATTAAACGGGAGTGGTCCTCGTTGAATTCCGCTTCGTCACACATGCCGTAGACTTCCGAAGTAGATGGAAAAATGATGCGCTTTTTATATTTGACACAGTAGCGAACAATGCGAAGGTTCTCTTCAAAATCGAGCTCAAAAACCTTTATGGGATTGCGGGTGTATTCGATGGGTGTTGCAATGGCCACCAGCGGCAACACCATATCACACTTTCTGACATGATATTCGATCCATTCGCGATGGATGGAAATATCCCCTTCTGAAAAATGGAATCCGGATCGATCCTTGAGTCTTTCAATTGAAGTCGATCCAAGATCCATTCCATGGACTTCATATTTTCCGCTGTTTAAAAGCCTTTCACTGAGATGGTTCCCGATGAATCCGTCAACCCCTAAAATAAGGACATGCTTTTTCCGTTCCTGTTCAATGCGGCATATCGGCAGTTCATCGAATTTCATTCCCGGAACAAAATGCATTTCCGATGCGAGTTGTTTTCCGCTCATAAACAATCCGTCGTCGGGTTGTCCGAATTCCACCTTTATGGCGTTTTTTCTGCAGGCGATGACCAATGGATCGTCGGAAAGAACCGTTCCGGGCGAACCGCTGCTTTCATCCACGATACTCACTTCCCAGAAGATGCATTTACGATGGCCCATATGGGCAAAACTTCCGGGATAAGGGCGGGTTACTGCTCTCACAAGATTTCTGATGTCACCGGCATCCTGATTCCAGTCGATTTTACCGTCTTCAGGCCCCCGACCGCCAAAGTAAGTGGCCAGAGAATGATCTTGGGGCGTTCTGGAAGCCTTGCCTTCGCGCAATGCCGGTAAAATATTGTTGAGCATATCGGAGGCCGCCTTGCCTGCCTTATCATGAAGGGTTCGGGCCGTATCCGTATCCGATATCAAAATTTTTTTCTGACCGACGATATCGCCGTCATCGGGCCTGGGACTCATATAATGAAGCGTAACGCCGGTTTCGGTCTCGCCATTGACCAGCACCCAGTTAACGGGACATCTTCCACGATATTTCGGCAGCAACGACCCATGAAGATTTAATCCACCCGCCGACGGGATATTCAAAATGTTTGAACCGATCATGTTGCGATAATAAAAAGAAAAAAGAATATCCGGAGCGATAGCCTCAATTTTTTTGACCCATATTGGATGATTGATATTTTCCGGCGAGTATACGGGAATGCCACGGCTTGCTGCGAGTTCGGCCACTGAATCAAACCAGATATTTTCATTTGGATTGTCCTTGTGTGTGAAAACCGCTGCGATTTCAAATCCGTTTTTGATCAGCGCTTTAATTCCGATACATCCGATATTGTGATAGGCCAGCACGATTGCTTTCATATTTGTCCTTTCCTCAAACCTCTTATGCCAACTCTAATCGAGTCAAAACACGATTAGACGTTATTCGTTATTCGTTATTTATTCGTTATTGGTTATTTTAATTTCAAATTCTGGGGCAGCGCATCTCTAACTATTTTGTATCGCTGCCGTCTGAAATCCGCTGGACGAAATATCTGGGGCGGGCTCTTACGTCATAATATATTCTGCCGATATACTCACCCAGCAGTCCCATGGCGACAAACTGAGCGCCCACAAATATAAATAAAACCGCAAAGAGCGTAAACACGCCTTGGGCCGCCCATTCCGCCCCGTAATACATTCGCATGATCAAAAGGAACACGCCAAAACCAATGCCGGCCGCTGAGATTATCCCTCCGAGTATGCTCAGCACGCGCAGCGGAAAGGTTGTCATGCTGGTTAGAAGGTCAAACTGCAGCATCGCCAGTTTCATAAGGTTATATTTGGACTCGCCTTGTTTCCGTGGTTCATGTTTGACATCAATCTCGGTGGTGGATCGAGCAAAGCTGTTGGCAAGAATCGGAATAAATGTGCTGTGCTCCCTACACTTCAATATCGCCTCAACAATATGTCTTCGATAGGCGCGCAGCATGCAGCCGTAGTCATGCATCATCACACCGGTGGCTTTCTGAACCCCTTTATTGACAACCGCGGAAGCTGCCTTTCTAAACAGCGAGTCCCGCCGGTGCCTCCTCACGCTTCCCACCACGTCATATCCCTTGTCGATGGCCTCGACCAGTCGCGGAATTTCTTCGGGCGGGTTTTGGAGATCAGCATCCAATGTTATAATAATATCACCTCTGGATTGCTCAAATCCGGCAATGACCGCCGCGTGTTGTCCGTAATTTCTGTTTAAAAAAACCCCAACCACGTTACCGGGATTCTCTTTTGCGGCTGATTCGATTTTTTGAGCAGACCCGTCCGAACTGCCGTCGTCAACAAGAATAATTTCAAAAGGACGTCCGGTCTTGTTGCAGGCCAAAAGGCAACGCGCGATGAGTTCATCAAGATTTTCTACTTCATTAAACGCCGGAATAACAACGGATAGTAATGTTTGATCGTTCATGATTTTAAAATGTTTTTTATGGTATCGACAACGTCATCCACATCTTTGTGTGTCATCTCAGGAAAAAGCGGCAAAGAGCAAATACGGTCCGAGTTCCATTCCGTATCGGGCAATAGGTCAGATGAAATATTCATTGTTTCCCGGTAATATTTTTGCTGATGAACCGCCCGGAAATGAAGGCCGGTACCGATATTTCTTTTTTTGAGTTTTTCCATGAAATCGTTACGGCTTAACTTCAACTTATCAGTATCAATACGAATGATAAACAAATGCCAGGAATGTCTATGGGGATAATCCGGAATTCCAAGCGGCTGTATTCCTTCAATTTTTGCCAATCTTTCCCTATAATATAAGGAGAGTTGCGTCCGTTTGTCGTTAAACGCTTCAATCCTGGCCAGTTGGCAAATTCCGAGAACGGCCAGGATATCCGGCAGGTTATACTTAAATCCGGGCTCCAGAACCTGGGCCTGGGGCGATCTCCCCTGAGTCCGGCGATCATAGGCATCGACACCGAGCCCGTGAAATTTCAGACGGCGGATTCGATTGACCAGGTCAAGGTCGTCCGAACAAAACATACCGCCTTCGCCGGAAGTGATATTTTTAATGGGATGAAACGAAAATATCGAGGTGCCTCTTTTGCCGATTTTTTCGCCATGATACTCGGTGCCGACGGCATGGGCCGCATCTTCGATAATACGGATGTTCAGGTCTTCGGCAAGCCTTCGAACAGGCGCCATATCCGCCGGAGCGCCCGCAAAGTGTACCGGAATGATCAATCGGGTGCTTTCGGACAGCTGTTTTTGAATGGATTCCGCAGTGACCATCAGGGTTTCTCTATCGACATCCGCAAAAACAGGCACCGCACCGCTTAAAACAATGAGATTCACGGTGGAAACCCACGTCATGGATGGGGTAATCACCTCGTCGCCGGGTCCTATTCCCAATGCCTTTAAAGCCAGGTGCATCCCCGCGGTTGCTGATGACAGAGCCACCGCGCCGGCGCATCCGGTATAATCGCAGAATTTTTCTTCAAATTCCGCATTTTTTAGACCGGTGGTAATCCAACCGGAACGAAGGACCTCACTGACGGCGGCGATATCCGTTTCAGTAATACTCGGCCTTGAAAACGGCAAGAATTCTTTTCTCATGGACATCCTCATACAGGTTCTTGAATTTAATTTCAAGCATTTAGCTTTTTTTCGGACCAAATTTTTTTAGAAAAACAGGTAAAGCAATCAATACCAGGGGTAACTGTACGATCAGACCGGAAATGATGGCAATAGCCAATGGCTTTTGCATGGCGGAACCCTGCCCGATCCCCATTGCAAGCGGTAGCAAAGCCAGTATTGCCGCAAAGGTTGTCATGGCAATGGGCCGCATGCGGTTCTTTCCTGCCTGGATTAGTGCTGTATTTTTTTCTAGTTCAGCCGGAAGCATGCGATATTCTGAAAAATAGAAAATAGCGACCTCCGTTACAATCCCCACAATCATGGTCATGCCCATCATGGATGAGATGTTAATTTCCGTACCGGTTACATACAGCCCTATAAACACCGCTGCCAGCGCAAGAAGTGTGTTTATCAGTATGAGGACGGCAACATGAAAGCGCTCATATAGAAAAAGCAGGAGCAAGAAAACAAGGATGACTGCGGAAACAAAGACAGTGATGAGTCCTGTGAAGGCGATTCGCTGCTGTGCATAAAGGCCGCCGAGGGTGTAATAGACGCCTTTGGGTATCAATCCCGGTGTGTTAAGGACAGACTTGACGTCCCGGATAACCGAACCCAAGTCGCGGCCGCTGATCCGTCCTGTGACGGCAATCATTCTTTTCAGATCGTCACGCATGATCTGAGGCTGCCCGATAACGGCTTTGATCGTTGCGATTCGCTTAAGCGGGAAAAGATGTCCGTCAGGCGCACGAAGGCGAAGGTCCCGGATCTCCGGAACTCTGGCGCGTGCACCAGTGGGAATCCATACCCGCACCCCGACCATTTTTGGGCCTTGCTGTATCCGGGTCGTGACGGCACCGGTCAAAAAATCGGACAGCGTCCGTGTTATTTCCTCCGGGGTCACCCCTTCCAGGGAGGCCTTCTCGCGATTCACCCGGATATCCAGGGCATCTCCGGCCAACACAATGCCGTTTTTAACGTCAACGACACCGGGAATTTTTTGGATCGATTCAGCGATCTTTGGTCCGAGGCGCATGAGCAACCGGCCGTCGTCGGAAAAGACTTTGATCTCGATAGGCTGAGGAACGGCTGTCAGATCCCCGATGAGATCCTCCATCAATAAGGCCATTTCGATCTGGAGCCCCGGGACCGAGTGTTCTATTCGACTTCGAACATCATCCATAACCGTCTGGATGGGCCGCCGGGGAAACGGTTTCAACCGTACGAAAAAATCACCCTCATTTGCTTCGGTAAAGGTCCCGCCGAGCGCAAATCCCGTACGGCGGGAGTAAGTTTGGACATCAGGAGTTTGCTGCAATATGCTCTCAACCTGGCGCAGCAAACGATCTGTTTCTTTGAGCGAGGTTCCGGGAAAAGAACGATAATCAAGGATGAATCCGCCTTCATCCATTTTGGGCATAAATCCCGAACCCAGGTGCTTGTACGAAAACCAGCCGGCGGCGATTAATGGGACAATCATCACCAAAATCAGGACGGGACGGGCCAGGACCGGTTTCATGACTGCTTCGTAAGATCGATGAAACATCCGGGTCAAGGTGCCGTCTTCTTCGCGATCGGCATCCTTTTCCTTGAGAAGATAATCCGCTAGCAGGGGCACGGCCAGCCACGCTACGAAAAATGAAATAATAAGGCTGGAAGCCATGGTCAGGGAGAGGGATTTGAAAAAAGCTCCGGTAACCCCGGACAAAAAAGCCATGGGGGTAAATATAATGATGGTGGAGGCGGATGAACCGGCCAGCGGCCGTGTAAACTCTCGTACAGCCTTCATTACACGAGCATGATGTTCGCCGATACCGCTGCGCAATCCGCGAACGATCTGTTCCTGCATCACAATCATATCGTCGATGATCAGCGCTATGGCGGCCGCCATACCCCCCAGGGTCATGATATTAAAACTCATATGAAGCGCATAGAGCAAAAGGATGGTGGCGGCGACAACACAGGGAACCGTTGCGGCGGCGATTAAGGTCATTTTTATATTTCGCAAGAAGAGCCACAGAACAAAAACGGCAAACAATACCCCGATGATAATGGCATCCCGCACACTGTAGGCCGAGGCAACAATCAACTGGCTCTGATCGTACCAGTTGGCGACCCTGATTCCTTTTGGCAAACGGGCGCGTAATCCAACAAGCTTATTTTTTACGTCATTGGCAATCTGCACGGTATTGCCGCCGGGTTGTTGATAGATCTGAAAAAGTACGGCATCATGTCCGTCTGCTGTCGCCCGGGTCCACTGCGGCGCAGTGCCTCTGCTCACCGTGGCAATATCATCCAGACGCACCAGGCCGTTTTTCCCTGAGCGAAGGATGGTCTCCCGAATCTGATCCAGGTCGTGAAATCGCGTGTCGGAAATCATCAGGTAAAGCTTATAATGGTCTTGGATTCGACCGACGGCTGTAATGACATTGGCGGCAGAGACTGCTTTTGCGACGTCATTTAACGACAGACCAAAGGAGGCAAGACGCGCAGGGTCCACAACCACCTGGTATTCTTCTATGGCGCCTCCTTGAACACCGACTTTTGCCACGCCTTTTACGGTGGATATAACGGGGCGCAACTGATACAGCGCAATATCCCGAAGCTCCACCAGCGAATGGGTATCTGAGGTCAGGCTGTAGGCCAGTACCGGCATCACGGTGGGATCCATACGGCGTACCAGGAACGTGGTTCCCTGGGGCAAACCGGACAAAACCTGGCTGATGGCAGATTCCACCTGCAAAGCGGCAGCAACCATATCAGCGCCCCAGTCAAAATTTATGGAGATCTCAGCGCTTCCCCGGCTGGTGGTTGAGCGAACATTTCGAACTCCGGGCACAGCTCTAACCGCCTCTTCCACGGGCCAGGTCACCTCAATGGCCATCTGTTCGGCCGGACGATCACCGGCATCCAGGTTTACCACCACGCGAGGAAAATTGACGTGGGGAAAAAGGGCTACCGGAAGCTTCAAGCTGCCGGCCAGTCCTCCCAAGGCCAGAACAAGGATAAGAAACAAAATTGAGCGGCGATGTCTCTGTATCCAGTCCGTGAAGATCATCGGCTCACCTCCGCCTGAACCGCCATACCATCCTTTAGCTCATAATTTCCTAAATTCACTACTAAATCTCCCAGATTCAGATCTTTACCCATAACCTCGATTCCAATGTGATTTTCCAACCCGGGTGTTACAATTCGTTTCGAAGCCCGGCCATTTTTTACGATGAAAAGAACGTAATGATCATCTTCCGGAAGCACGGCCGATCTGGGGACAACCATGGTTTTTTTGGAAGCGATGACAATTTTTCCGCGAACATACCCTCCCAAAAAAAAACCGTCCGGCGATGTCAAGGATACAAAAATATTCACCAAACGACTGACAGGATTGACCGATCGAGAGATGGTGCGGATATGCCCCGAAACTTCAGGAGATTGAGGTATGTTCACCAAAGACACCAAGACAGTCTGTCCCTCCCTCAAGCGTCCGGCATCGTCCTGTTCAACGCCCAGATGCACCTCTATATGATCTTTCGGGACAATTTCTACAAGTGGAGTGCCGGCCGGCATCACAGATCCTTGCTCGACATGCACCTTGTAAACAATCCCTGAACCTTTGGAACGAATTTGTTTTTGTCTCCCGATCCCACGCTGTTCAAGGCTTTTTAACTGCAGGCCGGCTTGCTGGAAGACCTCTTCCGCGGCCAGGAGTTCTCCTCTCGTTGCCAGCTTGAGATCAATTCGCTCCTGTACTTTCCGGAGCTTTTGTTCAGCGGAGGTATAAGCCCTTTGCGCCTGCTCCATTTGGAGCTTCGCTGCAGAACTGGGATCGATTTCCAGGAGGATATCATCCTTTGAAATCTTCTGTCCCTCACTGACGGATATACGGCGAATCCGGCTTTCAAAGGGAACCGAGACGGTCTCTATGGCTCCCGGCGCGGGAGCAACCGTACCATAAGCGGTAACCGTTTCCATTATCGTCTCTTTTTTGATGGGAGTCACTTGAACTTTGGCAACCGGGCTCTGTTGTAAAATATTGCTTTCAGCCGGACGATCGGAGGATTTTGTGAAAAACAGGAAGTATCCCACTGCCGGAACAATGATGCTCATTGCGATGATCATTATGATCCATTTCGTTCGTTTCATTTTAATTTTTTCTCCTGTGCCACATTTCCGGTTCGGAATTAATCATGCCCCACATTTTTTACACCGGCATCTGTTTGTCCGATGTATTCTCCGGCAGCAATTTCAAGGGCAATCCCCATGTCCGATAAGTCTCGTTTTAATTGGAGAATTTTCAGCTGCAGGTTGTCTGTTTCATCGCGTGCAGTGTTATAAACAAGGATATCGGCATTGCCTTCTTCCAGGGCTTTTTTGTAGGTCTCGAGCAATTGGGTCGATATCTGAAAAGATTGTTCGGTGCCTTCAATCTGTTTTTTTAAGGATCTCATGTCACCCAAAATGGTGGCTATTTTTGAATGTGCTTCGAATACACGGGCAATATACTCATCAAAAAGTTGTTTCCGACTGGCCCGCGTCTCGGCAATCTGCCCTTGATTCCGATCAAAAAAAGGCAATTCGATTGCAGCGGCGAAACCGGTGGTGATCACATTGGATACATCTCTCGCATAATTTAAGCCGATATTTATTTTAGGAAATTGCGAAAGGATTGCGGCTCTCACCTGTGCCTCATGGCTCTCATAGCCTTTCTTTAAAGCAAGAAGGTCGAGCCGTCGATCCTCAAGGCCGTCCATAATTTTTTGGGGTGTCGGGAGATTTTTCCAAAGGAGCAGCCTGATGTCTCGTTGGAGTACCAGTTTGCTTTCCGGCGGAATACCGAGAACCTGGTTCAGGGCATGACGCTCGTGCTCCTGTTCACTTTCAAGGACCAGAACTCTGTATAGTGCCTGCTGGTAGGCCTTTTTTGCTGCGTCCAATTCCAAGCCGGTCACCGCTCCTATTGAGAACCCTCGCTGGACGGCGGTAAGATTTTCCTTGCGTTGTTTCACAATGTTTCTTGCCAGGATCAATTCCTTTTCGGTAAATATCAACCGGTATATGTTTAACCTTGCCGACTGGGCGACTTGCCATTCCTTCCATGCGATATCCAGATCCACCGATTGGGCATGACTTCGGGCAATTTCTTGTTTAGCCCCATGAGCGATAAGCGAGGTTATGTCCCAACCCAGCCCGAGACCAAATGCATTGACCGTGTCCTGCGTGTTTCCGCCTGTGGGCACATCCAAACTATAGGAAAATTGAGGGTTGGGAAGAATACCGGCCTGCAAAAGCTGCGCTGTCGCAATCCCCCTTTGATCCCGTATGGCCCGAAGGGTTGGGTTGGCAATTACTGCCAGAATCGCAGCCTCATCCGATGACAGGCCGTCACGAATGTTGAACTCGATGGGTTTTAAAATCGGGTGCTGAATCGATTTCGCTTCGATCCGAATGGCTTCAAGACTTGGCGGTTTGAGGTTTTCGGAAATAGTTTTCTGATTCATCGGCAATTTGTGGTAGGTTGCGCATCCGCTGAAAACAAATGTCAAAATGGTTAAAAATAAAAAGCGCTTAGCATATTGATATCGCATAAATTGACCCGGTCCTCGCCCCCTAATTTTTGGCATCTTTAAAGGTAATATTGTCCCGTCTCGGGATAACGAACAATAAGGTACCTTCTTTTTTGAATCTGCTTATTCTTTTTTCTCAACTACTAGCTTTGCTATCATTCCATCTTCAATATGATGGGACTTTTCCTTGTTAACCATTACCATGGCATGCTGGGACTTCATCGTCTCTCGAACACTTCCACAGGCAATTTGTTTACCTGAAAGTGAGTAGATGCATACGGCAGCTCCCATTTCAAATCCGGCATCCATGCCCTGATCAATATAGACGAACCCCTTGTGTCTATTCACATTTTCAACCTTTGCTGTCTGTTGAGCGCTCGCTGTGAGTCCCCCCAAGGCAATTAAAACGGCCAAGGCCATACCGGTGCTAATAATAATCCTTTTCATATTCTTTACCCCCTTGCATACAAAATATTTTACATCTGAATAGCCCGCCTCGGATTTTAGCGGAAACTTCATTAAGATCTTGAGCTCCCCTTGGCAGCCACCATAGACTTATCAATATCTATTATATAAAGTCCATTAGTGAAGAAATAATGAAGAAAACGAATACGATAGATTTTTTGAAATTATTTTTTTGAAGGAAAACCGGCTTGGCTCAGCAACCGGATATTTATCCGGGTCCCGGCATTGGGTTCGCTTTCGATGGTAATATCACCTCGGTGAAGCTCGATAATCCGTTTGACAATGGTCAGGCCGAGTCCTGACCCGCCATATTGAGAGGATCTCGATTTTTCCACCCTGTAGAACTGCTCAAACACCCGATCGATATCTTTTTTGGGAATCCCTTTGCCGGTGTTAAAGACCGATAAATAAACTATATTGTTTCTTACTTCCGCTTTTATCTCAATTCTACCGCGATCTGTGTTGTATTTAACAGCGTTATCAACAAGATTAATCAAAACACGCTGTAGAGAATCTCTATCTCCCCTGATATGAAGGTTTTCAGGAACATCGATCTTCATATCGATTCGTCTGGCTTCTATAACCTCAGCATAATCATCATAGACCGATCTGACCAGTGGAGATAGAGCGAATTCTTCGAAATCTACGGTCTCTTTCGCCTCCAGCGCCGACAAATCAAGGAGATTTTTTACAAGACGTCTCATCCGCTGCAAAGTATTATACTGTTTAATCAGCCGAGGCCTCAGTGTATCCGGCAATTCTTCCAGATGGACGGCATCCTCCATAAAGAGCGATAATAAGGTAATCGGACTCTTTAGCTCATGGGAAGCATCGGCGATGAATTGTTTTTGCATAGCAAACGAATATTGCAAACGATCGAACATGCGATTTAGAGATTCGGAAAGCTCATACAATTCGTCATTGCTTTTACCCAGTGGTATCCGCTGATCCAAAGACCTGTCATTAATATCCCGCGCCATTCGGTTGATCACGTTGATCGGCGCCAGAATCTTTCCAGCGATATAATAACTCAAAACGATCAAAAGCAGCGTAGCAGCGCTCAATCCTATTGCAATGCCCTGCACCAAATCAGCGATTTCCTCTTCCAGTTTTTCCATGGGTTTGCCGATCAGAACCTTGCAGGGTTGACCACGAAGCCTGTAACTGAATGTTTTGATTCGAAAGAATACCTCGTTTTTTCTATTCTGACCCAGATTGATACGTTCTCTGGGAATAATTCTTTTTGTTATATAAGGCTGAATTGTGTTTTTAAACGGAAGGTTTGTATACCGTGTCAGTTTTGACTGATATAAAACATTCATATGATCATCATATATCTTGATCCAGTATCGTCCTGTGTCGAACGGGAGATCTTTTTGAGCGATGTCCTTAGATTGGGTTGTTGTCGTTTCAAACAGACGGACGGCGGTTCCCGCCATGGATTCCAAATCCCTGTCAATTAATCTGTAAGGTTGTTCCGCCATTTCCTGAAAAACAATCACAGAAAATACGAGGCTCGCTAAAAACCCGGCACCCGCAATCCACAAGGTTATTTTATAGCGGATCTTCAATTTTATCCTTCCTCTATAATGAACCCTATGCCACGGATTGTCCGTATGATCTTTTTGTCTGCATCGTCAATTTTTCGTCTCAAATTTTTAATATGAACGTCGATGAAATTTGACATGGTAAACGGATCGAATTCATCCCCCCAGACATGTTCAGCCAGGGTAAATCTGGAAACCGCCCGGTTTTTATTGTATAGCAAAAATTCAAGAATTGAAAACTCTTTGGGCGTTAGTTCCACTGACATGCCTTTCTTGCTGACCATTCGTGTTTTAGTATTCAGAGAAACATCGCCGATCGTCAGCATCGGATCTTTGTGATCCGATGCCCGCCTTAGCAAAGATCGGATTCTCGCCATAAGTTCCGCTATCGCAAACGGTTTTGCAAGATAATCATCAGCACCGTAATCAAGCCCTTTTATTTTATCTTCCACAGTCCCTTTTGCCGTCAGCATGAGAACGGGAGTATTGATGTCTGCCTTTCGAATTTCTCTTAAAATCGCAAGCCCGTCAACAAAGGGAAGCATGATATCCAGAATGACAAGATCATAAAGCGTATCGAACAGTTTATCCAAAGCCGATTCTCCGTCATCAGCCGTGTCCACATCGTATTTTTGGCGTGCGAGCGTTTCCCGGAGCTGTTCAAGCAACTCGGGCTCGTCATCCACCACAAGAATTTTCATCCCGGCCCCTTTGATATTAACCTGTCAATATTTTGCAATTACAAAACCATCCTCTGGTATGAGGTCGCTTGTATTTTTAGCATTGGTTTCCAAAAATAACGGTTTGGGAAGTTTTGCCTTCCAGGATTGATATCTTTGGAAATTAAAAACAGCAACGATGCGGCCGGGATATCTTTTAACCAGCGCATTAAATCCGTCGATGGTTAAAAGACGTTTTTTTGAATCTTTATAGTTTAGCCCGTACATCAATTCTCCGCCCCCGCCGATCAAATACACATCATCTCTCTTGTAAAACCAACAGACAGCCCTCACCTGATCTTCATCCGACACTAAAATGGTATCCGGATGCACCAGATGTGAATTTTGAAGCAGCATCTTCCCTGGTGTCTTAGTCTGCAACGTCACGCCAGGCATAATAAAGGGTATGGTGAAAATGATGAAAATCGGAGAAACTGCGTAAAATACGATCTTTTTTTTGTATTCTGTTTTCCGGCATGCAACAAATAACAGGGATGCAAATGTCATCAGTCCGGCAACCGCTAATCCCCATTTCCAGCTTTGAGAATAGGGCCTGAAACCTTTAAAACCGATACTCTGAACCCCCGTTAAAACAATCGCAATTCCAATGATCAGTAACGCCAGAAATTTGCCGCCGGCGTTGAACGCTTTTTTACCTCCTGATTCAAAATATTGATCCAAACCGGTTGACATAAGAATGGCAAGAGGCGGAAAACAAGGCAGGATGTAAGTAAGAAGTTTCCCTTTACACAACGAAAAAAACAAAAAAGGGAACAAAAACCAGCATACCGCGTAACGGATCATTGAATTTTTAAGCCCCACTTTTTTTAAACCTGAAATGGCTGCCGGAAAGAGAAATGCCCAAGGCAAAGCCGCCGCCGGCAAGACAAGGAAAAAATACATAAATGATTGGCTATGCTGGGCGTTTTCAGATAAAAATCTTCTGATATGTTCATTCCAGATAAAATAATGCCAGAAGCCAGGTTCTCTAAGATGGATCAAAACCCCCCATGGTAGTGCCACCAGCACAGCGCCGGCAACGGGAATCCATGGCATGAATAAAAACTCCTTGAACCGGCGTTCCCAGATCATAAAAGGAACGATGACCAGCACAGGAACTGCAAAGGCCAGGAAACCTTTCGTTAGAAATGCGAGTCCGCAAAAAATACCGAACAAAAGAAGAAAACCCTGTTTTTTTTTGCCTGACGTACCGGCGGAATAGGCAAAAAAGAATGACGCCATGGCGGCAGTTATGAACAGGACCAGCACACTATCCAGAACATTAAAAGTGCCCACGCCGTATACTTCAAAACATGTGAGAAAAATAACAGCAGAGATAGCTGGCAGAAAATTTCCGGTTGAAAACCGACGAACCAACAAAAAAATAATAAAAGCCGAAAGCCCGGTGGCCATTGCCGACGGAAATCTAACGGCAAAAGCATTTTCACCAAACATTTTGATGGATAAGGCATTGAGCCAATACCCCAGTACCGGTTTCTCAAAATACCGAATTCCGTTAAGACGAGGAACGATCCAGTCTCCTGAAGCGATCATCTCACGGGGAATTTCAGCGTAGCGTGATTCATCGGGAATAAAAATCGGTCGGAATCCTAAAGGAAGGATATAGAACAATAAAAACAAGCCGGGGATTAATAATTTGAATTTTCTTGAAAATACATCTTCCATGATTTAATAATGACTAATCTCACCATGACTAGAAGCCATCTCAAAAAAGTCTTTTCGCTCGATATCGGCGTTGAGCCCTCGTCTCAAGTCCTCGACATACTTGAGTATGCGTGTCGAAGATCCCGTTAGACGGGGCGGGTTGATCCTCGGCCTCGCGTTCTTGTCCCGCCGATCTTTGGCGGGAGATCTCGACCGAAAATCCTAATTTTGAGATAGCTTCTATTGTTGTGAAAGAAAAGATTTAGCATTAATAACACCGCACCTATATATCATTTTCATGAAGAATTTATGAAGGTCGGTCGGTGCTCAACACCACCATTCCGGCAGAGGGAAGGAGTCGGAAGCCTCGAAAATCGAATGAAAGCTGCGACAAGCAGGAGGATTCACATTATGATCCACAAACAGATGAACATTGAAACCAAATTGATCCATGCCGGCGAACCCAGACCCCTTATCGGCGGAGCCGTCACTTTACCGATATTCCAATCCTCAACCTTTCAATATAACGATCAGGACCATTATGACAAGCTCAAATACATTCGAATGAACAATACCCCCAACCATTTGGCTTTGCATCAGAAACTGGCGGCTCTTGAAAACGCCGACGCTGCTCTGGTCACATCCAGCGGTATGGCCGCCATCACCACCACTTTATTGGCATTGTTGTCGCCGGGAGACCATTTTCTGGCCCAAGACTGTCTGTATGGCGGCACGCTCGACTTTATCAACTCGGACTTCAAAACCCTCGGAGTATCTGTTGATTTCATTGATAGGAACAAACCCGATACATGGGCCAAACGATTAAATGCCGACACCCGGGCCATTTATATGGAAACCATCACCAATCCTTTGATGGCGGTGGCGGATCTCAAGGCTGCGGCGGCATTCGCCCGAAACCATGGATTGATCTCAATGATCGATAATACATTTGCCAGCCCCGTCAACTTCCGCCCGGCAGAATGGGGATTTGATCTGTCGCTGCACAGCTGTACCAAGTATCTTAACGGCCATTCCGATATTGTGGCCGGCGCCGTAATCGGGCGTCAAGATTTGATTCGCAAAATTGCCCATAAACTCATCCACCTCGGCGGATCCCTGGATCCTCACGCCTGTTTTCTTCTCCACCGGGGTATGAAAACGCTGGCTGTTCGAATGAAATACCAGAATGAAAGTGCGTTGGCTATTGCCAAATTTCTCTCGGGACATCCGGTATGTTGATGCAATTACAAAACAAAACACCCAAAACACATAGACGGCTGCTCGGCCAAGCAGCCTGGCAATGCGGCGTTATATTAGTCCTGGCAATATCTCTCGGGGCGTCCGTCAATCAGTTCCGAAATAACGGTTTGCCGGTGTTTGCCCATCGGTCCATGAGAACCTCTTTGAAAACGCCATCCGGCGCGCGGCTGGATATATCGCTGACCGAAGCAAAAAAGCTGTTTCTTCAGCATGCTGCGGTTTTTATCGATGCCCGGCCCAAAAAAGATTTCGAAAAAGGACACATTAAAGGCGCTAAAAGTCTTCCCTGGCATGACGTTGACCAACAATTTATAGCAGTCACAGAAAATATTCCTGACAATGCAACGATCATAACCTACTGTGACGGACAGGCCTGTGAATTAAGCCGTCATCTGGCGAATTTTTTGATCGACGCGGGATTTGATCATGTAAGGATACTGCTAAACGGCTGGACAAAGTGGCGGGACGCCCATCTTCCTGCAGAGCAAAAAGATGATAAATAAAAAAAACATATCTCGCTTTATTGACACTGGCGCACGGTGGATACTTGGGGTTGTTTTTATCTATGCCAGTTACGACAAGCTGTTTCACCCCCAAGCATTTGCCGACATTATTTATCATTATCAGATTCTTCCGGATCGTCTCATCAATGTAACCGCTATTTTTCTTCCATGGCTTGAACTGCTGACGGGGATCTTTTTGATGATCGGTTTCTGGATGCCGGGAACGATAATATGGTGTAATTTTCTTCTTGTCGTATATATCGGGGCTTTATCTTTTAATCTGGCAAGGGGTCTGGATATCGATTGCGGATGCTTTTCCGTTGCCGGGGGAAGGTCCATCAACATCGAAACGATTCTTTGGGACGTTGTTTTTCTCGCGCTTTCAATCTATTTATTCATCGTTGTTTTCGGCTCGAAATCCGGAGAAGGAACAAAATAAATCATTTTTTTCAAGTTTCTGTAAAATCGTGTCACAAATCGCTTCTATGCCGATCAAATCCGTATCGACTATAAAATCCATGGCCTTTTCATAATAGGGATTTCGCCAAAGAAGCGTTTCTCTAATCTCATCAACCACCCCTTCGGATGTTAATGGCGGCCGAAAATCCCGCGTTAAAGGGTCTTGGGCCATTCGGCTCTCGATGGTATTTATATTTGCCCTTAACCAGACCAGCACACCACTGTCTTTCATTCGGTTGACATTCTCTTCGTCCAGGACAACACCCCCTCCCGTGGCCACCACACGGCGGTCTCGTTCGCACACAGATTGAATCACCTGTTTCTCCATCTTACGAAAAGAATCCCACCCCTTTGTGTTGACGATTTCAGATATCTTCTGTCCCTGTTCTTTGATAAGCTTCAAGTCCGTGTCGACAAATGACCACCCAATGCGTTTCGCAAGGGATCGTCCGACAGACGTTTTCCCGGTACAACGGTAGCCAATTAAAAAAATATTCATCGCCGGCCCAGTCCTTCAAACACGCGCCAGAAATTGGGGAACGACTTTTCAACACATTTTTCATCCCTGATAACGATGCCCGGAACGTTCAAACCGGCAAGGGCAAAACTCATGGCCATGCGATGATCTCCGTATGTATCAATTTCGGCACCTTTCGGGTTTCCACCCCTAATTTTCATGCCCGTGTTGCTGCAGCTTGCCTCGATTCCGATTTTGGAAAGCTCATGGACCACAGAACCCAAACGATCGCTTTCTTTGGCCTTGAGGTGACCGACATTTTCAATCTGCGTTGTTCCTGCGGCAAATGCCGCCACTACCGCCAGAGTCGGTACCATATCCGGCATATCTCCCATATCGACCGTAATGGCTGAGAGGGGACCGCCGGTCACCGAAATACCGTCGGCTTCATGGCTGATTTTACACCCCATATTTTCAAGAAGTTGTGTAAAACGCACATCGCCTTGCCGTGTTTTAACCGTCGTTCCTTTGACTTTTATCTTTGAACCGGTAATGGCGGCGGCAGCCCAAAAATATCCGGCCTGGGAACAATCCGGTTCCACCTCATATGAACCGGATCTGTATGTCTGATTGCCGGGAACGATAAACCTGAGGTAACCATCCCGTTTGACCCGAACACCGAATTCCGCCATGACATCGATCGTCATATCCACATAAGGTTTCGACACCGGCCCTTCGATGATATCTATTTCAACTCCATGTTGAGTGTAAGGCGCTATGAGGAGCAATGCAGAGAGAAACTGGCTGCTGATACCGCATCTCAGTGAAACGTCTCCCCCCGAAAGACTGCCTCCTTTGACTTCGACAGGCGGGCATCCGGTATTGTTTATGGAGCGAGCAAATATCCCCATCTGAACGAGTCCATCCAACAGATCCTGAATCGGCCGTTCCTGCATCCTCTTTGTCCCTGTAAGGGTATAACGCCCTTGTCCCAATGCCGCGACGGCGGTTAAAAGCCGCATCGATGTCCCGGAATTTCCAAGATACACCGGATCGAAGCAAGGCTTCAGCTGTCCCTTTTCTCCGTATACGACGAACCGGTCATCCCTCTCATTGACGGCAATACCCATCTGTCTCAAGGCACCCAGGGTAAGAAGGGTATCTTCGCTTTTAAGGCCGTTGGAGATGGTACAAATCCCGTCTGAAAGTGCCGCGGCTATGAGAATCCGATGGGTGTAGCTCTTGGAGCCCGGTACAATGATGTCACTGTCAGCGATCTTTTTCGGTTTTATTTCGAGCATAGAACCTAATCCTGATGTCATTCAATTTTTTATAATTTTTCGAGTCGTTACATTATTCGTCGTTCTCTCCCAGGGCGCTTAGCACCGCCTTTTTCATGACCTCGACCGGCGCTTTCATTCCGGTCCACAACTCGAACTGAAAAGCCCCCTGATAGACGAACATGGAAACACCGTCGATAATTCGACAGCCGATGGTTTCCGCCGCTTTCAAAAAGCGGGTCTTCAACGGATTGTACACAATGTCCATGACCACCATGGTTTTGTTTAGGTCTTTTTTACGAACCGGCATGGCATCGACATCCGGCAGCATCCCCACCGGCGTGGTGTTGATCAGAATGTGGCAATCGATTTTATTGAGCGCCGACATCGGTTGAAAATCCGCTCCCAGAGCCGTTGCCAGTTTCTCGCCGTTGGCCGGAGTACGGTTGATAATCGTCACCCGCCCTCCCTCGGCGAGAACACCGAACCCAATGGCGCGCGCAGCACCCCCGGCTCCGAGAACGACCACGTTTTTATCTTGAATCGCTGTCTTTTCAGAAAGGGCTTTCACGGCACCGATACCGTCCGAATTATATCCGGTCAAAACACCGTCCTGGTTTACGAGGGTATTCACTGCGCCGATTTTTTTGGCGGTATCGTCCAGTTCGTCAAGAAAATCCATCACGAAAAGTTTATGGGGAATCGTAATACTGGCGCCTTTAATGCCGAGAGCTTTTATGCCGATAACAGCATTGCCGATATCTTTTACCCGGAAAGCGAGATATGCGCCGTTAAATCCTGTTTCAACAAACGCGGTGTTGTGCATCACCGGCCCCAAGCTATGGGATATAGGATCTCCCAGCACAGCAAATAGAGTGGTGTCGGAATCCAAGACCATATTGTTCTATTTTTCCGTGATCGTCTCTTTAATTTTCATTCCGAAATGCCGGCCTCCCGCTTCCATGGCCACCAGAATTTTATCTCCGGGAAGCAGATTCACCACCGATACGGCTTTGCCGCCGGGGTCGGTCAATCGGATGGTTTCCGCATTTTGAACAATGGCTGTCATTTCTTTGTCACCGACAGCAGCCCTCACCAGCATCAAGGGACGTTTTTCGATTTTCAGCCGGCCGACAATGCCGGGAGTTGTGTCACCCTTGAAATCGACGATCAAGACCGGATCTCCGGCTGACAACTCTGACAGGTATCTCGTCTTTCCCCCTGGAACCCGGGTGTAAGAATGAACCGGTCCTGCATTAACGCGAAAAGGTCTGGGAGACACATACGGATTGGATATGCTTTCGGAATGTATGAGAAACAAGGCACTGCTGCTGTTTCCCACCAGTATACCCTGCCCCATGCCCATGGATGTACAGGTATCCACACAAACCCTGTCCCCCATACCCACAGGCTTGACTTCAATGACTTCTGCAATCTGAAGGGCTATTTTATCACCTTCTGAATGAAACCGCTCAAGCACTTTCTTGAGTTCTACAGTATCGTCTGCATGGTACAAGACATGTTGCACACCTTTTTCAAGTATGCCGAAAGCGGTTTCCATCTCTTCCGGGCTCCGTACCTGCGCAATAACATTTGCACCTTTTGCGATGAGATTTTCAAGGGGAATAATTGTCCAGTCGCTGCATTGAAGGACAACCTGTTTCTTTTGTGCGAGTTTGACGATTTTTTCCTCATCTTCCCCGTTTTTAATAGTGAAAACAACGACATCTTTATCAGGTTTCAAATCGCCGTCTTCGGCAATCGTTTGAATCCTTCCCAAAGCTTTCGCCTTCTCTGAAAATCCTTTTGGAAGCATTAAACCGTCGGCACCGCCTTCAAGGGCGGTGGTCACGATTTCCTTGTCCCAGGGATCCACCTTTATCCATATTTTTCGCATGGCATTGCTCCCTAACTACCCTATAATAACATCCTCAGGGCCTCCTCTACGCCGTTGCCGTCGTGAACGATGGACGAGATTGCTTTTACCATCTTTGTCGGATCCTTATGCTGAAACACATTCCGGCCGATGGAGACGCCGGCTCCGCCAGCTTCAATAGAACCTTTAACCATTTCAAGTATCTCCCGATCCGAGTCCATTTTTGGACCGCCGGCAATAACCACCGGAACCGAACAACCGGAAACCACTTCCTTAAATGTATCCGCAGAGCCGGTGTAAGATACCTTTACGATGTCCGCACCCATTTCATTGCCCACGCGCGCAGCATGTTTCACTACATTGACATCATATTCGTCCTTGATCTTTTCTCCTCTGGGATAAACCATGGCAAGCAGCGGAATCCCCCAGATTCGGGCCTCGTTGCTGACTTGACCGAAATCGCGCAGCATCTCCCTTTCCTGACCGTTTCCGAGATTGACATGGATAGACACAGCATCAGCCCCGAGCTTGATCGCCTCCTCAACAGTGCAAACCAGCGTTTTCACATTGGGATACGGTGAAAGGCTCGTAGAAGCGGACAGATGAATGATCAGACCGATGTCCTTACCTTCTCCGCGGTGCCCTTCACCCACAAGCCCTTTGTGCTCAACGATGGCATTTGCACCCCCTTCCGCCACTTTCTGGATGGCATCCTTCATATTCTTGAGTCCATGGATGGGACCCAAAGAGATTCCGTGATCCATAGGAACAATGACGGTTTTGCGGGTGTTTCGATTGATGATGCGTTCCATACGGATTCGCTTACCCAAATATGTCATGTCGTCTGTCTCCTTTTCCCACGAAAA
Source organism: uncultured delta proteobacterium (assembly GCA_963778575.1). Taxonomy (GTDB): domain Bacteria; phylum Desulfobacterota; class Desulfobacteria; order Desulfobacterales; family UBA11574; genus UBA11574. Next base: position 49,880 of record CAVZUV010000015.1, on the reverse strand, counting down.
AGGCCGTGAAATTTTTCCACGGCCCTCAAAATAAGAAACCGTGGGGTGTTTGATCTACCCACGGTTTTTTTCGCTTTGCAAGTTGTTCTTGTATCAGCGCACCTCAGGCAGATCGGTACTAAAAAAATACCAATAATAAAAATAATAGCTGCCTGTCTTTTTATGCACCATTTATTTCCCTATATCCAATTGATTCGGAACCCCTCATAACTTATAGATTTTTTAATGTCAAGATCTTTTTGCCCTGAATTTTGGGCGAGTAACCCAAAGATTCTCATTAGTTCTTATGCAAGATCAGGAATGCGCTAAATCGGCACCGCCGCCTTATAAAAAACAGCATTTCCTTGAATGCTGTATTTTTTTACGGCGGCGGGTATCAGTATCGACATCCCCTTTATGATATGGATGCGCTTTGATTCGGTGAAGTCGGCAACAACGGCATCTCCATCTGTACAGAGCAGTATTTCAACGCACCTTTTAGCGGAACTACAATAATCCATCCCGGTTTTCACCGTAATAACCGACAAGGCGAACTCTTCGGCAAAACTTTCATATCGATGTTCACATGAATTGATTCTCTCCATATGTAGAATGTCGATATCGTGTTCTTCAAAGTTAAGAACATTCAGCAGTTCTTTGACATCAACATGCTTTGGCGTCAGACCGCCGCGAAGCACATTGTCTGAGTTCGCCATGAGTTCTATGCCGACACCTTCCAGATACGCATGAAGGGTCCCGGCCGGAAGGAACATCGCCTGACCCGGCTCCAGGCAGATGAGGTTCAAAATGATGGGAGAAAAAACACCGATATCCGATGGATATTCTTGATTAAGATGGATCATCCACTGATATGCCGGGTCTTCGTCTTTCACCGACTGTGCGTTTTTTACGGTTTCATCAACGACCTTTTTCTGAGATTTACGGTCCATGGTCATCAGGACCTGAAAAAAATGTTTTAATCCAACCGAATTGGGTCTTTGACGAAAGAGATCAAGGGATTTCTCTAATCCCAAGGGGCATATTCTTTTTAAAAGCGGCATCATGGCGGAAATTTTTCGAAATCCGTTTAATGCCCAAAAAGCGGACAGCGCGCAAATGCACTCGGGTTTGTGGTTGTCATCTTTATAATTTCTGTTAAACGCGTCAAAAGGAATTCCGAGCCTGTTTTCTCTTTCAAAACCTTCTTTTGCCTGGTCCAGGCTGGGATGAGCCTGGATGGAAAGGGGTTTTGCTGCGGCAAGCACTTTAAAAAGATACGGAAGTTTACATTGAAATTTTTCAGCAACTTTTTCCCCAAGTATTGCTTTGGGATGTTTTTCAACCCATTCCAACAAGGATAGTTGCTTCCCATTGCAAAGTGCCATGGAAGGCGCCTTTGGATGGGCGCCCATCCAAAGTTCCGCCTGGGGAATGCTGGCCGGAGAATTATTTCCCAGAAGTTCCGGAATGGCGGTGTAAGAACCCCAAGCATATTCCTGAATTGTATTTTTAAGCAAACATATCCCGATCATACTTCACTCGATCATCTATAATAATGATTCTTATTTTAAAGAAACAACGCTGATGAATCCGCAAAAGGTTATTTTAATTCCCATGTAAACAAACTTTGAATATTTCTTCAAATCAAATGTTTGGGTTTACTTCTTGATCTTAGGGTGATATCTGGTCATTTATATAATAATTGATAATAGTTAAAGGAATTGAAATGACTCTTTTGGTCAACGAAATATTTTACAGCATACAGGGTGAATCCATATACAGCGGCCGCCCCTGCGTCTTTGTCAGGCTCACCGGTTGTAACCTAAGATGCACTTACTGCGATACGCAATATGCCTATGAAGACGGGGAAAGCATGGAAATTGCCCAAATCATGCGACGGGTCTCCGAATATAAATGCCGGTTGGTTGAAATCACCGGGGGTGAACCATTGATTCAAAATGAAACCCCTCTTTTGGTTTCAAGGCTCCTCGATAACGGATATGCCGTGATGATGGAAACCAACGGAAGCCTTGATATCAGCCGGGTTGACCCGAACTGTATTAAGGTATTGGACATGAAATGCCCATCGAGCAACGAATCAAATAAAAATGACTTGAAAAATTTAAAACATCTTCATTCAAAAGATCAAATCAAATTTGTCATTGGCAATCACGAAGATTATACCTATGCCAAAAACATCATTTCATCACATTGTCCGAATTTTCCCGGAGATTGCATTCTCTTTTCCCCTGTTTACGGAAAAATCCCGCCTGCTGACCTTGCGGATTGGATACTTAAAGATCATCTGAATGTCAGGCTTCATCTTCAATTACACAAAATGATATGGCCAGACAAAGAAAGAGGCGTATAATATGATGATGAATTCTGTTAAAAAAGCCGTTGTCCTGTCCAGCGGAGGAATTGATTCCACCACGGTCATGGCTATTGCTAAGAACGAAGGTTATGAACTTTACAGCCTGAGCTTTTTCTATGGCCAGCGTCACGCCTTTGAGCTGAAGGCCGCCCAAAAAGTCGCCGAAGCCGCTGGTGTCGCCGGACATCTTGTCATCAACATCGATTTAAAAAAAATCGGAGGGTCGTCCCTGACAGATGACATCGACGTACCCAAAGACCGGAATGAAACGGAAATGATTCAAAAAATACCCGTTACCTATGTTCCGGCTAGAAACACCATTTTTCTTTCCTTTGCCTTAGCATGGGCCGAGGTTCTCAAATCATCCGACATCTTTATCGGTGTAAATGCCATAGACTACAGTGGATATCCGGATTGCAGGCCCGAGTATATCGAGGCATTCGAACGCATGGCCAACCTTGCCACAAAAGCGGGTGTGGAGGGCGACATAAAAATCAGGATCAGAACGCCCCTTATCCGTTTGACCAAAGCGCAGATTATTCAGAAAGGGATTGAATTGGGGGTGGACTATGCATTGACCCACAGCTGCTATGACCCTTCGCCCGGGGGGTTGGCATGCGGCCGGTGCGACAGTTGCTTTTTAAGAAGAAAAGGTTTTAAAGAAGCGGGATTAACAGACCCGACAAAATATATTGAGTCAACTACCACCCGCGAAGCGGGTAGTTGAATTTGTCCGCCGCTTTATGGCGGACAAAGACAAAAACACGTCAGTGCTTTCGACGTTGAACTTGCATCCGGGTGCAAAGCACCCGGTTTGTTTTGCAAGAATCCCCTTTTTGATTAAACGAATTCGATGGCATACTTGATGTCAACACTTCTTGCCTGTTTTTATTTTTTTATTTACCCTCCAAAACGTTTTTCACTTTGTCCGACAACGCTGCAAGCCTGAATGGTTTTTGGATAAATGCTTGAGCACCCGCGTTCAGAATCTCTTGGGCAAACACGTCAAAATCATAGCCGCTCGAGATGATCACTTTGAGGTTTTTGCGGGCCTTCATGAGATGTTCATATATCAAATCCCCGCGCATATCATGCAAATGAATATCGATGATGGCGAGATCGATATCTCCATCATAGGACCTGCCGATATTGACGCCTTCCATCCCTGTTTTGGCTGTCAGAACATTATAACCGAGCCTTTTGAGTATCGTTCGGGTTACATCTGTCACCTGAGCCTCATTTTCAATGATTAAAATAGTACCTGTTCCCCTGGCAAGCTCAGTTTTAGGCTTTTTCACTTCTTTTGGTTTTTCCTCAATGGCAGGCAAATAAATACGAACCAGAGTCCCTTTGCCCAATTGAGAATCAACTGAAATCCATCCCCCATGGTTCTTGACAACACCATAGACGGCGGCCATACCAAGCCCGCGGCCCTTAAATTTTCGGGTGAAAAACGGCTCAAATATCTTGCTTTTGGTTTCAGCGTCCATCCCTTTTCCATCGTCCTGAACTCTGAGGCAGGCATAGCGTCCCGGCTTAAGACCAGGGTTGTATTTCGCCATCCCTTCATCGATTTCTTTATTGCTGGTCCTTATGATGATCTGTCCCTGACCTTCTATAGCCTCTGCCGCATTGATCACCACAGCAAAAAGCACCATATGCATCTGGGTCATATCCGCCTCTACTTTAAAAATGTCGTCGGCAAGATTTGTCTTCACACAGATAAGAGGAGCGATTTTGTGCTGAATCATGGGCAATGTCTCTTCCACGAATTTACTTAAAGATATATTTGTCGGTCGATACCGCCCCCCTCGTGCATATGCCAGCAACTGATCCGTCAGACGGACCATTCGTTGGGCAGCATTGCTCATGGCGTCGATATACCGATCTATACTCGCGATGTCGGGCAGGTCCATTTTAAGAAGTTCTATGTTTCCGGTAATGCCTGACAGCGCGTTGTTGAAATCATGTGCAATGCCTCCGGCCAAGGTTAAAATACTTTCCATCCTTTGGACCTGAAGTTGCTTTTTCTCTTCTTCCGCCAGCTTGCGTCGAGTAATATCTTGAATTTGAACAAGATAGCCGTTTATGCCGCGATCTGATCCATCTACCATCGGGGTGATGACAATTTCAAGATAGGCGGTCCCTGATCTGTTTCTTTCAAACAACTCAAGTCCATTGACTTTATCAAAGTCAAAGGGTGCTTCGTATCTTATCGTTTCTCCATTAAGAAGTCTTGCCTTCAATTCAGGGGATGCATTTGGCGCATTAACCAACCTGAAACCTTTCATATGAACAGGATCGGACACGCCAAAGATATCCATGCAGGATTTATTAGCTTCAACCAATAGACCGTTTTGATCGTATACTGCAATGCCGATGGGAGATTGTGAAAAAATCTCTCTGAATCTTCTTTGTGAGTCTTCCAGCGACGCTTTAATTTTTCGTTCGCGAACCACTTTGTCGATCACGCTCGGTATCAAGGTAAAGAATTCTCCGGATTTTACCAAATAATCCCATGCCCCCAATTTCATAGCCTGAATCGCGATGTTCTCATCCCCCTGACCTGTAATGATGATGACCGGTATCCCAATTTTTTCCTGATTCAAAGATTCCAAAAATTCGATACCATTCATGCCGGGCAGGAAGTAATCGGCGATAACAACGTCCGGATTGATCTCATCGAGCTTTTTAAGACAGCTGGCCGCCTCCTGAAAATAATTGATCGAAATGTCCGGGAAAGCCTTTAAGACAGCCCGTTTTATAAGCTGAAAGTGTGCATCGTTATCTTCAATAATTACAAGCTTCAATTGTTCCATTTTTGTAATCCTTAAAGAAATAGCGTCGATTGAAATTTAAGTTTTGAAGGCCAATTAAATTGGATCGAATCCATGGATAAGAACTTGCTTTTGAATGCAAATTAAGCGAAATTTTTATTATGCGAGCGAATTTGCTGTGGAAAACCCAAGTTCGAAAGCCTTCAGATTGGTTTCGACAAAGGCTTTTTTCGTTTTCGTCTTGATAGCGTCTTTGACTGTTTCTTTGGTCAAAGGGATTTTGCCGGTTTGAATCAGAGCGCCCAAAAGCACCATATTAACGGACAGAATATTGCCGGCCTCACGGGCCAGAGTTTCGGCATTGAATGCGATCAGCTTTGCTGTCTTGGATCGAATCAAAGACTGAATTACTTTGAGGTCCGGATAAATTCCGCTTCCTACCGTCACCGTAAACGGTGACAAAGGCGCCAAATTTGAAATGACAACCGTGTCAGAATGGCATTTGTTTAAAGCTCTAAGCGTTTCCGAAGGCTCAAATCCAACCAGCACATCAGCCTCACCATCCGAAATGATGGTGCTTTGAGCATCACCGAATACGATGCTCGATTCAACCACGCCGCCCCTTTGAGCCATGCCGTGTATTTCGCTCATGCGAACCGGAACATCCGCCATCAGTGCGGCTTCTCCGATCACCTTGGAAGCTAAAAGATTCCCCTGCCCTCCCACAGCCACGATGATGAGTCTTGTCGGTTTCATTATCCTGTTTTATCCTTTAAAGGCAATATTGCATGTTCCGGGCAAATCTGGGCACAGACGCTGCACCCTGAACACAGGACCGGATCGATATAGACCCTGTTTTTTCTGATAAAAAACGCGGGGCATGCCAGGTCATTGATGCAATCTCTGTCTCCTTTGCATTTTTCACTGACAAAAAAAGATTTTCCGCGATGTTTCTTCTGGGCTTTGGCGAACAATACACAGAGCTCCCGGGAGATAACCACCGAAACCCCCTCATACATCAGGGCTTCCTTGACGGTTTCTATGCTCTTTTTCACCCGGTACGGCCGGATGATGGAAACATGTTTCACCCCCACCGCCTTCACGACATCTTCAATGGATACCTGCCCATATCCTTCAAAGTTCATCGCTTTCATATCAACCCCCGGATGGGGTTGATGTCCGGTCATGGCCGTGATGCCGTTGTCGAGAATCACCAGCGTAAAATTGTGATTGTTAAATACCGCATTGACCAGGCCGGGGATTCCGGTATGGAAAAAAGTCGAATCTCCGATAAAAGAGATAACCTTCTTGTTTGAAACCTTGGAAAAACCGCAGGATGTGCCGACCGATGATCCCATGCAAATCAGAAAATCTCCGGTTGAAAGCGGCGGTAAAAACCCGAGTGTATAGCATCCGATATCAGTGGGACAAATTGTTTCCATACCCTCTGCCGCCTTATTAACCGCATAAAAGGTTGCCCTGTGAGAACACCCGGCACACAAGCTGGGTGGCCGCTGAGGGATTTCGGGAACATCGGAAAGATCGACGCCGGCCCGAGGGGTATACTCCACACCGAAATATTCACCAAGAGATTCTCTGACCTGCGCCGGATTGTACTCATAAAGTCGCGATAAAAGTCCACTGCCTTTGCCGGCAATGGAAAGCGTCAACCCCGCTTCCTGGGCAAAGGCCTTAACCGTCTCCTCCATAAAGGGTTCACCTTCTTCCACGATCAACACCTTTTCGCATTCCTTTAAAAAGTTCCGGATCAGAATCCGCGGCATGGGGTGTGAAAACCCGACACGCAATATTCGAGTGTTCTTTTGGATATCCAACTCTTTTATGCCATCACACACATAGTTGTAGCTCACGCCGTTGCAGATGATGCCCCAGACACCCTTTCCGATAATCATGTTGTATTTGGAATTTTCAGATATTGCTTCGGCTTTATCGAGCTTTTCAAGCAATTTGGCATGGAGATTTCTTGAAACCGCCGGCACGGTGACATAATTAAAGGGGTCTTTTATAAAGTCACCGGTTGTCTTCGGATCCCGCAATTTCCCCAAGGATACGATCTCGGTGGAATGGTTGATTCTTGTGGTCGTTCTGAAAATAACGGGCAATTGCAAGTCTTCGGACAGGTCAAATGCATCGATGAGCATGTCTTTTGCTTCCTGGGCCGAAGAAGGTTCCATCATGGGAAGGCCGGCCAGTTTGCTGTAATACCGGTTATCTTGTTCGTTCTGACTGGAAAACATAAACGGATCGTCAGCCGTCACGATGACCAGGCCGCCTTTGACCCCCACATACGCCAGCGTCAACAGTGCATCCGCAGCCACGTTCATGCCGACATGCTTCATGATACACATACTGCGAACACCGGAATTCGCAGCAGCCGCAGCCACTTCAAGTGCCACTTTTTCATTGGTGCTGTATTCAAAGTATAGTTTGCTTTCTTGGGATATCTGAAAAAAATTTGACGAAATTTCCGAAGACGGGGTTCCGGGATATGTGGTTGCCACCGCGACTCCGGCCTCAAGGCCGCCGCGGGCGATGGCTTCGTTGCCAAGCAGCAGCATTTTTAACCCCGGCTGTCCTGTCAGCAGTTTATGCATGGTTTATTCCTTAACTACCAATGTACGATGTTTCGTAAAAAATAGGTTGTAAGACTTTGTTAATATATTATTGTCAATTTCATGTCCGATAAAAATTTTATTTAATACACCAGCATTGCGGCTTCTGTAAAGACTTTTCTGAAAGACGATAAGCCATTGAAAAAACTTTACAGATATGCCACCATGATTTATAGTATCATATTTATTAAATTTTTGTTTATATGAATGCGAGGTCTGGATGGAACCCCCGATAATTCTGGTGATTGCAACCCGAAACAACGGAAAAACCCAAGAAATCAAGGATCTTTTAAAAGATTTTCCGGTTGATATCAAAAATCTGGATGATTTCGGTCCCATCCCTCACGTTGAAGAGGATGGCGATACGTTTGATGAAAATGCTTACAAAAAAGCAAGTTTCGCTGCCAGGATCCTTGGGCTGCCGGCACTGGCCGATGATTCAGGGCTGATAGTGGAAGCGCTGGACAATGCACCTGGAATCCATTCGGCTCGATATGCCGGCGAAAATGCAACAGACGAACAAAGATATTTGAAACTGCTCGATGAAATGAAAGGGAAAACAAATCGGAAGGCGGCCTTTGAATGTGTCATCTCCGTTGCGGTTCCGACAGGCGCGGCGCTGACATATGAAGCCCGCTGCGAAGGTATCATCAGCGAAGAACCCGCCGGTTCAAATGGATTCGGATATGATCCGGTGTTCTTTTATCCGCCTTTTCATAAAACCTTTGCACAGATAAGCCGGAGTGAAAAGAATCGTATCAGCCATCGGGGAAAAGCCCTTGCCGAACTCAAATCAGAGTTTGACAAAGTCCTGGTATGGATTTGTCAACATATGCCGGTTCAAGAAAAACACCATTGAGGGTTTAGGGAGGAACATATTATGATCGCAGATTTGATCAAAAAAAACAGAAGCTTCCGGAGGTTTTACCAGGATCACGTCTTAGACCGGGAAACCTTAACAGGCTTGGTTGATCTTGCAAGATTGTCGGCTTCAGCTGCAAATCTGCAGCCGTTAAGATACGTCCTCTCCGTTGATTCCCAAAAAAATTCTCAAATTTTTTCGTGCCTGGCCTGGGCGGCATATTTAAAAGATTGGAAAGGTCCCAAGGAAGGGGAAAGACCCTCAGGGTATATTATCATTCTCAGTGATTCGGAAAAAACCAATGATTTTGTCGGTTACGACTGTGGTATTGCCAGTCAGAGTATTCTTCTGGGCGCAAGAGAAAAAGGACTGGCCGGCTGCATGATCGCATCCATAAACCGTCAACAGCTTCAAAGCTTGCTCAATATTGACTTGCGGTTTAAAATACTGCTTGTCATTGCCATCGGAAAGCCTAAAGAAGAAGTGGTGATTGAATCCGTCGGCAGTGATGACAATATCCGGTATTGGCGGGACGAGAGCCGGCGTCCACCACGTACCCAAAAGAAATTTAAAGGATATTATTATCGATTCCTATTAGCTGGTAATTTTTCTTAAAGTCCATCAATATATAGAACAAAGCGAGGAGAACTGGGAATGTTCCAAAAACATAAAGGTATAGATATTGTCATTGAAATAGGAGGAATTACAACTTTTCAAGAAGCCATGCAACTTTTTGAAAACAAATTAGACGAAACTAATCTATCGAGGATACAAAAAATTACCCATCCGGAAGTAGCCATAAAGATCGCGAATTCAATTGCCATGTGTAAACCCGATGCGATTTTTATTAATACCGGATCCAATTCCGATAAAGCGTATATCAAAGAGATGGCATTGCAAAAGGGAGAAGAAGAAAACCTTCCGATGCCGGATCATACCATCCATTTCGATCTCAAAGATGAACAGGGACGGATTATCGATCGTACGTTTTATATTGCAAATGAAGGCGAAGATATCAGTTCCCTTGCCAATAAAATGGATCGGCCGGAAGCACTGATAGATATCAGGGACAAGATGACGGGTATTATGCAAGGCAAAACCATGATTGTGGGATTCTATTCCCGAGGCCCTGCCGGATCGCCGGCATCCAACCCCGCACTTGAAATCACCAGCTCGGCGTATGTATCTCATAGTGCTGAAATCCTGTACAGAAACGGATACGATGTTTTTGATAAAGAAGTTGACCGATTGGGTCACTTCTACACCAATATCCACAGTGAAGGCCTGAACAGACCCGAGGATCTTCCCAATGCGCGCGTCTATATGGATCGCAGTTTTCAAACCACTTATAGCTTTAATTGTACGTATGCAGGAAATACGCTCCTTTTGAAAAAAGGAAATCATCGATTTTCCGTTGACAGATCCGTATATGAAAACAGGGGCAATGAACTGGCGGAACATATGTTCATTACCGGAATAAACGGAACCGGAGGCCGTATCACATGGTGTGCCGGCGCTGCGCCCAGCGGTTGCGGCAAAACCACAACGGCCATGGCAGGGAATCACTTTGTGGGAGACGATCTCGCTCAGATGTGGATCGATGAAAACGGAAGTATCCGTTCGATCAACCCCGAATGCGGCATTTTCGGCATTGTCGAAGACGTGAATTGGGAAGGGGATCCATATTTGATGAAGCTCCTCAGGGAACCGGGAACAGAAGTTATCTGGTCGAATGTTCTCATCGATGAGAACGGGGTCCCGCAATGGACGGGAAACGGCGAACCTTTGCCGCAAAAGGGCAGAAACTTCCAGGGAGAGTGGACGAAAGGAATGACCGATGAACATGGAAAAGAAATACCGATGTCTCACCCCAATTCCAGGTGCACCCTAACATCTTCCGCACTGGTGAATTATTCTAAATCCACCGAGGATCCCAAGGGGGTTGAAACCAGAGTGATCACTTATAGCGGCAGAGACAGCAATACCATGCCGCCCGTCTGGGCGGTGACCAAGCCGGACCACGGCGTGGTTATCGGCGCCTGCATCGTATCCGCAGCCACCGCCACCGAAGTCGGCGCAACCGGCGTTAAACGCTCTCCGTGGGCCAACGCGCCCTTCATTCCCGGATCGCTTGCCGATTATCTGGATGCCCAGTTTAAATTTTTTGAAAACAAACAAATTGCAAAAGAGAAAATACCTGTGATGGCTGGATTGAATTATTTTCTGACCCATGAAGCCAGGGGCGGCTCCTCCAAGAAACTCCTCGGAGAGAAAAAGGATGTCAAGGTCTGGCTGGCATGGCTGGAAAGGCTTGCTCATAATGAAGTCAGCGCTATTCAATCCCCCATCGGGCATCTTCCGAGGTTCGATGATCTTTGCCGGCTGTTTAAATCGATCATCGACAAAGAATATACGCAAGAACTTTATATTAAACAATTTTCCTTATATATTGATAATATCGTCGCCAGAATCGACATGCAGGTCCAAGCGTACGCCAAAGAGCCCGGTATCTCCGAAAAACTGTTCGATATTCTAAAGGATCAAAAAGAAGGCCTGTTGAGGCTGAAAAAGAGATATGGACCTGTTGTAACACCGTCACAGCTCGAGGGATTTCAAGATTAGAGCCATACTCAAGGTAATTTGCAGCGGCCGCATGCTGGTGGCCCTCTTGATGGGTTTTTCCTGCGGACTGCCGCTTCTTCTGACCATCACCCTTCTCCAGGCATGGATGAAAGAAGCCGGCGTGGATCTCACGGTTATCGGCCTAATGGCTCTCGTGGGTCTGCCTTATACGCTGAAATTTCTTTGGGCGCCGATACTGGATCGATTTATACCGCCGTTTTTAGGGAGAAGAAGAGGTTGGCTCCTTGTTGTTCAATCGGCTCTGATGGTCTCAATTTCAGGACTGGGATTCACAAACCCTGCGAAAAATCCTTGGATGGTGGCTTTTATCGCTTTTTTGGTCACCTTTTTCAGTGCTTCGCAGGATACTATTGTTGATGCATATCGGAGAGAAGATCTGCCGGATGAAGAGCTTGGACTGGGTGCATCACTTTACGTAAACGGGTACCGGCTGGGAATGCTTCTGGCTTCCGGCGGGGGCCTGATTATGGCCGATCACATGCCGTTTCCCATGGTCTATCAGGTTATGGCCGCCTGCATGCTGCCCGGGGTTCTTACAACGCTGGCGGCACGGGAACCTGATATTTATGATAAAGCGCCAAAGACCCTAAAAGATGCGGTTGTTGAACCTTTGGTTGATTATTTCAGACGGCAAGGAGCGCTGTGGATACTGGCTTTTATTGTCTTGTATAAAATTGGTGACAGCATGGCCACCGCCATAACGACGCCGTTTTATCTGGATATCGGTTTTTCAAAAACGCAAATCGGTACCGTCGTAAAATTGTTCGGATTCTGGGCCACCGTGGGTGGAAGTCTTATCGGCGGCGTGATAATGCTAAGGCTCAAGATCAATCGCAGCCTCTGGGTTTTCGGTTTTCTTCAGGCGCTTTCCACCGCAGGATTTGCCGTTCTGGCTCGGATCGGCAACAGCGTGATGGCGCTGGCTGCGGTCATTACGTTTGAAAATCTGTGCAGTGGAATGGGGACCGCCGCTTTTGTGGCGTTCATGGCCAGTATTACCAATAAACGGTTTACCGCCACTCAATATGCGCTGCTCAGCAGCCTCATGGGCGTTCCGAGGGTCATTGCTTCAGCGCCCACCGGTTTTCTTGCCAAAATTATGGGCTGGGAAACTTTTTTTATCTTCTGTACATTAATTGCTGCTCCGGGTTTGATTCTGCTTCCGAAATTTGCACCCTGGAACCGGCAGTCATAGGTGATCCGATTTTATATTGAAAAAGCATTTAATCATCGCCGATTTTGAGACACTAAATGAACGAAAGAATAGAAGACAATAAGATTATCGCACGAATTGAACATTTGGCCCGGGAAAGAAAAAATATCTTTTCTTTACCCTCTGAAAAAGCACTGAATGCCGTCTTAAATTCATCCCAGTCCACAGCCCTTGTCCATTCATTTTCAGAAGAAGATTTTTATTTTTTGATCCACCATATCGGCATTGAAGATGCACATCCTCTTTTGTATCTGGCATCTGATAAACAATGGGAATATATTGTCGATCTCGAGGTGTGGGAAAAGGATCGAATTAATCTTTCAGCCACAACTAAATGGTTTAATCTTTTATTTAAAATCGATCCGAATCGTTTTATAAGTTGGTCGCTCGACCAAAAAGCCGAATTCATGGAGTTCTATCTATTCAAAAACATCGAAGTAAGGGTCCGGGAAACCGATCAGGACCCTTCCGACTTTGGGGATGATTTTTTCACTTTAGACGATATATTCTATATACGGTTTATCGGCGAGGAAAACGAAAATGAGCGTAATGGAAATGAATCTCGTGAAACCAACAAAAGACATCGCGATGCGTTTCTTCCCAAATTTCTAAAAACCCTTGCCGATATCGACCATATCATTTATCAAAACATGTTGATGGCGTCTTCCAATGTTATCCCCGCCGAGTGCGAGGAAGAAGCCTACCGGCTGCGCAATGTGAGACTGGCTGAAAAAGGCTTTATGCCGCATGAAAAAGCCATCGGCATCTACCAGCCGATGAAAGTCAATGACTTTATGCAACAGAAAATGAAATTTACCACCGACGATCCGGACAGGAAACTGTTTTTTCCGGTTCCCCTGTCTCATGCCGGTGTTCTGGAAGAAGAAAATAATTTTACCATCGCTTTAAAAGGAATCCCTTCAGACGAGGTTTTAAATCAGGTCCAAGCCGAATTTGCCGGCCTTTGCAACCGGATTATATCCGCAGATCAAAAAAACATCCGTGACAGAAACGAACTCAAGCCCATCGTCCAAAAAGCGTGTGGCTATTTGAATATGGGGCTTGAAAAACTCGCCGGGGAAAACGAAGAACCGGCCGGAAATCGTTTCACATCACTTATCCAACACTATCCGCTCATAAACATTTTCAGGGTAGGATTTGGATTGGCGATGGACCTGAAATGGCGTGCCGAAAAATGGCTGAAAACGAGCTGGTTCAATGCGAAAGGTTTGGTCCTCGGCTTCTGGGGTGAAGAAGGGATGGGGGTGCTTGGCGGTCTACTGATTAAAAAGCCGTTGTATTTCGACACCTACAACAGCGGTGAACTTTACAGGGAATTTATTTCCGTTGAAGACATCAAAAAGACTGAAAAATCACTCAATGAAATTATGGCTTTTGATGAGATTTTTTCCCTTATTGCCATTGAACCTGAATCGGATACGGATGGATATCTGACATACAAAAATTTTGTGCTGACCCTCTGGGCCAGGCACTATTTGGGCTTGACAGAGAAACTACTGCCTTTAACCCTTGATGAATTCAGATGTTTTTTCGACAGCCTTTGGGCTGACCAAAAGCCGCCGCGTAAAACAAGCCTCTCATTGAAAGCATCACTTTTGGACTGGCTTTCGGATAAGACAGGACTGATGAATCATGAGATTTCCCAAAAACTTGGGCCGTCTTTGAAAAAACTTTTCAATGAAATAGAAAGCGAATACGGAGAAGTATCCCGTAACGATTTAGATCCCAGATATATTCATCTTTTTTTGATAACCGTCAAAAACAACGGACACCAAAATGGATAATGATCCTTCTCATGTTGAAATTTCGGTAAATGAGCTGAAATTGCTCATGAACACGTTATCAAAATCGGTTGCCGTATCACTTAAAAAGCGATTTGCCTGGCTGTGGCTCTTCGCCGGTTTATTAATCGGCGTGATCATTACATTATTGATCGTTACCATCGCCTGGAAAAAAACGGATAATACTTCCGCCACGTCAAAATCCTTGCTGATAAGAACAGAGGATATTTCCACTGCGTCAAAATCACTGCTTAAAAAAACGGATGCCGTCATGTCTGATTTACAACAGATTCACTCGGACATTGATAAATTAGCGACAAGTGTGACCACCTTAAATCAAAAGACTCAGCCCGGCTCTTCACCGCAACTGTCTTCTGACATCAAACCGATTGAATCAAAAATCCCTCAAGACAACGGTCGATACTCAAAGTACAGGGTATATCTTCATTATTCGGAACTTAAAAATAAAGAAATTATGAAAAACTTTTCTGTTTTTCTAAAGGAAAAAGGGTTTGAAGTCCTCGGGATTCAGAGGGTACGCTATCAACATCAAGATATTCGATTCTTTCATGAGCAGGACGAAAAAGGCGCGCAGATTTTAAGAAAATATTTAACCGGATTTGTTGCATCTTTAAAGAATGTCAAAAAAGAACCTATCAGAATCATTGACTTAGGTCGCAAATATCCTAAGGCGCCGAATGGTTCGCTTGAAGTTTGGGTGGACTTTTAAACCGCTGTTGGGGTTAAGGAGATCTTGGAATTGACATCTTTTTCAATCAGCTTTTTGCTCTTGGTGTTGGGCGTTATGATACTGTCGGGAATGCTGGCCGGAACAGCCAGCTATTTTCTGATGGAAAACCAAAGACCACCTGTCGGCAAAATGGTTTTCAGGTACTGCTTATTAGGGATTTCAGCTGCCCTGACCGTTCCGCTTTTCTTGAAAATCATCTCCAGCGACCTGTTGAGCCCGGCCCTTAAGACGCCGATTAACCTGCTTGTCTTTAACGGTATTTGTCTTATTTTCGCCTTTGCCGCCTGCAGGTTTAAAGAGATTATTTTTATCAAACGAACACAGCATATTGAAACCGAAAAAAAAGAAAATACCATTGTTATTCCCATTAAAACAGAATATGGGTTCGAAACAACCCGACAGGAATTAAAAAAAGATAAAACAACCAAAGATCTGATCTTATCCGGTGAGCTCAAGATACTGCGATCGATCGCCGCGAAAAAACATGCGAACACCAGTCTGGTGGATTTGTTAAAGGCCCCGGATCTCGCTGATGAAAAAATCAATGAAACGCTTTCGTCCCTGATGGCGAAAGGTTTCGTCGAACAGCGGCTAAACAAGGAAAACAGACTGCTGTTATACCTGACGCCCAAGGGAGATCGCATGCTCAGAAAGGCCCTTGGGCAAACTCGTGTGTAAGGCACCCAACTTCAGGTCATGACTCACATTTCCCGCCGCACCAGAGACCTTTGAAAAACGTTCAATTTTATTCAAGTTCAAGGAAGGCGAGGATTTTAACCATCCCGATGAAAAAGCCATCGGGACAGGTATCCATACATTAGGTATTTCGAGGATTAACCCGCCAAAGTTCGGTGGCGGGTTAAAATCTGAGCCTGACGCAGAAATTGGTTAAAAGGGGACGTTTTTCAATGGTCTCCTCCAGAATCGGTGGTTGAAAAGCCGGCATGCCGAGGTGATCTCATATATGGCATCTGCTGCAATCAGAACAGCGGCATTGGTCCATGTGCTGTTATATTTGGGCCAGACGGTCATGTCCGGACATGTGAACCCGCACCAATACGACCCGTCCGGGTTGGTTCTGTTGCGAATCCAGCCAAAGACGGTTTCCGAAAGACGCGTATTCCCCATGGCCGACAGCGCCAAAGAAAGCTCGCAGGTTTCTGCAACCGTTACCCATGGCTGATCTGCGACGCATCGAACCCCTTTGTTGCCGATGACGAATGTATCCCAGAATTTTTCGATTCGCTGCCTGGCCCGAAGCCCTGTAACGGCGCCCGACAAGATGGGATAAAACCAGTCCATCGAATACCGGGATTTGGTCTTATCAAAGAGATCCGGCCGGCTCACCAGCGCATGTCTCAACCGAACCAGTCCTGCCTGCCATTTCGGTACGGTGATGTTGAGCAGTTTTGCTATGGCTGTCGCACATTTAATACTTGTATAGATGGAACTGGAGCCGGTTAAGAGCGCTGTGGCATCGATCTTTCCTTCGGGGCTTACCGCCCAATAAATCTCCCCCCCGGGACCTTGGCGGTCAAGGACAAAGGTCATGGCCGATCGGACGGACGGCCACATTTCTTTAAGAAAATGAAAATCACCGGTCATGAGGTAGTAATGAAAGACGCCGACGGCGATATAGGCTGAAAAGTTCGTATCCCGTGTCTTGTCCACCGGCACCCCGTTGACATAAGCGGTATACCAGCTTCCATCGTCGAGCTGCAATTGCCCCAACCAGTGGTATGCCCGTCTTGCCTCTTCGAGATACCCACCGATGCCAAGCCCCATTGCGGCCTCTATATGATCCCAGGGATCTGTTTTTTCACCCTCGCACCAAGGTATTTCTCCGCTTTTTTTTTGGGTGTTTGCGATAAGACCGGCAACACGTTCGATATCAATGGAAATATTTTGTTTGCACAGGCGGATGTCCGGTTGCATCATAACATATTTTTGTCGGTCAAAAAGGTCCGTATGGTTTGTGATATTCGAGTTTAAGGTTTGCAAGCCTATGGTTTTGTGCTAATTTGCTGTTAATATTACAACCCATATTGTGAACTATACCATCGATGTTGATTAATCAATTAAAAAGCGCGCTGCGATTCTATTTCATCACCGAAGAAGATGTTCCGGGTCTTTCTTCCATACAACAGGTGCAAATCGCCATCCGGGCCGGGGCCACCATCATACAGTACCGGAACAAATCTTTTTCTTCCCGGTTTTTCGAAGAAGTCGCCGCCATCAGAAGCATCTGCAAATGCAACGCCGTGCCCTTTATCATCAACGACGATATACTTTTAGCCAAGGCGGTTTCTGCGGATGGCATTCATTTGGGACAGGAAGATGAAGACCCGGCTCTGGCAAAACGTATTTTGGGAGACCGGACCGTCATTGGAAAATCCGTGTCCAGCATGGATGAACTTTATCATACGGATCTGTCTGCATGCGACTATATCGGCGCAGGCCCGGTTTTTCCGACGCATACCAAAAAAGATGCCAAAAAAGCCATCGGTCTTTCAGGACTAAAAACCGTGGTATCGGCATCACCGGTTCCCGTGGTTGCCATCGGAGGAATCGATGAGACCACTGCAGCACCCTGCATTCAGCAGGGTGCTGCAGGCGTTGCGGTCATCAGCGTCATTACCCGGGCCAAGGATCCTTTTCAAAATGCCTTGCAGGTTGCCTCGGCCTGTGGATGCGCGCCCCCTTCGGCAGTCCTTTCTCCATGGGATGATGAATTTGCTTTGATCAATAAACTGCTTCGAGATGTGCCCGCAAATCCGTTTCTTAAAACAGCCCCCGGCGATGATGCGTGCCTGCTGATGCCTCTGGACCGCCCGGTCATTACCACCGATGCACAAAGAGAAGGCGTTCATTTCAGGTTCGATTGGCAAACCCCTTACGAGGTGGGCGGCAAAGCTGTAGAAGTGACACTCAGCGATCTTGCCGCTTCCTATGCCACCCCTGTCAGCCTCTTTGTCAATCTTACCCTTCCGGACTACATTTCAGAACAAGTTGTCGATACCATTTATCAAGGAATTAAAAAACGTTTGGCCAAACACCGATGTCCGCTGGGCGGCGGCAATATTTCCGCCGGTGCTGATCTGGCTTTGGATCTCTTTGCCGTCGGTCTCGGCCATGACAGCATCTTTCCAGAACGTTCTTCAGCGGTTCCAGGTTTTGGACTCTACTGCACGGGCCCTTTGGGCCTTGCCCGTACCGGCCTTTTGGCCCTGATCCGGAAAGACCATGGGTTTAAAGTACCCATATCCAAATTCATATCGCCGTCGGCCCGGTTTGACGCCGCCCGGGTATTGGCAAAAAACCGGGTCCCCTGCGTCATCGACGTCAGCGACGGACTTGCCGGTGATGCAGCGCAGATCGCCAAAGCATCCAAGATTTCCATCTCTTTTGATTTAAGGCCAAGCATGTTCCATCCCGCCCTTATTTCTTTTTGTAAAACGTATCGCCTGGAACCTGAAGAAATCGTTCTTACCGGAGGAGAAGATTACGAACTGTTGTTTGCATGCGCGGAAGATGTATTTGAAAATGTTAAAAAAGATCTACCTGAAGCATATGCCGTCGGACGCTGCCTTGAATTTCAAGGGAGACATTTGATCAATCTGCCTGATAAAATTTCCTCTTTTCAGCATGGGAAGAAGCAAAAATAAAATCGTGTAACGATTTTATGAAGATCCCTCAGATAAACCTTCGTGACCTAATAAGAAAAGGCTAAAATTCCTATCTCCGCAGCTCCGCAAGAGGGATTTACGCTTTGCTTCGACAAGTAGCGGGAAATTAAAGATTGGAAACTTGATTTTTATTAATATCTTGCATTATCCGTCAAATAGCTTTCCACCGCGGCCTTCATAGAGGAATGAACAATTTTTAATATTTTTTCTTTTGAATACAAAGTGCCGCAACCGATCCCCGGACAAGTTTCGGACACGCGTTTCCACTTTTTGATGGAACGAAGATTCTCGAACCAGAACGGGTATGTCCGGCATTGGTGGGGCCGAACCGGATATATGGTGCATCCGCTGTCATAAAAAAAGCACCGCCCGTCCGAATATTCCCGGACACCGTAGCCCGCTCTTAATGGATACAGATACGTGTCGGCGAAAAAAGAAAACTCGATGCAAAAATATTCGGCGATGCGCATCGCTTCATTTTTATCCGCATAGACGATCCCGGGATCTCCAGTGCAGCACGCACCGCATCGCCGGCATTCAAAATGTATTCCCCGGTCAAAAAAATAAGGTCTGTTTGATAAACTTTTCATTTTCCTTATCACCATGAGGATTATTGGTAATTCAACAGCGCGTGTCAAGTTCAATCACAAGCATCCTTAGGGAAAGCGCTTTTGAACCACCATGTGAATGAGACTGCTTCGCGACGATGTGTATTTTTTCCCAACCGACTGAAACGCGTGCTAAAGCCCTTCAAACAGTCATTCGGTTTCCAAGAAAAACACACCCCCGCTTCGCTGAACCGAGATTAAATAACATTAGCCTAAAAACTTCTTGATATGATACAAGGGGTCTGCTTGACATAAAATTCGGGTTTTATTATAGTCTTTTGAAATAATTACCAACGGCTACTTGAAAATTAGAGTATATTTTAAAGCATATTAGGCAAACTCAATGAAACTCGGCATCATCGGTCTTCCCAGTTGCGGCAAATCCACCGTATTTGAAGCGTTAACCCACAATATACTTTCCAAAGACCAGAAAGGTGAAATCAGAATCGGCACCGTCCGCGTTCCGGACACGCGCGTGGATGTGCTCAGCGACATGTATAAACCCCAAAAGACCATCTATGCCCAAGTGGAATACTTTCTGCCGGATGTTTTGCGTCAAAAACAAGATCAGAGAATCTGGACCCAGGTCAGGGATTGCGACGCATTGATCCATGTGGTGCGCAATTTCAGCGGATACGGCTTTGAAACGCAGACGCCCTTTCAGGATTTAAAAATCACCGACCAGGAGCTGATATTAAACGATCTTGTGGTCATTGAAAAAAAACTGGAACATGTTGATCTCGACAAAAACCGCGGTAAAAAAGTCGATCCGACGGAGCTATCACTGCTTCACCAATGTCTCGAAGCCCTCGAAAAGGAAACACCGCTCAGAAACGTGCCCGAACTTGCATCAGCCCATCTGCTTAAAGGATATGCCTTTCTATCCGCAAAACCCATGCTGGTCCTGTTCAATAACGAAGACGACGACGACGACTTCCCTGACAATACGGATTCGGCAATCCGGGAAAACAGTATGGTAATCCGGGGAAAGCTCGAACAGGAACTTGCCCAGATGTCTGATGAAGACGCCGAGGAGTTTTTAACCGAGTTCAATATTACGGCATCTGCCATGGACAGGGTTATTCAGCGATCCTATGAACTTCTCGGTCTTATTTCCTTTTTTACCATCGGCAAGGATGAAGTCAGGGCGTGGACCATAAAAACAAAAACTCCGGCCGTTGATGCGGCTGGCGCCATCCATACCGACATAAAAAAAGGGTTTATCCGTGCGGAGGTGGTGTCCTATGAAGACCTGACATCCGCCGGATCATATCCCGAAGCCAGAAAACGGGGAAATGTCAGGCTGGAAGGCAAAACCTATGAAGTTCAGGACGGCGATATTATTGAATTTCGCTTCAATGTGTGATTTTTGGCCGAGATTTTAATCGTCCGCATGGCCTTTGGTGCAAGACTTTTGCGCCTGTAAAACATTCCACAAATTCTATGTAATTTAATTCTCATTTCCATTTTGTCTAAGATGAATCCATCCCGCCTGCATTTGACGCATCCCGAACCATATCTATCTTATTTTACTATATTTTTTCTTTTCATGTTCGGTTTTGAACGATTTTGGCATTCTATATGCAGTAAAGGAATTAAAATAGTACCCAAAGTGGGGGTTTGGCTAAAAATGGAATCCGAAGAAACTATAAAACTCATCGTTCAAACGTTATTAACGGGAATTATCCGTCCTCTGCTTCTTGTCACAATAATATGGGGCATGGCGGCAATCCCCGGTCATAATTCCCCGGTAAAGGTTATGCGTTTCAAAATTTCGCAAACCGCAAATCTTGCCGTCCAAACCGACCAAATCCCGCCATCTGTCAGCGGCCGTAAAGCAGAACATCAATACCACAAGTTTATCGTTCAAACCGCCAGTAAATATCAAATCGACCCGGCGCTTATAAAGGCCATTATTATGGCTGAATCCGGGTACAACCCAAAAGCCGTTTCCAAAAAAGGCGCTAAAGGTCTGATGCAACTGATGCCTGAAACCGCCGAAGCACTGGGCGTGGAAGATATTTTCAACCCCCGTCAAAACATAACGGGCGGGGTCCAATATTTTAAAGATTTGGTGAATCGATTTAACGGCGATGTCAAATTGGCCCTGGCAGCCTACAACGCAGGAAGCAGATATGTTCGAAACTACAACGGCGTCCCCCCTTTCAAGGCCACCCGCTATTATATCAAAAAAGTCTTGAAATATTACCAAAAATACAAAAACCAACCTTCCGAGAAAATCGACAAAGCTTAACTTAAAGAAATTTATTGAATTCGATACAATGGACTGCTTGATGTGTTCGCTTTTGCAGATCGGGCAGCGGCCGGGCCGGGTAAACCGTTTTCGTTTTTCAAAAACATATCCGCATCCCATGCATTGGGCGGGACTGGATGGCCAGTTTTTTCCCTTGGGATTTTAGTGAACGCGCAATATGGGACAGATGGCCGTAGACATCTTTCTCGCCGATCCCAACGGCGGAAGAAATCTCTCTGGCGCTCATTTTATTGTCCTTTAAAAGCATCATCATCTGTTTTCGAAAGGTTTTCATTTTATTTCTTGAAAAAGATCTTTTACGAATCCATCAATTTTAACAACAAATAAAAACTGCTGACTTCGACAATAACCATGTATATGATCGTTTGATATAATAAATGCAACTTATTCTTGAACATGCGAAATACAAGAATGCAGGCAATAGAACTAATGGATAGGATCAACAGATAAGCCTTCAACACATTCCCGAAATCAAAAAAATGTATCAGAATCAGTTCCAACAACAATCCGGATAGCGGCCAGATTAACAGCCACAAGCCCCATTGGGAATACAGGTTACAATATCCTGTCTTTTTATCTTCTTCCGCCTCTTCTATCTTCTTTAAAGGAACAACACTTAAGCAAAATAAAAACAGTGAGGCAAAAAGACCTGCCAATTCGGTATCCGACCGGTTCATGAAATAGCCGAGCATAATGGGCGTTATCAATCCCAAACTGATCGTAATGGCAGCCGGTATCGGATATTGTCTTAAACGGATCGGTTTTGCAGAATATAAAAGTCCGAGTATCGGAAGAAGCAAAAAAAGAAATAACGTAAAATAGGATTTATATACGAACAAAGGATAAATAATCGAAAGGACGAGCAGCGTTTGAGAATAATACAGTGCATAAGCCGGTTTTATCTTTCCAGAAGGTATGGGTCTGTGAGGTTTGCTGATACGGTCTATCTCTCGGTCGGTCCATGAATTGAAGCTGTAAATGAAGTTTGTTGAAATGATCGTCACCAAAACAGCGATGACAATATCAAACCAATGGGTGCCGCCGGCCAACTCCGCCCCGAAAAGGTATGAAATAAAGGCGATTAGCGCTACATCGATGCGACATAATCGAATATATGAAAACATTCAAGTCAGACCCCAAACCTGTATCCCGGAATTATATAGTGCAGAAATGGACGAATTGTCTTCATGTGATCCAGATAAATCGGTCCCATCACTGCAAGTTGCATGATAAATATAATACTCATTGAGGCAAAAGTGCAACCGGAAAAGATTTTACGGTCCGCAGATAAAATTCTCGCTCCAAAAAAAGCCAAGGTCACCGCCGGCAAGCCCGACATGATGATATCAAAGGGCCGGTTGAACCATCCGGTACTCTTGAAAACAATTGCCTGAACCATCCAAACCAATGCTGCCGCAAGTGCCGCACACCACCAAGAGCGTCTACTGCCGCCAAACCACCCGGCCTGCCAGATAAACAGAATCAAAAGTGCCGTCAGTATGAAAAGCCAGAATACGGCCATGAACTGATGGTGACTCCATTGGGTCTGAAACAAAAAAACCGATTTAGAGCGCCGTATCGGCCCAACCCAATTAATAGCAAAAATGTTCCCCACAATATAGACCGCCACAGCCAGTGAGAATGCACGAACCCAGGACTGGGTATAAATATACCCGATGGTAATCATGGAAGAGAAAATCAGCAGTAATTCAATGGTCAAGGGCCTGTTCTTTGTATATGCCCAGCAAAATGTTGCGATATAACCGATAATCTCTGAAAATGATCCTCTTAAATATTCAAGCTGTAAAAGTTCTCCTGTGGCCTTTGCATACAAAAGGGGAATCGCCATTAAAGTAATCCCGTACATCACCCATATCAAGCGAACAATGGGAACCTTCATTATATGATGCATCAATAAAATAATCATCAATATGGTTGAAGCATTCCAAAGGGTATGATGCAGTGCCACGTAATAGGAAAAAAAGCTGTGCCTGGCCAATAGTCCGGTCTCCACATAACACCTCAGCAGTGAAAAAAGGATAAAATAGACCGGGGCAAAAGCGTTCATCCAAATTTTCCAGTTTGGCATGACATTCGATGCATTTATTCGATAATCAATTGATTTTTCCTTAAAGGCTAATTTCATCCGCCGGGAACAACTTTGTATCAATGTTTTGTGCTACGATTTTTATTATTGCCCGGGTTGCATTTTTATGATTCCGGCCACGATATCACCGTTGGCAAGCTTGAAACCTTTCACCAGTACCCTTTTGCCTTTCCATATGGAAGTTCTCAAAGCAGTGATATCCGAAGTATCACCCATATCGTCCACAAAAAAAGACCTGTATTTATCGTTGCCAAGCTTAAATTCGATTAAATATACCTTTTTTTCTCCGACAATCATGTAACTACCGTTAACACTGATATCCTGAATAACCGCATTCAGCTCAATTGGTTTCATACGATCAAAGTCAATGGGTTTTTTCGAAAATGCCGCCGCGTTATTGGAATAACACATCAGCCCCAACCCCAGAAAAAGAAGAAATAAAGATATATGTCTAACTCGATTCGTATAACGCATATTCGCCTCCTGTTACTTATTCATTTGTCGCCAGTAAAAAGTATTTAAAGCATTTGTTATGCCAAGATCCCCGGTCAAGACGCCCTTTGGGACACCGGCATACATCTTCGGGCCGCCCTTAAGAATGGCAATCACCGGCGCCGATGCAATGGAGGTGCCGATGATCTTACTGCGATCCAATCTCCCCCGGTTGACGGTGTTTCCATCTTTATCTGTTTCCGCGATGTTGCTCCATTCAAAAGCCGCCTCTCCGGTTTTATAGTTAAGGGCATAAAGGCGCGCCTGTCCATGACCCGAGACCACCTCACATGGATCTGTAGGGGGCGTACCAGTATCGGGAGCATAGGTGGTAAAGTACACCACGCCGTTAAACACCAACATGGGAGATGTCACTTTCTCTCCGGCATTTTGATCCAGCCTGATAAACCAGCCTTTTTTTTCGTTCAGTGTTTGCCGCGCCAGGGCCTGATCATTCTGATTACCCAATACAATGAGATCGTCGGTGGCATCGTATAAATCGGATTCAGTGAGAGTCGTGAATGTGCTGAGATCTTCCCAGTAGTTTTTAACAGCATAGATGCGATTCTCCACACTGGTCCCTTCGGGATTGGCCCGGTCCCCGGTGCCGAAAAAGATCACTTCTCCGAATGATTCCTCCACCGCATCCGGCGCATAAAAGATTTTTCTCTGCACACCATCATATGCCGAGGCTGAAAAAAACTTTCTTGGGCTCCAGGTGCCGTCACCGTCGTCATCTTCAAAGGCAAAAACATTGCCGCCGAGATCCCCGGCATAGACCCGGTTGGTATAGGTATTGCCGTTGGCGTCGAATCCAGCGGCATCTACAATACAATGGGTCATCTCCGAATAATTGCCGGCATTGACATTCAATTTGCTGACAGCACCGGTTAAATAATTAATGGTAAACACCGCCCGTCCATAGGTATCGGTGTCGGCTCGGTAATCCCCTGACGGATCCACCGGGTCATAGGGTTCCTTGTCCTGATTGACGTCGTAGCCTCCGGCCATTAACAACACATTTTCCGCTGTTGAACCCGATGTTTTGATGATATGGGCTGTGGGTTCCGACCAGGACTGGCCTAACATGGCATTGGGACCGTCAACATTTCCATCGCCGTCAGTATCTATACCTGTCAACACCGTCGGTCCGATGGTGTAAAGATAGGTCGGCGAATTATAGGTGCTGACATCCAGCGCATAATAGTGGTTTCCCCCCCGACGCTCTCCGAAAAAGAGAATCTTCTTGTGGTTGGTGTCTTCAAAAACAATGGGCGAACCATCCACAAAGTATTTGTGATCCGTGCTCCCGTCCGACAGTTCTTTTAACCGGGTCAGCAGATCCGGTAGGATGAATCCCCATACTTCGCTACCGTCGCTGTCCTTGAAACAGTGCATTATCCCGTCGTTGCTTCCGGTAAAAATAAACGTCTCATCCAGGGTACCGTCGTTATTCGTATCGTAGTGGACCACTGCCGGCTTTGAATGGAGAATGTCTCCCAGCTTCCATTCCTTGCCCACGCCGTGGATGTCATTGATCACACTATCTCTAATGGTTGACGTCGCCACATCCAGCGTCGAGGTTGTAATAAAAGAGTTTGTTATGGAAAAGGAGTTTTTTGTATCGGTCAGGGGCAGTGATGAGTCGATGATGGTGTAAAGATTGCGGGTTGCCTGATCTAAAAGAATTGCACCGAGGCCCCCCTTAAGCACATTGGGACCGTCCGCTGAAGTGGACCAGAAAGACCGGGCATTGTCCTTGATGGTGCCGTCGGCCTGGGTAGCATAAAGTCCGTCAGCATCCACAATGCTTCCCTGTTGATCAAGACCATATTTTTTGATGTTGCCGGCCCAATGACCGTCAGCCTGGGGCTTGAAAAACCCCACATAAAGTGAATTGCCGGCATAGGCCTGATTCATTCGGCTCATCGGAACCACCGGAGATACAAATACCGCATTCACATCCGCAATATTGGTCATGATTTTATTAAACGCAGCGGTCAGGCCTGAAATGCTGTTGGCCGTATAATATAACCCACCGCCGTTGTATGCGGTTTTTGCCAAAAGTTCTTTGTCTGTTCTAAAACCGATGGTATACGTAATAATATTTTGTTTCTCGAATGTATCTCCGGAAGCACCCAAAGAAGGATTTATATCATTATCATAAAGATATTTGGCGACATCATCCAGATAATCCGACCCGCTGTCCTGATAACTTCCGGGATCCTCGCCGTCGTTATCATAATCACCGATATGATCGCCGTTGATATAGGTGCCGGAGACAAGTTTTGAATCCTGGTCATGGGTCGAGTCGCCATCTGTCATCAAAATGATATAGTTTTTCTGACAGCGATACTGCATGGGAGTGGTATACTGGTAGCATCCGTTGCCATTGTTATCGCAATCGGAGCTGTATGTTCCGGAACTGCCGTCAAACCAGCTTTTCTTTCCGGCAAAATAAAGACCGGCTTCTGACAGAGTTTCTGCCAGCGGGGTCCAATCTTCTGCCGGAAGATTGTCTACCATACTCAATAAAGTGGCTTTGTCGGTACCGCAAGCTGCAAGAAGACGGCCTCCCTGCTCAGAGTTGAACCGCATCAATCCGAAATTGACATTGTCCGTATCAGTGATGAGCTGTTTAATGACCGTCCTAGCCACCTCGTTCCGGGTTTTCAGGGTGCCTGCCCCGGATTCATCATAGTTGATCCAGTTTCCCAGATACAGATCCTTGCCGGATCCGCCACATATATACCCGCCGCTGGAATCCATGACGGAAGCGTTTGTTTTATATCCGGTGTTTTGAAGAGCGGTTTTAACATCCGGGCAGTTCAGATCATCGACGCTGCCGGCAAATTTTGATAGCTGCAACTCCAGCCGCAATTCTTTTCATAAACCGCATTATTCGCATAAGAATTGGATGTAAGTTGTATAGGTTTGATTGTGATCATAGTATTCACCGGGGACATCTTTCGTGCTCATGCTTCCGGATGTATCAAAAATAATGAGAACATTCGGCGTCACCGAAATGCTTGAAGTGCCGTAAATGTCGGTATCATCCGCCCAGAGCCGGGGTGTTAGGATAAATACCAGTATCAGTATTAACCATGAGTATTTTTTCATGATTGATCCTCCTTGCCAACAAAGGCTGATCGAAAAATCCATTTATTAAAAACCTCAAATAATCCTTGCCGAAAACAAGATTCCATCTGGTTCGTTAAAATTTGTTAAAAAATTTATATACGCCAATTTGGACCTGGGTATTCGACTTCAAGGATTTTGAAGTTATACCGTATCTTCGAACGACGAATTTTCCTAAACTGCTGGCTGATGCGATCGGAGAAGGCGCGATGTGCTGCATGAGCGGCAGACTATTGGCTTCATTGCTGAAGCCGGCGATGGTGGTCGGCGTAATCGTGATGCAGCGTATTTCAACGGTTGCATCGTCGCCGCCGCCGTCCAAATCCACATTCCGCTTGTCACTGGCTGCCGTATCAGCAGCAAGAAATCCGTCTGTCAACCAGTCACTCGTCGTTTCCAGCGCATAGCTGTCTGCTGATTCAGCCTGGTATAGATCCTGCGTCGCCTGTCCTTCGTTGGAGGCAACCTGCACATCGATGCTGGATGTCCGGGTGACCGCCATCCCCAGCAGGCTCAGCAGAACCACCATGACCAGGGCTAAAACGACCACGGACCCATTTTCGTTCTTGGGTAGCAATGTTTTTTTCATACCTGTCCCTCGTTTCATCGTTTATATCCATCCGAACTACAACTGTGACTGAGCCTTAATGGTTTTCAGGACTGAGTTTCTTTCCATTTCCTCTTACGGTCAGCATAATCTGTTTGGTACCCGGTACCGGAGAGTCATCAGCGACCGTATAGCTCACCGTATATCCATCGGATGCGCTCACATCCGGATGATTCCCGGCCGCCAACTGAAGATCCGTATAGGACATTCCCATGAGCTGTTCGAGCGTGTCCATGCCCAAGGCGGTTAGATCCGTCATTCGACCGGCGGTGGAATTCATTCGAATGGCCGAGGTCTGCAGGGCTGCTATGGCAAGTAGGCCCACGGCAAAAATGGTGAGCGCAATGAGTACTTCGATTAGGGTAAAACCGCCTTGTCTTTTCAATCTTTTCATCGAAGTCGCTGTAGTGTTGGTATTTGGATTATCGGGTTTCATGATCTCATCCTATAGGCCTAAATTTCGGCAGTTTATCAAGGTGGTTAAACGCCTGCGGCTAACATTGTCATTTTTTGGTGCCAGGATCTGTATTCCTTGCTGGTTCACATATGAATTGGAATTTTTGTTGCCATACAGCAATGGATGGTCGGTCCCGGCCACAATGGTGATTTGCACCGATCGGATTTGTCCTAGATTTGCGGCAGACACACTGTTGGGCAGAGGGCCGGGATTGAGAACATTGGGCGGAGACGAATCATCCAGATAAACAAAATTGATGGCATCGATGTTCTTGGCCACGATCTGAAAGCCCAATGCGTTACTGGCATCATTTCTTTCCAGATCCGTGCCGCTCAAACGATAGGTGATGTTTTCACCCTCTCCGGTGGTAAATCCATCCGGCGCTGTTCCCGAAGCACCGCTGTTGATATCTTCCGTGAAGATGATGCGATTACTATCCGCCGTTTGAATCCCGACACCACTCACCTTGAAAGGGTTGCTCCCCGCCATGCGAATTTCTCTTTGCATGTAATACATGGCGGCCCTGATATTCTGCTGCATATCGGAGGTCTCTCTCTGGACCTGATAGGACCGATGCTGGGCCATAAATGTCGAATAGATTGCGGCCAGCGCCAGGAGAGACACCACCATGGCGATCATCAGCTCGATGATGGTAAATCCTTGATTCGGGCATCTCAATGAAAGATGTTTTTGTTTTCGCTTCATTTCCATGAAGTCCCTCCGCTCCATTTTTGCAATTTAACGGCACCGGATGTCAGAGGCCCGACGCGGTAATACGCGGTATTTCCTGAATTGGTCAGATATGCATAACCCGAATTGCTGGTTCCTCTGGAATTAAATGTAATGACCGGCACGGCAAATGTCTGGTCATTCGGGCCTTGAAATCTGATGCCGCTTCCATAATCCGAAAGTCTTATGGTTTTTTTTAAAAGATCGACCGAGTATCGATCCGGGTTCTTGTAATATAGAACTTTGCATTTCGTGTTGGCCCTGACCGCCGACATTTTTGCGAGTTGCAAGTTCGAATACAGATCGCGGGCTGCGCTTTTCAATCGATATTTCGGCAACCAGCTCAAAAAATTGGGTACACCTGCGGCCGTCACTATTGCCAACAGGACTATCACCAGGACCAACTGCATCAGGGTAAAACCGGATCTTTTCTGCATGGCTCGATTCCTGTTATTTGAGGTTTATTCAATTTTCATGCCAAGACTCCATTTTTGAAAAAGATGTCAAGGCGCACCATTCCCGGGACACCGGGTGTCGGATATATCTATTCGGATTTATTGTTATTTATTGATATGTATCGCCGTCTTGCAGTATTGGTAAAATTATCGGAATTGAAACAACCTGTTGTTATACAACGGTGGGATTGGCAAAAATTGCCATTAAATGTTTTAATAGTGCTATTAAATTATTTAACTATTTATTCCGAATAAACGCCACGGCATTTTGAAACAGTCGAATGCCCGGCGTAGGGATGGATTCGACATCTTCCTGCCCGCGCTTTTGCTTTTCCTTGATGCGCGGCCAATCCGGGTGGTTTGTCGGGTGGTTAAATGCCTCGGGATGGGGCATGAGTCCGAAGATGCGTCCGCTGGGATCGCAGATTCCGGCGATGTCATGCACCGACCCGTTGGGATTGAACGGAAATTTTTGCGCTGCCGGGCTTCCGCCGGGCAGGGCATATTGAAGGACCACTTGATTCTCCTCCATCAAACGATGGATGGTGGCTTCCCGGGCATAAAATTTCCCCTCGCCGTGTCTGACGGGGAGCTCCAGAATATCCATCCCGGCGGTGAAGATGCATGACGTCGTTGGAACGACTTTCAGCGTAACCCACTGGTCCCTGAAGTTTCCGCAGTCGTTAAATGTCAGGGCCACCGACCGTCTGGTGTAATCTTGGTCGAATCCCGGCAACAGTCCCAGATTGACCAACGTCTGGAAACCGTTGCAGATGCCGAGAACCAGGTTCCCGGTATCGATAAATTTTAGTATTTTATCGCCCAGATTGGTCTTCATGCGAACCGCCTGAACCACGCCGGCGCCGTGATCGTCCCCCCAACTGAATCCTCCCCCGAATACCAGGACCTGAAAATCCATTAGATTTACAGTGCCGTCGATCAGGGAATTGATATGAACGCGATGGGCAACAGCGCCGGACAGCGCCAGGGCATACGCCGTCTCATGATCGCAATTCAAGCCGTATCCGGTCAGAACGAGGGCTTTAACCGGGTTCATAACAATTCTCCAAAGGGTTTTTTCCAGGCGGTCTTAAGAACGTTTACGGAAACATCTGTCAGATTTGTGCCGTCAATCCCCTTAATGATAAAACGGTTGTCTTCGGTCACGGTCCCGATGCAGGCAAAAGAAAGGCCGCTGAAAAGCTGCTCGAACGTTTTCTGATGTCGAGGATCGATGGTGACGATAAACCGGCCGGCCGATTCCGAAAACAACACCACATCATCGCGGTCTGTCTGCTCCGCGGGGACGGCCCCGAGATCGATGGCCATGCCGAGGTTCCCCCCCATGGCAACCAGGGCCAGGTGCACTCCCAACCCGCCCCGATAGATGCCGTGGACGGACGCCACGATTTCTTTGTCTATGGCCGTTCCCAGTGCGCGATATATTGGAATGAATTTTTCCGGAACCACTTCCGGGACATTCAGGCCGATATACCCCAAATGGGCATAATACTCCGAGCCTCCGAGCTCGTTCCGGGTTGCGCCGAGGATATAAACGAGGTCCTGGCCCATCTTGCTGTCCATGGTGGTGCATTTATGGATATCCTTGATAATGGACGTGGCTGAAAATTGAAGGGTCTCGAGGGCTGAAACTTTGTGGGTCTCCTGGTAGGGTCCTTGAAGGTGTCCGTCGACATACATGCTGTCTTTACCCGAAAGGAGCGGTATTTTGTACGCCAGACAAATATCGCGCAATGCCCGGCACGACCTCACCAGTTTGGCGGCCTTTAACTTGGCGTCCGGATTATTTTGAGGATGAAATTGAATGCTGGGCCAGCAAAAATTATCCACTCCGCCGATCTGGTCGAGATCCGCTCCGACCGCCACCAGCCGGCGAACCGCTTCATCGATGGTACAGACGGTCATATGATAGGTGTCTATGGCCGAATACGCCGGCAACAGGGCCTGGGTAAATGCAAGACCCCGCGAGGAACCCAGCACCGGCCGTATCACCGCCGCATCGCTGGGGACATCACGTTGGGCTCCCACGAGGGGCTTTACGACACTGGTGCCCTGAACTTCGTGATCATACTGCCGGGGTATCCATTCCTTGGCGCAGATATTGGAACGCGACAAGATATCCAGCAGCAGTGTCTGGCAGTTGCCGGGTGATTTCAGCACAGGTTCGTACAGACCGCGGCGTTTTGGCGGCAGCCACTCGGCGTCGAACTCCCACTGCGGAAAACCCGAGGCCGTGAAATCCATATCGATATAAGCACATGGCGTACCATCGTAAGTGATAGAAAGTTTGCCTGAATCCGTGTATCGTCCGATAACCGTGCTTTCGACGGCATGCAGTTTCGACAGGGCCAAAAAACGATCGATGTCTTCGGGCCGAACCGCAACGGTCATCCGCTCCTGGGACTCTGAAATCCAAATCTCCCACTGATCGAGCCCCGCATATTTCAACGGCACTTTTTCAAGCTGAATGTCGCATCCATTGCTGAACCGCGCTGATTCTCCCACCGATGAGGAAAGCCCTCCGCCGCCGTTATCCGTGACAAACTGAATCAACCCCTCATCCCGTGCATCCAACAGAAAAGTCATGCATCTTTCTTCTGGGTATAAGGATCGCCGATTTGAACATGGCCCGCCGGTGTGTGTTCGGAAAATGTCTCCGAAGATGCCGTGACCCCGTGGATGCCGTCCTTGCCCACCCGGCCGCCGCACATTATCACGAGATCTCCCAGGAGATGTTTCCTTTTGCTCCGCGGGTTTTCCCATGATTTCGGCGGGCATTATCCCCACTGCCGTAACGAAAACCAGGCATTTCCCCAGATACCCTTGGTCAAAAAGGACCTGACCGAATGTTGTGGGAATTCCGCTCTTGTTTCCGCCGTCACGGACGCCCTCGATCACGCCGTCCAAAAGCCGTCTGGGATGAAGATGGGGACGAAGCGGTCCTTTGTAATCCCTGGGTCCTACGCAAAATCCGTAACCGCCCATCACCAGCTTGGATCCCTTTCCGGTCCCCAAAGGATCGCGGTAAACGCCCACGATACCGGTGATGGCCCCGCCGTAAGCTTCCATATTGGATGGAGAATTGTGGGTTTCTCCGGTAATGACATAGTAGTGATCCTGGTCAAAACGCGCAACACCGGCATTGTCCCACAACACTGATATCACCCACGGCTTTTTTGTCTTGAGTGCCAGGGTGGGCGCTTCGATGCAGGTCTTGAAAAGATTGTCCACGATGGTTGTCTCTCCGGTTTCGAGGTCCCGGTATCGAAACAACCCCCGAAACGTATTATGATTGCAGTGATCGCTCCTGGACTGGGAGATATATTCCAGTTCGACATCGGTAGGATCCGATAATCCTTTTGAGGCCCGTTCGGCATGAACTTTTTCGTCTATGAAATAGGATCTTATAAAGGGAATGTCCGCCGGATTCAGTGCGAGACCCCGTTCATCGCTGATCCGTTTTAGGGTCAAATCACTGTGAACGGGAATGGTGGTTACGCTGGGGGTGTGGTTGAGGATCACCTTTGGAATGATCATGCCGGTCCCTGCTGCCGGATCCCATTCATCAATGGAAAAAATCTTCCATTGTTGGATAATGTCATTGGCCAGAAGTTCGCCGGCAATGGTCTTAACGTCTTTTAAATCCAGCCCTTTCCCTTTCAGGCAATACTGCTTGGAGGTGTAAATCGCTTGGTCCGGGGCGAACTTTAGATCCAGGATATCTTCCACCGCCTCAACAGCGGTGCTTCCGGGATTGTCTCTGACACCCGGCCGAAAGCCCACCCATATGGTCCAATCAAATTCGATATTAAGGGGGTCATAAGAAGAAATCTGTGTGACCGGATTGGTAAAAATTTGGGTTTGGATGGTTTTGAGCTGGTCTACCGAAAGATCCGCATCGATGGTAATCACCTGAATGCTGCGAATGCTGTGGATTTCAAGCCCGAAGTAATCTTTCGCTTTCCGTCGGATCCCGTCACCTTCGGCATCAAACAACTCGGGTCTCAGTGCAATTTCAAGTCGATGCGGCATTAACTCAACAATATCCGTGCAATATCATTATAAAAGACATAGATCATCAGCAGAATCAATACGAATATCCCGGCTTGCTGCGCGACCTCGCGCACCTTGAGGCTTACGGGATGTCCGATGGCGGCTTCAATAAAAAAGAAAAGAAGATGCCCGCCGTCCAAAACCGGTATGGGGAGAAAATTCAATATGGCGAGATTGATGCTGATCAGCGCAATGAAAAAGACGAAATTCACCACCCCTTCTTTGGCCTGCTGTCCCGCCATTTGTGCGATCATTATCGGTCCGCCCAGTGTCTTCGGAGAGACAGCTCCCTCCAGGAGCTTTACGACGCCCTTTATGGTCAGGGCGGTGATTTGGTAGGTCTGCTTGACGCTCTCGGAACAGGCCTGGAAAAAATTCAACTCTTTTTTAAACACCTCTCCTGAGGCGGTGACGCCGATAACATATCGCTCCCTGTCCTCGTTAAATATATTTTTAAACGCCTTTTCTTCCGGTGTAACGTTTTTTGCAAGGAGGGCGCCATCGCGGCGTACGGCCATCTTAAGCGTCATACCTTTGCTGGCCATAATCGCATTGGCCATATCTTCCCAGCTGGTAATTTTTTTACCGTTTATGGATATGACATGATCCCCTTTTTGCAACCCTGCTGCGTAGGCGGGCGAATTTTGAGTCACATCCCCGATAACGGGTTTTAATATCAAAAGCCCTAAAAATTGAAAGATGGTAAAGAATATGATGAGGGCCAAAAGAATATTAAAAAAAGGACCGGCCGCGACAATCAAAATCCGTTTGAAAACATGTTTGTGTGTAAATGAGAGGGGGATCTCCGAAGGGTCCAATTCGCTGTCCGGCGCTTCGCCGACCATCTTGACATATCCGCCAAGGGGTATGGCGGAAATCCGGTACTCGGTGATGCCGATGGTCTTGCCGACAATTTTGGGCCCAAAACCCAAAGAAAATCGCTCAACCCCCACACCCATCAATCTGGCGACAAGGAAATGCCCCAGTTCATGAAAAGTGATCAGTACGCCCAAAACGACGACCAATGCAAATATACTTACGCTCATAATGTCTCTTTAATATTTCTAAATTTATGGATGGGCACCCTTTAAGGTCTTGTCTAAAACACATTATCACAAACAAACCATAACAGCAAAGCCCAATGCGGATCTCAGCTGTAAATCAAACACACACAATATCTATCCCATTTTGTTCATGACGATTAGGGTTTTAAAGCATTAATGAGTTCCATGGCTGCTTCTCTGGCCCATTGGTCGGCCTCAAGAATGTCACCGAGAGTCGGGGAAGGGACAAGCACATGGTTTTCCATTGTTTTTTTTATGATTTCAGGTATATGGGTAAATAATATCTTGTTTTTCAAAAAGGCCGCCACCGCCATTTCGTTTGCCGCATTCAACACTGCCGGAAGGGTCTTTCCGGCTTCACAGGCATCGTAGGCCAGCGCAAGACAAGGAAATTTTTTTACATCAGGCTTCTCAAAGGTTAATTTGCCAATGCGGGCAAAATCCGGTTCCGGTTGTTTTAAAGCCAGTCTTTCCGGATAGGACATGGCATAAGCAATGGCTGCTTTCATGTCGGGAATCCCGAGCTGGGCCATGACCGTCCCGTCTTTAAATGAAACCATGGAGTGAACCACACTTTGCGGATGGATGACAACCTCGATCATATCCTTAGAGACACCAAATAGACATTTGGCCTCTATGACCTCAAGGCCTTTATTCATCAACGTTGCCGAATCAACGCTGATTTTTTTTCCCATTTTCCAGTTCGGATGATTCAGGGCATCTTCGGGTTTAATTTTTTCAAATTCCCTATCCGATAAATTTAAAAACGGACCCCCTGAAGCGGTAAGAAAGATTTTATTCAGATCTTCTCTACGATTGCCCTCGATACATTGAAAAATTGCGCTGTGCTCACTGTCTATTGGCAAAATGGTTACCTGGTTTCTTTTGGCCAGTTCGATAACGCTGTCGCCGGCCATGACAAGGGCTTCCTTGTTTGCCAGGGCAATGTTTTTCTTGGCGGCGACGGCCGAAAGGGTCGGCATCAGGCCTGCCGCCCCCACCATGGCCATGATAACCAGATCGGCAGATTCATGGGAAGCCGCCGCGTGATAACCTTCTTCTCCGTATAAGATGTCAACGCCGCTACCTTCCGGCACGGCGCTTTTAAGCAGAGCGGCTGCGGCTTCATCAAAAACCACCGCAATTTCAGGGCGAAATCTTGAAATCTGGTCGGCCAGTACGGATACATTGTCCTTGGCAGCAAGGGCTTTTACGGTGAATCGCCCTGGAAACATATTTACAATTTCAAGAGCATTGCAGCCGATGGATCCTGTCGATCCCAATATGGAAAGGTTTTTCATGGCAACCGTGTTATGAACATGAATTGATCCTGAAATCGATCAGCCGCTGAACAGATATACTTTAAACATATACGCCACAGGCGCGGCAAACAGCAACGCATCAATCCGATCGAGGACCCCGCCGTGACCCGGAAGCAACGCCCCGGAGTCTTTTATACGGGCAACCCGCTTTAATTGAGACTCAAAGAGATCCCCCATCTGGCTGGCTATGCTGATGGAGACAAAAAACAAAAGGCTCAGACCCCATGGCAACAGAGGCAGCAAAAAGGATTTATACAAAGCGCCCGCGCCCAGTCCTGCGAGAAGTCCTCCCAAAGCCCCTTCAACGGTTTTATTGGGACTTACACTTGGACAAAGCTTGTGCCGCCCCAAATAGGATCCCACATAGTATGCTCCGGTGTCTCCTATAAATACAACGATCAATAGTAAAAATATCCAGAGTTCACCGTCGCGGCCGTTTCGGATAAGCAGGAGATATGAAAGAAAAATCGGCACATAGATTACGCCGACGACCTGCTTAAAAACCATTTCGCAGACAGACGAGTCCGACTTGAACTTGAAAACAGAGACCATGGCGGAACATATGACGTTGAGAACAATAATGTCTAAAAGCGCATTAATGGAATGAAAATATGCCGACCAGATAACAGCCGTTGCTGTGACAAGTGCCAACAGCCGAAAACTCATCGCAAGTATGCCTTTATCGTTTATGAGCACAATACGAAAATATTCCCACAACGCCAACAAACATACGACATTAACGACAACAGCTAGCCACAATGTCCCCCCGAAGCCGATGAGTAAAATCAGAAGGGGAACGAGGATGATAGCGGTGATCCATCGTTTCAAATGCATGGTAATCAAGCTATGTTTCTACTTTGCCGAATCTTCTTTCGCGCTCTTGATAATTTTTAAGAATCTGCAGCAACTCGTCTTTGCCGAAATCCGGCCACAGCGTATCGGTCACGCATATTTCCGTATAGGCGATTTGCCATAAAAGAAAATTGCTGATCCGCATCTCTCCGCTGGTCCTGATCAGAAGATCCGGATCAGGCATCTCTTGGGTATAAAGATGCTTTGAAATGAGATCGGGTGTAATCGAATCAGCATCTATATGACCGGCTTTGATATCTTGGGCGATCTCCTTAACCGCCTTTACAATCTCGGCGCGGCCGCCGTAGCTCAGGGCCAGATTAAGGATCATACCGCTATTTTTTTCTGTCAGCCTGATGGAGCGATGCAGCTCCTGCCGTACATCTTCCGGTAAACGCTCGATCTGTCCGATGGCATTTAGCCGGATATTGTTATCCAACATCTCTTTTCGTTCGGATATGAGGAATTTCTTGAGGAGGGCCATCAGAGCGATAATTTCGCTTCGAGGTCGCTGCCAGTTTTCAGTGGAAAAGGCATATAAGGTCAAAACGCGAATGCCGATTTCACGACACGTACGAACAACGGTCCGTACTGTCTCGGAACCCTTCTCATGACCTTTAATCCGATTTAAAAAGCGCTTTTTAGCCCACCGGCCGTTGCCATCCATAATTACGGCGATATGGGCCGGCAGGTTTTGAGGGTCAAGATCTGTGCCGGTGGATGAAGATACATTAGAATTCAAGGATCTCTTTCTCTTTTTCTTTACAGACGTCATCGACGATCTTGATATACTCGTCTGTTATATTCTGGATCCGGTCTTGGCCCTTGAAAGCATCATCTTCAGAAACTTCGCCATCCTTTTTCAGACTCTTTAACAAATCGTTGGCATCTCGCCTGACGTTTCGTATCGAGACCTTATGTTCTTCGCTCTTTTTATATATCGTCTTGACAAGCTGTTTTCTTCTCTCTTCGGTCAGCGGCGGAATGGAGATCCGTATCATCTTTCCATCATTCGAAGGCGTTAAACCGAGATCGGATTTCAATATTGCTTTTTCGACTTCTTTGATGACGGACACGTCCCAGGGTTGAATGGTGATCAAGCGGCTTTCAGGGATGGACAGAGATGCCATCTGGTTTAAGGGGGTCAAAGTGCCGTAGTAATTCACCCGGATGTCATCCAGAATCGAAAGAGAGGCACGTCCTGTTCTGATTTTTTTTAAATCATTTTTAAGTGCGTCAATCGATTTTGTCATACTCTCTCTGGTTTCCTGATATATCGATTCAATCATAGGCTTATCCTCGATTTAGTGTGTCCCCTCACCATTTGAATGTTGGATTGGTTTAATTTGCGCTCGGTTTCGCACGCCTATCTCTCAATTGGTTATCTGGGTCCCCACGGCTTTACCGCATGCCACCTTTTTAATATTCCCCTGTTTTGACAAACTAAAAACAACCAGGGGAAGATGGTTGTCCATTGCCAGAGAAATTGCCGTCATATCCATCACGTGAAGTTGTTTTTCAATGACCTCCATATAGCTTATTTTCTTTATAAATTTAGCGTCTTTCTTTACAAGGGGATCTGAATCGTAAAGACCGTCGACCTTCGTGGCCTTCATCAGGATTTCAGCGTGTATCTCCTGTGCCCTGAGCACCGCGGCAGTGTCGGTCGTAAAATAGGGATTGCCGGTTCCGGCCGCAAATATCACGACCCGTCCTTTTTCCAGGTGTCGAATAGCCCTTCGTACGATAAAGGGTTCGGCCACTTCATGCATGGAAATGGCGGTTTGAACACGGGTGATCACATCTTTTTTTTCCAGAGCATCTTGCAAAGCCAAGCTGTTGATCACCGTGGCCAACATTCCCATTCTATCGGCGGATACCCGATCCATACCATACGAGGATGCGGCAATTCCCCTAAAAATATTGCCGCCGCCGACAACAACAGCGATCTGAATCCCCAAGTCAAATACCGAACGGATCTCTTCAGCCACATATTGTATCATATCGGGGCTGATCCCAAAACTCTGATCGCCCATCAGAGCTTCTCCGCTCAATTTTACTAAAATCCTTTTATATCGGCATGTTGCCAATATCTTTACTCCCCGATTCTGAATCTTGCAAACCGCTTGATTGAAATATTTTCACCGACCTTGGCAATCATATCGTTTAAAAGGTCTTCGATGGTCATATCAGGATCACGAACATAGGCTTGGTTCAGCAGACAGTTTTCTTTGAAATATTTTTGTAGTTTTCCGTCCACGATCTTGTCCGCTATTTTTTCGGGTTTACCCATTTCAAGAACTTGCGCATGATATATTTCTTTTTCTTTATTAATCACTTCTTCAGGAACGTCTTCCTGTCGAATGGCGACAGGATTGGTCGCCGCAATATGCATTGCAAGATTTTTGGCGAAGGCATTAAAATCGTCGTTCTTGGCAACAAAATCCGTTTCACAATTTACTTCCACCAACACTCCGAGTTTGCCGTCCATATGAATATAAGACTTTATCACGCCTTCTGTCATGACTCTGCCGGCCCTTTTGGCGGCAATTGCCAAGCCTTTTTTTCTTAAAAAGTCAACCGCTGAATCCATATCGCCGTTACATTCGGTCAGTGCTTCTTTACAATCCATAATTCCGGCTCCGGTCTTTTCCCGGAGCTGCATCACTATTTTGGCATTAATTGTTGACATCTCTATTCTCCAGATTTTTCTGCTTCCGAATCTTCTTGCAAATCATCATCATCAGAATATTTATTGCTTTCAGCATCCTGATGGGTCGAAGATGTTGTCTTTTTGATAATTTCGACCACAGGGCCGTTCGTACCGTCTGAAATAACCCTTCGCTCGCCTGGTTTTAAATCGGCAGCGACAGCTGTTACAACGGATACGTCTTCAACTTCTTTATCGGCCTGGGCCTGCTGTTTTTCTTCCAGTCGAGCTTTGCCTTCAATACAGGCATCAGCGATTCTGGAGGTAACTAATCGAATGGCGCGGATGGCATCATCATTTCCCGGGATCACATAATCGATTTCATCCGGATTACAGTTTGTATCCACAATGGCGGCAATCGGAATTCCCAGTCGTTTTCCCTCGCGGACGGCAATGGCCTCATTTTTAGGATCGACAACGAAGATAGCACCCGGAAGTCCGTTCATGGTCCGGATTCCGCCAAGATTGCTATCGAGTTTCACTCGTTCTTTTTTGAGTTTCAGTCTCTCTTTTTTTGGAAAAAGATTGATGGATTCATCGTTCACGATGGTATTGAGGTAGTTGAGGCGATCGATACTTTTTCTGATGGTCTGAAAATTCGTCAACATTCCGCCGAGCCACCGATTGTGAACGTAAAACATTTCGCATCGGTTCGATTCCTCATAGATCGAGTCTCGCGCCTGTTTCTTGGTTCCTACAAAAAGAATCGATTTGCCCGACGCGACGGTATCGACTATAAAATCATAGACTTTTCTAAACATTCGAACGGTTTTTTGAAGATCGATGATATAGATGCCGTTCCTGGCCCCGAAGATGTATGGTTTCATCTTGGGATTCCATCGCCTGGTCTGATGACCAAAATGCACTCCTGCTTCAAGGAGTTCTTTCATTGTAATGTAAGCCATTTTTTCTCCCTTTTTGGTTGGTTTTTTCCACCGCCCCCATCCACCCTGTTTCCAACCACGTCAAAAACGCGGCACCGGGAAACAGGTCAAAGGGCGTGCGTTTTACGTAAACGAATTTATATAACAAA
Organism: uncultured delta proteobacterium; assembly: GCA_963778575.1. Taxonomy (GTDB): domain Bacteria; phylum Desulfobacterota; class Desulfobacteria; order Desulfobacterales; family UBA11574; genus UBA11574. The sequence goes on along the minus strand of CAVZUV010000015.1, from coordinate 9,237 downwards.
TTAAAATTTTATGCACAATAATTTTTTTATTTCTTCCGCATTTGGATGATGCGATCATATCCGCTGTAATCCTTGGTATATACGATATGTTCGTATGTTGCACATTGATCGGCAATCCTCTCAACATTATTTTTTTGATCATGGCCGATTTCCAGTAAAAGGTATCCCTGCGTTCGAAGATAAAAATGCGCATGGCGGATAATATGTTTTAAGCATAAAAGACCGTCTTCTCCGCCGTCAAGAGCGGAAATCGGTTCATATTCCGTAATTTCAGGCTGAAGACCGCCAATCAGCCGGCTTGGAACATACGGCGGATTTGAAATGATCATATCAAATTCGCACTGCTGGGGGCTAAAGGGCTCAAACCAGTCCGCACAAATCAATTTCACCGTGTTTTCAAGACCATGACGGACAGCATTTTCCCTGGCCGACCGGACGGCTGCCCATATTCGATCCGTCGCAAAGAATCGATGGCCGGGTCTATTTGAAGCAATGGCTAAAATAGCGGCCCCTGATCCTGTACCCAGTTCCAATATGCGCTTCGGCATCAAGGCAGGATCGGACGCTGATGCTGCGGGCAAAAGATCTATTGCGGCTTCAACCAGGAACTCAGTCTCGGGTCTTGGAATCAACACATCTCTCGTCACCGCGAAATCCATAGACCAAAATTCTTTGATCCCCACGATATATGCAACCGGTTCTCTGTTGACGCGTCTTTTTATGAGTTCTTTGAACCGCTTCAGATCTTCGTCGTAAAGCGGCTGGTCGTATCTTAAATACAAATCTATTCTTTGTAATTCCAATGCATGGGAAAGAAGGATTTCGGCTTCAGCCCTGGGTCTGTCAATACCGTGGGAATTAAAATAGGACGTGGTCCACTTGAGAAGTTTTATTATGGTCCATTCAGCATCAATGGACGCCTGCTGATTCTGCATTCTGTAATGCCTGGGTCTGATAATAGGTAATAAGCGCTTCTATGATTTCATCGATTTCACCTTGCAGAATATACTCCAGTTTATAAAGTGTAAGCCCGATTCTGTGGTCGGTGACTCTCCCCTGGGGGAAATTGTAAGTTCTTATCCTGCCGCTTCTGTCACCATTTCCGATCTGGTTTTTGCGCTCTTGAGATCTTTTTTCGTTTTGCTCTGTTGTCATACGATCAAGAATTCGGGCGCGAAGAACCTTCATTCCCTTGTTTTTATTTTTCAACTGGGATTTTTCATCCTGGCATGTCACAACAATGCCGGTGGGAAGATGGGTAATACGTACCGCAGAATCGGTGGTGTTTACGCTCTGACCGCCCGGACCGGTGGATCGATAAACATCGACTTTAATTTCTCCGGGATCGATATGAACTTCAACTTCTTCTGCTTCGGGCAAAACCGCAACGGTAACCGCCGACGTGTGTATCCGTCCCTGGGCCTCGGTCTCCGGAACACGCTGAACGCGATGAATGCCGCTTTCATATTTTAAGAAACTGTAAGCCCCCTTGCCGTGGATCAGGGCAATGATCTCCTTTAAACCGCCGATCCCGGTTGCATGATGGCTTAAGACCTCGACTTTCCAGCTCTTGAGTTCCGCATATTTGCAATACATTCTGTAAAGATCGCTGACAAACAGTCCGGCCTCCTCGCCGCCGGTGCCGGCCCGAATTTCAATGATAACATTCTTTTCATCATTGGGATCTTTGGGTAAAAGCAGCTTTTTAAGATTCTTTTCGAGGTCTTCTTTTTTGAGCGTCAGGGCTTCGACTTCATCCCGAGCCATCTCTTTGATCTCCGGATCTTTGTCCCTTAACAACTCCATGCTTTCATCGAGCTCTGTTATCGTCTGTTTGTACTTTCTGAAAACCGATACAACTTTGCCGAGATCGGAATGTTCCCTCGTATATTTTTGATAGGCTTCCCGATCCTGAAGAATCTTGGGATCGCTTAAAAGCTTTTCAATCTCCGAAAAGCGCTCTTCCACACCTGTCAGTCTGTCATACATGGTTTAGTCTGATATTTATGTTTAATTTTAAAATGTTAAATATTATGTCCAAACGGAAATATCGCTACAAATACAAACTGCCCATCACTTATCCGTTTGAACAACGGGGCTTACCGGAAAGGGTGAATGGGCAGTCTACTGATCCTGAAATTTTTCGTATTTCTTGCGGAAACGCTCGATTCGACCTGCGGAGTCTATAAGTTTCTGTTTGCCGGTGAAAAAAGGATGACATTTTGAACAAATTTCCACACGGATATCCGATTTCGTCGATCCGACTTCAAGTACATTTCCACAAGCGCATTTAATGGTTGTTACCGCATACTCCGGATGAATATTCGCTTTCATATATTGTTTTAACCCTCCTTTATTTTAGGTATTCATTGAATCCAAAAATGCTTTATTGTCCTTGGTTCCGTTCATTTTATCAAGCAAAAATTCTAAACTGTCAACAGGATTTAATGAAGACAGCAATTTTCTTAAGATCCATACCCGATTCAATATTTCCTGGGACAGGAGGAGCTCTTCTTTACGAGTCCCGGACTTCTTAATATCAATGGCAGGAAACACCCGTTTGTCGGCAAGTCTTCGATCGAGCTGAATCTCCATGTTTCCGGTCCCTTTGAATTCTTCAAAAATGACCTCATCCATGCGACTTCCGGTGTCCACCAAAGCGGTGGCGATAATGGTGAGGCTTCCGCCCTCCTCAATATTTCTGGCAGCTCCGAAAAACCGTTTCGGCCGCTGAAGCGCATTCGAGTCGACACCTCCGGAAAGGATCTTCCCGCTGGGCGGAATAACGGAATTGTAAGCCCGCGCAAGTCTGGTGATGCTGTCCAGCAGGATGACGACATCTTTTTTATGCTCAACCAGGCGCTTGGCCTTTTCAATAACCATTTCCGCAACCTGAACATGTCTTTCAGCAGGCTCGTCAAAGGTTGAGCTGATCACTTCCCCATCGACGGACCGGACCATATCCGTAACTTCCTCGGGCCGCTCATCAATAAGGAGCACAAACAAAATAATATCCTTATGATTGTAACTGATGCTGTTGGCGATGGACTGCAGGAGCATTGTCTTTCCGGACCTGGGGGGTGAAACGATCAAACCTCTCTGCCCAAAACCGATGGGCGTCAGAAGATCCATGATTCTCATGGAATAATTATCAGAATCGGATTCAAGCATCATTTTTCTGTCCGGATAAAGCGGCGTCAGGTTGTCAAAGAGTATTTTTTCCCTGGCTACTTCCGGGTCTTCATAGTTGACGGCTTCGACCTTTAACAGGGCGAAATATCTTTCCGTCTCTTTGGGCTGCCGTATCTGTCCGGATACCGTATCTCCGGTTCTTAAATTAAAACGGCGTATTTGGGACGGGGATACATAAATATCATCAGGCCCGGGCAGATAATTGTAATTGGGCGCCCTTAAGAATCCGAATCCATCCGGTAGTATTTCAAGGGTTCCCTCCCCGAATATCAAACCGGTTTTTTCAATTTCTGCCTGCAACAAGGCGAAAATAAGTTCCTGTTTTCTCATCCCGGCGGCCCCGTCAATCTTAAACTCTTTGGCCATTATGTTCAGTTCGCTGATTTTTTTTTCTTTGAGCTCAACTATGTTCATTAAAAAATTGTCCCTCCTATGGTATCATTACCCAAAAAATCACACCGTGCTGGTTTCTGAATAAATTAAACTCTGCCATCTCAATCGGCGTATTCCCAAGCCTTTAGGCGTTTATTTGCCCTGATATCGAGATTTTCGCCTCGCTTTGACAAGGCATTCGCTCAATGATTCACGGCAGTGAGCCTTTGTCAATTATTGATTGGATATGCGAATTGTAATCGCTATGTTGAAGCACACAATTTCAAATGGATCCATGTCGGCTTTAATGAAAGAATTTAAGTTTTCAGTGAATTAAGATTGAAGGTTTAGGCATTCTCTCCAAATGGCGGGATCCAAAAGGTATGTTTTTATCCTATGGAACACCTTTATATCATGATTTATTGCCTGTCAAGCGCTTTTTGTTTTTTACCGACAATCATCAATTTTCAGTTGGACCACGATCATGAATTCGTGTTACGGTTTTATGAAACATAATATCGGAAAAATCAAAATAAAAATAAGCAGAATTTATGCTTCAATTCATTAAACGTATCCTTCCCCAACAAAAAGGGGCATACATCATCGGTGGTTCCATCAGAGATCTTCTTCTGGGCCGGGTCCCGGCCGACTATGACATTGCCTGTTCCGAAAATCCAGAAAAATTTGCAGAAAAAATTCTTGCCCACTCGGGCGGACATTTTGTCCGTCTCGGAAAATCCCACCAGATGATTTTCAGGGTGATTTCAGGCGGCATGATTTTCGATATTACGTCGTTAAACGGCGCATCCATAGAAGAGGACCTCAAAAAAAGAGATTTTACCGTCAACGCCGTTGCATACGACCTTCACTCGGAAAAAATTATCGACTGCCTTGGCGGTCTTAAGGATCTCGCCGATAAAAAAGTGCGCATGGTGTCAAACGATATTTTTAAAAAAGATCCGGTGCGGCTGATTCGGGCCTTCAGAATCGCGGCCTGCCTCAATTTCGATATCGAATCCCGGACCGCCGAACTGACAGCAGTTCATGCAGGACTGTTGCAAAACATCGCGGGTGAACGAATTCGAACAGAACTTCTTACAATGCTCGATGCAGCGACAGCTTACCCCTATCTCAACCAAATGGCGAAGAACGGACTTTTAGCTGCAGTATTTCCCGGCTTTGGCCGTCTAAACGGATGTTTTCAGAATGACCACCATCAGTTTGACGTGTTCGAACATACGATGAGAGCTTTCGAACATCTTGAAACCATGCTGAATAAGCCGGAAGATATTTTGCCTGACATTTCCATCAAGATGTGTCGATTTATCGAAAAAACCAGTCCCGCGCTGATCAAATGCGCGATCCTCATCCATGACATTGGAAAACCCCTGGCCAAAACCTTTGACAACGGCGGCAAATGCCACTTTTACGGTCATGCCAAAAAAAGTGCTCAACTGGCGCAGACCATCGGACAAAGATTGAGATTCTCCAATCATGAACAGAAGTTTATCCATTGTATTGTCCGGCATCACATGATACCGCTATCTCTTTTCACCGCCTTTGAAAAAAAACTGCCAATAGAAAAAGGTATCGTACGGTTTTATAAGAAAAGCGGCGACAATGCCCCTGCCGTTCTCTTGACAGCCATGGCGGATACAAAAGCAAAACAACAAAAAATGTCCTCAAAAAGCGAGGATTTTATCTCATTTATCAAACAATTGATCCATGATTATTTTATAAATTATCAGAATCTTATCGACAAGCCCCCTTTAATAACCGGGTATGACCTCATTCATGTGTTCGGGCTGACACCTTCACCTTTGTTTAAAAAAATTCTTGATCTCGTGGATGATGCCAAATTAATCCATACCGTCAAAAACCGGTCCGAAGCACTGGAACTGGTGAGAAATTATCTGTTGTCCATCCATGAATGAGAAATAGCCCGCCATATTTATTATACCAACCCTTGACAATATTCATCTATTTATATAGTAAAGCCGGAAATAACCATATTGATGATACCTGCATCGCTTATTGATCTTGAAACGAGACCTTTGAAAATTATTATGAAAGGAGAAAGGCAATATGAACATTTTGTTTTTTGGACCAAACGGCAGCGGCAAGGGAACCCAAGGCGCGATTTTAAAAGATAAATACAATACCCCGCACATTGAATCCGGTGCTATTTTCCGGGAAAATATCGGGAAAGGGACTGAATTGGGTGCAAAAGCCAAGGCGTACATTGATCGTGGAGACCTTGTGCCGGATGAAATTACCATCCCCATGATCCTCGACCGTCTGAAACAGAATGATTGTAAAAACGGATGGCTTCTTGACGGATTCCCAAGAAACAAGAATCAGGCGATAAAACTGGATGAAGCACTTAAAGCCGCCGATATGTCGCTTGATATTGTGGTTGAAATTCTGCTGGATCGGGAGATTGCCAAAAACAGGATTATGGGCCGCAGGCTTTGTGTTAATGACAATAACCATCCCAACAACATCTATATCGACGCCATCAAACCCAATGGAGACAAATGCCGCGTTTGCGGCGGTGATTTAAAGACAAGAAACGATGATCAGGATGAAACCGCCATTAACAAACGACACGACATTTATTATGATACGGTAGAGGGGACACTTGCATCCGCCTATTATTTCAAAGATCTTTCCGCCAAGGGAGGATCCATCAAATACATTACTCTGGACGGAAAGCCCAGTGTAAAGGAAGTGACCGACGATCTTGTTTCCAAACTGTAAATGGGATATAGCCTGCCGTTAAACGGCGGGCCTTATCTTTTCGAATGTGTGCCCGTGAGCTTATCTTTGTACGGGCACCTTTTTTTGACGGCCGCCTCGATTATGCTGTAAAAAAAATACTCGAAATAAAATTTTTCTTGCCAATAAATTGGTTTTTAGATATATAATTATTTTTTTAAATAATAGTAAAATAACCATCACGCATATTGATGACGGCTGATGGGTGAAAAGGGGGGGAACATATTGAAAGATATTGAGGTCAAGGTTTTTGATAATGACCTTGAAAAGGCGATGCGCATTTTGAAGAAAAAAGTCCAAAATGACGGCCTTTTTAAACGATTAAAAATGAAAAAAGCCTATGAAAAGCCGAGTGAATATCGTCGTCGCAAACAGCGTGAAGCTTTGAGAAGACAAAGAATAGCGGCTTCCAGAAACAGATTCCGAAAATAACAACAACCCTTTAGAATTTTTTTAACCCGGCAAATGTTATCATCTGCCGGGTTTTTTCTATGAAAATGACATCAAATAAGTCTTACGACAGATGCCTGGAAACCCTCTATAGCCTCAGGAGATACGGAATTATTCTGGGTCTTGACGTTATTCAGAATATTCTTCGAAAATTGGGAAACCCCCAGAATAATTTTAAGACGATTCATGTGGCCGGAACCAATGGAAAAGGCTCCGTCGCTTCCACGCTGTCCACAATTCTCATACATGCAGGATTCCGGGTCGGCCTGTATACATCTCCCCATTTGGTCAGATTCAATGAGAGAATTTGCATCAACAATCACCCGGTTTCCGATGAAAACATCGTTACCGCCTATGAGGCCGTTAAAGCCGTACACCTTGGCTCACGCGACCCCACGTTTTTTGAGTTTTCAACGGCAATGGCATTTTATGAATTCGGTCGTAACAATGTTGACTGGGCTGTCGTGGAAACCGGCATGGGAGGCCGTCTTGATGCAACCAACGTGATAACCCCCGACCTTGTCGTTATCACCAATATTTCCCTTGAACATAAACTGTATCTGGGAAAAACCATCTCCGACATCACGCGTGAAAAAGGAGGCATCATCAAGAAAGGCATCCCTGTTGTCACCGGTGTGACTCAAAAGCATGCTGTTTCAGTATTGAAATCCATAGCCGAATCTCAATCCGCGCCGTTTTATCGTTATAAAGACGCTTTTCGTGTTCGGAAAAACAGCGATGCGACATTCAACTACTATGGAATCAATCATGTTTGGCGGCACCTTCATACCGGACTGATCGGCGGGCACCAGGTCTATAATGCCGCCCTTATTCTTGCCGCATGCGAGCTCCTCAACAAAAACGGTTTGAATCTTACCTTATCAAACATAAAGTACGGGCTGGAAAGGAACAAATGGCCGGGAAGATTGGAAATCGTCTCTACAACCCCTCTGATATTGCTCGACGGCGCCCATAATTTCATCGCCGCCCGTTATTTGGCAAAATATCTTTCAGAAAATTTATCTCAGCGCCATATCACCTTGATTATCGGTATATTGGACGATAAACCTTATAAGGCCATGCTCAAAGACCTTCTCCCGGTTTGCAAGAAAGCCATATTCGCCCGCCCTAAAATCGATCGGGCATTGGCGCCGGAAAAACTTTACGCGGTCGCCGGGAAAATGCTGACAGACATCCGCATCATCCCGGATGTGGACAAAGCCATCATGCATGCCGTTGAAAACGCTTCGCCCGATGATGCGATCTGTATCGCAGGATCTCTTTATGTGGTCGGTGAAGCCAAAGAATTTTTCGAGAAACGGCCTGACCTTTTGGATAACGAATAATGTCGAATCGAGTTTTGACTCGATCAGGGCAAGAATTAACGTCCGAATTTCATTCACATCCCTCCATCCAACACGTATCATCGCCCTTGACATACTGCTGCCGATGGATTATTTGTCGATACATATAAAATGAGACCCTTGAAAAACACTCCAAATTGCGCCCGTAGCTCAGTGGATAGAGCGCCAGCCTCCGGAGCTGGAAGTCGCTGGTTCGAACCCAGCCGGGCGTACCACAATAAGATTAATCGGCTATAAGGCAAGTCTAAATTCTCTATATCTTCCAAAATAGACCATACCCAACATCATACCCAACAAGACCGATAAAAATCAGGGTAATAAAGCAAGATACCTATGGCATATTATTCTCTTATCGGTGGTTTGGTTGCGGCTGCGATCTGTAGATGATATTTCAGGAATCTTACTGATGATTTAAACCCCAATGTTAACGACTTGCACGATCGCCCTCATTCATCAACGAGTCAGAATCAAAAAACCGGCAAACCGGTTAAAACTCAGACCACAACATATTGATTTATCTTCCCTCAACCCTATCTGAAAACGAGGATTTATCTGGGTGTGATACTCATAACATATCAATTTTATTGATGGATTTAACGCTGTGGCGATAAATTGCAGGTATCTGCATTGTGCCATCCGCTTATTTTATATTATTTGAGGCCACAGGTTAAGATGCAAAACTCACTATTTATCCAAACAAAACATACATAGGGTATTATTAAATTTGTCTGTTAAATCCAAATTCAAGCAAAGCATAATTCTTGAACGGAGTCTTTTTGCTCATCACCTAATATGTTCTTCAGCTTTTCTGATAACTCTTCTATCGTAAACGGTTTCTGCATAAAATCTTCAGCGCCTGCATTCAAAATTTTCTGTGCCGGTCCGTCTATGGAATAACCACTGAAAACGATTACCTTCAAATCGGGATGAACTTTCATGAGCAACGGGTAGATGATGTCGCCGCTCATACCAGGTAAAAGAATATCAAGCATGGCAAGATCAATATCACCATCAAAAGTTTGAACAACGTCAATGGCCTCTTGCCCCGTTTTGGCCTCTAAGACACGGTAGCCCAGTCTTT
>CAVZUV010000014.1:0-234453 GCA_963778575.1 uncultured delta proteobacterium | reverse complement strand
GGCGTCCCCAAGGGGATTTGAACCCCTGTTGCCGGCGTGAAAGGCCGGTGTCCTGGACCTGGCTAGACGATGGGGACGCAAGTTAAATTTTGCGAGCTTATAGCACCTTCATGAATATTCAATCCGTCTTATAACCAACGTTTTGTTTTCCAACTCCTTCAACCCCTGTTGTCCCGCTTCGAAAGCGGGATGGCCTAAACCCCCGCGGAGCGGGAACGATGGGAACGCAAGCTAAAAGAGAATCGAATATGTCCTTGGTGGGCCGTGCGCGACTCGAACGCGCGACTCTCTGCTTAAAAGGCAGATACTCTACCGACTGAGTTAACGGCCCCCTTAAAAAGTAAAATAAATAACGGGAGAATGTCGGATTGTCAATAAAAATTATGCTTAAAATATTTTCAACGGACCATTTTTTGAAACCTATGCATCAATCGAGCGAAAGTCGAGGATGCCCCAGATTCAAGGCGTCCGAGGGCGAAGCTGTAGTAGGCTACCGCGAGCCCCCGGCAACGAAGAAGGTGGGGTATTATCGGCTTTCCCTTTGGGTAAACAAAATGATGAAAAAACATCTGATGACAACTCTTCTTTACCCCTTTTATCGCAACCGATTTGGAGCAAGGTAAGAGCCTGTATTTTTGATTCTATTTAAATATCCGTCAGCATTTTGTTTACGATCAATTGAGGCTATAATATGATGACCAAACACAAACAAATCACGCCGGCCAGCGCGATCCAGTCTCTTGCTCGGCAAGAAAGCCGGGGATCGGTTCTATTTTCAGAATAACATCTGGCCGTCATGGCCAGACTTATCCTGTCCGCCTGCTCAAAGGTTCGGCGCATGAGCGGAATCCCGAGCATTTTCAACCGGTATATCGGATTTTTCCGGTTCTCGATTCCCCTTGCTCTCTGGGCGGCCAAGGTCTCTTTGGCTTGATCGAATATGACGGGTATAAACCGCACGGTGAGACTCATCATGAAGGCGATTTTCTTTTCGGGTATCCCTGGAAAGGGCTTCAGCATCCACTGCACGGCAGCCTTGATTTCAGACGGTCGCGTGGTCGTAACAAACGAGAGTCCGGTCATGATCACAATCAACAGGCGCCAGCATACAACAGCCCCCTGGTACAGTCCTTCCCGGGTTACGGTAATCGTCTTGATCTCAATGACCGGAGAACCCGGCACAGAAAGCGATCGGGCGACAAAGACAAACAGCAGCAGTAAAAAAATATAGCGAAGGTCTTTCAGGGCCGATTTTACCGGCAAACCGGCATGCATGAGCGCCGCCGTCAACACGATCGTCAAAAGAAAAAGCGAAAAAATATTCGCCCTTAAACTCGATACGCTGATGAAAACGAAAAACATCAGTTTAAAGCGAACATCCAGCCGGTGAAGCATTGAATTTCCGGTTTTAAAACCCAAGACATTCAATTCAGCCATGATGGATTCTTACCCCCCGATCGCGAAGCCGACGGTTCCCTGACGCCGAAGGCTTCCAGTTCTCCGAGCAGTCGAGCCGGCACTCCGTCTCGGACAATACGGCCCTCTTTCATGATCACCAGACGATCCGCATGAGCGATGATATTGTCCAGATCGTGGGCCGCCACCAAAATCGTACAGCCGGACTCGTGAAGAGAAACGATCTGCCTTAAAACCTGTTTGACACCCGGATAATCCAGGCTGGAAAAAGGCTCGTCAAAAAGGAGCACTTTGGGTTCCATGGCCAGAACACCGGCAATGGCCAGCCGCCGCTTTTCCCCCCCGAAAGCAAATGGGGGCTTTTATCCTTGAGATCGAAAAGTCCCACGGTCCTGAGCGCCCAAATCACCCGCTGCTCGACCTCGCCGTGTTCCAGACGCAGATTTTCGGGTCCAAAAGCCACGTCGTCAAAAACGGTTTCACAGACGATCTGGCTGTCGGCATCCTGAAACACCATGCCGACCATCTGTCTTGACCGGGCAAGATTTTCAGATACGGACATGCCGGAAAGATATACGGTTCCGCTTGTCGGTAAAAGCAGCCCGTTGAGATGCTGCAACAGAGTCGTCTTCCCGGATCCGTTCATTCCGGCAATGACGACAAACGCCCCTTCCGGAATGGAAAGACTGATATTTTTCAATCCCATGGAGCCGTCTCCAAATCGATGGCTTACATTTTCGATCTCAATGATATTCACAACACCACCTTGGATTGGCGATTGGTGTTGAAGGCGTCACTTTCAGTGGCATTAGGTGGCTTCCAGCTCGTATGTGTTACGCTCGGAGAGAGAGCGTCGCTTTAGGGTTAGGGATTAAGGATAGCTTCACAGCGCGCCATATGTTAGAGGAGCGTTGCGCTTTAGGGTTGAGGCGAAAACAAGAGAGTCTTCCAACCTCTGAAGCGTCCGCCTCTTTTCTATTCTTCATGTCGCTCCGACTTTATCTGACCTTCCAACCTTCTGATCCGCCGATCCTCCGACCATCTCGTACATCTGACTTCCGACTTCCGGCCTCTGATCTCTGTAAATGATCGGCCGCAGCGATTTTGCGATGGGAACCGCGGCGGCGATTTTAAGCGCATCCCCCGGGAGAAACGGAAACATGCCCAGGGCCAGCGTTTTTGCCAATGTCATTTTTGTCAAAATTTTCAGCCATGTAAGTCCTATGCCATAAACAATCAAACTGCCGGCGACCATGGCGGCAATATCCAGGATCACCCGTTTTTTTGATCCGCAGGATATCAGGCCGATAACATATACCGCCGGAAGATATCCCAATAGATAGCCGCCGGTGGGTCCGGCAAAATGGCCGATGCCGCCAACGCCGCCGGCAAACACCGGAAGCCCCAGTGCGCCGGCCAAAAGATAGATGCCGACACTCGCAGCGCCCCACCGGGGTCCCAGCAAAAGCCCGGAAAGAAATATAAAAAGATTCTGAAGAACGATGGGCACCGGTCCGATGGGTATGGCCAGGTAGGCGCCGGCTGCGGTCAGCGCCGCCATCAGCGAGGCATACACCGTCATTCGGAGTGAAGCAGGTGTTTCGATAGTTGATATCCCTTTCTCATTCATCCTCTATTACCCGTAAATCGCAGTTTTTATTCATGAAAGCAATCGCCATAAATAATTCGCTTCAGCGAGCCATCCGGCAGTTTTAATATCAGTGCACCATCATCATCCACATCCACGGCAAGACCTTGTGAGACTTCCCGGGTCGTCACGATTTTAACATGCCGGTTCAATGTTTGGGTATATCTTTTCCATTCGGAAACCACATTCACAAGATCCGCATCATTGATCCTCTGTTCGAAACCATCGAGAAACACCTTTAACAGTTCCTGTCTTCTGACTTCTCTGCCGAGGATCTTCTTTAAAGACGACGCCATGGGTTCATCAGAAGTCGGATCATTGTTCACATTGATGCCGATGCCGATGTTGATAAAATTGACGCGATCGGTTTCAGCATCCATCTCTGAAAGGATTCCCGCAACCTTTTTGCCGTCCACCAGAATGTCGTTGGGCCATTTGACCGCGGCATTAACGTTATAGAGGCTGCGGAGGGTTTGGGCCAGAACCGTCGATGCCGCAAAGTTGACTCTTGAACTTAAGGCCGGCGGCATTTCAGGTCTGACAACAACGGTAAAATAGAGCCCTCCTTTAGAAGAGCGCCAGGCTCTTTTGAGCCGGCCCCTGCCTTTTTCCTGCCGTCCGGAAATCACTACCGTAAAGTGCGGACACTGGTTTCTGGCAAGGTCTCTTGCAGTATCCATGGTGGAATCCACCGTATCAAAATAATGTATTTTGGGTTCTCTATCCCCGAATTCCCAAGGATACAGAACGTCCGGAGTACCCGTAAGTAAATAGCCCTTGGGGGTGGCTTTGATATTATATCCAACCTCCTGAAGTTTTTTAATATGCTTCCAGACGGAAACCCGTGAGACCCCGAGCCGGTCACTCAGATTTTCGCCGGAAACAACCTCTTTTTCCTCTCTCAGTATGGTTAGAATTTTCTTTTTCATTGTTGACGCATCCATTCAAGTTAACCTTTTTAATTTAGATGGTTAACGAATTAAACACCACTTGTCAATATCGTTCTATCGGGAGCTGATTACGCGAATCCGGATAATTCAGAATAGAAGCGTCTCAAAATTAGGATTTTCGGTCGAGATCCCCCGCCGAAGATCGGCGGGACAAGAACGCGAGGCCGAGGATCAACCTGCAGGCATACTCAAGTATGTCGAGGACTTGATACGAGGGCTCAACGCCGATATCGGACGAAAAGACTTTTTTTGAGATGCTTCTATAAAGCGGAGAGCAATCGTTCATGGATATTGTCGAATCCGCCGTTGGACATCACCAGGATCAAATCGCCGGATCTGGCTTCTGTGACCAGAAAATCGATGATGGCATCGGTATCCGAAAAATAGTGCGCATCTTTACCCCGTCCCTTGAGATCCGCCACCAGTTGCTGAGATGAAAAGCGTTCCTGAGGCGGAATTTTTTCCAGGAGCGAGGGCTGGCGAATGCAGATAATGTCGGCGCCGTCGAAGGAGAGAGGATAGATGTTTTGAAACACATTTCGCATACTTGAATTGGTTCGGGGTTCGAACACGGCAATGATACGCCCGCCCGGACAAAACGGTTTGACCGCCCGGATGGTCTCCCGAACCGCCGTGGGATGATGGGCAAAATCATCCATCACGGTTATGCCGGATTTTTCGCCGCGCACCTCCTGGCGCCGCTTGACGCCTTCAAACGTCTCAAAGGCCGTGGCCATGGCTTCCACCGGTATCATCAGCGTATCTGCCGCAGCAACGGCAGACAGTGCATTCAACAGGTTGTGTTCTCCCAGCAGACGTGTTTTGAAGGTGGCAAATACCGAGTCATGCTTTAAAACGTCAAAAAAAGTCCATTGCCGAAAAATCGTGACGGAACCCAATTGCCAGATTGCTTTGGCATCTCGGCCGTATTGAACCACCCGGCAGCGCTTGCCGCGAATAAGATCGGCAATATGTTGATCCCCGTCAAATGCGATGAGCGTATGTTCATCGGAGATGCCGTTGATAAAGGCGTCAAAAGCCTGTTTAACCTGCCGGAGATCTTTAAAGATATCGGCATGATCGAATTCAACACTTGTCAATATGGCAACAGAAGGATCATAATGTAAAAATTTCGGTCCTTTATCAAAAAAAGCCGTGTCATATTCATCGCCTTCGATCACCATGTGTTCACCGTTACCCAGGCGATAATTGCTCTTAAAATTGTTTAAGATCCCGCCGATCATAAAGGTCGGATCCAGACCGGCCGTATACAGAATCCAGGCTAAAATTGAAGCGGTCGTGGTTTTGCCGTGCGTGCCGGCGACAACCAGGGATTTTTTCCCATGCATAATCAATCGATTCACAGCCTGAGGCATGGAGCAAAAGTAAAGACCCTTCCGGTTCATTCCGACAACTTCAGAATTATCCTTTGATACGGCGTTTCCCACCACAACCAGATCCGGGCCGTAGGCAACATTTTTTTCATGAAAGCCTTCGGTTATTTCGATGTCCTTTCCGGCAAGAAATTCACTCATGGGCGGATACACTTTCTGATCCGAGCCCGTCACTTTATACCCCTTGTCTTTGAGCATGCCGGCCAGTGCACCCATTCCGGTGCCGCAAATAGCAGTCATGTGTATGGTTTTTATATTCTCGGGAATTTGGTTTTTACTTAAATCCATGCCGGTTAGCTCCTTTTAATATGTGCCGGTACATCATAGGATTATCTTCGTCAATCCGCAATAAAATTATTTTTACTTTTCCCCGGAATGCGCCCTTTTTGTTAAACATACAAATGTTAACCTAAAAACAGATAGATACCATTAATTCTTCAGGGGTGCCGCCACTATATGTCAGGTTAAGTTTTTAAAAAAAATACCGATAAACTAAAAGTGCGTGTTCGGGGGCGCTCTCCCCCTGATCACGTACAACGAAACGATACGCTGCGGGATGTAACCCATATTTTTTAGGATTTGTCATGACCGATAATTCAAAGACCCAAGAACTTCTTGAAGAAATGCGAAGCAAAGGAAATCTCCCTGCCATCAATGAAAATGTTCAGGCCATCACCCAAATTACACACCAATCCCATACACGCGCCGTTGATCTTGCCAGTGTCATCATGAGAGATTGCGGCCTGACATCGAATGTCCTGGCAACCGCCAATTCCGTTTTATATCGGCCACGTTATCCCATTAAAACAGTGACTTATGCGGTAACGTTTTTAGGATTTGATAAAGTCCGGTCTTTGGCTTTGGGATTGTCCATATTCAATCAAGCCATGCAAACAGCCAAGACCCAGCAACTGGGGCAGCTTTATGCCAGTTCCTATTTTTCCGGAACCTTTGCAAGGTCTCTGGCAATAAAAAACCGTGAGGATAATCCCGAAGAAATTTTTGTTGCCGGATTGCTTTATCGGCTTCCCTGGCTGGCGCTTGCAAATACATACCCCAATAAATTCAAAGAAATGGAAACGATGATCGCCGAAGATAACATTTCCGACAATAAAGCCTGTCAGAATGTATTCGGTGTTGAATATGATGAAATTTGTAAAGCATTGACAAACATTTACAACCTTCCCGATAAAGTCGCCAAAGTGCTTCGTAATGATGGTGACATATACGATCCGGTGGTCTCTATGATCCGGGAATCCGGCCACATTTCAAACATGCTTTTCGGCAATGGTCTTGGCGGAGAAAAGGCCATGGAAAAAACAGAAAATCGGATCAAAAAAATCCTCGGCACCGATGAATTCGATATTTCAGACTTTATCAAAAACACCTGCGAACAGGATGCAAATATCGCAAGATTCTTTCATATGGAAAATGATGATGTTGACATGATGGTCAAGGCCCTGGAATGGGGAAAGGGGAACCCCGCTCAAATCGCCGCAAAAGTCTCATTCGCCGATGCACTGGCCGAAGGTGAAAAACCTCAAGATCCTGATTCGCTGATCGGTCAGTTTCTGACGGATCTGATGATCGCCTGCCGGAAAGAAACGGAAATCAACCAGGTTTTAATGCTGGCCCAGGAAGCGCTCTATCGCTGTCTGGTGGGAACTGAAGTATTTGCGGCATTTTTTAACAAATCAAAAACCATCATGACCGGAAGATTTTATGCGGGAAAAGATCCACTTTTGAAAGCCGATAATTTTACCATCGGCATGAAAGATATAAATTCACCCCTTGTAAAAGCCATTAATCATAAAGAAACAGCCATTTTAAATCATACCCAAACCGCTTTTCAGCTTCCGCACTTACAAAAACGACTTCCTTTTAAGACCGCGATGATCTGTCCCATCATTACCATGGGCGGGGTCATCGGCGCATATTTTATCGCCAGGACCAGCGATATCCCCTTTACGGAAAAAGAGATTGCCTGGTTTGAACAAATCGTTATATATGTCGGGCAAGCTTTTGAAAAATCGAAAAAAGAATCATAACGCTTGGCCAAAGCCCTCTGCTTTTGATCAAAAATTCGAAATACAAAATACGACACGCAGCCGGCACGAGACCTTTGAAAAATGCTCATTTTTTTTCAAGTTCAAGGAAGGCGAAAAGGAAGCTTTTCCATTGGATCATCGTCTTGAAAAAATTCTTCGGGATTTTGCGAAAAACACAGGAAGGCTAACTGTTTTAACCGGCGCCGGAATTTCTGCGGAAAGTGATATTCCCACCTTTCGGGGTCCGGAAGGGTACTGGACCATTGGTTCAAAGGAATATCAGCCCCAAGAAATGGCGACGTATCAAATGTTTGCGCAAAAGCCCGACGAGGTCTGGAAATGGTATCTGTATCGGCTCGGCGTATGTAAAAAGGCGCTGCCCAATTCAGGACACCATGCGCTCTTCGAAATGGAAGCGCTGTTTAAAAACCGTTTTACGCTGATCACGCAAAACGTGGACAATTTACATCTTCGGGCCGGAAACAGCCTGGACAGAACGTTTCAAATCCACGGAAACGTATTTTTCATGCGCTGCATTAAGGAATGCAAAAGAAAAGTGATCCCCATACCCGAAGCATTGACCGGCAAAGAAAAAAACGACCCCCTCACGGAACAGGATCGCCAATTGCTCATGTGCCCGGACTGCGGAAGCCGGACCCGGCCCCATGTGCTCTGGTTCGATGAAGTCTACAACGAGCATTATTACCGGTACCACAGCGCCTTAAACGTTGCCGGGAAAACCGAACTGCTGATGGTGGTCGGCACCTCGGGCGCCACCAGTCTTCCCAATCAGCTGGTACAAACGGTTAAGGCGCATGACGGCATCATCATGGATATCAATATTGAGAAAAATCCCTTTTCATACGCGGCGTTAAGCAGCAGACGGGGATTTTTTATCCGGCAGCCCGGCGGAAAGGCCTTGCCTGACATTGTTGAGTGCTTTAAAACCGTCACGGCATTGGCCGGTTAATCCCTAAATGCTTCACAAGGGTGTCGAGATAAATGGATTTCATTTGCCGGCAAGCCATGGCCTGTTTGATGGGCCCAAGCTTCAAAATAACCCCCAAAACCGTTGCCATGGCCCGGTGGCTCTTCGATATTTGATTATCGAAAATCAAATGCTGAAGTTTACCCCGCTCAACCGCCATCAGCACGACCCTGTGGGCGGTGTTCAACGGCGTAATCACCCGTTGTTTCCGTGATCGAAGGCTGATGCAGCCTGCGGGACAGACCCTTGCACACACGCCGCATCCCAGACAGATATTCTCATTCAGCCGGGCTTTTTTCTTTTTCGGATGGCGCGGATCATTGGCAGAAACCAAGGCCATGGCCTCCATCGGACACGCGGCGGCACATTTTCCGCATCCCGTGCAGGCGTCCTTTTGAATCTGCGGAATGAAATTGGTGGTATGCACCGGATGAAAAATAGCGAACTTCCGTGCTGCGATCATCGCCTCGCAGCAGCAGCTGCAGCAATTGCAGATAAAATTGACGCCTTCGCGGACATTGTCGCCGAACTGGACCAGATTGTGCTCATAAGCGGTTTCCAGAAGCGCCAAGCATTCTGAAACCTCGACCTGACGCGCAAAACCGTGCTGAATCAGAGACACGGCCGCTGCGTTTAAGGTCATGCAGATCTCTTTTGGCGCATCACAGTCTCTGCCCACATGGGACATCTTGTGGCGGCAGTAACAGATACTGATGCCGATGGCCGAAGCGGTTCGAATCACTTCCGTCGCCCGTTCGTAATCGAGTATGTGCAGCCGATTATTTTTGGGAAGCGCGCTTTCCTGAACAAAAACACGACCCAGCTTGGTTTCTCCTTCTACAAACAGCGCCTTGATAAAATCATCTTCAGCATTGAGATACTGGTAAAACAATTCACTCAGCACTTTCTGGTCAATGTCGTTTCTGACCCGCATCAGGGAAAATTCAAAAAATCCTGCCATGGGCGGTGGAAGACAAAAAACCCGGCGCCCGTTTTCTTCCATATCCATCAAAATCGCCCGTTGGCAAAGCACATCTAAAATTTTTCGGGCGGCAATGGGTTTCATTTCCCAGATGAAAGCTGCTTTTTCGATGGAAAACGGCTTTATGGGCAGCAAAGACACCAGTTTCGCTTCTTTTTCGGTATAGAGCATCTTAAGGATTTTGTACAAAAGCTTTGATGGAGGCGCGCCCTGGGGAAACCGGTTCAACCGCTCCACAAGCTGTACATAACCGGATTTTACGCTGTGATGCGCCATGTCCGCCTCATTTGAAAAGTGTTTTTAAATACTTCTTAGCTTCGGAAATTTCCCGTTCACTAAAAACACGAATGCCGTTTTTTTCAAGCAGCGTAGCCGCGACGCCTTTTCCCGTCTTTTTAATGCCGGAAAAACTTCCGTCATAAATATAACCGATCCCGCATGACGGGCTTCCTTCTTTGAAAACGGCAAGCTTGATGTTATTAATGCCGGCAAGTTCAAGCGCTTTATGCGCTCCTGCTAAAAAACAGTTTGTAACATCCTGACCGTTATTGTTGATGACGCCGGTCCGGCCGTTTAATACAAAACCGCCGTCGCCGCTGACGATTTCGGCACGGAGTCTGGGCACGGGAAGTCCCCCGGCAACTTCCGGACAAATGGAAACAAGACGCCCTTCGCTGAGCCAATGTGTCAACGTCTGATCTTCAAAGATCAAGGCCTTACCATTGTATCGCACTATGTTTCCCAACAGGCAGGCGCTGATCAGCACTTTTTCCATTTTTCATCCAGGCCTTTTTTAAAAGTTAAATAGGAATTTTAGCCTTTCGCCAACTCAGCGGCATAGCCGCGTTTCATAAAATCGTTACACGATTTTATTTTTATTTGACGCACTGATTTTTTTATATTTTAAATAAAAATAGGTTGCAAATTATAATTTCACTTGTTATTGCGATCAAACTTTTTGCCTTATCGATCGTAAACAACAATGAAGCATTCGTTTCTTGTGATGACTCTGGAAATGAACCGGCGTATTTACAATGTCTGAAATATATTTTTCCAATTTTCAACTGGAAGAAGACACGGAATATTTCTTATACATCGGCGAACTCAAAAATTACGGTTTGAACGCCTTTTTAAAAGAGGCCCTGTCCCGCATATTCAGCCGAAAATTCGATTTCATCTCCATCGTCCCGGATATCTTCGAGCAATACAACTACGACAATCTCATCGTCATCAACCCCTATGCCGAAACCTTTGAATGTCAATTCGGCGCTCATGTCTGCTGCAGGGTTTCAAGTGACGAATTTGCCGCCGCGGTTTCAATTAACCGCCGGATCCGCGCCTTGATCAAAAGACTCCTGAATCGGCAGGAACATATTTATATTTACATGTTTGAAAGTATTCCCGGGATGACCCTCGATGACATTCCCAATGTATCCATTTTGGGACCGGATAAGCATATTGCAAAACATATCAACAGTAAAATCTACCAGTATCAACATTTAAAAGATATGCTTCCGGTGGTGGATTTTCGCATCTGCCATAACTTCGATTCCCTTCTTTCAACGGCACAAGAACTTTTCCCGTCCTGGCCGGATGGACTCTTTGTATCCGGTGAATACAGCGCAGCCGGAGTGAACAGCATCATCGCTTATCATATGGACGACATTAAAAATAAATTTTCAGCACCCGATGAACCCTATCTGATCAGCCGGTTTATTCCCCACACGTACGATCCAACGGTGCTCGCCGTTGTCGCCGATGAAGACGATGTTTATGTTGCCGGCGTTGCGGACCAACGCATCGAAAAAGGAAACCGGTTTACCGGCTCGTTTTTTCCCTCCGTTCTGGATGAAACGGTCATTGCAGAACTGGTCGAATATACGCGAATTTCAGGGAAATGGCTGGCCCGGGAAGGATACCGGGGCATTTTCGGGTGTGACTTTCTGGTAGATGAGCAAAATAACATCCGTTTTCTTGAAATCAATGCCCGAAAACAGGGAACCACGCTGGAATTCTGTTTCACCCTTGAACAGTCGCTGCCGCCGGGTTCACCGATGCTGCCGGAACTCGAATTCTATGCCGTCACGGAAGGGGTGTTCCCGGTAAATACCGTAGAAACGGTATCAAATCCGAAAAATCTTCATTGGGGCACGTTTAACTACAAGATTCAAGATCCTGTTCAAACCGAAGGATACATCCCTCAGAGCGCCCAGGAACGTGAAGCGTTCAAAAAAGTCGCCCAAGGAAAACTGAAAAAAGATTTCCTTATCTTAGAACACGCCGGATGCGACTTTGTTGTGGCACAAGGCGCGTTTATCGCTCGCATCGTAGCCTTGGGGCACAGCCCCGTTGATGTTGAGCAAGGTTTAAAACAAGGGCAAAAAACCATCGATCTCACGATTATAAAAAAACAGGATCCGGAGAAACACCATGAATCACAAGATGCCGCAAAATGACAATACGGATACGTTTACCCGTGAACTGATCGACGGCCTTTTCAGCCTGTCCGATCAAAACATTTCCGAAATTCCAAAGGCGCCCGAAAACCTTTCTTCAGAAATAGGCGCTCTTTTTAAAGCCGCCGAAAACACGGAACTCACATCTCCGATCATCGATCTTTTTGTGCGTCTAAAACACGCCAATGAAGATCTGAATATCTCACCGGATGCTTTCGGGATATCCAAAGACGCCCTTTTGTTGCTTGCAAAAAAACATCAAAATATGGATGAACACGGGGTTTCCGTCGGGGGACGGGTCAACCGGGCGCTTCCCATTGTTGAGCAGGCCAATGATCGGATTGTCGATTACCTGAACCGAAAGACCATGGAAGCGCCGAGCGGGATTGAGCTGTGGGACAGCATCCTGGAAAACGCTAACCGCATCAGATCGATCCTGGATATCACCGACCCGGCATGGAACTCCTATTCGGGGCAGCTCAAGCATTGTATCGACTCTGTAGAAAAGCTGTCAAAGATCATCGATCTTCCGGTTCATATTATCGAAGAAGTGGGACGCGTGACTAAAAATTACCGGATGCGCATGACCCCTTACTATGCCAGCTTGATTCAACCCCGTCAAACCAACGATCCAATATTGCTGCAGTCCGTTCCCACCGGTGAAATGGTCGATAACATCGGCATTGAAATCCCGCCGGTTGCGGCAGACCATTCCCCGGCCCGATTGATCGACCAGTTTTATCCGAGGGTTCTCACCATCAAGGCCACCAATATGTGCGCCATGTACTGCACCCACTGTCTTCGGATTGCCCACATCGGGAAGAAAGACCGGATCTATTCCGATAATGCCTATGAAGAAGCGTTAAACTATATCCGTCATAATACCCGCATCCGGGATGTCCTGATTACCGGCGGAGATGCGTTTGTCCTCCCCAATGAAAAGATCAAAAAAATCCTCAAGTCCCTGGATGACATCGATCATGTCACCATGAAGCGCCTGGGCACGAGGATTCCGGTGACAACCCCCTGGCGAATCGATACCGAACTATTGGAAATCCTTGAGGAAAGCAATGATAAAAAACCGGTTCGGGTGGTCACTCAGATCAACACGGCCCAGGAAATTACACCGATTTCCAAAAACGCCTTCAAACGGATCTCCAAAAGCGTCAGCGCCGTCTTGAACCAGGCCGTTCTCTTAAAAGGGATCAACGATTCAAGTGTCAAGATGTGGAAACTATGTGAAACCATTCAGGAAAGCTATGTCCGGCCGTACTACGTTTTCAATTGCAGCTATCGAAACCCCCAGTTTGCTCATTTCAGGGTGCCGGTGGAAAGGGGAAGAGATATCGTGGAAAGCATGTACGGCAATATTTCCGGCGATGCGGTTCCGCGGTATATCGCTACGGCCGGGGGCAAAATTCCATTGCATCGGAGCAATGTCGTTCGGCATGAGGGCGCAGACGTTATCCTGAAAAAGCCGTGGAGCCATGAAGAAGTCAAATACCCGGATGCCGACCCGGATGCATATGCCAATCCCAACTTTTCCTTTGCCAAAAAATAGATGACGATTCATAACCGAATATCCGCATTTCTAAAAACTCACCATCAAGAGATGTTTTCCCTCCTTGAAGAAATGGTGCGGATTCAGAGCGGAACTTACAACAAAGCCGGTGTGGACCGGGTGGGGCGTCTGATCCTATCGGTATTTCAATCCCATGCCGTGTCCTGCCGTACCGTGGAACAGGAATCGTTTGGGGATCATCTGGTTGTCAGGTCCCTTTGCGAAGAACCCTTTGACAAACAGATACTCCTTACCGGACATATGGATACGGTATTTCCCGAAGATACCGGCTTTACCGGGTACAAAGAAGACAGCGCTCATGCTTACGGACCGGGCGTCATCGACATGAAAGGCGGGCTTGTTGCCGGTATTTTCGCCTTCAAGGCACTGGACAGTGAAACACTGTTGAAAAAAATACCCCTCACCTTCATATTCAATTCCGATGAAGAAATCGGATCCCCCGGGTCAAAAGCACTCATTCAGCAGGAGGCCGCTAAAAGCGCCTTTGCGTTTGTTCTGGAAACCGCGGGTCGAAACGGAGAAATCGTCACCGGCCGGAAAGGAAATCTGTCGCTTAAACTGAGCATTAAAGGCAAAGCAGGGCATGCGGCTTTTGCCGGAAAAGAAAAGGCCAGCGCTGTTCTTGAACTGGCCCATAAAATCATTGCCTTTGAATCCTTGAATGATCCGGACCGGGGAATCACCGTTAATGTGGGAAAAGTAAACGGCGGAATAGGACCCAACACCGTTGCGGATCATGCCCTGGCCCGGATCGATTTCAGATTCACCAAACCGCCGGACAAGGTAAACCTGGAAAACAGCATATCCGAAATTACCCAAAGAAACGACGTGCCCGGGACCGGTTCCGGTTTTATTGTATTGAGTTCAAGACCCCCCATGCCCGCATCTGCAAAAAACAAAAACCTGTTTAAAGCGGTTCAGGAAACGGCACAATCCCTTGGATTTTCAGTGGCTGAAGAATTCAGAGCCGGCGTATCGGACGCCAATGTGATTTCCGGAGAGGATACGCCGGTCATCGACGGTTTAGGGCCCATCGGCGCCATGGATCACAGTGAAGATGAATACATGATCAAAGCGAGTCTTTTGCAGCGGTCTTCTTTGATTGCCTGCGCTTTGATCGATTGCTGGGAGAAATATCGGAAAGGTCTTTTGTTCTGACTATAAGTAGTTTTGAAACCACTTCTAAGGTCTTAGAAAATGGTCAATCTCACTTATTTGGCAGATACGGCGTCAGATCGTTAACATATTCGGACAAAATTTTGAACCCGGCGCTGCCTAATACATTCATCGCCTTGTCCTTATCTTCCAATTTAACCCGCATCACCAGGTGATAAACACCGGGGTATTCATTTTCAGGCCAGGTAACCAGGCTGCGAATGTTGATTTGCTCTTCCTTCAAAATCCTCGAAACTTCGGCGACAATCCCGATGCGATCTTCGACCAGGACGGTAAACCGGGCGCTTTCATCATCATCAAAACCGATGGCACGAAGCAAAACGCCCATCACATCGGTGCTCGTGATAATCCCCACAAGCTTTTTCGATTCGATGACCGGCAGCGCATTAATCCTATTTTCCTGCATAATATAAGCGGCGCGTTCAATGGTGGTGCCGGGCGATATGGTGATAATCTTTTTAACCATAATCGCCTCAACCGTGAGTTGGTTCAAAAGATAGTTCAACTCATGAACACTCAGCGCCGTGGCCGGAGACGCCCAGCTTTGCTTAACATCTCTGTCTGATACGATACCGACCAAATCTCCGGCTTTGTTAACGACCAGAAGATGATTAATCCGCTTATCTTGGATGATTTCTTTGGCTTTTCGCAAATTTGTATCCGGAGGTACGGTTACAAGGTGTTTTCGCATAATTCGACCGACGTACATCAGAGCACCTCCTTTTTGTCATCTTCCCGCGCTTAAAAATGACACGCGAGCTAAATCATGACATCTTTACTGTTTAAACAAAATCTCCCTTCTTCGGAATAATCGATGGCGGAAATGAAAATATCTCTTTCATTGGATACCTGGTAAAGTTGAATTGCGTTTAAGATTTCACAATCATCGGCACAATTTTCTTTCGGTTGATTTTTCCTATGACAATTTTCACACGGAGAAGATATCATATTGTCCTCCTCTGCTATGGTGTTAAGGAAAATTTATTCTCGAAAAAATCGAGTCCATATTACATATCAACCTTTGTGAAAATTTTGATCGGCGGCCAACGTGTTGTCATTTTATGCCTTGCCGGACGATTTTTCCTTGTCCCCAAAGACCTCGCAGTGTTTACACCAATTCCGGATGTTTCCTTTTCGAAATATTTCTTTGCAAACTTCACGATAGTACTGCATTTTCGGATCTTTAGGGCATTTTATAATCGTTTTTCCCATCAGCGTGTTCCTTGCTCTTGTTATGATTTAACATCTTGATTTTTTGAAATATCTTTATATAAACCAAAGTATCTTGTGTGTCAAGCGATTTATACCACAATATATGGAGAGGTTTCCCCGGATTTGAGCAGATCCGATGAGAATCGATGCCACAAGGAGCATATTCAACGGGCAGGCAGGAACCAGAACACAAGGCGAGGGTGCGAAACTAGAAGCCATCTCAAAAAAGTCTTTTCGTCCGATATCGGCGTTGAGCCCTCGATTCAAGTCCTCGACATACTTGAGTATGCGTGTCGAAGATCCCGTTAACAGACGGGGCGGGTTGATTCTCGGCCTCGCCTTAATCTCGACCGAAAATCCTAATTTTGAGATGGCTTCTAGTGTTTTTAAATTGCGGTTATATTTTTTTGATTTTTTCCATTTTTGTTTCAAGCGGTTTTAATTCGTCTTCTTTTCCCTTTTTCTGCAGACGCTTTTTTAAATTTTGCAATTGTTCTTCCAAACGCGGCAAGATTTCTTTTTGTATCATTTCACGAACCTCTTTTCCCGATTGCCGCATTTCATCATATAGATTCGTCAGTTCGTCCTCTAATTTTTTATATGCTTCACTGTCGGGAACTTTTTTCAATTGGTCTGCAAACGTATTGAACTGCCGGGTCAGATCCTTCATTTCCCCTGTAAGGTCTTTTTGCATGCGTTCTATGATCACCGACGATTCCGCGGAACCTTCGACGATGGTATTGTTTTTCAAAGGGTTTCCCCCTTTTTGGGTCTGGATCATTTCCACGGCCTTGCGGCCGGTGTTCTTAGGATCTGAAACGATGAAAAATCGGGTATATTCCGTGGCGGTATTTGTAAAGGCTTTCTCGATTTTCAAATTCACCAGAAAATTGCCCTTTTTGGTATAGGTAATCTCACCCACCGTGCCGATCCGGTTCTTTTCGAAAATAATACCGTCATCCGATGTCAGACCATAAATATGATCGAATTTGACCACAAGATGTTTGCCCCGGGCCTCGCATCCCGTGGCAATGAATGCGACAAAGATGAGAATCATGATTTTTTTATACATATTGCCCCCGCGGATAATCAGCGGCGTGTTTTTAATGGATTTTGTCTTTGTCCGATACCTTTTCCCCAATTTCGTCTTTATCTCCTGTCGCCCGACAAGAATTGCGCACTCAGGTCGAAATCCCCAGTTTCGGCAGGATATATGCCTGTAGCAAATACCAGACCCCGACAAATATCAATAATACAATGATGTCATTCATATAATTTTCCTTTTATGGTGTTGCATATTTTTCTCGCCGGGAAACCCCGAACCTTTGAACCCTGAACCTTCGAACCCAAACGCTTTCTATGATAGACGACGCGCCACGTAATCACGGGCATGTTGGATGGCGG
Organism: uncultured delta proteobacterium; assembly: GCA_963778575.1. Lineage (GTDB taxonomy): Bacteria > Desulfobacterota > Desulfobacteria > Desulfobacterales > UBA11574 > UBA11574. The sequence continues at coordinate 217,197 of CAVZUV010000014.1, read as the reverse complement.
CCGAAATCTGTTTTGAAGGCGGCAGGGTCGCCTCAATCTTTTCGATGTAGTTTCGATCTTTAACCAGTTGAAACGAACAATCAAAATTAAGATCAAACACCCAGCTTACAAGAAGCAGTCTGAAATCGCAGGAGGTTTTCAAATCCTGGAACCGGACAAAACGGTCCTCATTCAAAGCCGCCACGACTTCCGGAGAAAAGTATGGATCATCCGGAAGGCCGATCTCCACCACCGGATTCGGATGTTCGTCCCGCGATTTATAATATTCGATAAAAACTCTCCAGATGTCAAGTTTATCGGCGTCTCTTAAAAGACGAATGAATAATAGCGTCTTGCCATTCTCGGCCGCTGGAATCTCTGCGGCATTGTGACAGGCAATGGCTTTGGCGATCCAGTTTTTTTCATCCTCCGTGCAGCCGGCCAGAACATCATGCGCCGCCAGTTCCCGGAGCCCGAGCAAGGCATGGTTTTCAGATGCCATGTCTTTGAACGTACCATAGACGGCATATTGCTTGAACCGGCCGACATCATGGAAAAGGCCCATGGTTTCCGCCAATATCATTTCCTGATCCGAAAGGCCCAAGGCGTTTCCCAGCAATATCATATTCCGGCAAACGTGTTCCGTGTGCTTTTCCTTGAGTCGGATGGTGCTGTTATGCATGGGATCGTCCGTATAGAAACCGGAGACATACGTCTCAAACCACGCCTTCAAATTTTTCAGATTCTTGGGTCTCATCCAAGCTCCCGTTGAAAAAAATCCTTCTTTAAAAAAACCTTTCAGAACCCAGAAACTAAGTTTAAAAACACGATATGTCAAGCTGAATGCGAGGGCATTTCTTTCTGCCTTGACTCCGGGTTGCTATTCATCTAACATGCTTTTGCCATCCTTTTGACGGCGCGATCCGACGATTACATGGCAAGAGAACTCAACCAAAAAAGATGCCGGTGCCGACGGTCGCACATCATTTAAGACCGGCGCCCGTCGATCATATATTCAATGTTTCTAACAACCGAAAATAAGCTGATCAACAGCGGACTTGTGGATCCGGATGCGCCGATTATGGGCCGCAAGGACACCCATCTTGAATGGAACAGAACCTGCGGCAACATTTCCACGCTGGAAATGATATTCAAACAACTGAATATCAACGCCCTTATTTTTTCACAGCCGGCCGAGCCGTATCGCAGCATCATCGATTACCTGGCACAAACGTCCAATGGCACCATCACCCCCGATGATTGCGAAACCAGAACATTCCTTCAGGATTTGCCGGTAGCCTTCGACCTGTCGCCCGATAGGGTTGTGCCGCTGTTAAGCACTCGAAAATGCGTCATTATTCCAGGGCACGGGATTATCACCTACGGCACGGTCGGTCTGGAACAGGCCTACGTCACGTTTTCCTCGGTCTGTTTCGCATGTTTTGTGAAATTCTTTGTGGACTTTCTTTTTCTTGCAGGAAAAAGACAGGTGGATAAGAAACTCGGGCAGGTGTTCGACCGGGTAACAAAAACACTCGATGCGCCGGTTTCCTTCAGCGGTTCTCTGATGAAAGGGCCGTTTTCATCAACACAAGAGATTTACGAAGCGATTCAGCAGGCAGGGCGACTCGTCGTCGAACATCGTCTGGTGGATTCATGTTTCGGGAACATTTCCTTTTGTCATGGCCAAACCCTTTATATCAGCCAGACCGGCAGCAGCCTCGATCAACTCAAAGACGCCATTGATCCGTGTCCGCTCAACGAGTCCTCCCGGGTTCCCGTCACCGCTTCCAGCGAACTCCCGACACATTTGAAAATTGTACAACACGCCGGCAGCAAGGCCATCCTTCACGGACACCCCAAGTTTTCGGTGATTATGTCCATGGACTGTGATGTCGAAAACTGCAGCTATCGCGGAAAGTGTCATGTGAAATGCCCCCGTGAGCGGTTCGTATGCGGTATTCCCATTGTATCCGGCGAGATGGGATCGGGTCCAAATGCGATCTGCCATACCGTTCCCCTGGCCATACGAGACCATCCGGGGGTCATCGTTTACGGCCACGGCGTGTTTACGGCGGGAGAAAACGACTTCGACATTCCCTTCAAAAATCTTATCCGGATTGAAAATGCCTGTCGCGCCGAATATTTTAACAGGATTCGTCAGTGATAGATGAATGATAAGCGCTAGAAACGCCCGCCGCTCCACCGCAGCTTAGCCTTGAGGACATCGAAATAATGCTGATCCGGCAAGGTAATCATGGATACCGGACAGGGCGCTTTTTTGATGGTGATGGTATGGTCTTCGGTAATCTCAAGTCCGGCCTGGCCGTCGAAGGTCAGCATGATGTCCGAAGATTTTTTCCCCAGGCTGATTCGGATCTCAGCTGAGTCCGGAATAATCAAGGGGCGGTTGGTCAATGTAAACGGACAGATCGGCGTCATGAGGATGGCGGGTACCGCCGGATGAATCACGGGGCCGCCGGCAGCAAGGGAATAGGCGGTAGAGCCGGTGGGCGTCGCAACGATGAGCCCGTCTGCACTGTAGGTGGTCAAATAGTGATCGTCGATAAAGGTATCGATATGGGCCAGTCTGGCCAGAGCGCCCTTGTTGATGACAATGTCGTTCAACACGGTTTCGCAGGCGATTTCTTTGTCTTTCAGCGTAACGAAGACCAGAAGACGCATCCGTTCTTCTGTAACAAACTGTTCATTCAACACCGCCTCGACCGCCGAAAAAAGATTCTCTTCCACGGTTTCCGCCAAAAATCCCACTTCACCGAACTTGATGCCGAGAATCGGTATATGCTGATCGCCGATCCATCGGACCGCGCTCAGAAAGGTTCCGTCTCCGCCGAGCACAAAAACACAAAACAGGTCAGACGGTGCACAGGTTTTATCCTTGTCCGCAATCCTGCGACCCGGCGGCAGATTTTCTTTAGCGACAATATCGATATTTTTAGACCGGAGCCAATGTTCAAGTTGGTCGGCTTTTTTTTTGGCCTCGGCGTCCTCTTTGACGACAATCCCTACTTTTTTTTTCACAATAACGGGTTATCCTGAAAGTTTTATATTTCGCAGACCTGAATTGAACGCAAGGACCGATGAGTCAAATTTACACAATGTTATATTGTTTCAATACTAATATCTTATCCAAACGGCAAGAAAAATTTGGAAAAGAAAGAATATGTACTTCCTGTACATCACTAACGAATCAGAGTGATTTTATGATATTGTTTATTTCGCTTGATTGCCAATGGGTGGTTTGTTATATTCCAAGCTGGCATAATTAAAGGTTTTTCTTCCGGCTGAAAAAAGCACATGCCGGAAATTGTATTATTTTAGTGTTCGGGATTAAAGATGTGTCGGCATAAAGGCATTGGAAATGGATGCAGAAAAAGAAAATTCTAACGACCTGTTGAGAGTGGAAGGGGTTTGCAAATCATTTGGAAAAATGTTGGCGGTCAACCAATGCTCTCTGAATGTCACAAATGGCACGATAACGGCCTTGATAGGGCCCAACGGCGCCGGCAAAACCACCTTGTTTAATCTCATCAGCGGCTTTCATAAGCCCGATACGGGAAAGGTTTTTCTGAAAGGGGATCGTATCGATGGTCTTCGCCCCGATAAAATTTTTCATAAAGGCCTGATACGCACCTTCCAGATTTCCAGGGAACTTGAAAAGATGACGCTACTGGAGAATTTGATGCTGGTTCCCGGCCGGCAGGAAGGGGAGCAGATATGGAATGCCTGGTTTCGTCCGTGGCGGGTTCGCGCTCAAGAAAAAATGGTCAAAGAACACGCCCTCGAAACACTGAGATTTGTTGAACTTCACCATCTGAAGGACGAATATGCCGGGAATATTTCCACCGGACAAAAGCGGCTCCTGGAAATTGCCAGAACCATGATGGCCGATCCGGATATTATCCTATTGGACGAACCGGGTGCCGGCGTCAATCCAACGCTGATGAACAAACTGATCGGTTATATTCATCAATTAAACAACCAGGGAAAAACCTTCCTGATCGTAGAACACAACATGGAATTGGTCATGACGATCTGCGATCCCATTATTGTCATGAATGCCGGTTCCATTCTAACCCAAGGAACCCCTCAAAACATCAGAAACGACGAACGGGTGATAAACGCCTACCTGGGTGATTGATAATGGCAATTTTAGAAGTTAAAGATCTGGTTAGCGGATATAGTGAGGTCATGATACTCAACGGCGTATCCATCCATTGCTCCGATAACGAAATTGTATCGATCATCGGTCCCAACGGCGCCGGCAAATCCACCTTGATGAAATCCATTTTCGGATTGATCGCCGTCAAACAGGGTTCCGTTGCTTTCGACGGCCGATCCATTGCCGGTATGCGCCCCAACCAGCTGGTGAAGCTGGGTATGAGTTATGTACCCCAGGAGAAAAATGTATTCCCTTCACTCACCGTTGAAGAAAATCTGCAAATGGGCGCCTTTATCAGAAATGATGATATTACCCCCGCCATGGACAGAGTGCTTGAACTGTTCCCGTTTATTGCCGACAAGCGAAAAAGCGTATCGGGTACGCTTTCCGGAGGAGGACGTCAAATGCTGGCGCTGGGCCGGGCCCTGATGCTGGAACCCAGGCTTCTCTTACTGGATGAGCCTTCCGCCGGATTGGCTCCCCTTGTGCGGGATGAAATTTTTGACAAGGTCATGGAAATCAGACAAAGCGGCGTGGCCATTCTCATGGTCGAACAAAATGCCAAGAAAGCGCTGGGAATGTCTGATCGCGGTTATGTTCTGGTCATGGGGAAAAATCGATATGAAGATACGGGTGAAGCCCTGCTTGCGAATCCGGAAGTCGGGCGGCTTTATCTGGGAAGTGCTTAGGAGACGGTCCTGATTATGTTACAACTGATCGCAAACGGTATTATTTTCGGTTCCATTATCGCCCTTGGGGCCATCGGTCTGACAATGGTTTACGGTATTTTAAAATTCGCCAATTTTGCACACGGCGACACCATGAGCCTGGGCGCCTACCTGGCGCTGCTCTTTTTCAATCTGCAGCTGCCTTTCCCCATCGCTGTGGTCCTGGCCATCGCGGTGTCCATTGCCGTTGCCATCCTCATCGATCGTTTTCTCTATCGATTCTTTCGCTCCACCGGTCCGATTATCCTTCTCATTTCCTCGGTGGGCGTGGCGCTTTTTTTGCGCAATATCATATTACTCTTCTGGGGCCCCGATCTGACGTACTATACGCGCGAAATCCATCTGGCTTTTCAAGTACTCCCGGGGATACGGCTGAACAGTTATGAAATCACGATCATTATCGTTACCGGAGTGCTCATTGTCCTGGTGCATCTGTTTTTAAAAAAGACGAGAATCGGTAAAGCCATGCGCGCTTCTTCAGACAATATGGACTTGGCCGAGGTGGTGGGGATTGATACCCAACGCGTCATCTTTTGGACGTGGAGTGTGGGGACGGCACTGGCCGTGTTCGGCGGCATTATGCTGGGCGTGGAAAACGGTCTTCGTCCTCCCATGGGGTGGGAATTGCTGCTGCCGCTGTTTGCCGCAGCGATTCTGGGCGGCATCGGGCAGCCTTACGGCGCCATGGTCGGCGGCTTGATCATCGGCATTGCCCAGGAGGTTTCAACGGGATTTATTTCCACGGCTTACAAACCGGCAGTGGCCTTTATCATCATGATCCTCGTTTTATTAATCCGCCCCCAAGGCATTTTCGGAGGTTCCAAACGATGGATTTAAGCGGCATATTCTCTTATCTTGTATTTTTTCTGGTGATTGTTTCCATTTACGGTCTGTTAAGTCTGGGACTGAATATCCAGTGGGGTTACACCAAATTGTTCAATATCGGCATCGCCGGCTTTTTTGCGGTGGGCGCCTATACCTCCGCCATCCTGACAACGCCGGCCGCACCGGATCGGGTCGGCGGATTTAATATGCCGTTTCTCGCCGCTTTAGTGATTGCGGTTCTGGTCAGCGGCTTCATCGCCTTTCTCATCGGCATCCCCACCTTGAAGCTGAAAGAAGATTACCTGGCCATTGCCACCATCGGTATTGCCGAAACCATCCGCCTCTTTTTCAATAACGAAGCCTGGCTGGCCAACGGGGTCCGCGGGGTCAGCGGTATTCCCAGACCCTTTCAACACTATATCACTTTCAATTATAACGTGTTTTATCTGTTGATGATGCTGGTGTTTGTGGCCGGAGTTTACCTGGCCATCGAAAAAGCCTTGAAATCGCCCTGGGGAAGGGTGTTAAAGGCCATCGGTGAGGACGAAACCGTCACCCAGGCCATGGGTAAAAACATTATTCGATACAAGATGGAATCTCTGGTTCTCGGATCCATGATTATGGGATTGGCCGGCTCCTTATACGCTCATTTCATCCAGTTTATCAGTCCCGAAGCCTTTGTCCCCATGAGCGGCACTTTTTTGGTCTGGGTGATGCTCATCGCCGGCGGAAGCGGCAGCAACAAAGGTGCCCTTCTCGGCGCTCTGGTCATCTGGGGATTATGGTCCCTCACCGATCTGATTACCAATGTGGTTCCGGTGGATTACGCCGTAAAGGCGGGCGCCTTCAGGGTCATTGCCATCGCCATATTTCTGGAGGTTATTCTGCTGGTCCGACCCCAAGGCATCCTTGGCGAAAAGACCGTGATGAGCGCGGCCAAAAAACAGGAATAGAGTCAACTACAACCCGCGAAGCGGGTGGCTTGAATTTTCGGCCACAGGCCGAAAAGGCAAAAGCACGTCAGTGCTTTCGACGTTGAACTTGCATCCGGGTGCAAAGCACCCGGTTTGTTTTGCAAGAATAAATAGAAAAGGCCGCCTCCGGGTTGGAGGCGGCCTTTTCAGTTTAAAGGTGATGGCTTACTTACCGACAGTGATATAGTTGACGGTTTTAATTTTGCCGTTAGAATACTTCCACACTTCATAACTTCCGGGGACATCACCGTATTTATCAAAATCGCAGCTTCCGGAAACGCCTTCGTAATTGATATTTTTCCCCTCCTTAATCAGTTTTAACGCCTTTTTCAGGTGCCGCGCATCCACTTTAACGCCCGGAGGGCCCGCAACTGCGCGCAGATCTTTATGCACCGCTGCGGTGGTGTCCGCGCCGCCCTTGGCGATTGCCAATGCAATTAAAACAACCGCATCGTATTCGGTATCGATATACGGTTTGGGCGGCATTTCCCCGAATTTGGCTTTGTAGTGATTCATAAACCATGTGGCCATTTTCTTATTGGGATTGCCGGGTGCGGTGCCGTATGTATTTTCCACATACTTGCTTCCCACATTTTTGGCTATTTCAGGGGCTTTCATACCGTCTGCATATGCAAAGCCGCCCTTGAATCCCAGTTCCACTATCTGGCGCATGATCACGGCTCCGAATTGAGGATAAGCAATCATGACCACTGCTTGGGGATTTCCATCAATCGCTTTTTGCGCTTCGCCCCTGTAAGATGCCTGCTGCTTGTTATAGGGCACCAATGCCGTCACATGACCGCCCATTTTTTCAAAAGAAGCCTTTAAACCCTTGGCCAGTCCTTCTCCATAATCATTATTCACATAGACAATGGAAACTTTTTTATAATGCTTGTCCTTGGACAGGACCTGTGCAAGTGCCGGCGCCTGAAGCGCATCCATGGGCACGGTTCGAAAAATGTAATCGTTGTCATCCAATGTGCTAATCTTTTCGGAAGTCGACGCCGGAGAGATTTGAACCACTTTGCTTGGGATAGAAACCGACGTGGCCACCGGGATGGTGACCCCTGAAGAAAGGGCTCCCGTAATCGCCACCACTTTATCGATATCCACAAGCTTTTTTGCTGCATCGACGGCCGCGGTGGGGTTGGTTTGAGTGTCCCTTAGTATGATCTCAATTTTTCGCCCCAAAACGCCGCCGGCGGCATTGATGTCCTCCGCAGCCAGCAAGGCGCCATTGTTCACGGGAGGACCATACGCCGCCAGATCGCCGGTTGTTGACACCAGGCAGCCGATCTTAATGGGCTCGGCCGCCATGGTTGAAAAAGCAAACAATACAATACAACTTACAACCACAAATAAACTCAGAATGCCCTTTTTCATATACATCCTCCTTTCCTGGTGAAATTAATGATTTGTCTGGTAGGTCGCTTTTGGGAAAGTCTTTTGTTGATCTCTTTCGTTTCTTCACGGCGCTACGCGTTAGCCCACTATTTAATTTATTACCGAATCCGAATATAAAAATCAATTTTTAATTCTGTTTTTGAAAAATAACGGGCCCAACGAATTATTACTGTAGTTTTTCAAGGCGACGGCTGCGCTTGACAGGATAGACCGCCGCATCGTGAATCAACTTGTATTTTTCATCGAGTCGGGAAAAATTCAGCTCAAATCTTTTCCGGATCTCGTCCAGCGTGGGATGCGGACGTAACACATTCCCATTTTCCATTACTTTTTCCAGCAAAGGTTCACCGTCTAAAATAAGCTCATCCCTCACCCCGATGATATCCTCGGTGAAATATCCCCTTGAATTTATTTTCCTGAAGACCTGTTTTTCTCCGGCCAGCGTGACTTTTCCGGGACTCAATTTACGAACATCACGGTCTTTGAAATGAACCATCTTGTAAACAACATCCACGAAGGGCGCATCCGCGGAAACCCCGACTTTGGTGCCGACCCCGAAGGCATCGATCCTGGCACCTTCGGACACCACCTTTTCGATTTTGAACTCATCAAACCCGCTGCTGGCAAAAATCTTGACATCAGAGAGCCCGGCATCATCTAAAATTTTGCGAACCCCTTGACTCAAGCTTACCGTGTCTCCGCTGTCAAGCCGGACACCGATGAGCGTATGCCCTTTTTTTTCCATTTCCTTGGCAACGGCAACGGCATTTTTAGCGCCTTCCAAGGTATCATAGGTGTCGATCAGAAATATCGAGTGGTCGGGAAACGTTTCGGAATAGGCCCAAAACGCATCTCGTTCGCTGTCAAAGGCGCCCACATAAGAATGCGCCATGGTTCCGGAAATCGGAATGCCGTATATTTTACCGGCCAGTACGTTGCTTGTGGCCGTAAAGCCGGCGATAAAAGTGCTCCGGGCGACGTTGAGCCCGGCATCCTGGCCCTGCGTCCGTCGCAAGGAAAAATCGATCAGGGGCCGGCCGGCGGCGGCATGAATGCACCGGGCCGCCTTTGAGGCGATCATGGTCTGAAAACCGACGGTATTAAGTAAAAACGTCTCCAGCAATTGGGCTTCGATAATGGGGGCCGTCACTTCCAGAACCGGCTCGTTGGCGAAAAAAACCGTGCCCTCGGGCATGGCATAAACATCGCCGCTAAATCTAAGCTGCTCTAAAAAGTCAAGAAAGTCAGCGGAAAAACGACCGGTGGTTTTCAAATAGTTCATTTCATCATCGGAAAACCGGAACCCTGCCAGTTCATCCAAAACCTGTTCGAGGCCGGCGGCCACAAAAAAACTTCTGGTGGAATAGACATCCCTGATATATAGGGAAAAGGTCGCTGTATCAAATACCCGGTGTGCAAAATAACCCGCCGCCATGGTCAATTCGTAAAGATCGGTAAACAGCGGTCCCGCTCGGTGGTGGTGCGTCATGAGAATTCAGCTCCGCAAATATAGACCTGTCAGTCTGTTACATTATTAAGGTGCAATATCGAGCAAGTGTCTTAGTGAATCCGTTGAACGAAAAATATGCATTCCTGCATCGGCAAACCGCTGAAAAGCGGCATCCCCCTGATCCGTGTAATCCACCACGCCGGGAATGACCACTGAAGATGTGCCGTCTTCCATGAGATACACTTTTTCAGCCAGTTTTTTATCCGAAGATTCTATCTCGCGTAACAGATCATCGATGGTCCAGGCCACGCAGTGGCTTTTTGCCTGCCCGGCAATGATGACCGCATCGAACTCTAAAAGCTTGGCGATAAACCCGGTGTTTTTTTGTGCGATTTGATTGCCGTCGCCGTCATCCAGCACCTCCGGGCTGAGTACCGAATAGTTCTCCGTAAACGGGTTGCTCCCCTTGACCTGAAAATCAGGCAGACCGTATCGCGCGATACCATGAAAAAAAACAGCCTCTTCAATTGCTGATACCAGCGCATGTCCGATCCCCCCCAGCATGGCATGATACGGCCAGATAGTGAGATCGTATTTACCGCCTGTTTTCAGTCTCCGGGTATAGTGACGCAAAAAGTCCTGACCGTAGGTTTCATCAATGTTCAGACTTTGGGCGACTCGGGGATTGAATTTCCAGATCCCCTTCTCGACGTCTTGCGCGGAAATCAGCGTAAAAGGTGCCGGATGCTCTCCCTTTTCATTGATCAGGAAAATACTATGAAAGATTTGTATGATTTGATGGGTATCCATGGTGGGGCAAATCCGGGTGATCACATCCAGATGTCGATAGATGAATTCACACAACCTTTTATTGTCTTCCACCGCGGCGGTTCCCGAACGTCCGCCGACAAAGAGCTCGAATTCCGGAATACAAAATGTATTCTGCACATCCACGAGAAGGAGGCAAATTCTGAAGGTATCTTTGGAGGCAGCCGTTATGTCATGCTGTTTTGCCCATTTTTTTGCGTCTTCGCTGCGCTCCTGATATGGCACTCTCCATACCTGTCCCACCTTGCCGGGATCAAAATGGGCGGGAATCGGCAGATCCTTTGGCGACATGACCGCCTCCTTTTGGTTGGATAATATAAGTATAAAATATGAATCCGAATCTGAAATTTCAAGTAAATTTTGGAAATTCCGGACAATTATTGACTATCGGCTCGATTTAGGGGTACAGATGATGAAACAATTTCTCATATCCAAAAAACGACTGGCGGGATGTACATGCGTTGTCAAACCAAAATGATGGGAAGGCGGCAGCCTTCCGGAAACCGCAAATGATGGAGCAAGGGCAATGAAGAACAAGAAACCCGGAATACGCCGTACTTTTTATCTTCATTCCGTTATACCGCTGATCTTTTTCTTATTGATCCAGCTTTTTGCAATTTCATGCCTTGCAGACAAAATCCCGGTGATCGCCAGCATTTATCCGGTTGCCGATATGGTTCGGCAGGTGGGGGGGATCATGTCAAGGTGACCTGTGTGCTGCCGCCCGGGGCAAGCCCCCATACCTTTGAACCCAAGCCGAGCCTTGTGAGAGCCTTTTCATCGGCACGCATTTTTTTTATGATCGGCGCCGGCTTGGAATTCTGGGCCGCTAAATTCATTAAGCTGGCAGGATCGAACCTGATGACCGTGGTGTTATCCCGGGGCGTCGATCTGATCGTTTCGACCGAGCATGATCATGAAAACCAGGCCCATGAAAAAGCAGAAAGGACGTTAAAAAATGAACCGGCCGTTGCCAACCCCCACATTTGGCTCGACCCCGTGATCGCAAAATCGATGGTCGATAAAATAACCGCTGCGCTATGCAAGGTTGATCCGGCGCATTTAGCGTATTATAATCAGCGAAGCCGGAATTATTTGAAAGAATTGGACGCGCTCGATCATCTGATTGCAGCGACGACCGCCGGTTTTAAAAATAAAAAATTTGTCGCTTTTCATGCGTCCTGGGATTATTTTGCCCGGCAATACGGTCTTAAACCCGTTGGCGTCATCGAAGCGGCGCCGGGAAGAAATCCCACACCGCTGCAAATCAAAAACATTATCGCAGCCATCAAACAGTATCATATTCGCGCCGTATTCGCCGAACCCCAACTCAATCCCCGTGCGGCCGAAATCATTGCAAAAGAAGCGAATGTCAGGGTTTTATTGCTCGATCCCATCGGCGGTCCCAAACAAGCTTACGGAAATACTTACGTGGATCTCATGACACATAATCTAAATATACTGAAGGAGGCCATGGAATGAAACATGCGGCCATCGATCCGGAAAACACCCAAGTGCCCATCGTCGAACTCAATGACGTATGGGTGGCCTATGACGGCAAATGGGCATTAAAATCCATATATTTTAATTGCTACGCCGGCGAAATATTCGGTATTGTCGGCCCCAACGGCGGGGGAAAAACCACGTTGCTCAATGTCATTCTCGGACTGGTGCACCCTCAAAAAGGTTCGGTGCGGCTGTTTGGAAACAAACCCGACAAAAAAGGCCGCCTGGAAATCGGGTACCTCCCCCAGATTTCCCATGCGGATCGATCTTTTCCGGTCACCGTCCTCGATGTGGTTCTCATGGGCCTTTATAATCGCATCGGTCTCTTCCGCAAGCCGGATCGTCACAGCAAAGATATCGCCATGGACCTGTTGTCCCACGTCAACATGGCCGGCCATGCCAAAAGACCTTTTGCCGTGCTGTCCGGCGGACAACAGCAGCGGGTCAATATCGCCCGTGCAATGGCGTCCAAGCCGAAACTGTTGGTATTGGATGAACCGTCCACCGGTATCGACAGCGTCGCCCAGGAAGACTTCTATGAACTCTTGGCAAAATTCAGAAACGAACAAGGCATCTCCGTCATCATGGTATCCCACGACATCGGGGTCATTACGTCCCATACCACCCGGGTGGCGTGCCTGAACGTCCAGCTTCACTATCATGACGAGCCGGATTCCTGTTTTTCAACCGATGTTGCCAGAAAAGTCTTTGGAGAAGACCTTAAAGTCATTGTTCATGATTCGAAATGCGCAACCTGTTTTCGCAGCCATCAAGACCATGATTGATATGTTCAGCTTTGAATTTATGCGAAATGCCTTTTTGGCCGGAATGATGCTCGGCTTTGTTCTGGCGGTGGTTTCATTCTTTGTTGTGCTGCGCCGTCTGTCCTTTATCGGCGTCGGGGTGGCACATTCGGCTTTCGGCGGCGTGGCCTTGGGCGCCCTTCTGGGCATATCCCCCACATGGACCGCCATCGGTTTTGCCGTGGTGGTCTCCAACGCCATCGGCTATATCGGAAAAGAGGAACGAATCAGCACGGATACCGCCATCGGAATATTTTTCCCTTTGGCAATGGCTCTGGGGGTTATTTTTATCGGCATGTCGGACCGGTATAATGTCGATCTTTTCGGATATCTTTTTGGAAATATTCTGGCAATTACCCGGAAGGACTTGATTGTCATTGCCGTTCTTGGCGGATCGGTACTCCTTTCAACGAAGATATTTTTCAAGGAGTTGCTGTTTGTCGCCTATGATCGGGAAGTGGCGTTTGTCAGTGGAATGCCGGTGACCTTTCTGGATCACTTTCTCCTAACCATTCTCGCATTGTCCGTGGTGATCAGCATAAAAATAATCGGCATTATTCTTGTTTCCGCACTCCTGGTGATTCCCGGAGCAGCCGCTTCCCAGGTTACCCGGCGCTATGATTCCATGATCGCGCTTTCCATACTCATCGCGCTGGTATCCACCGCCGGCGGTCTTGTCATTTCTTATTTCGCCGACCTGCCGTCCGGCGCAACCATTGTGGCATTGGCTTCCATTATTTTTTTTATTGCATTTGCGGTGGGTCAGGTGCGCAAGTAATCGCCGTGAAAATTCCATTCAAGGTCAATGGTGCTATATTACAGTTTCTGAGGTGTGAACACTTGTCTCATCAATGGAATAATGGAATGGTGGAATACTGGAAGGTTGGTTTTTAATGGAATAGGATCTATTTGAGGTTTTGAAACCGTTTCTACGCATTTTCGGCGAACAAAAACGAAATGGTATTTCGTCCTTTTTCTTTGGAAAGATACATCGCCTGGTCCGCTCTTTTGATAAAGGCAGACAAGGGTTCTTTATTGGAATATTCCGTGACACCGGTACTGACGGTGATGCGGACGGGATTTTCGGGTTCAGGAAAAAAGTGTTCGAATTCCACGACGGTTTTAATCCTGTGGGCAACATTTTTGGCTTCTTCGGCTGTGGTTTCCGGAAGAATGATCGTAAATTCCTCGCCGCCGTATCTGAAAGCGGAATCCATTGTTCTCAGACACGACGTGATGATCTGGCCCAGGCGGATCAGAACCTTGTCGCCTTCAAGATGACCATAAGAATCATTGTAGATTTTAAAGTTGTCGATATCCATCAACAAAAGCGCCAAGGGATGGCCATAACGACTGCACCGGTCAATCTCTATTTCCAGTAAATGATAGAAATGCCTTAAATTATATAATTTAGTCAGACCATCTGTTATGGCAAGATTTTCAAGCTTACTGAGGATGCGGTTGCGCTCCTTGGTGAGCCGCCGTTCTTTTAAAACCCTCTTCAATCTCAGCACCAGTTCCTCGAAACGAAACGGTTTAAATACAAAATCGCTGGCGCCTTTATGAATGGCTTCTTCATAGGAATAATTTTCACTGTAACCGGTCATCACAATGACATCGATATCGTAATTTTGTTTGATTTCGTGGGTCAGATGAAGGCCGTTCTTGCCGGGAAGCATAATATCGGTGATAACAATCTGGATATTTTTTGATTTGACGACTTTGAGGGCCTCTTCCGAGCTGGCGACGCTTGAAACATGGTATCCCTGCCGTTCAAAGCATTCGTGGATGGAATCTCTAATGGCGGCATCATCTTCAACGATTAATATGTGGTCATCCATTTTTTCTATCTTATTCTTTTTCATCAAAATGATATATCGGCAACTCGTGCCTCAAGCTTGACATCTTTCATATTAATTTGATAAAAAACTGCTCTTGCCTTCGCCGGTTCTCAATAGACGAAGGGACATCGGAAAAAAGGCAATACTTGTTCTTTAACTAAAAAACCGAATGTATCAGCGACACAGGAGCTTGAGCATAACGTGAAAGAAAGACGGTGTCAACAGGCTTTTGGCCGATCAGCGGCCTCAGGAGAATACGGTGCCGACCGAAATCGCAAGGATTAGAAACTTCAGCATTATCGCGCATATTGATCACGGGAAATCGACGCTTTCCGACCGTTTGATCCAGATGACCCATGTGGTCCTTGACAGGGATTTTAAAGATCAGATATTGGACGATATGGATATCGAACGGGAGCGGGGCATCACCATAAAAAGCCATTCCATTTGCCTCCCGTATCCGGCCAAAAATAATCAATCCTATATTTTAAACCTGATCGACACCCCCGGTCATGTGGATTTTACCTATGAAGTCTCACGGGCGCTGGCTTCCTGCGAAGGTGCACTGCTTCTCGTCGACGCCAGTCAGGGGGTCGAGGCCCAGACCCTGGCAAACCTTTATATGGCCCTTGAACACGATCTTGAAATTATTCCGGTCATCAACAAGATCGATCTTCCTTCAGCCGATGTCGACCGGGTCAAACAGCAGATTAAAGACGACCTGGGTCTTGACGCTGAAACCGCCCTACTCGTTTCTGCAAAGGAAGGGATCGGCATCGAAGCGGTACTGGAAGCTATCGTCAATTCTCTTCCGGCGCCGTCCGGCGATCCGGAATCGCCGCTTCAGGCGTTGATTTTCGATTCCCATTATGATGCATTTCGTGGAACGGTTGTTCATATCCGGGTTTTTCAGGGGACGGTAAAACCAAAAGATGTAATTATGTTCATGTCCAATAATGCCGCTTACAGGGTGGAAGAAGTCGGCGTGTTCCAGATGGATCGCATCCCCAAAAAAGCGCTTTCGGCAGGAGAGGTCGGTTATATCATCGCCGGTATCAAAACCGTCAGCGATACCCGCTGCGGGGACACCGTCACGCTAAAACATCATCCCTGCAAAGCCCCCATGCCGGGATTCAAGGAAGCAAAACCGGTTGTTTTTTCTTCAATCTATCCGGTGGCTTCCGACGGTTACGAAGACCTGGTTTCCGGCCTGGAAAAATTGAAACTCAATGATGCGTCCCTGATTTACGAAAAAGATACGTCGGTGGCGCTGGGATTCGGGTTCCGTTGCGGCTTTTTAGGACTCCTTCATCTCGAGGTTGTTCAGGAGCGGCTCGAGCGTGAATATGATCTTTCATTGATATTGACGGCGCCTTCGGTCCGGTATGAGCTGATCATGAATGACGGATCCACAAAGATCATCGACAACCCGGCATTGTATCCGGACCCGACCACCATTGAACGCACAAAAGAGCCCTTTATTCGTGCAGCGATCATCATTCCGGACCGCTATATGGGCGCGGTTATGAAGCTGTGCATGGATCACAGGGGGATCAACAAAACATATCAGTATCTGACCAGCAACCGCATGGAAATGATATTCGAGCTTCCCCTGGCGGAAGTCATTTATGATTTTTACGACAAGCTCAAATCGGTCACTCAGGGATTCGGCTCCTTTGACTACGACATTATCGATTTCAGAGAAACGGATCTGGTCAAACTGGACATCCTCATCAACGGAGAGCGTGTGGATGCGCTATCCCAGCTCGTCCACCGAGACCGGGCAATCGATCGCGCAAGACGCGCCTGCGAAAAACTTCGCGAGGAAATCCCAAGGCAGATGTTTAAAATCGCCATCCAGGGGGCTATCGGCGGAAATATTATTGCGCGAAAGACCATTTCACCGTTTAGAAAGGACGTCACCGCAAAATGTTACGGCGGCGATGTCACACGGAAACGAAAGCTTTTGGAAAAACAAAGAAAAGGGAAAAAACGGATGAAAATGGTGGGACAGGTCATGATTCCACAGTCTGCTTTTCTCTCGGTTTTAAAATCAGATTCGGATTAGTAAAAATTCTGGCCCAGAGATCCGGGTTTTTGCCCCGGTCGGATTTAATTTACGGGAAGTTCATTGATTGAAATTCCAAATATCAAACAAATCTCAATGACCAAAATTCAAACAATGCCTCGTGCTGGAGATTTTGGTCATTGATTATTGGAACTTGTGATTTATTTATAATTTGGTGCTTGGAATTCGTGATTTTTGACACTAAACTTTTGTGCAGAGCCATTTAACTGTGACCGATTCAGAAGATCGGCTATTCAATTGGAAAATATAAGGTGTAAAAATGGGAAAGACTATTGCAGAAAAAATATTTGACGTTCACAAGGTTGACAATCCCGCGGAAGACATTCATGTCATCCGGCTGGATGCCGTATTCTGCCATGAAATCACGACCCCGGTCGCCATCAATGACCTTGTCGACCGGGGAAAGGACAGGGTGTTCGATCCCGGCAAGATCAAAGTCGTCATCGATCACGTCACACCGGCAAAGGATTCGAAAACCGCCACCCAGGGCAAAATCTTAAGGGAGTGGTCTCGGAGACACAAGATTCCGGATTTTTTCGATATCGGCAGAAACGGCATCTGTCATGCACTTTTTCCGGAAATGGGCTTTGTAAGGCCCGGCTTCACGGTCATTATGGGGGACTCTCACACCTGCACCCATGGCGCATTCGGCGCATTCGCCGCAGGAGTCGGAACCACCGACCTCGAAGTGGGTATTTTAAAGGGCGTCTGTGCCTTTCATTATCCCTCGACCATAAGGATCGACATTACCGGCCAATTGCCGGAAGGTGTTTTTGCCAAGGATGTGATCCTTTCCATCATCGGTCAACTGGGGGTCAACGGCGCTACCAATAGAGTTTTGGAATTCACCGGGCCGGTGGTCGACGCCATGACCATGGAATCGCGAATGACGCTTTGCAATATGGCGGTCGAAGCCGGAGGAACATCGGGGATATGCTATCCCGACATGACCACCGTCGAGTACCTCTGGAAATTTATCAAAGATGACTATGCGGATCAAGCATCGGCGTTTGAGCATTTTAAGACATTTCATTCAGATCCTGACGCGCGATACGACCGTGTTATCGAATTTGATGTCAGCCGTCTTGAGCCGATGGTTACCTTCGGATATAAACCCGACCAGGTCATGCCGGTCAGAGAAATGGCATCCACCCCGATTGACCAGGTGTATATCGGATCCTGCACCAATGGAAGAATCGAAGACTTAAGGATTGCGGCTCAAGTGCTCAGCGGAAAAAAGATCAGCGATTCGGTAAGGGGCATTGTTTCTCCGGCGACGCCCGAAGCGTTTCGTCTGGCCATGGAAGAAGGGATTTTAAAAACATTTCTGGACGCCGGATTCTGTGTCACAAACCCGACCTGCGGGGCCTGCCTGGGCATGAGCAACGGGGTGCTGGCCGAAGGGGAAGTCTGTGCATCCACCACCAACAGAAACTTTAACGGCCGCATGGGAAAAGGCGGGATGGTTCATCTGGTCAGCCCGGCCACAGCCGCCGCCTCAGCCATTTCCGGGGCCATTACGAACTCCGAACTATACAGAGGATAACCATGACAAATTTCAGCGGAAACGTACTCTTTCTCGACCGGTCCGACATCAATACCGATGAAATCATTCCGGCAAAGTATCTCACCGAGATCTCCAAGCAGGCATTAAAACCGTATCTGTTGGAAGATATCAAGCTGGAGGGATTCGACTCCCGGCGCGATATCAACGGAAACAAGGTCATCATCACCCGGACGAACTTCGGATGCGGGTCTTCGAGAGAACATGCGCCGTGGGCCTTGGAAGTCAACGACATTCATCTGGTCATTGCCGAAAACTTTGCCAGGATTTTCAGGCAGAATATGTTCAACTGCGGCATGATGGCCGTGGAACTCCCGGCCCCGGCCATCGACCGTATTTTTACAGAATTTGCCGGCCAAAAGACGCATCTTGAAACGGATCTTAACAAAAATACGTTTACCCTAACCGCCCAAGGCCGCCGTCAGGAGGTGCCGTTCTCCATTTCCGACTTTGATCGCTGCCTGGTCAGAACCGGCGGTTGGGTAGAATACGCGGACAGTAAGTATTAGCGAGCGCTTCGCGGTTGGAGCTCAGAAGTCAGAGGTCGGAGGTCAGAAAATCAGAAGGTGAGAAGGTAAGAAGGTTGGAAAGTGTGAGAAAAAAACTAACCTTCTAACCTTCTGATCTTCTTATTGTTTCCGAATGCCGCAGAACGCGAAATAAGATACGATAAGCTGTTATTCCATCACTTTATTAACGATGGTGCCGATGTTTTCGACATAGCATTCCACCACGTTGCCCGGCTTCAGGACCACCGGCGGATCCCTGAATATTCCCACGCCTGCCGGGGTGCCCGTTGAGATGATGTCGCCGGGAACCAGGGTAATATCTTCGCTGATATCCTCTATAATGGTAAAAACATCAAAAATCATATCCCTCGTATTCCCATCCTGCATGATCTTTCCGTCAACCGTGGCGGTGATTCTTAAATTATTCACGTCGCCGATTTCGTCGGGCGTCACCATGACAGGCCCCGCAGGGGCAAAGCCGTCAAAGGATTTTCCCCTGAACCACTGGGAATCGGAAAACTGCGCTTCCCGCCCGGAAACATCATTCATGACGGTAAACCCTGCGATGTAATCCAAAGCCTGCGCCTTGGATATTCTTTTTCCTTCCTTTCCGATGATGATCGCCAATTCCACTTCCCAGTCGATCTTTCCGCTGCTTTTGGGCAGTATAATGGGATCGAACGGGCCGTTCAACGTATTGAGTGTTTTGCAGAATATCAACGGCCGATCCGGATTTTCAAATCCCCCTTCCTTGGCATGTTCGGCATAATTTTTTCCCAGACATATGATTTTAGAAGGCGCATGGATCGGGCAGCCGATGCGATCTTTTATTTTTTGTCCCGGGTCTTCGACACCGGCAATTTTTTCGAGCCAGTTCTCCCTGAAAAATCTTTCACCGATATCCGGAATCTTAGGAAAGATCTTTCTGAGATCCACGACGTTGCCGTCTTTGTACAGGCCGGGTTTTTCTTTTCCTTTTTCACCAAATCGAACGAGTTTCATTTGTTGTTTATCCTTTCTTTTTTGCCGTCATCATAACATTTTTTCCCATACCAATCCACCTGGCGGCAAAGGCCCCGAATAATATTCACTTCTTTTGCCCGAAGTTGCAAACGAGTGAAGAAACGGCGGAAATGATTCAGCCAGTAATCCGGATTTTCAGAATTGATATAACTGATTCGAACCAAGACATCTTTAAGTTGATCATACATCCCGTCGAGTTCGTGCCGGTTGGCCAGACGAGGTATGAATTCTTCTTTTTCTTTGCGGCCGGCAATAAAAATCTCATAGCACAGAATCAAAACCGCCTGGGCCAGATTCAAAGAAGAAAACTCCGTGGTCGGGATGTTGACCAGCACATGACACTGCCGGACGGCCTCATTGGAAAGTCCCTTGTCTTCGGGACCAAAGAGCAAGGCGATGCGATTGTCAGCAGAAATGGAAATCAACTTTTCGGCAAGTTTTGACGGCTTACACACCACCTGCCGTTCTCCGCCAAGCCGTGCGGTTGTTCCCACCACATAACTGAAGGTCGCGAGGGCTTCTTTTAAATCCGGATAGAATTTGCTTTTTTCAAGGATATCCGAAGCAAAATGGGTGGCCAGTTTCATGGCTTTATGAAGGTCGAAATTTTGAGGATCCACGATCATCAAATTCGAAATGCCCATATTACGCATGGCACGTGCGGCAGCCCCGATATTCTCAGGATATCGGGGCTGATTCAAAACGATGCTGATGTTATCTAAATTGACACGACCGGACATCAGTGGATCAGTTCAAACCTGTTGAAAAAGTAAGCGATTTCATTAGCAGCCGTCTCGGGGGAATCCGAACCGTGGACCACGTTTTTCTCGATGTCGGTGGCAAAATCTTTCCGAATGGTGCCTTCGTCCGCTTCTCTGTAATCGGTTGCACCCATGATTTCCCGGTATTTGGCAATGGCATTTTCGCCCTCGAGAACCATGACGACGATCGGTCCGGAGGACATAAAATACGTCAGGCTGTCAAAAAACGGCCGCGCTTCGTGCACGGCGTAAAACCCCTTGGCCTGCTCTTGGTTCATTTTCAGCATTTTCATGGCCGATATTTTGAGTTTGTTGCTTTCCAGCCGTTGAATCACTTCACCGATGATTCCCCGGGCAACCCCGTCAGGCTTGATAATCGCTAATGTTCTTTCCATGATGTTTAAGTTCCTTATTTAGCTGGTACATATTTTCTTTGATATATGGTGCGATACCAAAAGGCGGACGTTAAGTCAACAACGCGTTGAGGATCGGCTTTACCTTACTCCGGTGTTCGGGCGGCACCATCCACACCTCGATGGGCAAATTTGAAACAAAGTCGGCGCCCAAATGTTTCAGGGTGTTTTTTTTGTATCGATCCCGGTTTTCTTTTTGCGCCATCAACAGCATCACATCCGCGAAGTTGCCGGAAAAGCCCGTGGCATCGATATGTTCGATGACTTGCAAATAAACGGTGTTCACGGTGATAATAAAGGGATCGACCTCGGCGTATCCGGTTTGGCTGCAATTTTTTTCCGAAATAAAACACCGGCATCCAAACGGCCGAATCGGATATATCGGGCACAGGCCGTCCGTCAGCAGTGAACAGCTTTCGCCGCCGTCAGAGCGCTGTTCCTCAGGTGGATCATCTCCCTTTGCACAAAGCAGCGCCAGCCTGTTCGTGGTGGTTCGGGGCTTGAACCGGCTGCCGGATATCGCTTTTTGAATGGGTCCGAATAAATCCTGCCGGCTGTTTGATATGAGAGAATCGGCAATGAGGTATCCTTCAAGCGTTGTCATGGTGACATCAGGCGTACAGCACTCGGCGCAATATCTTTGACAGGCCATCGTCCGGCCGTCCGTGAAATCGTCATAATGCCGGTAAATATGGTTCAAAGCCGTTAATTTTTCGTTCAAGCTCATTTTATGTCCCTTTTCACAGGTATACTTTCCCTGAATATCTTTACGGCAGCTTTTAAAACACCATATAATGATGAAAAATCTTTATTCAATAATTGATAAAAATAGGTATCTTCAGCTCATTTATCAAGCAAAATCCATAAATGGTCTGTTCTGTTGACAGGATCGGCTCTCCGGGATTATTTTATAACCAGTGTCTGACGAATAGATGCTGTGTACGCAAATTTCGCACCCTCAATTTCTATCACCGCCAATAAAGTGCTGAATTTGAATCGCTTATTTATAAGGATACGACCATGACATTTAAACATACCATATTTTTTGCCTGTGTTGCGCTGCTGGCCGTCACCGGGTGTATTCAATTGCAGAACAGCACCGGATCATCCACCGGCAATATGGGTTCGCTGGTCAAAAAGATTCAGCCGGCGGTTGTCACCGTTGTCGCCTATGATGCCGACCAAGACGTGACAAACCTGGGGAGCGGCTTTTTCATCGACAACCAGGGAAATCTCATTACGAATTATCATGTTCTCGATGGCGCCTATACGGCCCAAATAAAAACATATGACCAGAAGCTGTATCCCATCGAGTGGGTTGTGGCTGAAAATAAACACGCTGATCTCATCAAAGTCCGGGCTAAAATTCCGGCATCGGCAATTCACTGGATCGGCGTTACCGAAACAGAACCTGCCATTGCAGATCACGTACTGGTGGTGGGAAGTCCCATGGGACTCGAACAGACGGTCAGCGAAGGCATAATTTCCGCCTTTCGGGAAATGCCGGTTATCGGAAAAGTTTTTCAGCTTTCGGCACCCATTTCTCCGGGATCCAGCGGGAGCCCCGTGATCAATATGAAAGGGAAAGTGGTTGGGGTCGTCTCATTCCAGGCGGTTAAAGGGCAGAACCTTAATTTTGCGGTTTCCAGCGCTGGGATATTGAACTTAAAATCAGACAAGGCCATAAAAACATTGTCGGAATGGACTTATGATATCAAGATGAAAACACCCAAACTGGTTGAAAAACTGTGCAAAGAAGGATTTAAGTTTTCCATCCGGGGAGAGTTTAAAGATGCGCTGAATTACTTTAAAGAAGCCACCCAAACAAGCCCCGATGATACGCTGGCATGGTACGGTTTGGGGAGCTGTTACGATGGATTGGATCAGCCGGAAGAAGCCATAACGGCGTTTAAACAAGTCATCCAAATCGATCCGAAAGATGCCGAGGCGTATTTTAACATCGGGCGTTATTACCGCAAAATCGGCCGCTACCAAGATGCCATTGAAGCCTATGAGCAGGCCGTGAGTCTTGATCCGAATCATGCGCCTTCATATTTTGATCTGGGCGTGGTATACGAGAGGCTAAAAGACCTTGAAAACTCGGAAAAGGCATTTAAACAAGTTCTGCGAATCCATCCGAATCACACGCCGACGCTTTTTCAACTGGGCATGATTTATAACCGGCAAGAACGCTACAACGAGGCTGTTGAATCCTATCAAAAAGCGTTGAGCATCCATCCGGATTCGGCCCAGGTACTTTATAATTTAGGAATTGCATATGCCGGGCTTGGTAATATTGAACAAGAAGTTGAAACCTTCAAGCAGGCGATTCGGGTGGATCCGGATTTCGCCCCCGTGCATTACAATATGGGAATTATTTATCTCAACAACGGCGACAAGGGTGCTGCGCTGGAAGAATATAAAATATTAAAGGGTCTCGATCCGAAAATGGCTGAATTGCTCTTTGGAAAAATTTACTGATGGTTTTGAATAGTGCCCGAAGAAGGAGGGAGTTATGACAAGCAGCGTCTATTTTATCGATTTAAGGGCTTCGGCAAAGGAGAATCTGGTGAACAAGCTGGCAAGGCTGATCGATACGGCGGGCCTTTCCGATACCGTTAAAAAAAGGGATCTTGTGGCGGTGAAGCTTCATTTTGGAGAAAAGGGAAATACCGCCTTTATCCGGCCGGTATTTGTCCGAACGATTGTGGAATCCATAAAAGCCGCTGGCGGTTACCCGTTCTTGACGGATGCCAATACTGTATATGCCGGAACCCGGAGCGATTCCCCCCATCATCTCAACACGGCCATCCAAAACGGTTTTGCATTTGCAGTGGTCAATGCGCCGATTGTCATCGCCGACGGACTCAGAGGGAAAAGCGAATCCGCCGTTACCGTCAACCAGAAGAATTTTAAAAAAGTATACATCGGATCGGATATCGTTGAAGCCGATGCATTGATATCGGTGGCCCATTTCAAAGGGCATGAACTTTCGGGCTTCGGCGGCGCCATTAAAAACTTAGGAATGGGATGCGCTTCGCGCAAAGGAAAGCTGGCGCAACACTCCACCGTAGCGCCAAAAGTCGTGCTGGAAAAATGCGTGGGCTGCGGCGAGTGCGTTCCGC
The DNA here is from genome assembly GCA_963778575.1 of uncultured delta proteobacterium. GTDB lineage: Bacteria > Desulfobacterota > Desulfobacteria > Desulfobacterales > UBA11574 > UBA11574. The sequence goes on along the minus strand of CAVZUV010000014.1, from coordinate 193,192 downwards.
ATTGTTCCCAAAATGCCCTTTCACTGGAAAACGAAAAGGCGGTATTGAATGCCAAAAAGTGCATCGGGTGTGGGGAATGTATCCTCATTTGTTCCAACAGCGCCATTGAAATCCAATGGAATCAGGCCATACCGACCTTTCTCGAGAACATCGTGGAATACACCATGGGTGTGCTGAAAAATAAAACCGGCAAGTTGTTGTCTGTGAATTTTATCACCCAAGTATCCCCGGCATGCGACTGTTACGGCCACAACGATGCGCCCATTGTGAGGGATATCGGCATTGTCGCATCCAAAGATCCGGTGGCCGCCGACCAGGCGTGCGTGGATCTTGTGAATCAGGAAAAGGCCCTGCCGGGATCATGCCTTGAGGTCAATCTTGAAAAAGGCGAAGATAAGTTCAGAGGGGTTTATCCGAACGTGGACTGGACCATACAACTCGCTTATGCCGAAAAACTCGGCCTCGGAAGCCGAAGTTATGAACTGACTAAAATATAACCATCTCCCGATTGGTTAGAGTTAATTGAGGAATCGGGGTGTTTTCCGAGCAAGCGCTGCATGGATAATCTTTTTAAGGATTTAAGTTAAATTTTAAGAGACCTTTGAAAAATATTCATTTTTGTTTAAGTTCAAGGAAGGAGAAAATTTTAACCGCAGACATACATTGAGTATTTCGAGGATTAAAATTTTATCCTGACGCAGAAATTGGGCAAAAAGGGAGGTTTTGCAAAGGTCTCTCTATGGTGCTATTTCATATGATATGCTGACCTGGGCCCGGATACGGCTTTCGCCCATCTCCATGGGCGGCGCCGCAGCCAGGGCGTCTGACTGCATTTCAGCCACACCCAACATCCGGGGAAGGGGCGCCGTGTAAGCCGGCTGGCTCCGGAGAGAAGCGATGCGTTTGAGTTTTACGCCGGCGGCGTCAGCCAATATTTTCGCCCGTTCAATGGCTTTGTGTGTGGCCAGTTGCAATGCTTCTTTTTCCAGCAGCGATTTGTTTTTAAGATAAAACTGAATCTGTTGAATGGTGTTGGCGCCGTGATCGAGGGATGTTTCTATCACCCGTGAAACATATTTGGCTAACGTCTCGGGTTCGAACCCTTCCAGGGTGACCATCACCGCATTTTCGACTTCATAGCCCCTGATCTTTGGCGGCCGGACCTTATAATCTTTTTGGGGTGTCACACGATAATTGGATGTCTGAAGTTTGAGATGGGCAATGGTCAAGTCCTTGACGGCTGTTAGTACGGCTTTGGTTTTGGCCGCATTTTCCGCGCTGGCCAGCTCCAATTTCCCCTCTGTCGTCACGACGGCGACGAATATCTTAGCGGAATCATTTTGACCCGAAACTTCGGCAGTGCCTTCGGTAAATATCAGATTGCGATCCGAAACATCCTGAGAATGGGCAAGCACAGGATGAACGGCAACCACGAAACACGCCGTTAAAATGGCATTCAGTACGCTTTTCATGATGGCCTCGAGAATCAGGTTGAAAGGTTTTGGATATAGGGTTCTGAGTTCTGGGTTCAAGGAATTTTTCTCATTTTATGATTACGAAGTCAAGTTTGAGAATTATGTTTTTTTGAATTGCGTTCGATCCAATTCGTTCATATGATTTAATTAAGCACGGAACAAACGTGGAACCCTTTACCATCTTCACTTGGTATCCATCCATAAATGAGGTTTTCAATGCGCCGTAAAATTATTTTAGGTCTCGGTGTCCTGGCCGGTATTGTTCTTATCAGTTTGTTGATCATCATTTTTGTTGTATCGACCTATAATTACAACAAATTTAAGCCGGATATCTCCGGGATCGCAAAACAATATACCGGCAGAAAACTCACCCTGGCCGGCGACATAAAAGTGAAAATCAGTTTGTACCCGACCCTGGAAATCAACAATGTCTCTTTTCAAAATGCCCCGTGGAGCGCTTATCCGGATATGATTCATGCCAAACGCGTTGAAGTTCAATTGGCGCTGATTCCGCTCATTAAGGGTCAAATCGACGTCAAGCGTTTAATTCTGATTGATCCTGATGTGATCATGGAAATCGACAAATCCGGTAAAACAAATCTGGAATTTAATGGGACGGAACAAAAGAAAGCAAAAACAGCCCCTGCAAAAACAGCTCCTTTCTATTTTAAGGAAATCGATATACGAGATGGAAAATTGACGGTTCAAAACCATCAAAAGAATCAAACCTTTGCCTTGACCATCCATCGATTTGTGGGAACATCAGAAAAGTCAACGGATGAAGCAGACATTAATCTCATCGGGACATTCAATGACATTCCCTTGAGCGTGTCCGGCAAGGTCGGAAAGTTGGCCGGCATCTTCGACCCTGATGTGCCCTTCCCTGTGAACCTGAAGGCAAAGGTCGGCCAAATGGACATCAATATCGTCGGAAAGATCCAGGACCCGTTGGCGGCGAAAGGGATTGATATCAGAATGACGGTAAAAGGCCAAGATCTTTCCAAGATCGAAACCGTCACAAAAGAGCCTCTGCCCCTGGCGCTTAAAGGTCCGTTTCATCTTTCCGGTCATGTTATTGCGGCCAAACCCGGAAAAGTTCAAGTATCCGATATCATGATCCAACTGGAAGACAGTCGGCTCAACGGTTCCGCAACACTTGATCTTTCGGCTAAAACCCCGCGAATATCGGCAAATATTGTTTCCGAATTCGTCGATTTGCGTCCGCTGTTGATAAAATCAGAGGAAACCGCCGGCCCCGACAAAGAAAAGACTGCCGCATCTTCAAAAAAAATAAAGAGACTCTTTGAAGATGCGCCTTTGAAACTGGATGCCCTGCAGAGAATCAACGCCGCCGCGGATGTTCGAATCAAACAATTGCTGTTGCCCAAGCTTGCCCTCGATAATATTGACACCCGGATAAAGCTCCAAGATGGAAATCTCACTGTCGATCCGCTGACGGCCGGCATTGGCGGCGGACAACTGAACAGCCGTCTGAATTTTAACACGAAAAATAATATCGCCGATGTTGATCTTAACATGGACATCAAACAAATGGACATCGGGGAGATGCTCAATAAATTGAAAATTACCCGGGCCGTGGAAGGCACTCTCGACCTGGATGTTAATTTTACGGGTCATGGCAATTCAGTGGCTGCAATCATGGCCGATGCCAACGGCAAGGTGGTGGCGACGCTGGGACAAGGAAAAATACCCATGGGGTATTTGAATTATATCAGCGCTGATATCGGATCGAGTTTCATGAATCTCATCAATCCTTTTGGTAAAAAAATCGACCACGCCAAAATCAACTGTGCCGTGTGTGATTTTCATATTCAAAACGGCATCGCCAAAAGCAAGGCCATTATCATCGACGATCCCCAAAAAACATTATTCAGCCAGGGAACTGTCAATCTTAAGACCGAAGCATTGGATTTTCATATCGGAACCAAGCCCAAAGAGGGAATCGGAACCAACGAAACCGGAAAATTGAGCATCAGCCTGAGCAAAATAACCAAACCCTTCAAGCTGAGCGGTACCCTGACCCATCCTTCTTTGGGAATTGATATCGTGAGCACCGCCACGACCATCGGGGCAGCCCTTTTAGGTCCCGTGGGCTGGGCCTACCTGCTCGTTTCCGGATCTTCCGGGAATCCTTGTAAAAAAGCTCTTGAAATTGCAGAAAAGGACATTGCCCGGGCCCCATCCAAAACCGGAAAAGGAAAAGCGGCAAAATCAGGGACTGAAGAGAAATTAAAAGGGATGGGAAACAAGATCTTAAATATTTTTAAATAAAGACTCCGGTCCCAGAGAGGACGGTTTTGATATAACTTCTGGAAGGAGCTGTTTTACTTAGAATCAAACAAGTTAAAAGTGTCTAAAGTGATCTAAAGTGACTAAAGTTATGGCGTCGCTTCGCTCCACTGATTTTATATAACTTGCAGAATTCCTTAACTTTAGATCACTTTAAACTTTAGCTCACTTCAAACTCTTCCAGCGATTCTTCAGCCGTCACCGGCGGTCCGGGGCCATGTCAGGACTCAACACCGTATAGCCGGCAGGTATTGTCCCACAGGGTTTCGGACACCAAAACAGGATCTTGGCATCTGACTTCGGCAAGTTTCAAAAGGACTGACCGGACAAAGGCCGGTTCGTTTCTTTGGGTGTGGTTTCTTTCGGGTGTCGGGGTCAAATAGGGGGCATCGGTTTCAATCAGGATCCGATCCAATGGGATCGAAGGGGCCATCTTTCTCAGCGCTTCGCCGCGTCCCTTGATGGTCACAATGCCGGTAATGCCGATAAAAAGGCCCAGATCCAGATATTGTTTCAGTTCAGCCTCGCTCCCGCTGAAGCAGTGCACCACGCCGGTTCTGCCGGATGCAAAATTCGATTTCAGAATATCGATCAGGCGGCCGTTGCTGTCCCGCTCATGGAATAAGGCCGGAAGATTCAGGGCTTCGGAGACTTCAAGCTGACGGATCAGCCATTTTTCCTGAACATCTCTGGGGGAGTACATTCGGTTGAAGTCAAGGCCGATCTCTCCCCATGCCCGAACACCGGGACTTGCTGCAAGATCGACAAGGGTCTTTAAAACGTCTTCATCGCAACTTTTTGCATCGTGAGGATGAATGCCCACCGCGGCATACACCCCGGGTGTAGATTCCGCAATGGCGACCCCTTTGGCGCAGCGATCGAGCGTCGTTCCAATGGTCATGGCCGACTTAACGCCGGCCGCGTGCATACGACGAACGACATCATCCAAATCTTTGTCAAAGGCCCGGTCGTCCAGATGACAATGACTGTCAAATAGTTTCATGAGTAAATATCCGATCCCTGAGGAGAACGCTTTGATTTAACTCCTGGAAGGGGCTGGCTTGTTTTAAGACGAACAAGTTAAAAGTGCCTAAAGCATTACTCTCGTTTACCATCGAAAATCAATGAGATCAATCCATTTTTGGTCAACCTTGCGGATTGACGCTTGATGAAAAACAGGGCATCATGAAGGGGCGGAGGAAGTGGAAGGCGAGAGGAGGCAGGAAGGACGGAAGGCGGAGAGTCAGAGGTCAGAGATCGGAAATCCGTAGGCGGGCTTTCCAGCCTGCCGAAGTTAACCAATTGGGAGAAAAAATGGAAACAAATCGTTACACACGCGGCTGGGAGAAACTGAAAGAAATAGACGGTCATGCCGGCGAACGGGTCATCGAGGCGCTAAAGGATATTGCCCCTGATCTTGCCGACTATATTATCGAGTTTCCTTTCGGCGATATTTACTCACGGGGCGTTCTTTCACTCAAAGAGCGCGAAATAGCGACTGTAGCGGCATTGGCAGCATTGGGCAATGCGCGGCCGCAACTCAAAGTTCATATCCACGGCGCGCTCAACGTGGGATGTACGAGACAAGACATTGTGGAAATCATGATTCAAATGGCGGTGTATGCAGGGTTCCCGGCGGCGCTGAACGGCATCTTCGCCGCCAAAGAGGTCTTTACGGAGCGCGACAATCAAGGCCAAAAAAATTGATCATGCCGGAACGATTCGTCAGTGAAGTCATCCGACCTGTCGGTGACGCATTCGATACCGCGCGCATGGCCGCCGGGGAACCCGGGCTTCCGCGCGAGTTTGTGTGGCAAGGCCGAACCTTAAAGATTGCGGCTGTTTTGCGCACCTGGCGTGAAACCGGAACATGCCGCCACGGCAGTCCCGAGCTGTATGTCCGCAAACACTGGTTCGAGGTCGCCACCACCGGAAACGCCACGTTGAAGATCTATTTCGACAGGCATTCCCGCGGCAAACGCAGAAGCGATAGATGGTGGCTTTTCAGCATCTGCGAGCCACAGGATCAAAAATCCTGATGCAGAGGACCATACTTTGGTTATGCCCAGAGGAGATTTGGCTAGTTAGTGTCCATCCATAAATGGTCTTTTTGCCCAACCCGCCGGAGGCGGGCAAGTCTCTGCGCCTGCCCCGTGGAATGCGGAGCCTATTCCTCTGGGGTTATGCTCAAAAAATAATCCTCGGAATATCAACTATATGCCTGCGGTTATTTTTTTCGCATGCCTTGATCTTGAACAAAAATCCTCATTTATGGATGGACACTAGTTAGAAGTTTCTTGGATTATTGAAATTACAAAAATCAAACAAATCCCAATAACCAAAATTCGAAAATCCAAACAACATCTCGTCCTGAAAGGGTTTGGTCATTAGATATTGGAATTTGCGATCGAAACGCACTGAAATCAATTTGATTTTATAAAAGCTTCGGGAATAGCGCTTGACAAACAAAAGAAATCGTCCTTTATATTTATGTCAAGTTGACTCATTGTCTTTATCTTCTGCGCTGCATGGCGGTCACGCGCTGCGCGGTTCTCGTGTCTGGTTCGAGTCAACTTTTGAGTACGATATTGTTTTTTTATGTGCAAGGAATAGAAACCATGTCTCAAACAATCGGTTCGGTGATGGTGGTCGGCGGCGGCATCGCCGGTATGCAGGCGGCGCTCGATCTGGCTGACTCGGGTTTTTTTGTCTATCTCGTGGAAAGATCGTCCTCCATCGGGGGCATTATGTCCCAGCTCGACAAGACCTTTCCCACCAACGACTGCGCGATGTGAATCATCTCGCCCAAACTGGTCGAGGTCGGCCGGCATCTCAACATCGAGCTTCTGACATTGTCGGAAGTGGAACAAATTTCCGGAACAGCGGGTGATTTTAGCGTCCGGGTGGTTCAGCACCCCCGGTATATTGACGTAGAAAAATGTATTGCCTGCGGTCTTTGCGCCGAGAAGTGCCCTAAAAAAGTCCCAAACGAATACGATGCGGGACTGGCCAAACGAAAATCGGCCCATGTCAAGTACCCCCAGGCGGTTCCTTTAAAATACGCCATTGACAACAATTGCATTTTTCTGAACAAGGGCAAATGCAAAGCCTGCGAAAAATTCTGCCCCACAGGCGCCGTCAATTTTGAGGATCGGGAAAAAGAACTCACGCTGAATGTGGGCGCGGTGATCATCGCCCCGGGCTGCAGCGTGTATGATCCGAGCGTTTACGATATTTATCACTACAAAACATCGCCGAATATCGTCACCAGTCTCGAGTTCGAGCGTATCCTTGCCGCAACCGGACCATCCGGCGGTCATGTGCTGAGACCCTCCGACAATAAGGAACCTGAAAAAATCGCCTGGATCCAGTGTGTGGGCTCCAGGGATCTTCATCCCGGATCACAGCCGTATTGTTCGGGAGTCTGCTGCACCTACGCGGTCAAGGAAGCCGTCATCGCCAAGGAACACCTCAAGGGCGGCCTTGACACGGCCATCTTTTACATCGATATCCGGACCCATGGAAAAGATTTTGAAAAATACTACAACCGGGCCCAGGAAACCGGCGTCCGATTCGTAAAATCGAGGATCACCAACATCCTGCCGGCGGATCATCCCGGAGACCTGGTCATCGGTTATGTCGACGAATCCGGCCAACGGATTCAAGAAACCTTTGGCATGGTGGTGTTGTCCGTGGGATTTGCTGTCTCGGACCAGGCCGTCAATCTGGCCCAAAAATTGGAGATCGGTCTGGATCCTTTTCAGCTGGCCGCCACCGGCAGCTTCGAGCCGGTTCAGACGTCCAAACCCGGCATCTTTGTTTGCGGCACTTTTGAAAGCCCCAAAGATATTCCCCAGTCGGTCATCGAATCCAGCGCCTGCGCGGCCATGGCAGAACAAACCCTGACCGATTCCCGGGGGACCCTGGCCCGGACAAAAGAAATCCCCGCAGAGACGGATGTCAAAGGAGCCCCCCCGCGCACCGGGGTATTCGTGTGTCACTGCGGTACCAATATCGCCGGGTTTCTGGATGTTCCGGATCTGGTGGAATATGCCAAGACCCTTCCCCATGTGACGTATGTAGAGGATAACCTCTTCAGTTGCAGCCAGGATACCCAGGAACAGATGACCCGGGTGATCAAAGAACAGAACCTGAACCGCATTGTCGTGGCCGCCTGCACCCCCAGAACCCACGAACCGTTGTTTCAGGAAACCGTGCTGAATGCCGGCATCAACAAATACCTGTTTGAAATGGCCAATATCCGAAACCAATGCTCATGGGTCCACAGCAATGAAAAAGAAAATGCCACCCAGAAAGCCAAAGATCTGATCCGCATGGCCGTGGCCAAAGTCAGCCTGCTGGCGCCCCTTTACGATCCTGAAATCGACGTGAACCCATCCGCGCTGGTGGTGGGCGGGGGAATATCCGGCATGACCGCGGCCCGCAATCTGGCCAAGCAGGGATATTTCGCCCATCTCATTGAAAAAAGCGATACTCTGGGCGGTCAGGCCGTGAATCTGTACGAAACCTGGGACGGCGAAGATGTCCAGACAAAACTGGCCGAGCTGGTCCAAGAGGTGGCATCGGATCCCAACATCAATATTTTGACCAACAGCCAGGTCAAAAAGGTCGACGGTTTTGTCGGAAATTTTAAAACGATCATCGATACGGCCGGCAAAGAACAGGTGATCGATCACGGAGTGGCCATCATTGCCACCGGCGCACAGGAATTCAAACCCAGCCAGTATCTTTACGGAAAAGACCCCCGGGTGCTCACCGGTCTCGAGCTGGATCGAAAATTCATCGACAACACCCTGGCTGTGGACGATATCCGATCGGCCGTGTTTATCCAGTGCGTGGGTTCCAGAATCAAGGAAAGGCCCTATTGTTCCAAGGTCTGCTGCACCCACTCGGTCAAGAACGCGCTGGCGTTGAAAACACGCAAACCCGACATGGCGGTTTTTGTACTTTACCGGGATATGCGCACCTATGGATTGCGGGAAGCCCTGTATCGCGAGGCCCGGGAAAAGGGGGTTGTCTTTGTCCGGTACGACGTCAACAAACCCTTCACCGTGTCCAATGAGAACCGGGAACTGGCCATCAGGTGTTTTTCCACCATGTTCCAGAGGGAAATAGAAATCAAGCCGGATCTGCTGGTTCTGGCCACGGCCGTCGTGCCGCCAAAGGACAATCCTGTTGCCGCTTTGTTCAAGGTGCCGCTGAATGAGGACGGCTTTTTTGTGGAAGCCCATGTCAAGCTCCAGCCCATTGATTTCGCCACCAAAGGGGTGTATGTCTGCGGATTGGCCCATTCGCCGAAACCCGTGGACGAAGCCGTGGCCCAGGGACTCGGCGCGGCGTCCCGGGCGGGTACCTTTTTGTCGAAAAAGAAAGTCTTCGGCAACGCCGTGGTTTCCGGAATCGATGAACGGCTTTGCAGGGGCTGCCGAATCTGCCAGCAGGCCTGTCCGTATCAGGCCATCGACTTTTTGGAAGATTCGATTGTTTGCCGGGTCAACCCGGCGGTTTGTACGGGCTGCGGCTCCTGTGCCGCGGTTTGCCCCACCGGAGCGGCGTCGGTGTTTTATTTTGACGATGAAAAGGTGCTGGCCATGGTGGAAGCAGCCTTTAATTGATTGATGATTGCAGATCAATCATTCAACGAATTAACGATTTAACCAACTATCAGGAATGAGATATGACGGAAACATTTCAGCCGAAGATTATTGCATTTGCCTGTAACTGGTGCGCGTATTCGGCGGCGGATCTGGCTGGCGTCAGCCGTCTCCAGTACCCGTCCTGCATGCGCATCATTCGCGTGCTTTGCTCGGGACGGATCAACCCCAATTTTGTCCTCAGGGCGTTCGAAAAGGGCGCCGACGGGGTTTTGGTGGCCGGGTGACACATGGGAGACTGCCATTACCTGGATGGTAATGTGAAGGCTGAAAAAATATTTCAGACCACCCGTGCACTGGCCGGCATCATCGGCATCGACCTTGAAAGGCTCCGGCTGGAGTGGGTGTCTTCGGCGGAAGGGGTGCGGTTTGCCGAGATCGCCCGTGAATTTACGAAACAAATCATAACATTGGGACCGTCTCCATTGAAACAGGCGGCGTAAGGAAAGATGATGACGGCTGTTGCCGAGCTGGTCAATGCGACCAAAACCTATTATTGCCTCGATTGCGGGGTCTGTACCGGAAGCTGCCCGGTGGCCAGGGTGTTTCCCGAATTTTCCCCCCGGCAGATCATCGAGCGCTCGCTCTATGGCCTTGAAGAACTTTCGGATACCACGCTCTGGGACTGTTTGACCTGCGCCCAGTGCAGCGTGCGGTGCCCGGCCGATATTAATTTCCCCGAGTTTATCCGCAGGATGCGCGGTGAAGCGCGATCCGTGGGGTTCAAGGGTGTTCCCGCCCACAACGGCATGCTTCAAACCATCATGGACCTTCAGACCAAACCGGTCAAGCAGCATCGAACATCCTGGATCCAAGACGGGAAAACCAAAGAGACCGGGGACGTATTTTATTTTGTGGGATGCCGGCCGTATTTTGACGTTATTTTCAAGGATATCGATGCCGGGTCCATTCAGGGGGCGCGGCACATCCTCAAAATACTGAACCTGTGCGGGGTGGAGCCGGTGGTCAGCAACGATGAGCGGTGCTGCGGCCACGATGCCCTGTGGAACGGCAACCTCGAAACCTTCAAACGCCTGGCCCGGCTAAACCTGGATACTATCTTGTCCTCAGGGGCCAAACAGGTGGTTTTCAGTTGCCCCGAAGGGTATCACACGGTTAAAAATATCTATCCCAAGTATTTCGGAGAGCTGGGTTTTGAACCGGTTCATATTCTGGATTTTCTGGCCGAAAAACTCGAAGCAGGGGCCATTGAATTTAAGGACTCGGAAAAGAAAATCGTGACCTTTCACGATCCGTGCCGCCTGGGAAGAATGGCCGGCATCTTTGACGCACCCCGCCAGTTGATCGACGCCATGCCCGGCCTTGAATTCAAGGAAATGGCCCGGAGCCGGGAAAACGGCGTCTGCTGCGGAACCAGCGGCTGGATGAACTGTTCGAGCTGTTCCAAAGAAATTCAGATGCAGCGTCTGACCGAGGCCATGGAAACCGGCGCAAGCACGCTGGTTACCGCGTGTCCCAAGTGCCAGATTCACTTCCGGTGCGCCAAATCCGCGTACCAGCTTGACATTGAAATTACGGATCTGTACGATCTGGTGATCGAACAAATGAAATTGTTATAGGAAATAAGGACTTTGATGATGATTAAAGATGTACTCATAATTGGCGGCGGCATCGCCGGCATCCAGGCGTCTTTGGACCTGGCCGATATGGGCTTAAAGGTTTACCTGGTGGAAAAGCTGCCCAGCATCGGCGGCAAGATGGCACAATTGGACAAAACTTTTCCCACCAACGACTGCGCCATCTGAATCCTGTCGCCCAAAATGCTGGATGTCGGTCGACATCCCAATATCAACCTTCTGGCGTACAGCGAAGTGGAAAACGTCCGGGGACAGGCCGGAGATTTTAAAATCACCGTTCGGAAAAAAGCCCGGTTTGTGGAAGAAAATAAATGTACGGGCTGCGGGGCGTGCAGCGAAAAATGCCCGACCATCGTCTCCGACGCCTTTAACGAAGGCCTGGGGACCCGCAGGGCTGTTTATGCCTATTTTGCTCAGGGCATCCCCTCCACCCGCACCATAGACCCCGACCATTGCCGGCAGCTCAACGGCAAAAAGTGCGGCATCTGTGCAAAGGTCTGCCAGGCCGAAGCCATTAATTTCGATCAAAAAGACCAAATCCTGGAACTTGACGTCGGCGCCGTCATCCTCGCCGGCGGGTATGACGTGTTCGATCCGTCGCAGATTCCCGAATATCGATACCGGGAAATCCCGAACGTCGTGACCGCCATGGAATTCGAAAGGCTCTTAAGCGCCAGCGGACCCACCGGCGGACATGTGGACCGCCCTTCGGATCTTGGCATCAAAGCAGGCATCGAACCGCTGGAAAAAAAGATCAAAACATCGCTTCGGGCACTCGAAAAATTCGAAAAGCAATACAACCGGACATCCGAGGAATTTTATACCCAATACACGTCCGGAGACATTGAAAAAGACGACAACCAAAACAAATGGGCGGACAAGTACAAAGAACATCTGAGCCTGCTTGAAGCCCTTGATGCGTTGAAGGAAAAAGTAAAGACCTTCGGACCGGCAAAACGCCTGGCCTTTATTCAATGTGTGGGATCCCGGGATTTTCGGTTTTACCCGTTTTGTTCCGGATATTGCTGCATGCATTCCATTAAAGAGGCCATCATCGCCAACGAGCATGAACCGGAAACCACGTCCACCATTTTCGGCATGGATATCCGTGCCGTGGGCAAAGGGTTTGAGGAGTATAAGGTCCGCGGCGGGAATAATTCGAGCATTACCTATGTCCGTGGACGGGTGGCCGAGATCACCGAGGGTCCCGAGTACAACCCCGTCGTCATTTATGAAGACACCCGGGAAAGAAAGGTTAAATCCCGCGATTTTGACATGGTGATTCTGGCAACAGCATGCGCACCGACAAAGGGTATCGTCGATTTGGCCAAAATGTTGGGGATTGCGCTGGATGAGTATGGTTTTGTGAAAACCGATCCCCTGTCTCCGGTGGACACCACCGTGCCCGGAATTTTCGTGTGCGGATGCGCCGGATCCCCCATGGATGTCCCGGAGTCCGTGGCCCAGGCGTCCAGCGCCGCTGAAAGGGCCGCTGAAATTGCCTTTCAATCCGATGTTGAAAAGGAGACAGCCATTGCCTGAAAATAACGACACCGAACCCAGAATCGGTGTATTCATTTGCCATTGCGGCTCCAATATTGCCGGATACCTGGCCATGGAAGCCCTGGCCGATTATGCCAAAACCCTTCCCCATGTGGCGTTTGTCCAGCGGAACCTGTATACCTGCTCCGAGACCGGTATCAATGAAATCAAAAAAGGGATCGAAGACAATCATTTAAACCGGGTCGTTGTGGCCTCCTGCTCCCCCAGGACCCATGAACCCCTGTTCAGAAGCTCCTGCGAAGAGGCGGGCCTGAACCCTTACCTCTTTGAGATGGTCAATATCCGGGATCAATGTTCCTGGGTACACATGAAAGAAAAAGAAGCCGGCACGGAAAAAGCCAAGGATCTTATCGCCATGGGGGTTGCCAAAGCCGCCCTGTTGAAAGCCCAGAATCCCATTCTGTCGGAAATTACGCCCCGTGCCCTGGTCATCGGCGGCGGGATCGCCGGCATGACCGCGGCTCTGGGTCTGGCCCATCGCGGATATGAAACCATTCTGGTGGAACGGGCGGCAACTCTCGGGGGAATGCTGAACCAATTGAATAAACTCGGGCCGAGTATGATCGATGCCGCGGATGTCGTTCAACAGAAGATCCGTACCGTCATGGACCACCCCAAGGTAACGGTCTTCACCGAAGCTACGGTAAAGGAAGTCAAAGGGTTTATCGGCAAATTCCAGGTGAATATCGAAACCAAACCCGGTATCAAAACCATCGACATCGGCGTGATCGTGGTGGCGGTGGGCGGGGTGCCCTTTGTCCCCCTTGGATTGTACGGATATGACGGGCAAACCGTGATCACGCAGCTTGAACTCGAAAAACGTCTTAAAAACGGCCCGGACCCGGCACTCAAAAACATTGTCATGATCCAGTGCGCCGGCGGACGCAGCAAGGAACGCCCTTACTGCTCCAGGATCTGTTGCCAGACGGCGGTTAAAAATGCCATGCTGCTCAAAGATCATAACCCGGAAACAAACGTTTATATCCTTTACCGGGATATGCAGATGTACGGCGTTGAAAACGAAGAAATGTTCCGGGACTCGAAAGCCAAGGGGATCCGCTATATCCACTATGATCCGTCAACACCGCCGGTAGTGGAATCGAACACAGTCAAGGTCTATCACCCGCTGATGGGCAAGGACATGACCCTTGCTGCAGACCTTGTGGTATTGTCCACACCCCTTGTCGCCCATGAGGATGCCGGCGAAACTGCCCGGCTGCTCCGGGTTCCCGTGGATGAAAACGGCTTTTTCCTGGAAGGGCATGTCAAGTTAAAACCCCTTGATTTTGCGACAGACGGGGTCTATCTCTGCGGCAGCGCCCGTTTTCCGGCCAATATTCGTGAAACCATCGCCCAGGGACTCGGCGCGGCGTCCCGCGCGTCCATCCCCCTTTCCAAGGGATCGGTGAAGGTGGAACCGATTATCTCGGTTTTGGCCGACGAAGACGCGTGCAGGGGATGCGGGCTTTGCGTGGCCCTTTGTCCGTACGGCGCCCTTGAAATCGAGGACACCCAAAAGGGAAGAAAAGTCCATGTCATCGATGTGGCCTGCAAGGGATGCGGGGTGTGTGCGGCGACCTGCTACCAGCATGCGCTCAGCATCAATTCCTTTACGGACGAGCAGCTCGAAGCGCAGATCAATGCGTTTTTGGATGGATGATTTATGATTGTTGATTGTTGATTGTTTACTGGTTGATGATTGACTATTGGTGGAGTACGGTCCGGAAAATCAAAAATAAAACCATTGAATAAACAAGAAACATTTAATTTAATTTTTTTCAATCAATAATCATCAATCATATATCAACAATCCTTATGGTGTGTGTAAATTAGTTTTTTAACCAACAATCTTAAAAAGAAAATGAAAATGTTTACTCCCAAGATATTGACATTCTGCTGTACGTGGTGAGGATACTCCGCCGCTGATCTGGCTGGAGTTTCCAGGCTGCAATATACCCCTGAGATCAAGATCGTTCGGCTCATGTGCACCGGCCGGATGGACCCGGCCATGGTGGCCCGCGCCTTTAAAAAAGGCTTGGACGGCCTCATGGTGGTCGGCTGCTATTTCGGCGACTGCCACTACATCAGCGGCAACTATCAAGCCAAAGCCAAGATTGAAATCACCCAAAAGCTTTTGGATTATATCGGCGTCAACAAGGATCGGCTGGCCTTTCGGCAGTGTTCCTCGGGCGAGGCATCGGTTTTCGTGAACCTCGTCTCCGAGTTCGATGCCAAAATCAAAGAACTGGGGCCCATCGGCCAAGGCGGCGATCGGTTGAATGCGCCGGATATTTTTGAAAAGCTGAAACTTGCCGAGGCGGTATTGGGTGGGGAAAAGATCCGGTGGGTAATCGGAAAACGAACGCCGTTTCTTGAATCCGGAAACATGTACGGCGAGATTTTCACCAACCACGAATTCAATCGCGCCATCGACATGATCATTGTGGAAGAAACCGAGGTGCAGGCGATTTTAAACCAACTCAAAGACGGCGCCCGATCGGTCGGGGATCTGGCCGGAGATCTGGCCATTCCGTCGGAAAGGGTGTTTCAATACGTCACCGCCCTGTTGCGAAAAGAGATGATCCAATTAGAAAAAGTCGCTGAACGAACACCGTTATACCGGATCGTATGATCCGGATGAAAGGCTGAAAATATATCTGCCACCAAAGCACAAAGACACAAAGAATTTTTTTTAATGTCTTTTTTTCGTGTCTTGGTGCCTTGGTGGCAAAAAAAGAACTAAAAAGGTAGCGTTGCGTGGAAAATAAACAAGTACTGATTGTCGGCGGGGGGCCGGAAGGCATCCATGCCGCCCTTGAAAAAGCCGAGCAGGGCATGCAGGTCACCCTTGTGGAAAAGTTTCCGACCCTGGGCGCCCAGCGGATTCCCAGAGACCGGCTGATTCAACCTCAAGAAGCCTTTGTGAACACGGACCTCGACACGGTTCGCAGTCACCCGAATATCACGGTGCTGACCTACAGCGATCTCAAATCCGTCCGCCGGGAAAACGGAAAAATCCATACGCGGATCTTAAAGCACAGTCTGCGGGTGGACAACAGCAAATGCAATGACTGCAAGGCCTGCATCAGGGTCTGCCCGGTGAACATGTTCGATGATTTTAACGAGGGATTGGGTTTTCGAACGGCCGTGGATTTTTGCAACCCCATCACCGGCGAATACAACATCTACAAGGAAGACATGCCCGTCTGCCAAGAGACGTGTCCCGCGCATCTGGACATCCGCTCCTATGTCGGCCTGATTGCCGACGGAAAATATTTGGAATCTTTGGCTAAAATCCGGGAAAGACTTCCCCTTCCCGGCAGTATCGGCCGGATCTGCCCCCACCCGTGCGAGACCGCCTGCAACCGGCAGTATCTGGACGAGCCCATCAGCATCTGTTTTCTCAAACGGTATGCGGCGGACGTGGAACTGGACCGGAACATCGAGCCGGTCTATGAAACCCCGGAAAAAAAATATCCGGAAAAGATCGCCGTCATCGGCGCAGGTCCTGCGGGGTTGACCTGTGCGCATGATCTCGCGAAGATGGGATACGCACAGGTCAAGATCTTCGAGACATTGCCGGTTCCCGGAGGCTATCTCTGGGTGGGGATCCCGGAATACCGTCTGCCCAAAAAACTCCTTCAGCGGGAGGTGGATCTGATCTGCAACATGGGGGTGGACATTCAATACAACACGCGCATCGGAAAAGACATCGCCTTTGACGATTTGAGAAAAGAGTATGATGCGATCTTTATCGGCGCCGGATGCCACCAGGGATTGAAGCTGCGAATTCCCGGGGAAGACGACTATGAAGGGATCGTGGACTGTGTGACGTTTTTGCGACATCAGGCTCTGGGGAAACTGCCCGAGGCCAAGGGAAAGCTCATCGTCATCGGCGGCGGAAATGCGGCCATCGACTCGGCCCGGGTGGGCTGGCGAATGGGATTCGACGAGGTCTATATCCTGTACCGGCGGACCAAAAAAGAGATGCCGGCCAACCCTTGGGAAATCGATGCCGCCGAGCATGAAGGGGTGATTCTTCAGTACCTGGCCGCGCCCGTGGAGATCCTGGGTCAAAACGGCAAGGTCACGGGAATGAAATGCATCAAGATGGCGCTGGGAGAACCGGATGCATCCGGCCGCCGGCGGCCCGTGCCCGTCAAAGGCTCCGAATATGTCATCGACGCCCAGACCATTGTTCCGGCCATCAGCCAGGGAACGGATCTCGGCTTTCTGGAAACCGGACACGAACTGAAGCTGTCCCGGTGGAATACATTTGAAATCGACGAAGAGAGCGGTGTGACCAACCTTGCCGGCGTGTTCGCCGGAGGAGATGTGGTCACCGGCCCGGATATCGCCATCCGCGCCGTTGCCGGCGGAAAACGGGCGGCACAGGGCATACATGCCTATCTCAGGAGCAGGTAAATGATTTACGAGAAAGAAAAACGCTACATCATTCCCTTCGGCGACGTGCCGACGGATCGGGCTGAAATGCCCGAGATTTCCGTGGACGAGCGCCGGGGAAATTTCACGGAAGTGGAGACCGGCTTTCCGGAAAAGACGGCCGTCAAAGAAGCCAAGCGCTGCCTGAGCTGCCGGCGCTGTCTGGGCTGCGCCCTGTGCTGGGCCGAATGCAAGCCCGTTGCCATTGATTTTAATATTCCGGACGAAGAATTGGCGCTGGACTTCGACGATGTTGTGATCGCGGGCGGCCAGGACAATTTGTTTCATGCTTTGAGTGCGGATCTGGGGTATGGCAAATACCCGGACGTGATCGTCGATTTGCAGTTCGAACGAATGCTGTCTCCCACGGGCCCCACAAAGGGCATGGTGCTTTCTCCTTTGGACGGAAGAATTCCCGCAACCGTCGCCGTCGTCCAGGGACATCCCAACGATGATGAATCCCAGCTTTTCTCCAGCCTGGTGTTCGGCGTGAACGCCGCCGTTATCGCTCTTCACAACACCCCGGACCTCGAGATAACGCTGGTTTCACCCATCTGCCCGTCTTTTAAGGAAAAGTATCTGTCTTCTGCAGAAAACATCCCGGGTTTGACCCTCATACCCGGTTCACCCGTCTCCATAGAAAAAGGCGATAACGCCCAGCCGCTGCACCTGACCTATTCGAAAAACGGCGATGAATCCCGTCAGGCCTTTGACCTGATCGTTGTTCTGACAAAACCGAAAGCCTCTCCCGAACTGGTGTCCTTGACCAAAAAATTGACACCATCTTGAATAAATTGGGGAAAGTCAGGCTGTTGAACTTGCATCCGGGTGCAAAGCACCCGGTTTGTTTTGCAAGAATCATTGATCCCTTTTTTGCCATGCTGTTTAGGCAAGGTCAGGGTTTACTCTCCGAGGACTTTTCCCACTTGATTGAGGATCTCTGCCGCCGTTGCCTTGTCCTTCAAAAGATAATTTTTCCTGGCGTCAACCTTGACCTGCGTTGTTTTTGACGTTACTTTTTCTAAATCGATGATGATGTCAAGTTCACTGGTAACGGCAGTGATGGTTCTGCCGTCGCCTGACCTGCTGTCATCAATAATATGAATGCCCATTTTTTTTAAAGCATCAATGGTCGCGTCGTGAACCCGATCCACCGGAGCGCTGAAAGACCGGTACGCCACATTGGTAAGGGTATAGCTTACCCCGACGCCCGCGCCGGTCAGGGCGACGGCCGTACATCCGGATAAAAAGAGAAGAAGAAATACAGTGCAGTATGTTCTAAGGCCGTTTACGGGCCGGTGATTCTTTGGGTGCAGATTGTTTGGTGTCGGCATGGGGCAAAGTTCCATCCTGAGTGTCCGGTTAGCACATCAATACCATATTTGCCAAGTGCCAGGTCAAGTAAACCCTAACGGTATAAAAGTCAAACCTTTTCCATTCGCCGGCGGGTTTGGGGATTAACCCTTTTTAATCGTAAACCCGATCATGTGTCAGATATGTCAGGCGCCGGCTGTCGGAAACAACATTTCTCTAAGGGGAGGAAGGACAGATGAGAGGGCAGAGGGCGTAGGACCGAAGATCAGAAGGTGAGAAGTGTGGGATGGAAGAGAGTGACAGAGGGAAGAAAATCAGAAGGTGAAAAAAACTAACCTTCTGATCTTCTTACCTTCTTGCTCATACAATCATATATCATCAATCCAAAAGGGACTTGAGCCAATGACAGATAAACATGATCTCACCGGCAAGGTTGCGCTGGTCACCGGCGCGAGCCGCGGCATCGGCCGGGCCGTTGCGATTGGGCTTGCCGAAGCCGGCGCTGATGTCGCCGTCAATTTTCGCCGCCGGCAGGACGACGCCGAACAGGTCCGTTCAAAGGTGGAAAGTTTGGGCCGGCGCTGCATCATTGTGCGCGCCGACGTTTCAAAAGCGGGCGACGTCGCCCGCATGGTCGAAGCGGTTGAAAGCGGGCTGGGGGCGGTGGCGATCCTGGTCAACAATGCGGGCATCGCCCATGCCAAAGCCTGGCAAGAGATTACCGAAGCGGATTGGGACGAGACCATGGATGTGAACTTAAAGTCGGTCTTTCTGGTCTCCCAGGCGGTGCTGCCGACCATGCAGGCAATAAAATGGGGC
The DNA here is from genome assembly GCA_963778575.1 of uncultured delta proteobacterium. GTDB lineage: Bacteria > Desulfobacterota > Desulfobacteria > Desulfobacterales > UBA11574 > UBA11574. Next base: position 173,995 of record CAVZUV010000014.1, on the reverse strand, counting down.
CGCATCATCAACATATCTTCCACCGCCGCCCAGGTGGGCGGCGTCATCGGCCCGCACTATACCGCGTCCAAAGCGGGAATTTTGGGCCTGACCCGTTCGTACGCCGCGCTGTTCACCAAAGACGGCATCACGGTCAATGCCATCGCGCCGGCGTTGATCGAAACGGAAATGATCGCTGACAATCCAAACATACGGCCGGAACTGATTCCCATCGGGCGCTTCGGCACCAGCGAGGAAGTCGCCGGCGTCGTGGTCATGTTGGCGCGCAACGCGTACATCACGGGACAAACCATGAACGTCAACGGCGGTAGGTATATGAGCTGAAGGTCGATTCTGATGCAAAAGCTGATGTGTCCCGCCCCGCTTTCAGCGGGACGGGAATTGCCTAAAATCTCTGCACGGTTTTATTGCAGTTGTTTTACTTCTTGTGTTTTTCTTTTTCTCCGTGTTTGCCGTTGTTGATTTCTTTTTTGCCACCCTGACGATCATCTCGTGCATCGCTCATGCCGTGGTTGATTTCTGCTTTCCCACCATGACGGACATTTCGTGCCTCGTGCATGTCGTGGGTGATCTCCATTTTCCTACCATGATGGACATCCCGTACAACAGGTCGGCTGTGCTTGATTTCCATTTTCGCGCCATGACGAACATTTCGCACCTCGTGTCGATTAACGCGTCTGTCCCAGTGCTTTTCTTTCTCCCACGTCTTCCAATTCTTATGGAAATCCGCATATCGAATTCGTTCATGACGCCGAGCCGTGCGGCGAAAATCAGGGGGTAAATTCCGAAATGCATGGGGCACCCTGGCATGTTGGATATTTTTCCACGGTCCGTTGTAACCTCTCGCCCGATACCAGCGATTGTGATGAGGCCGATACCAATAGCCGTGATAAAAGAAAATTTCCATCCCGGCATCCGGCGCATAATACGCATAGGTTCCGGGGATCACCACCACCGGCGGCGGCGCATGGAGAACCACATGCGGCAACGGCACATTGATGCCTATCCTTACACTGACTTCCGCAGCGCTCTTGGTTGAATAGCCCATCACCGTCATGAACATGATCCCGACAAAAATTGCGATTACTGTCCTTGTCCTCATAAAATTGCCCTCCTGTCTATCCGACCTCTAAATTATCATCATGTCATCTTTAGCATCTTCCTATAGACCATCATTCATCACATAAATCACAAAACCGATATCATGGCTCGGCGCTTTCTTGTCGCCGATGTGGTTTTAAAGGCAGGCAATATATGTGCCATTTTAAAGATCTGATGATTCATTACTAATTCAGATGGTTATCGAAATGCTGCCAAGGATTGGACGCCGAATCTGACGCGTATTGTCTGAAAATGGCCCAAAAATGTCAAAAAACGATGAGGGCGGAAGGCGGATCATCAGGCAGGCTGCAACACACGTATGGTGACCTTTTTGATAAGGTCTTTCACTTTTTCCCGATACGCAAGCATATGAGGCTCGTTGAAATGGTTTTTCAACGCCGCTATATCTTGCCAGGATTCAATAATCGTCACCACATTATCGTCATATGTTTCGTGAATGGGGATATCGGTTTCCACATCAATTGTCGGTGCGTACGCCAGGCAGCCCTTTTCAGCCGTTACAGGAGCAACATTGCCAAGCAAAACTTCCAGATAGGCAGCCCGGCACCCTGGCTTTAATTCAACAGTAGCAATCACATGAATCATCGTTTCCTCCTTTCGAACAAACAATTCTTAAACCTGAAAATTTACGGCAGCAAATTTTGACAGAAAGCCCGAGCAATGGGTTTCTCCGGCACGCAACCGCAGAAATAGGCTGCCGCATGAACATCAACCAGACACAATTTACCACGTATCAATCCCCGTTTCCCTTCAGGAGCCCGGACCACGGGTATATTCCTTCATAAGTTTTAAAATCCCCTCAAGTTCTTGCAATGCTTTTTTTTTCTTTTGTATCGCATCAGTATCTTTGTTCAAGAATTCGATAGCCTTGGTCTCACAGTACTTTACACAGTCGGGATCTCCGCCGCAAAGATCGCACGCTATGATTTTCTTATCGATGCCATCACGATAGATCCCTTTGTAAGGACATGCTGCGATGCATTTTTTACACAAGGTACACAATTCGCGGTCGATTTCTATCGCCCCGGTGGATTCATTATGTTTGATTGCGGATTCCGGACAAGCGGCGATACATGCCGCATCTTCACATTGTTGGCAAAATGTCTGGATAATGCAGCCTTTCTGCTCCATCCTCAAGACCCGGATTCTTGACCTTTCGGGGTTACATGTTTGGGTATGCACAAGGGAACAAATCAATTCGCATAACGAACAACCGGTACAACGATCCGGATTGAATATAAGAACTTTATCCATTTTAATTACGCCTTAAAACTTCAATAAATTACTATTGGCTAAGGTGGAACCTCTTATACCGCTCCGATCATATTAAGCACAACAGTCGGAAAAAATTGCTATTCAGATATGCCAATATGTCTTCTATTCCTCGACAAGCTGACCGTATTTCGCCAGCTCATCAGCGACATCATCAAGATTCAGTTCCTTGAGTTTACTGCGTTTTGGTCTGCCGGTGTGCTGATCCCATCCCCGCATGACATAATATGAATCGAGCATTTCGTTATATTTGTCGATGTGAAGCCTCTCACCCTTAAGCGGTCCGTTACTGATCGTCTCATTTTGAAGCTTTTCAGAAGGCTGATCACTCTCACGGCCGAATCCGAGGCGCAAATTAAATGCTTTTTCCACATTCCAAATTCTTTCACCGATTTTGAAAAGATCGTCCGGGCTGAATTGTACGCCCGTGGTGAATCGAAGCATATCACTGAATTCTTTAAATTTTACCGGAAACCGGGACCAATACGTACTGAACTTACAAAGTTCCATGGCATCTACTACCGCTGCAAAATTCTGATACCAAATCACCATTCGAGGCTTGCCGACAACATCATAGACTTCCGGTTTACCGACATCCGAAGATCCAAAGCGCTCTGCCATAATCTTCGGATCAACACCCCGAAACCCCCCTATTTCAGCCGGGGGTTGACCTCGTAGATGGTCGCCGCCCCTTGTTGACGTATGAAATGCAAGTGCTATTGCCTTATGCCCTCTGACTTCTTCCGACGAGGGTTCAAGTTTTTTCATATGGTATACATGCTTTTCTGCACCACGACCAATCCGCTGTGCCATCCAATAGGGACCTTCCGCCAACAAATCCCCGAATCCTTCTCGATTTGCCACTTTGTGAATAAGATTTACGATCAAATCCGGATCATTCCAACATAACTCCAAACCGTCGGTATCGGCTTTTGTAAGAATCCCCTGCTGGAACAAATCGATAGCCAAACTAATACTGCCGCCCAGCGTTACCGTATCCAGTCCATACTGGTTGGCGAGATTGTTCATGTGAAGAATGCTTTCAAAATCGAGGTTTCCCAATCGAGGTCCAAGTGAAACAATGCTCTCCCACTCAATTTTTTGCCCTTGGATTCCTTTATATTTGCCGTCGGAAATCTCGTAATAATGGTCACAATGCAAAAAGCATCCATTGCATGCCCTGTGTTTTTTCATAAACTTATCCGCAAAAGCCTGTCCGCCGATTTTTTCTATTGCACCTTCCATTTGGGTCTGTTTAAAGTTGAAAAATGGCATTAAACCGGTGGGATACAGACCTTCGGTGAGTATCGGTGTTCCGTAGCGCGGATAGAATCCATATTTATAGTCGGTCGTGATGATCGTATATAATTTTTTGAAATTGTTTATCGCCCCTTGCGGATCTGCAACCTTTACCCCTTTAGAACCCTTGACTGCAATTGCCTTTACGTTTTTGGACCCCATTACGGCGCCGCCGCCGCATTTTGCCGCCGCTCTGGTAAAAGAGGACATAACCGCAGCGAACTTTACCAGCTTTTCCCCTGCTTGCCCGATGGCTAAAACTTGAGCTTTCGGATTTTTCATCTTGCGTCGAATGGCTTCCGTCGCTTCCCATACATTTAATCCCCAGATATCGGCAGCATCACGAATATGGACCTCGCTGTCCTTTATTCCGATGTAAACCGGCTTATCCGCCTTACCCCGCAAAATTAAAAAATCATACCCTGCATATTTCAGTTCCGCTCCCCAATGACCGCCGGAACTCGAATCTCCCAGCAACCCTGTTGCCGGAGACAAAAATGTCACGCTGAATCGTCCCGTGGCACCGGGCGTTCCGCCGAGAGGGCCTGTACCAAAGATCATGACATTCTCCGGACCAAGGGGATCTATGTTGGGTTGGATCGATCCAAACAACATTTTTACGTTGATTCCACGACCTCCGATAAAATTTGTCGCCAGCGTTCTATCCAAGGGGTACACGTATACTTTTCTGTTCGTAAGATCGATATCGAGTATCTTCCCTACCCAACCAAACCACTGAGCCATAACCTCCTCCCGTGTCCTTTAACCTCCGGCAAACGTCTCCATGATTTCTATCTGATCCCCTTCTTTGACCTTGGATCTCAAGGCGTCCGGCTTAACATAATATATCCCGTTCAGAAGCAAAATACAATATTGCAGCAATTCCTGCGATCGCTGTGAGCCATACCTTTGTTCGAGGTCCGCCTGAAACCGATTGATTGCCAGGTCAAGGACCTCACCAACGGTGCTGCCTTCAGGCACGGAAATGATCACGTTGTTTGGGCCGAAAACCTCTTTGAGGGTCGCATGCGCCTTTAACGTGACTTGAATCATTATTCCCCAACACGGCACCATAACTTTACTATTGAATCAATTTATTGGGGAGCCAGACGACGAACTCCGGAAATATGATCATCAAAACCAGAACGGCAATCATAACCAGAACATAGGGAACAATCGACCGATAGATATCCTCCATGGTTATGTCGGATGAAACGATCCCTTTCATGTAAAAGAGGTTCATCCCGAAAGGCGGCGTTATATAGCCCATGCAGACATTTATGGTGAACAAAACACCAAACCAGATCGGATCGATACCCGCTTTCACGATGATCGGGAAAAAAATCGGCATGCACAAAACGGTAATTGCCGCACCATCGATAAACATCGCCATGACAAAAACCGTCAGCATCATGATAATCAGCAGGATCATGCTCCCGTATCCTTTTCCGATCGCCTGCAGCATCTGTGAAAGGGCATCCTGTACGCCAATCGCATTCAACAGGGTAGAGAACAAACTCCCTCCGATCAAAAGCCACATCACCATGCAAGTAATCTTAATCGAGGACTTCCCGGCAAGATAGAGGTTTTGAAGTGTCAGCTTGCGGTTGATGGCCGCGCAAAACAGCGCCCCGAATGCGCCGGCCGCCGCGCCCTCGGTAGGGGTCGCAGCCCCCGTGTAAATGCTTCCCATTACAAATAAAATGAGAGCGACGGGCAGGAAGACCGAACGCAAAGACTTAATTTTATCTTCCCAAGTGATCTTAACATCTCTCGGGATAGCAGGGCCCATATCCGGATTGAAGTAACATTTTATAACGATGTAGATGATAAATCCGGCGGAACAGAGTATCCCGGGTATGAGCCCGCCGGCAAAGAGCTTGCCGACCGAAAGGCCGGTAAATCCCGCAACAATGATCATGATAATGCTGGGCGGGATGATGGGTCCCAGTGCAGAACCGGCGGCAATGCATCCCAGTGTCATATGTTTGTTATAACGGCGCCTGAACATCTCGGTCAGCGCAATGGGTCCGATGGTCACAATCCCGCTGGCCCCAAGTCCTGAGATGGCATCAACGATCGTGCAGATCAGAACAGCGCCGATGGCCAACCCTCCACCCAGGTGTCCGACCCATTTGTAAAACATGTCGTACATGCTTTCCGCAATACCGGAGCGCTCCAGCACGGCCGCCAGAAAAACAAAAAAAGGAATCGCGAGAAAAATCTCCTTGGTGCTAACCGAGTAGATGGTGGAGGCAATGAGATAAAGGCCCTGTACCTTCCAGAAGATCAGGGTAAAGATAACGGAGGAAGAAATCAGGCAAAAGGCGATCGGCAGACCCAAGACCATCAGCAGCAGGAACCCTAAAACAACAATTAAAGTGACAATCGTAAGGCTCAAGAGTTATCCCTTTCGTTTGAAAGCATTCTTAGGGCCATCACGTTCCGGATGAACTGGCTGACTCCCTGCAGAAAGAGAAGACATACGCCGACCAAAATAACGATTTTTATCGGATAGACCGGCGGCGAAAAGATGGTCGAGGCTCTTTCGAAAATAATCAGAGAATCCCAGGCGAACATTCCCACCTGCCATATGGTAATCAACATCACGAAAAAGAAAACGACATAGACGCAAAGATTAATAATCAGCCTTGTCTTTTCTTGAAATTTGCTAACAACAATATCCATGATGACATGCCCGCCTTGCTGCAGGGTATGAGCACCGCCAAGGACGACCAGCGCGCAAAAACACTGGACATTGACATCCCATACCCAGGTGGTCGGACTGTTAAAAAGATACCGCCTGACGACTTCGTACATAGCCATCAGTGTCATGGGTACGAACAAGAAACTGACACCATCGGATATGTATTTATTAATCAGATCAATTCGATCAATAAAACGCTGCATTTGATGCACCTTGACAAAACAGCTCAACTCGCGGACAGATCACCAAAGCCTTGTTTTCCGAGGGCAAGGGCCAAGCCTCTTGCCCTCGGAGTTTCTTCCATGAAAAAACCGGATGGTGAAATTTATTCCATTTTACCCAAGTATCGGTCCGTTTCCTTGATAATATCGACGGCCTTTTTACAGTTGGGACTCTTTTCGGCAGCGGCGTCCCATAAGGGGATGGCAACTTTCAGCGCCCTGGCCTGGTCGGCTTCCGATAGTGTATGGAATTGCACTTTATACTTTTTGATCGCCTGCGCCTTCGCATTCTGCACGTATCCGGAATACAGCGCCGCATTTTTTACCGCTACCATTGGGGCGGCATTATCCAGCAGTTCGCGAATATCCTTGGGCAAAGCTTTCCAAGAGTCCATATTCACCGCCCAAATACAGTTGATGCTGTTAGTGGTCGGTTCAAGGTAATGATGGATGACCTCTCCGAGTTTTCCGGAGATGAGGGCCGAAGAAGAGGCAAGATATCCATCGATGGTTCCCAGCTTCAGAGCCATATACATCTCATCATAAGGAATCGAAGTCGGGGCGGCCCCAAGGGCCTTCACGAAGTCCGCGTAGATACCCACGGCACGGAGTTTCAGCCCCTTCAGGTCTTCCAGTTTTGTCACCGGCTTGATGGTTCCGATACCGTAAATGTCACCCATCGGAAAGCTGACAAGGTAGTGGAGGTTATATTTGGCATATACTTTTCTCATGAGATCGTAAAAGCCGAACTGAAACAAGGACACGGTCTGTGCGCGCGCATCGGTCCAGCCATAGGGAACGCCCTGGTCGATGTTGGCTTCCGGCATCGTACCCCCGTAAAACCCGGGGTACATAAAGGCGACGTCAAAGGCCCCTCGCCTGAGGGCATCAAAAGTATCCTTTACTGACGCCAGGGCTCCCGGCTCATACCGGGTAATTTGCAGCCGCCCGTTGGTCGCTTTTTCGATCCATTTGATCAACGGAATCGTCAAGTACCCCGCCTGCGGACCGGTTCCCGAGTATTGGTCCTGTAACTTCCATTTGATCACCTTTTGCTGGGCCATTCCATTTCCGGCAATCAGCAACAGAAAAACAGCAACAACCACCAGCCATAAGCATTTCTTCATCTTGTTCATTGGAACCCTCCTTTAATCAGTTCTTTCGTTAACTCACCCTTGGAAACGCGGGTCTCTCGGCAAAGTCCGAATTCCCTCGTTTACGCTTCTCGCTTGCAGTTACCTAAACGAACTGTCTTAATCTATCGCTCAGATATCACACTATGGATATCGCTCCTTTTTGAAAACCAGCGATTCATGTCCCGGAATCACTTTGTCGATGTCTCCCTGTACGATCTCATCAATCAATTCAAAGCTTTTCCACATGGCCTGCATATCGGTATAGACACCGGACATGATATACGGCTGGTTGCTTTGGGAATCTCCTTTCATATTATCGTAGGTCGGAACGGCATCGCCGGCAATGACATAGGGCCCATCATCGGTATCCACGACAACGCCGATTCCGCCGGGTGTGTGACCGGGAAGCGGTATCGTTCTGACCCCTTCCACGATTTGCTTTTCCTTCATCTCCACGGTTTTCATCCTGTTTATGACCTTGAGAAACAACGGCTGAATGCCCAACTGCAGCGCCTCATAGGCGGCATACAGGCAGGGTGTCGGATTCACGGCAAACTTCAATTCGACGTCGGATACGATGAACCGGGCGTTGGGAAACAGCTCAACCGCGCCCACGTGATCCCAATGAAGATGTGTCAGAATGACGATATCAATCTCCTCGGGCTTGACACCCGCTTTTGCAAGCGCACCCGGCATCTCTTGTTCGGGGGTACGCGGCTCCGCTTTAAAGTACGGGTGGTATTTCAGTGACCGCTCCATGTCGGGGGGGCCTGCATCAACCACTATCTTTTTCTTTGCGCCGCCGATATAAGCTGCGACCGTTTTTCCTATGGCCCGCTGTCCAATATGTTTTCTTAGAAAAAACAAGCTCTTATCATAAGCAGACTCCCCCAGATCCAAGGGGACTATAAAATTACTCATCATCCATCCTCCACAATCTTCTCTTGTCGGTTGTCTTGCCTCAATCTTTGCGCTCTCTTCAATTTTATGGAAGAACGTTTTTGTTTTACCCTCCTGAAAACACAATCACATAAAGGATTCTACATGACCCAGGATGTCCCACATCTTTAAAATAATTGTCGAGAGGTCGTCATTCTCCGCATTTCTATCCATGCAATACTTCATATACTTATAAACCCAGCTGCTGATGGGGAAATTCACCTTGGTTTTTTGTCTGAGTTTTCGAGCGAGAGAAATATCTTTAAAGGCGGTACTGAAGGGGACTCCCATATCGAACTTGTTCTTGAGAATAAATTTTGGGAACCTGACTTCCGTGGCAAAACTGCGTGCTGTGCCGTTATTGAACACATCGATCATTGCATCCGCGGATAAACCAATCTTCTCACCCAGAATAACCGCTTCGCAAACGGCGAAAAACGTCGTGAAAGAAAGCTGATTATGAATCAACTTGACCGACTGCCCGCTCCCGGATGCTCCCATATATACGACCTTATGGCTTATGGCTTCAAAGACGGGCAGGCATTTTTCATGTGCCTTTTTTTCCCCGCCGACCATGACGACAATCTGCGCATTCCGGGCCCCTAAGGCGCCTCCCGAAACAGGCGCATCCAGGTACTCTATGTGGTCAATGGTTAAAAGTTCGGCGATACCTTTGGAAAATTCGGGATCGGTTGTCGTCATGTCGGCAATAATCGTCCCTTGTGCAGCGCCGCTGACAATGCCGTTGGGTGAATACAGAAGCTCCATAACGTCATCCGACGTGTTGACCAAAAGAATGATAATACCGCTATCTGCCGCCAGTTCAGCGGGTGTAGACGCAATAGAGGCTCCGAAGGCCTTAAACTCATCTTTAATATTGTCTCTTCTCGCATAAATGATTAATGGATACCCTGCCTTCAATAAATTCTTGGCGATGGGATATCCCATAATTCCTGTCCCGATTAATCCGATTTTTTCCATAATGGTGATTCACTCCAGCTTGATCGATAGATCCGGAGGCGCTTTGGCACACCGTCCCTGTCTCGGTCTTTCTTGAATCGGAAGAATTACTTTTTTTTCCGATCATTGAAATTCTGTTTATTGTGTTGTGACAAAACGGCAAACCCCTTCATTTCACAGTCCGCAACTTTTGCATAGAAGGGCCGGATTTGCCTGAACACGATAGCCCCGGACGGACAAATCGCGGCACATGCGGGATTGCCGTCGCACAACTCACACTTAAAGGCCTTTTTTGTTTCCCTGGAAAACAGCATGGATCCAAAAGGACACGCATCGATACACTTGCCACAGCCGATACAACGTTCCCGGTCAACAACCACTCGTTTCGTTCGATCGTGTATTCGTTCGATGGCACCCACGGGGCAGACGGCCAAACAGGGGGCATCTGCACACTGCCTGCAGGTCGAAACAAAATTATAGGGAAGAGGATACCTCCCTTCCAAAAAAGCGATGGCCGCTATTCGAGATTTGGAGGGATTCATTTCCTTTTCATTTGCATATGCGCAGGCCAATTCACAGCTCCTGCAGCCCGTACATTTTTGGGGAAATATCTTTAATTGTTTTGGCATGATATACACCGTCACTTTCCAAGAACCGGTATGGTGAAACCCAAATCAAGCGCTTCCAGAACCTCACGCATAGGAATCCCTTCTGGATCCCAACCTGACATCTTATAATACGCCTGTAGAACTCTCTCAAACGTTGGCTTTATGGATTTCCCTTGCGCAGGGCCATCAACAGGCGGCATTCCCAGCCGTTTAGAAAAACTGTCGTGCTCCTTGGTCATTCCCTCGCGGATATTAAACATGCGCATCAGGTTCACCACTCTCTTGCCGACCCTCATGGCATGCGCCATGTCATAATCGCTCCCTGTCAGGTTGTTCAAGGTTTTAATCATGGTTTCTGCTGAAGCGGTCTGGTAGTAACAATAGAGCAGACACTCCTGGAACTGACGCCACCACGCCGACTTGGCGTTCACTTCGCCAAGATATTCATCCGGTTCCGCAGTCGGTTTTTCAATGGCCAGGTCTGCCGAACCTCTTGCCGTATAGTCCACCGCTTCCTGGCTGCCCGTGTCTGCAACGACTTGATTGAACAGCGTTCCCCATCGTGAGCGAGGGTCATGGACATGGGGTGCATTTCCTTTTTTCACATAAACAGCAATACTCGGGAACTCCCCGCCCAGTTTATCAGAGGATCTTTTGACACCTTCAGCCAGAAGGTCTCCGATGCCTTCTCTGCGACTGATGCGCCGTATCATCGCGGCGGCCGCTTCGGCATCTCCCCACTTTAAAGCAAGCCCATCCAGCTCTTTCTTGCCGATCATCCCTTTTTCGTATCCTTCCATCATCATGCTGATGAGGAAGGTTAACTCCTTGGCATCCATCCCCAAGTCATCGTTCAATGTGTTGAGCATCGTCGTCGTACCCGGATCGTATATGCCCCAGTTGGGGCCGAAGCCGGCCAGGATTTCATACTCCACTTCCTCCCCGATAGCGCCCTTATAGGGACCGCGGGTCACCTGCACCGCATGGCAGTGGGTAAATGTACATTGGTAACATGAACGCGGCAGACTCTTGTGCGCTTTTTTGCGGATATAGTCGGCATCGAATTTGTCGGTTTCGGAGAATACATTGGTCGTTAAATTCTTGATCGGCGCCCATCCTTTTTTATGGGCATTCAGGTAAAAACCGATGGTCCCCTTCCTCCCCACCGATTGGCCCATCGCGGTGTTATGGGCCTCATCCCGCCATTGCCGGATATTTTCGAGAAAAATTTCCGAATCTGCCGGATCGATGGGAATTGCCCGGTTTCCATGAACGACGATGGCTTTCAACCCTTTCGATCCCATGAGCGCTCCGACACCACCGGTTGCCGCAACATGGCCGCGGTCGTTCATCACGCAGGCAAATCGCACCATGTTCTCTCCCGCCGGCCCGATAGCGGCCACACTGATATGATGGTCTATATCCTCTTCTCCATACTTCTTCCGAAGCCATTGATCCGTTGTGAATGTGCCTTTGCCCGCCAGTTTGGATGCATCCTCGATCGTCGCCTTACCGTCATTGATGTAGAGATATACGGGATTGTCCGATTTACCCTGTATGATGAGCACATCATAGCCGGAATATCTTAAGCGCGCCCCGAAAAATCCGTTCGATTGGGCGCTGGTCAATAATCCTGTCAAGGTGTTGCGGCAGTTAATCGAATAAGTTCCGGAACCCGGCACCAGGGTGCCCGTCAATGGACCAACCGCAATCACAATCCTGTTCCGGGGATCATACGGATCCAATCCCGGTATCGTTTCATCATACAAAAGGCGAACCCCAAGCCCGGTCCCGCCTACGTATTGATACAGCAGCTTCGGATCGATCGATTCCTCGGTGATCTTGCCATTGGAAAGATCGACCCTCAATGTCTTCCCAAGATAGCCGCCCCTAGGAAATTTCCTATTCATTTCTCATCCTCCACGGCAATATTCTCTTTCAACGTCGTCCCATGCATCAATAGGCCTTCTTAAACAAATCCAGAAAAGCTTCGCAGGTCGTATAGCGCGGATTCCACTTATTATATCCGGCATTAAAAGAAAGCTCTGCCATTTCGGCAAGCATATCCTCGGTCGCGCCGATATCCCTCAGCTTGTTCGGGATACCCAGATCAAGGCACATCGACTTGATGGCATTCAACCCTTTCTTGGCCGCTTCCATCTCGGTTAATCCCTGGATGTTCTCGCCCATGGCCACGGCGACCCTGGCATACTTCTTGGGATTCGCGAGAAGATTGAATTCCGCAGCGGCAGGGAAGCAGACCGCATTGGAAAGGCCGTGAGATACATGGCAAAAAGCGCCGACGAATCGCGCCATGCAGTGCACATTGCCCAGCCCGGTGAGACCAAATGTAATACCCGCAAGATTTGACGCACAGGCCATATTTAGTCCCGCTTCCAGATTGGTTCTGTTGGCGACGAACTGTCTGATGTTCTGCGACATCAATTCCATGGCATGAAGGTTCATTGCATCCGTTAACGGGTTCGCATTTAGAGAAATATACGATTCGAACGCATGAACGAATGCATCCACAGCAGCATGGGAAGCCACCGACTCCGGCAACGTTTTCAAGCCGATGGGATCCAGTATTGCAATTCTGGCCGGATTCAGAGTCGGATGACGGATCGACATCTTCAACCCGCGATCCGTATCGGTTATCGTGCAGGACGCGGACACCTCGGATCCGGTGCCGGCTGTCGTCGGAATGGCGATAAGCGGCAGCGGCGGAATTGAAAATTTTTCGATGCCTTCGTAATCTTCGATTCGACCGCCGTTCTTGGCAAGAATGCCTACACTTTTCCCGGTGTCCATGGTGCTTCCGCCCCCCATCGCTAAGACAACAGAGGCCTGAGATGACTTATATAGAGCGAACGCTTTTTCAACGGTTTTGGCACTGGGGTCCGGATCGACCTCGGAAAACACATCAACAGCGACCTTATTGTCTTTAAATATCTTCTCTATTGATGCAAATAACTCCGTTTTTACAACAAAAGGATCTGCGACAACAAAGAGCTTTTCAATCATCCATTCTTTAATAATATCATGCAACTTTTGGTGACTACCTATTCCCATATAAATCTTCGTTGGACAATGAAATGACAGAATGTTTGCATTCATCGTAGTTCTTCTCCCAAAGTTCTACCTTTTAAAATTGATTTTTCACTCATAAAATAACTGGCCAAAAGACAAGATGCGGGAACTAAAAATCTCTCGCATCATTTTTCCATTATCCGTATGCCCAATAAAAAATTAAAACATGCCATTCACTCAAAATGGATCGATCTGTTCGTAAAACCTGCCGTTGGGATTTTCCGTTTAGATTTCCGGTTAACGGATTTCAATATGATATCTAAACGTATCACCTCGACCAATGCTGCAACGAACCTCTACGGGTTCATCACCATATGTATATACAATTCGTTCTATTGAAATGACCGGATCTCCAGGATTAATTTTTAACGCTTCGGCAACGCTACTATCCGCTACGGTCGGCCGCAGATATTCATCAGCCCAGACGACCGGTGTTTTGAATTTTTCATCATAGATCGGGTATAAAAGTTCCCGAGAAATGTCTATTTCATCAAAACCCTTAAATATTTTATATGGGAGATAAAGATCCTGTAACATCAATGGCAGGTCATTAAGATAGCGTATTCGTTTTATTGTTATGGTTTTTTCGTTATCGGCTAATTTAAGCATATCCCTTATCCTTTTGGCAGGGATAATGACCTCTGAATTCAATACCCTGGATGATAGAACTCTATCGTCCTGGCCATTATCGATACCGTAACGAAAAAAACGCATAAAACTCCTTTTGAAGTCCGGCCTGTTAACAAAGGTGCCTTTTCCTTGCCTTCGGTAAAGAAGGCCTTCATCTACGAGCTTTGACAGCGCTTTTTTTACCGTGCCGACGGACACTTCGTATGTCGCAGCCAGTTCGTTCTCTGACGGGATCATTTCATCCAGCTGCCAGAACTTCTTATAAATTTGGTCCTTAATTAGATCGGTTACTTGAATATACAAAGGCTGGGGACCTTTTAAATCCAGCTTATAGGGACTCTTATCTTCGGATTTAATGTCGGTTATTTTAGCGGATGTTTTGGGCATTTTGATTTCCCTCGATTCAATTCTTTCGGATTTGAGGCTCACTTATATAACTTATATATATAAGTTGTATAAGTTGAAATAAATGTCAAGCTTTTTTTTGCATGTGTAAACAAACCTTGCTATTAACTAACTCATTGATTTGGTTAGATAACATAAAATACTATAATATATTTCAACAACCAAATATTTTCCTGATGTTTCCCATTTGAATTGATTTTGTCTGATGCATGATAGAGCAGTGATGGAACAACATTTGCTATTTGTCTAAAAACAAACGGTCAGCAATTTAATTTAAGGGGGAAAAAGATGAAAGGTCCGGATTCTGGGGAGGAGTAGATGTCGGTGTTAGATTTGTTCAACAGTCATCTGCAAAGGCCGGCGGTGGTTATGTGAATCAGTGGAGTAATCATCTCGGAGAGCCAAGTAGAAAAAGTGGGCGGGGTTTTTAACCTTTGGCGGAGGTTATGATTTCCCAATAAACAAGCATTTAGCAATTACGCCATTTTTAAATTACAGTTATTGGGAAACGGATGATCAAAATCACGATGCATGGACATTATTGTTGGCGTTACAATACCATAGAAGAAATAACTCAGCATCTACGCTTTCAGCATTTCTGTATATTTGATCTTTTGTGAACAAAAAAAATATCTTCACCTTAATATGATGCTTGATGGCGTAAGCCTGAGTATTGGATATCTTTTTTGACCAGTTTTATCTTGATCCCAAATATTCATCCAGCCGGCCCAGAACCTTTTCCCAGATTTCGGGATTCTCGTGTGCTGCCTAGGCACGCCCGATGAAGCCCTCATCTCGAACGGTCACGAGCGTACCGTGAGAAGAAGGTTCTAATCGGATAGAACCAATTCAGGATGAAACCATACCATCGGCCAACGGCCTAAGCCTGCGGGGGCATGGCCAACGTCATGCCATGACGCCGGAAGACATCCATCATCTTCGTACGATCAGGCGGGCCGCCCTTGGCAGCACCGATTACTTCGGCAGCTTCGCGGAAGTACGCGGGGCCCATTATAGCAGGGCTTATGATAACGAGCTGTTTTACATTCTCGCTGCCGAGGTTATCGAAACGGTGAACCGCACCTCGAGGGATACATAGCGCCTGCCCTGGACCAACCTCGATGGGCGTGCCGTCAACCGTCCAGGTAAGGACCCCCTCGATACCATAGAGGATCTCCTCATAGGCGTCATTCTTGTGGGCCGGCGCCGCCAGCTTCTGTCCGACAGGGACGAAAAACTCGAACACTGAATCATTGCCGTTGGAATCATCGCCCGTGAGTAGGAACCGGATTTCTAACGGACCAATCTTGATGGTTTCTTCCGATGGATTGACTTTGGTCATTCGCTGTTGCATAAGCGTTCCCTCCTTTGAATAAAATTATCCGCCATTTCCGATTTGCGCCATCCGATCTCTTGAAACAGGTCTTTAACCAGAACATGATACAGTATGAAGTGGATAACACTGCTGATGCCCGGTGATAAGATGGGTCAGGAGTAGGTACAAAGGTTCATCAGCGTTGAACTGAATAGGATTTAGAACCCATTGCTGTGAACATATATATCAAAACATCAAAGTCAATGAAGATGTATTAAAATATGGTATCCGTATTGCGCGGATACTTGAGGAGACCCATTGAAAAGACAGCGTTAAACGCGGGGGCCTCAGAAATCCCTGGGCTTAACCCCAGCACTTTACGCGCCCGAATGCGAAAACTCGGTATCCTAAGGCCTTAGCCGACCTACTTTTACCGATTTGCCTCAGGCAATCGCCTGTCAATTCGTATTCCCTCACAAAGAACCATTAGCACCCCTTCCGAGATACCAAGAATGTGCCATATATGACCAATAGTCATATATGACCATTCTTTTGAATTGATTCATCTCTATATTTCCGGTCGCTTTGATCTGATTATTCAATTAAAAATCAATTGGATATATGAATATTATTCAGATTCAATCTTCTTGGCACGAAACTTGATGACACAAATTAAAAAGTATGAATGTTTTTGCATCAATCCTTTAGCAAAGGAGAATAATCATCGTCATGATCATTGTCAGAATAACAATGACTGCCCGTCCGGAAAAGCGGAAAGAGGTTATACAAACGCTTCTCTCAATGACCGAGCCAACGCTTCAGGAAAAGGGCTGTCTGAGCTATCAGGTCTTTCAGGATGTCAATGACGAGAATGTTTTCAGCCTGATTAAAGAGTGGGAAACCCGTGAAGATCTGGACTTACATATGAATTCTCACTTGTTTGGCGTTTTGTTTGGAACAAAGATCCTTTTGACCGAACAGCAGAACATTCAAATTCACACGATTTCACATTCGGAAGGAATGGAAGCCGTCCATGCCGCCAGGGGTAAAAGAATCTGATCCGGTTTTATCACGGGATCCTGGAAATTCGCTCTCTGTCCGCATGGATTTACCTTTTTAAATGATCCTTTTAACGGTCTTTGAGCTTATTAACCTGGAAAAGCAAAATGATCTGTTCTCCATGTAAAGATTGTACGAGGAAACATCTGCCGAAGGATAAGTGCCTTAAAGAGTGCAAATTGCTTGGCGCCATACAGGAAATGGGTTCGTTTTCTGGAAAATTGAATGCGGGATGTGGAATAGACTACGCCGAAGAGTATGGTTACGATATCCCGCTATCGTTTCCTTCAAGCTCTTATTGACATTTCTATAATCTTCGCCGCCGGCAGAAAATCCGAGACATAAAAATTTCAGCATATTCACCGTTAAAAAAAAACGTTTTGAGTTCAATATTGTCAGCACATAATTGGATGAGCATATAATCATGAAAAAAATAATCTCAGAATGGCTTCTTCTAGTATTTTCGGTCACCTGTATCGTTGTCAGCATCACTTTTTCCATTTTAGATATTGTTGCAAAATAAAGGGATACTTTTATTTTATTGGCTCTTGTACCCATCATATCCATAACTTCTATTTCATTTTCTACGATCCAGGTGTCTATTTTGTAAGATGCCATAAAGGCAGGGGTAACATTTAAATCAATGTGTAGGCATGGCCGTTTATAAAATCACCCTGAACTAAGTTGTCAAATTTGGAGTTTTAATAACAAATCTTGATCGATTCTGCTGATCAAAGTCGATCAACAAAAAAGGAAAAGAAAAATGCTAAAAGAATTTAAAGAATTTGCCATGAGGGGGAATGTTGTAGACATGGCCGTTGGTATCATAATTGGTGCTGCTTTCGGTACCATAGTAAAATCACTGGTTGACGATATCATTATGCCGCCGATCGGTTTGCTACTTGGAAATGTAGATTTTTCCAATCTTTTCCTCGTTATCAAACAGGGGGCGGTTGCCGGCACATTTGCGACTGTAGCTGAGGCTCAGAAGGCCGGTGCTGTTACTATCAATTACGGCATGTTTTTTAATACGGTGATCAGCTTTTTAATAGTTGCCTTTGCCGTTTTTATGCTTATTCGCGGAATTAACCAGCTCAAAAGAAAAGAGGAAGCACCTCCGGAGGAACCGACGACTAAAGAGTGTCCCAAATGTTTCTCGACTATATCAATCAATGCATCACGCTGTGCGTTTTGTACATCTGAGTTATAGACAGCCCGGAAAGATTAATGGCATTCTGACCTCTTCTCCAAGGAGAGGATGCTAAGGTGAATGTCTGTAGAAGACTACAGAAAATGACAGGGGTATAACAGTCATAGTGTGGAGGTGATAATCATGTATAAAAATTTCCTGAAACATTTAATGCATAGTATTATCATGATTAAAGGAAGAAGCTGCTATCCGCACGAATCCTGCAAAGCAAACGACGGATTTGCTAAAGCGTGTATTTGGTGCAAAATAAATCCCTTGCAGTATTTGTAACGTTGAATGATCGACTTTTTATGGGCATAAAAATTGGATGAATAAGTATTTAAATTCTCTTATCTCTTTTAAATTGAAAAGAATAACTAACACAAAAGAAAACTAAGGAGGTAGATTATGGTAAAACATTATTTCAAAGTATTGTTTATTTTAATGGTCATCACCCTACTAATCAGTTGTGGCGGGGAAAAAGTTATGAAGACCGCACCGTCTTTCGAACCGTATCAATTCGATACCAATCAGTATGTGCCCAAGGTTGACAATTTTATGGTGATCCTGGACACATCTTCTTCAATGGCAGATAAATACGGGCAGACGGAAAAGGCCAAGATTGCCAAAGAGTTCTTAACCGCTATGAATCAGACACTTCCTGAATTGAATTATAATGGTGCTCTCATGACGTTTGGTCATGATGCCTATCTGCCTGACAGGTCAGCCATGCTTGTTTACGGGCCAACGAAGTATTCAACTTCAGGGTTTGAATCAGCCTTAAACGCTACGAAGGGGCCCGGCGGAGATAGCTCTCTTCCGCTGGCCAAAGCCTTCGCCGCTGCCGGTGAAAACTTGAAGTCGGCTCAAGGTCCTATCGCGGTCATTCTCGTCAGCGATGGAGAAGATATGGACCAAGCCCCGGTAAAGGCTGCGGAGGACTTGAAAAGCCAGTTCGGTGACCGGCTGTGTATCGATACGGTATTGGTGGGGGATAATCCTGGCGGGAAAATGACTCTGGAACAGATAGCCAAAGCCGGTGGTTGCGGAATTTCAACCACTGCCGACAAACTTGCCACATCGGCGAACATGGCCGGTTTTGTAGAAGCGTTATTTTTGGCCAAGCCTGCTCCGAAACCCGTTGCCATGGCAGCGGCACCAAAACCTTTGGACAGTGATAAGGACGGTGTACCGGATAATCTGGATAAATGCCCCAATACGCCCTTGGGAGCGACGGTTGATGCCAGGGGATGCTGGACCTACGCGGGGACGGTGCTGTTTGATATTAACAGCGATAAAATTAAACCCAAAGCGTTCCCCATGCTCAATGAATCGGTTTCGATATTGAAAAAGAATCCGAATCTCAAGGTTGAGGTCGATGGACATACAGACATTACCGGAACTGCAGCGTATAACATGACCCTTTCTGAGAGGCGGGCAGAAGCTGTAAAGAAATATTTCGTTGATCAAGGAATTGATTCCAATCGACTTACAGCAAAGGGTTTTGGTATTACAAACCCAGCGGCCAGCAACAAAACGAAAGCCGGTAGGGCTCAAAATCGAAGGGTTGAATTAACGCCGGTTCAGTGAGGAACTCATAAATCAATAACCATGGGCTCGTGAAGATGGCGTGAAGCGTGGTAGTTGCCGATCCCCATCTTCACGATACAATGTCAAACATATTTTAAGAGCCATGATGCTCAGATGAAGGGAGGATTATTATGAAACAAGTGATATTGATATTAGGAATCTTATGTTTATTTGTTTTCGTCGGGTGTGGACAAGGTGATAAAAGTAAACAAACAACCAAAAGTGAATCTAAGGCAGCGACGGAGAGTGTGAAAGAAAAAGCAGGAGCCGCTGTTGAAACGGCAAAAGAGAAGACTCAAGAAGCTGTTGAAGTTGCGAAAGAAAAAATTGCAGAAACAACTGAAACTGTAAAAGAAAAAACAGGAGCCGCTGTTGAAACGGCAAAAGAGAAGACTCAAGAAGCTGTTGAAGCTGCTAAAAAGAAAGCAGCATCTGCCGCTGAAATGGTCCAAAAAAAAGAATGAGTAACAGGCTTGATTTATTTAAGAAATATGCAATAAGGCAAAATTGTATTATCACCCAAAATATGTGGTTTTTCGAAACTCACTCCATGCAGGTACATGTTCGATATGATCTAATCTAAACGGGCAGAGGCAATGGCCCGTTTAGATTCGGTCTGTCAAAATATATAAAGGGCTGGAGTGAATTCCATTATTTTAGAAAGCTTGATTCATTTTGAGTTCCACCATCAAGTGGAAATGCTTAAAAACTGCTATTCACCATTCAACCCTGACGCAGACACTCAATTGAACTATGATTACTCGGAGCAAGAAAAAAAGGAATTACATAAAAAACTTGTCGAGACATTGACTGCGATACTTAATGCCGCCAATTTCGAGAAGATAACCAAGACCGATCTTGAGATGCTTTTCCCTAACAGCGAAGTCCGCATGAAGACCGCCGACAAACTCATTATTGGCGTCCCGGCTGCAGTGAGCGGCATTATTGTCATCGCAACCAAGCTTGGGGCTTCAATTCTTTTGATTGCTTCGGTTATTTCTTTCTGGCTCGGACTTACTAGAAAGGAGGTTAAGATTGAGCAGCAGCACCTTATTGCCTTAGCCTTAGGTCTGGCGACGCTGGGTGGTTTTTTGTTCAAACAGATAAATAATAAAAATCCTGGCCCATCGATGATCTCGCATTGCGGAGGAGGACCAGGATTTTAATGTAACAATATAGACCCGCGTTTCTTCTTTTCCAATTTACCATGGGAACCGGTCACTGCGAACAAGCGATTTTCAGACGTCCGCATTTAGCGGCTTTCCGAATCGCTTTTCATCATCGTTGACTCTTTTCGGCCATGGTTGGAGTAGATTTAAAATTATGCTGTCTCTACCAATTTAAAATATTCTTCAATGGGCAACATCCGCAAGACTTCATAGCTTACATTACCTCCCTGGAGAGTGTGCACCATCGATTTGACACGTGCATCGTGATCCGGAAATTCACTGATGATTAAGTACTCCCCTTTGCTAACAATGTAATATGCATCTAATATCTTGCCGCCGAGTTTCTCCACCCCTCTCTTCCCTTGCTCGAAACGCTCCCGAGATTTTTTAATTTCTTTGTTACCCGCCGCAGTCATTTTCAAATAAGATGCGTAAATTGCCATTTTTTACTCCTTCGCTCAATTTAGGTTTATTTACAATAGAAAATTACAAGTCCATTTGCTTCATTCAAGACAACTATCCTCTTCAATCGATTGCCGAAGTGTTTATTATCGATTTTGTTTGTTTTGTCCATAGGAGCATGCCTTCATTTTCTCTGGGGAAATTACCTATGGGGGGAAATCTTCCCAAACGGGCGATTAAACAATGATGGTCTAATAGGATCGAAACTCAAAAACGTCGATCACTGCCATCGACCACCGGTTTTGTACCAATTAAATATTATGTTTTGCCCGATGATATTCGTGAATGGCGCAAATTGGAGATCTTTAATGGATATCTGAATAGTGTCAGATTGAGTTTGAACTAAAATTTTGAGACGTAAGATCGAATTTCAGCTTTTACAGGTCAATGCCTTCATTCGCCCCACAGCCTAGCGCAGCGATCATCCCTCCGGGGCGTAGGCCCTACGGGCCAGAGGATCTCGTCCATCGGTTTCCCTTCCGTCGTCTGCTGGCCCCGTTAAATTCTTCGAAGAAGACAGCGTAGCGAATTTAACTGGGGTCCTCCGTCATCTGTCCTCCGTCATCCGTCATCTGTCCTCCGCTTTTTCGTCCCTCGTCCAAGCGCAGCGGTCGTCAATCTTCCCTCGATTTCCCTTCAGTCGTCTGCCTTAGTTTCGGGTAACAATTATGTCCTGGCTGCGTCCTAAGAAAACTGCAATGGTTTTCTTGTAAAGCAGAGGGATCGGCAACGATCCGCGAATTATGCAGCATTTAGAGGCTGAATTTGAGATAACTCTTTGCGGAAACGCTGTTCGGAATCCCATAAATCCCAAGCATGTTGCGCGTTCAGCCAGAATTCGGGAGAATTCCCGAAAAGACGGGACAGTCTCAGTGCCATGACAGGTGTTATGGCGCGTCGTTCTCTTAAAAGTTCATTGATCGTCTGACGTGATACACCTAAGGCTGTTGCCATTGAAGTAGCGTTCAGATCGAAATCCGGCATGAAATCTTCTCTGAGCATTTCACCGGGATGCGTCGGGGGAAGTTCCCTTTTTGTTGTGTTTGAGATAGCCATGGTTAAGCTCCTTAATGGTAGTCTGTTACTTCAACATCATAGGCATCACCATCGATGAATCGGAAACAGATTCGCCATTGTTCGTTGATTGATATTGAATGCTGCCCTTTTCGATCTCCTTTAAGTACATGTAATCTATTGCTTGGGGGTATACTGAGATCGTTTAGTGTCGTAGCGTAATGGATATATTCCAACCGTCGTGTGGCCCGTCTAATCAAATCCGGTGGCAGCCGTTTCGACTTGCCTGTTATGAAAAGCTGTTGCGTTTCTTTATCGGCAAATGTTTTTATCATGGGCATATTGTAATCTGTAACGTGACAGTTGTCAATAGTTTGTTTCAATATATGGGGGGGAATAATAAGGACAGCCATGATTTTATGCGTTTCTTGCAGTTTCTTCGTATAAAAGCAATTGAGGATTTTTTTATTAATGAATGGATTAGAAGACAGGCCCTGATGAAGGGATTTACGCTTCGCTTCAACAAGCTAAAGTCAGAAGGCGGAAATCACAGATCAGCCCAACTGCTGAAAACAACACCTTCATTTATCAATCCCTGTTCGCCTCACCGCAAGAGCCGGAATCCATCGGACCGCCGTCCCCGAGGCGGATAAACTTCCGCCCTCCGACCTCCGCCCTCAGCCGTCTGCTGGCCCCGTTAAATTCTTCGAAGAAGACAGCGTAGCGAATTTAACTGGGGTCCTCCGTCATCTGTCCTCAGCCCTCTGACTTCCGACCTCTGATCTCTGCCCTCTGACATCTGCCTTATTCGTCCCTCGTCCAAGCGCAGCGGTCGTCCATCTTCCATCGGTTTCCCTTCCGTCGTCCGTCGTCCGTCCTCCGTCATCCGCCCTCTGTCCTCCGCCCTCTGTCCTCAGCCCTCTGACTTCCGACCTCTGATCTCTGCCCTCTGACATCTGCCTTATTCGTCCCTCGTCCAAGCGCAGCGGTCGTCCATCTTCCCTCGGTTTTCCCTTCCGTCCTCCGTCCTCCGTCATCCGTCGTCTGTCCTCCGCTCTCGTCCATCGGTTTTCCCTTCCGTCGTCCGTCCTCCGTCGTCCGTCCTCCGCCCTCTGACTTCCGACCTCTGATCTCTGCCCTCTGACATCTGCCTTATTCGTCCCTCGCCCAAGCGCAGCGGTCGTCCATCTTCCATCGGTTTCCCTTCCGTCATCCGTCATCTGTCCTCCGTCATCCGTCCTCCGTCCTCCGCTCTCTTCCATCGGCTTTTTAGATCACCAAGTATTTCCCCTACCCATTCCGCACTCTAAAATTCACTATTGCTTATTTTGAAACATGGGTGTATCAGGGTGTTGTAACACTATAACCTTGATTGAGCGAAAGTCGAGCTCCTGATGCCCCAGATCCAAGGCGACCGAGGGTGAAGCTGTAGTCATCTACCGCGAACCCTCGGCAACGAAGGAGATGGGGTATCATCGGCTTTCCCGACGGGTAAACAAAACCGATATAAAATTGCAGAATTCATATCTTGCTGTTGGTAGAAATATAAAAATTGTTCAAATCGTAAGATGACTCATTGAAATTAAGACATTATAATCCCTATCGGTTTTGTTTACGCTCATTTGAGGTATAAGATCGTGTACGAATATATAAAACGTCCACTCATGCGAGAAAGGACAATTGCACGTGGCACGACGAAGCAAAACAATCCTGGATGATTTGGCCCTGCTTCCCTGTTGGGTCAATGTTATCCTAGCGGCCGTCGTTTACCTTTCTTTCAAGTATTTGATTCCATCCATTTCATTTCAGAGCCCCCTTTATAAAAGCCTTGCCAAGGATTTGCCGGGCCTTGCCGCTCTTTTCGGGGGATTAATTCTTTTCGTTGCAGGAATATCAGCATTTATTGCCTGGCGAAAAGGCCAGTTGCTCGAACGGCAGACCGGCATCGAATCGCTTCGAACAATTAACTGGCAGGAGTTTGAAGAACTCGTTGGCGAGGCATATCGACGAAAAGGCTACATAGTGACCGAGACCGGCGGAGGCGGAGCGGACGGAGGCGTCGATCTTGTATTAAGAAGGGGCGGCGAGAAGCTCCTGGTTCAGTGCAAACACTGGAAAATGGAAAAGGTCGGGGTCAAAGTGATTCGCGAACTCTTTGGTGTTGTTACCGCAGAAGGCGCAACAGGAGGGGTCATTATTTCAAGTGGAAGGTTTAGCCAGGAAGCAAGAGACTTCTCAAGAGGTAAACCACTTGAACTGCTCGATGGTTCAGAGTTGCTAAATCTTATAGCAGAAGTGCAAAAGGAACCGAAGCTCCTCATCAAAAAATCAGATGATATGATTTGCCCGCTCTGCGGCGCTGAGATGGTATTGCGGACAGCAAAAAAAGGCCCGAAAGCAGGTGAAAAGTTTTGGGGTTGTTCAGCTTTCCCGAAGTGCAGATCCACTAAGCCTTACAAGGCATAACACCACAGTTGAGGAATTCATAATAAACTATATTAAAAGAATAACCGAAGATGTGCTAGTTTTGCGACGCCAAGGATGAAGGGGATCTCCTTTGTTGTGAATGTTACGATAAAAGTTACCTCTGATCTTTGCTTGCTCCGTTAAATTCTTCGAAGAAGACGAGTGGAGCGAATTTAACTGAGGACACCCGGCACCTGAAACCTAACATTTGACACCTGGACACCGAGGGAAAATCATGAAAATATTAATTGCTGAAGATGATTTTGTATCGAGAAAGCCTATAAATGCACTGCTGACCCCCTTTGGTGAAGTTGATATTGCCGCCAATGGCAAAGAGACATTTGCCGCTGTTAAAATGGCCTTTGAGAACAATCACCCCTATGATTTGATCTGCCTGGATATCCTGATGCCCGAGCTTGACGGAATTATGACGCTGAAAAAGATCAGACAAATGGAAGTTGAAAAAGGATTAAATCCGGAAACGAGATCTAAGATCATTATGACTTCAGCAGTTTCGGACAAAAACTATGTCCTGGCCGCGGTCCAAGCAAATTGCAACGGTTTTCTTGTAAAGCCAATAGAAAAGGATCGTCTGTTTGATGAAATTCGCAAGCATGGTTTTGATGTTCCGGAATAGCGCTGATCCTAACTGCTTTGGCGATAGAAGGTGTCTCAGAATTTTCGATTATTAAATCATATCGAATCGGCATAACCATTGAATTTAAAGATAAAATGGAAAGAATTACATTTCTATAATACATAAAAATTATTTAAATTTTTCTAAGCATCTAAAATAAAACATTTTGACAAAATAGACTTTCTTTCAACAGTGCCACCAAAATGTCTCATTTCGGTTTTGTTGATGAAAAAGTCGATTCAACATAATATATAATGTTGGGATAATTAATGATGATTGACGCAGACAGGTTCTATAGAGATGCTGAAACAGTTTCATCTTTTGGTGAGAGGTGGATTCATAGCTCCTACAAGGAATTCTTGGAGTTTTTCGCCTCGAAAGATGAACTTACGCCACACGACTTAGTGATAGGAGCCTACTTCACTTACGGCTGGATGCCGACGATGCTCGAATTGAAGGGGGACATAGATGTAGTGACTGCAATCGCGAATAAATCACGAAGAGAAGGAATTTCAAAAGGTGAATTTTCGCGATTGGCAGAAGCAATCAATGGGAGCGTGGTTGGGGCGTCAAAGCTTTTGCATTTCATTAACCCTAAAAAATACGCCATCTGGGACAGTCGTGTCTACCGCTACCTTCATCAAGAGGCCCCGTATCAGTATCGTTTAGAAGCACCAAATGCATATTGGGAGTATCTCGCCTTCCTTAATGTTTTGTCCGAAGATTCTCGGTTCAAAGCCTTTAGGCTAAAGGTTATTGCTACTATTGGATACCTCGTGACAGATAAGCGTGCCTGCGAATTGCTGCTGTTTAACAAAGGAAAAAAAGAAAACCCATCAAATCCCATGCAGGCGGATGCTCGCACCGGTAATGCACGTCATAGGAGGTTTACGACAAGTTCCAGCGAATTCAAGAATGCGGTTCTTAAGTATGCTGGCAACTTAAGACAATCAGAGGCCATGGAAAAGGCGGCGAGAGAATTTGGGATTCACCTACCTCGTAGCTACTTGCTCTATCCAGGATCGCATATTAACCGATGGCGGGGCCAAGGTTTCCCAAAATGACGCCCTTTATGCGAAAGGAAAAGGGAAATTTCCCAACAACACAATGCACCTGATCAGCTACAGCCTGCGGCTTCCGCTGCCAGATGATTGTGAGCGTTGAGTTAAATATGGATGAAACTACAAAAGAAATTGCAAAAACAACAACAAAGGCATTAGAGGTCGCAGAAAAAGTAGGTGGTTTTTTGAACACTGTGCTTGGGGACACCTTTAAAGAAGCCGGTGGCGTTGTAAATGATTGGGCCAAATTTTACAGATATAAAAACCTGATCATTATTGGAGACAAAGTTCAACAGCTGCATCGAAAAAAAGGCCTTCAAGGTAAAATAGTACCTATACCGCCACCAATTGGAATACCATTGATTGAAGCCGCTTCTCTTGTTGAGGATGACAATCTACGGGAAAAGTGGGCGAAATTAATTGCTAATGCCACAGACCCAAATTATGAAGATAAAATTAAAAAGTCATATGTAAATATCTTGTCTTCTATCGATCCTATTGATGCCAAAGTTTTGGACTGGATGGATAGCCAAGGCTGGAACAATCCCTTGGGCAATATATCCATTGAAGTTATAGTGGAAAATACAAATTTTAGTGAAGATGATGTGAGGCTTTCGACATCTAACCTAAATCGGCTAGGTTTAATTGATATGGGTGTTCCTACACCAGCAGGAAGTATCGGGATCAGCGCCTCAGACAATGAAGTTCGTTTTAAAATAAGCCGTCTTGGTGGAGCATTGTTAAAGCTGTGTAAGAATGATGCATAACCGGCACTAGTGCGGACACAAAAAGCAACTCCGCAGAGTTCCATCGTTGGGCGAGAAGATATTCAGCGAATGTAGAATAAGCAAAATGATAGGATTTCGATAAACAACAACCTCGCATTCTCTGAGTTGGTTTCGGGAGGTAATCATGGCCGATTCACCGGTTTTACATTTGCATAACAATCTACGACAAGCGAAGGAGAGATGTGCAATATTTCTAGGCGCTGGTTCAAGCTACGACTATGGCATCCCAACCATGGCCGAAATTGCCAAAATTCTTAGAGATATGATCAAAATGCGCAAACCCGACCACGGGATCAGTGAATCAACGCTCAATATTCTATCCGAGCTCTGCCCCCATGGTGAGGAAGAGAATGCAACGTGGAACATTGAGGATTTGCTCACGAGGCTCTATCAAATACTGGACGCTGTCGGCAGTGAGAATACTCCCTTCGCTACTGTGACTACAGCGTTCGGCAATACGACAGTCAACTCAAATATAATCAGTAAAGTTTCTGACGAGTTGATTCAATTTATGGCTATCATGTGCGATTTGACAAGCCAGAAATACACAAATCATGGGGCGGGTCAGGTTGAATATTTATCTCGGTTTTTTCTTTCGATGGCGTCATTTTCTAAACCTGTGAACCGCCTCGTTCGCGTTTTCACTACCAATATAGATCTGTGTATTGAAGCAGCCATTGTGAGGCTTTCGCAGAGGGTTCGCGCTGAGCGCCACCCGGACATCATTTTAGTTGACGGTTTCGAAAGTGCGATACTCCCTACATTTAACATGAGTTGCTATTCCCGCCCTCCTTCCCCAGCCAGCAACAGGTGCGCTGTTTACTACTGGAAACTTCACGGCTCTATCGACTGGACTTTTACTCAGCCTTTTGTCAGAGGAGAAACCCCGGAAGAGGAAGCTTTCTCTGATCAATCAATTATCGTACGTCGCCTTGACACTGAATTAGGGAATAGCCTTAGCGATTGCGGAGCTATTTGCGCGAAATTGCCCTCGGATAACCAGCGTATTGTAATTTTTCCAACTCCAGCTAAATATTCCCAAACATACACATTCCCATATATGGATATGTTTGAAGCTTTTCGTCGCACGCTGGAAGAAATAGAACTGCTGATATGTGTCGGGACGAGTTTCCCCGATCAACATATTCGGTCAGCTGTCCGCTCCTTTGTGGAGCGTGACAATACACTGCTGTTTGTGATTGATCCACAGGTAACTAACGACGAACTCAAAAGTTACTTCGGATCTTCCCGGTCTGTGCAACCGGTTATCAGCATGGGATTTGAAGAATTCATAAATGAATTTGTATCCTTAGAGACCATGTCGTTTGGTAGCCAGCTCAAGGGGGGTATGTCATGAGTAAGAATATTGGTCACGTACTCGCAGTTTCCGGGGTTCGACTAACCGTGGAGGTCGATCCACTATTGAGCGACTTGCACATTCGACATGAGGGTGCAACTTATTCAGTCGGCCAACCCGGGACATACCTCGTCGTTGACGCTGGGCATGATAAACACCTTCTACTGGTTTCGACTGTCCGCAAGAGCAGCTGGACACCATCTGTCGAAAATTATGGAGATCGGGAAAATGACACTATTCTACCGGAGGGAAACTTTCCGTATCTTCCGACATCTCTGACGCAGATTGACAAGACATTGGTTGATGGTGTGCTTGTGGGAACCATAGTCGGAAAAAGATTTGAGGTAGGTGTATCACGGCTGCCGGTTGTGGGCGATGTTGTAACACTTGCGCTGGAAGACCATCTTCGCATAGCTCTTTCGCCGCCATCAGACCGGGCGGTTATTACCATCGGCGATTACGTTGACACTGATCTTCCGGTGTACCTTGATGTAGATCACCTATTAGGGAAACACACAGCGATCGTCGGCACAACGGGTTGTGGAAAATCCTACACCGTTGCACGCCTACTTCAACAGATGGTGACGAAATACCACGGCTCAAATGTTGTGATGTTCGATCTTCATGGCGAGTACAGTGCCTGCTTTCCTTCAGCCCGATGTATTCGAGCGGATTTGCTCTCGCTTCCGGCTTGGCTTCATGGATTTGACGACCTCTTCTCGCTTTGCGCTGACCTCAGCAACCAGTTCAATATCCACAACCAACGGTGGGCTTTCAGGGATGGTGTGTTGAAGCTCAAGCAGGAATATTGCCGGAACGTCCTAAAAAACGAAGAATTGGCGGACAAGATTGATCTGGATGCCCCAATCCCCTTTCTGTTCAGCCATCTCCAGAATTACCTACACAATCTGAATGGCGTGACATATACATCTGGAACCAATGATCTGGCGCTCGAAGAGGGTGAGGCCGAAGATTGGCTCACACGAAGGATGAAATTCAAACCGAAGAAACCGAGAGTTATTACTGGTGGCCCATTACATGGCGAACTAGATCGGTTGACCCTTCGCGTTGATGCGCGCGCAAATGACCCACGGTACGCTTTCATGTTTCAGTACACGCTCAAGGCTAAGGATGACGAACTATCGAAAATCGTTCGGGAGTTGACTGGGTTTTTGGGGAAGGAATCCAAACCTGTTACGGTATTCGACCTTAGTTATTTGCCATCAGAGACGGTTGGGGCTGTTGTAGCGACTCTTTCTCGAATGTTATTTCAAGTTCATTTCCTCGCCGAACGTGGGTTTTGTACACCCACATTGGCTGTTTATGAAGAAGCGCATAATTATATATCGCGCAGCGGGCGTGGGGCCTATGGGGAAGCGAGTAACAGCGTAGAACGTATTGCCAAGGAAGGCCGCAAGTTTGGGATTGGCACACTGGTCGTCAGCCAGCGTCCCAGCGAGTTGAGCGAAACATTGCTGAGTCAGTGCAACACCTTTCTTTGCATGCGTCTGGCTAATACGACCGACAAAAACCATATTGTTGCTCTGTTACCGGATTCCATGCAGATGCTAACAGATGTTCTGCCATCGCTTCCCAGGGGACAGGTTATTGCTCTCGGACAAGCATCCAAAATGCCGGTACGTCTTGCAGTGACGCCCATCATTGATGAAAGCCAAGTTCCCAATAGCGGCGACCCGGAATTTGGGAAACACTGGGCGAAAAAGATGGAGCAGAGGCAGGAACCTAACATCGAGAAAATCTGCGAGTTTTGGATACGGTCAGAGAAGCCCAAACCCGATTTGGAGCATCCGGAAGGCTAATAGAGATATCTAGAGGATAACGTACTCTCTGATCTAAAAGTTTGGCCTGTGCTGCTGTTGGGATTTTCAACCGTAAACCTATCGGCCGGATAGGCCCAACATCTATATGGCCTTCGGTTGTCAAGGGAAAAACTACTCCTATAGATCGGAAATCTAAAATAATGGATAAATCTTCCGTCTTCGAATCAGATTTCTTGACAAACGACTCGTTGGTTCCGGCTTTTGTCTTCTATCATGAGCGTCAGGGCATAACGCGCCCCGCAATAAGCGGGATCTATGATCTGCTCCAAATCCGCCTGAGGCGGACAAGCATCTATCGGGATTGAGAGAATAGCCAAAGTGATCTTAGATATTGAAACACAGGTCTGTCGCCTTTTGCCAGTGGGTAGATCCCGAGCTTGGCTCGGCGCAAAAAACGCATTCGACTCCGACGGCGACGTCATCGATATAGGGAAAAATTATCTCGAAAAACAGTTCCGGATCGGTTTTGATATTTTGGTGAACCAAAACTTTCCCTTTGTTGTTTAAGATACAGACGTACATCCTCCAGAGGCGGACAAGTTTTCCGGGCATGAAGATCGATACCGCAATAATGCTTGTGTTGTTGATTGTAAAATCTCATAACATGGCCTCCTTTGGTTGGGGGTTGTAGGAATTAGGGGTAATTCCATTTTACACTCTCAACTTTAGGAAGGCCATAACTAGTATCATGTCACTGGTGCTGACGGCGTGCCGCCGCCGCACAGCTCAAGCGTTGGCAGGAGAACAATGGAAATCGACACATTTCATGAGGACTTGCTTGAATTAGAGGAATTTGCCGAAAAGCTTGAAAAATTTATTCGTGTTGAGCAACGATTTGTCCCAGAAAGCCTTGTGATTAGTTTGAATGCAGGATTTGGTGCTGGTAAAAGTACCTTTCTTAAAATGTGGACGGATCGTATCAATAATAAAATAGATCCCGAGGACAGGCCATTAATTGTTAAAGTTAATGCTTGGAATGATGACTACTGTGGTGATCCTTTTTTATCCCTTGTGTCGGCTCTCGTTGAGGCGTTAAATAGTGAGGACCAACATACCCATAAACTTCTTAATGCAGCTAAAGATGTGGGTTGGTTTATCACTGGAATTGGCGGCCAAATTGTAAATAAATTTACCGGAATTGACGCCGTGTCTGCCGGCGAATTAGCTGAGAAGAAGAAATCTTCCCGACAACGGCCACAGGAGGCACCTAATGGACTTTTTGATATCTTTAGAATGAGGAAGAATGCTCTGCAATCACTAAAGACTTCCATCAAAGAAATTATCGAAAGCGTAAACCCCAATATCTTAATATTGGTTGATGAGTTAGATAGATGCCGCCCCGATTATGCTATTTCATATTTAGAAACAATTAAACATGTATTTGATATTAAAGGAATTATTTTTGTTATAGCCGTGGATCGAAAGCAATTAGAAAGCTCTGCAAAAACCTCCTTTGGTGCTGATCTGAATTTTCCTGAGTACTATAGAAAATTTGTTCAAAGAGAAGTTCCATTGCCAAAACCGAGCGAGAGTGCTTACAAAAAATTAGCTGAACGATACGTTGAGTATTATTTAGATAGAGAAAATGAACGACATTGCATAATGTCAATTGATTACAACCGTGTAGAAAACATTGTTGAATTGATAAGCTATATGAAAATGACGCCTAGGCAAGTCCAAGATGTTTTTAGAATAATGGGCCACGTCTTCGAGACAGATGAATCAAAAAAAGGGAAATTATATTGGTGTTTAGGGGTCGGCACTATTTTAATGGCCGCTTTGAGAATTGGCAGCCTTAGCGTTTATGAGGCACTGGGAGGACATGGCCTAAGAATCATAGGTGCCGCTAATTATTTTAGAAAACTCAGCCCAGATCACGCAGATTGGTGGTTCACGCTTTGCTTGACTGGAAAGGGACTAGACCCTAAAGATGTAGAAGGGAAGGAAGCGCAAGCAATTTTCCGCGAAGCAGGATTCGTTTCAGATGAGAATGGATCAGAGAGAAGGTATGATTTTGGTCAATGGTATAGCGGATGGGGACATTCAACTAAAGATAGGTTTAAACAAATTTACTTAAGAATTGAGCAAGTGGCATCGTGGGGTTAGATTCCGCCAACCTATCACTGGTGCGGACGCAAAAGACGCGCCGCACAGTTCAATCGATACTTGTGAATAATAATGAAAACATTCACTTTCTCTAATCAATATAAATTTTTTATAATTCCATTGATTATGTTGTGCATTACTTGGATCGTAATTCCACCCTATGATTTACCTCAATTAAAAGTATTTGGTCCCGTTATCACCCTACTTGCCCTGTACTTATGGTATAGAATATTTACATCGCCGTATAGAATTGTTGTTCGAGATGATTCAGTATTCGTTTTTCATGCCATCTTAAAAAAAACTGAAGTTGCCCCTAAAGATATAACATCAATGACGGATTATATGAGCTCAATTACAATAAAGCATTCCACTGGCAGGATTGTAGTTTCGTCCTTAATAGATAACATTTCAGGATTTAAAGCAATTCTTCTATCTGTGAGGCCTGATCTGAAGATTGAAGATCTAGCGAACCGAAGGTTTTTTGGCAAGTGATGAGTTTGGGTGGAATGGGGTCGGGCCACGGTAAGAAATTAATATAATGAACAATACATTTAAAAAACACGCTCCAAGATGGCTTAAAACGACATTTTTAGTGCCAAAAACACACGTTTAAGAAAAATACGGACAAAGGGTGCGGAAATACCGATTAGATCTTAAAGTGATTTGTCCGCTTTTTTGATTTGATCACAAAACAGGAAAAGGATCTGTTTCGTTCCAGACTTATCCTATAAACTCGTAAGGCTTTAAAAGATTCAAAAAGGGGGAATTATCTATGGATTATTTTCAACTGACCGCCCCATGTGGTCTGGATTGTTTCAATTGTCACTTTTATTTGGCCCATGAGAACCAGGAAGCAATGAACATGGTTGAGAAACTATCCAAGGAATACAATATCCCGGTTGAAATAATGCTTTGTGAGGGTTGCCGCAGCCACAACGGCCAAATACCTTTACAAAAACATGTCTTCGGTGAAGCACATCGTTGTGCGGCCTACGAGTGCTCTCAGGAAAAACAATTGAGATTTTGCAGCGATTGCGATCAGTTCCCCTGCGATAATCTGCACCCATATGCCGACAAGGCTGCCGACCTGCCCCACAACATTAAAGTTTTCAATCTTTGTTTGATCAAAAAAATGGGGTTGGAAGAATGGGCCAAGACTAAAGCAGCTGAAGTCCGTAAGATCTACTTCGCAAAACCATGGACACTGGCTTAAGAATCAATGTTCTTGGATATCGACAGCGAGTGGTGATCGAACCATCTCTTGGATCCGACCGAAAAAAAGTTGCGGCAGCTGAAAATAAGCGGTCCACCTAACTGCAAACATTAAAACCCTAATAGGGAGAATGGGGGTCGGGCCACGGTAAAAATTTAATATAATGAACAATACATTTAGAAAACACGCTCCAAGATGGCTTAAAACGGTATTTTTGGTGCCAAAAACACACGTTTAAGAGAAATACGGATAAAAGGTGCGGAAATACCGATTAGATCTTAGAGTGATTTGTCCGCTTTTTTGATTTGATCAGTATTCAAATAATAATAATCGCATTCTGATCGATAAAATTTAATGCGTTCTTATAACCAAGCTAATGCAGCCGTCGCGAATAAATGCGCGCCCGATTAGCAGTATTGGGGGATTTAATCAAGTTTAAGGCATGAAATCCATTGATCTCATAGAACACCCAGAGGGGGGTCGATATCTTGAAATATTCAGATCCCCCCATACCGTATCTAAGCCTGATGGCACTACAAGATCAGCTTTGACTCATATTTATTTCTCGCTGAAACCCGGAGAAGTAAGCCGTTTTCATATGGTTGCCTCGGATGAGGTCTGGAATCTGTACCAAGGAAAAGGGATCAAATTATATACATGGGACGAGACCCATTCGCCACCCGAATGTACGACTCTATCAAGCGTCGTCAATTGTTTTTGCCATGTTGTCCCAGCGGGTGTTTGGCAAGCGGCGGAGCCGATATCGGATACAGTCCTGGTGGGGTGTTCGGTTGCCCCCGGTTTTGAATTTTTGGATTTCAAGCTTATTGATAAAAATTCGGAGGAAGCAAAATTGCTGGTTTCCGTATCCCCCGAGATGATTAAATTCATCATTCCCTAACAAATATTTGAGGGGACATAAAAGGGACAGCTATGATTTTATGCGTTTCTTGAAGTTCCACGGTCTAAAATGGTCTAAAAGCGATTGCGGCGACCGAAGATTTTTTCTGAATGAATGGATCTGAGATTGGGATTAAGGATCAAGGATTAGGGATTAAGAGGAGATTAGCATCGTTTTTGACTGGTTTTACAGACTCGTTGGACGTCTAAGAGGTTCAGGATCAGATGGAGTGTCGCACGTTGTCTCATCAGCAAGCCAAGGCTTTTTACGACCGCTTTGGAAAGAAGCAGGATTCACAGAGCTTTTATGAGGATATCGCAATAGAAGCGCTCATCCGGAAGTGCGATTTCGATAAAGCCAGTTCGGTTTTCGAGTTTGGTTGTGGCACGGGCCGATTCGCGGAGAGACTCCTTGAAGAACACCTTCCTTCGAATGCAAGGTACGTCGGGGTCGATATCAGCGAGACAATGGTGTCTCTGGCTAAGGAACGCCTCGTTCGATTCGGACTTCGAGCAGAAGTGCACCTCGTCAGCAGTTCGCCTCAACTCGATTTCGAGACGGGCGCATTTGATCGATTCGTGTCCAACTATGTTTTTGACCTGCTGGAATTTGAGGACATGCGAAGGATACTTGGAGAGGCGTGGAGAATATTATCGGATGACGGGCTTTTGGGCTTGGTGAGCCTCACACACGGATTCACTTTTACCTCTCGTGCTGCAGAAAGCATTTGGATGTTGATATATGCTATCCGACCGGCCCTTGTCGGCGGATGCCGACCGATCAGTCTCTCTGAACTTGTTGCCGAGCCGAACTGGCGGATCCTGTATAATAGAAAATTCAGTGCCTACGGCGTACCTTCAGAGGTCCTTGTCACAAAGAAAAGGAGAATTCCATGATTAAGGTGTTACCGGAAAGCAATGGAAATATTCTTATAGTCAGCGCCTCTGGCAAATTAACAGATCAGGATTATAAGGAAATCCTCATTCCACGCTTGGAATCGATTATTCGCGAACATGGAAAGGCGCGGCTTCTGCTGGACATGGGTGATGAGTTTTATGGATGGGAGGCTGCGGCATTATGGGATGACGCTCATTTTGGACTTACTCACAGAAATGATTTTGAAAAAATGGGAGTCGTCGGTGGACCACAATGGGTCGACTGGGGATTAAAAATCGCTAAATTGGCCATCAGCGGAGAATTGAGGAGTTTCTCTTCAAGCGAACGCGCTGAGTCATTGCGTTGGATCAAAGCATGAGACCATAGAATAGGGGGATATAATTGGGGCAGATAGGAGAGATAATGGGGACAGCTATGATTTTATGCGTTTCTTGGAGCTCCTTGGTATAAAGGCGATTGAGGATTTTTTCTTGATGAATGGGATTGAAAGTCGGGATTAAGGATCAAGGATTATGGATTAAGAGGAGATTAGCATCGTTTCTGAATGGTTCTACAGACTCGTTGAATTTTCTAAAAAACTTGCATATTTATGGGAGTGAGGTTTCAAAATAATTATAAAGGAGTGCATGACAAATGAGTGATAATGTTTATTGGTTACTTGAAGTTGTGATTAAGCCAGGTGAATTTGACAATTTCAAAGCATTGATGAAGAAAATGGTACAGTCCACACAGGCCAATGAACCCAATACATTGAACTATGAATGGGCAATCACCGAAGATAGTCAAAGTTGCCATCTTTACGAGCGATATGTGGATTCAGCAGCGGCAATGACTCATTTGGGAGCGTTTGGGGAGAAGTTTGCGGAACGGTTTATGGCGGCTGTAGAGGTAACGCAGTTAGTGGTCTATGGTAAACCGAACAATGAAGTAAAGCAGGCTTTAAGTGGAATCGGAGCGGTGTTCATGGCACCATTTGGCGGATTCGCACGATAAGGTGAGTGTTAGGCAAACATCATGAAATATATTTAAGCGACATACGACGAGCGGCACCGGAGAAATGGAAAACGATTGTGAGACAACCCATGTCATGATGACAAGAAGATTGACAAAAACAATGTCAGTTCCTCGCGTTTTATCGGAAATAATTTCAGAGGATGTAAACCTAAGTTGCCCCGAACCAGGTATTTATTCGGTTTATTCCATTGGAGATGCACCAGGTTCTTATGACAGTGTTGGTGCGTCTACGATTTACGACGTGGTAGCCTGCAATCGTATTTATAACCGGTTGATGTGGGGATACTCTATAAAAGATTATTCTGCCTTATGTGAAGATATTCTTGCTTCGTCTTCTGAGGGGTGGGTTCTGGATCTTGCATGCGGCTCCTTGGCATTTACGGCAAAGATTTATGAAAAATGTTCGAATCTGCCTATCGTATTTCTGGATCAGTCATTAAAGTTGTTGCGCAAAGGCAAATCGCGACTTGAGAAACTAATGGGAAATATATCTGGAAATATGTTTTTTTTGCATGCAGATGCACTTCAGTTGCCATTCAAAGCTAATATTTTCAATACGGTTATATCGCTCAATCTCCTGCATTGTTTAAGTATAGATGATGTGAAAACAGCGCTAAAAGAAATAAGACGCGTATTAACAGATAAAGGAAATTCAGCAATAACCACGCTGGTGCAAAGCAGTCGTTGGAGCAGCCGCTATCTGAATATGCTTGCCGGATCAGGAGCGCTCATTTCCCGAAGCTCAGAAGATCTCTTATCGGTGTTTGATGAAATGGAAATGCACGTCTCGCATACGATTAAGGGGAACCTGGCTTTTATCAAGTATGGATGAATCAGTTATGAGCAAAGTCCAACAAGGCCTTAAAAAGGCATTTTGGGTGCCGGAGGACAGACGTCCGAAGTCTGAAGTCGGAGGTCAGCCCAGCCGCTGGACGCAAGCACCCAGTTTGATCAAAAAAGAAACTTCGGCGAGCATAGTTTCATACAAGAAGTCCGAAGTCAGAGGGCAGAAGCAATACGAAGACAAAGGATAAGAGATGTTGGGTCGGGAAAATTTTACCATCGTTTTTGACTTATTCTACATACTCGGCAAGAGCATAAGAAGATGAATCCAACTGATCTCATACATAAATTCCAGTCAACTTTGCCCGCAATTCAGGAATGGATTGACAAAATACTGGCGGAACACAGACCTAATGCCGTTTCGGTGAGAAGCCTCTCATCTCCCCGGCTAAGTGAGGTGTTCCCCCATGATCTGCTTGCCAGAGTACAAGTAGTGGTCGTCACAGGAAAAGTCCCTTTTCCTCCCCTCACTCAAATGGGTCTGACTGAATTCACGCAATTGGAAAACATGTTGAAGTCAGGCATTACTTATAAGGACACATTCTTTGTCAGTCACCTTTATCAAACAGAGAGTCTCTATTTTCACGAACTGGTACATGTTATCCAATGGGAGAGATTAGGTTTTTATAACTTCTTACTTGCATACGGCGTGGGCCTGATACAATTTGGATATCGGGATTGTCCTTTGGAGCGAATGGCATATTCTTTACAATCCGGCTTTGACCGCGGGGTTTCATCTGAGAACATTATAAACAATATACAACAGAGAACCGATGCTATTTGGAAAGCCGTGTCGTCAATGCTGCCAAAAGCATGATGAATAGAAGCCGCTCCTAACCATTCCACCGCCCGTCAACCAGCAGGGGGAATTGAACTTCCAAGTCTTGCGAGGGAAAAGGGAGTGGGGGTCGGTCCACGGTAACAATCTGATGTAATAAAGAATACGTTTAATAAACACGCTATAGAAAAGAAGACGGGATTAAGGATTAAGAGGATATTACAACATTCGTAAAGCGCATGTTCCTTGCAATAGTGATTTTACCCCTGAAAATAGCGATTTAAGCGCTGAAGATGCCTATTTTTGGAGGGATAACGACCCACATTCCATTCAGTTACACCATCAACCGGAGAACCTTATGGAAGAGAACTGCTCGAGCAGGACAGCACTGCGTGTCGCGATGCATTGCGCCGCACATCAGGTCCTGGATGATCCCAAAATATTCGACGACCCCCTTGCACTTCGGGTGTTGGATCTGGAAAATGCATCAGCTCGGGATCCAAATCAGATATGGCTGAAAGAAAGGGCATCATCCTAACAACTTTCATTTCATGCGATATGTCCGATGTCCGGATGTCGGTGTTGGGTGTTATGGGTATGGCGAGGTTATGCTTAAGGTCCAGGTGGTTCCACGAGCCAAATAAAAATTGAAAATCTAAATAAAATATAGTAAGTTGCAAACATGAATGATAAAATTTCTCATAACCGTTCCGATGAAACCATAGAAGCCAAGGTCAAATGGTTCCGGTCGTTGTCCCTATCGGAAAGAATGGATTTGCTTTGTAACTTTACCGACTTAGCCCTGACCTTGAATTCCGGCCTTCCGGGGAAAAAAGATGCTCAACCGGTTAAAGGACGTATTCGCGTCCTTTCAAAAACATAATGTAAAATATTTAGTCATCGGAGGCATCGCTGCTGTTTTGTACGGCATCCCCAGAGCTACTTTTGATTTAGATATCCTGATAGAACCCACCCGAGAAAATGCCCGCCTTCTTTTAGATGCCCTTTTAGATGCTGGTCTGGGAACGGCATCACTGACCGACGTTGATGAGATTCTATCAAACGAAATCACCATCTTTAAAGATCGAGTGCGAGTAGACGTACAAACAAAGACGCCAGGCCTTATATTTAAGGATTCATGGGAGCGTAAAAAAACCATGAATTATCAGCGGCAGCAGTTTTACATTGTTTGTGTGGAAGATTTAATAGCTTCAAAAAAAGCAGCAGGCAGAATTGTGGATCTTGAAGATGTTCGATTGTTGGAGCTTCCGGATGACCAATTATAGAGCTATAAGGGTCTGACAAAGACAACCTATTAAAAATATACAATATGTTAAATTATTCGGCACGAATTATGGGCTTGGACCTGTTTTTTTGTCATAAATAATAGCTGGTTACGGAGAATCTT
Source organism: uncultured delta proteobacterium (assembly GCA_963778575.1). Classification (GTDB taxonomy): domain Bacteria; phylum Desulfobacterota; class Desulfobacteria; order Desulfobacterales; family UBA11574; genus UBA11574. Next base: position 134,498 of record CAVZUV010000014.1, on the reverse strand, counting down.
TTCAAATGCCGCGTGCCAGACGACATTCCCCCCCGGTTATATTCGGGTATACGAAGCCTTCTTTGAAGTCTGCCGGCTATCGAATTAAGGAAACACAATCCATGAAACGTATCGCAGAAAATAAGGCTCCCGCTGATGCCGATGCTCGCAAGTCGGCCAAACCCGTGATCTGCTATCCGCTCGATACCCTGCCGTTGCCGGACATGAGCCAATATATTGCCGCGCGTGCAACAATGACATTGTCGGGTGAGATGATTGTGCCGCCGCGTGCCGCCGGAACTTTCCGCGTTGCTGCGGGGAGTTTTTTCCGGATCGTCAGCATGGACGGCCCGCAGGTGGGCGATCTGAATCTCTGGGCGCAGGATAACCTGTTGGAACGGTTTTACAGCGGCAAGACCCGCGCGCTGCATGGCACTCACCTGAGCACCGGCGACCGGATGTGGAGCAGTTTTCCCCATATGCGGCCGATGACGACGATAACCCATGACACCCTCGACTGGTACGGCTTCGATGCGGATGGCAGCGGGGTGCATGACGTCATCGGCACGCGCTGCGACCCTTATACCAGCCGTTTGCTGAACGGAAGTGATTATCACCATTGCTGCCATTCGAATCTGACCCGGGCTCTGGCCGCTGAAACCGGACTCCCGTTGCAGCAGGCCGAGGCGCATATCCATGATGTGCTCAACGTTTTCATGTGCACCGGCTTTACCCGTGATACGCATCAGTATTTCATGAAAGCAAGCCCGGTGCGCCCCGGCGATTTTATCGAATTTTTCGCCGAAATCGATCTGTTGGGTGCGCTGTCAACCTGCCCCGGCGGCGATTGCAGCGCAGAGCATTCCAGCGATACAGCGCACTGTTACCCGCTGCAGGTCGAATTTTATCACCCTGATCCAAAGGCTCTGGCGGGATGGTCTGGTCCCAAACCGTCAGCTTATTCTTTTACCCTAAATGAGTGTAAACAAAATCGATGGGGATTATAATATATTAATTTTAAATATAAATCTGGTTATTTAAACAATTTTTGATATCTCTATCAACAGCTATATATGAATTCGGCAATTTTATATCGATTTTGTTTACCCTGAACTGTACACCCTTCGGTTCACATTTGGAAAGATCGGCTTACGGCTATCGTATTGCATAAATCAGGCCAATCCATGGCTACGGGCCGGGGAGCATTTTGAACGACGTCGATATGCATGCTTTGGGCCATAAATGCGAAAAGCACTTCGCGGGCGAACGTGCGACCCACGTTTTCCTGCACAAACGCGTATGACCTGTTGAAAACCTGAGCAACTATCATCTAAAAAACAACTTATGGATCGCCTTTTCAACACAATACTTTTTGACATGGGTGAAAAAATTAATATTCTTATTTTAAACTTATCAAAGAGAGCGAGGGGAAATGAAAACCTTTTCCGATAAAGTGTACGATCTTTTAAGGAAGGTGCCTAAAGGTCGTGTAACGACCTATAAAGAGATTGCCCATGCTCTGGGAACCAGAGCCTATCGGGGGGTCGGTCAGGCCATGAAGCGAAACCCCTATGCGCCCGAGGTTCCCTGACACCGGGTTGTTGCCACATCCGGTCGGATTGGGGGATTTAAGGGAAAGACATCGGGCGCCGCCATACAGGAAAAAATAAATATGCTCAAAAACGAAGGGATCGAGTTCAGCAGAGAAAGAATAAAAAATTTTGAAAAAATTCTTTTTCGATTTTCCTGATTCATGAAGTCTGCATGATTTGAGACACATTGACCTTGTCGGCAAAAGCTTGACTTTGGATATCGATATGAACATTGTTAGAGGGCGTCAATGTCGGTACTAGTCGATACCTCCATCTGGACTGAGTATTTCAGGACTGGAAATAATTCTGAAAAACTGGATTTTTTAATTGATGAAAACCTCATTGTTATTAATGATCTGATTCTCGCAGAATTAGTTCCATCTTTAAAAATTCGCAACCAAAGAAAAGTGGTGTCATTATTACATAACATTAATAAGTTGGAACTATCCATTCGTTGGGATCAAATTATTGAATTCCAATTTAAATGTTTGAAAAACGGCCTAAATGACATTGGCATACCTGATCTCATTGTTGCGCAAAACGCGAAACAAAATCAATGTACAATTTATTCGCTCGATCATCATTTTGAACGCATGAAAGACATCCTTAAACTCCGACTGCTGCATTAAAAATGGCCTATGCCGAAACCCGATCCGGGTGGGATGCTCATTCTGCCGCGCGCCATTCGCATCTCTCCCCATTCCAAAATGAAGGTTGAGATCATTGATCCCAAAGGCGTTTTGAAAGGAAAAGACCGATGAAAGAATTGATTCATGAAATTAACATCCGTAGAGCGAAACGGGCACTGAGCGATCAAAAGATACCCGATGACATCCTTCGCAGACTCATGACTGCGGCAACTTTTGCGCCTTCCTGTTTCAACAATCAATCGTGGCGTTTTCTCGTCGTTACGGATGGCGAAACTCTTAAAAAGATCCATGACGCCCTGTCCGCCGGCAATTACTGGGTTAAAAAAGCACCGGCCGTTGTCGTGGTGGCAACAAAGCCGGAATTCGGCTGCCGGTTGAATGACCGCAGGGACTATGCCCTGTTCGATTGCGGATTGGCCACGGAGAATCTCATGCTTCAAGGCTTTAAAGAAGGCCTTTATGTCCATGCCATTGCAGGATTTGACCCTTTGAAAATAAAAGCCGCATTCCACATCCCTGATGAGTACATTGTGATAACCCTCGTTGCAATGGGTTATCCAGGAGATGATGCATCATTAAGCGAAAAACACAGGGAACTGGAACATAGCCCCAGAGATCGAAAACCCGAATCAGAGGTGATCTGTTACAATACTTGGGGGTTGGGGACGTCAGAGGACAGATGATAGGGGCAGATAGGCTTTTATGCGTTTCTTTTCGTTCCTTCGTATAATAGCGATTGCCGCGACCAAGAATTTTTCTTGATGAACGGATTGGAAGACGGGATTATGGAGGTCGTCACAATAATAATCAAGGTATAAGTCTTAAGGATTAGGAGGAAATACACGTGAGAGTCTTTCAAGTCGAGGATGATTGGTCCATGGAAAATGTGCGCATCAACACACGACCGGATCCCCAGCCGGGACCCGGCCAGGTGCGGCTTCGGATGCAGGCATCCGCCGTCAATTACCGGGATCTTCTTGTACCTGTGCACGGCTATGGATCGAAGATGAAGGCACTGCCGCTGATTATGCTCAGCGACGGTTTCGGTATCGTGGAATCAATGGGTGATGGCGTGACACACCTTAAAATCGGAGACAGGGTTTGTCCGCTGTTCTTTCAGAGTTGGGTCACTGGCGCGCCGAATAAAAAAAGATTGTCCTTGAGCCTGGGCAGTGAGCTCGATGGAACGATGGCGGAATTCATGGTGCTTCCCGAGCATGGCGTGGCAGTTGCACCCATCCATTTGGACGACATGGAAGCGGCTTCACTTGGCACCGCAGCGGTGACGGCCTGGCGGGCATTGGTTACGGAGGGCCGCATTTCGCCGGGCGACAAGGTATTGGTGCAAGGCACGGGCGGTGTTTCGCTCTTTGCCCTGCAGTTTGCAAAGATGCTGGATGCCGTTGTCATCGCCACCTCCTCCAGTGACGACAAGTTGGCCCGCGTCCGCACGATGGGTGCCGACGAGACCATCAACTATCGCAAGATTCCGGAATGGGGGAAACGGGCACGCGAAATTGCGGGGGGCGAAGGTATCGACCATATTATAGAGGTCGGCGGTCAAGGTACGCTCCAACAATCCCTTCGTGCTGTCCGGGCCGGGGGAACGATCAGTTTGATCGGCGTGCTTTCGGGTGGAAACATGGATTTGCCGCTGGGTCCTGTGGTAACACGTCACATTCGGCTTCAGGCCATCACCGTCGGCAACCGGGAAGATTTCATTCAAATGGCCGCAGCAATGACCCAGCACAAACTCAAGCCGGTGATCCATCGCGTATTCGCCTTCGAAGAGTTGCGCAATGCCCTTGACTATCTGTCCTCCGGCAAGCATTTCGGCAAGATCTGTATCCAGCACTAGCACCCCGTTAAAAAAAGCGACGGGGGTCGCGGATCAGAGGGCAGAGGGCAGAGGGCCCCGGAAATCCGATACGCTTGTCATAAGTCGAAGAGTTAATCGGGGCAGAGCGGAGGGCAGAGGGCGGACGAAGGATTAGGGATTAAGGATTAAAGAATAAATATTTATAAGACCGCATGGATCGACCTTTATTCATGCAACGAGGATAGCTAAATAGATATGACTGAGAAAAAACACGAACGGCGATTTCACGGTGACGCTGATGACCTGCGATCCGCCGAGAGAATGGCGCTCCTTGAGGTAGACAGGGTGATGACCCTCAGCGTTGAGGGCTTGGCAACACCCCGCGTACTGGACGTCGGCACCGGTACCGGCATCTTCGCAGAGGCATTCGCAGCCAGGGGGTTCGCGGTCACGGGGATCGACACCAACAGCGGTTTGCTGCAAGTGGCCAGACGACTTGTGCCGGCGGCGGCGTTCAAGAAAGCTGCTGCGGAGGCGATCCCCTATGGGGATGGCGCCTTCGAGGTTGTTTTCCTGGGGCACGTACTGCACGAGACCGACGACCCGATAGGCGCCTTAAGCGAGGCTCGCAGGGTAACGACGAAGCGGGTGGTTGTCATGGAATGGCCCTACGTGTCAGAGGAGCAGGGACCGCCGCTTAAGCACCGCCTCACACCGGAAGCCATTGTAGAAATGGCGAAGCTGGCCGGCCTCGATCATGTCGAGGTGCTGAAGCTTGCCCACATGTATCTCTATCGCATGGCGATTGAGCATCTTCCATAAATAGAGCAAATATTTATGATATATGTTGCCCATTGCCTTGTGAAGGGGCAGATTTTGCCGATTTAAAGCCGTCTTCATTTTTGGCGAACACAATTATATTGGGATTTCAATATGTATTTTGAATCCGGCAAAATAGACTATTCGGTGACATAATGGCACTGACAGAGTTTGTGGAATAAGGAACTTTACTTTCAGAGGCTGTTCCTCTATGGTTCATTTCCGAACCTTGAGAGCAAAAAGGAGGCTTGGCTTGCGAAAAAGAAAGCGCGCGTTCTGGTTAATGGCATTGCTGATTGCGGCTGCGGTTTCCGGCTGTGCGTCGATCGGCAAGGTCAAACCCATTGAACCCGAATCCATCGGACAAAAGGCGACGGATGCCGAAAAGGGCTGGTGGTATGCCCGGATTCACATGGATTGGCCGCAGGACGAAGATCCCGCGTGGTACGTGGACCTCGTACTGGCCCACAGAGTCATCTCCCCTGTGCTCGATCAATATAAAAAGGAAATCTCTCTCTGGCGGTTCCATCGTCGGGCGGGACGGGATCAAGGCGGGCATCAATTCAGCTTTATTTTCTATGCCTCCAAAGAGACAGCGCAAGAGGTTTACCGCGCCATCCGGTCGAGCCGTCTTCTCAAGGATCTGATCGCTGCGCATGTGGTGGAAGATGCGGTTTACGACGACACCACCGCTGTCCTGCTGCCAAGCATAGGGGCCACGAGCGACCGCAAATGGTCTCCCGAAATAAGAACGACCTGGCCTTACTATATAATGGGCGTGAGCCGAATGTGGTTGAACCTCATCGACGAGGTCTCGAAAAAGACGCTGAAAGAAAAGGATTTCTCCAATCTCGACGACTTGTTGACCGGCTACCAAAAGGTGAACGAAGTCGTTGAAGAGAAGTGGCGGCAAGAAGGGAGTCACGCCTTTTTGCATCATCTGAATGCCATCTTCGGCTACGAACCGGTGGTCATCTATGAAAGGCGCCTCATGAATTTTTAACGTCAGCGCACTTCATCCCAGGAGATCGTCAATTTTTTCGTTTATGACTTATTTTAGAACCCGTTAGTGTGCGACACGCTATGAATTCACAGAATGACACCTTTCACTCAAGGATCCCGACCCTTTCCAATGATAAGCTGTTGAACTATATCACCCACTATTCACAATATAAAATGGAGGCTGTCCAATTGGCTATCACGGAGCTTCAGGGTCGTGGGGTCATTTTATCAGACGATGAACTGTCGAACATTGAAGCCTTTTTTAGCTTGAAATCCAACAAGATACGACGACCACCTTATTTTAATCCCGATCTACTTCGATTGATTTCTTATGTAATATTCGGTGTCGGCATATTCATCTCGGTCGTGATCTACGTTACAGCTCGCCCGCCGATGGAACATCCTTTTGGCTATAATCCTCTGCATACCAAAACATTCTTGAGAGAATTGGAACTTTATGGCGGCAAAGGCAACATCATGGCCGCACAATTCAGGGAATGGTTTTCTGGACTTTGGCAGGGCAAAGATCTGTCCTATACCATTGCAAGTATCACGGTTATTATTTCCATTATACTTCGGTATATGGGTTCCAGGAAACACACCGACCCGGACAAGAATTGGGTCAACCCGACTGAATCTTAAAATGAAAGGGGAAACCATGAGCAACTCCACCTTTACCGTCCCCTCGGAGAGGCGCTACTTTGAAGATTACGTCCCCGGTTCGGTCCACGAATTCGGCCCTATCGCGGTGGAACAGGACGAAGTGATCGCTTTTGCCCGGCGTTTCGACCCGCAAGTGTTCCACACGGACCCTGAACTTGCAAAGAATACCATCTACGGCGGCTTGATCGCCAGCGGCTGGCATACCGCCGGCTTGATGATGCGGCTCTTCGCCGACCACTTTCTCTCGAAAGTGGCAAGCCTGGGTTCCCCCGGTGTGGACGAGTTGCGCTGGAAACTGCCCGTGCGCCCCGGCGACGAACTGTCCATCCGCGTGACGGTTTTGGAAACGAAGCGATCACGGTCCAAGCCGGATCGCGGTATGGTCCGCTCCTTCATCGAAGTGATCAACCAAAACCGCGAGGTCGTGATGAGTATGAAGGCTGTAACCCTTGCCCTTTGCCGGCAGGGACATCCGTAACGAATGGGGAGCAGGGATTAAAAATGAGCGCGGCCATATTTTTATGGATGATAATGCAAAGGAGGACAACATGGAATATGTCAATTTAGGACAAACCGGTCTCAAGGTATCGCGGATTTGCCTTGGCATGATGACCTACGGCACTTCGAAATGGCGGCCTTGGGTGCTCGATGAGGCGGATGCGCGTCCCATCGTGCAGCGCGCCGTTGAGCTGGGTGTTAACTTTTTCGATACCGCCGACATGTATTCATCCGGCGCATCAGAGGAACTGACCGGCAAGTTTCTTCGGGAGTTCACCCGCAGGGACGAAGTCGTGATTGCCACCAAAGTATTTTTCCCGGTCGATAAAGCCTTTCAGGGCGGCCAGGCAAAATCCGCACCGCCGCCGAACACCGCCGGATTGTCGCGAAAGCACATTTTTTCAGCGGTGGAGGCTTCCCTCAAGCGTCTGGGGATCGACTTCATCGATTTGTATCAGATTCATCGCTGGGATTACAAAACACCCATCGAGGAGACCATGGAGGCCTTGCACGATCTCGTTAAATCGGGAAAAGTACGTTATATCGGGGCGTCCAGCATGTATGCCTGGCAGTTTGCCAAGGCCCAGCACATGGCCCAATCCAAAGGCATGGTGCAATTCGTATCCATGCAGAACCATTATAACCTGATTTATCGGGAAGAAGAGCGTGAGATGATTCCACTTTGCCGCGATCTGGGCGTCGCTTTGATCCCCTGGAGTCCATTGGCCAGGGGGTTTTTAGCCGGCAACCGCACGCCGGACGATATCTCGGCCGGCCGCACGACCCGTGCCAAAACCGACGACTTCGCTCAAGAGCTGTACTATCAAAAAGAAGACTTTGCTGTGGTGAACCGCCTCAGCGAACTGGCCACCCAACGCGGCGAAAGCAATGCCAGGATCGCCTACGCCTGGCTGTTGCATCAACCGGGATTGGCAGCCCCCATCGTCGGCGCCAGCAAGATCGCGCATATCGAGGAGGCGGTGGCGGCCACCCAGGTCAATCTCAGCGCGAACGAGATTGAACTTCTCGAATCGCCCTACAAGCCGCATACCGTGTTGGGGCATACGTGATCTGATCCATAAAGGCTCATTCATTTGCATCATCCGGGAGCAAAGCTGGACAAACCATATGCAATGACGAACTTGTAAAAATAAAACCCCATTTCACTATAATTACGGACATAACAATGGCTTGAGCCAAGTGCGGGATGTCGGACTTTTTGTCTCGCGCGGATTACGCACCGTGTTGTCTTTAAAAAAAGAGGGAATAATGAGTGAGCATTTTGATATTGGGACTTCAGTGGTTATTGCGATTACGTTTGTTCTTTTTGTGTGGGCATTGTTCATCAAAGGCTTCACCCACGACCTGCTGTTGGAAGCCGGTGTTTTTCTCGTTTCATTTAAATTGATACTCATGGCATATAAAAACAGTGTCACCACCAACACATTATTGAATGAGTTGCAGGATATCAAAAAAACCCTGGAAAAAAGAAAAGATTAAATGACACATAATATCCCTGTTCACAGGAAATTAACCATAGCAACGCAATACGCGACGCCGAACATCTGGCATAAGGAGGCTTTATGACTGACCGACGCACTGAAATCATCGCTCAACTCGAAATAAATTTGAAAAATACCCTGTCTTTTTTCAGGTCGTTATCGGATGACCAACTGAGTGTTCAGGTGTATACCGACGGCGCAAAATGGACCGTTAAACAAGTGCTGGCGCATTTTATTACCATTGAACGCTCCATGCAGCAGTTGTTTAAAAATATTTTATCCGGTGGTCCGGGCGCACCGGAAGGATTTTGATGTGGATCGATTTAATCTTACCCAGCCCAAAAAATTAGACGGACTGACGCTCGAAGCGCTCATGGAACAATTCACATCCGTTCGTGAAGATACCATTGCCATCGTGAAAGGGATGACAAAACAGGATTTCATTCGTGAAGGAAGGCATCCGTTCCATGGCCATGGCCAACTGGAGCGGTTCATTGTCTGGGCTTACGAACATGTGGATATTCACGAAGACGATATCCGGAAGGCATTGTCCATCAAATCCGTCTGACAAGGACCGAAACGAACCAATAGAGGGTATCCCTATGTCATCGAAGAAGACCAGCAGTGAATCCGACAGGCAGGATCATATCATGGCCGGTATTCGGCGTGACCGGGAGCGCCAGGAGAAGACCTATCGAGGACGGGCGCTCAAGATGTTTCCGTGGATCTGTGCGCGATGCGGCCGCGAATTTTCAGGCAAGAAAGTTCGAGAACTCACGGTCCATCATAAGGATCACAACCACGATAACAATCCGCCGGACGGCAGCAACTGGGAGCTTTTATGTATCTACTGCCACGACAATGAGCATTCGCGGGACCAGGTTGCCCAATGGTATGACGAAAAAACGCCGGACGGCGGGCAAGAATCGTCTCATCACGGCAACAGGCCGTTTGAGATTTTAAAGGATTTGCTGAAGGATAAAAAGCCGTAAGGAGATCTTATGAGAAAACTGATGATCATTCTGATTCTATTTTTTTTGTTTGTCCCTATTCGTTCCATTGCAAATCAAGATACATCGGATAATCTTGCAGCGAAATTTTTGGTTGTTACGCCGGAAGGAACCGTTAAATCCATCGATTTGCCGAAATCTGCTGCTGTATTTTTAATGATTATTTCCGCACAACTCCGACTCGGGGGCTTTTACACCTGGGTCGCACTCAAAATCGCACCTTTTTATACCCATCCGCGACTATTCTTGTTGATCACCATGCTGGTGAGCGCTTTGTTATCTGCAATATTAGCAAATGATATCGTGTGCTTTGCATTTACGCCGGTACTGGCTCTTTCTTTGATTGGAGCAGGATTGAATCCCGTGCCATTTCTTATCGGACTCGCGGTTTCAAGTAATATCGGATCGGCGGCAACCATCATCGGAAACCCTCAGAATATGCTTATCGGCCAAACCGGCCATCTGGATTTTGCAAAATTCTTTTTTTGGTGTAGTCCGCCGTCACTGCTCGCCCTTATCGCCAGCTATCTGATCATACTGTGGATATACCGGAAAAAAATTTATGATAAGGAGAAAAAGATATACCGTGAAGGCAAACAACAGCGGCAGCCTTTTGATAAATGGCAGACGTTAAAAGGAATCTTTTTAATTTTGATGCTCATGTCGCTATTTTTTTCTTCAATACCGAGGGAATTATCGGCCATCGGCATCGCCGGTTTATTATTATGCAGCCGAAAAATGAAAACCAGAGATATTATCGAGCTGGTAGATTGGCATTTGATTACCTTATTTTGCGCCCTTTTTGTCATCATCCATGGTGTGTCACAGAGCCATTATCTGGACATGGTTATGAATCGACTCTCCAATTTGGGAATGGATCTGCATAACCTGCATGTATTGACGGGAATGTCAGTGATATTAAGCAACTTTTTCAGCAATGTGCCGGCAACCATGTTACTGATCCGTTTTCTTGATCCGCTGAAACAGACCCAGTGGTATACGCTGGCCGTGTCCAGTACTTTCGCCGGCAATTTATTTTTGTTAGGCAGCATCGCCAATCTCATCGTCGTAGAGAGGCTTCAAATTTCGATATAAAAATAACGTTTTCTCAACATGCCGCCGTTGGCATTCCAGTCACTTTAGCATCGTTGCTAATATTGCTTGCCTGGCTTTTAATTGCATGATGATTTATACCATGTCTTTGATTTCATCCAGCGCCTCCCGAACCACATTGGCCAAAATGCGCTTGTTAAGCGGTTTCTCAATGTATTGATGAACGCCGATGCTCTTGGCTTTTTCTTCATCGATCTTTTCATTGAAGCCGGTGCTTAAAATAATGGGAATGCCCGGTCGAATTTTCAGAATTTCTTGCGCCAGCAGATCTCCGGTCATCTTTGGCATGGTCATGTCGGTAATCACCAGGTCAAATTGATTCGGGCCGGCCTTAGGCATGAGACCCTCGTAAGAAAAGGACTTGTTTTCGTTTGGGACTTATTCTACAGTCCCATCAGGAGTTACAAAACCAATGCCCGGGACGCTTATAAAAGGGATAGGCATCTGGCTGATACTCGTACTCGCGGCGGTCGTGAACGGACTGCTTCGAGAAAAAGTACTTACGCTATTTATGAGTCCTATGGATGCGCTTTTCTTAAGCGGCGTCATTTTATCGCTGCTGATCTTTATCATTACATTTTTCTTCATTCCCCTTATCGGTAAAACCACCGGCCGGACCTATCTTGCCATCGGGCTGTTATGGGTCGCGCTGACGTTTTCTTTTGAATATCTGTTCGGTCATTTCGTGATGAAAAAGTCCTGGCACGAAATTAATCAGGTGTTTAACGTGAAAGCCGGGAACCTGTTTGTTGCAGCGTTGTTCACTTCTGGCGTTGCACCTTGGCTGGCTGCCAAAATACGAAGCCTCATTTGAAGGAGAATCCCCTTATGACATCATCAACATTCAGACAACGGATCCAAAATATCCTCGCAAAAGGAGGTATTGTCGTTTTTTTTATCATGGCCTTTGAAGTGATGATCATGATAAGCCCCTTTGCATTTTTCTTTTATATGGTATTCAATCCTGTTTTCCATTTCCTGGGCGCCTTTACTGCCACAAGATGGCTCGTGCATTTCTTTTTGCCGCATATGCTGATGCCGCCTACCCTGCCGCTTAAAATCATTCGTATCTTTGGATCTGTGCTGTTTGTTTTCGGCGCCATGATGTTCATCATCTGTGCACTGCAAGTCTATCTGGGAAAAATATTTAAATGGGGAATAGCAACCCGCGGAATTTATCGTTTCGTTCGCCACCCGCAATATACATCACTTGGGATATGGGGTGCCGGCATGGCGATCCTGTGGCCGCGCTTTATCGTTCTTTTTACCCTTTCGATGATGTTTGTCCTTTATTATTTCCTGGCCAGAGACGAAGAGCGAAGGATGATGGGTCTCTATGGCGATTCATATAAGAAATACATGACAGAGACGGGAATGTTTTTCCCGGGCTTTTTTAAAAATAAGCCAAACGCATCTGTTTCAAATCATGTATGTCATACCAGGAATATTTTCGCTCTGACATCTCTTGTGCTTATCGTTATCGGGGCAGGATTCGCATGTCGCCAGATCACCTTAAATTCCCTTCAGTTTAAGTCAAAGGACAATGTAACCCTTGTTTCCATTATGCCGGAAGACAGCCCAACAGAAGCGGTAATTCTGAGCGCATTACAATCTCATGGGGCGGATTTTTTAAATAAAAAGAATGATTACCTCGGTTATGAAATGCCGGTGGATTATATCATGCAAGGCATGATTGCCAATACCGGCATTAAATACCATCTATACAAACAACATCATACCATTGGTCTGATTATCGACTGGGTATTTCATCCCTTCGAGCATTTAAGGCGATCACCATCCGCACACATGGCAAAAATGAAAAATGTTGAACCGTCAATGGCAAGACGGCACCAATGCCCTTTGGGAATTGACAATCAAAATATGGATTGCAATAATTGTGAATACAGGCGGGTGATTTTTGTCAAGGTCGAGAATCCCGCCGACAAACATATATCGCAGAAAGAATTGTTTGCATTCAACACCCAAAGAATCCCTGTTGGTTTCATTGATGTCAATATTAAAACCGGTGATATCATAAACAGCGTACGGGTTCGGTCGAAAACTGCCTGGAGCGACGTACCCACTCCGGCGATATAGCGCCGGTTTAGGCGCATTCATCTTGGATTGAACAAAGGAAGGCGCATCATGCCCACGCCGCAGGCGCTTAAAGTTCTCAAATTGCTGGCCAAAGAATGGGATCACATGGGTCCGCCCGGTATTCTGGACATCAGCGACGTCGTTGCGGCCCTTGATCTGGCCCCCAGTGAAACCCTGCAAACACTGAAAGAGCTCTATCAAAGCGGCCTGGTGGATATGAATAAGCTCAAAACCGCCGCATTTCTGACGCCCGAGGGCTATGACGCCGCCGAAACTTTAGAAGGAAGAAAAAGATGAGAGACATACGAGACTTATTGGAAGGACTGAGACGGACGCCGAAAATATTGTCTGAATTCGTATTGGCTGTTCCCGAAGACAAAATTGACCTGAGAAGGGGTGACGGCATGTGGACGGTTGCCGAACATGTCAGCCACCTGGCTCAAGTGCAGCCCATGTTGCTGGATCGTTTTCAGCGATTTTTGAATGAGGACCAGCCGGAATTTGTCCCGTACATTCCCGGCAGCGGCGAGGACGAGCCTGACACTCCGCCGCGAATGAACATGAACGCCGCCCTCGATCAGTTCGCACACTGCCGGAAAAATCAACTCACGCTCCTGGAAAGCATGGAAGACATCACCTGGAAAAAGACGGCAACACACCCGGAATACGAGAACTATTCCCTTTACATTCTGACCCGGCATACGCTGATGCATGATTACTGGCATATGTACCGAATGGAAGAACTCTGGCTGACGAAAGATGCTTATCTGACCAAGATGACATAAGAGAATGCAACCGGGAAATTTGGATAAATTCTAAACATTTGGAGAAACTGTTGATGATTCGAAAAATCGCGTGGCTGATGGTTGTCGGAATGATTTTTTCGAGTATCGCCGCCATGGCGTCCGATTCTAAAAAGCTGGCACCCGCCCTTTTGGCAGCGAATAAATGGCTCGCTCTGGTCGACAATGAAAAATATACCGAAAGCTGGAAAGAGGCCGCCGATTTATTTAGATATACGGTTCAATCTGATTTGTGGGTGGCATCCATGAAAGCATTGCGGAAACCGCTGGGCAAACTGATTTCAAGAAATGTGGAAACCGAAGTCTACAAGACCTCTTTACCAGGCGCTCCGGACGGTCAATATGTCGTCATCGAGTTCAAGTCATCATTTGAACATAAGAAAACGGCAGTGGAAACCGTCACTCCCATGTTGGGTAAAGACGGGGTCTGGCGAGTATCAGGATACTTTATAAAATGAAGCTACCGAACCAAGGATCATCATGAAAAAATGTCCGTTTTGCGCTGAAGAAATTCAAGACGACGCCATAAAGTGTAAACACTGCGGTGAATTTTTGGTCCCCTCCAAGGACCCGCGTTTTCAAGAGGAAAATGTTCCATGGTATTTTCGAAAATCCTTTATTATCATAGCTATCTTGTGTGTGGGACCGCTGGCATTGCCCTTGATTTGGTGGCGCCCGCAAACGACGTTGGCATGGAAAATCGGGCTCACAATCGGAATACTTATTCTCAGTTGGATTTTGTTCAAAACCACAATGGAATCCATTCGCACGCTCAAGGAGTATTACAAGCTCATCGAAGGAATGTGAAATGGTCGACACGCCGAAAAAGAAAGGAGAGTTCATGGAAAATAAATATGCCTTAGAAGACGGAATGGCGTTGTTAAAAGAGCAGCTGCCCGACGTGGCGAACGCCTTTGGAATCCTTCGAGACGAGGCGGCAAAGGACAGCGTATTGAGCGCCAGAACAAAGAGACTGATGATGGTGGCGGTTTCGGTGGCGCAGCGCTGCGAACCTTGTATCCGAACACACGTCAAAGCGGCGGTTGAAATGGGAGTGTCCCGTAAAGAAATCCTGGAAGCAACGGGAATCTCTATTCTGATGGCGGGAGGTCCTGCCATGGCGTATACGTCAACGGTTGTTTTGAAAATCCTTGATGAAATGGCCGTTTGAAAGAAACAGAAGGCCTTTACTCCTTTCAGATTAACGACACGCGTGACATATGAAAAAAAAAGACTTCATCGATTATGAATTTATTTTTGAAATTCATAATGCCGGCGACCAGGCATTTCTCAAGTCTCTGCTGGATGCGGAAAAAATTACCTATTTTATTCAAGGCGAACATGTTGCGCCTTTTGTCTTCCATGCCGTGCCGATGAGACTCATGGTCAAAAAGGATCAGGCGTCAAAAGTCAGAAAACTTTTAAAAGACTTTAAGCAATCTTCTGCATATGTCGGCTTAAAATGATCAAATGAAATTAAGAGGTTGAATAAAAAACCAGGGCCCTTCAATTTAATAATCGATTCCGGGCTGAGGTTCGATATCCTTTCGATAGGCGTGCTTTACTTCAAGAACTTCACTCACGGTATCCGCCAATTCGATCACTTGGGGATGCGCGTCCCTTCCCGTAAAAACCAGATGCATGTTGGCAGGCTTATTACGGATGATTTCCAGCACCTGGTCCAGGTCGACCAAGCCCAGGTGCAATGCATTGTTGATCTCATCTAAAATAAGGATGTCCCACAAACCGGACGCCATCTTCTCCCGGGTCAAAAGGATCGCATCCTGCGCGTTTTTTCTGTGTTCTTTAAAAGGATAAGGATTTCCCTGAATACCGCAGAAGCCTTTTCCCGTGGACACCAATTCCACCGTGCAGCCCATTTTCTTGACGCCGTCCCATTCCCCGGCATAAATGTCACCCTTCATAAATTGAATGATACTGGTGCGCATATCGTGCCCGCAAGCTCTGACCGCAATACCGAGGGCTGTTGTGGTTTTTCCTTTTCCGTGACCGGTAACGACCACAATCAGTCCTTTTTTTTTCGATGGTTCCAACCGCGTGATTTCCATATTCGACACCTTTTTTTTTCATTAATTCTTATTATTTTGCCATTCATATATATTAAATATAACCCCGGCTGTGCCATATGCAATGCCGAGGGTTTTCTTATTTGCTGCCCACCTGCAACATTCAGACAGCCGAACGGTTAAATGATTGTGCATTTTTCGCTCAATTGGGGTGATATTTATGAAGACCCAACAAACAAAATGCTTGTGATGACTTCTAAAATAGGTAAAATGCTTTTATGAAATACGTGCATGGGTATGACCCAAGAGAAAACATACGGCTGCAGGACCAGGCTTCAACCCTTGTCGACTTATTGCATGCCGATACATCCTATCCGCCCGGGAACCGGGTCCTCGAGGCGGGTTGCGGCGTCGGCGCACAAACCCTGACCCTGGCCCGCAACAGCCCTGAGGCCCACATTACCTCATTCGATATATCTTTGCGTTCGGTTGGTGAAGCCAGAAAAAAAATTATAGGGGCAGGATTTACCAATGTCAGCTTCCGGCAGGGCGACATCTTTAAACCACCGTTTAAGACAGCATCGTTTGACCACGTTTTTGTTTGTTTTGTTCTAGAGCATTTGGCACAGCCGGTGGATGCACTCAATGGTCTGAAAAATCTTCTCAAACCCAATGGCACCATCACGGTGATCGAAGGGGACCATGGATCGACGTATTTCTATCCCGACAGCGAAGCGGCGAACCAGGCGATTCAATGCCAGGTTGAACTGCAAAAAAGAGCCGGCGGCAATGCCAATATCGGCAGAGAGCTCTACCCCCTATTAAATGCAGCCGGTTTTGCGGCCATCCGCGTCTCTCCGAGAATGGTTTATGTGGATTCAAGCAAACCACGGCTTGTTCAAGGCTTCACAAAGAACACATTCACTGCAATGATCCGAGGCGTGCGTGAAAATTCCATTGAAGCCGGATTGATTGACGAAAAAACCTTTGATGACGGCATTAATGCCTTGTACAGAACCACAGAACCGGACGGGGTATTTTGCTATACGTTTTTCAAAGCAGTTGCCGTAAAGTAACCGCGGTTCACCCGATGGATATATGGCATGTTTGTTGCATATTTCTATTATCCAAACAAAATTTTAACATCAACTGTCAATCAAAACCTTATAAAAACAGGAGAGACGATGAAGGCCAAGACCATTTTATGGATGATGGTTCTGTTGATGCTGCCTGCCGTTGCACATGCACAAAATCAAAACAAGCTGATACAATCCCTATATTTAAAGTCGGGCATAGACAAACAGGTCAGACAACTGCCCCTTTTAATCCGGTCCAGCGTCGCTCAGGCCCTCGAAACAGATGATCGCATCAATGACCTGCCCCGGCATACGAAATCGGCGATCAGCGGTTCAGTCCAAGAAGCGTTTTCACCGGAACGCATCAAAAAAACCATCCTAAAAGAAGTGAAGGCAACCATGACCGTCAAAGATCTCAACAATGTTCTAAATTGGCTTGATTCACCGCTTGGGAAAAAATGTACCCGGCTCGAGGAGGCTGCCTCGACGCCGGACACCCTGTCTGAAGTTCAAAAATTCGCGGCCCGGTTGAAACAGGCGCCGCCGGCTGCAAATCGTTTGGATATTTTAAGAAGATTGGATGCCGCCGTTAAGGCGACGGAGACAAATGTTGAAATTGCGATGAACACCCAGCTTGCAGTGGCCTTTGCCGTTGTCAAATCACTGCCGCAGGAGCAGCAGGGGCCCCTTAAAGACATTGCCGCCCAATTGGAAAAAAACCGCCCGCAAATCAAAGCCATGATGAAATCACAGACCCTTCTCTTTGCCCTGTATGCCTATCAGGATTTAACGAATGCGGAACTTGAAAAATATATCCGTTTCGCCACATCTCCGGCCGGCACTAAATATCACGGGGCGACCATTTCAGGGTTTAAAAAGGCATTGTTGGACGGCAGCTTAAAATGGGGCAAATCCATTGCCGACATATTAAATCAATCCGGTCGTCAGTCTGAAACGTAATGTCGCTGAGGTTACAAAAACGCTTACAATCCGGATTCCTTTTTAATGTGTGTGTTCACGGGGTATGCTTCCCGCGTAACGATTTTGGCGGAGTGGCTTCGTCATTTCAATGACTTAGCAGTGGGGGAGACCGCGGCTCCCGCATGCTTTTCGCGGGAGAACGCGGAGGGGGCAGGAATGCCACCGCTGCTAAGTCATTGAAATGACCAGCCACGGAGACGCCGGAGTGAAGCGGGAAGCATACCCCGTGAACACTTTCCTTTCTTATTCAACAAACAAATCCGTGCTTAAATATCTTTCACCGGTACTCGGCAAAATAACCACGATCTGTTTCCCTTTGTTTTCAGTCCGCTTTGCCAGCTCCAGGGCGGCCCAGACCGCAGCGCCGGATGATATGCCGCATAAAATTCCTTCCAGAGCCGCCAGCTTTCGGGCGGTTTCAAAGGCCTGATCGTTGGTCACCGTCACAATGTCGTCGATGATGGCAGTATTCAGTACATCCGGAACAAAGCCGGCGCCGATGCCCTGAATTTTGTGAGGTCCGGGCTTCCCGCCGGAGAGTACGGGCGAATTCGCCGGTTCCACCGCCACCGCTTTAAACGACGGCTTGCGGGCTTTGATCACTTCGGATACACCGGTAATGGTGCCGCCGGTTCCGACCCCTGAAACAAAGATATCCACGTTGCCGTCCGTACCGCGCCATATTTCTTCGGCGGTGGTCCTGCGATGCGCCTCCGGATTGGCGGGATTTGAAAACTGATTGGGCATATACGCGTTGGACGTGTTTTTCAAAATCTCGCCCGCTTTTGCGATGGACCCCTTCATCCCCTCCGTTCCCGGGGTTAAAACAAGCTTGGCGCCGAGATGCTTTAAAAGCTTTTGCCGCTCGATGCTCATGGTTTCGGGCATGGTCAATACCAAAGGATACTTTTTGACGACGCAGACAAACGCCAGGGCAATGCCGGTGTTGCCGCTGGTGGGCTCTACAATCGTGGTCTGGGGGTTTATCAATCCTTTGGCCTCCGCCGCTTCAATCATGGAAATGCCGATTCGATCCTTGACGCTTCCCAATGGATTGAAAAACTCGAGTTTGGCGATAATTTCAGCGTCGAGTCCCTCGGCAATGGTATTAAGACGCACCAGCGGCGTCGATCCTACGGTATCATTGATATTTTTGAATACGATCATAATTTCCTCCATGGTATGCAAAATGATGAGTCCAGAAATTCTTCCGGTATGGTCAGTCAGGACATACGTATTCGGGGGTGCGATGCCCCTGAATACGTACGTCAGGATGATGCCGGGCATTGCCATTTTGCCAAAATAGGCGCCGGCGCTTTCCGGTTGGTTAATCTTCGATTTCCATGGCCGTCGCCAGCAATGCATCGATCTTGGCCAAAACCTGATCGTCGGTGCTGTGTTTCAATTGGATGGCTTTGGCGGGACATTCCGACGCACAGATACCGCATCCCATGCAGGCTGACGGCGGAATCTCGGACACCCCGTCTTTATTGATAAACGGCGCATTGAACGGGCATACGCGAACACACGCCAAACAAGCCGCACATTTTTCAGGATCGACTTCGGCAACCGCTGCGGACGTGGTCATCTTCTCCTTGCACAGAATTTTCATGGCCTGCTGCCCGGCGCTTTTGGCCATGGTGACGCTTTCTTCGATGAACCGGGGGCTGTGGGCAAGACCGGCCAGAAAAATACCCGGGGCGGCAAATTCAACCGGTCTTAATTTGACATGAGCCTCCAGGAAAAAACCCGTGTCGGCAACGGGCAGTTTAATAAGACGGGCAATTTGCATGGCCCCTTCACCGGGCCGGATACCGGCGCTCAACACCACCAGGTCGGGCTCGACGCGAAAATCCCGGTGAGAGCTGCGATCCGTGAAATCGACGATCAATTGACCTGCGTCTGCGTACACGGCCGGTTTTTCTTCGGGGATATACCGAAAAAACAGGACGCCTTTTCCCCGGGCTTTCTGATAGTACAGTTCTTTGAATCCAAAAGTTCTGACATCTCGATACAACACAACCACCTGTGCGCCGGGGTTCATTTCTTTGAGCTGGATGCTGTTTTTTACGGCCGCGGAACAACACACCCTGCTGCAATAGGGAAAGTCGGGTTCCCGGGATCCCACGCATTGAATCATGACAATTCTTTTGAGTTGACGGGCCCACGAAGGATCATCCGTCAAACGCTTGGAGAACTCCACCTGGGTGAGAATCCGCTCATCCTGTCCGTAAAGATACTCTTTGGGTTCGTACGGCCGCCCGCCGGTGGCCACAACCACGGCGCCGTATTGAAGATCGATGCGCTCGCCATTTTTTTGAATGGCCCCGCTAAATGCCCCTAAATGTCCGCCGTGGGAAACCAGTTTGCTGTCCAGATAAATGGAAATGTTCGGATGATGGGTGACCCTTTCAGTGAGATAACGGATCAACCGCGCAGGGGAATGTCCTTCCAGCGTGAATTTGAGATTCTGCGCAAAACCTCCTATGCGGTCGCTTTTTTCCACCAGGTGAACAGGGTATCCCTGGTCCGCAATGGTCAATGCAGCGGTCATTCCCGCCAGGCCTCCGCCGATGACCAGTCCGTTATTCATCACCGGGTACGATTTGTCATACAGCGGTTCAAGCTGAACAGCCCGGGCCACACTGGCTCGAATCAATTCCTTGGATTTTCGGGTGGCTTTTTCAGGATCGTTCCCGTGAACCCAGGAACACTGATCCCGGATACTGGCCAGATCGAACAGATAGGGGTTCAATCCTGCTTCTTTCAAGGTTTCCTGA
Organism: uncultured delta proteobacterium; assembly: GCA_963778575.1. Taxonomy (GTDB): domain Bacteria; phylum Desulfobacterota; class Desulfobacteria; order Desulfobacterales; family UBA11574; genus UBA11574. The sequence goes on along the minus strand of CAVZUV010000014.1, from coordinate 114,087 downwards.
AACAGCGGCTCATGGGTTTTCGGCGAGCATGCCGCCACCACCACGCGGTTTAGCCGGTGCTTTTTAATGAGATCGACAATGTTCTGCTGGGTCTCTGTGGAACAGGTAAACATAAAATCGGTGGCGAACACCACGTGGGGGAATTTTTTCACGGCCGCCACCACATTTTCAATATCCACGACGCCGGCGATATTGGTGCCGCAATGGCACACAAAGACCCCTACTCTGGGAACGGCTTCAATGGGTTTTTCCGCCACCGTCTCTTGGGCGACGGTTTCAGTATTTCTGGCCTTGCTGATGAGGATGGCGGCTTCGGCCGCGGCGGCGCCGGCCTGGATGACCGTTTCGGGAATGTCTTTAGGCGCTTCGATGCCGCCGCACACAAAGACGCCCGGCCGGGATGTGGAAACCGGTTCGTCAAATTCCGTGGTCAAAAATCCATAGAGGTTCGCGGCCAATCCCAACCTTGCCGAAAGATCGGCAAACCCTTCAGACGGTTTGAAGCCGGTGGATAAAACCACCAGGTCGTATTCTTCTTCTTTTTTCCGATTGAGGTGGTGATCAAACGTCTCGATGATGAGATTCTCGTTTTCAGGATTCAGATAGATCTGAGAAATCATGGATCGCCGGTATTCCACGCCGTAATTGAAACGTGCGCGATCCACGTAATCGTCGAACCCTTTGCCGTGGGCACGAATATCCATGAAGTAAATGGCGGCCCGGGTATCCGGCTCATGGGTACGGGTCAAAATCGCCTGTTTGGCGGCATGCATGCAGCAGACCGAAGAGCAAAAGGGGCGGTTTCTGGAAGGATCCCTTGACATGACGCACTGAATCCAGGCAACGCTACGGGGGACTTTCCCGTCGGAAGGTCGCCGGAGGTGCCCTTCATAAGGGCCGGTGGCCGACAGCATCCGTTCATATTGCAAAGACGTCACAACATTTTGATATCTTCCGTAGCCGAACTCCCCGTCTTTGGCGGTCAACGCCGGTTCGAAGCCGGTGGAAATCACCAGTGCGCCGGCTTTGATTTGCAAGGTTTCCGGCTTCTGATCGTATTCCACGGCATCGGCGGGACAGATTTTTTGGCAAACCCCGCATTTCCCTTTGGTTAAGTAAAGACACTGCTCGGCATCGATGGCATACTTTAAGGGAACCGCCTGGGGAAAAGTTAAAAAGGCCGCCTTTCGCATTCCCAAATCCCCGTTGAACGGATCCGGAACCTTTTTGGGGCATTTCTGGGCGCACTGGCCGCATGCAATACATTTTTCCTCGTTGATGTACCGGGGGCGTTTCTCAACCGTTGCGGTGAACCGGCCCGGGTTTCCGTTCAGATCGAGGATGCGGCTTCCGGTCATAATTTCGATATTCGGATGCCCGGCCACCTGGACCAGTTTGGGAGAAAACATGCAGGTAGAACAGTCATTGGTGGGGAATGTCTTGTCCAGACGGGCCATTGTGCCGCCCAGGGTGGGAGATTTTTCGACAAGATAGACATAAAAGCCGGTATCCGCCAGATCGAGGGCACACTGGATCCCGCCGATGCCGCCGCCGACAACGATGACTTTTCCCACCGGATTTTTAAGATCAACCGACATAATGATGACATTCCATCTATTTTCAAAGATATTTAGCTCTTAGCAAAACCAAGCGGTATCGCCGCGTCTTATAAAATCGTTTCACGATTTTATTATCAGATCGCACCGATTTTGTTTAACAGCGGAACCGGATCCGCAAAATGCATTTTAAACCATTTCGGATTCCCTCTGTCGCTGAAACTCAGCCGGATGAGTTCGGTAAAATAAAACACCGGAATCGGCCGTTCGCGCCGGTCTCTCTGAATCATATCCAGATTGGACTGGCACAGCGGGCATGATACGGCAATGGCTTCGGCCCCGGCCTGCCGTGCTTTGTCCAACAGTCTTTTTGTCAGCGAGTCTCCGATCTCCTTACGTCCGATACCAATGCCGGCACCGCAACAGGTCGCTTTGTAAGACCAGTCGATCACCCGGGCGCCGACAGCGGCGGTAATGCGATCCAGGGTTTGGGGATTTTCATAATCCGTATATCCGGTAATCTTGGGCGGCCGAACCATCTGGCAGCCATAATAGCAAACCAGATTCAGTCCGCTGAGCGGCTTTAACACCCGGTTCCTGATCTCTTTGATCATGGCCGGCTGGGCCAGAAACCGCGTCATATCATGGACCCTCAGGTCACCGGTCACCGGCCACGGGATATCCAGAACCTTTTTTTGTATCATCTGCTGAGAATACCGGAGGCGATTAAAACAGTTGGCACACGGAGAAACAATATCAAGTCCCATTTGCTCCGCGGCATACAAATTTCTTGCCGGCAGAAAAACGGACATCGCTTCACTGAGACTGTGGGCGGCCGTTGCCCCGCAACAGGACCAGTCGTCGATTTCGACCAGATCGATATCCAGGGCTTGAAACACCGCTTCAATGGATCGGGCATAATCGACGGCCATGCCTTCCAAAGAACAGCCGGGATAAAAAGACAGTTTCATCAGACAATTTCTCCGCGGGCCTGCGTATAGGCTTTTTGAATATCCTTGATGGCCTTTGACCTGGCAGTAAACGGCTTCAATCTTCCTTTTCTCAACATGGCCAGACCCAGCAGCAGCTCATCTTTTAAGTTCCCGCTTTTTATTTTTTCATGCAAAATATCCGGCTTTGAATAAAAGGCGTTCATCAACCTAAATTCGTTGACCCTGCCCGACTTTCTCAGGATCTCCAGAAAGGTCTGATGAAAAAGGGCGAGTTGTTTTTCTTTGGGTGTGACGGACGAGTGGAACGCAATGTTTCTCAAGTGATTGATCGTTTCGGCAACCCGCACTTCATTGGGACAGTAAGTGGAGCACATTTCGCAGGACAAACATACCCATATGGTGGACGACTTCAACAGATCTTCCCGCCATCCCAGTTGAACATAACGTATGACCTGATGGGGTTTGATGTCCATGAAATGGCTGACCGGGCAGGCATTGGTACAGCGTTCACATTGGTAACACGCCGACACGTTCGCCTTGATTTCTCCTTGAATTCTGTTTAAAAAATAGTCCCCTCTATCACCGATGAGTTTTCTGGTTTTCATCGGCCGATGCTCGGTATGGTTTCCTGTTTTCATCACTTGGGATTGCATTGTTTTACCTGTTATTGAAGCGTACCCGGCAGCCCGACGAAACGGAATCCCCGCCACACGGCATCGGCGGAAGCGTCCGCTTCGCTCCGGCAAACTGCAGTCCCGCTGCGGCGGGATTTGCCGTTCCGGTCAGCGTATCAGTGGGGGTTAGGGATTATGGACGGTGTTTATGACCTGCGTCAAAACATCGCAGGATCGGCAAACTTTCATCTTTTCTTTCCATTTTTCGTGGGCAGTGCCGCAGCAGATGGTTCCATTGATAAACCAGCAAAACTTGCCTGCCTGAAACTCCCATGCGGGGCATGCTTTTTTCTGTTTGGAAGGGCATTTTTTAACGGTCCAGCAAGGTTTTTGGGATTGATCGGCGCCTCTTCTTCTGGCGAACAAAAAAAACATTTGCCTTTCAACATGAGGCGGCACGGTTCGCCAGCCCTGCTCGTAGCTGTGTATGGCCTTGATGGATACCCCCAAAAGCTGCGCCATCTCCTTTTGCGTTTTGTTCAGGTTTTTCCGAAGTTTTGCAAATTCCTTACTGTCCATAAATTCCCCCTCTATTTCGTTCGTCCGGCAGCGACAAAATCCTCCAGGCTAAACGTGACACATCGTGGTATATCCTGTCAATAAAAAAATCTTTATGTTGTTGTTAAATAGTATTAAATCCCCGCAAAGGTCAACAACATTAAGACATAATGCCGGGTTGCGGACTAAAGGCAAGAAGAAAGAAATGATGCGATGGACCGTCATCCGGAAAAGAATAAAGGAAAGGAGGATTGGAACAGCTGCCGTGCACTGCCGGCGCACCGCTTTTCATCGGCATCCGTTGATTACCGGGACGGTGCGGCGGTTCCCAGCTCTGTGGCTTCAAATTTCGTCAGTTTCTCACGCATTTTTTTTGAAATCTCAAGGTATTTTTGACTGAGCTCATAACGATAATCCCCATGGATGTTGTTGATGGTATGTTGCATCTGCTTGCGTATCTTTACCTTTTCTTTCCAGAGCTTTGTCATATATTGAAAATGTTTCTTTGAATTATTCATCATGGCCTCGGAATATTCATTCACCAGATCGCAGAAATAACGGTATTTTTCGTCAAGGATAGAGGCAATTTTTTCGGTTTTAAGGGTTTGTTGCGTAATGGTGTGAAAGTGGTGCCCGGAAATGCTCAAAGTGACGGCTTCCCCAAAAATGTGAGGGTGTTTGACCATGTTCCGAAAAATAAACTTAAGATACTGAAATCCATATGGCGTGAAAAGCTGAAAGTAAATGGACCTGAATAAAATTTTGATCTCTTTAAAAGAAATTTTTCGCTGAAAATAGTCGGTATATTCAATATTGTCCAAAAAACGGCTGCAACGCGCAAAATAATTTTTTAAATTAAAGTCATAAATAGAAGCCAGAATTTTTTTGTACCCCTCTTTTAACCGGACCGGGGCCATTATGGTTTTGAAATTGATGGTCATACTATGGGTGTTGTTACCAAGGGACGCCTTTAATATTCTCCCCTCGGTCATCAGCCTCTGATAAAGACGGGTTCCGGGAAGGGCGTTTAAAAAACCGATCATGGCTTTGGGAATGGCATTTCTTTGAATAAAAGCAATTTGACGGTCAAAAATGTCTTCTTTATCATTGTCGAATCCAATGATAAAACCGGCCATCACTTCCATGCCATGTCGTTGGATGGTTCGGATGGATTGCTCCATATCCGAATTCAAGTTCTGGATCTTGCCGGTTTCTTTGAGTCCTTTGGGATCAGGCGTTTCAATCCCGATAAACACCTGGTTGAATCCGGTCTCCCGCATGGCCGTCAGCAGATCTTCATCGGTCCCCATATTGATGCTGGCTTCGGTAAAAAAATGAAATGGATAATCATGCTCGATTTGCCAGGCTTTCAGGGCGGGCAAAAGGTCGGCCTTGACCTTCTTTTTGTTCCCGATGAAGTTGTCGTCCACGATAAACACCGCTCCCCGCCATCCCAAGTCAAACAAGGCATCCAGTTCCAACAAAATTGTACCGGCGGATTTTAACCGGGGTTTGTTGCCGTAAATGGTCCAAATATCGCAAAATTCACAGTGAAAGGGACAGCCTCTGGAATACTGAATGGACATGGATCCGTATGCCGTGATATCCAAAAGATCAAATCTCGGGACCGACGACTTGGAAATGTCCGGATATGCCGGCTTGGAATAGACCGGTTTTGCGATGCCTTTTTCCAGATCCTGTAAAAAATCCGTCAAGGTTTGATCCACCTCTCCCGTGAGAAAATGGTCAACGCCCGTGATGTTCTCATGATCTGAGGTTGGAAAAGGACCTCCCGCGACAATGGTTTTGCCGAACTGCCGGCAGCGGCGAATCACCTCCTCCATGGAGCTTTTTTGAACGATCATCGCAGAGATAAATACGGCGTCCGCCCACGCGATATCGCTGTCGCTCAAGGACGAAATATTCATATCCACCAGCTTTAGGTGATAGGTGTCCGGGAAGAGGGCGGCAATGGTCATCAGCCCCAGCGGCGGCATGGCGCTTTTTTTTTGTATAAATTTCAGGGTATGCTTGAAACTCCAGTAAGTATTGCTCGGAACCTCCGGATAAATGAGAAGAATGTTTTGATGTTTTATCATGGCGGCAGATCCTCCTTTATCACCGATATGGGCATCTATTGGAGTCTGTTGGGAAAGAACGTTTTCTCCTTATCATTTTTTTCTCGGACAATCCAGTCCAAATTGTCGATTGTTTACAATCTTTTCAAAAAGAACTATTGTAGTGTGCCAATTGATGGACGGATTAAACGTAATGCGATGATGGGATATAATTATGAACGGCAGAAACCTTCTCATACCGCTTCGGACGGCTGATCCGGATCTTTTTGCAGCGATTAACACTTCGCTGGAGAACAAAGCCGTTGCCGCTTCTGAAAAAGATGTGGCTGTTTTGGTGGAAGAAACCCTTTGGGCATTGTCCTTGGAGAGATCTTTCGGTCATTTTGTGGCCAGAGGGTATTCAACCCTGGTTGGAGAGGTTTGCTCAATACAGATTCATCGATACCGGGAACTCGTCCGTTCCTTCGGAAAGCAAGGACCGACTCTGGGGCGAATTATGGCCGAACATCTTGTGCCGGTATTAACCCATGCGGACGAGCACTTTTTAAATCATTTTTTGCAAACCTTAAAGATCATGCTCAATAAGGGGATCTATACCTTAAAGGATCCTCTTGCGGGGCTCTCAGGCTTATTGAACGAAAAGGACGTTGACGCTGCAAACGCTTACATCGATCTGTTAGGTGAAACTTTCTCTGCGAACATGTCGTATGTTCAGTGCCAGATGTTTGCGCATCATATCCCCCGTGCCGTGCGGTCCTTTGCAGTATCAAAACGAACCTGGCAAATCAAACAGCTTCAGCGGGTGGTTCAGGCCGATTATCATCTGTTCGATCATTTTCTGCGCGGCATGGAAAAAGGTCTGTATCTGCTTTCCCGCCAAGCTTTGGACGATTTTGTATCTTTAGCCTTGGACAAAGCCAGACGCAGCATCACGTTCGCTTCAAAATTTTTATCGCTGGAATCGAAGCTCGGTCTCGACACGTACGCGGATATGCAGGTGGCGGTTCCGCTTTCCGAGATTCGACACCCGTTAAACCGCTACCTTCGCGCCCGCACGGGCCTTCCCATATCCACACGGTCTCTGTCTGATTTGCCAAAGTCCTTGTTTGAACCGGACGATGGAAGAACCCTTATCTGTTCAGACGGAAAATTCATCTATCTCGCCGAGGAAATCAATAAATTTCCCACAAAGAACGAGAACGCAACACTTTTTAAATGCCTGACAAGGCTTGAGGCCGGGCACTTTGAATTCGGCACTTTTGATTTCGACCTGGAAAAAGCACGGCAAAGATGTCACTCTTTGCCCCATATCCGGGATCGGAACGCAAAAAACGGCGCCGAATTGGATCCGAAAGATATTTCCGACCTCGAACGGTTTTTCCTGACATTTGCGAATCCTGTTTTGGCAGGCGACCTTTTTACCGTTTTCGAACACGGCCGCATCCGGTTATTGCTCGGTAAACGCTACCCCGGACTGGTTCGCCGGACGCTCCCTTTGCTTCACCAAGAAGCGTTTCAAATGATCAGCCAAAACACGCCGGTGGATGCAGTTTTTCTATTATACCTTAATATAGGACTCGGCCTTGCCATTAAACAGTCCGATGATGTTGATGAAAGAATTTCGTCTGTTGCCGTTGAAATCGAACAGCAATTCAAAACAAAAATGGCTTCTGACCAAACCATTGAGACCTGTGCCGAGTTGGTGAACACGGCCTATCCGTATATCGACCGGCTGCTCAACGCATCCGAACATGCTCAAGGCTTGAAAAAAAACTACTCACCATTGAAAACCCCCTTTGGAAGGAGATTGCGGCCCGATCTGTTTTATATGTCCCATCGAAAGATTGAACAAACGGCGGCGACATTGACGGTTCAACTGACGGGCAGAGGATACACGGTATACAAGTCGGATATCCGTCGGAAATTGATCGCCAATAAAGGGATGATTTCCCATGAAGATATTCAATCGATGCTTTTACAGCATCAAAACAAAAACAACCCGGATATGCCGGAACCTGAAACATCCGTTGATTTATCATGGCTGGATCTTTCTCTTTTGCTGGATGCCGGGGCACGTGTGCCGGTGCTCGGCGACGACGAAATCGGACCTGTCTTCTGGTATAAAGAATGGGATTGCCATCTTAACGATTATCTTTCATCCCACGTCAGGGTAGTGGATCGTACCATAGCCGAATCATTCGGCGGCTTTTATAACCGAACATTAAAACAATACAGGGGATTGGTCCAACGCATTCGCTATGCCTTTGAACTGTTAAAACCCGAGGGACTGATGCGATTGAGACAATGGGTGGAAGGGGACGCGTTTGACTACCGGGCGCTTTTGGATTTTGCAATAGACAAAAAAGCCGGAAAAATCCCCTCGGATCGGCTCTATATCAAACATATCAAACAGACAAGAGATGTGGCGGCCGTGTTGCTGGTGGATCTTTCCCGGTCCACCGCCAACACGGTTTATAACTCGGAAGCGACCATACTTCATGTTGAAAAAGAAGCCATCGTGCTCTTTTGCGAAGCCCTTCAGGTGGTGGGGGATGTGTTTGCCGTCGCCGGTTTTTCAAGCACCGGGCGATTGGGGGTTGATTATTTTAAAATCAAAGACTTTGAGGAAAATATGGACGATGCGGTGAAGCGTCGCATCGATGCGCTGTCGCCCCAACGGAATACCCGGTTAGGCGCCGCCATTCGGCATGCGGCGTGTCAGCTTGAGGCGGTCCCTTCAAAGGTTCGCCTGCTCATCGTACTCAGTGACGGATTTCCAAACGATGCGGACTACAAACATCAATATGCCATTGAAGATACGAAAAAATCCATATTGGAAGCCCGTTCGAAAAATATATTCACCCATGCCATCACCATTAATTTTGCCGGTGATCCCAAGCTGGATGATCTTTACGGAAACGTTCATCACAATGTCATCTCCGACGTTCGCGAACTTCCGGATAAGTTGCTGCGTATTTACGGCAGCTTGACACGGCATTAGATATTAAGTTAAGTGTTTCGTTTCCGGCATGCGAGTTTATTGACAACGCTTTGAACACGCATTAATGTCATGGGTGCTTAAAATAATTTTTTAAAAGCCGGGCAGAGTCTTTTCAGACCATCGTTTTTTATAGGAATTGTGATGAAACGCGTTCACAGTCGGGAAAAAGAACAATTTAAGAAACTGTTTCAGCAGGAAAATATCGATGAATTCGAAGATCGGTTCAAGATTCTTGAGGTATTTCTTCAAACCGAACGCCATATTACCGTGAGCGAGCTGGTTCAGCTCCTCGATGATAACGGATATTCATTTACGCCCGATTTTGTGAGGAATACCTTAAACATGATGTGTCGATTCGGTTTTGCCCGAAAAAATAGATTCGACAATGGGGAAGTGCGGTACGAACACCGGCATTTGGGTCAGCATCATGATCACATGATCTGCACAAAATGTCGAAATATTTATGAGTTCGAAGACGACCACATCGAAAAAATGCAAGCCCGGATCGCCGCGACCCATAATTTTCATATGCTTCAGCACAAAATGGAAATTTACGGCATCTGTTCCAATTGCCTCAAAGATCACATACAACCCATGCCGCTGATTCATGCCAAACAGGGCGAACGAATGGAAATCAGAGAATTCAGCGGGGGTGCGGGCGCCCGCATGCGATTATCGTCCATGGGGCTGAGAATCGGAGATCGGATCGACATCGTGACCAACCTCCATAAAGGACAGATGGTGATTGCCGTGGACTACAACCGCTATGTTTTAGGACGCGGGCTTGCTGAAAAAATACTGGTGGAACCGGTGAATATATAGAAGCCATCTCAAAATTAGGATTTTCGGTCGAGATCAAGGCGAGGCCGAGGATCAACCCGCAGGCATACTTAAGTATGTCGAGGACTTGAGACGAGGGCTCAACGCCGATATCGGCCGAAAAGACTTTTTTGAGATGGCTTCTGAATACGGAGATGGACGGATGTTATTGAGCGAAATGAAAGCCAAGCAAACCGCAACCGTGGTTCGTGTGGGCGGAAACGGGGCGCTTCGCAGAAGGATCCTCGAAATGGGCATTTTAAAAGGGACCCGAATTTATGTTGAAAAATATGCGCCTTTAAAAGATCCCGTGGAATTGATCGTCAAAGGCTATCATATATCACTCCGCGTTGAAGAAGCCGCACAAATTACCGTAGAATTATGACCCTAAAACGCCTTTCAATAGCCCTTGCCGGCAACCCGAATTCGGGCAAGACCACCATATTCAACAACTTGACCGGCACGCGCCAGAAGGTCGGAAACTGGCCCGGCGTCACTGTTGAAAAAAAAGAAGGCACCATCAAACAATCCGGGTACGAGCTGAAAATCATCGATCTTCCCGGGACATACAGTTTAACCCCTTTTTCCATAGAAGAAATTGTGGCGCGGGATTATATCCTGGAAGAACGGCCGGATGTGGTTATCGATATCATCGATGCCTCCAATCTCGAACGAAGCCTGTATTTGGCAACGCAGTTGAGAGAGATCGATTGCAAGGTATTGTTCGCCTTGAACATGGCCGATGTCGCCCGAGGCCGGGGCGTTAAAATCGATGCTGCAAAACTGTCCGAACTTCTGGCCGTTCCTGTGGTCTTTACCATCGGAAACAAAAATAAGGGCATGGAAACGCTTTTGGAAAAGGCCATCGCGCTGGCTGAATCCGACAGTGCAGCTCCTCAAAAACGAAAGGTAAAATACAGCAAAGACATCGAAGATGCCATCTCGAAAATCGAAAAAATCATCGGAAACCACGACGCCGGCACCATCCCTTACAACATCCGGTGGACGGCCATCAAACTCCTTGAAGACGATAAAATCGTCAAAAAACGCGTCCTGGAAAAAACCGTCAATATCGGCGAGAAAATTCTTAAAGAAATCGACCATCAACGTAATTTTCTCATCGACCGGTTTGATGATGATCCGGAAATCGTTATGACCGACGAGCGGTATGGCTTTATCGCCGGAATCATCATGGAGGTCCTGACCACCTCCACAAAACAGCGTGTCGATATATCCCGAAACATCGATCTCGTCCTGACCAACCGGTTTATCGGGTTTCCGATTTTTATTTTTTTTATTTGGGCCATGTTTCAGTTGACGTTTACCCTCGGCGCCTATCCAATGAACTGGATCGAAAGCGGAATAAAGCTTCTTTCGTCCGTATTGGCCCACGGGCTTCCGAACAATATATTCAAGGATTTTCTGATCCAGGGCGTGATCGCAGGCGTTGGCAGCGTCATTATCTTTTTGCCGAATATTTTGATTCTGTTCTTTTGCATCGCCTTGTTTGAAGATACGGGGTATATGGCACGAGCGGCGTTTCTGATGGACAAGATCATGCACTTGATCGGGCTTCACGGGAAATCCTTTATTCCCATGCTGATGGGGTTCGGGTGCAATGTCCCGGCCATTATGGCCAGCCGGACGTTAGAGAGTGAAAAGGATCGCACCCTGACCATCCTCATTACGCCGTTTATGTCCTGTTCGGCCCGGCTTCCGGTATACATTATTCTGGCAGGCGCTTTTTTCGGCGCCAGGGCCGGAACCGTGATCTTTGGCATCTACCTGCTGGGCATTGTCCTTTCCATCATCACCGGCCGTCTTTTCAGATCAACCCTTTTAAGGGGCGCTGACGCGCCCTTTGTCATGGAATTGCCGCCATATCGAATCCCCATGATTAAAAGCCTGCTGATCCATATGTGGGATCGAAGCAAAATCTTTTTGAGAAAAATGGGCGGTTATATCCTTATCGGTTCCATCGTGGTTTGGACGCTTGCGGCATTTCCGCGTCATATATCTTATTCTAAAGATTATGCATCGGAAATCGAACAGGTCAAAAGATCGTATCAAGTCGAAATACCTGCCGCCCGGGATTCTGAAAAAAGTGTCATCAAACAGAAAATGGATCTTGCGGTCTCCCGGCTCATAAGATCCAAGGCGGCTGAAAAGGCTGAAAAATCGTATATGGGCCGTATCGGAAAGGTCATCGAGCCTGTTTTTGCGCCCATTGGTATCGACTGGCGCGGCAGTGTGGCGCTTTTGACCGGTTTTGTGGCTAAGGAAATCGTTGTCAGCACCATGGGAATCCTTTACGCCGCCGACGAAAAGAAAGATTCAAAAGCCCTGGAAAACGCCCTTGTTTCCTCCGGTATGACGCCGCTTGCGGCATTGGCCATGATGGTTTTTGTTTTGTTGTACATGCCGTGTCTGGCAACTTTGGCCGCCATCCGGCGGGAGACGTCATCCTTGAAATGGATGATTTTCAGCATTTCCTACAGCACGATGCTTGCATGGATCATGGCTTTTCTGGTATATCAGGGGGGAAATATGATCGGCGCATAGATAACTTCAGGTGAAATGTCTTTTCAAAGCCAACGGCGAATCTTAAGTGAAGAGACCCATAGAATGCTAAATTTTGAACCTGCGTATATTGAAACGTTTAAACAGGGATTACTCGCCCAAAAAATCGAATCGGCCCGGGAAATTTTAAAATCCTGCACCCTTTGTCCCAGACAGTGCAAGGTGGACCGGGCCGCCGGCGAGACCGGTGTATGCAAAACCGGTGAAAAGGCAGTTGTTTCAAGTTTTAATGCGCATTTCGGGGAAGAAGATCCGCTGGTCGGAACCCAGGGTTCGGGGACGATTTTTTTTACGCACTGCAACCTGCTGTGCATTTTTTGCCAGAACTACGACATCAGCCATCTGGGGCAAGGCGAGGAAATTTCCGACGAACAACTGGCCGACATCATGCTTTGGCTGCAAAAAAAAGGATGCCACAACATTAATTTCGTTACCCCGTCCCATGTGGTGCCCCAGATCCTTTCCGCCCTGGACATCGCCGTTCCAAAGGGGCTCTCGCTCCCTCTGGTCTACAACACCGGCGGATATGATTTGGTTGAAACGCTCAAGCTTCTTGACGGTGTCTTCGATATCTATATGCCGGATTTTAAATTCTGGGATCCCGCGATCGCAAAGGCAACCTGTAACGCCGAAAATTATCCTGAAGTGGCTCAAATGGCGCTGCTGGAAATGCACCGGCAGGCGGGTGACCTGGTCATCGACGATACGGGGATTGCGCAACGCGGCATCCTGCTCCGGCATTTGGTACTGCCTTCCGGGCTTTCAGGAACCCGGGAAGTTATGAGATTTGTCGCCCGCCAGGTTTCAAAGAATACGTATGTCAATATCATGCCGCAATACCGGCCCTGCGGCCGGGCCGGAGACGTCAAAGAACTCTCATTTCGTTTGTCGAAAACGGATTACGAGACAGCGTTGCAGGCGGCAAAAGAAGAAGGGATACTACGGCTCGATAGACGAAGACGCCGGTTTATGGTATTTTAACGGTATAAAATAGTTTATGATCGTAAAACAGATGAAAACCATCGGATGGATCCTATTTTTTCTGCTGCTGGCATCGGCTGCCATTGCATGGGCCGATCGTCTTGCCGTATCGGTTTCCGTCGCAAACATCCGTTCCGGGCCGGGGGAAAAATATGATATTTTATGGTCCGTAGAGAAATATCATCCCCTGGATGTGTTTCAAAAATCCGGGCAATGGTATCATTTTCGCGATTTTGAAAAAGACGAAGGCTGGATTCACGAATCACTGGTTTCTAAAATTCTGTCGGTGATTACCCGCAAAGAAAACTGCAGCATTCGATCGGGTCCGGGACCACGTTTTGCAATTTTGTTTACCGTTGAAAAAGGAATTCCGTTTAAGGTTCTTAACCGAAAAAACGGATGGATCCATGTCCAACATGCCGACGGAGACAGCGGATGGATTCACGAGTCTTTGGTGTGGTGAACGATGAAATTAGACCCAATCGATAAGAATAAAAAATTGATTGCGGGTATCGGTTCCGCGTTGATCGATATCCTGGCTCATGAGAACGATGAATTTTTGGAAAAAACCGGTGCTGTGAAAGGCGGAATGAAATACGTTGACAGGGAGTTCATCGAACAGACATTGTCATATACCACCCAAGAACCGGTCATTGTACCGGGGGGATCGGCCTGCAATACCGTTGTGGGTATCGGCAAACTCGGGGGGCCGGCACGATTTGTCGGTAAAAGCGGCTGTGGTGAGATGGCCCGTCTGTTTGAAACCGATCTGAAAAAAAACAACGTCGACCCGGCCCTTTTTAAATCATCGTCCCCCACCGGAAGGGTGCTGTCGATTATTACACCCGATGCACAACGTTCTATGTTTACATTTCTCGGCGCGTCATCTGAAGCACTACCTGCTGAAATAACTGAAGAATGCTTTAAAGATGCCGCTATTGTCCACATTGAAGGATATCTTCTTTTTAATGAGGACCTTATTTTGGCGGCGTTAAAAGCCGCAAAATCCGCAGGCGCATTGATTTCACTGGACCTTGCCAGTTTTACGGTGGTTGAGACGTCGAAAATGATCCTTAAAGATATTGTCAATGATTTTGTCGATATTTTGATCGCCAACGAAGATGAAGCGCAGGCATTCACCGGTTATACCGACGAAATAAAAGCCATCAGCGCCATGGCCCAAAACACGCCGATTGCGGCACTGAAGGTCGGAAAACGGGGAAGCTATATTTCTCATAGGGGAAAAACGATAAAAATAGACGCCATCGGGGACGGAGACGTTCTGGACACCACGGGAGCGGGCGATCTGTGGGCGTCCGGTTTTTTATTTGGACTGGTGAACGGTTACAGTTTTGAAAAATGCGGAAAACTGGGCTCTGCTTGCGGCTACGAAGTGACCCGGGTGACAGGGGCGAACATTCCGGAAGCGGGCTGGCAGAGAATTAGACGACTACTGGAGGAATAATGGCGCGAAAATCCGTATCCCGGTCTCGAAAAAGAGACCTCAATGATCCTGACGAGTTTATCTCATTTTGGACAAAACTTTTTGATTTTGTCACCGCACATAAAGTGCAAGTCTCATGTGCCCTGGGTGCCTTTTTGATCTTGCTGATTATCGGGGCCGCCACGCTTTATTTTCTGAGACAATCCGAGAACAAAGCTTTTTCCCTGCTTCAAGACGGTATCGCCAAATATCAGACAATACTTAAAACCGAAGGCCCGGAGAAAGCTTACAAGGGTGCCGAGAAAGATTTCCAGCAAATCATCAAAAACTATTCCCAAAGACAGGGGGGGATCCTGGCAAAACTTTATTATGCCGATATGGGTTATGCCGCCAAGGATTATGATAAAGCCATAAGCCTTTACAACCCGCTGCTGTCAGAACTTAACGAGGAGCCATTTCTTAAAAACCTCGTTTTAAACGGTCTGGGATATTGTTATGAAGCAAAAAAAGATTACAAAAGAGCCTCGGGTTATTTTGAAATGGTGGCCACTGCTCAGGGGTACCCTATGAAAGATGAAGCGCTTTTCAATTTAGGCGAGATGTATGCTGCCATCGGAAATAAAGAGAAAAGCATCAATGCTTTCAAGAAAATTTTATCCGACTATCCCGAGTCGATATATACCGAAATTGTCAAAGAAAAAATATCGGAAAATTCGTAGCTGTTCAGGTTTTTTTGAAACAAATCAAAAAAAATGACCAATGGACGTTTGTCATTGGTCATTAAGGAGGAAAAACAGATAAAGAAATTATTAGGTTTGAAAATGTATTATGCAATTTTCCTGCCAAATATTTTAGCATGCCCCAACATTTTTTTTATTAATTCATTTATACTGTGATATTAAATAGTTAAAAAACATATCCGCTGGATGGTTCCCTGCTGTTTTTCCCGTGATTTTACGAATCGAATTCAAAAATGTTCAAAATTTTGAACGCCGGCCATGGCCAAACAACATAACATATTTATTTAACTGATATTTTGCAGCAATTCCATGCTGTCCAAAAATTTGAATCATCATCCCCGGGTTAAACATAACAAATTGAATTAATTATTATTATGTCAATATCCCTTTTGTTCAAGTTTTTGAACCGATCTCCAGTTTGAACTTTTTTATTTTCCAGTTCAGACCGCTTTTGCCGATTCCGAGCAATTCCGCTGCCTGGGATTGCACATTGTTGGTTAATTTCAGTGCTCTCTCGAGCATCTTTTTTTCTATCATCGCCAGTGTTTCATCCAATTTCGCATCTGCGGGAATACTTTCAATATCCAGAGAATTATCGATACTGTTTTTAAATTCTTTCGGAAGATCAGACACTTTGATTGTGTGGCCCTGGCATAACACCATGGCCCTTTCAATAACATTTTCCAATTCGCGGACATTCCCCGGCCAACTGTATTCGTAAAAAAGTCGTTTTACTTCCGGATCAATACCGGTAATCGAAATATCGGACTTTCGCTCATCCTTATATTTGCCGATGAAATGATCCACCAGAAGGCCCAAATCTTCTTTTCGGTCTTTTAAAACCGGCAAAACGATGTGTACCACGTTCAAACGATAATAAAGGTCTTCTCGGAATTTTCCGTACAACATTTCATCTTTGAGCCGTTTATTCGTAGCGGCAATAATTCGAATATCCACCGACATCGATTTGACACCCCCGACCCGTTCAATTATTTTGTCCTGGAGTACTCTTAATAGCTTTACCTGTAGATTCGGGGAAAGTTCGCCGATTTCGTCAAGAAAAAGTGTACCGCCGTCCGCCATCTCAAATCGGCCTTTTTTCATGGCCACGGCGCCGGTAAAGGCGCCTTTTTCGTGACCGAAAAGTTCACTTTCGAGCAAATTTTGGGCCAGCGCACTGCAGTTTACCGCAACGAAGGGTTTATCACGCCGTAAGCTGTTAAAATGAATTGATTTTGCAACCAGTTCCTTGCCGGTGCCGCTTTCACCTTCAATCAATACCGTGGCGCTGGCGGGTGCAACTTTTCGTATGGTTTCGAAGACATCCTGCATCACCTTGCTTTTTCCGATGATATTTCCGAAACTATATTTTAACGTGACGGCATCCCTGAGCTGCCGATTTTCTTTGACAACCCGATGCATGCCGACCGCCTTGTTGACATATATAATCAATCGATCATTATCAAAAGGCTTGAGGATATAGCTGTAAGCCCCTTTTTGCATGGCCTCGACCGCCTTATCCACCGTGCCGTGAGCGGTCATCATAATCACCGGGAGATCCTGATCTTTGGCCTTGATTTTTTCTAAAAGTTCGATACCGTCCATGGACGGCATCTTCATATCGGTCAGCACCAGGTCTATATCGGTACTGGCCAGAATTTCGAGCGCGTCACGGCCGCTGTTCGCCGTGAAGGTTTCGAATCCTTCCTCTTCGAGGATGGCACTCAATATCAACGGATAATTTTTTTCATCATCCACGATCAGGATCGTTTCCATAACTATGCTCTCTGATTGACGGGCAATACGATCGCGACACGGGAGCCGGCATCCGGCTGATTGGTGATGCTCACGCTTCCCTCATGGGATTCAATAATGTTTTTCACGATGCCCAGCCCCAGTCCGGTTCCTTTCGCTTTTGTGGTAAAAAAGGGATCCCATATCTTTTCCAAAAGATCTTCAGGAACACCTTCACCCTCGTCTTCAATCACGATGGTCACTGAATGATCCGCCGAATGTATGTTTACATGAATGATGCCGCCCCCGGGCATTGCCTGCATGGCGTTGATCAGGATGTTCAGAAACGCCTGGTAAAGCATATCCGCATCAGCGGCAATTTCCGGAAGATTTTCGTCGTAATGCTTTTCGATGGTGTAACCTTCCTGTTTGATCTGCGATGCCAGGAAAGTGATGTTTTTTTCAAGAATATCCTCTATGCTACACGCCGTAAGGTTTGGGCTTTTAGGTTTTGCAAAATTTAAAAAATCGGTGATAATATTATTGAGTCTAATGGATTCTTCAATAATGATATTCGGAATGGTATTGGAAGGATCGAACTTGGCCATTTTTTTCTTCAATAGTTCGGACGAGCTCTTTATAATACCCAATGGATTTCGAATCTCATGGGAAATCCCCGCCACCATTTCACCCAATGTGGATAAGTGCTCGGCGCGGTTTAACCGTTCGATGAGTCTGAGTCTCTCCTGGGCGCGCTTTTCGATGATACCTTCCCCCCGTTTGACCACAAAAAGCAGCACTAAAAAAAGAACGCCCATCACCACAGAAGCGGTAATGACGACCCGGATCTGAAAATCAAAAATTTCTTTATAATCCTGGGTTAAATCCTGTACGATTTCAACGACTCCGAGAACCGGACCGGATATCCTGGAGAGCGGCTGTTCCGCACGCAAAGGGGCAAATGTAATTAATCGACTGTCTTGGGGGAATCCGAGCAATATTTCAAACCAATTGCCGTTTTGGATAAGATTTGAAGTAAATTTGCCTTTAAGCGCATCTTGATATCCTTTGCCACCGGCATTTTCTTTGCCGATCACCGAATGGTCGAAACTATATGAAATCGTGTTGTCCATATCGAATATATTGACCATATCGATCTTAAAACTGTGGAGCGTACTTCTAACGACCTTATCCATTCGTTCAAACTGTTTTTCGTCGCTGAGTTGAATCTTTCCGAATTTTAACGCAACCGGAATAATGAACTGCAAAAAAACCTGATGATTAAGATTTTCGATCAGAACGCGGGCATACTCCTCGCTTTTTTTTTCCTGCATGGTCTTTGCCCAATGCGTATTGAGCAAAGAAAAAACCAGCGTCCCGATAAATATGAGGATCAGGCTGGTAAAGGTAAAGTATTTGACCAACCTGAACGGCTTTACTTTTTCTTCTGTTAAGTGGCGGTTCATAAACTTCGATTAAAGTTCCGATGGGGTGATGCCGATAGGGTATGTATTGATCACTCCAAATGCAAAAGAATAACGGATTAAATAAACAAACTAAGCGATTGACTTTCATTCATATACGTTAAACCTGTCGTTAAAGTCAAGGCATTGCTTTATTTTCACCGGCGCTGTAATGGCTCGTTCGGTGGCAAAAGGTTTAAACGTTACGGCTGATGGAATTATTTTATTGTGCTTATCGAATCTTTAATTATACAATACTACATATGGTACTTTCATCAGGGAGAATACCAAATAAAGTAATTAATTAAAATTTGTCTATAATTATGCATAAAATTCTTGAGTTCATTAATCATATAGGATACAATAAAAACAATTATAAATAACGCTTCATTTATTCATATGAAATGTACGGCGGTATCTCTTATGCATGTGGCCCCGATAAGGATTTTGGATGAAAGGCAACCGCTTGAAAAAAATTAGAGAGTCTCTGCTGATGAGCAAAACCGAACTTGCAAGGAAAGCCAAGGTATCTCCGATTACGATTGCGCGTATTGAAAAAGGAATGCCCTGTCGCCTGGAAACTCAGCGAAAAATTATTCTGGCTCTCGGATTCAACCTTGCTGACAAAAACAAGATTTTTGGTGACTAAAACGAATGAAGTTTTCTTTGAAAAAAAATCGCCTGATCGGTCTGGACATCGGGTCCAGAACAATAAAACTCGCTGAAATGGTGGATGGAAAATCCGGATTGGCCCTAAAGAATTTCAACACCGTCAACATTGAACCCGGTCTCATCGAAGAAGGGTCTATTAGAGATCCCGAAACAGTATCCGGATACATTCTCGAATTATTCAAATCCTCGAAACTCAAAGAAAAAAATGTTGCGATCTCCATTGGAGGATATTCGGTCATCGTTAAAAAAATCAATGTCCAGACCATGTCGGAAAATGAATTGCAGGAATCCATCCACTTTGAAGCGGAACAATATATCCCATTCGACATCAGCGAAGTGAATCTGGATTTCCAGATACTTGGAGAAAGCGAACACAATCCCCATCAGATGAATGTGCTTCTGATCGCCGCCAAGAAAGAGATGATTAACGAATATATTAATCTCATGCAAATGGCCAAACTCCGTCCCCGAATCATCGATGTGGATGCTTTTGCGCTTCAAAATATTTTTGAATCGAACTATTCTCCGGAAAATGAAAATATCGCTTTGATCGACATCGGAGCCAGTAAAACTTCCTTAAATATATTAAAGGATAATGTCAGTGAATTTATGCGTGATGTTTCTTTAGGATGCGATCAAATTAATGATAAAATTGCGTCTACCGTCGGTTGCACCATTGAGGAATCAGAAGCTGTTAAGCTGGGTAACGCTTCAGACATGATGCCGGTTGATGATTTAAAAGATATCGTTGAATCAGTGGTGTCGGATTGGTGTGTCGAAATAAAACGCGCCCTTGACTTCTTTTTGTCTACCTACCCCGAAGAGCAAATTAGCAGGATTGTGCTCAGCGGCGGCGGCGCCAACATTAAGAAATTCAGAGAACTGTTGGCTGCCGAAACATCAGCTGAAGTCGAAGTGATCAATCCGTTTCAAGCTATTGAGATTGACGGCCAGCGATTTGACGCTTCCTATCTTGAAAAGATCGCACCTCAAGCCGCAATCTGTATGGGCCTTGCAACACGA
Source organism: uncultured delta proteobacterium (assembly GCA_963778575.1). Lineage (GTDB taxonomy): Bacteria > Desulfobacterota > Desulfobacteria > Desulfobacterales > UBA11574 > UBA11574. The sequence continues at coordinate 93,871 of CAVZUV010000014.1, read as the reverse complement.
AAATTGGGTGACAAATGATACGAATCAATCTGCTGCCTTATCGTGAAGAACGGAAAAAAGAAAATATTCTCAGGCAGATCAACATTTTTCTCTTTGCTTTTTTTGTGGTTTTTGCAATTTTGATTTTGATTAATGCCCGACTCTCCCATAAAGTTACGACGCTGAACACCAAAATCAAACAGACCAAAACCCTGTTGGCCCAAGCTGAAACAAAATCCAAAAAGGTGGATCAAATAAAAAAGGCCTTCGAAATATTAACCCAAAAAACTGAGGTGATCAGGAACATAGAAAAGAATCGAAGGGAGTCGGTTTTACTTCTTGAAAATATGACGAAACTGGTGGCTGAAAAGGCCTCTGTTTCGCCGGCCGGCGCACCGGAAAACAGCGATAACAAACCGGTTAAAAGATTATGGTTCACCAGCTTTCAGGCCAAAGGCGATGAGATCAGTATTCACGGGATTGCCATGGATAATAAAACCATTGCTGATTTTATGAGCCGGCTGGAAGATTCTAAACTTTATAAAAATGTGAACCTAAAAGCCATAAAACAACAAATCGTCAATAAGTTAAATCTCAAAAACTTCGAAATCGAATGTATGAGAACTTCCGTGGATAAACCAAAAGATAAAAGTGCCGCCGGCAAAAAGTCGGGCAAAATATAATGAATAAAATCGACACCTCCAAAATATCAAACTGGATCTTTCAAACGAGCGATAAGATCGGAAAGTTATCCAAACTTTACCGGATTTTATTGTGTTTAGGGGTTTTTGTGCTGCTCGTAGGACCTTTCCTCTACTTTTCCTTTTTACCGAAACTCAGTCAAATCGATACACTGCAAAAAGAAAGCAGCACGCTGGAAAAAAAGCTGACGACTGCACAAAAAAAAGCCAGCCAGTTTAAATTGTACCAGGAAAAACTGGAAAACGCTAAATTGGAATTTAAAATTGTCACAAAAAAGCTTCCTGAAAAAAAAGAGATTCCCTCTTTGTTGGCCAACATTTCGCAATCCGCACGGGATGCCGGCCTGGAAATTCTACTGTTCCAACCGTTGGCCGAACAAGACAAAGACTTTTATGCTGAAATTCCCGTATCCATTACGGTAAACGGAAACTATCAGAATGTGGCCCTGTTTTTCGATAAAGTGGCGCGATTGTCCAGAATCGTAAATATAGACAATATCAGGATGAGCGCCGCAAAAGGAAATGACAATTTAACAACATCATGTACGGCCATCACGTATCGGTTCATTGAATCAACGCCCAAAAAACAAACGAAGCGTAAAAAAGCTTCATGATTACAGACATCAGTCAAAACCTTAGATCATGAATAAACATCTTTTATTGATACGCAGTTTTTCTTGTATTATGCTATCGTTACTTTTGTTGTGGGGGTGTGAAAAACCTGCCGAATCCCCCACGACATCAAGGCAAATTACAAAAAAAATCATCATTGCAGAAAAAACAGCACCCAAAAAACCCGCTGCTCCCAAATCACCAGCGAAACAACCCGATCTTTCAAAACCTGAAGCCAAGACTTCAGCAGCGGTCAATGCGCTGCCATCTGAAACGACGCCTTTATACAATCCCGAAGGAAAGCTGGATCCCTTTGAACCCCTTTTTAAAAAGGAAAATGCCTCGCTAAACGTTTCAAAGAGAAAAATAAAACTGCGAAAACCCCTTACACCTCTTGAAAAGCTCAATCTCAGCCAGTTGAGGCTTGTGGGAATTATACGCGCGCCGAGCGGTAACAGAGCTTTGGTCCAGGATGCATCGGGGAAAGGCTATATTGTTAAAAAAGGAACGTATATCGGGACACAATCCGGTAAAGTCGATCAAATATTAGAAGACAGGATCATTGTTGACGAAGAGAGTGAAGATATTTACGGCAAAGTTTCCATGATAAAAAAGACACTTAAACTTCAGAAACCTCCTGGAGAATAGCATGAACTGCAAGATCAACACATGGTTAAAAATGAACATCGTTGCGCTTTTTTGGATGATATTGTTACTCATGTTCATCGGATGTGCATCCAATACCAAGTCCGTTAAAGAAGCCCCAAAGCAGGCTGTTGAATCTTCTCAACCAAAGCTTATCACCCAAATCAGCACGACCGAAGATCCGAAAACAAGCACCGTGCGAATCAGTGGGAATCAGCTGTTGACCTATACGTCCATCAAGCAACCGTCTCCGCCGGGCGTAATGCTTTATTTCCCTGAAACGGGTTTTGGCAATATTGACGAAAACTATCAACCGGAAAATGGTATTATCGCCGCAATCCATACGTCCGCATTAAAGACGAAAAAGCAGACCAGCCGCGTCGAGATTCTGTTGAAAAAAGATGTTCCTTATGAAGTGAATCGCGACGATGGGGGCCTTGTCATCTCCTTTAAAAAACCGGACGTTGTCAACTCGCCATCGAAAATTGCCGAAAAGTCGACTGCCAAATTAGACGGCGACGCAGCGCCACAGGTTTTGTCCGAAAATAAGACCTTACCGGTCAAAGCTTCACCCCCTGCACCCGCTGAATCACAGGCCGGCAGCGACAAATCCGGGTGGGTGAATCGGATCGATTTTTCCAGTGACAAGGGAGGCAAATCGACGATTATTATCGGAACCACCATTCCCGCAAAATATCATCTCGAAAAAATCAATGATAAAAAACTGTTGCTCTATCTTTATCATTCAAAGCTTCCGGATTACCGGCAGCGGCCTTTGATCACCACGCGCTTTCAAAGCGCCGTGGACCGCATCATACCGTTCCAGACATCTGCAATGAAGGACAAGGCGGGATTTATCATTGAACTTCGCCAGCCTGTACCTTATCATATCGAACATACCGACAGCCTTATTCTGTTCCATTTTGAAGCGTCTTCGATTTCCCCCAAACCCCTTGATAAAGCCAATCTGCCGCCCTGGGAAAAAGTGCTGTCCCAGACGATTGCAAAAACGGAACCCGTGGAAGCGGCAGAAACTGTCGAACCGCAAAAAATGTCCGTCAAAACCGGAAAATTTACCGGTGAAAAAATTGCCCTCAATTTTTATGAAACAGACATTAAAAACGTGTTTCGTATTTTAATGGATGTCAGTGGAAAAAATTTCGCCATCGACAAAGACGTATCCGGGAAAGTGACATTAACCTTTGACAAGCCTGTTCCATGGGATCAGGTTCTTGATCTGGTATTGAAAATGAACGGGCTCGGAATGGTTTATGAAGGCGATATCATACGTATTGCCACCCTTAAAACATTAAGAGAAGAGCAAGAGGAAAGGCAAGCAGCCATCGCCGCGAAGCAAAAGCTGGAGAGACAGGAGAAAACGCTTGAACCGATGACAACTGCTTACATACCCATCAATTATGCCAATGCAAAAGATGACGTGCTGCCTCATATCTCCGTCACCAAAGGGCGCGGCAACGTCACCGTCGATGCAAGAAACAACCAAATTATCATGACGGACATTGCGGAAAAAATAAAAGAAGCCAAAGAAATCGTAAAAAAGATCGATAAGGTGACCCCCCAGGTCATGATTGAAGCACGGATTGTTGAAGCCACGGATACTTTCTCCAGGGAAATCGGAACACAATGGGGAATTTCCGGTACCCGAACCGACAGCAGTTTAGGCGGAACGCTGGGTTTCGATATGAGCGCAACAAATCCGCCGGCGAGCAGCCTCGGCGCCATTGGAATCACATTTTCAAAGACTGGTCGGCAATCAATTCCAGATCGTGGACGCAAAATTGTCGGCATCGGAATCCGAAGGAAACGTCAAAATCATTTCCGCTCCGAAAATTTTAACCCTCGACAACAAGGCGGCCAAGATCAAACAGGGATTGGCCTATCCATACAACAAACTGGATGCGGACGGGAATACCACCACGGAGTTCAAAGACATCGCCCTTGAACTGGATGTGACGCCCCATATCACCCCCGATGACCGGGTGACCATGAAAATCGTTATCAAAAACAATGAAATCGGCGCTGTTATCAATAACCAGATATCCTTCACCACCAAGGAAGCCTATACCGAGCTGCTGGTGAATGACGGAGATACGATTGTGATCGGGGGAATTCGAAAAACAAGAAAAGATCTCAACGAAACCGGTCTCCCGTATTTAAGAAAAATACCGGTCCTCGGGTGGCTCTTTAAATTAGACGCAAGAGAAAACAGCACCGACGAACTGCTGATATTTATTACACCGAGAGTGGTTCAGCTCAAGCAGGCCAGTTTCAATGGGTCACATATCACTACCGATCAGTAATTGTGCCTTTTAATGTGCTGAATCGCCTCTTTGGCGTTCTCGGCCATATCGCTGGCAGGAGCAAGCTCGATAATTTTTTGATAGGCGGCCAGCGCTTTTTTATCGTCGCCGGATAGGGTGTAGAGCTTGCCGAGATCGAGATATAAAAGGTCGGCCTTCGGATAATCTTTTACGGCGCTTTCAAGAATTTGAGCAGCTTTGTCGAGCTTTCCCATGGTCATATACGTCAGGCCGAGACCGCGCATGGCATAGAAAAATTTTGGTTTTATATCAAGGGATTCACGGTAGTATTTTTCCGCAAGATGATACTCTTTTTTATTGTAGTAGGCCCATCCCAAATTTGCCAACGGTAAATGGGGCGTGGCATAGAGCAGGTTTTCTAAAACCGCTTTGAAGTACTTGATGGCCGTGTCCCAATCCCCTTTGTCAAGATAGACAGCCCCTAAATTATTTGTTGCAGGCGCATAATCCGGATTAATTTTTAAGGCCTTTTTAAAATGTTTGATGGCAAGATCCGGTCGCTGTTTGGCTTTATAGGCAAGTCCGAGATCGTTTTGGAGAAAAGGATCCTCGGAATGAAGGGATTCAGCCTTGAGAAATTCCCTCAGCGCCGCCGTGTAATTCCCGCGCTGATAATATGCTTCTCCAAGATTTCTGGAGGCCTCTTCCTGTTTTTTTTGCACCCCGATATTCGCCGCACACGACAGAACACCGAACAGCGCTATCGCGAAGACATAACAGCCCAACCCATGTCTACTCATTTTTCTTTCCTTGAAGATTGATTCGAACAATTCTGATATTGTCATCGGTTAAATATTGAATGACCTCGTGATTTAGCGGCGCAAGCGTTATCAACGTCTCCCCCGCATCTTGATGATCCATTAAAAAACCCGGAATGGCCAGTTTTGTGTTATCGGCATCCGGTCTTTTTGCCGCCAAAAAGATCGGGTTTTTGCTGAAAGTAACCGTCATGGCACCGAGAAGCTTTTGTATGATATCGTCTAAAGTGTCATTGTTTCTTATTTGAAGGATTGACGGTGCCGCTCTCTTCGATGGCTTGAAGTGCATCGCCGTAAAAATTTCCGAAATCGATTAAAAAGCTATTGCCGTTATTGTCGGAAGCAAGATCTGCCGCTGCATGGATTTGAACGCCGGCATATTGAAATGAAATCGGGTTGTCGGGTATATATTGATATCCCACGGCATTTAGAAAATCCTTAACAAACAACTTGCGATCGCTATTGACTGTGATGACCACAGGCCCGCCCGCATTGATGAGGGGAAAGACTTTCGTTTTCGGCGGATCTGCGCTCTTACCCATGATAATATCTTTGATGATGATATTGTTTTGATCCAGATACCGAACGATGGGAGCCGGTGTCTGTTCTTTAGGATTATGGATAAGGGTTATACAAAGGTACCGTGCGGGTTCTCCCATTTTGCGGGATTTTTCAATGATCCATTTCCCCTGAACTTCAACTTTGACGCCATGATCCGAAAATTTAAGTTTGCGCTTTAAACCCCCTGCTTCGAGCTTTCCAAAAACCGTTTCCAAAATCTTTTCCGTTGAATCGCCGGGCTCAATGGTGACGACACGCACATCTTTCCAAAAAGATTCGAGCATTGCCGTCTCAGGTTGCGAATTATCATTGCCCGTGAAAAAAAAGATTCGGGTTCCGTTTTCAAGTTTTATGAAAGGGGTACGGGAAAGATCAAGCTGATAATCTTCCCGCCCGTGTCTGGGGAGGTAGTAGCTGCCTTTATTATACAGGCTGGCATCCAGTATCGATGCGACATTGGACAGCGTGGAATCCGACGGTTTCTCATCGACTTTCAACACCGAAGTCGACGATGCTTTTTCATCAGACGCCGCGATGCTGCCGGAACCTACCGGATTCTCAGCAGGAACGGCGCCATTGTTCAAAGGCCGGGATAACGCCGGGGTTTTTATTTGCGGATTCGGCAATCGGACCACCTGCCCGGCATAAATGAGATTCAGATTTTCAATTTTCGGATTCAGTTTCCTGAACAAATTTTCACCGGCGTGATAGGATTCCGTGCCGTATTTTCCATATCTTTCGGCAATCAAAATCGATACGCAATCTCCGTTTTTAACGCGATAATCTGTCGACGCTTTTGTTTTTGTTTCAGGCAGGTCCTCGGCGCTAAAATATGGGATCGTAACAACACCTGAAGATTCCTCAGAAGAGATATCCTCATCGACTTTCTTCAATGGAATAAGGATGCGCTGCCCGGGACGGATATGGTCCATGTCATGGATATGTGGATTTAACCGTTCGAAAATCCTTAAAAATTCCGGAAAATCGCTATGGGAAATCTCACCTTTTTCTCGAAAGAGCTTAAAAACCCAGTCGTCTTTTTGAACAATATACGGTTCGCACAAAATATTCCAGCCTCTGTCGTACCGCACAATGTAGCTTTTATAAAAAAAAGCGGCAGAAGCCAGCGAACACGCCATCAAAAGTATCGTTATGATCCGAATAAAAAAAATAAATGCGGAAAATGATCCCCGAAATTTCATGCTTTAAGAACCTTCTTGAGACCCAGACGTTTTGCAATATCTTTGGATGTCTGTTTTACAAACCGATCGAAATCTTCGCCATACAGCGGTTTACCGGGTGAAGGAACCTTGGCCAAGCCCTTTGGATGGACATAAAAAGGGGCATTGATCAGCGCCGGATCCGGACAAATCTTGAATTCCGCTTCAAAATTTTTTTCGAAATATTTTTCCTGAAACCCTGAAAATTTGATGGCATGGGCGGTTGAATCAACCACAGCGACATCCTTTTCACCGATAATTTTTTGTTTTCGGGCCTTAACCAAACCGGCGAGAGATTCGCCGCCGTGCGTACAAGCAATATGTCCGTTTCTGTTGGCCAAAAGCTCCCAGTCCATAATGGATTGTTCGGTGACCTCAACAAAAAAAACATTTTGCTTGCCGGACATGCGGTTATATACATCAACCAGGTGGATGACCCGCGGCATTGAAACCGGGTTTCCGATCATCGCGGCCTGCGCAACACTGGGTTTGACGACAACGGGCGTAAATTTGCGTTTGGCTGCATCCGGTTCAAGATAATATCGGTATACCGGGTTGGCATGTTCGGATTGAACGCCGATGATTTTTGGTAAACAAGTGATGATTCCGGTCTCATAAAATTTCAAAAACCCGTTCATTACAGCGGTAATATTTCCCGCGTTGCCAATGGGAACGACGACCACTCGATTTTCCATGTCATATTCAAAGACCTGCGCGATCTCATATGAATAAGACTCTTGTCCCAGTATTCGCCATGCATTTTTAGAATTGAGCAGCGCGACATTATAATTCTCGGAGAGCGCTTCCACCACTTTCATACAGTCATCAAAAACACCCGGGATCTCAAATACGGCTGCGCCGCTTCCCAGGGGCTGAGCAAGCTGCTGAGGCGTTACTTTTTTATGGGGAAGCAGCACCGCTGATTTGACATTCGGTTGCAAATAGGCGGCATATAAGGCGGCGGAAGCGGAGGTGTCTCCGGTTGAAGCGCATACGGCCAAGACATCTGAAATATGACCTTCTCGGACCAAGTAGTTGATATAGCTCAATGCGCTGGCCATACCCCGGTCTTTAAAAGAGGCGGAAGGATTTTGACCATCATTTTTAAAATAGAATCTAAGACCCGTTTTTTTTTGTAAAAACGTGTTTGCTTCAACAACAGGGGTGTGGCCTTCTCCCAAATAGACAATGCTGTCCAACGGAATCGCGGGTCCGATGAATTCATGATACAGATATATCCCCTTGAGCGCCGGTATCGTGAGCATCTTTCGATAATCAAAAATATTTCGCCATACCTTCGCCGGAATTTTTTTTAACTGTTCAAAATTGTTGTCATAAATCAAAAGCACTTGTCCGCAATCCGGGCAGGTATACCATAATTTTTTGATACCGAACATTCGGCCGCATCCAAGGCATCGATACTTCATATCACTGTCATGGTTCGGAAGTATAAAGGGTTTTATCTCCCTTGGGAAGTCTTGGGGGTTCATTTTGTTATTTTCTCCAATCCGCCCATATAGGGCCTCAATGCCCCGGGAATGAGAACAGATCCGTCGGCCTGCTGGCAATTTTCAAGCAGGGCCGCCACTGTTCGACCCACTGCAAGCCCGGATCCGTTGAGTGTGTGAACCAGCTCCGTCCCTTTTTTCCCCTTTCTCCTGAATCTGATATTGGCGCGTCTTGCCTGAAAGCTCTCAAAATTGCTGCATGATGAAATTTCTCTGTAAACGCCCTGCGCAGGCATCCACACTTCGATGTCATACGTTTTTGCCGCTGAAAAGCCAAGATCGCCGGTACATAGGACGACCACCTGGTAGGGAAGCTCGAGGATATTTAAAATCGATTCTGCATGGTTTAACAGGGATTCGAGTTCATCATAAGACGACTCGGGTTTGGCAAACTTAACCAGTTCGACCTTGTTAAACTGGTGCTGCCGGATAAGGCCCCGGGTATCTTTCCCATAAGAACCCGCTTCCGAACGAAAACACGGCGTATAGGCCGTATAATAAATCGGCAGTACATCTTCGTCCAGGACTTCTCCCTTATGAATATTGGTCACGGGAACTTCGGCCGTGGGTACCAAAAAATAATCCCATCCTTGAAGCTTAAAAAGATCTGCTTCAAATTTGGGCAGCTGTCCGGTACCCGTCATGCTGTCCCGGTTTACGATAAAGGGTGGAAGGATTTCTTTATAACCATGCTGCGTCGTATGAATATCAAGCATAAAATTGATGAGCGCTCTTTCCAAGCGGGCGCCGGCTCCCAAATACAAGGGAAATCGCGCTCCGGTAATTTTAGCCGCGGTTTCAAAATCTAAGATTTTCAGATTTTCCCCTATGGTCCAATGCGGCTGTGGTTCAAAATCGAAAGCCGGAGGATCGCCCACTTTTTTAAGGATGGGGTTTTCAGCGCTATCTTTGCCGACGGGAACCGACGGATGGGGCAAATTCGGAATCTCATAGAGAATATGATCGATTTGCTCTTGGTTTTCAGCCAAATGTTGATCCAAGGCTTTGATTCTGCCGCCGACGTCACGCATTTGGGCCATAAGATCGTCCGCATTTTCTTTGTTTTTTTTCATGGCTGCGATCTGTTCGGAAACGATGTTTCTTTGATGCCTCAACGCTTCTATCTCAAGGAGGAGGGATTTTCGTTCGGCATCACAACGTTTAAAGGTTTCCAGATCTATGGAATCCCCTCTGTTTTCAAGTGATTTTTCAACTTCGTCAAGATGTTGTCTTACAAATTTGATGTCCAGCATATCAGCCCCTAAACTTGTCAAAAAAACGTAATAATCTCAAATAACTCCCGGGTCTTAGCAGCAACAAAAAATCCTGTTTGCATCTCATTTCCAAAGTTTTTTAGGGCGATCGTCCACACGCTAAAAAAGTGAAAAAACCGTATCATTCACATGCCATATAGTCAATGATTATTGCGAGTTGACATTATCCATCAAGTTTGTGTATTATAAATTTATTTCAAAATATTTTCGCGGGAGAGAATATATATGGAAGAAACTCGACAAACAAAAGATGACATTCGTCGCAGTATTTCAAAAGCACTTGCCGCACTTTCTGAAAAAGAGATCATACAAAAAATTCAAAAAATTGAAAAACGACTCTTCGAATTCGCCAATTTTTTGGAAGCGAACATCATTTTGCTTTATTTAAATAGAGACTGCGAAGTGAATAGTATGAACATCATCAAAAAATGCTTGATCTTTAAAAAAATTGTCATTCTTCCGTCATTCGATACAACAAAACATGAAGCGACACTGTTTAAAATCGACGATCTTGACTCGGACTTAAGAACGAGCGCCGGGCATATCTTAGAGCCGGATCCGAGCCGCTGCAACATTGTACCCATTGAATGCATCGATATTGCCATCATCCCCGGTGTTGCATTTGATGAAAAAGGAGGAAGGATCGGGACCGGCCATGGAAATTACGACCGCCTTATCCCAAATCTTCCGATTACCACGAGAAAGGTCGCTCTCACGTTTGAAGATCAAATCCTCCCTCAGGTGCAAATGGAGGCCCATGACAAGTACGTGGATATCGTTATTACGGAAGAAAGAATCATCTACAAAATATAGCCCTCATCGCGTTAAAACTCGATGACGTATTATTCGTTATCCGTCAAATGACCAGACACGCTGACGTCGGAGTGAGACGGGGGAGCGCACCCCCTTGAACCCGTCCAGCTCTTCTTATGCTGAATTGAGTATCTTTTCCAGTTTCTGAAGATTTTTCGCCATCCCCACGGCAATCACCGTATCATCGCTTTCGATGACCGTCTCAAAGGACGGATTGAACAACATGCTGCCGTCTGATTTTTTGATGGCGACAATGATCAGATTAAACTGCTGCCTGATTCCCGAATCTTTCAACATCACATTGATCAGGCTGGAGGAAGGCGCAACCGGAATTTCTTCCATTTGTATACTCTCCGGCTCATAAGCGAGGGCTTGATCCAGAAAGTAGGTCACTGTCGGACGAACAATCCGCTGGGCCATACTGACCGCTCCCATATCATAGGGTGATTCCACCCTGTCGGCCCCTGCCGCCAGCAATTTGGGTTTTGATTCGTTTTGTGACGTTCTTGCCATAATGAAAATATCCGGATTGACTTGTCTGGCCGTCAGCACCAAATACACATTATCCGCATCCCTTGCCAGGGCAGCCACCAGGCCTCTCGCATGTCTTATTCCGGCTTTTATCAAATTGGCTTCATCCGAGGCATCGCCGGACACATAGAGAACCTTTTCGGCATTCATGACCGGAATGAGTTCCGGGTCATTCTCGACAACCACAACGTCAAGCGGCTTTCTTGCCAACATTTTATAAAGGATTCTTCCGATTCGTCCGTATCCGCAAACAATGTAATGATTTTTTAATCGACTGATTTTTTTATCCAAGCTTCTCCTCCCCATAATGGCCCTGATTTGGCCTTCCACCATAAACTGGACAATAGCACCGGCAATATATAAAAAGTATATTACACCGATAATAATAAAGAAAATCGTGAACACCCGTCCATTGTCACTCAATTTGTGAACTTCGCCATACCCCACGGTGGTGAGCGTCGTTACGGTCATGTACAGAGCGTCTAAAAAATCCCAATGTTCAATGGTCATATACCCTGTTACACCGAGCGTAATAAGGAACAGCAAGAGCAACACGCACAATTTCAAATGTCGTATACTTTTCATGGGTTAAATTAATCCTGTCTTCCGATTCAGAATAGGGTTAAGATACGAAAGCGCATCGGCTAACATCTTAAATTTTATGGCACATTGAGAAACGCAACCTCCGGAGCGGATAGGTCAGATTATGTTATATAAAGATGAAAAATCAAGTTCTTTATTTGGACAATATTGAAGGTTTTAATAAATCCGATAATACACCTGAACACAAAAAGCGCATATTTTATAAAACATCGCTTTTTAATTCTAATTTCTTGACGTAACTCCTCTGTTTTGATAGAAAATCCGTATATTATCATACAGGGTGCCGAGCACCCGGTTAAAGGATATACCGTTTGAACGAAAACGCCATAAAATATGCCCGCCAGCGTGAAGAGATGGTCCGAAGACAGATTGAATCTCGCGGCGTCACCGACCCTTTTGTTCTGGCTGCCATGCTGAAGGTTCCCCGGCACCTCTTTGTCAGCGACGCATTAAGAGATCAGGCATACGGCGATTTTCCGCTTCCCATCGGGGAACAGCAGACCATCTCCCAGCCTTATATTGTGGCCGAAATGACGCAGGCGTTGCAACCCGGAAAAGACGACAGGATTCTTGAAATCGGGACGGGATCCGGATATCAAGCTGCAATATTAGCCGAAATTGTATTTCGCGTTTATACCATTGAAAAATTATACCCGCTCTATACCAAAACCCGAAAACTTTTTGACCAACTTCAGTATCACAATATCGTCACAAAATATTCAGACGGCACTTCAGGATGGAAGGATGAAAGCCCTTTTGACGCGATTATCGTTACGGCCGGTTCTCCGGGTATTCCCAAACCGCTCGTCAGCCAACTGGCTGTCGGAGGGCGTATGGTCATCCCCGTGGGAGATCAGTATTCCCAGGAACTCATAAAACTTTACAAGGATGAGCATGGAATTCATAAATCGAATTTGGGGGGATGCCGATTTGTCAAACTGGTGGGTGAATATGGATGGAGAAGTTAAGTCATGCTGAGACGCCTATACGACTGGGTTCTTCACTGGGCGGAAACGCCTTACGGATCATGGGCACTGTTTATTCTGGCGTTCAGCGAAGCCTCTTTTTTCCCCATACCTCCGGATATCCTTCTCATCGCGCTGGCGGTTTCCATACCCAAAAAGTCGCTGAAATACGCATTGATCTGTTCCGCGGGATCCGTTCTTGGAGGATGTTTCGGTTATTTTATCGGATGGCAGTTCATGACGACCATCGGCGCTCGCATCGTCGATTTTTACGGCCTCACTCAAAAAGTTGCCTATATTGAAGTTCTTTATAACAGATATGATGCATGGGCGGTCGCTATAGCAGGTTTTACACCCATACCTTATAAGGTCTTTACGATCGCCGCCGGCGCCTTTAAGATTAATTTTTCAGTATTTATCTTAGCATCCCTGTTATCTCGGTCCGCACGTTTTTTTCTTGTCGGCGGGTTGATTTACATTTTCGGCCCGAGCATTCAGGCGTTTATCGATAAATATTTCAACATTCTCGCCACGGCATTTACCGTTCTTCTAATCGCCGGATTTTTCGTTGTTAAGTATTTGATGTGAAACAACCCATCATTAGTGTCCGTCCAGAAATGAGGATTTTTGTTTAAGATCAAGCCTCCGGCCCGTAGAGCCTACGCCCCTGCGGGGCATGTGAAAAAAATAACCACAGGCATATAGTTGATATTCCGAGGATTATTTTTTGAGCATAACGCAGATATTGGGCAAAAAGACCCTTTCTGGACGGACACTATTTCAGGCGCCGGACTTGGTCCAGCGTTCTAATTCCGAAACTGCCGCAAGAAAAAGATGTTGAAGATATATAAGCCAGGTGATTCAGGAGTTCACTCATCAACCCATTGATTTTTTTAAAGCGCGATGGTTCCGTCAATATTGCTTCCGGTGATTGAATAAAAGGGCCGTCTGTAAGGTCGTCTTCACAATTGGCGATTAAATCTCTCGCACTTTGTTCTATTGTTTCAAGGTGAAACTGCAATGCGACAACCTGGTCGTCATAGATAAACCCTTGATTCTCGCACGCGGCGCTCTTTGCGATATGGACGGCACCCAAAGGGATGTCGAACATATCCCCATGCCAGTGAAACGCATCGATTTGTTCGGGAAGAAAATCCGCAACCCGCGTTTCAGCGGTATCGCGGGTTTTTTGGATGGGGAACCATCCGATTTCTTTGTATGTGTTGGGATACACCTTGGCACCCAGCACATCCGCTATCAATTGGGCGCCAAGGCAAATTCCAAGAACGATTTTTCCGTTTAAAATGGCCTGGTCGATATATTTTTTTTCTTTAAAAAGCCACGGGTATTTATCCTCTTCATAAATGCCCATGGGACCGCCCATGATAACAAGCAAGTCGATATCGTCCAGTTTCGGAAAGGGGTCTTTGGCAAAAAGCCGTGTCGATGTAATTTCATGGGCCATATCTTTGGCCCACGGTTCAATGCTCCCGAGGCCTTCAAAGGGAACATGCTGGAAATAATGCAGCCGCATAATTGCTTCCTTTTTAACTATTCTATATCCGATTTAAAAGTTTGAGCCTAGTATACACAACAAATGATGTCGTCAAGGCCTTTTTACATGAATAGAGCGCCGGTACGATTCATAATAAGGGATTCAGCTCTTTTCTAATGCATTGACAAACAATACCACATCGTAGTAAAAAAGTAAATATATGCGCAAACTTCGCATCCGAAAACGACCCAATTCATCCTTGTCCTCATGCGCCGTCACAGCGGCAACGGGTCGGCATTAATATCACAACTCGAAATTTTGGAGACCGTCCCATGAAAAACGATATCAAAAAGCGAGATCCGTCTTGCCGAATCGATGCGGAATCTTTAAGCCGGTTCAAACAACAACTTCCCGCTGTTGCCGAAAGCATTATCGGCAGTTGCTACGATGAAGAAAGTTTCACCCATATCGACTACGAACCGATTCCTTCCGAAGGGTATGTGGTTGATATCATACACAAATTGAGAGAAATTCTTTTCCCGGGCTATTTTGCGCGTGAAAAAATCGATCCGGTCAACCTGAAATACTCCATGGGACAGGCGGTTTCGGTTTTATTTGACATGCTTTCGGTTCAGATCGCCCACAGCATTCGGCACGATTGTTTCAGATACGATCTTCCTTGTACCGAATGTGAGGAACAGGGACAAAAAATGGCGCTGATGCTGCTTAAATCGATTCCGTCCATTCGAAAGACACTGGCAACGGACGTTCGGGCGGTATATGAAGGTGATCCCGCAGCCAAAAGTTACGATGAAATCATTTTCAGCTATCCGGGCATCTTTGCCATGAGCGTATTCCGGGCGGCGCATCAACTCTTTAATCTTAAGGTGCCGCTCTTACCCCGCATCATGACGGAACATGCGCACAGCTTGACCGGTATCGATATACATCCCGGTGCGGATATCGGCGAAAGCTTTGTGATCGACCATGGAACCGGCGTAGTTATCGGCGAAACCACCGTTATCGGCAAAAACGTTCGAATCTATCAAGGGGTGACCCTCGGTGCCCTTTCACTCCCCAAAGACGCCGGGGAACGGCTGAGGGGAAAGAAGCGTCATCCCACCATCGAGGATGATGTCATTGTCTACTCGGGCGCAACGATTTTGGGGGGGGATACCGTCATCGGCGCACGTTCCGTCATTGGAGGAAATGTCTGGATTACCCAATCGGTGCCTCCGGATACCCGCGTCATCATGGAAACGCCGAAGCTGGTTTATCGATAGCCTGAGCGACCCTATCCGGATGAACATTAAAGGGTCGGGGTTGGATCCCCGGCTCGTTCATGCGCTTTTTGTAAAGCTCTTCGGTTTTCCAGGCGCGCTTTTAGCTTAGGAAACTGATCCATATCGGTATGCGGTAAAAAAAGTGCGGCCACATAATTGTCCATAAAAGACCGCGTCTCCGACAGTTCGAAATTTGTCATTCGCCGCGTGACCGCCACAACGTCCTTCCTGATGCGGTTGGTCAGACAGCTCATCTTTGCCCCCATTAAAGATCCATTGCCGACAAACCGAACCCGGTCCGAATCCATTTCCGGCAAAAGACCGATGACCATCGCCTTTTCCAGATCCACATAACTGCCGAATCCGCCTGCCAGATAAATCCGATCGATGTCCTGCGTCCGCAGCCCCACTTCTTCAAGCAGGGTCATACAACCGCTGTAGATAGCCCCTTTGGCCCTTATGAGATTATCGAGGTCCGGCTCCGTGAGGCCGATATCTCGATCGATTTGCGTTTCATGTTTCCATGCCAGAACATATTCGTAAATGCCGTCAACTTCTCGGACACGAGGCGTATTCAGGTCGCGGTTGAATTTCCCCTGGTTATCGATGACCCCCATTTCAAACAGGGTGGCGGCAATGGTGATGAGTCCGGAACCGCAGATTCCTTTGGGACTGACATTGCCGATGGTGATATTCATAGGCTCCAACGTCACGGGGTCCAATGAAAAATCCTCGATGGCTCCCTTTGCGGCCCGCATCCCGAATTTAATCCCTCCGCCTTCAAATGCCGGTCCCGCAGAGCAGGAGGCGCAGGCCAGCCAATCTTTGTTGCCGATGACAATTTCGGCATTGGTTCCGATATCCATAAAAAGCGTCAGTTCTTCGGCCCGATACATCCCGGAACCCATGACACCGGCCACGATATCACCCCCCACATAACTCGAAATCGCCGGATACACCAAGGCGGTGACATGATCTCCCAGAGAAAGTCCCAGATCAACCGCCTTTATCGGCGGATAGAGCGTTGAAGCTGGCACATACGGCGCAAGCCGAATGTACTTGGGATTCACTTTCAATGCAAGCTGCGTCATTGTCGTGTTTCCGGCCATGGTGATCGCTGAAATCTCGTCAGAATCGATTCGTGCCTTTTTGACCACTTTTATGATGAGCTTGTTGATGGTGGCAATGACCACTTCATGAAGCTTTTCAAGACCGCCCGGTTTGTCCGCATAAATAATTCTGCTGATCACATCCTCGCCATAACTGATCTGCCCGTTATAGTCGCCGAACTGAGCCGGAACGTCTCCCGATATAAGATCGACCAGTTGCGCATAAACGGTTGTTGTACCGATATCCACAGCAATGGCATAGTTCCGGTCAGTGGTATCACCGGGCTGAACATGTATGATCTGCGTTTTTCTCCCGGATTGCACCGGCCGGGCAAGCGTGGCCGTTATTTTGAAATTGCTTTGTCTGAGTATATCTGAAATTTTCCGGATCACCGGAAGCTCTACCACCAGACGATGCTCATCGTGTTTCGCTTTTAAATAAGAAACCATTCGGGTGACATCCGGAAGGTTATCCTGAGCGGTCGGTTCCGGAAGTTCGAGATATTTCTTTTCCACCGGAGGCATGAAAAGGCCTTTATCTTTAAGGTCATCCAGATTCATCTCCCAGATGCCGGCTGTTTTTCGCGGTGTTTGTTGTAAATTGAGTACACCGGCGTCGACCTCCGACTCAACCGGAATGCGAACCACAAGATCACTGAGCACTTTGGAGAGACAGGCCTGCCGATATCCTTTTTCAATGTCCTCTCTATCCAATTTTTCCGTGATGCCGCCTTCAACATTTCCATCTTCGATAATGACACGGCACTTTCCGCAAACCCCCTCTCCGCCGCAGGATGCATTAATGTGCACGCCCGCCTGGATGGCTGCGCGGATCAGATTCTCACCATTTTCAACGAAGATCTCAATATTGTGCGGCAGAAATAATATGTGGTGTTTTTTCATTTTCTTATCAATGGATAAGATTGAATTGCTCGATTAAAAAATCAGCCGCTTTTTTAACGGCTGTCGTGGAAAATACAGGAACATTAAGATCGATCTGCGCATCGGTGATGAGGGCGATCAGTTTCTCATCATTCTTGCACAGAGGTTCCGGCGTTGTCTCGGCCCTAAAAATTTCCAGTTTCGGTATACCGCTTCGCTTGTATCCTTCGGTTAAGATAATATCCATACCGTTGAAAAGGGATAACAATTCATCCGGCTGGTGATCATATTCGACATCCATGACCATACCGATTTGATGGGGAGACGAAATAATGGTGGTTGATGCACCGGCATGCTTATGGCGCCAGCTGTCTTTCCCGGGCTTGTCCATTTCAAAACCGTGAACATCATGCTTGATACTGCCGACCTTTAATCCTCGTCTCGTCAGCTCGGGAATCAATTTTTCTAAAAACGTTGTTTTGCCGGATCCTGAATGGCCGATAACGGCAACCACCGGCGGTGTTGTTTTTTTCACGGGTGTCATCATCATGTTTGGGTAAAAATATCTTTAAAAATCTTATCATCCGCCATCAGGCATTTTTTCTTTAAGGTTTTATATTTTTCCAATAAATTTTTGCCTTCTCCGGTCAACCGGCTTCCGGTCTTTCTGTCCGAATGAACGATTTTTGCATTTAAGTGTTTTTCCGTGTACTTTATTTTACTCCAAACCGCCTTGTACGACATTTTCATCATCTTTGCGGCCTGATTAATGGAGCCTGTATTTTCGACATGTTCCAGAATCTTCATTCTCCCTTCACCGATGATCATATTGTTATTTTCATCGACGATCCATTGGCTCGATTTTAGTTTTAGTTTAACCATGTCTTCCTTCCGAATAAAAAACAGTATCCATGCATTACGTTTTCGGAAAAACACGCCGTAGGCTCATATGACATCAAACGTACATCATTTTGCAGGATCTGTAAAACAATTCTAATCACTGCACGGACCTGACTTTTTTTCCAAAGCAATAAATTTGACTCCATACGGCAAATAAAGTAATATTGGTTTACATATTCAGGGGGTGCGCTTTTTTGTGTAACGATACTTTACCTTAAAAAAGAGGGAAAGAGGAGAAGAATTTTCCTGATTCCGAAATTTTGAATGGACGCCAAGGAAAGGAGCTTACTTGTGGATATGGAAATTTTTGAGAAAATGACGGAACCGGACCTGAAAAAATATCTTAAATTTCTTCTTTGGCATTACCGTGTGGTGGATGCATTCTGGTTTATCTATTTAACCGAAGAATTTGACCAAGAAACAGCCGAGCGCATCAACGAAAAGGTGTGGGATCGTGTATCCGCCATGGCGGCAAAGGACTTGATAGAAAAATTTCAGATTCGGGACAAAGGGCTCAGAGGATTTGTCAGCGCCCAAAAATTATTCCCATGGTGCATTCTTGTGGGATACCGGATTCAAGAATCCGAAAATGAAGTGATCATCTCGGTCCCCTCTTGCCCCACCCAGGAAGCCAGACTCAAGCGGGGCTTGGGAGAATATGTATGCAAGGAAATGCATCGAAGGGAATTTACAAGTTTCGCTCAAATGATTGATGATCGGATCCGTGTGGAATGTCTCTTTGCGCCGCCGGACCCGCATCCGGAAGATATGTTTTGCAAGTGGCGTTTCTCTTTGGATTGATGACGCGCAGCGCAGGCGCTTTCGCCGCGTGTTTATGATTGTCGATTGAAAGCGTCGCTCGCGAAGCGCCCACCATGTTTTGTATTTCGGGATTCGTATTTCGAATTTTTGACCCAGAAGCAAGGTTTCGGTCAAGCACGCATTCAAACATTCATGATAAGGAGGCCTTATGTATTTACCGCAGACATATGAAGACTTTAAAAAGAAATTTTCAAAAATATTTGAGGATTATCGGCAATTGGGTAAGTCTTGCCGAAAAGAAGGGCCTTTAAGTGAAAAATGCCAGGACCTCGTTAAACTGGGGATTGCCATCGGTGCCAACTCCAGAGGCGGCGTCATGTCTTCCATTAGAAAGGCGTTGGCGTCCGGCGCAACCCCCGAAGAAATTACCCATGCGGTTTTATTGTCTTTAACCACCACCGGATTTCCCAACATGATTGCCGCCATGGGGTGGGCCAACGAAGTCCTCGGCAAACAGGTTCAGCCATAAGGGTGCAAATCGTGTGTACAACGCGAACGACCGGTAGCTTACTGAAGCTTTCCTTGTTCCGCCAGGTCTTCCAGCCCGCTGATATTTAAAAGAATGAGATCCCGGCCCCTGGTTTCGATCAATCCCTGTTTGTTCATTTTGGCCAAAATTCGCGAAAGGGTTTCGGGAATAGTACCCAGAAGGCTGGCCAGCTGGCCCTTTGAAATGGTCAACGCCACGGTATCGATTCGGCCCTGTTCTTTTGCCAGATATAGAAGATATGAAGCCAGACGCCCGGGAACTTCTTTTAGGGATAAGTTTTCGATCTGCACGGTGAACTGCCGCAGTCGCATGGAAAGTACGGCAAGCATGTTCAGAGCCAGAGAGGGATTTTGGGATATCAAGTCGACAAACGCCGTCCTTGGAAAAAAAAGAAGATGGCTCTTGAGAAGGGTTTGGGCATTGGCCGGAAATTTTTTGCCGGCAAAAACCGGCACTTCGCCAAACGGATTTCCGGGCCCATAAATATGAAGAATCTGCTCTTTGCCGTCAAATGAAAGTTTGTAGATTTTTACCCTGCCGTCGGCGATGATATAAAAACCGTTGCAAGGATCGCCGTCTGAAAAAATCGTCTTCCCCTTGTCGAAGAACCGGTTCACCGCAATCTGTCTGACCGCGTTCAACTGCTCCTCGGGCAAACCGTTAAAAAGGGGCGCATCTGAAATAATCTGAAGAATTTTATCCATCATTTTTTCTTTTTTTAAAAAAATATCACGGTTTTTTGACTTAAGTCAAGGCAGTCGATCCATCCTTCACATAAGATAGGAATCAAAAGCCGGAGAAAAAAATTTCTTCATGGCACCACTTAGCTATAATTTTTTAAATCATTCAAATAAACAAAAGGAGGCTCACTATGTTTTGTTTTCAATGTGAACAAACGGCAAAAGGCGAAGGGTGTACAAAAATCGGTGTCTGCGGAAAGCAACCGGATGTCGCCGCCCTTCAGGATCTTTTGATTTATGCGGTAAAAGGACTGGCTCAGGTGGCGATAGAAGGTCGAAAGGTCGGCATTCGGGATACATCCATCGACCATTTTACCTGTGAATCCATTTTTTCCACGTTGACCAACGTCGATTTTGATCCGGATCGATTCGTGAAACTGATCCATAATACCGTCAAATTGAGAGATGAACTCAAAGCAAAAGTCGCTACGGCCGGTGGAAAAACGGACTTTGCCCAAGGACCCGCCGATTTTACGCCGGCGGCCGGCCGGGAAGCGATTGTGGAACAAGGGGAAAAGGTGGGGGTTAAATCCGACCCGGATATCGATCCCGACATTCTTTCCCTGCAGCAGCTCTTGATATACGGCCTCAAAGGTGTGGCCGCCTATGCGGACCATGCGGCAATTTTGGGAAAAACCGATACAAAAGTTTTTGATTTTATCTATGATGCCATGGCCGCAACATTGAACAAGGATCTTGGCGCCGACGACCTGGTGGCGCTGGTGTTTAAATGCGGAGAAATTAACATTCGGGCAATGGAACTTTTGGATGCCGCCAATACCGAAGCCTACGGACATCCGGTCCCCACTTCCGTTCCTTTGGGCGCCAAGAAAGGCAAGGCAATATTGGTTTCGGGGCATGATTTAAAAGACTTGGAAGAGATCCTGAAACAGACCCAAGACAAAGGCATCTATGTCTATACCCATGGTGAAATGCTCCCGTGTCACGGGTATCCGGAACTGAAAAAATACGATCATTTTTACGGGCACTACGGTACCGCCTGGCAGAATCAGGCCAAAGAATTCGCCCTGTTTCCGGGCGCCATTCTCATGACCACCAACTGTATTCAGAAGCCCAAGGATTCTTACAAGGAAAATATTTTTACCACCGGTCTGGTGGGCTGGCCCGGCGTGACCCATATCGCAGATAAAAATTTTGCCCCGGTTATCGAAAGGGCTTTGGCATTGCCCGGATTTACGGAAGATACCCAAGGAAAGTCGGTAATGGTGGGATTTGCCAGAAATGCGGTCCTGGGTGTTGCGGACAAAGTGATCGAAGCGGTAAAGAACAAGGCCATCCGTCACTTTTTCCTGGTGGGCGGTTGCGACGGCGCCAAGGCCGGACGAAATTACTATACGGAATTCGTGGAAAAAGTGCCCAAAGACTGCGTGGTGCTGACCCTTGCCTGCGGCAAGTTCCGCTTTTTCGACAAGGATTTGGGAGATATCGGCGGCATTCCGAGACTTCTTGATGTGGGCCAGTGCAACGACGCCTATTCCGCGATTCAGATCGCATCGGCATTGGCAGGCGCCTTCGAATGCGGTGTGAACGATCTTCCCCTGTCCATGGTTCTCTCATGGTATGAACAAAAAGCATGCGCCATCCTGCTGAGCCTTTTGTACCTGGGGATCAAGGATATCCGACTGGGTCCCAGTCTGCCGGCCTTTGTCTCTCCGAATATTCTCAAGGTACTGGTGGAGAAATTCAATATCATGCCCATTAGCACACCGGATGAGGATCTCAAGGCCATTTTGGGATAATCTTTTTATCGACAGGGTTCACAGGGTGATTAAATTATAACTTGTGGACCCTGTTCATCCCGTCAAAAAGGGCGGAGATCAAAGGAGAAAACAAATGAAATGTCCGGGACAAGACAGTCGATATTGGAAACCGGGCGCTATTTTCGAAGCAAAATGTCCGGAATGCGACCATTTGGTCGAGTTTTTCAAGGACGATACCACCCGGAAATGCGTTCATTGCGGTCATAAATTCGCCAATCCGAATATGGATTTCGGATGCGCGTCGTACTGCCAGTACGCCAAAGAGTGTATCGGAGATCTGCCGCCGGAGCTTCTGGCTCAAAAAGAGGACCTTTTAAAAGACCGTATCGCCATCGAGATGAAGCGATATTTTAAACGTGATTTCAAACGGATCGGGCATGCAACCCGCGTCGCTCGTTATGCCGAACGGATCGGAAAAGATGAAAGAGGCAACCTGGCGGTGATCCTGGCGGCAGCATATCTGCATGACATCGGCATCCATGAAGCGGAAAAAAAATATAACAGTACGGCCGCAAAATACCAGGAGCAGGAAGGACCGCCCATTGCAAGATCGATTATGATCACGTTGGGCGCTAAAGAAGAATTGATCGAAGAGGTTTGCGATATCATCGGGCATCACCATCACCCCCGATCCGAAGAAACGCTGAACTTCAAGGTGCTTTACGATGCGGATCTGATTACCAACCTTGAAGAAAAACAAAAAGAAACCCCCATGGATACGGACAGAATCCATCGTATTATCGACAAATCTTTTTTAACCGACGGCGGTCGCAAAGAAGCAAAGAAAACGTTATTAAGTTAAATCGGACGCAGATTTTCGCAGATATACACAGATAACATTATTATTTTTTTATTTAAAAATCATGAAAATCTGTGTTCATCTGTGTCCCAAAAAATTGTATGCTATAAAGTATATCTGGATAGGCAGGTTTGCTGAACCAATAAAACTGATGAAACTAAAAGGTTAATCATGAAAGTATCACGAAAAATAATCGAAATCGATGAGGAACTGTGCGACGGGTGCGGCCAATGCGTTCCGTCCTGCGCAGAAGGCGCCCTTGAGATTGTCAACGGTAAAGCCAAAATTATCGCGGAAAAAATGTGCGACGGGCTCGGGGCCTGTATGGGAGAATGTCCCACCGGGGCCCTCCGCATCATCGAGCGTGAAGCCGATGAATTCGACGAGGAAGCGGTTGAAGCGTTTCTGTCCCAAAAAGAGGCGGCCGAAGAAAAACAAGACATCGCCTGTGGATGTCCCTCCACCCAAATACAGACATTTGCCCCCATTGAATCTCATCCGGAAAGCCAAATTTTACGGGCGGCCGGCGCCGGAAGCGAATCAGCCCTTTCCCACTGGCCGGTCCAAATACGGCTCATACCCCCCAAAGCGCCTTTTCTTAAAGGGGCCGACCTGCTGGTGCTGGCGGACTGTGTTTCCGTTGCCTATGCCAATTTGCACAAAGATCTGATAAAAGGCAAGGTGGTGATGATGGGATGTCCCAAGTTCGACGACGCCCAATCCTACATCGATAAATTTGCAGAAATATTTAAAACCGCCGGCATCAACAGCATTACCACGGTCTATATGGAAGTCCCGTGCTGCTCCGGTCTGCCGATGATCGTTAAAAAGGGACTCGAAGCATCCGGTCAAACTATCCCCATGTCAGATATCATCATCAGCACCCGGGGCAAATTAATGAATATTTTTCAAAATAGGTCAACTTGGAGCGAATAATTTTTTTCATTGCAAGATAAACCAGTAATGTTTTTAGCGGAAGAATTCTGATATTCAGGTCATTTGAAAGCTTGACTGCTTTGATTTCCCAGAAAAAGCCCTTATTTTCTTTTATGGTCCGGAGCAATTGAAGGATCGAATGTTTCTCCGGAGTATCGCCATAAACAAAATTCTCTAAAATATGAATGTTGTCCCTGTTGGCTAAAACTTCGCACAAGGCTGGACTTCCGTCTCTCCCGGAGCGTCCGATTTCCTGGCTATAGTTTTCAATGGACTTGGGCAAATCATAATGAATGATTCTCCGGATGTCCTTTTTGTCGATCCCCATTCCGAATGCGATGGTTGCAACGATGCATGATAAGGTCCCATCCATAAATTTGTTTTGAATCTGTTCTCGTTTTTCGTTTTTCATCCCGGCATGATAAGGATGTGCATTTATGGTATTTGCGCAGAGAAAATCCGAGACGTCTTCAGCCGTTTTCTGCAGGGTAACATATACAATCGTAGAGGCTTTGGGATTTTCAAGGATTCTTTGAAGCACGCGGTTCTTTTTGTCAGGTGTGGCTATGGGCGTTATTTGTAGAAAGAGATTTTCGCGATAAAAGCCGGTAACAAATACATGGTCTTTAAGAATATTGAATTTAGTGCACATGTCGTCAATTACCTGCTCAGTTGCGGTCGCGGTCAGCAAAAGCGTTTGCTCTATTTTGAATTCCTTTTGATAATCAGGCAGTTTCAGATATTCCGGTCGAAAATTATGCCCCCACTCCGAGATGCAATGCGCTTCGTCAACAACCAGCAGGGTAACGTTCATCTTTTCCAGATGGGAGCGAAATCGTTCATTTTTAAACCGTTCGACCGAAATCATTAGAATTTTTAATTCGTTTTTTTTGGCTCTTTCGAGAATCGCGTTATATTCGTTTTTTTGAAGGCTTGAATCCAAACGCGCGGCAGGGATGTCGGTACTGGATCAAACCAAAGAAAGTTCACACTAAACAGCCCAGGCGGGTATTGCATAACAGGTTGTATTTTCAAATTTCCGTGTGTGAAAATCTCCAAGGTGAATGATGATATGCTTTTTCAGTTGGGTAGAGCCGCAAAAAACTTTTTATGCCGGGTGGAACCGGCTGTTTTGAGTCATATTTGAATTTAACTTCTATTGGATAAGGCTCCTTAACGTCTTCCTGCCAGATAAAATCGACTTCATTTCGATTTTGTGTCCGCCACATGCTTACATTATCAGGCTGCTTTTCCTGTTTAGCCAGTTGATTGAAAACGAAATTTTCAAGTATTGCTCCCCGATCCGTCCTCTGATTCAAGTCAGAAAAATTGTTCAATACCCCGTTTCTCAAGCCTATATCTTCAAAAAAAATCTTTGGCGTCTTAACAAGTTCTTTTCTTTTATTGGTAAAAAATGGGGGAACGAGTTTTATCACGTAGGTATTTTCCAATAGAAACAAATATTTTTTAACCGTAGGTCTGGAAAGACCGCTGGATAATGCAAGTTCCTGCTCGTTGACAAGATTGCCGATCTGAAGCGCAAGTATCGACACCAACCGGTTGTAACCTGTAATATCTGTGATTTCACCAAGATCTCTGATATCTCTACGAACATATAATGAATAAATTTCTTGCAGATCCTTATGTCGTATTTGAGGCTTATTTTTCAGTGTGATTGCCGGATATCCCCCAAAAATCAGATATTCCCTGGTAAGATCGTCAAGTTTTCTTTTTTGGCTGAAATCTATTTTATTTATTTTATTTTCAAGCTTCATTTCGGACAGCCAATAAGAAAATTTAAACGGTTCCAGCAATTCATACAGCGCATCTTCATTTTTAAATCTTAAAAATTCCCTGAAATTGAGTGGTTTGACCAAAAAATTGTATACTCTTCCGGTCAATCGATCCGTAAACTTTTTTTTGATTTCCAATGATGAAGAGCCTGTTACAATGAACTTTAGCTTCGGTTTATAGTGGTCGTGAAGGTATTTCAAAAATGAGGAAGGACTGGATAAATGCTGGATTTCATCGATAAAAACACAAACTCTTTTTGCCGGATCAACACCTTTTTTTTTCAACAATTCTACAAAGATATTGAAGTCTTTTAGATCATCCAACAAGGTAAAATCATGTATGTTTTCCAAATCAAAATAGACGGTCTGAGATTGCGGAAAACCGGTATTCCATAAATGTTTAATCAGTAGATATAAAAGTGACGTCTTCCCGGTTTGTCTTGCCCCGGTCAACAGGATAATATTCTCCTCTTCCAGAAAATCAATAACCTTTGGGAGCATTTCACGGGGGATAAGATCGTCAGGTAAAATGATATCCATAACACCAACTGTTTACATTTTACCTAAGGATTTGTCAACTTAAATACGATCCTTTTCAAAATTCCAGCCTATTCGTGCCTTATTATAAAACATTCCGCGGGAAAGTCCCCATCAAACTTTAACCGCTGATTCGTATATTTCGCCAAAATTTGTTGGACTTGAGAGCTTTGTTTTATGCAGGATGATTTTTGATTCACATTTCGATTTTAGCCATTTAATATAAAAGGCAAAAAATCTTATGTTTTTTTGTTAAAAAATACCGTCCATCAACATATCGAAACGAATGCATCCATGCCGATTGACCAAGATCAATAGGAATATGTCATTATTTTTACAAGATCTTGATTTCTGTGGATAGTGAGCATATACTAAATTCATTTGTTCGTAAATGCAGTGCCCACCAGGTTGAAAAACAATACAATTTCCAGAATTTATACCATTAGAACCACTCTCAAAAATTTGGAGAAGCCTTATGAAACCCTTTCATATTTATCTATTGGTATTGATATTTGGCTGTGTATCTCTTTTTAGCCCCACATTTGCCGGCGCGGCAGACGATCAAACCGGGTCGGCGCCTGAACCTTTGTCCATGACGGAAGCGATTCGGATTGCCGTAAAGCAAAATCCTGAAATAAAGGCGGCACGTTTTCAGGTTGAAGCGTTCAAGTCCAATTCAACCAAAGCGTTGTCCGGTTTTTACCCGCAAGTCAATTTTTCAGAAAGCTTCAACCGAACCACCAATCCCATGTATGCCTTCGGCACCAAGCTGAATCAAGAGGTGATTACGCAGACGGACTTCGACCCTCAACGGCTGAATAATCCGGATCCCATCAATAACTTTGCATCCGATGTTTCCGTTTCATGGTCTGTCTTTGAAGGCGGCCGAACCAAAATCGGCTGGGAACAGTCCAAACTGAACCTGCAGGCGGCAACATTGACCCTTGAACGGACCCGCCAAAACGTGATCGCCAAAACCGCTAAAGCGTATGCCGGCCTTGTTCTATCCCAGAAAAATATCGTGGTGACCCAACAAGCGCTGGACACTTCGAAAGCCAATCTGAATATGATACGTTCCCGATACAACCGCGGTTTTGTGGTCAAAAGCGATCTTTTAAGAGCCGAGGTTCATATTGCAGATTTAGAACAGCAGCAGCTTTTAGCCCAAAGCGGGTATAAAATAAACGAGGCCATGTTGAACGCTTCCATGGGTTCCGGAAAAGCCGATCCCCTGAACCCGGTGACGCCCCTGACCATTGGACCCGATATTAACGGAACCATCGACGCGTGGATCAATATTGCCTTGTCCAAACGCCCGGAAATGGAAAATCTGCGTCTTGAGGAAAAAATCGCCGAAAAAGAAGTGAAAAAAGCTCGCGCCGGCCATTACCCGGATATCAACCTGGTTGGAAATTACGAAATCAACTCTGAAAAATTCAATGATTCGGCGGACAATTACACGTTGGGCGCCGTCATGCGAATCAACATTTTTAGCGGAAACCGTATCATCGAAGAAACCAAGGCCGCAAAATCCATGCTGGCCCGCATTCGGGAAATGCAAAAAAGCATGGCGCTGGGGATTCAAGTCCAAACCCGGCAAGCTTTTTTAAAAGCACAAAGCGCCCGGCAAAGGATACGGGTGGCGAAAATCGCGGTGGATCAGGCTGAAGAAGGATTGCGTATAGTAAATAATCGCTATAATAACGGCTTGTTAACGATTGTCGGCCTTCTCGATGCCGAGTTGGCCCGCCAACAGGCTCGCACGAGCTATTTCAAGGCGCTCCACGACTACAAAGTTGCCCGGATCGAGCTCGAACTGGCTGCAGGAACCATTAACAGTGATTTCCAATAAGAATTGAATTGGAAATACCAAACAAATTGTATAAAGTTAACGGCATTTGATCAAGGAGTCGGTCATGAGGAAAAACAAACGATTCTTCTGTTTTTTGATTGTTTTCGCGGGCTTTCTCTTTATGGGTTGCGGAGAAAAAATAGAGCCCGGAAATGTTAAGGCGTCTAATAAAGGGAGTGTAAAGGCAACGGTCGTCTCTGTTCAAATTATCCGACATCCCGCTATTTACGAATCCGTAGGAACCATCAGCGCCAAAACCGTTTCCACGATTTCCAGCAAGGTGATGGGATCTGTGAAAAAAGTCTTTGTCCGGGAAGGAGATCTTGTCCAAAAGGGGGATCGGCTGGCGACCATCGACAGCCGCCAGGCCGCTGCAATGCTGCGCCAGGCAAAAGCTGCGCTTGGCGCCGCCCGGCGCGCCGAAACGTCGGCCGACGCAGGCGCAGAGCTTGCGACGGCCACCTATAACCGCTACCGGAACCTCATCAAAGATGAATCCGCCAGTCCCCAGGAGTTTGATGAGATCAAATCCCGATACCAGCAGGCTCAAGCCGGGCTGGCCGCCGCAAAAGAGCGTGTCAAGGAGGCCGAAGCCGCCGTGGCATTGGCCCTGGTCAAGGCGAAAGATACGGTGATACTGGCCCCTTACGACGGCATCATTCGGGTCAAAATGGTCGATGTGGGAGATATGGCCGCCCCGGACGGCCCCATGTTTTCAATGGAAAATAAAAATGCCTATGTCGCTGACCTGGTGTTGCCCGAACAATATATCCATTCCATTGATTTGAATCAAAAGGTGACCGTGACGGTGTCCGCCCTCGGCAACAA
The DNA here is from genome assembly GCA_963778575.1 of uncultured delta proteobacterium. Lineage (GTDB taxonomy): Bacteria > Desulfobacterota > Desulfobacteria > Desulfobacterales > UBA11574 > UBA11574. The sequence goes on along the minus strand of CAVZUV010000014.1, from coordinate 65,112 downwards.
AACGTATACAGGACGCGTGCAGGATATTTTTCCGGCCGCAGATACGAAAACCCGGTCTTTTTTGATCAAAGTCAAACTGCCCGTTGACCGAGGATTTCGTTCCGGAATGTTCGCGCGGGGATCGATTCCGATCGGCAGTTCCGACGTGCTGTTGATCCCACTTGCCGCGGTCATTCATTCCGGGCAGTTGACCGGTATTTATGTCGTGAATAACACGCAAATCGCAAAATATCGCCTCATTCGAACCGGCAGAATTTTTGGTAAATCCATAGAAGTTTTGTCAGGCCTTAAAGAAGGAGATCGTTACATTGTTGATCCGCCTTTAAATCTCACAAACGGCATGAAAGTGGAGACTTAAGTCATGAAGCCTAAAACAGGCGCCGCCGGCAAAATCGCCCGTTTTTTTATCGACTCCAAATTGACCGTTCTTTTTATTATCGCCGCTCTATTACTGGGCACCGCATCACTCATCGCGCTTCCCCGAGAAGAGGAACCGCAGATTATCGTTCCCATGATCGACATTTTTGTGAAAATGCCGGGCGCCAGCGCTAAAGAAGTCGAAGAGCGCGTCACCAGTCCCATGGAAAAGCTGTTGTGGGAAATCCCGGGCGTTGAATATGTCTATTCCACATCCAGTCCCGGCATGTCGATGGTGGTGGTTCGATTTTACGTCGGCCAGGACGAGGAAAAGTCCATCGTACGTCTCCAGTCAAAGCTCATGGCCAACTACGATTTGATTCCCTGGTCGGTAACACCGCCGCTCATTAAACCGCGATACATCGACGATGTTCCCATTCTGGCGCTGACTTTCTGGGGAAAAAATTACGATCAATATACCTTGCGCCGAGTGGCTGCGGAGGTCGAAAATACCGTCAAGCGCGTTGATAACGTCGGCATGACGTCCATTATCGGCGGCGAGCGGCGGGAAGTCCGGGTGCAATTCGACCCGGTCCGGCTGGCGGCATACGGCCTGGATCTTGAACGGGTGGCCGCTATTGTAAGTGCTTCGAACGAGGAATCCGATACCGGAAGTTACCCGTCCGTTAAAGGCCAGGTTCTCGTTCATACCGGTGGATTTTTAAAAACCAAAAGGGATGTCCAAAGTGTGGTGGTGGGCGTTTACAACGGAAAACCGGTTTATCTTCGAGATGTCGCCGAGGTGTTGGACGGCCCCGGAGGACCCTCCCGATATGTGTTTTTCGGTACGGGGCCGGCGGAAAAAGAAAAACACATCTCCGGCCAGCTCTCCCCGGAAGGAGTGTATCCCGCGGTTACGCTGACGCTGGCCAAGCGAAAAGGGTCCAATGCCGTTACCGTGGCCAATAACGTTCTTGAACGTATCCGCAAAATAACCGGAAGCGTCATTCCCGACAATATTCATATGACCGTCACCCGAAACTATGGCGACACGGCCAACGAAAAATCAAATGAACTGCTTTTTCACATGATGATCGCCATTGTTTCAGTAACCGTTCTCATTTGGTTTGTATTGGGACACCGCGAATCCGGTGTGGTGGCCATTGCCATTCCCGTGACGCTCGCCCTGACCATGGCGATATTTTATCTATATGGGTACACGTTGAACCGAATCACCCTGTTTGCCCTGATCTTTTCCATCGGCATCCTTGTCGATGACGCCATTGTGGTGGTTGAAAATATCGTCCGTCATTTTCACCTTCCGGAAAATCAAAACCGTTCCAAGAGCATCGTGGCCATCGAAGCGGTGGACGAGGTGGGGAATCCGACCATTTTGGCCACATTAACCGTCATCAGCGCCATTTTACCCATGGCATTCGTGGGCGGACTGATGGGTCCTTACATGAGACCCATTCCCGTGGGTTCGTCGGCCGCAATGATATTTTCGCTTGCCGTGGCGTTTATTGTCACCCCATGGGCTTCAATTCGACTGTTAAAACATGATAAAACAACGGCCATCGATGTCCATGGAAAAGAAGACTGGAGCACACGTTTATATCGACGCATTATGACCCCTCTCATAGAGAACCGATTCTGGCGATGGGTTTTTCTGGTCGGCGTCGTGATGCTGCTTCTCCTTGCTTGCGCCATGGTGGGTATCGGACTGGTCCGGGTCAAAATGCTCCCCTTTGACAACAAGAGTGAATTTGAAGTCATTCTCAATATGCCGGAAGCCGCCACTTTGGAAGAAACATCCGCTTGTGCATTGGAAATGGGAGATTATCTGAAAACTGTCAACGAAGTCACGGACTACGAACTTTACGTAGGCACCCCGGCGCCAATTAATTTTAACGGACTGGTGCGCCATTATTACCTGCGAAAAAATGCTTACCAGGCTGGTATTCAGGTCAACCTGGCCAACAAAGGGGATCGAGAGGAACAAAGCCATGCGATCGCCAAGCGTCTTCGTCCCTTTCTTAAAGCCATTGCCGACAAATACCATGCGCGGATTCAGGTGGCCGAGGTGCCGCCGGGTCCGCCGGTGTTGTCCACCCTGGTGGCTGAAATTTACGGTCCCCATTACCGGCGTCAAATACAGATCGCCGCCGATATTATGGACATTTTTGAGAAAACGCCCGGTGTGGTCGATGTGGACTGGTACATGGATAAAACCCAGCCCCGCTACGAAATTCAAATTGACAGGGAAAAGGCGGCGCTGAACGGCATCAGCGTGGACCGGATTAATCGAACGCTGCAACTGGCCCTTAAAGGACAGCAGACCGGATTGCTTCACCAGCCTAGGGAAAGAGAGGATGTGCCCATACTGCTGCGACTCCCGCTGTCCGCCCGTGCCGGGATTCAACGTCTTGAATCACTGAAACTCTCATCGGTCAACGGGGCTATGGTGCCGGTTTCGACGCTGATCAGCGTTCGCAAGACCCCTGCAGAGCTAAGTATTTTTCATAAAAATCTAATGCCCGTGGTATATGTTCTCGGTGATGTCGCCGGCGTTAAGGAAAGTCCTGTTTATGCGATTTTGGAAATGAAGAATAAAATCAACGCCATTCAATTGCCCGAGGGGTACCATATCATTCAAAATTATGCTCACCTTCCTTCCAGTGACCAAAAATATGAAATGAAGTGGGACGGAGAATGGCAGATCACCTATGAGGTTTTTCGAGACCTTGGGATTGCCTTTGCGGTGGTTCTATTGCTGATTTTTGTGCTGGTTGTGGGATGGTTTCAATCCTTCAGCACACCACTGGTTATTATGGCCGCCATTCCCTTTTCGTTGATCGGCATTCTGCCCGCTCATTGGGCACTCGGCGCCTTTTTTACGGCAACATCCATGATCGGTTTTATCGCCGGTGCCGGAATTGTCGTGAGAAACTCCATTATCCTGGTCGATTTTATTGAGCTTCGCCTCAAACAAGGCATGCCGCTGGATCTGGCGGTTATCGATGCCGGTGCCGTGCGGTTTCGGCCCATGATGCTCACCGCCGCCGCTGTGGTGGTCGGCGCCTCAGTCATCCTCTTCGACCCGATTTTTCAAGGCCTTGCCATATCGCTGATGGCCGGCGAGGTTGCATCTTTGCTATTTTCGAGAATGACGGTCCCGATCCTGTATTTTCTCGACAAACGATGGGAATTTGCGCATGGGCACGCCGCACCATCAATAAATGCGCCTTTGGAGTAAGGATTTTCAAATATTTGCCATTCTTTTCCAGTTATGATATTTAATTTTATGCCATTTCACGCGGTTCATTTAAATAAAATTTGCTTATTTGTACTGAGCATTTTTATAATTGGCTTCAGCCCAAAAGCAATACCCGGGGGTTTCAGCTACAGTGCGGACAAAACCGTTGTGGGCGCCATACGGCATCATATCGTCATGTCCAAAGAAACCCTATTAGACATTGCGCGAAATTTTGACCTGGGTTACCTGGAGATTTCACGGCTCTACCCCGACATGGATCCCTGGAACCCCGGTCGCGGACGAAACCTTGTCATACCGACCCAATGGGTTTTACCGCCGACAAAGTTGTACGGTCTGGTGATCAATCTGCCGGAAATGCGGCTTTATCATTTTTTTCCAAAAATCAACATGGTGGCCACATATCCTGTGGGCATCGGAGATATCGGCTGGGAAACCCCCAGCGCTGTGGCCCATGTTATTGACCGCACGGCTGATCCAGTATGGACGGTTCCTAAATCGTTAAGGGCCAAATATGGAATGGCTTCGATGCCGCCGGGACCGGACAATCCCTTGGGAAAATACTGGATCGGGTTGTCCCTTAAAGGTTACGGTATTCATGGCACCAATTCCCCTTGGGGTGTGGGAAGGCTTGTCAGTCATGGATGCATTCGTCTATATCCGGAGGATATAGCGATACTTTTTGAAAATGTCTCCGTCAACACTCCTGTTGAAATCGTTTACGAACCCGTAAAAATAGGAATCCGGGACCACAATATATTCATAGAGGTCCATCCGGATATTTACCAAAGAATTCCCGACATACGAACACAGACCATTCATCGATTACAAAAGCTGGGTATTATGAGCGGTGTTTCCGTTTTAAAGGTCAAAGATGCTCTTGAAAAACAAAGCGGTGTTCCGGTTCGTGTGGGGTTTTTAAAGAAGGGAGGTGATGTCACATTCACGGGTAGGGCGTCAGCTTTTCAATGAAATGTAATGGTAAAAATATTATGATAATGGAGGAGGCAATTATATGCGAAGAAAAAGAAAAATTTATGCGGTTCTTGGGCTTGTGCTATCGTTGGCGTTGGCTGTTTCACTGATGAGTTGCGCAACCACCGAGCAAATCAAAATGCTGCAGCAACAGGTCCAGCAAGCCAGTCAAGATGCCAAGGACGCCAAAGCATTGGCTAAGGAATGCGATTGTGCTCAGCAGGTTGAAAAAGCAAACGCAGCCGCTTCTCGCGCTGAAAAAGCTGCGGACGCAGCGGAGGCTTCAGCTCAAAAGTCACAAGATATGGCCAATAAAGCAGAAATGGTCTTCAACAAACAGATGAAAAAATAGCCGATAGGTCCGGAATCCGGAACTGAAACCAAACATGCCGGATTCCGGACCTATTTTTTTACTGATAAATCAATGAATCAAAATAGATATGTTCAATGGGCTTGTTTGTGTGGGTGTTGATCACTTTTAATAGTTCAGCTTTTATTGCATCGTAATTTCTTTCCTAAACCCATTTTGCCAGTTCTTGTTGATTCATATTCGTCAAAAAGATCGCTCTTTATTCCTTTGGTTTATTGATATCCCTCGCGTTTCAACAATTCATTGTACCATATTGAAAACTCGAACATTGCTTTGTAGCGTTCATCATCGTTGACAATTCCCAGGCAAATCTCAAAAACCCCCTGACCATAGGCATTGCTGTATTCCTGCAACTGTTTCATTTGTAAAAACTCCCGCACCAGCATTTTAGTCGTTCGCCTGGTTTTATCTTTTCTGATATCGATGGGATCTTTCGGTACCTGAAAGGGGTCCCATTTTTGATATCCTTTTTTTAAGATATGTTTCTGCCGTCTTGGCGACATACTATCGAAAATGGCCTTTTTTCGTTTTTCCGCTTCTTCCGGTGATATTACTTTCATGTTCTGTTCCTTGATTCTTTAAGGTTTTATTCTCATCCACCAATCCAAGATATTTTTCATCGTATTCGGTGAGAATCGCCATGGACAACGGAACCAGCATATCGGCCATTTTAATATGCCGGGTCTTGATGTGGGCGACGAACTCAGCCGAAATCTCGTAAAGCTTTTTTTGAATAACATCCAGGTTGGCCGTAGGATACGGCTTGCCTTCAGAAAACCCTGATTTCCCACAGGTGTGGGAAATACCGCCGGTGGATGTCGGCATGCCGTACAGACGGCACGTGATGGGCCGATCATCGTAAAGCGCACACATATCATTTTCGTTAAGAAACGGACATCTGACCCTTTCGGCAGCAATTTCCATCAATATTTCCACTTCGTTTTTACCCGCCTCTTTGTCCTTGAAGGCTTTTCTTTTGATCATGTAAATTTTGCGATCCGCACGGTTCGCTTTTTCGACAATCGCCTCTTTTTTTTCGCCTTCAAACATTTCGTTAAACCGATGATTGATATACATCGCTTCTACCAGAGTCAAATCGAACAATGCATGACAGCAGTCTGCGCATTTGATCTCACATTTAATGCATTCCGGGAATTCTTTCTGTGTTTTTGCAAACAATTCATCCGTTACGGCTGAAAGCGCCTTATATTTTTCAAAAAAAGGCCTGCAGTCTATTTTCATTGGTTTTCTCCTTACATTTAGGGGGTTGCGTCAATTTCGCGCCCGGATCGGATTAAAAAGCCCCAGGTGATGTTTCACGTGAAACATCATTTCCCGATACAGAATCGGCTGAAAATATGATCCACGATATCCTCTTTGACGGTAGTGCCGACAACCTCGTCCAAGCGATCCAGTGCTTCCTGAACATCGATGGCGATTAACTCGAACGATGTTCCTTTGCGGATCTCATCTCTTGCGGATATCGAAAGCTCAAGACTTTTTAAAAGAGCGTTCTTATGCCTCAGGTTGGGAATAACGGTATCTTTCACTTCAAGGTGGGCATCTCCAAGTGTCCGTTGCGCGATCACATCCTTTAGCGTATTCAGCCCGTTACCGTACAGGGCTGAAACCCGGCTGACGGGCATTTTTTCCCAGGCGACAGGAACTTTGAGTTCAAAACCGTCTTTCACCAAATCGATTTTATTGACAACCAGTATGGCCCGCTTATCATTAATAGTCTGATATATTTTTTGATCCTCTTGAGTGAAGGGGTCATTGGCATCAATCATAAAAAGAATCAAATCCGACTCTCGAAGATAGTCCAGGGTTTTTTCCATACCGATGATTTCAACCGGATCTTGGCTCTCATGAAGACCGGCGCTGTCGGCAATAATAAACGGTATGCCGCGTATGTTCAGCGTTTCTTCGATCAAATCCCTGGTTGTCCCGGGGATTGGCGTTACAATGGCTCGATCTTCCTGAATGAGCCGGTTCATAAGGCTCGATTTGCCGACGTTGGGTCGGCCGACGACAATCATTTTGAACCCGTCTCTTAGAAAATGACCATTCTCATACCGTTCGACCAGGTTCGATAATTCGCTAATAATATTTTGTTCTACCCGGCTGATAATGGATTTTGCATCAACGCCATCTCCGATATCTTCAGGAAAATCTATCGCTGCTTCTATTTCGGTTAAAATGTTGAGCAATGAGTTTCTTATTGACTCTACGCGACGTTTCAGCCCCCCTTTCATTTGAGCCGCTGCAATTTCAAGGGATTTTTCGCTTCTTGAATTGATAATATCGATGACTGCTTCGGCTTGGGTAAGATCAATGCGGCCGTTAAGATATGCTCTTTTGGTAAATTCTCCGGGTTCGGCCAGCCTGGCGCCGGTCTTTAATACCAAATCGAGAATCGAAGCCAGGACAACAGGTCCGGAATGCGTGTTTATTTCAACAACATCTTCTCTTGTGTATGTCAATGGTGCTTTCATCAGCGCCAAAAGAACTTCATCCAGTACTTTTTGTGTCCCGGAATGCATGATATGTCCGTAATAAAGGCGGTGGGATTTTAAGGAAAAATCATGATCACAGGGCTCATCAGAGGCATCATGGGACACTGTACGAGATCTTTGAAAAATGGCTTTGGCGATAGAAAAGGCATCTCTACCGGAGATTTTAATAATCCCGATACCGCCGGTCCCGAAAGGCGTCGCAACGGCGGCAATGGTATCACGTTCCATTTTTTTAACGTTTAAATCCGTTTTCAAGACGATCAAACAACAACCACTCTTTGTGGCAATCCGATGTTAAATAATTAATAATATGCAAGCTGTTAAGTCAATTTTTTTTTCGGGATGAATTCTTTTTTGGAAAAATCACAAGCTTTCTCACGATGCCTTCCCCCATGCTCTGCGTTCTGACCATAGTGTCATTTTTCAAAGCAATATGAACGATTCTTCGATCATGTGAATTCATTTGTCCAAGTGTTGCGGGTTTTCCGGTTTTCTTAACCTTTTCAGCAAGCCTTGCAGCTGTTTTTTCAAGACTGACGCGCCGTTTTTCTATATAGCCTTCAACATCCACCTGAACGCCAACACGCTCTTTTCTTTTGCTATTTATAACTTTGTCAACAAGATATTGTATTGCATCAAGCGTCTGCCCCCGTTTTCCGATCAGAACCGCAGAGTTTCCGCCATTGACGTTGAAAAAGATTCGATTCGATTCCTCTTTGATACTTATAATGGCGCCCTCTGTAATAAAATCGATAATGAGTTGCAACGCCTCTTGGCCGATATTTTTGGCGTCGTCGACGGAATAAAAATCTGCGCTATCTTTTATTGAAACGTCATTTTTTGAGCCTGCATCTTCGGCAATGGTTTTGGAAGGGGTCTTGTTCGATTTTCTGGTATCTGAAGCTCCCATTTTCGATTCCAAAGAGGATTTAGGGATGGTGACGCGAATACGCGCTTTTTTGGTGCCCACCAACCCGAAAATACCGGTCGATCCATAAGAAATAACATCATGTTTGAGTTTTTCCCTAGGAATATTTAGTTCTTTACAGGCCTTCTTGACAGCCATCTCAACATTTTTATCCTCGAACTCCAAACTGGGTGACATTATAAAACCTCCGTTATTAAGCGTATTTCTTCTGAATATAATACTGTTGAACCATTGAAATAACATTGTTGACCAGCCAGTACAGAACAAGTCCAGAAGAAAAATTGATGAAAATTACCGTAAAAACAATCGGCATCAACATCATCATTTTGGCCTGAGTGGGATCACCTGCCGGCGGCGACATTTTTTGTTGAATAAACATGGTCACCCCCATAATTATGGTTAAAACCGGAATGCCGTAAGGCGGCTCCATAAACGGAATGGAGAAATTGAATCTAAAAAGGCGGTCCGGCGCCGACAGATCGTTAATCCACCATATGAACGGGGCATGCCTGAGTTCTATGGCCCCATACAACATTCTGTAAAGGGCAAAAAAAACCGGAATCTGTACAACCATCGGAAGACACCCGCCCAGGGGATTAACTTTGTATGTTTTATATAATCCCATCATTTCTTCGTTCATTTTTTTCTTGTCATCTTTATATTTCTCTTTAATCTCTGCCATCAGCGGTTGAATTTTTTTCATTTGGGCCATTGATTTATAGCTTTTGTTGCCCAACGGCCACAAAAGGATTTTGGAAAGCAATGTCAAAATAATAATGGCCACCCCATAATTGGGAATAAATTTATAGATAAAATTCATGATATAAACGCATGGTTTGGCGAGTATATCGAACATGCCGAAATTCACGGCCTTGATGAGGTCAAAATCCGCGGATTTTAACACGGCCATGCTCTTTGGCCCGAAAAACAGTGTATATTTAAAAACATGTTGTTGGTCGGGAAGGATCGTCTGCTCCGGCTGAACATAGGTATTTTTCAGGATATCACCGCCATTACTGAGGTGCATGCTGGCGTCGATCGTTTCGTTGGGCATAATGGCCGAAATAAAATAACGGTCTTGTATCGCAATCCATTTCAATTTTCCCGGATACACGTCTTGCTTTTGTATCTTCTTGATCTTGATCTGCTCGAGTTTATCATTTATCAGTGCGCTCGGTCCTTCAAAACTGTATCTGCTTTCTGCTTCCGGACCCATTTTTAACAAAGACAAGGTGAGGCTGTCTTTAATCGGACGGCCGGAGCCGTTTTTAATAATAACATCAAGACCCACCACATAGGTTTGGGGTGAAAATAAAAATCTCTTTTCAACGACGACTCCCCCGGGGGATTTCCATGAAAAAAAGATCTCCATAGGTTTATCTTTAATATCGATGGAATCTTTATTAAGATGTGTTGAAAACACAGCATCATCGAGTCCTTGAAGACTATTTCCCGCCAACCCGACTTGCACGGTTCCTTGGGATAAATCCGGATTGATCATGTCCAGCAAGGGCGAATCGGCATTAACGGTCTGCCGATACTTTTTGAGCACAAAACTTCTGAACACAGCGCCTTTTTCTGATATTTTCGCTGTGTACAACGGCAGATTGACCGTAATGGTTCGTGAAGGCGTGGCGGGCTTTGCAACAGCGGCTTTTGCCGCTGTTGCTGATTCGGATAACGCTGCTTTTTTTTCTGTTGTTACTTTTGCCGTTGTTTCTTTTGCTGTTGTTTCTGAGCTTTTGGTGACATTCTGTTGGGTCTGAATGTTTTGTTTGGGAAGCTTTTCCTTTTCTTTATTAAGAAATAACGCATTCCATACAAGAAAAACAATTAGAGAAAGTACTATGGCAATAATTAGTCGTGCGTGTTCCATTATCCTCTCCAAGATTCAATTTGAAGCAAAAACGCTCTTTCTATTCAGATGATATAAATTGTCGATAATTCGGGTTACGAGGAGCAGCATCTATGTAGGATTGTAAGAAGGAGGGCCCATGCATTTCTTTTATGAATCGGCATCCTTTATTTCAGACCAGGTCCCTTTTCGCAAAAAAAAATATGACTTTATGGAACAGGATCGATTCCTCCCGGATGAAAGGGATGGCACTTTAAAAGTCTTTTTAAAGCAAAATAACATCCCTTAAGAAATCCATAACGCAAAATAGACTGATAGGCATACTCAGAACAGGTTGGATAAAAACGGCATGCAGGAGCCGTAACCGGAGACACGATCAACTGATAACCTCTGATAAGGATCAACGCCGGTATGACAAAGATTTTGTTAATGATATAAGCTCCTGGATATATTGTTTAAAATGTTTTTTAGGGATAGAAATGCCTGTTCAGACGACAGGTTCGCAGCCTTTTTTTTGGCGATGATATTAATATCCCAATGCCCTGTAATTGTTTGCCTGTTTAGCCGAAAATATTCACGAGATAATCTTTTGATCCGGTTGCGTGTTGGGGCATTTCCAACTTTTCTCGCTACAGTGACACCAAGACGGGTTCTTTGAATTCGACTCTGAGAGTATACGGCAATAAAATATTGGTCTTGAATTTTTTTCCCCCGATTGGCCAATCTAAGAAATTCGGAACGTTTCCGTAATCTGTCCGCCTTGGTAAACCAAAAGCGCAAAAAAGATTCCTCCGCTTAACCCGCTGTTATTTATATTATATTTTTCGAGCAATACCTTTTGAGACTTTTGAAAAACCTCCCTTTTTGCCCAATTTCTGCGTCAGGTTCAAAGTCCGGAATCTTCGACTTGAACTGAAACCCCGGTTAAACAGTAAATACGGATTTAGCTGGCAGGCAAAAATGAATGTTTTTCAAAGGTCTCCTTTTATACCGTTAAACGGGCTCGCCCTTTTGACCTGCGCCGGTTTATGATCTTTCTGCCCTGCTTTGTGGACATCCTTTTTAAAAACCCGTGGGTTCTTGCTCGTTTAATTCTGCTTGGCTGGTAAGTTCGTTTCATCCGCTTAAATCCTTATTTGATCGCCGAGGCGGTCATTCCAATTCTTGATAAATCTATTAATAATGACTTAAATCGAGTTTATAAATCACAAATGGATCCAGTTGTCAAGCATCAACCTAATCCTTGATGATTTCAAAAATATCAAACTCTTCCATGTGAAGATTAACGTCCGGGTATATGACGATCTGTTTTCCGATTATTCGCTCAGCAGCAACGATAACCTGTCGCTCCTCGCCATACAGAAGTTCGGCAATCTCGGGATTCACTCTCAGGCTGATTTTAACGCCGATCATATCTTTTGATTCGCGAAGAATTTCCCTGTAAATATTGTAACATATGGTTTGTTTTGATATGAGATATCCTTCTCCGTCACAATAAAAACACGGTTCACACAATAATCTTGTCAGCGGCTTTCGAATTCGTTTTCGCGTCATCTGTATTAATCCCAATTCCGATATGGGGAGGACATGGGTTTTACTTCTATCTTTTTTAAGCGCCTCTGTCAGCGCATTAAACACCTTTTCCTGGTTCGATTTTTTTTCCATATCTATAAAATCGATAATAATAATGCCGCCAATATCCCGGAGGCGTATTTGATAAGCGATTTCTTTCACCGCTTCGAGATTGGTCTTTAAAATAGTTTCTTCAAGATTATATTTTCCGACATACCGTCCCGTGTTGACATCAATTGCCGCCAGCGCCTCCGTATGTTCGATGACAATATATCCGCCGGATTTCAGCCATACCTTCTTTTTTAACGCTCGCGAAATATCCGCTTCCAAATTAAATGCATCAAAAATCGGTTCCATCCCCTCATACAGCTCCACGGAATCTTTTAGGCTCGGCATAAAAGTGTCGAGAAAATCTAAAATAGATTCATAACCTGTACGCGAGTCTATGATCAATTTTTCAGCTTCATGTAACAAAAGATCTCGAACGGCGCGCAAACTGACGGCGACTTCCTTGTGAATCAGCGACGGCGAAGGTGCCGTCTGATATTTATGCTGAATGCTCGCCCACAAATTTTTTAGAAAACCCATTTCATATTCAAACTTCTCTTCCTGCACCCCTTCTGCAGCGGTCCGAACGATATATCCAAAATTATCCTCCCGAATCGATTCGATATTCGTCTTTAAACGACCCCGTTCGGCTTCATCTTCAATACGTCTCGATATGCCGATATGCTCTGATGTCGGCATCAGTACCAGAAACCTTCCGGGAAGAGATATATGTGTCGTCAGTCGAGCGCCCTTCGAGCCGATGGGCGTTTTGGCGGCTTGAACCATAATTTCTTGCCCTTCTGTAATCAGTTCCTCGATGTGCCGATCCCGTCGAATCGATAACATATACCCATTATAGGGCATGCTGTTTTCAGAGGTATCGGTGTCTTCCGGGAAATCATCAATCGGGCTGTAATTTCCGCCGATGACATCACTCACATAAATAAAGGCCGCCTGCTTGAGTCCAATATCTACAAAGGCCGCCTGCATGCCCGGTAAAACCCGCTGAACCTTTCCTTTATATATATTTCCGGCAATATCTGAAGCATCTCCCCGCTCAATAAAGAGCTCTGAGATGTTTCCGTCTTCGAGAAGCGCCACTCGGGTTTCATGGTCTGCAACATTGATGACAATTTTTTTATACATGTTATTTCCCGTGAATATCTATGCACCAAACTGAGCGTTTTAAATAGTTCTGCTCTTTTAAATTTCCAAAATTTAAAACGTTCGATTGCGGTACGCTGAACCTACTTTACAATTTCACTATCTCCGCCAGCCGGATCTCTTCTTCGGGCAATCCGAAAATTTTATCGAGGACCTCGAAAGGTCTCACCGTATTTCCGGGTTCCGTTTTCAGGCTCATCTTTAGCGTATTGGGTGCCGGCAGCATTAGATTAAATACCATCTCTTTTAAATCGATTGTTTTTGATTTCCCTTTTCGATTAACCCGCGAAAAAGTAAACGCTTTCCGGTCAAGAAAATCGTTTATTTTTGCTTCATTGAAACGCCTGTTTTTTAAGGTGATCGTGTAGATTGCAGGTTCAAAAGTCTTACGCGAAGGATTGATTGGCGCCATCCGGCACGCCAGTATACGTAATCCTTCAGGAAGATGTCTGTTTAATTTTTCCACAAGAGCCTTGGGCTCGACACTACCGCGTACCGATAAATAAAAAGTTTCGTTCAAACTCTCTAAGCCGATCGGGAGAGGGTCCTCAAAGGATATATTCGGCTTTGGATGAAATCCTTTGGAATATTTAACCGGTATTTCAGTGCGATGAATGGCCCGTAAAAAAATCTTAACCATTTCAAGATGCCCAAAATACCTCGCCATTCCCCGTTTAGAATAAGATATTTCTAATTTTTTATACTCGCCGTCCGGTTGACAAGTGCCAATAAAATTATTCGGGGTATGGTCTTTACAATCCGTAAACACGTTGGGCTTTATGGTATCAAAATCACATACCCCGCATTGATTACAATCTCCGTTTCGGCAGTCTTTCGTAAACTCGCCCTTTATGGCCTTTTCCCATTCCCTGATGAGGTACTCCTTTAAAATCATGGTGTCGATATGATCCCACGGCAGCGGTTCCGCCGTATCTCTTATGCGCGTAGTATAAAAATCAACATCGATACCTTCTTGCAAAAAGCTTGTTTCCCACAAGCGGTATTTAAACTTGTCGCTCCATCCGTCAAATTGACATCCTTTCTTGTAGGCAGCATCCAACAATCGGCTAAGACGCCGGTCGCCTCTCGCCCAAAGTCCTTCTATAAGGCTGACCTCCGGGTTTTGCCACTTAAAGCGTATACCCGGGATTTTTAGGTTATGCTTCAACTGCGCTATTTTTTCTTTTGATTCGTTCAAAGAAATTTGCGGCAACCACTGAAAAGGCGTGTGCGGTTTTGGAATAAACGTCGCGACACTGACATTAATGTGACCGTTGGGCAGACTTTTACGTTTTGAAGCATTGATCTTTTTTACAAGTTCAACGATTGCCCTTACATCATCATCCGTCTCTGTTGGAAGGCCGACCATAAAATACAGTTTCACCACCTGCCAACCCAGAACAAATGCATCATTTATGGTTTCGATGATGTCTTTTTCCTGGATATTTTTATTAATAACATCTCGAAGCCGCTGGCTCCCTGCTTCCAAGGCTATTGTAAAACCGGTTTTTCTAACCTTTTTTACGATCTCCATTAATCCAGGGGTTAATGTTCCGGCCCTCAGAGACGGAAAGGAAAGGGCAATGCGCCGGCGACCGTAGAGGGTCATCATATTTTCCATCAACGGTTGAATACAACTATAATCTCCGGTGCTTAAGGATAGAAGGGATATGTCTTCATAACCGGTTGCCCTAACGGAAGCCTCGGACAGTGAAAGCAATTTTTGCGGAGAACGTTCACGGACCGGTCGATATATCATACCGGCCTGACAGAACCGGCACCCCCTCGTGCACCCTCTCGAAACCTCGAGTCTCAAGCGGTCATGAACGGGTTTGGCATAGGGTATGACCGGTGTATCCGGAAACGGCGCTTCATTGAGATCTCCGACAACCGCTCTTTTAATGCGGTGGTAATCATTAAACCTCGGAAAAACGCTCTGAAAACCGGCACCATCGAACGATGGTTTAAAAAACGCCGGTATATAGACACCATCGATACGAGACCATTGCTTCAAAAGAGCTTGCTTATCGTCAGCATCGTTTTTCCGCCAATCAAACCAGTCTCGACACATGTCCATGATGACGTTCTCACCGTCTCCGATGACGATGGCATCAAAAAAATCAGCAACAGGCTCCGGATTGCACATGCAAGGACCGCCTGCGACAATAAAAGGGAAAGAGGAATCCCGCTCCCGCGCAAGAAAAGGAATGTTGGACAATTCCAATATATTTAATATATTCGTATAATTAAGTTCATATAGAAGGCTGAAACCGATGATATTAAATTCCCCAAGCGGCCTTCGGGACTCCAGAGATGCAAGGGATATACCGTATGATTTCAGGTAGGCGGCCATATCGGGTGCCGGTGCAAATATCCTTTCCGCTGCGATTTTGGGATGTCTGTTGAGGATATGATACAGAATCTGAAGTCCGAAATGAGAGGTTCCGATCTCATAAAGGTCCGGAAAAACCAACCCGAAAACCAGATCGACCTTGTCGTGATCCTTTTTTACGGCATTGATTTCAGAGCCTAAATATCGGCTGGGTTGTTCTACCAAGTGTAAGATGTCTTGAATGCTTTTTATGCTCATGATATATATTTTTTTAAGAATTTAACTTTTTTAAATCGAAATTGAAACTGCAAAGCTTGAGTGTGTACAACATTATTCGGTTAATAATGTATTATACCGGAGTTCAAAATGCCAGAAATAAAAACGCAAAACAATCCCTTTTCCTTGGCGGCGGTGCTACTTTTTGTTTTAGTTAACCTGATATGCTTTATCATCCCGGTCAAGAGCGGCGCTGAAAACTTGCGGGAAAGTGCGGTTGTAAAAGCCGTTAAAAAGGTCAGTCCTGCAGTGGTCAACATCAGCTCACAGTCCGAAGTTCGAAAGCGCGTCAATCCGTTTTACGGATTTGGATTGGATCCTTCTTTTGAATCTTTTTTTAAAGACTTTTTCGATCCCGGCTATGAACAAAAGTATCAGCGGACCAGCCTCGGATCCGGGGTGATTATTGACGGAAAGCGTGGATATATTCTTACCAATAAGCATGTGATTATTAAAAGCTCAACCATTACCGTTACCTTAAAAGACGGTCGTGAATTTAAGGCAAAAATTGTCGGTGCGGATCCTGATTCTGATTTGGCGGTGCTGCGTATTTCTCCGAAAGGTTCGCTTCCGGCTATTGAAATGGGGAATTCCGGCAATCTTTTGATCGGAGAAACCGTTATCGCCATCGGAAACCCTTTCGGTTTTTCAAACACCGTCACCACCGGCGTAATCAGCGCTGTCAATCGAAGCGTAAAAGTCGACGATTCATTCTACCATGATTTTATTCAAACGGACGCTTCCATTAATCCGGGAAACAGCGGCGGTCCTCTGTTGAACATATACGGTGAACTTATCGGTATCAATACCGCTATCTATGCCAAAGCGCAAGGGATCGGGTTTGCCATCCCGATCAACAAGGCAAAAAGAGTTATTTCCGACCTTATAAAGTACGGGGAGGTGATACCGGCATGGATCGGCGTCACCGTTCAGGATATGGATGCCGAGCTGGCGAAGTATTTGAAAGCATCGGACATCAAAGGTGTATTGGTCAAAAAGACAGAGGCTTCCGGGCCTGCTTATAAATCCGGTATACATGTGGGGGACATTATACAGTCCATCGGTTCAAGAAAAATTCGTACTCAATACGAGTTTAATACTGCGATGAGCAATATTTCAGCCGGAGAAGGCCTTGACATCGGGGTGTTAAGAGACGGTAAAATAAAAACATTTACTGTCCGATCGACGGCATTTCCCGAAGATCTGGCATTGGAATTGGCTTACGATATTCTCGGGATTAAGGTCAAAAATCTTTCCAAAAATAACCGTTACAGCGATAAAATCTACGCCAAAGAAGGGGTCTTGATTTCAGCGCTCAATCCGCATTCGTACCTCGCACGCATCGGCGCCGAACCCGGAGATGTTATCCGCCAAATTGATGAATTTACGGTTAAAAACACGAAGGAATTTAAAAAAGCCATCATTAAATACCGTAAAAAAAAGTCGCTGGTCATCCTATTACAGCGAAAAGACCAGCTTTATAATATCAGCGTAAGATTATAAAGAACGGATCTAAATAATCAGGGGCAGGTGAGTCATGGACCATCGAACAAAAATTTTTAACTTGCTTCAAACAGACCGACCCATCGATGACGTTCTGATAAAAGGGTGGGTTCGCACCCGGCGGGATTCAAAACATTTTTCATTTTTAGAGATCAACGATGGATCCTGCCTGAAAAATATTCAAGTTGTCGCAGACAATGCATTACCCAATTACGACGATGTTGCCAGGCTCTCCACCGGTTCCTCCGTTGTGATTTTAGGAAAATTAATAGAATCGAAAGGTTCCGGTCAAAAATGGGAGATTGTCGCGAAAGACATTAAAATTATAAGTGTTGCTCCCGAAATCTTCCCGTTGCAAAAAAAACGCCATACCGACGAATATTTAAGAACCATCGCCCATTTAAGACCCCGAACCAATAAATACAGCGCCGCATTTCGAATCCGTTCGGAGTTGTCATATGCCATTCATAAATTTTTTAGAGACCGGGGCTTTAAATATATTCATTCACCCATCATCACCGGCTCCGACTGTGAGGGCGCCGGAGAACTCTTCCGCGTCACCACATTGGCGATGGATCATCCGCCGCTTTTGGACGGCAAAATTGACTATACCAAAGATTTTTTCGGCAAAGAGGCGAATTTGACGGTTTCCGGACAACTGTCTGCCGAGATGTTTGCCCTTGCCCTCGGTGACGTTTACACTTTCGGCCCGACGTTTCGTGCTGAAAACTCCAATACCAGCCGGCATGTTGCCGAATTTTGGATGGTGGAACCCGAGATGGCATTCTGCGATTTGAAAGGGAACATGGCGTTGGCCGAAGAAATTATCAAATTTTTAACCGGTTTTATTCTTGAATCCTGCAGCGACGATATCGAACTCTTTGCAAAATATGTGGATAAGCAATTGATGGCAACACTAAACAATGTGGCCGAATCCGAATTTATACGAGTTTCCTATGCATCTGCCGTTGAGATATTGAAAAAATCCGGGAAAACATTCGAATATGAGATCGCCTTCGGAAAGGACCTCCAAACCGAGCATGAACGATATTTAACAGAGACGTATTTTAAAAAGCCCGTCATTGTATTTGATTATCCAAAGACCTTGAAACCGTTTTATATGCGATTAAACGATGATCACAAAACGGTTGCGGCCATGGATGTTCTGGTCCCTCGAATTGGAGAAATTATCGGAGGAAGTCAGCGCGAAGAGCGACTGGATGTGCTTGAAAATCGGATGGACGAGATGAAAATGCCCAAAGAAAATTACTGGTGGTATCTGGATTCAAGGCGGTTCGGATCCGTTGAACACAGCGGTTTCGGCTTAGGGTTCGAACGAATGCTCATGTTTTTGACAGGGATCGGCAACATCCGGGATGTCATCCCTTTTCCAAGAACACCGAACAGCATCGAATTTTAACCACAAAAGTGGCTTCAAAATCTTCAATCGGGTTCTCTGAGGGGAGGTTTTGAAGCCATGCCTAAGCTTTCATACACCTTAGCTTCGCCAGCTCTTCCGCATACCCGTAAAGATGAAGTCCCTTGCTCTCAACGATCATTTCACCGTCTTTAACCCCGATTTCTCCGGCCATGTATTCTTTGAGATTTTGGATTCCGGCAAGATTTGCCGGCATGCCTCCCCATAGATCCCATGAACGAAAATAAACCATAAAATGAAGGGCGCCATCTTGTATCCGGGTGTCTATGGAACGCAAACACGGCGGGTCCAAAAGCGTCAGATCCGAAGGATGCGCCACCTGCAGCACCATCTGGTTGTTTCTGCTTCCGAATTTTTTATAGGTTTGAATAACCCATTCGATTTGATTTAAATAGAGTTTGCCGTCTTCTTCAAAAACAGCTTTTCCATCCACATCTCTTTTGTCAATGATTTCGGTATTACCCTCTTCCCACCATGCCAATTTGATTCCCGTCAATGGTGCTCTTGATAGCCTTTCACCATACGTATAGGATTCACCCGGCTCTTTTTGGCCGGTCATGATATATTCGATATAAGATCTTGCATAACCGTTCCCGCCGTAAATATATGCTTCTTCAACAGGATTCGGGATTCCGCAGGCCGGCGGTATATCAGGTAACAGGGGTTGTGTTCCGGGGTGTTTGATGTGACCGGTAAAAAAATCATATTCGAGTCTTGTCTGCCCCGCATAACTTCCACGATCGATGTTAAATTTTCTGCCGTGATCCAGAATATCATGAACGGCCTGAAACCAAAGGTCCGGTAAATCTCTTGCTTGAATCTTATGTATATACATCGCGTTTTCTTCTCCTCAAATCGAACGCCTTTATATATCCAACATGCTCACTTCAAGTGCATTGCTGCTGATGAAATCTCTTCGCGGTTCAACCTCTTCCCCCATAAGTACGGTAAAAATTTCATCGGTTTCGACGTCATCCTCAACCTTTACCTGCAGCAAGATTCTTTTTTCCGGGTTCATGGTGGTTTCCCACAACTGGTCGGGATTCATTTCCCCGAGACCTTTGTATCGTTGAATACCGAGCCCTTTTTTGGCTTCCTCCATGAAAAAAGCCAAAAGTTGTTTTTTATCATCAACGCGTAAAAGTTCTTTTTCGTCGTCTTTATTGAAAATAATATACGGCGGGGTGTCATTTTTCGATATATTTTTACTTAAAATCAGACAATTTTGATAATCACTCGAATAGACAAGATTTCGGCTGATTTTTAAAGGTTTTGTTTTTTTGTTCGCGACATCGATAAACAACAGATCTTTTTGTTTATGAAATGGCGTTTCAACGGTCATTTCATAAATATCTTTTTCATCATTCCATCGGATATCGCTGACCGGATACTCTTTTTGGATTAGTGTTTCTTTGAGTTGCGACATTTTTAGAATATCTTGAAGAAAATCTTTATTTTTAATGCCTTCTTTTATTAGTATTTCAACGAGTTCCTCAATAATGCCTCTTTCTTCGAATCTCGACATAATGGAAAAATATTCGGAAAGATCGGTGACAAAGAGATAAAGATTGTGTTCCGATAAAATATTTTCTTTTTTTTCGAATTTAACCATTTTGTTGTTACAAGCGCGCTTTAAAATATAGTCGTTCAGTTCCTTTTCATTTTTAAGATATATCGCATTCTTTCCTTTTCCGACTTTAAACAAAGGCGGTTGAGCGATGTAAAGATAACCGTTTTCGATCAACTCGGGCATATGCCGGTAAAAAAACGTTAAAAGAAGCGTTCGGATATGGGATCCATCCACGTCCGCATCTGTCATGATAATGGTCTTGTGATATCGAATTTTTTGAATATCATATTCTTCCTCGCCGACGCCGGTTCCAAGGGCGGTAATGATATTTTTGATTTCCTCACTTCGTAAAATTTTATCAAACCGGGATTTCTCGACATTCAATATTTTACCTTTTAAAGGCAAAATGGCCTGAAATTTTCTGTCTCGCCCTTGTTTTGCGCTGCCGCCGGCAGAATCTCCCTCAACAATAAAGAGCTCTCTGACGGATGGATCGGACATCTGGCAATCGGCCAGTTTTCCCGGAAGGGTTGAATCGATCAGCGCGCCCTGTTTTCTCGCAAGATCTCTGGCACGTTTGGCGGCATCTCTGGCCCTGGAAGCATCCACGGCTTTCTCAATGATTTTCTTTGCAACACTTGGATTCTCTTCGAAAAAAACACTTAATTTTTCATTGACCAGCGATTCGACAAGTCCTTTGACTTCACTGTTTCCAAGTTTCGTTTTGGTTTGGCCCTCGAACTGCGGAGATTTTATACGAAGGCTTATGACAGCGGTTAAGCCTTCTCTAATGTCGTCACCGCTGATTTTAACTTTAAGGTTCTTTGAAATATTTCCATTGGTTAAATACTGGTTAATACTCCTCGTCAATGCCGCCTTAAAACCGATGAGGTGGAAACCTCCTTCTATCGTATTGATATTATTTGCAAATGAAAATATTTTTTCCTTGTATGTATCATTATATTGTATGGCAACTTCTATTTGAACATCATTTTTAGTGCCTTCTACAAAAATGGGTTTATGCAGGGGCGAATTCATTTTGTTAAGATATTCCACAAAAGATACAATGCCGCCTTTATAACAAAACTCATCTTTTTTATCCGAACGTTCATCTTCTATGGTTAATTTGACCCCTTTATTTAAAAATGCAAGTTCTCTCAAGCGTCGAATCAGAATCTCATAATTGAAAATATCTGTTTCTAAAATTTCGGTATCAGGGGTAAAATGTATTTTCGTTCCTCTTTTTTTCGTTTTACCGACAATACTCAGTTCTCTTGTTTTTTTCCCTTTTTCATAGGTTTGATAATAAATATTCCCGTCGGTATAGACTTCGACTTCCATATATTTTGAAAGTGCATTGACCACCGACACGCCCACACCGTGAAGTCCGCCGGATACTTTATAAGAATGATCGTCAAATTTACCGCCTGAATGAAGTTTGGTCATCACAACTTCGACAGCAGGAACATTCTCGGATTTTTGTATTCCTACAGGTATTCCCCTTCCATTATCCTCAACACTGACACTGTTATCCGTATGGATGATCACGTTTATCAAATCGCAATAACCGGCCATGGCTTCATCAATACTATTGTCCACCACTTCATAAACCAAATGGTGAAGCCCTTCGACATTGACATTCCCGATATACATGGACGGTCTTTTCCTGACCGCTTCGAGTCCCTCGAGTACTTTTATTTGATCGGCATCATATGTATTTTCTTTTGGTTTCATATTCTCATCGGCATGATAACACTTAAATACGTATCATCATTTTCTCCTTCTATTAAACACGGTTTTTCATTATCAAGCAGATTGACAACAATATTTTCAGTATCGATAACACTCAGCGTTTCGATAATGTATCTGGGATTAAATGCCACTTCGATGGGATCTCCTTGATAATCGATAGACATATCTTCTTTGGATTCACCCAAGTCCGGGTTGGTGGTGGTAATCACAAGGTGGTCTTTTTTAAAATTAAATATAACACCTTTGTAATCCTCCGAAGACAAGATAGACATTCTTTTTAACATCATTAAAAACATCTTTCGATCCATATGAATCATATGAAATTCTTTCCGTTGAATGATATCCCCATATTCAGGAAAATCACCTTCAAGCAGTCTGATAATAATGGTTTCATAATTCTTTTTAATAATGAAATTATTATTTTTAATTCCAAGTTGAACGGTGCCCGTAGCATCTAAAAATTTGATGACTTCATTCATCCCTTTTTTCGGTATCAGAATATCGAGTTTTTCGGGCATCGGTATATCTTTATCAAACACACAATCTGCTTTTGAAAGACGATTTCCATCGGTTGAAACCATTCTGACTATATTTTCATCTTCGTTTTTAATAATTTCAAAATATATTCCGGTGATATGGCTCCTTTTTTCATCGGCAGCGCCGGTAACGATAATCGTTTTTTCAATCATTTTTCGGAAAACGTCGGAATCAATGCTGAACAATTCGGCGTCTTCCAACTTCGGCGTTTCAGGAAAATCACTCGGATTCAATCCGACAATATTATACGTTACACTTTTGTTACCGATTTTTATCCAGTAGTTGTCCGCTTCACTAATCTGAATTTCTTCACTCGGGAACTCTCTAACAATTTCATAGAACTTTCTGGCGTTTATCGTTAACATTCCCTGGCTTTCTATCTCTGCCGGATAGGATCCTTCAAAACCGGTTTCAAGGTCTGTCGCAATGAGCTGTATGCCGTCCTTTGTTGTTTTAAGGAGTACATTTGATGTAATTAACAGATTGCTTTTACGACCGCTGATTCCCTGAATTTTAGATAATACATCGAGAACATCATTTTTTTTAATTTTGAATTTCATTCGCTATTCCTTATTTATATATCTTTAGATATTATTATATTAAAAGAATGTTCATATATATAATAATTCTATAACATATTTATTCTATTATAAAAAAACAGTTCAATTCTGTTTATAAAGACGCATAAACATTTTTAAAAATAATAGATTATAAAAGGAATAAAATTTATTGTTCATAAGTAATGATTTATAGAAAACATATCAATATAAAAGCCATCGCGCCCAACGGTTGTTTTTTAATTAAAAAAAAATAAAAAATACCATATATAGTATTTTATTTTATTTAATATAAATATATATACTGTTTAGATGTATGTGACAAGTGTTTTTAATATAAAATGGATAACTTAAGTTTTACACCCTAAATTTATGATTCGGATATGAAATTTATTGCTGATTTGCATGTTCATTCTCATTTTTCAAGAGCAACGGCAAAAAATTTGGATCTTGAAAATCTATATATTGCCGCCCAGCTTAAAGGCATCACTGTTATCGGGACCGGTGATTTTACGCATCCGGGATGGTTGGCGGAGATCAAAGAAAAGCTGGTGCCCGCGGAATCCGGAATGTTCAGATTAACAAAAGAATTTTCGAGTCTATGCGATCAAAAGGTGCCCAAGTCCTGCCGCAGAGACGTACGCTTTATACTGGTCTCTGAAATCAGCAACATTTACAAGAAAAATAAAAAAACCCGAAAAAACCATAATCTTGTGTTTTTGTCTGATTTTAATCAGGCGGATAATTTTGTTTCAAAACTCGATAAGATCGGAAATATCAGATCCGACGGCAGACCGATACTGGGTCTTGATGCCAGAGATCTTTTAGAAATGCTTCTTGAAACCGATGATCAGGCTTTTCTTATTCCGGCTCACATTTGGACGCCGTGGTTTTCGCTGCTGGGTTCGAAATCGGGGTTTGATTCTATAGACGAATGTTTTGAGGATCTTACACCTTATATTTTTGCCGTTGAAACAGGTCTTTCTTCGGATCCTGAAATGAATTGGCGCGTTTCCGAACTCGACCGGATGACGCTGATTTCGAATTCCGATGCCCATTCACCGTTAAAATTGGGAAGAGAAGCCAATTTGTTTGATACCCAATTGTCATTCTCCGCCATAAAATCCGCCATCCAAAGCGGGGATCCTGAAAGATTCGTCGGTACGCTGGAGTTTTATCCGGAGGAGGGAAAATATCACCTTGACGGGCATCGGAATTGTCATGTTCGCTCCTGGCCGGATAAAACAAGGAAAGCGGGCGGTCTGTGTCCGGTTTGCAAAAAACCGATGACTTTGGGCGTCTTGTACCGGGTCGAGGAACTGGCTGATCGACCGTCAGGGGTTAAGCCCAAAAATTTTCATCCGTATTTCAATACCGTTCCCCTTGTGGAAATTTTGTCCGAAGTTTTGAAAGTGGGGCCGAACTCGAAAAAAGTTATGGAAACCTATCGGGAGTTGCTTGAAAAATTAGGGTCTGAATTGGACATTCTAACGACCCTGGATAAAGATAGGATCGGTTCTGCGGGTATCCCGCTGTTGGGTGAGGCTATCACGAAAGTCAGACAAAACGACATCGTTTTGTTGCCCGGTTATGACGGAGAATTCGGAAAAATAAAAATATTTAATTCACAAGAACGACAAAAGCTTGAGGGACAAAAACCGTTGTTTTTTGTGAACTCAACCCGGCCCATACAAAAAAAACATAAAAAGGAATATCAAAAACCAACAGCATCTATGTTATTTCATAAATTTTCAAAAAATGAATCTCAAACGCCAACAAAGGAAAAATTGCGCACAGAAGCGCTGAATTCCCAACAGCGCCTGGCCGTTGAAAATAACGAAGGGGCGATGGTCATCATCGCAGGACCCGGAACCGGCAAAACCAGAACGCTGACCCAAAAAATGGCGTTTCTCATCCTTGAAAAAGATATACCACCGGAAAACATCCTTGCGGTGACGTTTACAAATAAAGCCGCCCTGGAAATGCGGCGGCGACTCGAAATGCTGTTGAAAAAATCAAACCTAAAAACATTCGTCGGAACATTTCACGGCCTTTGTTTTCATATTTTAAAGCAACAGGAAAAATACGCCTATACGATCATTGATGAAAAAGACCGGGAACTTTTGCTGATCGATGCCGTCAGACAGGTCAAAACATCGAATATCCCTATAAACATCAAACCTAAACAACTGCTTAAACAGATCATATTTGCCAAACAAAACCTGATGGGTCCTCATGAAGGGTCAAAGCCTATTGATGATCCAAAGGAAAAATCTTTTCATGCGGTATATCAATCCTATCAGGAATTATTGGACTTACAAAAGCTCTGCGATTATGAAGATCTGATTTTTAAAACCGTTCGACTGCTTGAGACAAAGAATCAAATTACGGATTCATACCGGAGGCTGTTCCAACATGTTTTTGTGGATGAATATCAAGACTTAAATCATGGCCAATACAGGATTATCAAAGCGCTTGTTCCACCGGGCAACGATAAAAAAATTTGTGTCGTCGGCGATCCAAACCAATCCATCTACGGATTCAGAGGATCGAGTTCTGAATATTTCAAAAGGTTTGTTCAAGATTATCCGGATGCACAAGTTATTAAACTGACACAGAATTACCGGTCGACCCAGACCATTCTCGACGGTTCCTATCAGGTGATTCAATCACAGGGTGAAAATTCATTTAAAGAGCATATTTATTCAGAAATTGACGGTAAAAAGACAATTTCTGTTATTCAGGCGGGTTCTGAAAAATCAGAGGCGGTGGCGATCGGAAAAACCATTGAACAATTGATGGGGGGAACAGGATTTCATTCCATGGATTTTGGTCATGTCAATGAACGGCACCTTCAGACAAATTTCGGATTTTCGGATTTTGCGGTGTTGTACCGCACTTCGGAACAAAACAAGGTCTTATCGCAAGTCTTCGATGCTGCGGGTATTCCTTATCAGATCGTGAGCAGAGAAAACATCTTCAATTCAAAATGTATCGGTGACTTAGTGTCATTAATAAAAGTTGTGGAAGGAACCGGAAGTTTTGCCGATTTTGAAAGAAGCTCAAGAATAACCACACCGGCAATGAATAAAAAATCTTTGGAAATATTTAAAAATTGGTGCATTAAAAAACGATTGTCCCTGGAATCGGCGCTGGTAGATGCCCGCAGGTTTCCCATCAAAGAGATGGGAAAAACGCTGCAAACAAAGCTTTTTGATGTAACCGGCGAAATTTTTAAAATAAAGGATAAAACAAAAAACATGTCCATGGGTGAAAAGCTTGTTTTTCTTTCAGAATACACCCGGTTGTCAAGATCCGACGAATGGGATCAAAAAACCATGGACGCTTTAAAACACATGATCGATCTTTATACGCATTCCGATGTCGACACCAAAGACTTTTTGAAAACCAGCGCGTTGCAAACAGATACCGACATGTACCAACATCAATCGGAACGGGTTGCATTAATGACCATGCATGCTTCAAAAGGATTGGAATTTCCGGTGGTGTTTATTTGCGGATGTGAAAACGGGTTGCTGCCGTTTCAACACATTCAACAAAAAGATGACGGTGCTTCGGACACCGAAGAGGAAAGACGCCTGTTTTATGTTGCCATGACCCGTGCCGAACAGCGCCTGTTTATCACCTTTTCAAAAACACGAAAAAGATTCGGGAAAATCGAGAAGCAGACCCTGTCGCCGTTTGTCCATGAAATCGAGGAAAATTTAATTGCCCGCGAAACGATGGCGCCGCCAAAGAAAACCAAAACAGGTCAGCGGCAATTAAAACTGTTTTAATATCCGGTGCGGGCTGAGATCAGGTTAACGCGGCGCAAAATACCCGCCGGGAATGCCGTTAGGAGAGAGAACGATTTGCCATAACTGATTTTCCCTTGCACGAAAGGTACCGGCACAGGACAAAAGATAGTATTTCCACATTCGGTAGAAACGCTCGCCGTATTTGTCTTTGAGACGGTGCCAGCTGTTATGGAAATTTTGAAACCAGTGCATGAGTGTTTTGTCGTAATCCTGACCGAAATTATGCCAGTCTTCGAGAACGAATAAATTTTCAATGGCGCCGGTGAGTTGTTTTGCTGAAGGTAAAAGGGAATTTGGAAATATATATCGGCCGATCCAGGAATCTGGTTTTTTTAAGGAAGTGTTGCCGCCGATGGTATGTAAAAGAAAAAGACCGTCCTCTTTAAGGCTTCGACGCGCCACGGTCATGAATGTTTTATAGTTTTTGTATCCGACATGTTCGATCATACCGATAGAAACAATACGATCAAAAACCCCTTCTATGCTTCGGTAATCCTCAAGGCGGATGGTCACAGGAAGCCCCTGACAAAATTTTTCGGCGAAACTGGCCTGTTTTTTTGAAACGGTAACCCCCACGACCTCAACATCATAATTTTCGGCAATAAATTTGGCGGTTCCACCCCAGCCGCATCCGATGTCAAGAACATGCATTCCCGGTTTTAAAAACATTTTTCGGCACACCAGATCCAATTTGTTTTCCTGGGCTTCATCGAGAGAGGAGGCATTCTTCCAGTAAGCGCAGCTATATATCCGAAACTTGTCCAACATAAACTGGTAAAGATCATTTCCAATGTCATAGTGATGCTGGCAGTCCATAAAGCACGACGCGGGTTTTTGGAGATTGAAAATCCGGGCTTTAATGTAAGACAACCATTCCATTCGGGGATTGACTTTGTTGTCCAGATTTGCTTTTAAGATTTTGCACATAAATTCGTCGGGCTTATCGCAATCCCACCATCCGTCCATGTAGGCTTCACCGAGACCCAGCGAACCCTGGGCCAGGACGCGTGGGTATAGCTTTTCATTATTAACCTGTATGTCCCATGGGCGGTCGCCGTTTATTCGAACATCGGCCAAAGATAAAAGGTGCTCAATCTTTTTACGAAACTTTGCGCTGACCATGGCCTTATCCTTATTTATAAACCGATAAAATCAGAATGGTGGCTCAGAAAAAAAAGTTCTGTCATGTAAAAAAGTTATTCCAGATGCTTATATTTGTCAACCCGTAAAAACCCGGTCAATCATTCAATCTTATTTCGCCCTTTTTGTTGAGAAGGATCATAAAAAATGAGAACGAAACTCACCGACAAGCATATTCAAGCAATAACTCGCCGCGATTTGCGGCGACAACAGATATGCCGAAGGCAAACACTTCAAAATGACCGCATCGGGCCTTTTGAGCGGACCGGTTATCCTGTTTCTGAGTATTCTGCTGGTATTAGGGTCGTCATTTGAAGTGAATGCTGCACCCGCCGGCTCGAACACCGTACCGCCGCCGCAGGTAACGGTCGCCACCGTTATGGAAGAGGATGTCAATCCGCCCTCGGAATATGTGGGTCACGTGGAGGCGGTCCAGAGCGTTGATTTAAGGGCCCGGGTGGAGGGATTTCTGGAGCAGGTCGACTTCAAGGAAGGAAGCGATGTCCGAGCCGGTGACCTTCTCTATGTTATCGAACAGGCGCCCTACCAGGCCAAAGTTGATGCCGACAAAGCCTCGCTGGCCCAGGCTAAAGCGATGCTCATCAAAGCGCAGCAGTACCTCCGCCGGGCGCAAAACGTCCGTTCCGGTGGAATATCCGCGACGGATCTGGATAATGCCGTGGCCGAGGAACTCCGTGCAAAAGCCCAGTTTGAACAAGCCGAAGCCAATCTTCAAATTGCCCAAATCAATCTGAATTATACGTCCATCAGGGCGCCCATCAGCGGTCGCATCGGGCGAACCGCTTTTACAAAAGGTAATTTGGTCGGGCCCAATTCAAGCGCTCTCGCCCGAATTGTTCAGTTGGATCCGATTCGGGTGGTGTATTCCATCAGCGAAAACGACATTGTCTCCATTAAAATAGCCATTAGAGACACCGATAAGTACAAAAATAACCCCATGCTGATGCCGCGAATCAAACTGGCAGACGGTCAAAATCTCAAAACAAAGGGGCATGTGGATTTTGTAGACAATACCGTGGATGTTTCCACGGGCACCATCGCAGTCCGGGCCTTGTTTAAAAACCATGAGGGCATCTTGCTTCCCGGTCAGTACGTCACGGTTCAAGTTGCGAGAAGCGCGCCCAAGCCCATGCCGGTGGTGCCTCAGACGGCGGTTCTGGAAGACCATGACGGACGATATGTCCTGCTGGTGGATGACCAAAACCGGGTTGCCGTGCGACGGGTTAAAACCGGACCCGTGGTCGGCACGAACTGGGCCGTTGAATCGGGTCTGGCCGTCAATGAAAGGGTCATTGTTGAAGGTGTTCAAAAGGTCCTGCCCGGCCAGGTCGTGAAAACCGCCGGTGCCGATGAACACCCGGGGAGGTAATGCATGTTTTCACAGATATTCATCGAACGCCCGCGCCTTGCCATGGTGATATCCATCGTCGTCACTCTGGCGGGATTCATTGCGCTGTTCAACATTCCCGTTTCCCAGTATCCCAATATTACGCCGCCGGAGATCCGTGTCACCGCCACCTATCCGGGAGCCAATGCTCAGGTTGTGGCCGACAATGTCGCCGCGCCCATTGAAAAAGAAGTCAATGGTGTGGAAAAAATGCTTTATATGGCCTCGTCCTGCTCCAACGACGGGCAATATACACTGGCCGTCACCTTTGAAGTGGGTACCGATCCGGACATCGATCAGGTCAACCTGCAGAATCGGGTGCAGTTGGCCACCTCCAAACTGCCCCAGGCGGTGGTCGATCAGGGGATTGATGTACGCAGGCGATCCACGGACATATTGGGCGCAGTAGAATTCTTTTCCCCAAAAGGTACCCGGAACAAGCTGTTTTTGAGCAACTACGTCAGCAGAAATATAAAAGACGCTCTGGTGCGGATCAACGGTGTCAGCGATGTCTTTATTTTTGGTGAGTTTGAATACAGTATGCGCATCTGGATGGACCCGGCGAGGCTCACCGCCCGGGGGTTGACCGCCGATGACGTGATCGAGGCCATCCGGCAGCAAAACATCCAGGCCGCAGTGGGGTCCATCGGAACATCGCCGGCTAAAAGCGGCCAGCAGCTCCAATACACCCTGCGAGCCAGGGGTCGGCTTGAAAATCCCGAAGACTTTGAAAACATCATCGTGCGCAGCAATGATCAAGGTGGTTTGGTGCGAATTCGCGACGTGGCCCGGGTGGAACTTGGCGCTAGATCCTACCTCACCCGGTCGATATTTAACGGCCAGGCGTCCTTGGCGATAGGGATCTACCGGTCTTCGAACGCCAACGCCCTGGATACCATGAAAGCCGTGCGGGCCGAACTCAAACATCTTGCACAGCGGCAGCCCGGCGATATACAGTACGATGTTTTTTACGATACCACCAAATATGTGTCTGCGGCCATTCATGAAATTGAGCTGACCCTTGTGATTACCTTCCTTCTGGTTCTGTTCGTGAATTACATTTTCCTGCAGGACTGGCGGGCGACACTGGTACCCACGGTGACCATTCCGGTTTCGCTCATCGGCACTTTTGCCGTGTTGCTGGCGCTGGGTTACACCGCCAACACCCTTTCTTTGTTTGCCCTGATCATGGCCATCGGTCTGGTGGTGGACGACGCCATCGTGGTCGTGGAAAACGTTTACAGGGTCATGGATAAACGAAAACTCAGCGCCAAAGCGGCAACCATTCACGCCATGGGCCAGGTCACCGGTCCCATCGTCGCCACCACCCTGGTGCTTCTGGCCGTGTTCGTGCCGGTGGGTTTTATGCCCGGCATCACCGGCCAGCTTTATAAACAATTCGCCGTGACCATTTGTACGGCAGTGGTCATTTCGGCGATCAATGCCTTAACCCTGAGCCCGGCTCTTTGTGCTGTTTTGCTTAAAGCGCCGAAAATTCCAAAGCACGGTCCGCTGGCCTGGTTTAACCGGGCCATGGAAGCCTCACGCAACATGTATGTTGCCGGCGCTGCCTGGCTCATCCGCCGGCTGATCGTTGCATTTTTACTCTTTGTCGGCGTGATTGGCGCGGCCTGGTTTATATTCAACCACAGCCCCGCCAGCTTTCTGCCACAGGAAGACCAAGGCGTTTTTTTTATCAATACGCAACTGCCCGAGGGCGCTTCTTTGGACAGGACCAACTTGGTGATGGAACGCGCGACGGCAGCGTTGCGCGACATTGACGGCATTAATGACTTTCTGGGCGTCAGCGGTTTCAGCCTGCTCAGTGGCACGGCCGAGAATGTCGGATTCGGTATCGTCGTTTTGAAACCATGGGATCAGCGAACCCGTCCGAATCAGCAACTGGGCGCTATCGTGGCCCAGGCCCAGGCCAGACTTGCCGGCATTTCCTCGGCCAATATTTTTGCATTTGCGCCGCCGCCCATATTCGGGCTGGGCACCACCGGCGGCTTTGACTTCCGGCTCCAGGCCCTTGAAAATCAGCCTCCCCGGGAAATCGCGGCGGTGACCCGGTCCCTGGTGATTGCCGCCAATCAGGATCCGACATTGATGCGGGTCTTTTCCACGTATACGGCCGACACGCCTCAGGTTTTTGTGGATCTTGACCGCACCCGGACAGAGACGCTCAAAGTGCCGGTCAGCCGGGTTTTTGACACGTTGCAAAAAAACCTCGGTTCAGGTTACGTCAACGATTTCAACCTTTATGGCAGGACTTATCAGGTCAAGGTTCAGGCAGAGGCCCGGTATCGGAATACGATGGATGACGTCAGCCGGTTGTATGTCCGCAGCAACGACAACAAAATGGTGCCCATGAAAAGTCTGATTACCCTGTCCACGATCCTGGCACCCCAGATCGTTTATCGTTATAACCAGTTCACCAGTGTTCAGATTAACGGCAATGCGTCGCCGGGCTTTTCCTCGGGCGAGGCCATGGCGGCCATGGAGCGTCTGGGGACCAAGGTGCTACCATCCGGCTATGCATTTGACTGGTCGTCCATGTCCTTTCAAGAACGCAAGGCCGGCGGAAAGGTTTCATTCCTGTTTGCTTTGGCCCTGCTTTTCGGCTATCTGTTTCTGGTGGGACAATACGAGAGCTGGAATATCCCCCTTTCCATTATCTTGTCGATTCCGGTGGCCAGTCTGGGAGCGCTTGCCGGTCTGTGGATCGCAGGACTCAGTTTCAGCATTTACGCACAGATCGGCTTGGTTCTGTTGGTGGGTCTGGCCGCAAAGAACGCCATCCTGATCGTGGAGTTCGCCAAGGACCGCAGGGAACAGGGATATTCGGTGGAGAAGGCGGCCATTGAAGGGGCGAAAATCCGTTTTCGTCCGGTGCTGATGACCGCCTTTACGTTTATTCTCGGGGTGGCGCCTTTGGTCATCGCAACCGGCGCGGGCGCCAGCAGCCGCCGGGCGATCGGCACCACGGTTTTTTGCGGTATGCTGGCGGCGACGCTGCTGGGCATTTTTTTGATTCCGGCCCTTTATTATGCCTTTCAGACAGGCCGTGAAAAGGGATATGCCTGGAGAGCCAAAAAAAGAGATAAACATGTTGCCGAATAAGATAAAGATGATACATTTAAAAAAGGGCAAATCAATGAATCCTATGGTCGGCCACCTGACAATTCGACGTCGGTGGATAATCCTGGCCCTGGCCGTTTTTGTTGTTCCGGCGCTGGCCGGGTGCGCAGCCGTTGGTCCGGATTATACCCGGGTGGCGCCCAGGGCGCCGGAAAAATGGCATGCCGAACTTAAAAGCGGCTTGAGTGCGGGTCATTTGAATTCCGAAACACTGGCCCATTGGTGGATGACGCTGAATGATCCGGAACTTACCGGCTTGGTTGAACGCGCCGTCAAAGGGAATCTGACGTTAAAAGATGCTCGATCCAGGCTTCGTGAGGCCCGGGCTTTACGGGGCATCAGCAAAGCGGGTCTTTTTCCCACCATAGACGCCGGCGCTTCAGTCACAAAAACCCGCAGCAGCGAAAACGGCGTGGCGAGGACGGAAGACGAACTCTACGCGGCCGGTTTTGATGCGAGTTGGGAACTGGATATCTTCGGCGGCATGCGGCGTGCCGTGGAGGCCGCCCAGGCGAGTCTCGAAGCCACCCAGGCGGATTTGCAAAATGTGCTGGTCAGCCTGTTGGCGGAAGTGGCCCTGAACTATATAGAGGTACGAACCTATCAGGCCCGTCTCTCTGCTGCGGTTGCGAACATCAAAACACAACAGGAAACATATGAATTGAATCGTTCGCGATACGAGGCAGGCGTCATTGACGAGCTGGCTGTGCAGCAGGCCCTGTACAACCTGGAACGCAGCCGTTCTCAAATTCCCACGCTTCAAATCGGGCTGGAGGCGGCTAAAAACCGGCTGGCGGTTCTCCTGGGCGAAAATCCCGGCGCACTGCATCAGGAGCTTGAGGCGGTTCAGCCGATTCCCGTACCCCCGATAACAATTGCGGTGGGCGTACCGGCGGAAACGCTGCGCAACCGGGCCGATATCCGGCAGGCGGAACGGAATCTGGCGGCGCAAACCGCGCGGGTCGGTGTGGCAACGGCGGATCTTTATCCCAAACTGCAATTGTTCGGCACCATCGGCCTTGAGTCAGTTTCAAGTAATGATTTCTTGGAATGGTCCAGCCGGACCTGGACCTTCGGTCCAAACATTTCCTGGAATATCTTTGACGCGGGCGCCATCCGCCAGAACATCAAGGTGCAGACCGCCCGGCAGGAACAGGCTTTGATTCAATATGAATCCGCGGTACTCAATGCCCAGGAAGAGGTGGAGAACATACTGGTGGCGTTTGCCAAAGAACAACGCCGGAGAGATTACTTGGCCAGGGCAACAGAGGCTGCCCGCCAGGCCGCTCTTTTGGCCAGGGATCGATACGAAGCAGGGCTGGTGGACTTTAACAACGTGCTGAGCGCCCAGCTTTCACTGTTGTCATTTCAGGATGAACTGGTTCAAAGTGACGGCGCCGTAACCACAAACCTGGTGCGCCTTTACAAGGCGCTTGGCGGGGGGTGGCAATTTTATGAAGCAGCCCGGGAAAAACCGGTGAAGACGGCAAAAGAAAAGCAGCCAATAAAGTGAGCGGATCGATTCTGAGGAGGGGGTATGTATTTGAGGACGGTGCGTTGGATCATTATTTTTCTTTTGTTTGTTTTTTCTGCAACTTCTGCAAGTGCGGGTGAAAATG
Source organism: uncultured delta proteobacterium (assembly GCA_963778575.1). Taxonomy (GTDB): domain Bacteria; phylum Desulfobacterota; class Desulfobacteria; order Desulfobacterales; family UBA11574; genus UBA11574. Next base: position 30,962 of record CAVZUV010000014.1, on the reverse strand, counting down.
ATTGGAATTCAGCCGGTATTCGAGCCGGATTCAGTGATCAGAGCACTGAAAAATATTTTTCAAAGTATCAAGCGTATGCCGCTTTCAGTCTGCCTTGGAAATGGCGTTCCGAAAAGGGCTGGATTCTCGGCACATTCATCGAGATCCATGCGGGCGTGGTGAGCAGTGAAGGCAATGCGTTCGTCGGATCCGCCGGTCCGGGACTTTATCTTTTGACACCCGGGAAAAGCTTTGCCATAGCGGGGGGTATTTATCCCACGTATCTCGGGCAGTCGAAATTCGGAACAGAGGATTTTGGAGAAACTTTCCAGTTTACTTCGGAAATTGGCGTTAATTTAAATTTTTTCCGAAACTGGACCATGGGCTATCGATTTCAGCATATGTCAAACGCCGGCATTGCCAGTGCAAATCCGGGCCTTAATACGCATATGCTGGAGCTGGGCTATCGATTCTAAAAGCTGATATCCCGATGGTTCAAATCTTTTCTTTCTTTCTGTAAACGGTTCCCAGAAAAATGGCAATGAGATCATTGGCTTTGTCCGTCACACGGACTTCATACGTGGCCAGTTTCGGATTGAGCGACACTTCATTGGCTTCGGCTATAAGGGTGTCACCGGCAACAGAGGCTTTTAAATAAGAGATACTGACATTGATGCTAAGGGCAACGGTTCTGTGAGAATTCGAAGCCACGGCAAACGCAAGATCTGCCAGGGAGAATATGGCGCCGCCATGGGCAATATTAACGCCGTTTAAGTGGTGTTCTTTAATCTCCATTTTCGCTTTTGCCCGTCCTTTTGAAACCTCCAGCAGCTCGATGCCGACATGATCGGCGAACCGATCATTTTTAAAAAATTTTTTCACAACCTCCATCAATATTCTCCTTTTTCTATCGGACCTTTTTATTGAACAAACTTTTGCGCACAAATTACCCTTGCATCCAGCGCCATCAAAACATTTCCATCATCGGAAAGAATCAGCGGATTGACATCCAGTTCCTGAATTTCGGGAAAGTGATACATCAATTGGGACACGGTTACCAGACATTTCGCAAGGGTATGTTGATCGACAGGCTGCATGCCGCGAAAAGATCCAAGAATTTTCGCACCTCGAAGCTGCTGGATCATATCGTTTGCCCCGTCTTCGTCCACCGGGACAAGATGAAACCTCACATCCTGAATGGTTTCCACCATGATCCCCCCCAATCCCACCAATATGGCCGGGCCGAAAGACGGATCTTTCTTTGCCCCTATGATGATTTCCCGGGAAGCGAAAATCATTTTTTGGAGCACCATCCCGATGATGTCTTTAAAACGAGAAATGATGTCTTTCCATCTCTTTTCCAGGATTTCAACATCTTTGATGTTTATTGCAATGCCGCCCTGATCGCTCTTATGCAACGCCGATGGGGCCGCCACTTTAAGGACAACCGGATACCCCATTTCCGTTGCCGCCTCACAAGCCTCGGCTAAGGTGGTGACCATGCGCCACGGCGCTGTCGGAATTTTCAGCCTGTCCAAAAGATCCAGTGACTCGTGAAGCAAAGGTTGCCGATCGGTGTTTTCAATTTGGTCCATCCACGATTTAACGTTTTCTTTAAAAGGAAATTCAATGACTTTTACCGAATGCGGTTTCTTTTGCCGGCGAACCATATACTGATATTGAAATGTCAGCGCCTTTAAGGCTTCCACAGGATCCATAAAGAAGGGATAGGTGGATTCCTTCATTAACGCGGGATAAAAAACATGCGGAACCTCTATTCCGATCGCAATGGGTTTTTTGTATTGACAGCTAAGTTCTGCGAGCCTTTTCATCAGCTGTATGGTATCTTTTTCTTCGATGAGCATGTGGGAAACATGGATGTAAACAATTCCATGAATATCGGGTTGTTGTAGAACCTTTTCAATGATTTGAGGATAAATTTTAAGATCGAAAATATCGCCCATATCCAGAGGGTTTCCGATGGTGATGACGCCGGCGCGAAAATGTTTTCTGGTTTCGTCCAGGATGCGCGATTGAAATTTCGGTAAGTTGAAACCATATTCGGCACACATATCCGTTGCAACCACGGCGTGGCCGCCTGAACGGGAAAGAATCGCCAGATTTTTCCCTTGAAGCAACGGCATGGAAAAACTCTTCATGGCCAGAATCGCATCTTCCGTGGACCTCACCCGTACAATTCCGGCCTGGGCGCATGCGGCGTCGACAATTTGGTCATCGCCGGCCAGGGCGGCACTGTGAGACTTGGCGATGGTCCGGGTCAACGGGTTTGCGTTTGACTTGTGGAGAATAACCGGTTTGTCGGTTTGAAACGCAAGGTCCGCAAAATCTCTTCCCCGCTTAAAATCTTCAAGATAGCAATAAATAATCTCGGTATTCGAATCTTTAACCAACTGTGCCAGAAGATCGGCTTCATCCAGATTGAGCTTATTTCCCAAACTCACAAATTTGCAGAGTCCCAGCCCCGGTTGATGGAGCCGTTCGGCAACAGAAAGCCCGATGCCGCCACTTTGAGACATAACGCTCACATGCCCTTTTTTGAACGCGGACGGCAAAGCGATAAACTGAACGTAGAGGCCGATTTGGGTATTTATCACTCCCATGCAATTCGGACCGACAAACCTGACGCCGAAACGCTTGGCGGCTGCGAGCAGATCCTTTTCAATGCGTCTGCCGTCTTCTCCCATTTCTCTGAAACCCGCTGATTCAATCACCGCAAGTTTAATTCCTTTTATTCCACACTGGGTGATGATTTCGGGAATAAAACGTGCCGGTGCGAGAATAACGGCAAGATCGGCGGTTTCCGGTACATCGAGGATAGACGGATATATGGTATGCCCCATGACGCGTCCGCCTTTAGGGCCCACAGCATAAATCCTTCCCGTATAACCGAAATTATCCAGATTTGAAATAATGTTTTGTCCGAGGTTATCCTCGGCTTGGGAGACACCGACAACAGCAATGGATTCCGGATAAAATATTTTATTCATTTTAATTGTTTCCAATATGGCTAAAAATACTTGCGTTCGGTTCGGTTTTGACTTATTAAGTAAACAATCACTTATAAAAAATGAGCATTATGGCTTGAAATACTAAAAATATCGCTTTATATATTTTAAAATCAAGCCGAATTAATCATCAATAGCGTTAATATTAAACTGGTTAATAACAAACAGATTGTTATAACCTTTTTTTAAAAATGTGAAATGTTATTAATAATAAGTCTTAAATATGTCAAGATAATTAGATGCATTATGAGCGATTATTTACCAGTGTCCACCTATATTTCTGGAAGGATACTCACTTAGGCGGTATTATGAAACCCAAAAAAAAGCGTATGACCGGGGATGAACGGCGCAGAAAGATTATTCAGGCTGCCATGGATGTTTTTTCGAGAAGCGGCTTCAGCGGCGCCACAACGCGAAAGATCGCCCAGAAGGCCGGTATCAGCGAGGCCATGATCTACAGTCATTTCAAAGACAAGGAAGACCTTTATTCCGCGATTATCGATCAAAAAATGCAGGAAAGCGAACCATTGTATCATCCCCTCGATGCCATGCGGAAAAAAGACGATAAACGGGTTTTCGAAACAATTGTTTCAAATTTTATGCAGCGGTACAGCGAGGACACGACATTTTTAAGGCTGCTTTTGTTCAGCGCTCTCGAAGGCCACGAGTTGGCCGGCATGTTTGTATCCGGACCTGTCAGAAGGTTTTTCGGATTTCTGGCCGAGTATGTGCGGGAGAGAATGGATGAAGGGGCGTTTAAAACGGTCAATCCGGAGATTGCATCCCGGTGTCTGGTGGGCATGGTCCATTATTTTATTTTGCTTAAAAAAATATATGGGGATGAAACACTTCAATCCATCGAGCTCCAAGAGACCATTGACACCATGATCAATATTTTCTGCCGGGGCATTTTAAAGGAGGAATCAAAATGGAAATGCTTGAAGAAACGAATTGAACAGGTTCATCAATTGATTGAAGCGATATCCGTGCATCGAGATCAACTGATCGAAATTGCGGTGAAAGATGCCGGATTTACCCTCAGGGAGTGTCGGATCGAAGTGGATATGAATCTGGACAACCTGAGAGGGTTTGATGAGATGGTCACGGTGTTTTCCGATCGACAGCCCATTTGCCGTTCAGATCAGGCGGTTGCCCTGCTGCTGCCATATAATGGGAGCGCCTGGCTGAACACAGCGATTATTTCCATATTCCTTGTGGGCAATCGCGTGAGGGTGAAATTTGCGACACGGGGTTCGGATATTTCCCGTTTTGCGGAATCCCTATATAAACCGATATTCGGCGACGCCATTTGTTTTGAATACGCCGATGGGAAAAGTTTCCTGAAAAACGCCATGTCAAATCCAAACATACCCGCCATATGTCTCTTCGGTTCCGATGATCATGCACTTTATTACCAGAATCCGGTTAAGAAATTCGGCAAGAAGTTTGTTTTCGAAGGACCGGGAAAAGACCCTTTTGTCGTTCTTCCGGGGGCCGACGTGGAGGCTGCGGCAAAAGAGCTGACCTATTCCAAATATATTTATGCCGGCCAGACCTGCACGGCGCCGGAGCGTATTTATGTGCATGAATCCCTTCATGATGCCTTTGTGGAACGGTTTGTTGAATTAAGCCGACAAGTTAAAACCGGGGATCCTGCTGATCCCGATACCATGATGGGGCCGGTGGCCAGCGACCGCGCCATCGAAAATATCAAGGCCCAGTTAAAGGATGCCGTGGATAAGGGTGCACGGATTGCTCTCGGCGGGCGCATTGACGGCCACATGGTGTATCCGACGGTGGTGGTGGGCGCTACCCAGGATATGCTGGGGGTTCGGGATGAGACATTCGGGCCGGTGAGTTTTATCAGTACATTTAAGGATACCGAGGAAGCATTGCAACTGGCCCGGGACAATCGGTATGGATTAAGAGCCTCTGTTTACGGCGATAAAGCAGCCGTCAAATTCGGCAATGATCTGGTGGGAGAGCCCTATTGTCATCCGGTGGATAAAATGGTTTTTGGAACCTTCGGCACCGTCGGCGTGAACCAGGGCCGGTCGGAATCCTGGAAACGCGCGTTTGTATCAAAGCCGGTGGGCGGCTATGCCTATTCGGGGTGGATATGGGAGACCGTTGACGACCAATTCATCCTAAAACAGGGTCCGAAACTACTTAGTTTGGAAACATCCCAAAAGATATAGTAAAAAGAAAAGGTTATGGAACAGAAACAAAAAGAAGCGGCAGTCAAGGATGATGAGAATATTGATCTGCTATCGTCAAACAACAATAATGGCCGCAAACGCAAGCAGCGATGGCTTTTCGCCATTCTTGCCATCGGATTCCTTATCGGGTCTTTTTACGGCATTCGCTGGCTCCACTATTACTTTACTCATGCCATTACCGACGATGCCACGGTCGAAGGAGACCTGATTTCGGTAAGCTCAACGGTGCCGGGCAAAATCAGACTTCTTCCAATCCATGAAGGAGAACAATTAAAAAAAGGGCAATTGATTGCCCAGTTTCGGGAAGAAGACTACCAGGCAAAAGTGGATGTGGCATCCGGCGTCGTTCAGTCGATCAACGCATCGCTCAATGAGGCCATGGCCGATGAAGGTCTGGTCAAGGAAAAAACGGCAACAGACGTGAAGCGAGCGGAAGCGGTGTTGTATGCCTCCCAGGCACGGCTCAAAGAAGCGGAAGCAAATATGCAACTGGCGACTTTGGATTTTAACCGGGTCAGCAAACTGTACAAAAGCAAAACGGTTTCAGCGAGCGAAATGGACAAGATTCAGGCAGCCTATAAGCTGGCGAAGGCCAGGCAGTCAACGGCGGAGGAAGAAATTAATGAAAACCGGGCCAAGCTCAATGTTGCTCGGGCCAATATCGGCGAAGTCACGTTAAAGCAGCGGCGAATCGAATCCTTAAAAGGAAAGCTGAAAGAAGCCGAAGCGGAACTTGAGGCTGCACGGCTTAAACTCGATCACACGACGGTAACCAGCCCCATTGACGGGGTGATCGCCAGAAAAATTTCCCATATCGGAGAAGTCGTCGAAGCCGGCCAACCCATTGCCGTTATCGTCAATTTGAACCATATTTGGGTGGAAGCGAATCTGGAAGAGACCCAGGTGGAACACGTTCGCTTGGGACAACCTGTTGATATTAATGTCGATGCCTATCCAGACACAAAATTCAAAGGAAAAGTGATTAACATCGGCGCTGCGGCGGCTTCCCAGTTTGCGCTGATCCCGGATAACCGTTCGGCCGGGAATTTTACCAAGGTCACCCAAAGGATCCCCATAAGAATTGAGCTTGACGATCCTGACGAACCGCTTCGGCCCGGCATGATGGTAACGGTCGGCATCGATATCAGGAAGACCCAAAAATGACACCTGCAATGGCAGAAGCTCGCCGGAGACCGTTTTATAAATGGCTGGTGGTCATCTCGGTGATGAGCGGGGCGTTTCTGGTCGTGCTCGATACCACCGTGGTGAATGTGGCGCTGCCTAAAATTATGGCCGCATTCGGCGTCAATGTGGATAAAATCGAATGGATTATCACCGCATATATGATCGCCATGGCGATCATGATGCCGTCCGTCGGCTGGCTCAGCACGAGAATCGGCAACAAAACCCTTTTCATTTCGAGCCTGATCATTTTTACAGCAACATCCTGCCTCAGCGGCGCGGCATGGAATGTGGATGCGCTGATTATTTTCCGAATCTTTCAAGGTGTCGGCGCCGGCGTATTAATGCCCATCGCCATGGTCATCATCTTCGAGGCCTTCCCGCCTGAAGAACGGGGACTGGCCATGGGCGTTTACGGTATCGGCGCCACTTTCGGCCCGGCCATCGGCCCTACCCTCGGCGGTTATCTGACGGACCAGTTTTCCTGGCATCTTATCTTTTTTATCAATGTCCCCATCGGAATTATCGGTACGGTCTTGGCCGCAATTATTTTGCCGCCGGACAAAGACAAAAAGAAAATATATTTCGATGTCCTGGGATTTTTAAGCATGGCGGTTTTCCTGGGAAGCTTGCTGACAGCCCTCAGCCAGGGCCAGAGAGAAGGGTGGACTTCTTTTTATATTCTTTCATTTTTTGCCGTTGCCGGCTTGAGTTTGGTGACCTTTTTATGGGCGGAACGTGTCTCAAAAGAGCCGTTTATTGATTTGAGCGTATACAAGACCTTTCCGCATACCATGTCCACCTTGGTTTTTATCATCCAGGGTTTCGGCCTGTATGGTTCTACCTTCCTCATTCCGCTTTTTTTTGAAAGCATGCTGGACTATACGGCCCTTCAGACCGGCCTGCTCATGTTACCCATGGCAGTTGTTGTGGCGATCCTCTTGCCGGTGGCTGGACGCATGGCCGACCGAATGGACGGGCGTATTCCCATTGCGTTCGGCGTGGTATTTTCATTCCTTTCTCTGTACTGGCTCTCTTTCGTCGATCTGAGAACCTCCCAGACAACCGCCTATCTGATGTTGATCACTCGAGGCATAGGCCTCGGATGTATTTTTGCGCCGTTGATGAACCTGTCGCTGAAGTGCCTGCCGCCGGAAAAAACTGCCGTGGGTTCGGGGCTGATGAATGTTTCTCGACAGATCGGCGGTGCGTTCGGGGTAGCGGTTATCGGCGTTCTGCTTGACCGCCGGGATATTTTTCACTATTCGCATTACGCTGAGTCTCAAAATCTCAATGCTTTTGCCACCAAACAATACTTGAGCCATCTTCAGGGCGTTTTTCAAAAATTTGGGAGTGTGAAAATCGCGGCATATCATAAAGCACTGGCCATGTTGCAGCTCATGGTGGATAAGCAAGCCCGGGTCGCCTCTTTTGACGATTGTTTTCTGATTGCAGGACTCGCCTTTTTGTTGGCGCTGATTCCCACCATACTGATACGCAGCCGTAAAGAGTAAAATCTAAATCACGCCACGGTTGGAAGATTTATTGCAAACCAATTTAGAATGTTGTAACTTACCACATATCATTTCCCCAAAGTCTTAAAAAATCATCTTCAATTTTTTCATTTGTCTAAAAAAGGAGGCGAACCGTGCAAGATATACTTTCAAAAATATGGGAGCTGTTATCCATATACGGACTTAAAGTCATCGCCGCCGTTGCCGTTTTTATCATCGGTCGCTGGATCGCGAAAATGTTGACCACTTTTACAGAAAAAGTGATGAGCAAAAGACAGGTTGATCCCACCATCACCTCGTTTGCCGGCAATCTGATCTACATTGCCCTGCTGATATTCGTCGTCTTGGCGGCCCTCGGTCAACTTGGGATACAAACAACATCATTTATCGCGGTGATCGGCGCTGCCGGCCTTGCCGTCGGTCTTGCTTTGCAAGGATCGCTGTCAAATTTTGCCGCCGGATTCTTGATGATCATTTTCAGACCCTTTAAAGTCGGTGATTTTATTGAAGGCGCCGGGGTTGCAGGAACCGTTGAGGCCATTCATATCTTTACAACGCAACTGTTGACCCCCGACAACAAGACCGTGATTGTTCCCAATGCCGGCTTGACCGCAGGCAACATCACGAATTATTCGGCTAAAGGAACGCGGCGCGTCGACCTAGTTTTCGGAATCGGTTACGGAGACGATATCGACCATGCCAAGAAAATTATTTGGGAGGTTCTGAACAAAGAGACGCGGATTTTAAAAGATCCCGCGCCGGCGGTCATGCTCACGGAACTTGCGGACAGCAGTGTAAATTTTGCGGTTCGTCCGTGGGTGACGGTCGCGGACTATTGGGGAGTGCATTCCTCACTGATCGAAAATATCAAAAAGAGTTTCGATGCCGAAGGCATCAATATTCCATTTCCCCAGCGCGATGTGCATCTATATGAACATAAGGCACAAATGACCATACGCTTTCTTATACATCAAATGAAAATTGCCGTTGAGAATGGGATGAGCCGGGTTAAATCGATGCATTTTCCAGCCTTCTTCGCGGCCAGGGTTTTGGATATGCGATGAGACCCTTGAAAAATACTCATTTTTGTTCAAGTTCAAGGAAGGCGAAAATTTTAACCGCAGGAATACATGGAGTATTTTGAGGATTAAAATTTGAGCCTGACGCAGAAATTGGGCAAAAGGGGGCGTTTTTCAAGGGTCTCATGATGTGATGTTACGAGGCCGAAGGGGACGAATCTTTAAGACGCTCTCTTTCCGTGATGGAAAGACCGATGATAAAATGCCCTTTGAAAGGCTCCTCTTCTTTTTCGGTGATATGGGCTATTTTTGTTTTGAGGGATTCGGATGTGCCTGCGGATTCCGGAGGTATATAATGCATATCCAAGGTATCTCCCACCTTTAAATGCTTCAAGACCGCAGAATCTTTATTCACCAAAATACCCAGTCCTTTTGATGACATATCCCTTAATTTAAACTGATAGACATTTCCGGTCTCTTCCAGTCGAAACTCCACGCTATAATAAAGATTCAGCAAGGTTCTGGATTCGGGGCGCCTGTCCTGCCGGCTGTCATTATCTGAATTTGTTTTCATGATGATAATTGGTAAGACGAAGAATATGAATAATTTTAATAAAATTTTGCGGCAATGTCCATCTTTTTTTTGAAAAAAATCATACGTTATTAAAGGGTTTAATTGATGTTGCTTTTATTTTGATCGTCGATGTCTTGATAAGGATATCGATTGAAAGCAAGTCCCCTGTATGTTAAGGGCAAAAAGCAGTGTCAGGATTTCTTCGATGATGACCTCCATCTTGGATATGAAATCCGCCGACTCGAGCAAAACACAGGTATAATCAAGCAAAACGTTGTCAAGAATCCAACGAAACGGAGCCGAAACCATTCTAATCAAGGGCATAGAAAATATATTTCGACCCCAGGTACAGTCCCTTCTCGCGCCAAATATCCGGTTAGCCCTTCGCGAATCGGTGGCGCAAGGCGTTTCGCTGGTTTTCTGGGCATCGGTGATCATGGCATTGATATGCCTGCTTTTCAGCTACGGATTGCCGAAAGAAATGGATCATTCAAAATAGAAAGGCTAACAGTCGAACCATGAAAAAGGGATCTCACACACCGATCATCCATAGAAAGCGGCGGTTGATAAACGACACGTTTCAATTAGATTCCGCCCATTTGCGGATTTGAGCCTTTGTTTGACGGTCCCAGGTGTTCGATAACCGCAGATGAACGAAATGGGAAAAGAGACGGCTGACAAGCTCGACGACTTTTTCAATCAGGTATATCTTCTCGAGAACAACGCCCTCGAGGTCTTCCGAAGTTTCAACCGCCCCTGTTTCCGGCAGTTTCAAGCTGGAAATGTTGAGGCTTTCTCCTTTGAGGTTGAATTCGAAGTGTTGAGGGCCGGTTTTATAGGACAGATGAATTTCAGCGACCACAGCCCCTTTTTTAATGGCCAGACGTCCTTCTTCCAGGCCGGCATTGTCGCCCTTGATGGTGACGGATTCTTTGGCATTGTTTCGGGTATTCTCAAGGACCATCCGGTTGCCGACGGTTATCGATACAAGATCCGCATCATGCTGGCGCAGCTGCTTCGGGCCGGTTTCAATGATGAACCACAGCCAGGTTAAAAATTCATTGCCCAAGAATTTGTAGCGATTATATGCGATGGCAATATCCAGCACCGGTTATTCCTCAGATCGATTTTTCCCTAAGTTCCGTAAAAGATCGCCTTCGTCGTCCGAAAGCTCGGCCGTCAGGACGGCCGCCGTGTAGGGGACCAGACGGATCAATTGAAGATTGAAAGATTTGACAAAAAGCGTCTCCAAGGCTTCATTCATCGCTTTTAAATTGGTGAAGAACCACAATGAGGCGCTGTCGTACTCCCAGACCAGATCATACACGTTCGGAACAGCCGGTATACGACGGGCAAGGGTGTTGATAACGTTTTCTTTAATGGCTTTTTTCTCATTGCCGGACAAAAAGCGCCGGCCGGTGTCGGCGAGGTGTTTGGAAGTATTCAGGGCATAATGTTTTTGAATCAGTTTCGGCGGAATGGATTTTTTATCGATTCGGAGCGCGAACAGCATGTAGGCGCCAAAAACAAATGAATAGCCCTCAAAATCCGGTGCAAACGGGGTCTCGAGAGATGTCCATCCGACAATGGATTCTGATCCCTCGTCCTCGATTTTCGGTATGGCATGTTGTTTGAGTCCCTGGTAGACGGTTTCATGCACCGGTCCGTCCAGCTGGCCGGACACTTTATAGCGTGTGATGGAATTTCGTGATGACAAAAGGCCCATAATGTTCGATTTTTTTTAAGATGCGAGTTCAGCGGTTTAGATGCGCCATGAATATAATACGGGACAAGCTATAGCGCGTTTGCCGGTGAGTTACAAGACGTAAAGTTTATAGCCGACCATATTTGATTTTTTTAACGTGGATTAATCCTGTTTGCTATAACACTGAACACTTAATTGGTTAACGAATTGCGATGTAGGGAGCTAACATGAAGGTTAATCTTCCCACGAAAATTCGGCGAACAAAGGGAAGTGGTCTGATATGTAAATATGGTTAAACATATCCTGGACAACCTGACTGCGTTTTACCGCGATCTTGCCTCGAAAAAGAATCCAGTCGATATGATCTCCATCCGTATGCCCGGTAAATCCATGATGGGTTCCCGCAAAAGGGTGTGAAAACGCATCTTTGAAACAGGGTGCCTGGACAGCCGGTCGGTCGTCTGGGTCGGTGAAAATATTGTAGCATGCGCTGAAGGGCGCGGCATTAAAATCACCCATGAGAATCACAGGGATATCATGAGGAAGATACGCCAGTCGGTCCAGAATGAGACGGGCGCTTTTAACCTGAACCGAAGCGTCAAAATCCAAATGAGTGTTGATACATATCACCTGCCGCCGGTTTTTTTTGAACATCCCCATGGTGCACTGTCTCGGCCAAAGGCTTTTTAGATAACGGCTCGGCACCGAGGGCGTCGGGCTCAGGAAAAAATGTTCATGGTAGATGCAGGTCCATTTTTTTTGATAAAAGATAATGTTGTTTTGCCAAAAGGACGGCGAAGGGCTTCGTTTACCGATGTAGTGATATTCTGTCAACATGTTATCTAGAAAATCGATTTGAAAATCGTTGGCTTCCTGAAAACCGATAAAGTCCGTTTGATAAATACCAAAAAGCGCCGGAAAGCCTTTTTTCCGATTTTGCCAGTTGTTGGGGCCGTCATCGGCCAGCCCGAAACGCAAATTGAGTGTCAAAATAGAAAACATCGTATTTTTGATTTATTGAGCAGCCGCTTCGATCAGTTTGAGATAATGCGTCATATCAAACCGAATATTGTTGAAGTTACTGAATGTGACATCATAAAAGGAAAGATTTAATTGCCGTTTTATGAGATCAAAAATGGCGAGATAGTTCAGAAGAATCCGTCTTTCCCACAATAGACCGATTTGGGAAGCCAATTGCCGGATCGATTCTTTGTTGCCCTCGATTTCAAGGAAATCACCGTAAGGCAGTGTGTCCAAGCAAAGCAGCGTGTCTTCAACGACATAACTTTCACGCCATTTTTCGTACACCTGTTCGTTTTTAAATCCCAATGATTTCAGGATATGTTCCATGGTGTCGAAATCACTGACTTCGACTTCGAACTCTTGGAGCACTTTGAATTTGCTGTCTTTAACAGGCGGTTCGGCTTTATAGGTCAGGGTCGCTTTTTTATCCTTGCGGAGCCTTAAAAGTGATTTTTTTTGAATCAACGTTTTCTCAGCATCTTCAAACCGTATGTTGGTTTCAAAGGATCGATTCTTAAAATTGGCGCCAAGACCGATAATGCGGGACCGAACTGCGTCTATATTCGATAAGTAAAATTTGACTTCGGTTTCAAGAAAGGTCATAGTGAGTTCTTCATGTACGCCAAATTCGGCATTTTCGGCAAAAAGCTCAAACAGGTAAATTGAACATGAACAAATATATTGAAACATTTATATTAGAAATCATGTTCAGTGTCAAATACTGGTACGGGTTAATATTTTTCCCTTGACACGGTTATATTTCCCATTATATTTAATCGTTTTTATGTAAAGGAGAAAAGCTGGTGAAAAAGTATACATATAGCGCTAAAAATACAGACAATCCAGGACGATGGTGTCTGGTGGATGCCGACGGTGCGATTCTGGGCAGGCTGGCCAGCGCCGTGGCATCTCGACTGAGAGGAAAACATAACCCGCTGTTTACCCCCCATGCGGATACCGGTGATTGGGTGGTCGTCATCAATGCGGATAAGATTGTTCTCACCGGAAGGAAGTGGGATCAAAAAAATTATTACCGGTATAGCGGTTATATCGGGGGCCTCAAAACCATTACGGCAAAAAAGCTTATGGAAAAAAGACCTGAAGATCTCGTTCGGTTTGCCGTCAAGGGAATGCTGCCGAAAAACAGGCTGGGCAGAAAACTGTTTAAAAAATTGAAGGTGTATTCTGGAAACCGGCACCCCCATGAGGCACAGCAGCCGGAGAGCCTTCAAATTTAATCAAACCACGCTATCTTTTTATAATTATCGGGGAGTTGTATGGATAAGGAAAACGTATATTATTCAACCGGAAAACGCAAAACCTCCGTTGCCAGAACATGGCTAATGCCGGGAAGCGGTGAAATTACTGTCAACGATAAGCCCATGGACGTCTATTTTACGGTTTTGTCCGCGCAAGCCGCTGTGAAGCAGCCCCTTGTTTTAACCAATACCCTTGATGCGTTTAATGTAAAAACCACTGTTGCGGGCGGCGGTTTTTCGGCGCAAGCCGGTGCGGTTCGGCACGCCATTACAAGGGCATTGATATTGGCCAATCCGGATTTGAGAAAGGCCTTGAAAAAAGCCGGATTTGTCCGCCGCGATGCCAGGGCCAAGGAAAGAAAAAAATACGGCCAAAAAGGTGCGCGGGCCCGTTTCCAGTTCTCGAAACGATAGAATTCTTTTCCCAACATTTCTGTCAATTTTTCCAGACAGGCGCTCGCTTTTCAAGAAAGGCCCGGATGCCCTCCTGCGCGTCTTCATCCAGACAGTTCATGGCTATGGCATAGGTTGCATAATCGTAAGCCGATTTTTCGCCCATGTCGACCTGGCGGTAAAACGTCTGTTTGCCGAAAGCCAGGGTCTGCCGGCTGTATTGCGCCATTTCCATGGCAAGATCCCTGGTCCGTTGGGAAAGCGCTTCCAAAGGAACCACTTGATTCACCAGGCCGAATTTTTCTGCTTGCTCCGCCGAGAAGAATCGACCTGTGAGCAGCATTTCCAAGGCCCTTCTTCTTCCGATAACCCTGGCCAAAGGAACCGCAGGGGTCGTGCAGAAAAGGCCGATTTTTACGCCGGGCGTGGCAAATTGAGCCCCGGTTTCTGCGACGGCAAGATCGCAGGCGGCGACAAGCTGACAACCCGCGGCGGTTGCAATGCCGTGAACCTGGGCAATGACCGGCTGTGGAAGTTCGTGAAGGGTCTGCATCATTCGGGCGCATACCGAAAACATCGTGTAAAAATAGCGGATGTCCAAGTCCGGTCCAACCATGTCTTTGAGGTTGTGACCCGCACAAAATGCCGGTCCTTTTCCCCTGATAACAACAACGTGAATATCCTGATTCTGGGCGACATGGCTCAGTTTATCGAGCATGTCGTTCATCACACCAAGGGAGAGCGCATTCCGGCTCTCCGGTCGATTCAACGTCAGCCATCCAATGGGCCCGTCTATTTCAAGCAATACTGGTTCCATGATGTATCCTCCATATCACGGGTGATATTTTCTAAAGTTATTTATTTTTATCGGTTTTCCAGCATCGGACAAAATGATTTTCTCCGACTTTGACAAAATCGATGGGATTCGACCGGCACTGTTTTTCAACCCAGGGACACTTTTTCTGGTGTTTGCAGCCTTCGTAAACGGAATTTGAATCGTAACGCTGTTCTTGGGATAATTTTATATCCCATTTTTTATTCGGATCGGGAACGGCCGCTAACAAGGAATTGGTGTAAGGATGGTACGGATGACTAAAAATATCCTCGGACGAAGCCGATTCCACTATCGAACCGTTGTACATGACGGAAATGGTATCGCAAAGATACCCCACAATATTGAGATCATGGGAGATAAACAGATAGCTTAATCCCAGCTGGTCCTGTAAATCTTTTAAAAGATTAATGATTTGGGCCTGTATGGAAACATCCAGCGCCGAAACCGGTTCATCGCACACGATCAGGGAAGGTTCAACGCTCAGGGCGCGGGCGATGCCGATCCGCTGGCGCTGGCCGCCGCTGAATTCATGGGGATACCGGTCCGCGCTGTCATAAGACATCCCCACCATTTTCAAAAGCGCTTCAAGGCGCTCTTTACGCTGTGATGCGTGTCTGACGCCTGAAATTCGAATCCCTTCCTCAATGCATTGCCCGACGGTCATGCGGGGATTCAAAGATCCGAAAGGGTCCTGGAAAATAATTTGAACCTCTTTTCGAACAGGTTTCATTTCTCTTTCGGCGAATCGGCTGATGTCGCGGCCCTCAAAGACAATTTTTCCCTCATCCGATTCCAGCAGCTTTAAAATGAGACGGGCGACCGTTGTTTTTCCACAGCCGCTTTCTCCCACAAGGCCCATGGTTTTACCCTTTTCGATCTCAAAACTCACGCCATCCACGGCCTTCACCCATCCGACGATGTGTTGAAAAAAACCACGGCGAATCGGAAAATATTTCTTCACATCTTCCAAGCGAAGAACGATGGAATTATTTTTGGTTTTTGTTTCCATTTACTTAGAATGCACTATCTTTTCATATAACACCGGGCAGCGGGCCAGATGCCCATGGCCGTAATCGCACATTTTGGGATATTCTTTCCGGCAGGTTAAAATGGCGTGTGGGCATCTGGGATGAAACGGACACCCTTTGGGTTTATATGCCGGGTTCGGTACGCTGCCGGGGATGCTGTACAGCCTTTTTCCGCGTTTTGAGAGATCGGGGAGCGATGCCAACAGACCCTGCGTATAGGGATGCCGTGGGGATCGAAATATTTGATCCGCATTACCCTGTTCGGCCATGATTCCCGCGTACATAACATATATCCGATGGGCGATGGCGGAAACCACACCCAGATCATGGGAAATATACAGAATCGACATGGACCGCTTTTGCTGAATGGATCGCAGCAGCTCGAGTATCTGGGCCTGGACCGTGACATCAAGGGCAGTGGTCGGTTCATCGGCGATCATGAGATCCGGATCACATGAAAGGGCCATTGCGATCATGACCCGCTGTCTCTGCCCGCCGCTGAGCTGATGGGGGTAGTCGCTGAGTCGCTGTTCCGGAGAGGGTATGCCGACGTCGGAAAGGAGTTGAATCATGTAGCGCTTAAGCGCTTCCGTGTCCATGTACTTGTGCGTGCGGACGGCTTCACCGAGCTGATCGCCGATGGTGAATACTGGATTCAAGGAGGTGAGGGGTTCCTGGAAAACCATGGCGATTTGGTTTCCCCGAATCTTTTGCATGGCCTTTTCATCGAGTTTTAAAAGGTTTTGTCCGGAAAATAAAATTTCACCGTCCACGATTTCTCCGGGTGGGGAAGGAATAAGGCCCAAAATACTGAGTGCGGAAACGGTTTTTCCGCATCCGGATTCCCCCACGATACAAACGGTTTCTCTTTGACGGACCTCGAAACTGATTCCGTCCACCGCGCGCGCGCGTTCGCCGTCGCTTTGAAAATAGACCTTTAAATTGTCTACCCGAAGCAGGGCCGTGTCATGGGGCATGGGTCGTTTGTCCATGGATGGTTTAGTGTCTTTCTCTGAGTTTGGGGTTCAAAATGTCCCTTAATCCCTCTCCGAAAAGGTTAAAAGAGAGTACGACAATCAATATGGCAATCCCCGGTATGAAGGTCAACCAGGGCGCATCAAAGATAAAGTTTTTTCCGTCCGAAAGGATGTTGCCCCAGGTGGCATGGGGCGGGGGTACGCCGAATCCGAGGAAGCTCAAGCCGGCTTCGGTTAAAATGGCCGAAGCAATGCCGATGGTGGCCGAGACCAGCACCGGCGCAACGGCATTGGGCATGATATGTCGAAAAATAATTCTGAAATTGCCGATGCCCAGAGCCTTTGCCGCCGCCACGAAGTCCTGTTCTCTCAAAGACAGAAATTCAGCGCGGACAAACCGGGTGGTCCCCATCCAGCTGGTCAGTCCGATAACAATCATAATGTTATATATGCTCGCAGGAAGCAGGGCGACCACCGTTAAAATCAGAAAAAAACTCGGAAAACAGAGCATGATATCCACGATGCGCATAATCAGCGTGTCCACGGAAACCGCATTGCCCAAGAAGAGCGCTTTTAAGGCTGACGGTTTTTCTTCCGCTGATCTTTCCCGGGCTGACAACGAAAAAACAATGGTTGAAAGACAAAGCAGTAAAAGCGCCGTTCCGGCAAAGACGGCGTTTATCAATATAAGACCGGTTCCGCCCATCAAACACAAAAAAAACAGAATATGAATGGTTTTAATATGATGTTGTCCGAAATATCCGGCGATTCCGCCCATGAAAATGCCGATGAACACCGATATGCCCACAGCCACAAAACCGACGGTCAACGAAACCCATGCCCCTTGAAGCATTCTCGCGAAAACATCTCGTCCCAGATCATCCGTTCCCATCAGGTAGATATTAAAGACCGGAACCTGGTCCGGACGCAAGGCTTTAAGATTCGGTTTGGACAACGGCGGACGCAGCTTTTCCTCAAGACGAATCATGGCAGGGTCGAATACGGGTTTTGAGCCTGACGTCAAAACAAGGCCCGTGACGGCGCAACAGAAAAAAAGAAGAAAAATGAAGAATCCTAAGGCAGCCAGCCGGTTTTGTCCCAGCATGCGACCGAATTCCTGCATCCGGGTGTGCTTTGGCGCTGACGGGGCCTCGATATAATCGGGCGTGTTGATGTGTTCTTTTTCAGGAGTCATTACAAGCGTATCCTCGGGTCGACAACAAGATAAAGCAAATCTGAAACAAAGGTGCCGGCCAGCACCAGAACCGCGGAAACAAAATTGACCGTCAGAATTACCGGATAATCTCTGGCCAGGATGGCTTCATAGGCCATTCGTCCCATTCCGGGCCACGAAAAAATCGTTTCGATGATCACCGATCCGCCGATCAGACCGGGCAAAATCAGGCCGAACATGGTAACAAAGGGCAAAAGCGCATTTCGAAAAGCATGTTTATAGTGCACCTGATCCGGGGGAAGCCCTTTGGCCTTGGCGGTTCGGATATAATCCTGGCCTTCCACCTCGAGCATCTGGCTTCGCACATATCTCGACAAAATGGCAATACCGCCCGTGGCTCCCAGCACGGAAGGAAGCAGCAGGTGCCAGATGCGGTCCATGATCATATGAGCTATTGATGCGTTTGTGATGCCGAAAGTTTCCATCCCGATCACCGGAACATGGAAGCGGGTGACGACGAAAATGATCAGCACGTAGGCAAAGAAAAATCCGGGAATCGAAATCAAAAGATACGATAAAAACGTGGCGGTTTGGTCGTAGATCCCGCCCCTGTGAATCGCGGACCGGATGCCCACCGGAAACGAAAGGGTCCAGGTAATGAGGGTGCCCACGATAAACAAGGGCAAACTGTTTAAAAATCGTCCCCATATCTTTGCAAGGACCGATTGATTGTCCTTCCAGGAAACGGTTTTCCCGGTAAAAAGATCCCGGTAAAAATAGATATACTGAACATAAAGAGGTTTATCCAGGTGAAACTCTTTTTGAAAACGTTCTAAAATTTCGGGGGTGAACTTGGGATTTAGCGGATTCACCTGGCTCGGCTTTCCCGGGGCCAGATGAATGATCAAAAAGGAGACAATGGAAACAAAAAAAAGCGTAATGGTTTTTTGAACGACACTGCGCCCGATAAATGATAGCATGATCTATCCTTTTTCCATAAAATTGGGAACTTGAGGAAGCTTCACCCATCGATTAAAATAGAAGGTGTAATCACCGGTTTTAGTAGGTGTTATTTTTTCATAGTGGACGGCGCCGGCGGCATCCACCGTTTTTATGACGATGCGCTTGTCCAAAACAGCGGTCCATTTGCTCACATAAAGAAAAGTGTACGGCTGCAGCTCGGCAATGATGGCGTGAAGCTTGTGACAGAATTCAACCTGCCGGTTGTGATTGTATTCCTGCCGGATCTTGATAATGAGGTCATCGGCTTCTTTGTTTTTAAAACCCACAAAATTGAGTTGGTATGGGTGGGTCTGGCTCGAGTGCCATATTTGAAAAAGATCCGGCTCGATATCCATCTGCCAGCCCAGCACCACTGCGTCAAAGTCGAGTTTATAGATGCGCTCCTGCAGGAACACGGACCACTCCAAAATATCCGTATGGACATCGATGCCGATCTGTTTCCAGGCATCCTGGGCAATGGCCAGGATCGCCTTTCGAAGGTCGTTGCCGTTGTTGGTAATCAGCGTAAACTCAAAAGCTTTGCCGTTTTTTTCAAGACGGCCGGCCTTGTTTCGTTTATATCCGGCTGTTTCTAAAAGCTTCAATGCGCCTTCGGGGTCATAAGGAAGCGGTTTGATATGGTGGTCATAGTAGTCGGTCTGTTTGACAAAGGGGCCGGTGATCCGTTCCCCCTGGCCGTAAAGGACATATTTGATGATTTTGTTGATGTCAATGGCCATTCCAAGGGCCCGTCTCACCCGGGGATCGTCAAAAGGCTTGCGTCTTTCGTTGTAACCGATATAGGTATATCCAAAGGAGGTTCCGGAAAAGTGCTGAAATCTCGGATCGTTTTCCAGGCGCTTGACCTGATGGGGTTCAACGCTGTAACTGTCGAGGGTGCCGGCGTAAAATTCCATTTCCTGGGTTAAAGGATCGGGGATAATCCGATAGACATATTGGCGATAATTCGGCGGCCCTTCCCAGTAATCGTCGAAACGATCCAAGGTGATGTACTGATCCGATTTCCATGTTTGAAATTTAAACGGCCCGCAACCCACGGGATGCCGGTTAAACGCGCTCTGGCGAAGGGAAAAGGTTTTCGGATCTTTGCCGAGACGAAGGGCTTCGTTTTTGAGGGCTTGTGAATTGAGCAGGTGTTCCGGAAGGATTCCGATGCTCCAGGTTGCGAAGGCCGGAGAGTAGAGCCGCTTGTAGATGATTTTAACGGTCAAAGGATCGATCACTTCAACGGTTTTCACCGGCTCGTAATCTGAAATTCTCGGCGACAGGTTTTTCGGATCCATGACGGCTTCATAGGTAAACCGGACATCATCGGCACTCACTAAATAACCGTCGTGAAACTTCACTCCGGGCCTCAGATGAAACAAAAGAACCGGATTGTGTTCGGTTGCCGGCATCAGTTCTTCGGCGAATGCCGCCCATTGTTCTTGGGAAAGATGAGAATCGCATTTTAAGTAGTTTCCGCCGTGAAAGGATTCAAAGTAATTTTTTCCCAACAAACGGGTGAGATTTTTAAAAAGATGCTGATCCACCTGATTTAAAACGAGCTTGATCCTGGCCGGCGCCGTCACGGTGAATTGGATCGTTTTTGGTTGGCCGCCGGCGGAACTCCGGACCTGCTTCTTGACCGTATAGGTTCGAGGCGGGACCACGGAAATATCCGTAATACGATTCAGGGAATGTGCAAGATCGGGGTCTTTTGTTTTTGATGCTTTTTGGGCGCGTTTTATGAAGTTTGCCAGAGTGTATGCATCGGCGCTGCCCAGTTCCGGTATGCGGACAGAGGGGTTGACATAAAAGAACGCTTGCTCAAAAATTTTCCATGATTCGGCCACCCTCCCCCTGAAGCGAAGATCCTTGTCCCGGTCGATGAGGCCCTCGAACACCAGGCCATCAATGGTGCCGCTGGAAGAATCGGCCGCAAGGACGGGGTTTAAAAGGCTGGCATCGCCGATGGATCCGGTAATATATTCGGTGAGGCGCGCAGGATTGCCCTTTGTCTGCTCTTCGTATGTCGGCTCCCAGAAATAAGACTGCAGCAAAACGATAATCAGCAAAATCGGTGCAAAAATGAAAAAGCGTTTGACGCTCATGGAAAGTTCGCCATAAGTAAATGTTTTTAAAAGATAAACGCAAGCTATTCCTCACCATATGAGATTCGAGTTTTTGAGTCAAGCGAAAAGCTGGCGACCGCATCGTGAATCGGATCGAGAAATCTGCCGGCACTTATAAAAATCAATCGCTTGACCAATTCCATCGATTGATTATATGTTACGGGCAACCTGGAAATAACAAGGCGGAGTATCAGCGCAATGAAACGATTATTCAGGATTATTCTTTTAGTTGTTTTGGTTTCGATCGCCGTTCTGGGCGTTCGGTGGTTTGTAAATGTGGAGGAGAAAGGGTCCGGCGCCGAACTCAAGATATACGGAAATATCGATATCCGAAAGGCCGATCTTGCCTTTAACGAACAGGAGCGCATTGCCGGGGTTTTAGTGGAAGAAGGCGACCGCGTTGCAAAAGGCCAGGTACTGGCGATGCTGCAGACCCATCGTCTGCAAGCTCAGATCAAAGAGGCCGAGGCGCAAATCGCCGCCCAGCAGGAAGTGGTGAAAAGGCTGGAAGCGGGAACCCGTCCTCAGGAGATCGCACAGGCGCGGGCTGAATTGGCGGCGGCAAAAGCCACGGTCCACAATTCGATGCTGAATTTCGAGCGCATCAGCCAAACATCGGGGGCGGGTGCGACAAGCGAGCAATCCCTGGACAATGCCCGGGCCCAGTTCGATGTGGATAAGGCCCAACTCGACGTCAAGGAAAAGGCCCTGAATCTGGCGCTGGAAGGCCCGCGCAAGGAAGATATTGCAGCGGCAAAAGCTACCCTGGAGGCGCTCGAAGCATCTCTGTCGCTATTAAAAATACGGCTTGGGGAGATGACGCTGATATCACCGGCACCGGGTATTATCCAGAACCGGATTTTAGAACCCGGAGAAATGGCGAATCCAAGCCGGCCGGTTGTTACGCTGGCCTTAACCGATCCCAAGTGGGTGCGGGCCTATGTACCGGAGCCGGATCTCGGCCGGATCAATCTCGGCATGAAGGCCAGGGTCTTGAGCGATTCGTTCCCGGATCAAAGTTTTAAAGGCTGGATCGGTTTTATTTCTCCGGTGGCCGAATTTACCCCGAAAACCGTGGAGACCGAAGATCTGCGGACAAAACTGGTGTATGAAGTGAGGGTTTTTGTTCATGATTTAAAAGACCAGCTTCGTCTCGGCATGCCGGTCACGGTGATCGTGGATCTAACCCCTTCGGACGGTGGTTCCGAAGGCGGCAAGGTTTTGCCGAAAAAACCCGCCAAACCGGTTAAAGGATAGCCGTCCATATGGCGGTTCAGTTTCATACGCGATCCACGGCTGACGCAGATGTGGTGCTGTCGGTCCGGAATCTGGAAAAGACCTTTCTCTCCAAAAAAGGGCCTGCGGTTCAGGCTTTAAAGGATGTTTCCCTCGAGGCTCTTCGCGGACAGGTCACCGGACTTGTGGGGGCGGACGGAGCCGGTAAAACCACCCTGATCCGTACGGCCGCCGGCCTGATTGTTCCCACGGCCGGAACAGTTACCGTTCTGGGCCTCGACAGCGTGATCGATACCATCGAGATTCAGAGCCGCGTCGGTTATATGCCCCAGAAATTCGGACTGTATCAGGATCTGACCGTAAAAGAAAACATGGATCTTTATGCCGATCTTCAAGGGGTGCCGTCTTCGGATCGGAAAGCCCGGTATCACCGGTTGCTTCGGATGACCGGCTTGGAACCGTTTACCCGGCGCAGGGCCGGTGCGCTTTCCGGCGGAATGAAACAGAAGCTGGGATTGGCCTGCTCGCTCATCAAGTCGCCCCAGATGCTGCTGCTGGATGAGCCCACCGTGGGCGTAGATCCGATCTCGCGCCGCGAGTTGTGGAAAATCGTTTACGAATTGGTGGAAAAAGACGGCATCGGGGTCCTGCTCTCGACCGCCTA
The DNA here is from genome assembly GCA_963778575.1 of uncultured delta proteobacterium. GTDB lineage: Bacteria > Desulfobacterota > Desulfobacteria > Desulfobacterales > UBA11574 > UBA11574. The sequence goes on along the minus strand of CAVZUV010000014.1, from coordinate 8,018 downwards.
TCTGGATGAAGCCGAGCGATGCGATCATGTGGTGGTGCTTCATGACGGGGAGAAACTTGCCGAAGGAACGCCCGAAGAATTCAAAGAGCGTGTGGGACAAAACGTTGCGCTCGTAGAGCCGGCGACGGGCATCAAGGCCCGCCAAATACACACGTATCTGGTGGGCAAGCCGCATATTATCGATGCGACCATACGGTCCGGAAGGGTGCGCGTGGTCACCGATGTTCACGGCACCCAAGCCGTGGCCGACGCTTTGCCGGAAAATTGGCCGGCAGCTATCACAAGCACCCCGCCGACTTTTGAAGATGCCTTTATGACCCTTATTCCCCACAAGGAAAGCCACTTTCAAATCAACCCCATGGACGGATACTTCAGGGAAAACCATCCAAAAGGAAGAGGTGGTGGTGCAAACCAGAGACTTGAAGAAAGCCTTCGGTGATTTCGAAGCGGTCAAGGGACTCACCTTCGAGGTGCGGCGCGGCGAGATTTTCGGTCTTCTCGGTCCCAACGGCGCCGGAAAAAGCACCACTTTCCGGATGCTCTGCGGATTGTTGAGCGTCAGTGCCGGCGAGATCAGTGTGGCCGGCTATGATTTGCGGCACTCGCCGTCCAGGGCCCGTTCCCGTTTAGGGTACATGGCCCAGCAGTTTTCCCTTTACGGCCAGCTCAACGTACGGGAAAATCTGAATTTTTTCGGAAGGGCCTACGGACTTAACGGGAATCGGCTGCGGGAACGAATGGAATGGGCGTTTACGGAATTCGGGCTCGGCAAGTGGCGCGAAAAGGCCGCCGCCGGGCTGCCGGGCGGTTACAAACAGCGCCTGGCCATGGCCGCCGCGCTGTTGCACGAGCCGGAGATTCTTTTTTTAGACGAACCGACGTCGGGCGTGGATCCTTTGGCGCGCCGCGAGTTCTGGCTCAGGATCAACGGCTTTGCCGAGCAAGGAGTGACCGTGGTCGTGACAACGCATTTTATGGAAGAATCCGAATACTGCGACCGGATGTTGATCATGTCCCTGGGAGAAAGCCTTGCCAAGGGCACGCCTTCTGAAATCCGGGCGCTGGTCCGTTCAAAAGAAAACCCGAATCCGACCATTGAAGATGCGTTTATCGCCCTTGCCGAAGGGACGGTTATCCCTTCCGGTAAAGGGAATGACATGGAAACCAGCAGAGGGAGAGAATGACGCCGCGGGCTCTTTTTTTTATGCGCATGCGGGGAATTCTCCGCAAGGAACTGCTCCAGATCCTGCGGGATCCCAGCAGTATCGCCCTGGCCATTGTGTTGCCCTTGGCGCTGCTTTTTATCTTTGGATACGGGGTCACCCTGGATGCCGACAACGTTCCCATCGCCGTTGTGCTCAATGACAACAGCCCGGCGGCCCGGGAGGTTTCGGCCAGATTCGATCAGTCGCCCTATTTTAAAACCGTTCATTTGACATCCATGGCCGAAGCAGTGATGCAGTTAAATCAACGCCGTGTTGACGGTATTTTTCACCTCCAAAGCGATTTTTCTTCCAGGTTGGACAAGCTGAACCCGGCGCCGGTTGAGATGATTGTCAATGGTATCGATGCCAATCGGGCCCGTCTGATTCAGGGATATGCACGCGGGGTACTTCAAACATGGATCGAGCTGCGCCGGGCCCGGGGCGAACAGGTGGCCGCCCCCGCCGTGAACATCTCCCAACGGGTCTGGTTCAACGAGTCCGCCGTCAGCCGCAACTTTCTGGTGCCGGGTCTCATCACCCTGATCATGACCCTCATCGGAATTCTGTTGACCGCATTGGTGGTGGCCCGGGAATGGGAGCGCGGGACCATGGAAGCCATTCTGGTTACACCGATCCGAAGGATTGATCTTTTGCTGGGGAAGGTGCTTCCCTATTTTATCCTGGGCATGATGGGCATGGGATTGTCCGTGTGGGTCGGGGTCACGCTTTTTGATGTGCCGTTTCGCGGCTCCGTTTGGGCCCTCTTTATCTTGAGTGCGCTTTTCATGCTGGCTTCGTCCGGTTTCGGTTTGCTGATATCCGCTGCCATTCGCGTCCAATTTGTGGCCGCACAGATTTCCATTGTGGCGGGATTTTTGCCCGCTCTCTTTCTTTCGGGCCTTATTTTCGACCTGGGAAGCACCCCCCTTGTCATTCGGATCGTGAGTCACGTGGTGCCGGCGCGGTATTTCGTGGACATCAGCCATACCCTTTTCATGGCCGGTGACGTCTGGCCGGTGCTGCTGCCCAATGCCTTGGCCCTTTTCGGCATGGCTGTTTTGTTCATCAGCCTCGCTTTTCGTAAAATCACCAAGCGTCTGGAGGGGTAATGGATTTTTTGCGCCGCATCATCGCATTGACGATTAAAGAATTCATCATGATCTTAAAGGACCCCAAAAGCCGCTTTGTCGTTATCGGCCCGCCCTTGATCCAGTTTTTCGTGTTCGGGTATGCCGCCACCTATGATCTTAAAAACGTGAGCTATGCCGTATTCGACGAGTCTCGAACCCCCGAGTCAAGGCAGCTTTTGTCCCGATTTGAAGGGTCAGATAATTTTGATCTGACAAAGACCCTTTTGACCGAAAAAGAGATTGCCTTTATGATCAACCGTGAAAAAGTCCGCCTGGTCATCCACATCGGGCCCGAGTTCAGCCGCGATCTTCACAACGGCCGGCCGGCGACCCTCCAGGTGATCGTGGACGGCCGCAATTCCAATGTGGCCCTGATCGCCCTGGGGTATATCGGAAACATCGTCGAAACGTACAACCAGGATCTGGTAAAAGACGGTGTGGTCGGGATGGGCGGTCCCGGCGTGGTGCTGGTGGACCGTGCCTGGTTCAATGCCAACCTCCAGAGCAGATGGTTCATTGTATCGGCGTTGGGCGGCATCATCAGTATGGTGGTGGTCATGATTTTGACCAGCCTTTCCGTGGCGCGGGAGCGCGAATTCGGCACTTTCGACCAGCTTTTGGTCGCGCCGTTCAACCCCGGAGAAATTCTGGTCGGCAAATCCCTGCCCGGAATGTTCTTCGGCATCATGGACGCGCTGTTGTTTTCCGCCGGCGCGGTTTATTGGTTCGGTGTGCCGTTCCGCGGAAGCGTTGGGACCCTTGTTCTGGCCCTCGGGTGTTTCATCATTACCATTGTGGGGGTCGGTCTTCTCGTGTCGTCCCTGTCCATGACCATGCAGCAGGCCCTGCTCGGATCCTTTGTCTTCATGATGCCGTCGGTCATCCTTTCCGGGTTCGCCACTCCCATCGAAAACATGCCCCAATGGCTTCAAGTCGGAACCTTGCTCAATCCCTTGCGCCACATCATCACCGCCCTGCGCAATATATTCCTGGAAGGCGCCGGTGTAAGCATGATCTGGCCCCAGCTCTGGCCGCTCTTGCTGATGGCCGGTTTTACGCTGCCCCTTGCGGGCTGGATGTTCCGGCACCGGTCCCAGTGAAAAGGGCCATGTCTTCTCGACAAGAATGCCGGAATTTATTGTTGTAATATTTTAAACCGGTTAGTATGGAAGATTGAAGTCTCCTTGCTGCCCAAAAGCATCCACCTTCCCATCCAGCAGCCTGACGTAATATTCATCGGTGTAAAACATACCCGCATTATTCCGATATTTAAGATATTCCACATGCCCGCTGGCACTGGTGATGTCGGGCGTACCGATCGTTTGGACGACTTCTTGTTTGGTCATACCCAGTTTTAGATGATTCATTCTTTGGAACGATCCTGCACAGGCGAAAAGGAAAGCAGCAGATACAAGTACTCCCATAATTCGAAAAGGTTTCATTTTAACCTCTCCTGAAATGAGTATTAGCCGAGATGTTTTAATAAAATTGTGAATATTTAGATCCGGAGATTTGGAATATATTTATAATCAATAAGCATCAAAGATGGGACTGCAAATCATAAATCCGTTGATTGCCATAATCCTACCCATCAAGCTATTTGCAGATAAAAGCCCAAATCCTTTTCATATAATTTCGGTTCAATGCAATTCGCGCCCACCATGCGATTTCTGATCCATATGGCCTTGAATATTCTCCGGATTTCCGATCTCATCGGATTGTCGAGCTTAAATGCTACGTCCAGTGTATCATTGATCGAAATTTTGTGGGGTTTCAGGCTTTCAAAGCGGATGCCTTTCATTGAAAGTTCCCTGATAATTATCTCTCCTTTTATTCCTTGACCTTGAACAATGTATTCACCCGCCAGGCTGACGCTTTTTCGGTAATACTTTCGAAATTCGAGGATGAACTCGAGAATTTCTCCACATTTACATTCGACCTTCAGATTTTCTTGAGTCCCATTGAAACTGATTGTATCTATATTTTTCTCAAATCCGCAATGGGGGCAGACTATGGTCACGTGACCGGTATCGTCCACATAAATTTTTTTCATTGATTATCCTCTTTTTCCATATCACAAATGATGATTTTCAAGTCATAGTTTTAAATATCGGATTATCTGTTTTTTTCCTTTATTGGCATCACTTATGTTTGTAAATAAGTTCCCAAATCATGTTCGATTGATTTTGGATCGAAAAACTGTCCTCCGACATTACGATCGACGATCCATTTTATTTTCACGGGTGTACTTATTTTTGTTTTCATTGGATTGTCTAATGCAAATTTTATTTCAACTTTATCTTCTCTGGAAATGTAATGCGGATGGAGACTTTCAAACCGGATTCCGCCTAGAGATATATCTTCAACGATGATTTCTCCTTTTTCAGTTTTTCCCTGGACAAAGTATTCACCGGGAAGCCGGACTTTCTTACGAAAATGCTTTCGAAATTCCAACGTGATCCGAAAAACTTCTCCACACCGGCATTTGGCCTTAAGCCTTTTATGCGTTTCCTTGAAGTTCGCGACATCTAAATTTTTCTCAAATCCGCAATGGGGGCAGGCTATCGTCGCTTGATTGGAATCGTCTACATACACTTTTTTCATCATTTTCATAAGTCTCCAAATTGTTAAATCACGATAATATAATCACATGAAGTTTGAAACACGCAAAACAATTTTTCCGATGTGATGTCCGCTCTCCATGAGCCGGTGGGCTTCGGAAGCATCCGAAAAGGGGAAAACCGCAAAGATTTTGGGACGGATTTTTCCGCTCTCGATCAGCGGCCATATCACGGCCTTGAGGTTTCCGGCAATGGCCGCCTTTGCTTTGGCCGACATCGGCCGCAAGGCAGAGCCGGTCAAAACCAGGCGTTTGAAAAGCACATGACCCAGGTCGATTTCAACCTTAGCCCCTTTTATAAAGTTGATACTGACCACCCGTCCGTCTCTGGCAGCCAGATCCAGGTTCCGGCCGGTATAGTCGCCGCCGACCATGTCGAGAATTACATCCACGCCATACCCTTTTGTGGCCGCTCGAATTTCCTGGACAAAATCCTTCTTTGTGTACAAAACCGACAGATCGGCTCCCATCGCCTCGCATGCCCGGCATTTTTCCGGCGTGCCTGCGGTGGTTGCAACCCACGCTCCCATGGACTTGGCCATCTGGATGGCGGTCGTCCCGATGCCGCTGCTCCCGCCGTGCACCAGGAACCGCTCTCCCTTTTTGAGACCGGCGCGGTCGAACACGTTGCTCCACACGGTAAAAAAGGTCTCCGGCAGCGCTGCTGCCGCTTCCATGTCGAGACCCGCGGGCACCGGCAGGCACTGTCCCTGGGGCACGGCAACATACTCCGCGTACCCCCCGCCATTGGTCAGCGCACAGACATCGTCGCCGATTTTCCATGTCGCGGTGTCCTTTCCCAGAGCCACAATTTGTCCGGACACCTCGAGCCCAAGGATGGGTGACGCATCCGGTGGCGGCGGGTACCTCCCTTGCCGCTGCATGAGATCCGGCCGGTTTATACCCGCGGCCGCCACCCTTATCAATACCTCTCCCGGACCGGGACCGGGCCGCGGACCTTCCGCCACCACCAAAACCTCGGGTCCGCCGCTTTCCGACGTATCAATATAGCGCATAGAACCACCTCCCTCAGATAACAGATTCATAATGCACCTTCAAGAACCGCCAACCTTCATAATGCCGTTCACCAGCCGGCTTTATTTTGCTCTCGAAATAGGTGATTGATAGGGCGTCTCATCCGCGATCGCCTTTATCTGAATTTGATGATAATCTTTTCATAACCATAGGCGGGCGTATGTCTTTAGTCAATACACAATTTTATCGGAAGCTTACCGAACATGATGTTGGATGTCACGGTATTGATTTCTGATTCAAAGGATTTAGATCAAATTTCATTTTTATTCAACTTATATGCCAAATACGCTTTCATAAGTCGACAAAAGGCAAAAAACCTTATTGATTGAAGGGGTGTGAGAAGCGAGCCGGAATGTTGAGATAATTATAGATGGCGGATAGGATTAAGAATGCACAAAAAACTGTGCGTGGGTGCACAGCTTTTTGTGCATAACAACCTGTGGAGAAAATGTTTATTTAGAAATAGACTGGCCTCGTCATATTCGACATTTTCGGATCGTGTCTATTCAGGCAGTAAGCCACGTGACCCAAGAGATCAGCCCGATAAACGGGTTTTGCCAAAAGAGCGTCTACATCAATTCCTTCAAGGGGCTGAGGAACAAGTCCGGGACTTCCCGTCAGAATAATTACCCGCAGATGGGGGTACAGGGCCTTTGCCTTTTTGAGCAAAGCAATACCGTCCATTCCGGGCATTACGAGGTCCGTAATCAAGAGGTCGAAATCCTGTTGGCGTAAGGCGTTGAGTGCAGCCATCCCACCTCTGACAGCGGTTACCTCGTAATCTGCGCCTGTCATAATGCAGCTAATAACATGCAGGACAATCGCGTTATCATCAACAACAAGGATTTTTCGTCCTGCGGGGCCACTTGTTTTCCGCGTCATGGGGGCCGAAATTTTTTTGCGTCCCACCAATGTACTTTCCCATCCGGTATAACTCATAATGAATACCTCCTTTAATTCTTTCACCGGTTGAGCCAAACCCTGTCCAGCTCTTCACATCTTTATCCACCCGCGACGTCAATGCCGGCTATCATATGGCTATTTTCCACCTTGCGACACTAAAGAGGAGCAAGCGTCAACGGCTATGGGTTGCTGAGCAGGGTGCCTATCCCCATATCACTTTGTGGTATGCAATAGTCGTGCCGAAAGAGTTGTTTATACATAATATCTTAATGTTGCAGACTGTCGACGATATGAGAAAAAACGAATAAGGGAAAAAGCGGAGGAAATCCATACGTCACATCGCAACAGTATAGGATTTACAGGGTCAACTCTCGGATAGAATGTGGTTTGAAAAGAAGAGATTTCCCTTCATCTCCGGTCTCAAAAGTTCAGGAATTTCATGGGATGCAAAATTAATATATCCTCCTTAATTCCACTTCGGACTTTTTGCAATTGTACCCTTATTATTCCGGATGGGTTTCCAAGAGGTGAAATTTTGACGAATATAGTGCATCGCTTTTTGACGTTACACTCTACACCTTGATTTTAGCACCAGCGTTAATCAGATCGTCTGATCGGCTGTAAGCGAATGGTTTTTCCTTCATCTCTCGGGAGTTTATTTTCAACACTTTGGCTGTTTTATCCACCATCTCCCTTTCTGTAAAGTGTATGAAAATCCATTCACATATCCGGTTTTATTCAAATTTTTATTCGGATGATTGAATTGTATTTGTAATAAAGACAGTCGAGTAATTTTATTTCACAGGTTTGGCACATCAATTGCTTTTAAATAATCGGCGAGGTTTAAACCCTTTTGGTTGGTTTTTTATGGACCCAGAAATGTAAACAGTAAATGCTAAACAAAGGAGATATGAAAAACATGAAGGCTATCACCTGCTTTTCTGCCCTCCTGTTGCTCCTGGCAATGACACTGTATGTATCGCAAAGTGTCTACGCCGGTGAAGTCCAGTTGGGTGACAAGGTAACCACCGTCAAGCCTGGGAATGTAACGAAGCTCTGCCCATATCCCGGTTGTGAGAAGGGGCAGCATATTGCGCGTATACCTGAAGGAACCGTTTTGAAAGT
>CAVZUV010000013.1:0-25455 GCA_963778575.1 uncultured delta proteobacterium | reverse complement strand
ATCTGTTTTTTCTTCAAGAATAAGGGTTGAAAGGTTTAAAGGGGACATCCTACTTCCGTTCAAAGCGCGACATAATTTCAAGCACATTGTATTTTCGGATATTATTTGACATCCCTACATGGACTCGGCGCTCAGGGAAACATACTACCAGCAGTGGAAAAAGGCTGTGGATCGGACCTTTAACTGGGTAGATTAAACAAACTTAAACCTGCGTTACTGACAAGCTGTACGAGATAAAATCTGAATTTTCTTTTAATATTGGTATTTTATTGGCTATTTTCCTAATCACAGGTTTTTGAATCGGATGATATTTTCACCAGAAAGGATGCTATCTCAGGTCTTAAAAGCAGTCCTTGGGCAGGTTTAAATAAACTGGTCAATACACCTCTGGACAGTTCAATTTTTGCTGGACGATATCACAACCTTCAATCTTGGTTTTCCGATTCCATATACATAGCAGTAAAACGTAACAAAGTTTAATTTTTCTATTATTATTATTGTTGTTATTGGATGGATACCTTGTCCACAAAAAGGTTTCTGTCATCTGACGGCATGTAATAGTCGTTTATAAAAGCGATAGCCACTTCATGCATCCCCGGTGTAATGTTTGCCTGGACCGTGTATGCCGCCCAACTCCAGGAGTTCACCGTCACCCTTCCAACCGGGACCTGATCTACCCGAACTTCCATTATCGGCCAAGCCCCCCCTTCATAGGTACCCCTTGCCGCAACCTCGAAACTGACGTTTCCTCCGGTAGCAAAGTTTATTTTATCAGCGATATACCCGTTTGACCAGATGTTCCAACCACCTGAGGTCAACCCGCCCGTGGTCTTGATCGGCATGTCTTCCGCTTCAATGTCTACCACGTCCCCGGATCCAGAACTTGCGGTGGCTGCTTCAAGACACACTTCTTTGGAATCATCACTCTCAAAACCATCGGTGCTAAAGGCTCTTACTACAAAACAGTAGGTTGTTGTGGTTTTATCTAAGTCATAAATGGTGCAGGTGGAATCTGTCGTTTCCCAATATGGACGAGTGTATTGATAGATCTGTCCTTCTTGACGACAAAAAACTTTGTAGCCTGCTAAATTCGACTCGTTATTTGGGGTCCATTTGAGCGTAACGTCGATTGCATAGATAGGTGTTGCAAAGTTAAAAAATAGAAAAATGAAAAAAAACTTAAATTTCAAATTGGTCAGCATACCTTGAACCTTTCCATTTTAAAATGTGATAGTAATACGAAAACATTTTAATGTTTTATAGTTTCTCATAATCCAAAAATCGGAATGCATTAGCTTTAACCATTAGCCGTCGCATGTATTAGAATTATCTGTCACAGTCAAGTTTTTTTAAGGAAAACATTAAAACGAAATCCGAAATATAGATATTGATAGGGTGACTGGTATTTTTTACAGAAATGCAAAAAGGCAAACCCGGTGAAATGGATTTGCCCTATTGAAAATTGCAGATATGCAATCAGGGCTAAGTCAGACATCGCAGGTTATGAGGCCGGCTGATATCCTGAAGGTTTGAAGAGATATCTTAAACGATCAGTTTCTACATTGAGTTTTGTTTACGAGTATGAATTGTTAGAAACCTGGGGGCGTACCGCTTAGCAATAAAAAGCTGTAAACTGAAAAACTAAACTGCGTCCCTCTTTTTATTATATTCTATTTGACAGCCGCTACGATTTATAGTGGAATGCCGTTCTCGATATGTAAAAAAGCTTATACTATGAAGCAGGAGGAAAATTTACTATGAGTCTCAAAAGAAAGGGAATTTTAGAAGGTCATAAGAAAGCCGCCGGTGATAAACTTGTAACCCGTATGTCTTCTCTCAAAGAGAAAGGTTTGGACGCCGTCGCGATTAAACGCGACAGCTTTATCAAAAAAATGAAGGCCGACATCCGCAAAGCAAATTACCGCCTGGCCTGTATTGCCGCCCAGGAGAAGTTAAACGCTGATAAAGTCCAAACCAAAACAGAAAAACTGGCTGCCAAAAAGAACACCCCTGATAAGCCGTCGGCAAAGATTGCCAAGGGTGCTACCGCAAAGAAGGAAAAGAAAGAAAAAAAGAAAGCGCTACTTCCTGCTTCGGATGAACAAGAGTAGAAACCGGCTGTTCATCCGAATTTTTACTGATCCCTGTCAATTGATCGTAACATCCGGTTATCATGGTTGATCGGAAGCGTACATTCAAAAATTGCAGAATGCTGATTCCATTCACCCTGATTCCTTTCGATTTGAGGTTTATAGAAAAATGTTCCTGCCGTCTCATTAGCTGTAAAACGATAGTTGAATAAACGCAAAAGACCTCAAGCGAATGACTTAAAGGTCTCTTTAGGAATCTGAACAAGGATTTGTGAATTTAAACCCGGAATGGAACGTAACAGAATTATACAAGATATAGTATTGAGGGGATGGTTAGGTCTTCATTAAACTGCTGAAATTGAGTGATAGATAGGTTATTAGTATCACATAGGTTTGGAATAATTAGATATATTGACTTTTTGCAAGGTATCACATTTTTACGCGCCCGATTGTTATCGGTTGTCTCAATTATCAAAAGTTTTAAGATCAAAAGGCGAACCACAACTATTGTACTCACCTTATTTTCCCAGAGTGGGAAAAACTGATTGAAATCTCAAGACACATAAGCACAAACTTTTTTATCACTTAATACTTAAGTTACATCCCTAATCTTTACCAATAAATAAGTTATTGACATATTTTTGATTATTGATATATTTTTTAAAATAATAAATAGTGATGACGGCCCTCTTCTATCAACGCTAAACCTCTATTGATCTTGTATTTCGACCTGTCTTTTCTCCGTTGTTGTTTCCATAAGCAGTTATCGACACGGGATTCTTAAAGTCGCCGTTATAAATATAAGAAATACTTTAAAGGGAAACGACCCATTCTGAAATAAAATATTTTTTGGATATTCTCAGTAATTTTAAGATATTAATTTAAGGGTTTTACCCTTTCAGTTTTTTATTAAGCATTTCGATGATGCCATGCATGACATGATCGGCATTGGCTTCATTGGCAAAGAACTTGTTTGTTTACGCTTCTGCATCGGAATGGCAGGATGAAGAATAGATCACCCACAATCGCCAAAGTAACCCGTCCGATACCTACAGGGGTTTATCCCAGAAAACGGCTGTTTGATCTGTTACACCGCAAAAAAAAGTATTCGGTAATCTGGGTTTCAGGACCTCCAGGCTGCGGCAAGACCACACTGGTTTCCAGCTACTTGGAAGCTAAAGAGTCTCCTTGTCTGTGGTACCAGGTAGATGAAGGCGACGCTGACCCTTCAACCTTTTTCTATTACTTAGGACTTGCCGCTAAAAAAGCCACTCCCCGAAAGCGAAAACCGCTCCCGCTTCTCACCCCGGAATACCTTCCCGGCCTGCCAACCTTTACACTTCGTTATTTTGAAAACCTTTTTCATCGTCTCAAGGCACCATCTTTCCTTGTTTTTGACAATTACCAGGAAGTGCCGGTCGAGTCACCTTTCCATGAGGTGATTCGTCACGGGCTTTCCAATATCCCCAAGGGCGTTAATGTGATTTTGATCAGCCGGAGTGAACCTCCCCCGGTTTTAATTCACATGCAGGCCAATAATCTGATGGAAATGATCGGGTGGCAGGATCTTCGTTTGACCCTGAATGAGTCCAAAGACATCGTCAAATTGCAGGCACGACAGGAGGTTTCAACAGGAGCTATAAAGTATTTACACACCATCACCGATGGCTGGCTGGCCGGTTTGATGTTGATGCTAAAGACGGCAGAGATAGAAAAAATAGACCCGCGTGAGCTTGGCAAGGTTCCAAAAGAGCGAATATTTGATTACTTTACAGGTGAGATTTTTAACAAGGCCGATGAAAAAAGCCAGAAATTTTTGCTCAAGACCGCCTTTTTGCCCAAAATGACAGCAAGCATGGCGGAGAAGTTAACAGGTTTTGAATCAGCACATCGTATTCTTTCTCAGTTGAATCGCAATCATTGCTTCACGGAAAGGCGTTTTCGTAGCAGTCCTTCTTTTGAGTATCATCCTCTGTTCCGGGATTTTCTCTTGTCCCGTGCAAAGGAGACATTTTCTCCGGAATTTCTTTCTGATTTACGTCGTCGTGCAGCCATGCTTCTTGAGGAAGCTGATCAGACAGAGGCTGCAATTGAACTTATGCGTGATGCCGGTGACTGGAAAGGGATGGTTTCATTGATCTTAAAACATGCCCCGATAATGCTGGCACAAGGAAGAAATCATCCCTTGGAAGAGTGGCTGTCCAGTCTCCCAAAAGATATTTTTATAAGTATTGCTTGGCTTCTTTACTGGATGGCAGCTTGTCGCCTACCCTTTGACCCTTCAAAGAGCCAGCGCTATTTCGAACAAGCTTATGTAAGGTTCAAAGAGCAAAAGGATGCGTCGGGAATGTTTCTATCTTGGGCAGGTGCTGTCGATTCAATATTTTTTGCTTGGGAATTCAAGCAACTTGATAAATGGTTTCGAGCGTTCGAAGAGCTTATGCAAACCTTTAAAACGTTTCCTTCTAAAGAGATTGAAGGACGAGTGGCTTCAAGGATGTTCGCAGCACTGGTCTACAGGAAACCTCAACATCCTGAGGTCGAGATCTGGGCGGAACGAGCTCTCTCAGCAGCACGAGTCAATAACGACGTAGAAACCCAGGTACAAACGTTATTCCATGCAGTAACTCATGCAATGTGTAAAGACGGTTTTACAAAAGCTGCATCATTTATCGAGTCTCTAAATGAGTTGACGAGGTCCTCACGTGTTTCACCTTTAGGCCAGATCGCAGCAAGAATGGTGGAGAGTGCATTTCATACGTTGAGAGGTTCACATGAAAAAAGTTTAGAAGCCGTATCCGAAGGTCTAGAGCTATCACGATTAACCGGTGTTCACGTTATGGATTATATTTTGTTAGGAAATGCAGCTGCATGTGCCCTGGAAATAGAGGACTTGAAGACTGCCGGCTATGAACTTAAAAAAATGACTACCCTCTTGGACAGAGCCTTACCTTTTGAAAAGTCTTTCTACCACCTCCTAAGAAGCCGAGAATCCTTAATCCTAAGCGATCTTGCATCGGCTGCTCATCATGCAAAATTAGCTTCGAAACTTGTGGCCGTTTCCGGACGTAGCTTTAACACGGGATTATGCTGGGTGAGAGAAGCCATGGTTCTATACCAACTTGGAGAATACCAACAAGCCGGCCAGATTCAAAAAAACGCATTGAATCTTGCATGCGAGACCCAAAATGGAATTATTGAAAGCAGGGCTTTATTTACTGGAGCATATTTTGCTCTGGACCAAGGAGACGAGACTTCAGGCTTGAACTTGCTCCGGAAGGCGTTGGTGAGGGCCAAAAAAATGCTATATTATTTTAGTGCTGATGATGACCCTAAAGTGACAGCGAGACTTTGCGCCACGGCTCTGGAAGCTGGGATCGAGGTTGATCATGCGAAAGAAATAATCCGAATTCGAAAGCTGGTCCTGGATGATCCGCCCCTTCATTTAGAGAATTGGCCCTGGGCCATACAAATATATACCTTGGGGCGATTTGAATTGGTTATAAATGGAAAACCCTTTAAATTCCCCAAGAAAACTCAGAAGAAACCTCTGGAAATGCTCAAAGTGCTCGCTTCATTTGGCGAAGGTCAGAAGATTAACAAGTCCCAGTTGAGCGATATTCTTTGGCCAGATGCTGATGGAGATAAGGCACAGCGGTCTTTTGACACCACACTTCACCGTCTTCGCCAACTGCTCGGTCATGATAAAGCAATCATACTTCGTGAGGGCAGATTATTCCTCGACCTAAGGTATTGCTGGGTGGACAGCATGGCTTTCAAACGCATTTTGAAACAAGCTGATGATTACGCAGAAAAAGAAGACAGAAAAAGCGCCATTCAATCGCTTCAAAAAGCCGTTTCTTTATACAAAAGCCCATTTCTTGCTGGAGAAGAGGATGAGCCATGGGCCATATCCTATAACGAGCTTTTGAGGAGCAATTTTTTACGCGCTGTAGAAACGCTTGGGAATTACCTGGAAGAAGAAGGTGAATTGAACAGGGCCGTGGACTGCTTCCAGAGAGCGATCGAGGTGGATGACATTGCCGAGATGTTTTACCGGCGTCTGATGATCTGCTTGAAACAGCTTGGCCGCGGAACAGATGCCCTTTCAGTATATCAACGCTGCAAAAAGACCCTTTCAGCCGGCCTTGGACTCGAACCTTCCCCTGAAACCAAAGCAATAAAGGAATCTCTGTTCAAAGAATAGGAATATTGTCAAAGACACATCATTGATGAACTGCTGATACAGATATGAAAGATAGGTAGCTGAGATGAACTGCTTGAACAGAATGATCATGATGCGACAGTTGTTACTTAATTACATGATATGGAGTCTGATTGCGATCCTGGGTATATCTTTTCTGTTTCAGCCCCCTTCCTTTGCAGGGACTCCGGTTCATGGCGCAAAAGCTGCCGGCATGGGAACCGCCTTCGTGGGGTTGGCGAATGACCCTTCGGCAATAATGCACAACCCGGCGGGACTTACTCAATTAAAAGGCACAAATATGTATGGCGGAGGAACCGTAGTCATACCATCAACTGAATATGTTAGTCCCACTGGTCAATCTGAAGAAACAGACTTCAAGGTTTTTTTACCCCCACATTTTTATATCTCATCTGATTTCAATATGGAGGACATCGTCCTGGGCCTGGGGATTTTTTCCCCATTCGGAATCGGAGGTCGATACTGGAGTGAAGATGGTCTGACGAGATATATTTCCACAGAAAGCACGATTGCAACGATTAGCGTCAACCCGACATTGGCCTGGCAGGTCACCCCCAAACTCTCGATAGGGTTTGGCGTTTATTATCTTCATTCTTTCAACACCGCAGAGAAGATGCTTGACCAATCCATGTTCGGTGCACCAGACGGCAAGTTCAGCCTCGATGCCGACGGGGGTGGATGGGGGTATAATCTGGGCATTCTTGTGGCGCCATTTGAAAAGCTCCACTTTGGTTTTGCTTTTCGAAGCAAAGTAAGTGTCGACCAGAAAGGAGATGCCGAGCTCGAAAATATTGCGCCTGCCCTGCAACCGGTCTTTGGCGGCTCTCAATTTAAAACGGATGTTGAGACAAGCGTCACTCTCCCGGAAATCGTCAGTTTTGGAATCGCCTGGAAACCAGCGACTCGCCTGACTCTGGCATTTGATGTTGAATGGGTCAGATGGTCGCGGTTCAACCAGCAGATCATTGACTTTAAAAATGAAATTCCCGCAGCCGGCCTTTCGGATATTTTAGTAGATCTTGACTGGAACGATCAATGGCTCATTAAATTCGGTTTAGAATACTATTTAAATGAAAGTTTTGCCTTAAGGACAGGGTATGCATTTGTTGAAACCCCTGTGCCGGAACACACCCTGTCACCCGCCAATCCGGATGAGGACGGACACAATTTCAGCATTGGATTCGGGTACAAAATCGGCAAGTGGATTGTGGACGGTTTTTACATGGTCGAAATTTACAAGGATAGAGACGTTAACAATAATATCTTGAGCGGCGAGTATAAAAATATTGCCCATTTTATCGGGTTTAGTATCGGAAACAAATTTTAAAGAGACGACCCGTTATTATTAGATTACCTTCCGTTTTGTCCATCCCCCATTTTCCCTTTTTTAACAAAATTATAAAATTTTCATTTTTTTCTCAATCTGTAAGTTATCTGTAAGTTTCCGAGTGTTATTTGTCAGTCAAATCGGGAACGCCTTTTTTGGACTAATGATTTTACGTTCTTGGAGGTGACCTTTGGAAAACTACATCGTTCGTATCTACAGGCGGGACCATGATAAACCATCTGAGATTGCCGGGCTTGTGGAATTAGTTGAAGCTGAAAAAAAGCAGGCATTTAAAAATATCGATGAGCTTTCACAGATTCTCTGTAGCCCTGAGAAAAAAAAGACCCCCAAAAGAAAGAAAGCGAGTCAAAAAAAATAAGGTGACCTTGAATGGAGAAACGTCGGCTCATGTCCTTTGGCTCTGCCAAATTACCTCCTTCATGAGGAAGGGGTGGCTGTACCGGCGGCTGCCCCTTCAAAATAATTTTTGATGAATTTGATAGCACGCAGAATCCATTGCCAAAATAAAACGAGAATAGACACGTTATGAACAAATTTGGGCCGATGCCCATTGATATGAGGGAAATGTCGTCCGATGATATTTTATTATCACGATTAAAACTGCTGATCATCATGGTCAAAGCATATTTAATAGGTTATCCGCTCAAGAAATATCGAAAACATGCCATCATAGAAAATGCACATTATGTATTCTATCGAGCTATGCATATGAATACCGAATCCATACAAAGGGAAAACCACATCTTTGTTAATCAAACGAATGTTATTTACAAAGGAGAATCTTCGGCATCTCATTTTTTTCATCAAAGAGTTCAGCTTCTTGCTGTAATGGCCAAAGCTCTCGCCGAAGGATGTCCCACAGGTAAATTCAGAATTAGGGCAATTAATGAAAACTTAGAAGAGATTTGTGAAACATTACTAATTGATTTCCAATTGAAAGACATGAACTTTCTGAAAGTGGCTTGAGACGGTTCAGGGGCAAAACAAATTTTAAAAGGCATTTTAGGCCAATAAGAATCATATTTTCTATTTCCTTAACCAAAGGAGGTGAAAGATGCCCATTATTACCATCTCAAGATCTTCCTATACCTACGGTAAAAAAGTCGCAGAAGCGGTTGCCGAAACTTTAGGTTATACGTGCATTTCCCGGGAAGAGGTTCTGAATGCCTCACAAGAATTCAACATGTCTGGCTTAAATCTTGCTCGAGAATTGCCTATCATTTTAGATCAAACCGTCTTCAATAAATATCGATACATCTCCTATATGCGATCCGCGTTACTCAAGCATTTAGCAAAAGGCAAAGTTGTTTATCACGGTTTCTGCGGGCATATTCTCTTAAAAGACATCGATCACGTGCTCAAGGTGCAGATTACCGCCGATCTTGAGGATCGAGTGAAACTCGTCATGGACCGTAACGGCCTCTCAAGAAATGAGGCGCTGTTGTTCATTAAAACAATGGACGACGCGCGAAAAAAATGGTGCCAAAAGCTTTACAAAATCGACCTCTCAAAGATCTGTCAGTATGATATCTCTTTGAACATTAGCAAAATTCCGCTGGACAAAGCTGTAGATGTCATATGCAAGACCGCCATGTTGGATCGATTCAAAACAACAGCAGAATCTCGGAAGGCAATGCTTGAAAAGGTTTGTGCTGCTGATGCCAGAACGGAAACGCTCACAGACTCTGAAACCAATCGTATCTGTTCCATCGCTTCTTTGATGAATGTTTAGCATGATTTTAAACATTTTTTATTAGAGGTGGTGGCAAGAAAAGAATTGAATTTAACTTGGCAGAATGACGGTATGACTCGAAGTTGCAAAAAATGTGGTTTCTTCGTTAGCAACCCTGCTTCATCTACGAAAGATATTGGTTACTGTCTATTTTTAAACCTGAGAGATATTGAAAAAAAGGAATCCCGAAAAAAACTAAAAATAATTGATGGTGAAGAAAAAACGATAGCCAATGGTTGTGAAGGGTATATCAATACTGTTGATTATTTTAAATAAATTCCTTTTGACTCATTGTTTTTAATGTGAAGTTTTGCCTCACTTACCGAAACGTCATTCATCGCTTTAGAAGAGACTTCTTTTAGCTAAGAAAGGAGTTTTTAATGAAAGAAAGACGTCAATATGAAAGACTTGCTATTCCGATCCCTGTAAGACTGGAAACCATAACATTAAGCAAAAAAGAAGTTTTAGATCTTGAAACCAGAAATATATCTGCTTCTGGAACATTCATTCCTACACTGACGTCTTTTCCAGAAGGAACACAGTTTATTCTGGATTTCAGCATCCTGACTGACATAATTAAGATATATAATGATGTTAAGATATTAAAGGGCTACATAGGTAGTATGGTACGTTCCACCCCTCACGGTTTGGCAATTCAATTTGACAAAGAATGTCAGATTGAGAGTTTAAAAGCCTTGTAGAGTGCTGTAGCGTAGATCAAATTCATTTGTATGTTCATTATTATGCTTTGGGACAGGACCAGCAATGGCCCTGTCCTTTTATTGTCCGAGGTTTGGATATCTGGTACCATTCCGAGAGATAGATGTTGGGTAGCGAGTGAGTCTTTTCGGTGAGCTCGCGGAGCCTCCCCGACCTACCCTCGGGGGTTCTAAGTCTTAAATCCCCCCCAAATTAGCTCTTCCATAAACAAAAAGGTGAAGCTCCCCTGTTTAATGAGCCATCGGGTTTTCACCTGTGGCATAATTTATGGGCAGTCTGCAATGAAGCAGCTGCAGAAACTAAAGGAGCTCCACCCATGAAAAAACGAAACATTTATCAGAACCAAAGTCAAGAATTACTTTCTCTTTTTGAAGCGGCTGGAAGCAGCGCAAAAGTGATGTGCGTTCCCATGGATTATGCCAAAAAGGATCATTTGGTCATGGCATCTTTCAATACGACGGTGCGAAAGTTAAGCAATGTCTGTCTGCGTTAACATACGATACCGAATACCGTATGGTCCTTTTTGATTTTTTCGATGGTCACCTGAACCAGGGTATTGAAAAGAGTGTCTTCCCCGGCGACATGCACGGGAATATAGTTGGATGTGATGCCTTTTAACAACCCCGTTGTGTTGTCTCTTTTGCCTTCAATCAGAACTTGGGCGGTTTTCCCCGTAAATTTCTTATAAAAGGCTTTCTTTTTTTCATCTCCGAGCCGGCGCATCTTTTCACACCGCGCCTTAATGGTTCTTGCCGGCACTTTTTGCGGATACTTATCGGCAGCTGTCCCCGGGCGGGGTGAAAAGGGAAAAACGTGGAGATAGGTGACCGGCAGTTTCCCGATAAGGGAGTAGGTATTTTCGAATGCGTTTTCGGTTTCACCCGGAAATCCGATGAGGATATCGGCGCCGATGGCGGCGTCGGGAATTCGCTCCTTTATCTTATAGATCAACTCTTCGAAAAATGAGCGTGAGTAATCCCGATGCATCTTTTCCAAAACATGATCATCTCCACTCTGCAAGGGAATATGAAAATGGTTGCAGAAAATTTCCGATTCCGCCACAAGGTCGACAATCTCTTGAGTCAGTTCAAGGGGCTCGATGGAACTGAGTCTTACCCGATCAAAGTCATTTAAATCGCGAATGCGGACCAGCAGATCCGATAAACGGGTTTGGGGTGAAAGGTCCAGTCCATAGGCCCCGAGGTGCACGCCGGACAACACCACTTCATGAAATCCGGCCTGTTTTAAACATCGGATGTGTTTCAATACGTTTTCAAGGGGCATGCTGCGGCTTTTCCCCCGGGCGTAAGGGACAATACAATAGGTGCAGAAGGCATTGCAGCCGTCCTGGATCTTTAAAATGGGCCGGGTCCGGTTTCCGGATATTGTTACGGGAATATTTTTGAAATGACTCTCGGACAGAATGTTTCGGCGGACAAGGGCAGGGGAGAAGGCGGCTTTTTCACCGGACAAGACGATATCCGGGATATGATGTTTATCCCCATGACCGATGATGCGGTGCACCCCGTCGATCTTTTTTAATTCATCGGGTTCGGTCTGGGCATAGCAGCCGGTGACGACAATCTGCGCCTGCGGATGGGATCGAATGAACTGCCGAACGGCCTGCCTTGACTGCATGGCGGCTTTGCCGGTGACCGCACAGGTATTGATGATGCAAAGATCTGCCGGATCTTCGGCGCCAGCCGGAAGACATCCCAAATCTTTCAGCCGTTGGGCAATGGCATCCGACTCATATTGATTGACTTTGCATCCCAAGGTCGTGATGGTAAATTTGGTCATTGGTTATTTGTTTTTTTATTTATAGAACACAGATAACGCGGATTTAACGGATCCGCACAGATATTCAGGTTGGTTCGCTATGCTCACAAGGGGCGACGCCCCCTAATTTCTATACGATCCGCGAAAATCCGCATAATCTGTGTCATCTGTGTTCCATACGTTTTAAACTTTGAGCTTCGGTACTAATCCACCCCCCACCCAGCACCTCATCGTCTTTATAAAATACCGCACATTGGCCGGGGGTGACGGCTTCCTGGGGGTTTTCAAAGTAAACCACGGCTGTTTTTTCGTCAACCGGGGTCAACCGGGATGCGGCGGCCGTGTGGCGGTATCTGACGCGGGTTTGAACCTGGACCGGCCGGCTCGGAGCCTTTTGGATCCAGTTAATATCTTCAACCTTGCATTGAGAAGCGAACAGATCTTTTTTAAATCCTACCGTCAGTATATTCTGGCGGGTGTCCATACGGACGACGTAATATGGCTCGGAAGCCGGGCAATTGATTCCCCGGCGCTGGCCGATGGTAAATAGGTGCAGTCCCTTATGCTCTCCCAGAATCCTGCCGCTGACATCTTGTATCAAACCGGGTTTAGGATCAAACCCCTGGTGCCGGGCCAGAAAGTCCCCGTACTTTTTGCTCTTGATAAAGCACACATCCTGGCTTTCGCTGCTTCTAACCGGCTTGAATCCCTTTTGATTTGCCAGGCGGATCACATCTGTTTTCTTCATGGTCCCGAGGGGAAACAGTGCGGCGGCCAGGTGACGTTGGCTCAAGCGAGCCAGAAAGTAGGATTGGTCCTTTTTGTCATCGACGCCTTTATACAGATGGAACCTGCCGCGGCTGTCTTCTGCTATCCTGGCGTAATGCCCGGTTGCCAGCATCGATGCCCCCAGGTTTCGGGCAAAGTCAAAAACCGTTCCGAATTTAATAATAGGATTGCATACTATACAGGGATTCGGGGTTTGGCCGGTCTGATAGGTCCCAATGAAATAATCGACGACATTTTTTTGAAACTCGATGCGGCAATCGATGATTTCAATGTCGATTTTAAGTTGATCTGCGATGGCAAAAATTTTATGGGGTCGTAATGAATGATCATCCGGACCGTTTTGGGAAATTGCGTCTTCATATCCGGTAATAAAATGAATCCCGATAACGCGATGCCCCTTTTCTTTTAAGATATAGGCGGCCATGAGAGAATCGATGCCGCCGCTTACGGCAATGGCGGTTAACGGCTTCATTAAAAATGATTTTTATTCGAAGGACGGACTTCCATGGCTCGGGTGGGACAGGCCGCAACGCACAATTCGCACACGCTGCATTTTTTCTGATTGAAATCCACCGACATTTCAGGCCGTTTGATGGAAAGGGCGTGTGTCGGGCACACGGCCGTGCAGGCGCCGCAATGGGTACATCTTTTGTTGATGCGTTTTATTTCTTGCGACGCACTCAACACCTGTACGCCCCGTTGCTTGAGATATTTGACGCCTTCCTTGAAATCTTTCCGGCTTCCGGCGAGTTCCAACACCATCACGCCTTCTTTTCTGGGAAGTATGGACGCATTGAGAATGTTAAAGGTCAGGTCAAAATCCTTTGAAAGATAGCAAACGATGGGTTTTTCCACTTCCGTCTTGGGAAATCGCAGTATGAGTATTTTAGAGTACACGGTGGACCTCCGAAAATTCTTTATTTTTGGCTTAAAGCATTATACTGTAATGGTCGATGTTTGTTCTGTCAACTGCATTTTAAACCCATAAACCGTTCTTGACAGCCGATTTATGAATCCTTTTGCGTATCGAACAACAGGTTTTGCCATCAAGACATTGGCCGGACTGTCAAAGGCAAACATTCATATTCACGACAAAGAGAACATCCCCAAAGGCTCTGTTATCTTTGTCGTAAATCATTTTACCCGAATCGAAACCCTCCTTTTACCCTATCATATTCATAAACTGGTGGAAATTCCGGTATGGTCCCTTGCCGATTATCAATTTTTTGAAGGAGCCCTGGGTGTTTTTCTCGACAAGGTCGGTGCGGTCTCCACAAAAAATCCCCATCGGGATCTTCTCATTATCAAAAGTTTACTGACCGGCGAGGCCAACTGGATTATTTTTCCCGAAGGCAGGATGGTCAAAAACAAAAAGATTGTTGAAAAGGGACAATTCATGATTTCCTATGCCGGCGGCAAATATCCTCCGCACACCGGTGCCGCGACGCTGGGGCTCAGAACCGAGTTTTACCGCCAGCGGTTTCGGATTACTTTGAAGGAAGATCCCGACAGAGCCCGACAGTTGATGGATCGCTTTCGAATCGACGACGCCGAGCCGGTGATTGACAACAACACGTATATCGTACCGGTTAATGTGACATATTATCCCCTCAGGGCGCATGAAAATATTCTCAGCAACCTGGCCGCCCGATGGATAAATCATGTTTCGGACCGCATGATGGAAGAGATTATGACCGAAGGGAGCATGCTGCTGTCCGGTGTGGACATGGATATCCGGTTTGGCAAACCCATTGAAATCAAGTCTTTCATGAAGCGTTCGGTCATAAAGCAGGATATCTCTTCAAAACATCACATCGGTTTCGACGACCCGATTCCTTCAAAACAGATCATGCACAAAGTTGCATTAAAGATTATGAAAAAATACATGTCCGCTATTTACAGCATGACCACTGTGAATCACGACCACATTTTTGCATCCTTGCTGAAGCAGATTCCGTTTAAAAAAATCGACGCGTATGATTTCAAAAGACGGGCATTTTTTGTGGCTGCGGTGGATCTTGATGAAACCGGCGTCTGCCTGCATGAAAATCTTCATTCAGATCAGACCCATCTGTTGATAGACGACCGTTTCAACAAGCTTGAAAATTTTGTCAAAATCGCCGAGGAAAAGGGGGTTGTCAAAATAGAAAACAACCTGCTCATAAAAGATAGCTCGAAATTCAACTCTTCTTTTGATTTTCATCGCATCCGTCTCGACAACCCTATTGCCGTTATTGCCAATGAGGTGGAACCTTTAAATAAGCTCCAGTGCAGGATAAGGCGGTATGCGTGGACACCGGGATTTTGGCTGAAAAGGAACATCGCCGGCTTCTTAATGAAAAAAGCTGAGGATGAATTTGAACAAGATTATAAAACCTTTTATATTGACGGAGAAACAAAAGACAAAGATATCGGAAAACCCTTTCTGATCAAGGGCGATGCCCGTGATACGGGCGTGGTACTTGTACACGGCTATTTGGCCGCTCCCTTTGAGGTAAAAAGCCTGGCCGAGTTTCTGGGACAAAGCGGGCTCTGGGTCTATGCTCCCCGCCTAAAAGGACACGGAACTTCTCCGGAAGATCTGGCACAAAGAACCTACACGGACTGGGTGACTGCGGTTGAAAGGGGATATGCCATCATGAGTCACCTGTGCCGTCAAGTCGTGGTGGGCGGGTTTTCTGCCGGAGGACTGCTGGCCTTGGAACTGGCGGCAAGGCTGAAGGATATCAAAGGCGTTTTTGCGATATGCCCGGCCATGAGTCTTCAGGACTTTTCCTCAAGATTTGTTCCTGCGGTGGAAGCCTGGAACCGGTGGATGAAAAAGGTCCGATTCAACGGGGCCAAAAAGGAATTCGTCGAGAACCAGCCGGAAAATCCCCACATTAATTATTTTCGAAATCCGGTTTGCGCGGTATTGGAATTGGAACGGCTCATGGAAGCCGTGGCCGATAAATTGCCGGATATACAAATTCCCGCGCTGGTGATTCAATCGCTGGGAGATCCGGTGGTCAAACCCAGTGGATCGCAGCGGGCGTTTAAACATATCGGATCCGAGGATAAAACCTATAGCCTGTTTAACTTTGACCGGCACGGCATACTTCTGGGCAAAGACTCGGAGAAAGTGCATCAAGCGATCTTGAATTTTATTAAAGCGTTAAATTGATGAAATAGGAAATAGAAAATAGAAAAAATGACGATTGAGGACTTTTAGTATCGCCTTGCCCAGCTTAAGTTGGGATGATGCCATTGCCGAACCTTGAACCCTGAACCGCTTAACCTGGGGAATATTTTTTTCATCGGGTTAAATTTTTAAGTGACAGATGCCGATAGGTGTGTTACACACCTTTGAGAAATAAAAAGAGACCTTTGAAAAATGCAT
Source organism: uncultured delta proteobacterium (assembly GCA_963778575.1). Classification (GTDB taxonomy): domain Bacteria; phylum Desulfobacterota; class Desulfobacteria; order Desulfobacterales; family UBA11574; genus UBA11574. Next base: position 9,393 of record CAVZUV010000013.1, on the reverse strand, counting down.
ATTTTTGTTCGAGGCCAAGGAAGGCGATAATTTTAACCACAGGAATACATTGAGTATTTCGAGGATTAAAATTTGAGTCTGACGCAGAAATTGGGCAAAAAGAGGCGTTTTGCAGAGGTCTTGAAAGGGAACCCATGATCTCCGCTTCTATTACCAGGACAATGTGTGCTTATCGAGCGATCAGCGCTGCCGCGGCGGCTGCCGCCGGGCAGCCTGTGGTCCTGAAGAGGAGCGGATAACCGGATTCCTCAAAAAACCATTCAGGGCTGCGGGCATTCAAACCGCAGCCCTTTTAATTTTAGGGCTGCAATCCAAATGCAGCCCTTTTTTATCGGTAATCGAGAACCTGCTGCTTTCCGCAACGCAGGATCTTAGATGGGCCATGTCAGAAAGATGGGAAAGAGCAAAGAGGAAAGAGGAAAGAGAATAGCGGGAGTAGGAAAGAGGATATGGGAAACCACGGATGAACACGAATAAACACAAATTATAATAAGACCCAGAATAAGCGGTTAAAGGTTCACGATTCAGGGTTCAGCAATGAGCTGTAACCTTAATGTCTTTATAACCTTGAACGTTGAACGGGGAACCCAGAACCCTTAAAGGCGTGACATTTGTGTTCATTTGCGTCTATTTGCGGTTATCTATTATATAAAATGAACTAAGAGGAGGATGATTAAGCATGCGAACTCGCATAATCCACAGTGGGGCGGAAGAGCTGACATATGAGATCCGAAACATTATACGCGTGGCCGACAAGCTCAAGGAACTGGGGGTACCGGTCTATCTGGAAAATATCGGCGATCCTGTGGCCAAAGGTGAAAAAATACCCGTTTGGATGAAAGAAATTGTTGCCGAACTGGCAAGAGAAGACATGTGCTACGGTTATTGTCCCACCCAGGGGTTGTTTGAAACGCGGAAATTTCTGGTTTCCCTGAATAACAACAACGGCAACTGTCGGATTACGCCGGATGATATCATCTTTTTTAACGGCCTCGGGGATGCCATTACTAAGACCTACGGGTTTTTAAATCGAACCGCCAGGGTCATAACGCCGTCCCCGACCTATACGACCCATTCTTCTTCCGAAGCAGCCCATGCCGGATTCCCTCCGATTTGTTATCCCCTGGATCCCCACAATCACTGGTTCCCGGATATCGAGGAACTTCGCCGCCGTGTCAAATATAATCCCGCGGTGGCCGGTATCCTGCTCATCAACCCCGACAATCCGACAGGAGCGGTATACCCGGTGAACCTGATCAAGGAGATTGTCGAAATCGCGAAAGAATTTGACCTTTTCATCATTGCGGATGAGATCTACCAGAACCTGGTGTTTAACGGCAACAAAACAGTATCGCTGGGTTCGGTCATCGGTGATGTTCCCGGCATCTCGATGAAAGGGATTTCAAAAGAAATCCCGTGGCCCGGCTCCCGCTGCGGTTGGATCGAAGTGTACAATGTTCACCGGGATTCGGAGTTTAAATCCTATATCCAAAGCATTCTCAACGCAAAAATGGTGGAGGTTTGTTCCACCACATTGCCTCAAAAAGCACTGCCCCATATTCTAAGCCATCCAAGATACCAGGACTATCTGGAGCAGCGTCGGCAGCGCTATCAGCGCTTTTCAAAAATTGCCTATGAACGGCTTCGCAGCATCCCGGGGGTACTGGTGAACCCCACTAACGGCGCTTTTTATATGAGTATCGCTTTTGAAGACGGTGTTCTGAACCATCATCAGACGCTTCCGATTCCCAACGGAGCGGTGCGAAAACTGGTGGATGACATTACCGGCGATCCGAATATCCAGGAGGATAAACGGTTCGTATATTATCTGCTGGCTGCAACAGGGATCTGTGTGGTTCCCCTGACATCTTTTAATACCCGTATGCAAGGATTTCGACTGACGCTGCTGGAGCCGGATGAGACCAGGTTTTGCCACATGCTTGACAAACTAAAGGGAGGAATCGAAGCATATATCGCATAAATCTCGACCGAGCGTTTTAAATTCAGGAATGGTGGAATATTGAATAATGGACTAAAGTTTTCGTTGTTATTGTATAACTGGAAGCTCGCCATAGGGGGACTGAAACTTGTCGAATCGCAGCGGAAATCCGGTTTCATCGGGGCTGAAGAATACGCTTCAATCTATTTTTATGAAATTAGGGGAGTGTATGGAATGATAACAACTTTTTTTCTGATTTGTTCCCATGTTTGACTTCCCATTGGTTAATTTTTTCGTTAAGCGCGATATCCAATTGACGGTCTCTTCCGTATACATCATCTCTGAAGTTGACCATGCCATCCTTGTCAACCCATGCTGTCCAGTAAAGAATATGAATATTTATCGGATGCGGCAATAATATCGTTTTGGTTCTTTTACTGTTGACTGCAGCCATTAATTTATCGGGGTTCCATTTTGAATTGTCTTGCAGAAGGTAATCTGCAAGCTCTATGAGCTTTTCAATGCGGATACAGCCGGAGCTGAAAGTGCGCTTCGTTTTACTGAATAATTCGTGTGCCGGTGTACCGTGTAAATAGATGCTAAAATCATTTGGGAATACAAATTTGATTCGCCCAAGTGCATTTGAATTCGCTGGATCTTGGCGAAGCTTGTAGACAAAATTCTTTTTTGTAATCGTATCCCAGTCAATTGAGCCAGGGGTTATCTCTTTAGCGCCATCCGACCAGTTTTCAAAAATTCGGATGTTTTTTTCGGCCAGATAATTTGGGTCTTTTCTGATATGAGGCAGTATATCTTTTAAGGCGATTTTGAAGGGAATATTCCAATACGGATTCAGTTCCAAGTAGGTTATCTTCTGTGATAGTGCTGGCGTGGGGCGTCTCTTCTTGCCAACTATAACCCGGCTCGATTCAATTATCTGCCCGTTTTCAATGACATCGAGATCAAAATTGGCCGTATTGACCATGATAAAGCGCTCTCCAAGGTCCCGGGGAAGCCATCGCCAACGTTCCATATTTAATTTTATTTGTTCGATACGGTCTTCTACTGAAATATTTAACTCTGACAATGTGTTTGATCCCGCAACGCCGTCAGCTTTGAGGCCGTTTCTGGTCTGAAATTTTTTAACCCCGTCTTCCAGAGTTTCATCAAAATATTCCGAGTTGCTGCTTTCTGAATCCTTAAGGTCTCCTGAAATGATCAGGCGAGATCGTAAAACGGCAATACGTTTTCCAGTGTCTCCATTACGCATTTTTGAACTGTCGGGAATTTTATGCCAGCCCCCTGAATTTCTGATATTGATATATTTTAATAGCGCTGATTTTAATCTCAAATATCCGGGATGATGCGGCTGCAATGTATCGACTAGTTCTTTCAATTTATCATGACACAGGAATGGTTGCAGAATTTTCAGCAAATTTTGCTTCGGCTTTTTGATATGCCAATCAAAATCATATAAATTAGGATTTATCAGTCCCTCGGACAAATGATATCCAAATGAAAAAAAAGCATCGGTTAAGAGTAATTCGAGTTGCGCATACTTATCAGGCTTAAATGTCCCATATATGCTGTTAAGTTCAATGTGCGACAGCAAAGTCAAAATGTCGTCACGATGATAGGCAGCAGAATCAAGGCCTTCATAGTCCGCTTTTAAAACCATCCCTATGAAATCTTCCGCTTTCTTGTTCAGCCCTTCTTCATTTATCCATACAGGTTTAAATTCTCGATGAAGATAAAAATAGAAAAGAAATTTCGGATCGCAATTTAAGTCTGTTTTGAACTCTTTTATACGTTTGATCGCAAGGGATGTCAGCCGGGATTGCAGATACTCAAGCACTTTATCATTCACGTTGAAATCGTCGCCGATCTTTATATTTTGCTCATGAATATTTATAAGGTTGAGATTAAAGAATCCACGGGGGCTGTAAGTTTTGTTATACGCCAACAAAGAAGGAGAAGGTTGAATCATGATGTCGGCATTAAGATCGATGTCCCCTGTGAAATGTTTTTTGACAAAGGGAAGCGAATAGTTGCTTGATGAATATTTATCTCTCTGACCATTTGAATTCAGGGCATTAACATTTCCGATCAAAAAGAAAATGCTTCCAAGCAAGATTGATAGAATTTTCAGCAGCCTCATATTTCTTTCTATTCCTGACATATTTTTGCAAATAAATAACAGCAAGTATAATGCCAGGATACAATCGAGCTGATAATTTAATAAAGCTTATTGATTTGTTTGATAATTTGTAAGCGACAAAAAATGGAGATTATGAGAATGGATTTGAATTGTGAAATAAATTACATGGGTGGTGGGCAACCAAAGTAACATTTTAAGGAAAATTAATATGATTTTCTAGGTTAGTATTTTTTCACCTTTGTTGTTTTATTTCTGAAGCCCCTTGTCATCGGGTCTGCCGTCCAAAATAGGTTCCTGATAAGGCGTCGCACAACCCATGAAATTTGAAAAACGAATAATACTTTTTTTTACATCTTTATTTTTTTACACGGCGTTATTTAATTGTTCGATTTTTTTAACATATTCAGGCTAAAGATTTTAGCCGCGGATGACGATAAACAGTGTGATAAAGATCAGTTCAGAGCTTTGCCCCGTCTGCTATCCCAAGAAACCAGCGGGCAAGCCCGATTGGGATGTTGGAATAATGGAATATTGAAATGATGGTTTTAAGGAATTCCATCTCATCCCCAATATTCGACCATTCCGTCATTCCATTAAGAATTGAGGACCTGCCTGTGTGAAAGGACAATGCCGTGCGTGATGACAGACCTTCGTATGAAGATTTTGAGAGATCGATTAAGGGGATGGAAGAAAAAATGGCCGGTTCCGCCGGACCGGAGGTTGAAAAGAATGAGAGCGAACAGCGCTTCCGTCTGATCTCCGAAACACTGCCGGTGGGAATTTTTGAAACCGATGCCAGCGGCGAATGTCTGTATACCAACACCAGTTGGCAGGAAATCTTCGGGGTGTCTTTAATCGAAAGCCTCACGGTCGACTGGAAGGAATTTCTTCATCCCGATGACAGAGAATCCATATCCGAACAATGGTCGCAGACATTAACCAACCTGAAGGCATTTTCAAAAGATTGCAGGATCATTAATTCAAAAGGTGAAGAGCGGTGGATTCACCTTCGTTCTTCCCCGGTTTTTTCTGATGCCGGCACACGGTATACCGGAACCGTTATGGACATTACCGATCGCAAGCGCACCGAAGTTGAACTGAAAAGGGCTAAGGATGCCGCAGAGGCGGCCAGCATCGCCAAAAGCGAGTTTTTGGCCAACATGAGCCATGAGATTCGAACGCCCATGAACGGCGTCATCGGCATGACCAATCTGCTGCTGGATACCCATCTCGGAAAGGAACAGCGTGAGTTTACCGAGACCATTCAAAAGAGCGCCGATTCCCTGATGACGGTCATCAACGATATTCTCGATTTTTCCAAAATAGAGGCCGGAAAGTTAGAATTGGAGATCATCGACTTTGACCTGAGAGTCACACTTGAAGAAGTGGGCGAACTTATGGGGCTTAAAGCATATGAGAAAGGGCTTGAATTTGCTACCGTCATTCACCATGACGTGCCTTCCCTGTTGCACGGGGATCCTGGAAGACTGCGGCAGATTCTGATCAACTTAGTGGGAAACGCCGTCAAGTTTACCGACGCAGGAGAAGTGACGCTGAAAGCCGTCCTTGAAAAAGAGGACGCGCATCGGGCGTTGATCCGATTCAGTGTCAGCGATACCGGCATCGGTATCTCGGAAGAAAAAATGGACCGGTTATTTAAATCGTTTTCACAAATTGACGGTTCCACTTCCCGAAAGTATGGTGGAACGGGTCTGGGCTTGGCCATATCCAAGCAACTCACGGAACTGATGGGGGGGAACATTGGTGTTGACAGCAAAAAAGGTGATGGAAGCACGTTCTGGTTTACAGTAGCCCTTGAAAAGCAGCTCGAAATACATGATACCTTAACAGTCCCGGAGGATATTCGAAAAAAGCGAATCCTTATTGTTGATGACAATGCGGTCAATCGACAGGTTTTTAAAGAACAGCTCAAATCCTGGGGATGCCGCTATGGTGAAGCCTTCACCGGGGCACAGGCCATGGATGAGCTGCGATGCGCCCGGAACATGAAGGATCCCTTTGAGATTGCAATTATCGACATGCAAATGCCGGAAATAGACGGCGAAGAATTGGGCCGTCAAATCAAAAAGGACCCAAATCTTGCGACCACGATTCTTATCATGGTCAGCTCCATGGGAGCACGTGGGGATGCCGCCCGTTTGAAAACCATCGGTTTCGCTGCTTATCTAAGCAAACCGATCAAACAGTCACAGTTGTATGACTGTCTCGCTGCAACCGCCGGAAAGTTTAAAGAAAAAGAAAGGTCCCAAGATACCGCCATCATCACACGCCACTCTCTGGCGGATGATAAAAAACGTCGGGTGCGAATTTTATTGGCTGAAGACGATCCCACCAACCAGAAGGTGGCGTTAAATATTCTGAAAAAATTCGGCTATTGGGCCGATGCCGTGAGCAATGGTCAAGAAGTATTAGGCGCTTTGGAGAAGGATCCCTATGATATTGTATTGATGGATATACAGATGCCGGTGATGGACGGATATGCGGCCACGGCCCGAATCCGACGATTGGAAATCGAATTTCTTCGCGCTAAATCCAGCGAGAAGGATTCCGGAGATGCGTCAGTTCCTTGTTTTCAGTATCTTGAGCAATCAAAAAGAATCCCCATTATTGCCATGACGGCGCATGCCATGAAAGGGGATCGTGAGAAATGCATCGCAGCAGGAATGGATGACTATACGCCAAAACCCATTAACCCCCAGGAGTTTTTGGAAAAGATCGAAAAGTGGACCGGCGCTGAACGAAGTGCCCCGGCCTCTGGGACTGCGTCCGAGATATCGGAAAAAAACCAGTTGCCGGATTCAAAGGAAAAAACGCAACCATTGGATCTTGAGAAAGCCCTTGAAAGGGCGATGGGAGACAAAGATTTCCTGAAAATGCTCCTCGAAGGGTTTATTCAAGAGCTTCCCAGTCAGATTGAATCCATAAAGGCGGCCATTGCCGGCACGGATCCAGTGACGCTGACCGAACAGGCGCATAAAATAAAAGGCGCGGCCGCCAACCTGAGTGCCTGCGAAATCTCCGACGCGGCAAAATCACTGGAAGAAATCGGACAAAGCCGGAACATGGCACAGGCCGATCAGATGCTAATTGTTTTGGTCAAGGGAAGCCGGCGTCTGGCCGAGTATATAGAACGAGCGGAATGGTAATCGCCAGGATCAGGTTTTTCTCCGATTGAACGATAACACCCAATGAAAAGTTATTGGTTATTCGTTATTTAAGGCGAATTGCTTTTTGATTTTAAAAAACCATTAACTATTAACGGATAACGAATAACGCCTAATTACATAATGAATGCCATCGTCGTCAGCGATTTACATATCGGGTCACGATTTTTTTTGCACAACGGCTTTGAGAGCTTTCTTAGAAATGTTCCCGAAGAATGCGAACTTATCCTAAATGGCGATGTCATAGACGATCCCAATCAAAAATTACGTCCCGATCATCACCGGATTCTGAAACTTATCGATCAAATCTCACGTCGCCAGCGGGTTGTCTGGGTGCGGGGAAATCACGACAACGGTTATGTTCCGAACGGGTTTAAGCACATCCATTTTAAGACCCGTTACACCATCGAGAACAGATTGCTGATTTCCCATGGGTATGACTTCGACGGCATCATGCCCAGAAGCCGGATGTTTATTCAGTCATTTGAATTCATACACGACCTCATGCTCAAATTGGGTTCCAAACCCGTACATGTAGCGAACTTTGCAAAGAAATTCGGGTTACTGTATAAAGTTCTTCGAGATAATGTCATGAAGAATGCGGTAAATTGTGCTCTGGAAAACGGATATGAAACGGTTGTCTGTGGTCATACGCACTTTCCGGAAGACCGGATGTTTAAGGGCATCAGATATATGAATACCGGGGCATGGACCGAATTGCCGGCATTTTATCTCCGGGTGACCGGAAGTGAGATGACACTAAAAAAAGTCGACCATCTTTCTTCCCTCTGATAAAATTTATTCCCGCTTGTTTTTTTGATTCTGAAATTTGACAGCAACTTTATCCTTTTGATATGATAATTTTTAATGTTGAGCGCAAAAATCACTTAATGCCGGAGGCCGGTCGGATGGTTAGATGCGGTGAAATCAGGGTGCGGGGCTTTCATATCGATGTTTTTTCTCATGTAAACAATGCGCGTTACCTCGAGTTTATGGAAGAGGCCCGGTGGGTCGTTTTAGATGAATATATCGATTTCAGAAGAATGGCGGCAAAAGGAGTTATCTTTGTCGTTGTCAATATCAATATTAATTATCGAAAAGCTGCCTCCTTGGGGGATGTGCTCGAATCGTATCTCGGTCTTACCAAGATCGGTAAAAAGAGTGCGGTTTTTTACCAGGAACTCCGGTTGAAGGGAACGGATACCATTGTTGCAGATGCCGAGGTGACGTTTGTTTTTGCCGATAGAAATACCGGAAAAGCCGTTGGCATTGATGATGAGATAAAGATGCTGCTCGAAGATTTCAAAAACATAACATAAGGTTAGGTCTACTCAGTTTTTTCAAAGAGGCATAAGCTGTTCGGTATTCAACATCATGGGAGCTTAACAATGCCGTTTGTGATTGTACCCGGCTTGAAGGGGAAAGTTTACGTCCCCGAAAAACAGCGGGAAAACCTTAAAAAACATCCATGCAAGGATTGTTATTCCTGTCAACATTGTAGTGACGACCGGTGCAGGATATGTCTTGGCCCGCAAAACCCAAAATGTAAAAAATATAAAAAACATATTGATATGAAAAGGGAATGACATGACAGAAAAAGCCTTTCAAGATTACTATCCGGATGAGTTCGCAACCTGTTACGGATGCGGAAGACTGAACCAACACGGCCTGCAGATCAAGAGTTATTGGGACGGGGAAGAAAGCATCTGCCATTTTAAACCCAGGCCGTATCATACCGGCGGATTTCCGGGTTATGTATACGGCGGCTTGATTGCATCCTTAATCGATTGCCACGGCGCGGGCACGGCCTCTGCAGCTAAATCCCGTCATGACGGAAAGGATATGGAAACGCATCCTCCCTATCGTTTTGTAACCGCCGCGTTGCACGTGGACTATGTGGCGCCCACCCCGATAGATGAAATATTGGAAATCCGGGGCAGTGTCAAAGAAATCAAAGGGCGCAAAGTCATTGTTGCCGTTACGCTTTCGGCGAACGATAAAGTATGCGCCAAAGGGGAAGTGATAGCCGTCCAGATTCCCGAATAAAATCGTTACACGATTTTATGAATCTACCGCCCCACTGAAAGCGGGACGGGAAAAAACTAAAATTC
>CAVZUV010000012.1:0-30100 GCA_963778575.1 uncultured delta proteobacterium | reverse complement strand
TTTAAAAAATGATGGCTTGTAAAAAGTTAACTTTACTTTACACGTGTAAAGGAGGTGGTGAAACGTATAAGAAAAAGTATTTAACAACCGACAACTTTTTAACCAAAAACTTTTAATTCATTAAAACAAACACAAAGGAGAAAAAAAAAATGAAAAAACTGATGAGATTTTTTAAAGAAGAAGACGGCGTAACAGCAGTAGAATACGGAATCATGGTCGCATTGATTGCAGCAGTTATTATTGGTACGGTAACGACTTTCGGCCAAATACTAAATGCTTGTTTATAAGCAACTAAAGCAATGGCATACCGCCAATTAATAGTGAGATAATTGATTTACAGGCATCCCCGTTTAAAATCGGGGATGCCTGTAAACCTTTCAATACATAAACATCGCAGTTGTTAATTAAGGTTAGGGAGAGAGATGATGTTTCAAACGCCAGACTATTTTTTAATCCTTTTATTACTGTCAATCTTGAGCATTTCGGCGATTATTGATTTTCGCACACAGAAGATCCCGAATCTGATTACTTTTCCTGCGGTTATCATTGCTCTTTTATATCATTTTTTTACCCATGGAATTGACGGCCTGATCTTCAGCGCACTGGGTCTGGCCACAGGCATCGGTCTTCTCATTATCCCATATATGTTAGGTGTGTCATGGGAGCCGGAGACGCCAAGCTTATGGGAGCTGTGGGTGCTGTTTTGGGAAGCAAAAGCGTTTTCGTTGCGTTTCTTCTCACTGCACTTGTCGGAGGCATATACGCCATTATCTTGATACTTTTTAATCAAAAACAGTTTAAAGGTTTTTTTAAAAAACAGCTCATCACTTTGCAGCTGTTTATCCTAACTCGAAAATTCATCCCGGACCCCGTAGAAGAAAACAACAAGAAACCGAAGTTGTGCTACGGGGTGGCCATTGCACTGGGAACATTTATATATATGGGTCTGGATCTATCCGGACATCATTTGATTTTTTAAAACTAAATAAAGGAGGCACATCATGGGAAAGTGGAAAACAATAGCTCCCATTGTCATTTCAATCGTCATTGCAGTCGCCGGCAGCGTTTTCATCTATAAGTGGATCAATTTGAAGACCGCGCCCAAAGAGGTCGTAAAAGTGGAGTCCGAGGCTGTGCCCATTGCGGTTGCTGCCGTGGATCTTCAATGGGGGACACAACTCAAACCGGAAATGATTAAAACAGCGCCTTTTCTTAAAGAAAGCCTGCCCGAGGGTTATTTTACCCGCACTGCGGATCTTAACAATCGGGTCGTCATCGCTTCGATAAAAAAGGGCGAACCTGTGGTTGAGCATCGGCTCGCACCTATCAGTATCAAAACCGGCGGTGTTTCAGCGGTTCTGGAATCCGGCAAACGGGCGGTTGCGGTTAAAGGCGACAAGGTCATCGGAATATCCGGATTTGTCAACCCTGGGAAACCGGGTCGATGTGCTGGTGACCCTCAGGGATCCCAAAACAAAATTAGACAAAACAAAGACCGTTCTGGAAAACATCCCGGTGCTGGCCACCGGAACCCAGATCCAGAAAAATGAAAAGGGAGAACCGGTGCCGGTTGATGTCTACACACTCGAAGTCACGGTGGAAGAGGCTGAAAAGCTGGCTCTTGCCGCCAGCCAGGGAAAACTCCAATTCGCATTGCGAAACATTACTGATGCCAAACCTGTTCTGACCAAAGGGACCACCATTTCCCAAACCCTGGCCTCATTGAGCATGAGAGAAGCGAAACAGAAGGTATCAGAAAGTGGCAGCCTCGGCCAAATTCCGTAACCGTTGAAATCATCAAAGGCAATGAACTGAAAAAGAAAAGTTTGAAACTCTAAGGCTTTGACTTCAACCAAACCAGGAGGAACACAGATAATGTTACGTTCATCGAAATTTCACAAAAATTGGGCTGTCGCACTTGCAATTTTCCTATTGCTTGTCATCGTTCCCATGGGAACCCGGGCCGCCGATTCTCTGGTTCAGGAAACCATGACAGCCAAAAAATTGAACCTGGTGTCCGGCAAATCTGCGATATTAAAGAGCACGCTGCCCATCAAGCGGGTTTCCATCGCAAATCCTGAAATTGCCGATTTTCTCCTGCTCTCTCCCCATGACATCTATCTCACCGGCAAAACAGCAGGAACCACCAACCTGACCCTGTGGCAAAACAGTAAGGTGACCGAAATCTATGATCTCGAGGTGGCCTACGATTTGTCCCGTTTAAAACAGCAGGTGCATGAAGTGCTGCCGGAAGAAAAAGATCTTCAGATTATCAGCACGAACGATTCCATTACTCTTGCGGGCAGAATGATCAACACGGCCAATCTTTCCAAAGTCACCGCATTGGCCCGATCTTATGCGCCCAAAGGAAAAATCAACAATCTGGTCCAGGTCGGCGGGGTGCATCAAGTCATGCTGGAAGTCAGAATCGCTGAAATCTCCCGCAGCACCACCAAGGAATTGGGAATCAATTTCAATTACATTAACAACGGTGATTTTGGCGTCAGCCTTCTTGGTGGGCTGAGTCAACTGGCCGACAATCCAACGGATTCAAACCTTGCAACATCCGGAGCGCCCTTTGCCTCAAAGTCTCACCGGCGGTGAATGCACTTTTTCGTTTCAGCAACGGCAATTCCACATGGACGGGTCTTATCGATGCATTACAGGAAGACGGACTGGTAAAAGTGTTGGCCGAACCTACGCTCATTGCCTTGAGTGGTCAGACCGCCAATTTTCTGGCCGGCGGCGAATTTCCCATACCCGTGCCCCAAGGGCTGGGGACGGTCGCCATTGACTACAAAAAGTTTGGTGTGGGCCTTAATTTCACACCCACCGTGCTAAGTGAAGGCGTCATCAGCATCAATGTCTGCGCCGGAGGTCTCTGAACTTGATTTTTCGACGGCCGTACAGTTTTCCGGTTTTGTGGTTCCCGGAATCACCACTCGCCGGGCATCCACCACCATAGAACTGGCGGACGGCCAGAGCTTTGCCATTGCCGGACTTCTTCGAGATAGTATCAAGTCGCAGGTTTCGAAATTTCCCCTTCTGGGAGACATCCCCATACTTGGGGCGCTGTTCCGGAGCCAGTCCTTTTTAAAGAACAAGACAGAGCTCATCATTATTGTTACGCCTCATCTGGTTAAACCGCTGAACATGGCCAAGCAAACCCTGCCCACCGATTATTACATCGAGCCCAATGATGCAGAGTTCTATCTCGAAGGACGAATGGAAGGCAGGGAGAAAGGGCAGCCAGGCGTTAGTGGTAAACTGGACGGTGCTTTCGGGCATAGCATGCCGGAAGATAAGTAGGAGTCTAATCGAGTCAAAACTCGATTAGACGTTATTCGTTATCTGTTAATGGTTATTGGTAAACGGATAGCGCATAGGGCATGGCGCATAGCGTTAAAAGTTAAAAGCTATGAACGTAAAAAATGACTTGTAAATTTGACAATATACTTAAGCAACGGAAACAATTTAATGATGAATAAGGAGGAGGCGATGTTAAAGAAAAGCCTTATCATAGTCGGAATCACAGCAGCCGTATTAGTGGTATCGGCATGCAGCGGAACAGAAACACTGTCTGAGCGAAACTGGGGAAGATCTTATGAAACCGCTACCTACAATCAGATACTCAATCCCGATGCGGATAAGAACTTGAAACCGGTGGATTCTTTGGACGGCCAGGCTGCAGAGAATGATATGCAACGGTATCGGGACGGTTTCAAGGAGAAAAAAGAAGCGCAACCGGTTAACCTTATCAACCTGAAGTAACACCCGTGGTCATGGATCAAGGGAGAAATACTGTGAAAACGCTAAACCAAAAAATCAGCCAAAACGGAGCCGCTGCAGTGGAATTTGCCATTGTACTGCCACTCCTGGTAACCCTTGTTTTCGGCATTATCGAGTTCAGCATCCTTTTTTACAACAAAGCCATCGACCAATGCCAGCCGAGAAGGCGCACGGGCCGGTATCGTTTTTATATCCAGACCTTTCAATACTCATGAACGCAGTTGAATAAAAGACACAGTGATGCCAATTATTGCAGCGAGCTATCTGATTACTTTCGGAGACGCATTGGGACGATATCTATCTATAAATGTACCCTCGGAGTTGCGGCCGGAGATCCGCTTACAGTCACCGTTAATTACCATTACGATTTTCTGGTGATGCCCAACTTCATTTCCACACTTATTGGGGGATTGGACTTGTCTGCCGTTACCGTCATGCGCATGGAGTGATCGAAAGAGGATCTAGATAAATATGAATAACGTATCAAGTATATTATAAAACTTATAACAATGAGCGCGGCGTCAGCGCTATTTTGATTGCTATCTTGATGTTCGTTTTTTTAGGTTTTGCTGCACTTGGCACTGGATCTGAGCCACATTTTTGTGGCCAAGAACGAACTTCAAAACGCTGCTGATGCCGGCGCCCTTGCCGGGCGCCCGGTTTTTGTACAATGACGATGGAACAGCGGTCAACGCAAGCGCAAACCAGATCGGACATGATGCCGCTATAGCCAATAACTCCGAAAACATCTCAGTTGAAGTAAATTGGACCAATGACAACTCAGGAGACGTAAAAAGGGGACACTGGAGTTTTGGCTCCAGGACTTTTACGCCCAATGCCTTCTTTAAGCCCGTGGATCTCTGGGATGTTTCCGACGAGGAACTGGATACAAATACAAATTTTATCAATGCCGTTCAAGTTACCACCCGACGCGAAGCAACGCCTATTGTCGCATATTTTGCCAGGATCTTCGGCATTGAAAATTTTCAACGAACCGCCAAGGCCGTAGCATATATCGGTTTTGCCGGAACACTAACAGCCAGAAGAAGCGGACCAGCCCATCGCTATCTGCAAGGACAGTGCCCTTGAAAATAGATGGAGATTATAGCTTGCAATATTGGGCGCATGCTCAACAGTGGATCCAAACATTGAGAGCAACGCACAATTCGGCGGATGGACCAATTTTTACTCAGGATAATCCATGCGATACGGCCAATGCACAGGAAATGCGAAGGCTTAGTTTGTGGCAACGGGAATCCTGAGACCAATTCAATACGGCAAGGGTATGGGGCACAAACGGCGGCGAGATTCAATAATGCTTTTAGCGAACTCCTGAGAGACTGTTGGATAAGTAATGTAACGAGCCACGCAGAAGATGGTTTGCCCAATAATCCCTGGAACCTCACACTGCCTGTAGTCACTGTCCAGGAAATAATGTGTCGAATTGTGCAGCACTAACGGGAGCGGTGAAATTGATTGTTGTTTTTATGTCACCGGAGGGCGGTGAAGACCCCTGGGATTAACGATGCTCCCAAAGAAATGGATGACGGTCCAGCTCGATGATTGGTACAATACAACCTGACGGCCAAGTTCGATGGGATTATTTTATAACACATTTTAGTCTGCAAAATGTGGATGGCTTCACCGGCACCCTATGCCAAGAAATCAATCTATTTTTTGCCGGATTGCACCCCTCATTAACCAGCAGGTGTGAGCGGCGGGGAAAATTTCGGTATTCTGGCTAAAATACCGGTGCTGGTCAAATAATTGCCGGTTCACTGTAAATTCTTGAGATGAATGAACTGTGACTCGGAGAGTATCAATGGGATCTAACATCGACAATATCAAACTGGATATCAAAAATCCAGCCATCGCCAAACAATTCTCTGAAATTATCGGTGCGATCAAAGGATGCCGGATTATCAAACCAGATGACACCCTTAAGCCTGATCTTCACATATTCGAGATCAACGGAAACCCCGAAGAATCTCAACAGGATTCAATCCCTTTTGAACACAGGTAAATTCCATGAAATATTTCTAACATCAGAAAAAACAGACCCGGAAACGCTGATGCAGGCCATCCGCATCGGAGTAAAGGAATTTTTCCCCCAGCCCATCAAAAGAAGCGACGTGGAACAGGCCCTTAAACGATTTAAAGAAAGAAGAGCTCATGCTGCTCCTGTCACCCAGCAAAAATCCGGCAAACTAATCAGTGTTATCGGCAGCAAAGGTGGCGTCGGCACCACCACCATTGCCGTAAACCTGGCGGTGACACTGGCTGAGCAGGAAAAAGATCGGTCCGTCGCCATTTTAGACATGAACACCCTTTTCGGCGAAATCCCGCTTTTTTTGGAAATTTCTCCCAAATACCACTGGGGTGAAATCACCAAAAATATCGAGCGCCTGGATGAAACGTTTCTCATGAACGTGCTGTCAAAGCATTCCAGCGGCGTACATGTTCTTCCCTCACCGGGATATTTGAACGGTCACCAGGCACCGACTCCGGACATCATGGAGCGACTCCTGGATTTCATGAAACGATTGTTCGATTTTGTGATCATCGATTGCGGGCAGTCCACGGACGAAACCGCACTGAAAACTATTCAAAAATCCGACGAGGTGCTTCTGATATCCGTGCTGAGCCTGCCTTGTCTTTCAAATACGAACAAGCTGTTGAGGTCGTTCATCGATCTGGGTTACCTGCGCAAGGAACGCATCAAAGTCGTGCTGAACCGCTACATCAAAAAAAGTGAAATCACTCTGAAGGATGCGGAAAAAGGCATCGGCCATGATATCGTCTGGATCATTCCCAATGATTACGGAACCACCATGTCAGCTATCAATAACGGAAAACCTCTGTCTCACATTGCGCCAAGGTCCAAAATCGTCAAATCTTTTGAGGAAATGACGGAGATTATGTTTCCAGGCAACAAAACGGAATCCAAAAAGAAGTGGGGGTTTTTTAATCGCTGATACGATTTTAATAAACAGATTTTTTTATAATCACCAAAGGGTATAAAGAGAAACACTATAAACAAAAAAAATCTAAGGAGATCATCGTGACTAACATCGCATCCAACATCGTCAGCATCAATGATTATTCTGAAGATAAATCCAATTCACCCACAGGCAAATACATACCGGATGAATACTTCGAGTTCAAAGCCAGAATTCATGATCGGTTGTTGGATCTCATCGATCTTTCCATCATCGATACGCTGGATCGTCGAGATCTCATTGTGCAAATCCGAAAGGTCGTAGAAAATATTCTGCGGGAAGAGTCCTATGATCTGCCGCTCAACCTCAACGAAAGAGAAAAGATCTTCACGGAAGTCCTGGACGAGGTTTTAGGACTCGGCCCCCTGGAGCCTTTTCTGAAAGATCCTACGGTCTCCGATATTCTGGTCAACACATATAAACAGATCTACGTGGAAAGATTCGGGAAACTGGAACCCACCAACGGCCGGTTCAAAGATGATGCCCATCTGATGAAAATTATCGACAAGATTGTCTCCTCCGTGGGGCGTCGCATCGATGAATCCACCCCCATGGTGGATGCCCGGCTGGCCGACGGCTCGCGCGTCAATGCCATTATTCCGCCCTTGGCTTTGGACGGCCCGATGCTGTCCATTCGGCGATTTGCCGTCAATCCTCTCGAGCTCGATGATCTCATCAATTATCAAACCCTTGTTCCGGAGATCCGTGATATTTTGCAAGGTATTATCAAGGCAAAATTAAATGTTTTGATTTCCGGCGGAACCGGCAGTGGAAAGACCACGCTTCTCAATGTCCTTTCCAGGTTCATCCCGGAAAAAGAACGCATCGTCACCATTGAAGACGCCGCAGAGCTTCAGCTCAAACAGGAGCATCTCGTGCGTATGGAAACGCGTCCGCCGAATATTGAGGGCAAAGGGGAAGTCATTCAGCGGGACCTTGTCCGCAACAGTCTGAGAATGCGTCCGGACCGGATTATCGTGGGAGAAGTCAGGGGAGCGGAGGCCTTTGACATGCTTCAATCCATGAATACCGGCCACGAGGGATCGATGACAACCATCCATGCCAACTCTCCGCGGGACGCCCTCATTCGACTGGAAACCATGGTGGCCATGGCCAATTTCGATATCCCCAGTGAATTTTTAAGGCGGTTTATCAGCTCGGCCATCAATATCATTATTCAGGTTGAACGACTGGCCGACGGAAAAAGAAAACTCGTTAGTCTCCAGGAGATCACGGGCATGGAAGGAAATGTCATCACCGTGCAGGAAATTTTCTCATTTCGTAAAGTCATGATCGACCCTGATGGGAACGTCAAAGGCCGTTTTCAGTTTCACGGGATTCGTCCACGGTTCATTGAAAAATTCCAGGTGGCCGGAATACAAGTTCCGGAGAATCTCTTTGATCCATCCAATTTTGTAGAAGTATAAAATCGTGTAAGGGGTATATAAAATGAACATATTTGTTATCGGCGCAATCATTTTTTTCATCGCCATCATCGTTATTGAGCTTTCCATATATGCCGTTAAAAACATGCGATCCGTTAATCGCGCCAAAATTCGCAAACGGCTAAGAAAGCACACCTACGATAAAGACAGCACCGGGCAAATCGATATCGTAAAAAAGAGAGTTTTGAGTGACATCCCTTTTTTCAACAAACTGCTCTTGAAAATACCAGGGGTCAAAGGTCTCGATCGTCTTACCATGAAGGCCAATTCAAAATATCCGGCAGGTTTTTATGTTCTTGTAGCGCTTTTTTTAGGAACCGTCGGTTTTATGGGGATCAACTTTTTTCTGTTAAACCGGTTCTCATCCCTTTTATTGGCATCCTTGCTCGCGTGTTTACCTTTTCTGCATTTGCACTCGCTCAAGCAAAAACGGATCGAAAAATTCCGCAGTCAGCTCCCCGAAGCCCTGGATTTGATCGCCCGGGCGTTGAAGGCCGGTCACTCCCTGAACAGCGGCATAAAACTGGCGGCTGACGAGTTTGATGACCCCTTAGGGCCCGAATTTGACGAAACCCTGGGAGAAATCAACTTCGGTGTGAGTACTGCCAATGCCCTGAAAAATCTTGTCGGACGAATCGAATGTCCGGAACTGAAGTATTTTGTGGTGGCGGTTATCCTCCAGCGTGAAACCGGCGGAAACCTTGCCGAACTGATCGAAAATCTGGCGCACCTGATTCGGGAAAAATTTAAGTTCCAGGGTAAGGTCCGAACCCTGTCCGCAGAGGGCAGGCTGTCGGCAGTCATACTGGTGGCGATCCCGTTTCTCATTGCAATCTATCTGCATTTTGCAAACCCTAAATATTTGGCCATTTTGTTTTCAGACCCCATCGGCAGAATCATGGTGGGCGCTGCGGCCATTATGATGACCATCGGTATTTTGGTGATGAAAAAAATGGTTAAGATTAAAGTGTAGGAGTCTAATCGAGTCAAAACTCGATTAGACGTTATTCGTTATCGGTTAATAGTTATTGGTAAAGCGCCCTATTACGATATTCCAGACTTACGAGGCAAGCATGGTGCATAGTGCTAAAAATTATCAGGGATCAGTTATAAGTAGATGCTTATCGAATAACGGATAACAAATAACTAATAACTTTAACGGAGCCTTTTTGGGCTCAATTAAAGTAGGAGATTTAAACAATGTTACTCTCAGACCCCAATATCAAGCTAATTATCTCTTCATTTACATTTTTCAGCCTCTTTTTATTCTGTTTCGGTATTGTGCAGTACATCCGCCAGAGGGGAAAAAGGAGAGAATTAATAGAAAAAATCGGAGGAAGCGGTCAAACCAGCATCATCCAGTATGAAGGGGGCGCCAGAAACACCTCTGGCCCAACCCTATTCACACCTGTTTTAAATTTCTTTAAATTAATAGGAGATCGGATATCTTTCGAACCATCCCATGAATCCCGGATGCGAATCCGGTTTCTCAGGGCCGGTATCCGAAGAAAAAATGCCGGAACGATCTTTTGGGGTGCAAAAGGCTTTTTCTGTATATTTTTAGCCGCATTATTTTTCATATGCCGGTTTACGGTTCTTAAAGTTCTGAGCGATCAAATAGCGGTTGGTCTGGCTGTCCTGATCGCCCTTTCGGGCTTCTATGTCCCCGACCTATGGCTGACCATCAAATCCGATATCCGAAAGGAAAAGCTGCTCGA
The DNA here is from genome assembly GCA_963778575.1 of uncultured delta proteobacterium. Lineage (GTDB taxonomy): Bacteria > Desulfobacterota > Desulfobacteria > Desulfobacterales > UBA11574 > UBA11574. The sequence goes on along the minus strand of CAVZUV010000012.1, from coordinate 20,149 downwards.
AGGTATTCCCGATGCACTTGATCTTTTAGTGGTCTGTGTGGAAGCGGGCATGGGGCTTGACGGGGCCATAAATCGTGTTGCCGAAGAAACGAAATTGACCAACCCGATCCTCAGTGATGAACTCAAACTTCTGAATCTGGAGTTAAGGGCCGGAAAATCGCGGCAAGACGCCCTACGAAACCTTGCGTTGCGCACCAACATCGATGCCATGAACAGTCTGGTAACCCTGCTGATTCAAACCGACAAATTCGGCACCAGCGTAGCCAAGGCTCTCCAGGTCTTTTCCGATTCATTCAGGACCCAGCGATATCAAAAGGCCGAAGAATTTGCCGCCAAGATGCCGGTAAAGCTGATATTTCCCTTGATCATGTTCATTTTTCCATCTTTGTTTGTGATTATCATCGGACCGGCCGCCATTAGCATTTACCATAATATCATTATGGGATTACATTGATGATACGGATAGGAGAGCGACACATGAATATTGATAAAATCACGAAAGTTTTCAATTTTAATTCAATTAAAATTCTACTCATTGGCTTGATGGTGATCAGCTTTTTTGGATGCGCCTCCAGACCAATTAGTTTGCAGCCTATGGTCAAATCCGGAAACCCGTTTAAAAAGCAGTTGATCAGTACTTCCGGAGTTCCTTTAACTGCCGATGACGGTGACATCGAGGCATCCCGTACGCTTCCGAAAATGACCGCTGATGAGTATGAACGGCTTGGAGATGCCCTGTTACAAAAAGGAAATCTTCATATTGCTTATCTCCAGTATGAAAGATCCCTTCAACGCAATCCCGGCAATATACGGGTTGAATATAAGAAAGGACTGGCCCTGCTTGTCGGGAAAAAATATGGTAGTGCCGTTAAACAATTTGAGGCTGTATTGAAGAAAAAACCGGGCTACGTTCCAGCTTATGAGGGACTTGGCAGAGCTTATTTTTACAAAAACGATTATGTTGAAGCAGAGAAATATCTTCGCCGGGCAATTGATATGAATCCCAAACTCTGGGAAGCTCACAACTATTTAGGGAACATTTATGATTCCCGGAAAAAATATGAGACAGCCATCCAGGAATATCAATCCTCTATCTCTGTAAATCCCAAAGCAGGGTTTGTGTATAACAATTTGGGAGTATCCTTTTCCATGTCAGGCCAATATCGTCAAGCCGTAAATGCGTTTAAAAAAGCCATTGAATCCAAATATTCAATACCTAAAGTGTTTAACAACTTAGGAATCGCACTTTCGAACCTGGAAAGATACAACGAAGCCCTGGAAGCATTCAAAAAAGGTGGCACAGAAGCCCAAGCCTACAACAATCTGGGGGTTGTCTATTTAAAAATAGGTAAATTTAAAAGGGCATCCGACTGCTTTGAAAAAGCCATTAACATCGATCCAAAATTTTATACAATCGCCAACGAAAATCTTAAAAAGGCTAGAATAATCAATAGTCAATTATAATTTGAATCTCGCATGAAAAAGGTAACATCATGAAAGTAAATATTAAGAATCGAATACGGACGTTATTAGTTTTAATGATAAGCTGTAGCTTTATTTTTGTGATAGGCTGTTCGACACTTAGAGATTGGTTGGGGTACAATGTGCCTGCTTCTCAGACGAATGACGATGTATTTTCGAACAGTCATTTAGATAGCTTTAGATCCTCGGTCAGACCTGTTAACGGCAATGCGGAATCGGATTACCGTCTTGCGAGATATTTTCAAAAAAGAGGAAAGCACAAATTTGCCGTAGATGAACTTCTTAAAGCCATAAGCAAAGACCCGTCTTATGTTAAGGCATACAATGCACTGGGAGTGTCATATGACCATCTCGGGAAGTTTGATCTTGCAGCTAAATCATACAAGTTTGCGCTGAAGCTGAATCCTAAACTGGATTATGCTTATAATAATTTAGGGTATTCTTATCTTCTCCGTGGGAATTTTGACGCAGCCATAGACGCCTTTCAAAAAGCCATCGCTTTGAATGATACCCATAAAAGATATCACAACAATCTAAGACTGGCCTATGCGCGTAAAGGAAAAACCTATATGGCCGTTGAAGAATTTAACCTGGCCCAAAATGATTCCGGCACCCAAACTAAAACAGAGCAACGATTCAAAGAGCAAAACCCGTCCCCTGTTTTGGAAACAACCGCAGTGGAAGCCTTACCCGAAGGGATTACACCATACGATGATATTCCAAAAGATACTGAAAAGCCGCTTCTGCTTGCCGCAACCGCACAGCTTGCGTCAAAAGGAAATCAGGAATCCAGCTTGATACCTGATGATATTACTGGAGTTGATCTTCCAGAAAAAATAATTAAAAACGAAGTAAAACAATCAAATTTATCTCAAAAAATTGTTGACAAAGCCAAAGACCCCATAAATTACACGGTTCAGGTATCAGCTTCCGAAAATCTTATGGATGCAACCCGTTTAATGGAAATGCTCACAAAAAAAGGATACCCATGTCCGTATTTGAACAGAGTTGGAAATGAAAATCCTTTTTACAGAGTGAGATTGGGCAGCTTTATTGATAAAGAAGCGGCAGATCGATGGCTATCTGATTTGATGACTCATAAATTGGGTAATAAGCCGTTTATCACTTTTGAAGATGAAAATGCGAAAAAAATAATCCTATCCGTCAAGCAAGAGTGTTTCAATTCAAAAGTCGATTCGCCCGCTGTTATACACCTTGTTGATATTGAAATCTCCAATGGAAACGGTGTGCGCCATATGGCCAGAAATGTCGGAATCTATTTAAATCCGGAAGGGTTCAAAGCGACCCGACTCACAAATGCCGATCATTTCAACTACCCGGAAACCAAAATCTACTATCGAAAGGGTTTTCGACAAGACGCATTACGGCTGGCCGAAGATATCCCTGGACCGGCAGAAAGAAACAAACATAATAGAGATGAACCAGATAGAGAAAAGAGCAATAAAAGTCTTGATCGGCAAAGATCTTATCCCTTTTCGTGCCGAAATTATAGGCAATTTGAAAAGTCACGTTGCAAAAGGTGATGGTGCTGTCTCGGTGAAACAGATGAAAGCTTCCTAAGGCAATCAGATCCTAAACGACATTTGCGAATCGGCTGAACTTGAATCTGATCGGATAGGGCTGTTAAGGAGCTATTGAATAATGACGAGGCGGCATGCAGGTTATCACATATCCATATTTCAACGACAGGCGCTGCAGGAAAGAACGGCGCAAATATTCATATACAGTCCATATACCCGAACGTCGGACAGGGACGGTACAGAAGATCCGGGACGGACAGAAGATCTCATTCAGAACGTCGTGAAATTACCAGGTGGGTGGTTGAACAACCTAAAAGAAGAAGTGCTGGATGATATGGCTGAAATGATGGAAATTCTGGGGTGTGTGTCATGTTTTTCGAATATTTAAGACTATTGGGGACAGGAGCACAACCTGAATTCTCGTCGAATTACATTTTCCCAACGGCGTTTATTTTGTTGTCGGTAGTTGGAATTGTCTTTATCGGATACAAAATAAAAGAAGAATTGGGTGCTATTGTAGCGATTTTGATTTGTGTGTTTGTCATCCTGTACTTAAACGATATGATTAGCTTCTTCTTCTAAAAATAAAATCGTGTTCCGATTTTATGAAACTCTCGCGGTAGAGCTGCGAGATCAAAAATTCCAAATTTAATATTAACCCCGAATGTTCTGATGCTTTACAGATCAACCATAGCATTTATCCTTGCCATTATCTTTTCTATATTTGGAGTACTCCCCTTGCAAGCCGCCGACACGTATTATGTCGACAGAGATGATGGCGGCGTTTATTTGCAGACCGATGACCATGGTAGTTGGTATATCGACAATAGGGATCTTAAACACTTCAAAGTCGGTGAAACAGGAACCTACCGAACCGGCGCTAACAGACATGGAAATTATATATCGATCAAGCATCGAAAATTTTATATCGATGTGGATGCAAGTAAAAAGCTTGATAGGGAGATGGAGGTATTTAACAGAAGCCAGGCAAGACCTCCGGCCGGCGATCTTGAAACAAAAATCATTGTTAGAGGCAACCATGTACTGGTTCCTGTTACTTTGGGTTACGGCTATCGCAAAATAGATGTTATGCTTCTTTTAGATACCGGTGCTTCTATCGTAACATTGCACAGACAAGTCGCAGAACAATTGGGTATCGACAAAACAAATAGAGCTCTGTTTATGCTGGCTGGAGGACAAAAGATAGAAACGGGTATAGCTAAATTAAGTTACCTGAAAGTCGGTCCGGTAACCAAAAAAAATATTTATGCGGGTTTTATTGATTATAAGGGACCTGAAAATGGATTCCAAGGGCTTTTAGGAATGAATTTCCTAAAAGGACTCGATTATCAGATAGATTTCAAAAAACAAGTTATTAGGTGGAAAAAGTACTGATCACAGTTCTCTCATTACATTCTTAAAATACGCATAAGTTATCAAACACAAGAGATTTGTTTCAATAGCACCCTTCGATCAATGGAATGATGGTAGTTAGGCCTGAATGATGGAATGGTGAAATAATGGAATGTTGGGGAAGTACAGGAATGCCTAAAGCTAAAACTCAGTGAGCGTTGATGCCATTATTATCCTTTGAGCTGTTTGTGAGTAAAACCTAAATTGCTCAGTTCCAAGTTGCAGCGGTTCAGGGAATGGCGTTTCGCTATAGTCAACTATGCGGAGCGGTATCTGACGCGGCAGGTGCGGTGAAATTGGAGATCCCGAAGGGTTTCAAATTATTGAAATTTAAAATGCCAGAATACCTTCAAAGTAGTTACATTACGATTCAAAGACTTGCTCAATTGAGGTAGAATATTTCCTTAGCTCATCGTCTATTTCTTACAATGTGTGACATGAAAAATTCTGCCTTACAATAAGATTGGACAAGGATCTGGATTCCCTTCTTGGCTAAAGCAAGTCGACGGTCCGGGAAAACAGAAGCGTAATCGCACGAGAGCCCTCAGACGTCAGCTTCGCTGGAACAGTTCGAGCGATTAGGAAAGGGTAATGCCATTTGCTGAGCTCGCGGATACCTAACCGACGATTTATTTTTCCCGGATATCATGAGGGTGTTTCTGATACCAATGTGCTGGTCAGTGCCGTGCAACCCGTGCACTTTATGCTTTTGTCCTTCGGAACCATCAGTCTCCCATCAACTGATTATTTCCACCCCATTGATCGCTGAATTGAAAAATATTTTGCACACCAAAATCAGGATCCCCTAAGAAATAATATCCGAATTTTTACGCTATGATCCAAGATTCCATTCGGTTGAAAACATTAAGCTGACAAATATGAATAGAGATAAAGACGATATCGTTATCCTTTCAACCGCGCTGAAGGAATTCAGAATTATGTTACCGGTGACAAAGAGTTGCTCGAACTCGGTAAAATTCAAACCATGAGAATCGTATCTCCTAAGTTTGAGACGCTTAAAACCCAACCAACCGGATAAAGCTGGCTGAAAAATCTTTAGCTTTTCCATCAGTTTTTCCGCATCGGTTAATCCAGCGACTACCATCCGCCAAGCGGGGATGATATGCCCGCTGCTTTTGCGTACAAGAAAATCATTTTTACCCCGTAACCCTGTCTATATGCTGTTGTTATCGTTGATCTGTTTATAAGCAAGAAGAAGTTTGTAGGTTGACAATCTGAGCTCATAATTTTGCACTGTCGTGAGGCTTTTATATGCTGAAATAAGGATCAGTCTTCAAGGCCATAGTTCATCTATTGAATTTATTAACGTCAGCAGCATGTTCCACAAGGTGTCATGCTTGCCTTTCTGCGGTGAAAATGACATGAGAAGCTCGTGCAAATGACCTAATCATTCACCAAGTTTTCTTTCATCCTGTAGACCAGGCGTCGAAGCACTTCGATGTACTCGTCTATAATGGGTCTGGATAAGCAAAGGGTTACTTCGCCGGTTTTCCATAGGTGTACAATTTTCCGCGGATTACCTCCGAAAAAGAGAAACGAAACATTCGTATCGAGAACAACTTTAATCACTTCCTGTTCTCACATCTCGAAGACGCGCTGGAGTCTTTAGGTCGGTCCGCGCGATTTACTTTACGCCGACTCGTTCCCACAAATCATCTATATAGAAGCCTATATCAGATCCCTGACGTAGTCTTCAAGCAATTCTCTAACGACTTCGCTAATATTTTTCCCTTCAGCTTTTGCAAGTGTTGACCATGTTTTTCAGTTCAGGGTTCACTCTAACTATCATTTGAGTAGCCATTGTGTGCCTCCGGAAATAGTGTAATATTGTATAACAATATATCACCTTCATTTTAAGTCAAGACAGTTCGCATAGCACCTTTCCATTCTTCCATCTCCCACACCCATCATTCCAATATTCCAATATTCCCCGTCTCTTTCACCCTTCCAAGACTGCATTATTCCTGTCGTTTCTCCCAACATCCCACTATGTTTACCCCGTCTGCTCCATGGATCTAGTTTTGTTATTATTCCATCGAGTGAAACCTCTTTTTCTTCTGTTTCACCGGACCAGTCTTCCATCCTTTCTCTACCCTGCCCTTGCACATATAAATCGTTCCACACTTTTAATCATCCAAAGGAACTATTTCATTTTCTCCTTTATTTTGTGCAGTTATTAGCTAAATATATGGTGTACTTTTTGCACGCAGTCGGAGGTTTTAAATATGCAAGGCAATTTACAACACAAAAAAGTGCGGCTTAATGTTCAAATATCCAATGAACTCAAAAGCAAACTTTCCCAGCTATCCAAATTACAAGAGAAAAAAGTTTCAACTCTCGTTCGAGAATCTATTGAAGAAAAGTTAAAGCAAATTGAAGAAAAAATATTTGAAGAAAAAATGTAGCGTGCCTATCAGGGATTGGCACAGGAAAATTTAAAGATCTCAGAAGATTTTAAATACGTTGATTCAGAAAACCTATAAGAGGATAAACTTATGCCTATTTTTCAGGTTAGACGGGGCGATATCCTATATGCACATCTTGACCCGGTAAAAGGAAGCGAAACTGGTAAAACACGACCTGTACTTGTGATTCAAAATGATATTGGCAATATGTATTCACCCACTACCATAGTGGCTGTAATCACCGAATATTCAGACTCAAAGGCATCCTATCCCATCTGTATCGGCATCAAGACGGAAAATGGTCTTAAAAAAGATTCAGTTATCAATTTATCCCAAATTAGAACCACCTACAATAAGAGATTGATTACTCCGAAATTAGGCACGCTCCCAAAGGATTCTATGAAAAAGGTCGATGATGCATTAAGAACAGCTTGGCACTCAAATAACATAAATTCCATTGCTCGCTTCATCATTTTCATCGCAAATTCAAAGATTATGGATTGTTTTCTCACCATGAAGACGCCCAGTAGAATTTTCCAGCCTCTTCCCTCACTTTAACGGGAACTTACTGTATCCCTATAACGATATTTATGCTTTGCTTCTCCCCAGTCATACCCCCAAACATTCCAGTCCAGGTTTCCATTATTTCCCTCAACCCCTGCAATCCTGTGATATATGCTTTTGCACTTGTTTCATCGGAACCATCATTCCCAGTGTCAATTAGCTAATTTTGCACGAAGTCGGAGGCTTTCGCGCCACCGGCTGTGATGCCCTATATGCAAGGCACTTAAGGGCGAAACCATACCGCCTTCACACTATTGCGAGTCCTTAATAACGCAGCAGATAAAAATATCCGGCTCACCCTTCGGGTGAAAATTGATGAGAAATAAGACCATCATCCGTTTCGCTCCTTATTACATGATTCCAATGGTATTACTTTCATTACCCATCCCCTGTAATTTATTTCACATTTTCAATCCATTATCACTATCATTATTCTATCTTATTAATATTTTTAAACAATCAATATTATATTATGCTATTTGGCTCATCATATCCTGGCATTATTATTGCTGTCATAAATGCACAACCTATGTTTAGCGATTTTCAAATTTGCTGCATATACAAGGGAGATGTTGTCTCGCGTAAATCTACTATGCGCAACGGCATCGGACGCGTAGGAATAATGGAATGTTGATAGTCTCGTAAATAGTCTAAAAAGGCTCGTTTTCGTCATTCCCGTCCCGAACTTGATGCGGACGAATGGCGTGATTATCCATCTTTTACGAAGCCATCAATCTTCGAATGTTTAGTATCAAAGGCGAAGGTAATTGGTAAAATTAATTCAGATAATATCCTTTTTAAAAACTCAATCTTCCAATATTCCATCATTCCAGCATTCATTATTGCTGATCTTTTAGAAATGTGTTTGGGCTGGAAAAAATTATGAGACTACTTAAAATTCTATTCATTTTGCTTGCAAGCATCTTCTTCTTGGTCGGAAATATTTTTGCTCTGAATATACATCCACGGAAGGATATATATTCTTCAATTAATGATCCGATTGAATTTGTCGACAAACATGGAACAGGTAATTTGGATCTTAATTTGGTCAGCTTGATTCAACCTTCTCCTTCTTTGTTCGCGTATAACAAGACAAATAACATCCGAGGATTTACCGATGATTTTAATCAGAACCTTGTAAATATTCCTGAGCAAAATATAAAACGCGGCAGCAGTTTCAATATGAATGATGAGGTGCTCAGGGTATCTGAGATCCCGACTAACATCCCTTGCAATCAAACATATAACAGATCCTAATGCCGACTTAAATTGCGATCCGAAATTTCTTTTCTATTTTTATTTTCATCGAGAATTTAAGCCTGTATGGATAAATAAAGAAGGGCTGAACAAAAAAGCGCAAGATTTCATCGGGATGATTTTAAAAGCAGACTATGAAGGACTCGATCCCGCAGCCTATCATCGGGACGACATTTCGACCTTGCTGTCTCACACCGAACTCAACAGCATATACGGAACATTTAAGCCTGAAAAGTATGCGCAACTCGAATTATTTTTAACCGATGCTTTTTTTTCATTTGGGTATCATTTGTCTGAAGGCCTGATAAATCCTAATTCATACGATTTTGACTGGCATATCAAAAAGCCGAAGAAAGATCTTCTGAAAATTCTGGAACCATTACTTTCTCATGATAACTTGGAAGAATTAGTCGGTACATTGCAGCCGCATCATCCCGAATATGTGAGATTAAAATCAGCGCTATTAAAATATATCAACATCAAAGAATCAGGGGGCTGGCATAAAATTTTCGGCAGTTTAAAAATGCATAAAGGGGACACTGGAAAACGTGTTGCCGATTTACGATCGCGCCTGATTATTTCAGGAGACCTAAAGGATTCGGAAAACAACAACTCGGAATATTTTGATGAAACTTTGAAAGACGGGGTTAAAAAATTTCAGACCAGAAACGGCCTCAAAGCAGACGGCGTCGTAGGATCAAATACTTTGTCAGCCTTAAATGTTTCGGTGGAAGACCGTATCGAACAAATAAAATTGAATATGGAAAGATGGCGCTGGCTTCCACGGAACCTTGGAAAACGTTATATCATGGTCAATACGGCCAATTTTGATCTCGATGTCATTGAAAACGGACAGACACTTGAATCGATCCGGGTTATCGTAGGGAAAAAGAAACGCCCCACACCCGTCTTATCACAGAAGATAACCTACTTTAAGCTGAATCCCTATTGGAATATACCGTTCAAAATCGCTTTAAAAGATATACTGCCTCATATCAAAAAAGACCCGAATTATCTGGCTGAAAAAAACATCCGAATTTTTGAAAACTGGACGGATGGAGCCAAAGAGATAGACCCCAACTCCATTGACTGGAATACGATTTCAAAAAAGAACCTGGTCTATAAATTTCGCCAGGACCCGGCTGATTCAAATGCCCTCGGACGCATCAAATTTATTTTTCCCAATGAATTCAGCATCTATTTGCACGACACGCCTGCTCATGAATTGTTCAGTAAAACCAAGCGAACCTTCAGCTCCGGATGCATCCGCATTGAAAAACCCATAGAGCTCGCAGATTACCTCCTGAAGGACAATTCAAAATGGGATCGCGAAAAATTAACTGCTGCGGTCAACAGTAACAAAACCAAAGCAATATTTTTGTCGCATCCTATAAATATTCATATTCTTTACTGGACAGCCTGGGTTGACAAGGATGGCAAGGTCAATTTCAGAGATGATATATATGGAAGAGACCGTCAATTGAATATTGCACTTAACGAAAAAATTAATCATACGGAAGTCATACATGGAAACAAATCAGAAAAAAAGTTGTTATCGTTCCATACACGCCATTAAATTCATATTGGTGCATTTAGGGTAAACTACTTTTGCAAATTGGTTTCTTCTGATTGATTTTTACTTTTAGATAATCCTCTTTGATAGGTTAATAACTTTTCTTTCCCCAAGTTAAAACCATCTTCTTCTACAATATCCACACCACTGGCGGTGATTGCGTATCCTCCATTGTCTATCCGCTGAATCCAACCTTTTTCTTTTAAATACCAGATATGAAACTCCAGTACCTTTTCCGGCCATCCCAGCAATTTTTCAAGGCGCCATGAACCTACTCCCGAATCAGATGGATTCTGCCTTCTGTCAGTATAGAGTATGGAGAGAATTGCATCTCGTATCTGTTGGTTGTTATCAAATCCCTCAGATAAAGATACATTAGACAAAGTCTTTAATCTTTGATTTCGCGCATCCTCATATTTCGCATCAAATGCCGCCCGTTTTTCTACATCTGAAAGCACCTTAAATGCCAATGTAATAATATTAAATTTCTCATTATTCCCTGTGAGGCTATTATCAGGATGATATCGTTTGGCCAACAAACGGTAAACCCGTTCGATGGTCTCCAAGTCGGCATTGGGACTTACCTGCAAGTCTTCGTAATAATCCACATAGCTATTTTGATTCATCTTTAATCCTTTATAAAATCGTATATCGATTTTATTCAACGAAATAATGGTCCCATGCCTTATCGATGGCATCCTTGGATATTTCTGGGGGGATATTGCTGAAATGGGCTTCATCGATAATTTGATCAATCAGATCTCTGGGATGGCAGCAAGATAACTTTCTTCTTGATGTTTCATATTTATCCGTCAGATGAGCAAAGATATCTTCATCGAAGTCGATTTTGTTAAAAATGCAAACGTTTTTAAAGATATCTCGAAATTCTTCAACCGTCGGGGAATCCATTTTAATTTTATACCTTAGTCTTCTCAAAAAAGCCTCGTCGGCAATTTTTTTAGGGGGAAGGTTGGTGGCGAAAATCACCAATTGATCAAAGGGAATCTCAAACTTCATGCCGGTATGCAATGTAAGGAAATCGGTTTGACGGTCTAAGGGAATAATCCATCGGTTCAAAAGGGTTTGCGCATCAACAATCTGCCGGCCGAAATCATCCACAATAAACAAACCATTGTTGGCTTTCATCTGTAAGGGGGCTTCATAGTACTTAGAATTGGGATTAAAGTCTAAATCGAGTGTTTTCAGGGTGAGTTCTCCGCCTGCCAGGACAATTGGTCGTTTAATTTTTATCCATCTTTGATCCAATTGATCAACAGATTCTTTTGAATCCGCCGCCTTGTGATTGACCTGATCATACACAACAATGATCTGATTGCCTGCCAGAACAGCGTATGGAACATAAACTTCTCCGGTAAGCGAATGGCCGATAGATTCGGCAATGGTTGTTTTGCCGTTGCCCGCAGGTCCGTATAAAAATATTGGTTTTACTGAATTGATGGCAGAACCATAAGTTTTAATCTTCTCATCACCAACGACGATACCTGAAAAGGCTTGTTTTAAATGTTCGTATGTAACTTCAATGCTTTTGATGGTCTGTATCTCAACAGCATATCGATATTCGTCCAATGACACCGGAGCAGGGCCGACATATCGGCATTCTTCCAAGGCTTGAAGCGCACGGTTGATACCTGAATCCGTCATGTTGTACTCATACTGAGAGGTCGCAAATGACGTGTCTCCCTTGACGATGGCGATAAATCCGTCCTTTCGCAGATCATCGATAATGCTGCCGATAACAGAAGAAGGTAATTTTGTTTTTTTAATCAAAGGAGCGGTTGTGAATTTTTTTAGAAACAGACAATGCTTCAAAATCAAGTCTGCAATGAATCCGAGTTCAATATTGGTTTCTGATACATTTTTCGGCGTAAGCGGCTTAAACTTGAAAAAATCGGATAGTTGCAATTCGGTAATAAGGTTCAACGCCATTAAATTAAAACCGATCCTTCCTCCATATAAACGCTGCCTTTCAACTGCTTTTTCTATATCATCCCTTGATATTAAACCCTTTTGAAAAACTCGCTCACCTAAACGCTCTATCATTATTCTTGTCCTTAATTTAATGTCTCGGTATTTATACAACATACTGTATATAAAATAATTTGTCGAGGCTTGGTTTTTTTAACATCATACATGACCCCAATGAAATTGAAAATAATTTCATCTCGATGAAATAACGACCAAAACTTTATTCCGTTATTCCAACATTCCAATCGTGAGCGAAGCGGACTAACTTGAGAATGGCAGAGCACACATCTTTTTTCAGATCGCACGTCTTTTAAGTCATCTGCAGTTTATTAGTAAGATTTATGCAATATACGCTTCAATTCCTTCTTTTAGTTTGTCAAGCATTTTGCAAAACCTTGTTTCTTCCGGCTCCAGCAGCGTCAGTCGAAATCCTTGCATACGGGTATTAAAAGATGTCAGGGGAACCACACAGATCCCTGTTGCAGCCAGCAGATAATATACAAACCGCTTGTCCTGTTGAATGTTCGGATCGCCGGTAATGTCATCCACCAGTTTTCTCACCGCTCCGTTGGGAATCGGAAGCGTCTGATGATGGTTCAGAACACCGTCTTCAAAAGCGATGCTCATATAAAAAGCGCCGTTGGTGGGGTTCACCAGTACCCCCGGGATGCTGCGAAGCCGTTCAAAGGCAATTTTTGAAAAGCGCTGATAGCGCTGCCGACGCTGCTCCAGATAGTCCTGGTATCTTGGATGGCTTAGAATATGGGGCAGTGCTTTTTGAGGCAATGTGGTGGAACAAACCTCCACCATTTTTGCGTTAAGAATGCTTTGAATATAGGATTTAAACTCCGAATCCCGGTGAACATTGTACACTTCGATCCAACCGCAGCGGGAGCCGGGCCACGGGATTTCCTTTGAAATCCCTTTCATCGAGATGCCGGGAACATCACCGATGACCGAACCCAGCGATACTGTTTTGTTGCCGTTAAACACCAGGTTCTGGTAGATCTCATCCGCAATGATGAAAAGGTCAAATTCTTTCGCGATTTCGACAATCTCCTTGATCAGGTTCACCGGGTATACCGCTCCTGTCGGATTGTCGGGGTTGATGAGCAGGATACCGGCCACCGCGGGATTATATTTGACACGGCGGCGAAGTTCCTCGATATCCGGGAACCAGTGATTGTGGGGATCCAGGGGATAACAAATCGGAGGGAATCCGGCATGGGCTGCTTCGGAAGAAGAATGGGTCGTATAGGTCGGGGACGGCGTTATGACCCTGGCGGTTCGATTTAAAAACCCGTAGGTCTTAGTAATGGCATCCCCGAGGCCGTTAAAAAAGATGATATCATCCGGCGTAATCCGACAGTTGCCGTTGTTGTTATTCAGGGAAACCAGAAATTTCCGCGTTTCAAACAACCCCTGGGTGGGACAATAACCGTAGCACATGTCTTCTCTTGCCAGTTCGGCAACAATTTCTTTCATCCAAACGGGTATTTTTTCACCTTTGGCCACAGGATCGCCGATATTTTCCAGATAGACCGGTACCCCCAGTTCCTTGAGCTTGTCGGCCACGCGTATAATGTTTCGGATCTCATATGTCAGCTCTTCCGCCCCACTGTGGATTATGCGAGTTCGCATTGCAATTTCTCCTCCTCTAAATTCATTTTAGAAAATAGGAATTAGAAATTAGAAAACAGGGAACGGCAAATAAACGCAAATGAACATAAATATTATTATTCTGATTCATGTTTATCCCTGGTCTCCTCTTTCCTATTTTCTCTTTCCTCTTTTATGTTCTCATCACTCACCTGATCCAAACGACCAGGTTCTCAATTGCCAATAAAAAAAGGGCTGCTTGAGGCAGCCCTAAAATTAAAAGGGCTGCGGTTTGAATGCCCGCAGCCCTGAATGATTTTTTGAGGAATCCGGTTATCCGCTCCTCTTCAGGACCACAGGCTGCCCGGCGGCAGCCGCCGCGGCAGCGCTGATCGCTCGATAAGCACACATTGTCCTGGTAATAGAAGCGGAGATCATGGGTTCCCTTTCAAGACCTCTGCAAAACGCCTCTTTTTGCCCAATTTCTGCGTCAGGCTCAAATTTTAATCCTCGAAATACTCAATGTATTCCTGTGGCTAAAATTATCGCCTTCCTTGACCTCGAACAAAAATATGCATTTTTCAAAGGGCTCTTTTTATTTCTCAAAGGTGTGTAACACACCTATCGGCATCTGTCACCAAAAAATTTAGCATGATGAAAAATATTTTAAAAATCCATATTCGGAAGGCTGGCTTGGTTTCATCCTATAAGGATAGTGCTTACCGTCAGGTACCCATGGAATAATGGAATGCTGGAAAATTGGAATATTGGGTATGAGAAGCGGAGGTTAAAGGTAAAATTAAATTGGACAATATCCTTTTAAAACCCAACCTTCCATTATTCCAACATTCCAATATTCCTGTCTTCAATCTTTCCTGTTTTCTATTTTCTATTTCATCAATTTAACGCTTTAATAAAATTCAAGATCGCTTTATGCACTTTCTCCGAGTCTTTGCCCAGAAGTATGCCGTGCCGGTCAAAGTTAAACAGGCTATAGGTTTTATCCTCGGATCCGATATGTTTAAACGCCCGCTGCGATCCACTGGGATTCACCACCGGATCTCCCAGAGATTGAATCACCAGCGCCGGCATTTGTATGTCAGACAATTTATCGGCCGCGGTTTCCATAAGCCGTTCCAATTCCAAGACCCCGCAGATCGGATTTCGAAAATAATTAATATGTGGATTTTCCGGCTGGTTCTCGACAAATTCCTTTTTGGCTCCGTTGAATCGGACCTTTTGCATCCATCGGTTCCAAGCATCCACTGCAGGAACAAATCTTGATGAAAAATCTTTAAGACTCATGGACGGACAAACCGCAAAAACCCCTTTGATATCTTTTAGTCTTGCCGCCAATTCCAGAGCCAGTACCCCTCCGGCCGAAAACCCGCCCACCACGACTTGACGGCACAAGTGACGCATAACGGCATATCCCCTTTCAACGGCAGCCACCCAGTCCGTGTAGGTTCTTTGTGCCAGATCTTCCGGAGAAGTTCCGTGTCCTTTTAGGCGGGGAGCATAGACCCAGAGCCCGCTTTGTCCCAGAAACTCGGCCAGGCTTTTTACCTCAAAGGGAGCGGCCAAATAGCCGTGTACAAGTACCACGCCCGTATCACGGGCACCGCCTTTGATCAGAAAGGGTTTTCCGATATCTTTGTCTTTTGTTTCTCCGTCAATATAAAAGGTTTTATAATCCTGTTCAAATTCATCCTCAGCTTTTTTCATTAAGAAGCCGGCGATGTTCCTTTTCAGCCAAAATCCCGGTGTCCACGCATACCGCCTTATCCTGCGCTGGAGCTTTTTTAAAGGTTCCACCTCATTGGCAATAACGGCAATAGGGTTGTCGAGACGGATGCGATGAAAATCAAAAGAAGAGATAAATTTCGAGGTGTCTTTTATGAGCAGGTTGTTTTCTATTTTGACAACCCCCTTTTCCTCGGCGATTTTGACAAAATTTTCAAGCTTGTTGAAACGGTCGTCTATCAACAGATGGGTCTGATCTGAATGAAGATTTTCATGCAGGCATACCCCGGTTTCATCAAGATTCACCGCAGCCACAAAAAATGCCCGTCTTTTGAAATCATGCGCGTCGATTTTTTTAAACGGAATCTGCTTCAGCAAGGATGCAAAAATGTGGTCGTGATTCACAGTGGTCATGCTGTAAATGGCGGACATGTATTCTTTCATAATCTTTAATGCAACTTTGTGCATGATCTGTTTTGAAGGAATCGGGTCGTCGAAATCGATGTGATGTTTTGAGGAGATATCCTGCTTTATGACCGAACGCTTCATGAAAGACTTGATTTCAATGGGTTTGCCGAACCGGATATCCATGTCCACACCGGACAGCAGCATGCTCCCTTCGGTCATAATCTCTTCCATCATGCGGTCCGAAACATGATTTATCCATCGGGCGGCCAGGTTGCTGAGAATATTTTCATGCGCCCTGAGGGGATAATATGTCACATTCACCGGTACGATATACGTGTTGTTGTCAATCACCGGCTCGGCGGCGTCGATTCGAAAGCGATCCATCAACTGTCGGGCTCTGTCGGGATCTTCCTTCAAAGTAATCCGAAACCGCTGGCGGTAAAACTCGGTTCTGAGCCCCAGCGTCGCGGCACCGGTGTGCGGCGGATATTTGCCGCCGGCATAGGAAATCATGAATTGTCCCTTTTCAACAATCTTTTTGTTTTTGACCATCCGGCCTTCGGGAAAAATAATCCAGTTGGCCTCGCCGGTCAGTAAACTTTTGATAATGAGAAGATCCCGATGGGGATTTTTTGTGGAGACCGCACCGACCTTGTCGAGAAAAACACCCAGGGCTCCTTCAAAAAATTGATAATCGGCAAGGGACCATACCGGAATTTCCACCAGTTTATGAATATGATAGGGCAAAAGGAGGGTTTCGATTCGGGTAAAATGATTTACGACAAAGATAACGGAGCCTTTGGGGATGTTCTCTTTGTCGTGAATATGAATGTTTGCCTTTGACAGTCCGGCCAATGTCTTGATGGCAAAACCTGTTGTTCGATACGCAAAAGGATTCATAAATCGGCTGTCAAGAACGGTTTATGGGTTTAAAATGCAGTTGACAGAACAAACATCGACCATTACAGTATAATGCTTTAAGCCAAAAATAAAGAATTTTCGGAGGTCCACCGTGTACTCTAAAATACTCATACTGCGATTTCCCAAGACGGAAGTGGAAAAACCCATCGTTTGCTATCTTTCAAAGGATTTTGACCTGACCTTTAACATTCTCAATGCGTCCATACTTCCCAGAAAAGAAGGCGTGATGGTGTTGGAACTCGCCGGAAGCCGGAAAGATTTCAAGGAAGGCGTCAAATATCTCAAGCAACGGGGCGTACAGGTGTTGAATGCGTCGCAGGAAATAAAACGCATCAACAAAAGATGTACCCATTGCGGCGCCTGCACGGCCGTGTGCCCGACACACGCCCTTTCCATCAAACGGCCTGAAATGTCGGTGGATTTCAATCAGAAAAAATGCAGCGTGTGCGAATTGTGCGTTGCGGCCTGTCCCACCCGAGCCATGGAAGTCCGTCCTTCGAATAAAAATCATTTTTAATGAAGCCGTTAACCGCCATTGCCGTAAGCGGCGGCATCGATTCTCTCATGGCCGCCTATATCTTAAAAGAAAAGGGGCATCGCGTTATCGGGATTCATTTTATTACCGGATATGAAGACGCAATTTGCCAAAACGGTCCGGATGATCATTCATTACGACCCCATAAAATTTTTTCCATCGCAGATCAACTTAAAATCGACATTGAAATCATCGATTGCCGCATCGAGTTTCAAAAAAATGTCGTCGATTATTTCATTGGGACCTATCAGGCCGGCCAAACCCCGAATCCCTGTATCGTATGCAATCCTATTATTAAATTCGGAACGGTTTTTGACTTTGCCCGAAACCTGGGGGCATCGATGCTGGCAACCGGGCATTACGCCAGGATAGCAGAAGACAGCCGCGGCAGGTTCCATCTGTATAAAGGCGTCGATGACAAAAAGGATCAAGCCTATTTTCTGGCTCGCTTGAGCCAAGGTCACCTGTCCGCCGCACTGTTTCCCCTCGGGGCCATGAAGAAAACAGATGTGATCCGCCTGGCAAATCAAAAGGGATTCAAGCCGGTTAGAAGCAGCGAAAGCCAGGATGTGTGCTTTATCAAGAGCAAAAAGTACGGGGACTTTCTGGCCCGGCACCAGGGGTTTGATCCTAAACCCGGTTTGATACAAGATGTCAGCGGCAGGATTCTGGGAGAGCATAAAGGCCTGCACCTGTTTACCATCGGCCAGCGCCGGGGAATCAATTGCCCGGCTTCCGAGCCATATTACGTCGTCCGTATGGACACCCGCCAGAATGTACTGACGGTAGGATTTAAAAAAGATCTGTTCGCTTCTCAATGCAAGGTTAAAGATATTAACTGGATCCAAAAGGCTCCGAGCCGGCCGGTCCAGGTTCAAACCCGCGTCAGATACCGCCACACGGCCGCCGCATCCCGGTTGACCCCGGTTGACGAAAAAACAGCTATGGTTTACTTTGAAAACCCCCAGGAAGCCGTCACCCCCGGCCAGTGTGCGGTATTTTACAAAGACGATGAGGTGCTGGGTGGGGGGTGGATTAGTACCGAAGCTCAAAGTTGAAAGCTCAAAGTTTAAAACGTATGGAACACAGATGACACAGATTATGCGGATTTTCGCGGATCGTATAGAAATTAGGGGGCGTCGCCCCTTGTGAGCATAGCGAACCAACCTGAATATCTGTGCGGATCCGTTAAATCCGCGTTATCTGTGTTCTATAAATAAAAAAACAAATAACCAATGACCAAATTTACCATCACGACCTTGGGATGCAAAGTCAATCAATATGAGTCGGATGCCATTGCCCAGCGGCTGAAAGATTTGGGCTGTCTGCCGGCCGGCGCCGAAGATCCGGCAGATCTTTGCATCATCAATACCTGTGCGGTCACCGGCAAAGCCGCCATGCAGTCCAGGCAGGCCGTTCGGCAGTTCATTCGATCCCATCCGCAGGCGCAGATTGTCGTCACCGGCTGCTATGCCCAGACCGAACCCGATGAATTAAAAAAGATCGACGGGGTGCACCGCATCATCGGTCATGGGGATAAACATCATATCCCGGATATCGTCTTGTCCGGTGAAAAAGCCGCCTTCTCCCCTGCCCTTGTCCGCCGAAACATTCTGTCCGAGAGTCATTTCAAAAATATTCCCGTAACAATATCCGGAAACCGGACCCGGCCCATTTTAAAGATCCAGGACGGCTGCAATGCCTTCTGCACCTATTGTATTGTCCCTTACGCCCGGGGGAAAAGCCGCAGCATGCCCCTTGAAAACGTATTGAAACACATCCGATGTTTAAAACAGGCCGGATTTCATGAAGTGGTGTTGTCCGGCGTGCACCTCGGGGCCTATGGACTGGACCTTTCACCCCAAACCCGTTTATCGGATCTGCTGGTCCGCATTCGCGATTTAAATGACTTTGATCGGGTAAGACTCAGTTCCATCGAGCCCCTTGAACTGACTCAAGAGATTGTCGACCTTGTGGCGGAATCGGAAATTTTCTGCAACCATTTTCATATTCCCTTGCAGAGTGGAGATGATCATGTTTTGGAAAAGATGCATCGGGATTACTCACGCTCATTTTTCGAAGCGTTGATCTATAAGATAAAGGAGCGAATTCCCGACGCCGCCATCGGCGCCGATATCCTCATCGGATTTCCGGGTGAAACCGAAAACGCATTCGAAAATACCTACTCCCTTATCGAGAAACTGCCGGTCACCTATCTCCACGTTTTTCCCTTTTCACCCCGCCCGGGGACAGCTGCCGATAAGTATCCGCAAAAAGTGCCGGCAAGAACCATTAAGGCGCGGTGTGAAAAGATGCGCCGGCTCGGAGATGAAAAAAAGGGAGCTTTTTATAACAAATTTACAGGGAAAACCGTCCAGGTTCTGATTGAAGGCAAAAGAGACATTGCCACAGGGTTGTTAAAAGGCATCACATCCAACTATATTCCCGTGCATGTCGTTGGGGAAGACACTCTTTTCAATACCCTGGTTCAGGTGACCATCGAAAAAATCAAAAAGGACCATACGGTATTCGGTGCCGTGTGTTAACATAGACAGATATTGCTCAATTCTCACACCACAATATTGCTAAAATCCATCTTAAGCTTCTATCCGGTTCTTATACGATATCTATCAATTTGGCTGATTTCATTTCATGCCAAGTATTTTAGATCTCAAAAACAGCACTTGTTACGTATAGTATT
>CAVZUV010000011.1:0-21006 GCA_963778575.1 uncultured delta proteobacterium | reverse complement strand
CAAAATTCCGAGTAAAGACGAAATCAAAACATGGATTGAAAAATAAATGTTCCTGTTTTTATCGTGTAAAGATTGTCGCTGACAAGGAGAGGAAAGTGTCTGAAATCAAACAATTGTCGTTCTTAGACCGCTTTTTGACGTTATGGATCTTTCTGGCCATGTTTATGGGTGTCATGGGCGGTTATCTGTTTCCGGGTATTCAAAAAATCATCAATTTCTTCCAGGTAAATACCACCAACATTCCCATTGCCATCGGATTGATCCTGATGATGTATCCGCCGCTGGCCAAGGTCAAATACGAGCAGTTGGGTCAGGTTTTCCGCAACTATAAGGTCCTTTTGCTGTCACTGATACAAAACTGGGTTATCGGCCCTATCCTGATGTTTTTGCTGGCCATCACCTTTTTGTCAGGGCATCATGAATATATGGTGGGATTGATCATGATCGGCCTGGCGCGATGCATTGCCATGGTAATCGTCTGGAACGATCTGGCATCAGGCGATGCCGAATACTGCGCCGGTCTTGTGGCGTTCAATTCCATCTTCCAGGTGCTCTTCTTTTCCGTTTATGCATATATCTTCATAACCATCCTTCCGCAGTGGATCGGACTTCAGGGAATGGTTGTAAAAATTTCCATCGGACAGATTGCCGAAAGTGTCTTTATCTATCTGGGCATCCCTTTTATCGCCGGTATCATCTCCCGGGTGATCGGCCTGAAGACAAAGGGCAAAGAATGGTATGAAAATAAGTTCATCCCCAGAATCAGCCCGATTACCCTGATCGCACTGTTGTTTACCATTCTGGTGATGTTTTCCTTAAAGGGAGAATATATTGTCCAACTGCCGCTGGATGTCATTCGGGTGGCCATCCCGCTTTGCATTTATTTCGTGATTATGTTTTTTGTTTCTTTCTATCTATCCATGAAAGTAGGGGCCACTTACGAACAGTCCACAACATTAAGTTTTACGGCAGCTTCCAACAACTTCGAACTGGCCATTGCCGTAGCCGTAGCCGTGTTCGGCATCGATTCCGGCCAGGCTTTTGCGGCGGTGATCGGCCCGCTGGTTGAAGTCCCGGTACTTATCAGCCTGGTCAATGTCGCGCTCTGGTTTAAACGCAAGTATTTTCCGTATGCCGTGGAAACCCCAACAGGCGTCTGTCATGTTACCTGTGAACCTTAAACAAAGTCGATATGCGGCTTGAATGCTATTCTTTTAAAATATTCCATCCAGATTCAACTTTGATGAATTACTAAGGCGTTATAAGTAAAAACAAACCTCGCGTGCCTTGCACGCCGAAAATTTTTAACTAAGGAGAAATTATTATGAAAGATCTCAATGAACTGTTCGAAATCGGCATGAAGTTTCACGGTCATAAGTGCCCGGCCATGCCTATGGGGCTGAGGGCGGGGATGGCCGCCATGAAAGCGCTTAACGTAGATAGATCACAGGATAAAGAACTTTTTGTGGTCGCGGAGACCGGCAAGGGGCATGCTGCGGGCTGCTTTCTTGACGGCATCATGACCGCGACGGGATGCACTTACGGCAAATCCAATATTGAAAAACGCTATTTCAATAAAATGGCATTTACCTTGATCGACCAGCAGACCGGCCGCGCCGTACGCGTATCACTCAAGCCCGATTTCTTTGAAAAGGCCCTGGCTTCGCCCTTTGTTCAAAAGCGCAAAGAAGGAGTGCCGCCGCAGGATATCCCACCGGAGATCGCCGATCCTCTCGTAGAGCGAATTCTCTCAATAGATGAGAGTGTTTTTCTGGATATCGGCGAAGTCCATCAGATGGTCGTCACAAAAGGCAAAGGCATTTTCACGGCAAAGCGTTGTGATAGATGCGGCGAATTGACCTTTGTCAATAAGCTCCGGGTGACGGAGAACAACCAATTGGTCTGCATTCCCTGCTCCGGATACGCAGATTGAGATTGATAACAGGCGGCTTAGAGTTGGTGTAACGGTCGCATCGGAATATTGGGTTGAGATTCATTCGTTCGACTTTCGGCCCCTTGTCCCTGGTAGTTGATACACACTGCTACCGTGCCGCCGACATGGAGACAAAATGTCTATCTATACGTTAATAATTCTGTTTTTCGTTTTTCTGACGGTTTCCGCTGTTTTTTCGATGTTCGGCCAAGGCGGTGGCGCTTTTTATGTTCCCATGTTGCTGGCTCTTTCCGTGCCAATGTATGTCGCTGCCACCACCAGCCAGGTATTGATCATGGTCGTGTCTTTTTCATCCATGCTGGTTTTTGCCAAGGCCCGAACGGTGGATTGGAAGCTGGTGCTGCTGATTGAGCCGCCGACGAACATCGGCGCTTTTTTGGGCGGCTATTTTTCTCCCTATTTTTCGGTTAACATATCCAAGCTTTGCTTTGCCGGCGTTCTTTTGATAGGCGCCTATTATATGTATAGACCGCCTAAAGCGGCAGTGGAAGCACCTGCCGGTTCAAACCACTGGTGGCAGTGGCATTCCACCGGCGTAGCGGTGCCTTATACGATAAATGTTCTGATCTTCGTTCCGGTAATGCTTTTGGCTGGATTCGTCGCCGGGATGCTGGGCGTCGGTGGCGGTTTGCTCAAGGTGCCTGCCGTCGTCGTAATAGGCGGTGTCCCTATGAACATTGCGGTAGGGAGCTCTTCTCTGATGATCGGTGTAACCGCTTTGACGGGGTTCGTCGGGCACGTGCTGCGGGGCCATTTTGATCTTCGGCTGACTGTTGTTTTGGCGGCAGGCGTACTGATCGGCTCGCAGATAGGTCCCCGTATCGCTATAAAAACCGATCAGTCGCAACTTAAAAAGTATTTCGCGCTATTGCTCGTGGTCATTGCAATCTGGCTGATATATGGGATCTTTCAGTAGAATATGATTTTGGTCTCCGGGTGGTGAAAGACATACGGGCATCACAGAGTATAGTCCGGCACCGACCAAAACCAAAACAAGATCGTTGGCGGCATACCAAAACAAAAAATTCGGAAGATTGTCTACCGACAGGTGAAGAGAATAGCAAAGACTTTCGGAATACATAAGACGGTTTAAATTTGATTATTAACAGTATACGCCTGTTTATACTTAAGAGAATTTTTTAAAATGAATTTGAAAAAAGTGCAGATAGAACTGGACATCTCCGATGTCCAACAGGTATTGGGCATCGCCCTGGATGAGGATAAAGACAAGGCGCTCGAATATATAAAAGGAAGTCTTGTCAAAAAGATCGAGAAAGTCTTGCAGCCGCATTGAGTGCCGGTTTTCGAGGCCAGTTACGGCCCTTCACAAACAGAACGCTTTGGTCGATGAATGCAGCAGATCATTGCAATGATTAAGGAGGATTTCGATGATTTTAACCATTTCAAACCAGGAATTTCAGGAGATGCGAATGGCGGCAATGGATGATGACAAAGATGAAGCCTTACGCCTAGTCAAGGATTTTATCAAAAGGCTGGAGCAGCAGAAGCAATACGGAATGAAATCGCATCTGGATGGATAAAGTATGGCAACATCGATCACTACCCATGAATAATAAAAAACACATACAGGATCAAACCATGAAAATGTTCATCAGAATTGCGCTATTTCTCTTTTTTATCTCGGGAATCGCCCATGCAATGGATATCACCACATTGCTTAAAGCGGTGAAAGACCAACCGGAAGTAAAATTTGAAGAACTGTCCGTAGCCAAAAGCAAGGAGGCTGTGAAAAAGGGTTATGCCCCCCTTTTCCCCAAAATCTATGCTGTAGGTTCATACGAAAATTACAATTCGCCGACAAACTTTCGGCCATTGCCCCCCACTGAAGTTAATATTGCCGCCGGAGAATCGATCCCGTTTTCAGATGAAATTTTTCGTTACGGTGTTAAAGCGAGCATGCCGATTTTCGTCAAAGAAATATATGATACGGGGAGACAGTTAAAAACACTGACTCAGAAAAGTGAGATAAAAGAAAAGATTATTCTGATTCAGAATGAATCGGTTGTTGTGTCGTTAAATAGCGCTCTGGAATATCTCAAACAGACAAAATATTTTATCAAAGAAAGGATCGCTTCTTTGGAAGAAACCAGAAAAATTATTGACATTGGGGTTAAAAACGGCCGGGTTCCGGAATCTGAAGTTTTTAAAATCGATAAAACCATAAAAAGTCTGCATTTGCAGCTCAGCGACATCTCCTCCAAAGAGATTGATGTGACCCGTGATATTTATTCCGTAACCGGAATTCAGATCGACGGTCCGGTCCCCATGACGTTAAAAGAAACACTATTGACACAAGGTGATTATATCGCACTTTCATTGACCCAAAAAGATGTCGATGCGGCAGAAATCGGCGTTAAAGTAAAAAAAGATTATCTTTATCCAAAGCTTGTTTTAAACGGCTTTTATACCAAAAATTACGGGGATGCCTATAATACCGGTGAAAGCATCGATCGTGATTATGGCTCGGTATCGGTAAATATCTCTTTTCCGTTTTTCGACAGAACCCCTTATTTGGATGAAAAAATCGCCAAAATCGATTTAAAAAAGGCAAAAGAGAAATATCGCAAAACAAAAAAAGATCTGGATGCAAAAGCAAAGAGTATCGATCAGAGAAAACCGGTCATCGAAGATGCCATCGACCGGGCCAGGAAAAATATAGTACTGTCGGAAGAAATATTAAACATATCCAAAGTATCTTTTAAAAATAAACGAATGACCATTGAAGATTACCTCGTATACGAAATCGATCTTTTAAAGGCAAAGGCAGACTTATCGTTATGGAAAAGCAAGCAATGGAATCTCGTTGCCGAACAGGCCGTTTTATACGGACAAAATTTGTTAGGAGTCGTCCAATGAAAAAATTTATACCCTTTATTGTTATTGCCGTATTACTGGTTGGCGGGGTTGTTGTTTTGAAAATTCGAAAACAGGCGCTTGTTACCGCCAAACCGCCGAAAGTCCTGGCTGTTCGGGTAGATGGGATAAGACTGGAAACAGCAGAAATAACCCTTACCCTGCCGGTGCTGGCAGAAGTAAGATCCGAAAGAAACGCCACGGTTTCAACCAAAGTGATGGGCAACGTCACGGCAGTTTATAAATCCGAAGGAGACCGGGTAAAAGCGGGCGATTTGATTGCAAGGATTGATGACAGAGAACTTAAGGATAAAAAATCTGGGTTAAAATTAAAATTGCCGAACATCGATTATGAAATTGATTCACAAAAAGCCCAGATAGAATCTTCAAAAATTTCTCTTAAGAACACCATAGAAACTCACAAGCGAACCCAAGAGCTTTTTAACGTTAAAGGGGCATCCATTGAACAGTTCCAGAACGAAGAATCTGCAATCTCATCGCTGAGGTCAAAACTAAAAACCGCAGAAAATGGTTTACTGGCTCTTTATAATCAGAGGAGTATCACCAAAAAAAATATTAACGAAATTGAAAGCAGCCTTTCCTATACTTTGATTTCATCACCGGTGGATGGTACCATTTCCACCGCATTTGTTTCCGAGGGTGAAATCGCCTTACCCGGAAAGGCACTTTTCTCCATCAGTTCCGATGAAGGAAACTATCTTGCCGTTCATTTACCGGATAGCATAGAACCCGTATCTTTGAAAATGGGTCAAGAAACGCTACGATTAAGCTCTTTGGACATTGCGGACCGAAACGGTCTCAGACAGTACCGGGCGCAGATTCCCAAAGGCCTGCGTCTTATAGCTGGAGAAATTGTGGATGCATCCCTGGTCGTATTTTCAGGACGTGCCGCCCTGGTTCCTTTGGATTCTATTTTGAGCCGTGAAGGAAAACAGATGGTGTTTGTTTATGAAAACGGAAAAGCATTACCTATCTCTGTTCACATTCTCAAAAGCGGCAAAGAAGGTGCTGTTTTAAATGTTCCATTGGAAGGTAAAATTCTGATTGTAGCGAAACCCGACATCCTTCTTCGCCTGTTGACCGGGGTACCGGTAAAGGTGTCCGTAATTTAGTTCTATCTTGGATTAAAACCAGATCGCCGAGGAGATTATATTTCATGTTTGAATTTTTCTACAAGCGGCCCCATATGTTATACAGCATCATTGCCGCTTTTTTTGTCATGGGCTTGATCGGGCTGATCGTCATGCCGAAAAATCTTTTTCCGGATGCCGAAAGGCCCCAGGTTGTTGTGATTTCACAGGTTCCCGGTGCAACGCCCGATGTGGTTGCATCCACGGTTTCAAAACCGATCGAGCAGGAAATCAGCACGCTGGGCCTTGTCCGTGATATCAGTTCCGTCAATATTGCCGGAATTTCCGTGGTCAAGGCCGAATTCGAATATGAAAAGGGCTTAAATTCAGCGGCGGTGGACGTCAACAATGCACTCAACAAAATAAAATCAAAACTTCCTCCCAACGTAAATCCTTCCATCTACATTGCAGGTGCCTTCACACTGCCTGTGGATATTTTTGCTTTAAGCCCTGCGAGTAAATCCGTATCCCTTGGAGATATCAGAAAGATTGTTGAAAGCGACATCAAGCCCGCATTGTTGAGAGACCCGGCCGTCGGGAACGTGGAGGTGTTTGGTGGTTACGAGGGTGCTTTTCTCATTGAACTTGATCCGTTAAAGATCAGAAGTTATAATATCAGTCCCGATAATGTTATTAATTCCCTGGGACAATTTAATAAAAATCTTCCCATCGGATTTGTCAAAGGCGATAATCGGTTCTATACACTCACCTTTTACGGAGAAAGAGATCGCGTTGAAAACCTGAAGAATCTTTATGTGGCGCCCAATGTCAGACTGGCTGATATTTCAACGGTGAACTGGAGCTATCAAAAACGATTTTCAGGTTATCTGGGCAACGGAAAAGAAGCCATTGCCGTCGCAATTCAGCGCACACCGGGAGGAAGCGTGCTGGCCACCAGCACGGCAGCACGGAAGAACATCAAAGCTCTCTCACATCGATACCCGAATATTCATTTTGAAATTTCGGATACTCAGAGAGATCTACTTCAGACCGCCAACCGGAACATGCTGGAAGCCTTGAGAGACGCCATTATTTTCACATTGATTGTGCTTCTCTTTTTCCTGGGGAATTTGAAAGCCATCACCGCCGCCCTGATTTCAATTCCCATGGTATTTTTTTCCACACTGGCCATTATCTGGCTCAGTGGCGGTGAATTAAATATCGTTGTTTATACCGCCATTATTCTGGCTCTTGGCCTTTTGGTTGACGATGCGGTTGTCGTTCTTGAAAATATTGAGCGACATATGAGCGAACTCAAGGAAGAACTGGAAACTGCCATTGAAAAAGGGACAAAAGAGGTTATTGCTCCTGTTTTTGCCGGAACCGTGGCCACCATATCCATCATTGCGCCCCTCATGTTCGTAGGAGACTTTCCTCAGCGTATTTTCAGAAACCTGATCTCTGCTTTGATCATCGCTTTGCTCGCATCGTACTTTCTTTCCATCACCTTTATTCCCCATTTTTCAAAATTTTTATACAGAAAAGGAGTGAAAAAAAATCGGTTCGAGAATCTTTGTGAAAGGCTTTATCAAAAATCCATGGGGCGTTTGGTAAATCCCTATATTTCGGTGCTTAAATTTTCAAATGGCCGGCATTCAGTGATACGAAAAATACTCATGACCGGCGCTGTTTTTCTTTTTCTTATTTTAAGTTTAAAAACCATCATGCCGGTAATCGGAAAAGACGTCATGCCACCCATGGATACGGGTATTATTAAGGCTAATATAAAATTCAGTGCCAATGAGACAGTGGATATGTCGGTTAAAAGGATTAAATCTTTTACAAAATGGCTGCATACACGACCCGAAGTTAAAAAAAGCTCCATTTCCTTTGGCAGTGAACCCGGCGTGCTTTCTCTGGGAAACGGCGCACTTCCCACCGAAGCGGTCATGAGCATCATTTGTGTGGATCGGTTTTCAAGAAAAAAAACACTGTGGCAGATCGAGGATGAAATAAGGGATCAGTTAGGACGTTTGAAAAATGTTAAAAGCATTGACGTTTATGACTTTGGCGCCACGCCCATGTCTTCCATTAAAGCGCCGGTGGATGTACGTATATTCGGAGAAGATTATCGTCAACTGCCGGTGGTCGCCCAAAAAATCAATACGGAACTCGCGAAAGTTAAAGGCCTGACTTCCACAGGTATCAGTTGGGACAATGATTTTTCTGAAATCGTCCTTAACATTGACCAGAATAAAGCGCAATATTATGGAATTACTCCGGTTCAAATGGCCGGGCAACTGGCGCTGAAGGGGTTTCCGGTGTCCCTTAACGCCAACCTTTCTACCTTTACCGTGCAACCGGTTCGGCTTTATTACAAAGGTCCGTATAGTGAAAATGCTGAGACGTTGAGACTGGTCCCCATAAAAACACCCAAAGGGTTTGTCCCGCTTTCACAACTGGCACAAATGAACTACTCTCTGACCCCTTCAAAAATTGAGCGGGATATGATGCTGTACAGTATCGATGTCAATGGATATCGGGCGAAACGTCCTGTCACCATCTTAACGGCTGATGCGATAGATTCCGGCAAGCATCTTGACACCTCCGGGTTTATCGTCAGCCAGGAAGGAGACATCAAACAGCTCCATGACAGTTTCTCGCAAATGATCAAGGCCATTGGAATCGGTGTTATCATCCTGACCTTTGCACTGATTTCCATTTATCGTTCCGTAGTGTTGTCTCTGGTAATGATCGTTGTTTTGCCGCTGTCGATGATCGGCGCTTCATGGGGAATGCTCATCTTTAACAAACCCAGCTGTATGCCGAGCATGGTGGGAATACTTTTGCTTTTCGGTATTATTATTAAAAATTCAGTGCTGTTGGTCGATTTTTACCAGGAGCATCGAAAAACAGCAGCGCCCTTTGATGCCGCCGTAGAAAGTGTCAGAATCAGATATAGACCCGTTATGATGACGGCTTTCGGCACCATTGCAGGTATGATTCCCATTGCTCTCGAAAGAGCGGTGGGCCTGGAGAGGCTGTCGCCCCTGGCAGATGTGGCTGTGGGGGGCCTCCTGATAGGAACGATACTGACGTTGATTTTTGTGCCCATGTTCGCCTACAGCTTTGACAGGAAAAGGTAACCCAAAAGAAATGTTATCTTGAACAATACCGGCATGGAATCTTTCCGAAAACAAAATTAGAACGACAAGGAAATCATCGCCAAATAAAATTAAAGCACAACAATCATAAAAATGATCAAACAACAACTTTTCCCTGGTCTATATGGAGCAGCATTCCCTTGAATAAAAGAATATGGATATATCGGTTGAGAAACATTTTGGCTGTTGTTTCAGCATTTTTTTTGACTTCGATTGCTTTATGCAATGCATCGGATCAAAAAGTCGATAGCCTGAAACAACTGATAGAAATGTATGACCCGACAGATTGCCGGGAATGCCATGAAGAAATCTATGACCAATGGCAAAATTCCCATCATGCAAGATCCATCTCAGGGATATTCATGGAGCGGTATCTTAAGATAGGCCCTCTATCGGTGAAGGATCCCGCGGATGCCACCAAAAAGAATTTTCCCTGTTTTAAATGCCATCTTCCGCAACTGGAAAAAGCAACCGATGCAGTGGCGGCAGAAATTGCCGGGGTTATTTTAAACAATGACAAAGCCACTATGAAAAAACTTAATATTTCCTGCATGGTCTGCCACCAGGACAAAGCGGTTGTCCATGGTTTGCCGGAAAGCAACGTCATGTATGGTCCTAAGGCTAAAAAAGAATATCCTGAAAAAGAGCACATGAGGGTCAAAAAGAGCCCTATTATGACGCAAGCTGCCATGTGCGGCCAGTGCCACGGCTTGGGACCCATTTTTGAATTTGAATATCCCATTCAATGCGCCACGCTTTACGGAAGCTACCTGCATGCCTATATCCCGTCCGGCGGCACTCAAACCTGTCAGGAGTGCCACATGAAAAACGCCGACCATACCTGTCCACCCAACTTTAATGATAGAAAAGATGTGTCGGAAAGACTGCGACAGGCCCTGCCCCTCGAAGTGGAAGCATTGAGTTACCGGTTTCAGCCCTTTGAAAAAATATTTGTTTCAACCATTGTCGTTAAGACAAAGATCACCAGCAAGGCCGGGCATAGAATTCCGGACGGCTGACCGTCCAAGAATCGGGTGGTCCTGGAAGTGACCGCAACGGACAATAAAGGAAACAAGATATTTGAAGCATCAAAGATCTACATGCCACAGTCGACCACATCACTGGATAACACCATGGTCTACGGCCCTGACAAAAAACTCGGGATCATCCGGGACACCAGCATTCAACCATTTGCGCCCAAAACGGAAACATTTGAAATTAAAATTCCCAAAAACGTCGAAAATGTTACTGTGGCAGTCGGTCTTAGTTATCAGCTTCGGCCCGGAGATGTCTATCCGATCCATTGGATTGAAAAAAAAGTACCTATTGAACCTTAGTAACTCAACATTATCCGGCGTTGGCAACTCGGAATCTTCGAGATTAAGGTGTCAAGGGCCGGCAATCCCTGTGCAGCGTCTCGCCGAATGATCAACTATATTGCCTCGGAGATTTTAATATCGCCCCTGAGAAGCTCATTCACTACCGAGGATCGATCAAGCCCTTTCTTCTTCGCAATTTTCTCTACGAAAGCAGAAACTTCTTCATCGAGATAAACGGGAATGTTTAGCTTTATATCTGGATGATAAAATTTGCCTCTTTCCCCTTTTGAAAAATCATACTCTTTTCTCATGTTTATTCACCATATTCTTTAATTTCTTGTTTTGTTGCTTTCCGGCTTGAAATAATTCTAATCGTAACAGCATCTTCACTTTCTTCTTGAAAAGTATGGATTACGATCAACAATCTTCCTTTTTCCGAAATACCCAAAGTTATCCATCTCTCTTCAGTTTCACTGTGGTCTGGGTCAAATATGGAAAGCGCCTTTGAATCTCTAAATACCGTTGCCGCTTCGTCAAAAGTTACAGCATGTTTGTCTCGGTTGCCAAGGGCCTTTCTGGGATCCCACTCAAAATTGTAATTTATAGCCATTTTATCACTCATTTCGTTCTAAAGCAAAGATGAAATATTTATCAGGCGAATGCCCCGCCTGAGTAGCGGCTCTTATAAAGGTCGGACAACCACAGACTTTTACGAAAAACCGCGACTTTCACGCCGTCTACTCCAGGATGATACTAGTTATGGCCTTCCCTCAGATGAAGGTGTTACAAATGAATTGAAAAGATTCCAGTAACCCTTCACCCAAAGGAGGCCATGTTACGAGATTTTACAATCATCAACACAAGTACTATTGTGGTATTGACCTTCATGCCCGAAAAATGTACGTCTGTATCTTAAACAACAAAGGGAAAGTTTTGGTTCACCAAAATATCAAAACCGATCCGGAACTGTTTTTCGAGATAATTTTTCCCTATATCGATGACGTTGCTGTCGGAGTCGAATGCGTTTTTTGCTGGTACTGGCTTGCGGATCTGTGTGCTGCTCATAAAATCACCTTCGTGCTAGGACATGCATTATACATGAAAGCCATTCACGGCGGCAAAACAAAAAACGACAGAATCGATTCCTACAAAATTGCTCTGCTGTTAAAGGGCGGCAATTTTCCTACAGCCTATACTTATCCTGCAGAATGGCGTGCCACCCGGGACCTGTTGCGCCGCCGAATGTATCTCTCAAGACGCTGCTCGGAACTGGTTGCGCATATTCTAAATACCAACACACAATACAATCTGCCCGGGTTTAATAAAAAACTGTCACGAAAATACAATCATGAAGGCGTGGCCGAACGCTTTGAAGATCCGCAAGTCCGAAAAAGCGTTGAAGTTGATCTGGAAATGATCAACTCCCTCAACCAGGTTCTTAAAAAACTCGAATGGTATATCGAAAAAACCGCCCGGCAACACAATTACCACACCCTCTATCTGCTAAGATCAATTCCCGGTGTCGGGCAGATCCTGGCGCTTGTGATCCTTTATGAGATCCATGACATCAAACGCTTCCCCAAAGTCCAGGATTTTTCCTCATATGCACGTCTGATCAGACCGGTAAAAGAATCAGACGGCAAATGGGCCGGTCATTCCAATAAGAAAATCGGTAATCACCATCTGAAATGGGCGATCAAAGAAGCCGCAATTCTCATGCTCAGAGACTCCGCTGAGGCTAAATACTATGTGGGCAAACTCGAACGAAAATATAACAAAGGGAAAGCGCTTGGCATTTTTACTCATAAACTGGGCCGCGCCATATACTTTATGATGAAAAACAAAGAGGCTTTTGACATGAAACGATTCTTTGCTAAATAAGTTTGGGGCTGGAAGGTGTCAACTGGTGGCCTAACTGAGATCACATGGGTGGACCTGAACCTCTTTATTTATTACATGCAGCACGACTGCTAAAAGGAGTGGACCAAATACCTGAAGCTCATTGCGCTTGATTGGCGGCATCTTCCAGCTCCAACCCAATATACGGATTGCATTGACATATGATGATCGTGTTCTGCCCCTTTCCCGAGTGACGCCATAACTGGATGTCTTGCCTCTGGCAAGCAAGCCGACTCGCTTTGATTGCGCCGGGATAAGGGTACCGAAATATATTCTGAAGCCGCCCAATGGTGGCACGCTGATTGTCAAAGAACTCTTTTGGCTATTCAGTTAATCTCTATAGATGTTTGGTGCAGAGCATAGATCCCGCTTATTGCGGGGCGCGTTAAGCTCTGACTCCCACGACAGAAGACGAAGCCGGAACCAACGAGTCGTTTGCCAAGAAATCTGAATCGAAGACGGAAGAGTTATTCATTACTTTATATTTTCCGATCTATGGGGTGGTTTTTCCCTTGACAACCGAAGGCCATATAGATGTTATGCTTTTTTTAATTCAGGGTGTCTTTCATAGAAACCTTTTAATTTTTCCAAATTTTCATTACAACTTGGGCATTTTAATTCGTGGACATCCTTCTTCTGATAGAGCCTCACGCAAATCGGGCACATCAGCACACTTTCTTGTTCTTTAATGTCATTATAGGAATTAATCATTTTTTTGCGGAAAGAAGATCCAAAAAACAAGCCCCCTAATAATATAAGAAGAATACTAGAGGGCCATTTTATTTCCGTAAAATCAAAATAATATCTATATCCTGAATGATAGAACTTAGGATTAATGATAATCGAAATGCCTATCAAAACCAATATAACTCCCATTAAAATAAAAAATATCAATAATACAACGTGTTAGTATTAACATCTGTTTAATATTGAAAGGGGAAATAAGACTTTTCAGCCGTATAGTTCCCTGCTATGTGGCTGAAAAGTCTTATAGTACCTCGATGCAAATTTACAACCTATTAATATTATTATGGAAAAATGCTATTAAGGTTAATATGGCTCCGGGAAATACGGCTAAAGTGAAAAAAGGCGTCGCATTATTTATCTTCGTATGTTTACAAACGTTAACAGGAACCTAAGTTGAGCGATTGTTGAGTTTGCCGATCGTAATATCCCGCATTTCGGGGAAATGCAAGGCATGAGACATGCGGCCGTAGTATGCTACTGCAAATGTCTCATAACGCAGCAGATTCGATAACCTCAGCAAGCCCGAAGGGGTTCAAATTGTGACAATCTTATTCGGATTCCTATCTGCCGAGTCGGCGATGGTGTTTAATGTTTTTTATAGCAATATAAAGTACTTAAGATATTATATCTTATAATACACTGGCGCAATTTGAAACGCTCAATTTAGGAGGAAGATACTTGGCAAGTAATTTGGTTTTATTTCACATATTATTTATTAATTGTCAATATTTAAAGGGAACAAGTCAGGGGCTTCGCGATCATTACAAACTGGTTTTAAGAAGCGAGAATAAAGATTATGAACCAATTTGCTTAAGTCCGAATGAGATGGACAGTTCCCGTATTATCGGAAACGTGGTATGGGTATCGAGAGCGGTGATGTAACGAGATCTTTGAGAAATACTCAAATAAAAATATGGAGAAAACAAATGCCTCAAAAAATTTTAATTGCATTGGATGGATCTGAAATATCATCAAAGATTGTCGAATTTGCGGCAAAAACCCTTTCCAATAATTCATTAATCACCCTGTTCAGCGTGGTACCCATTGTAGACCTTTTATGCGAACTGGATCCGCCGTTCATCAAGGGATTTGCTCCGGAACACTATCAGGATTATTGCCAGAAAATTCAAACCGAAAAAAACGGATTTTGGAAGAAACGCTGCAGACCGGAAAACAAGGATTTTTAAAAGCCGGATTTGAATCAGAATCGATGTCAACGAAAATTGAAACCATAAAGCAAGATGTCGCGGTGACGATTATAGAAGAAGCCCGTGCCGGTTATGACCTGATCGTTTTGGGACGACGGGGTCATTCAGGCTTGAAGGAATTCTTCTTTGGAAGCGTATCCCAGAAAGTCCTCCAGGCAATAAAGGAGATTTCGATTTTGATTGTTGAATAAAATATTAATGACTTATAATTTTGTGCTTGACATCGATTCATTGTTTATGTACTACAATGTACCATAACCGAACGGTAATTATCATGATAACAATACACCAAAACACTTTGAATGGTTACACAATGATGCCCATGATGCCCACCCGAGGTGCGCCCATGGATTGATCATTTGGGATTTCAGATCGTTAAAGCCGTGGGTGATGAAAAAAACCCGCGGCTTTTTTGTTTTTTAAGGAAGAATCATCGAATGTTTTTAAACCGCTTTACATCAAATATCTGCTTTACCTTCAACCATGTCCGCCATTGCCTATGGATAATGACGGGGCTCCTTTGGGAGCCGTATTATCGGAGTTAATCCTTCTTTAAGTAGCAAACAAAAATATTTGCCACCAAAGCACAAAGACACGAAGAGTTTTAGTTTATTATTCTTTTTTTAGTGTCTTGGTGTCTTTGTGGCGAGAAGAAAAAAGTTTTGTCACAAGAAGCCCAAAATCTACAATTAAAAACCGAATAAGGAGATATACTCATGGCCAAAACCATAGAAGCAATCAATGCCAAAATTCGATCCGGAAAAGTGGTGGTGTTCACCGCCGAAGAGATCATCGATGTGGTCCGGGAAAAAGGGATTAAACAGGCGGTCCGGGAGGTGGATGTGGTGACCACCGGAACCTTCAGTCCCATGTGTTCTTCGGGCGCTTTTTTGAATATAAAACAGCAAAAACAAAAAATGAAGTTCGGCGGCGGATTCGCCACCTTGAACGGCGTGCCGGCATATGCCGGTCTGGCGGCGGCCGACATCTACGTGGGGGCAACGGCAATTCCCGACGGCGACCCCCGCAACGGCAACGGCCGCCCGGGAAAATTCCGGTATGGCGGCGCCCATGTCATCGAGGACCTGGTTGCCGGGAAAAAGGTTCTGCTCAAGGGTGGTGCATATGGCACCGATTGTTATCCGGCAAAAACCCGCGAACAGGCAGTCGGACTGGAAGACATGAACGATGCATTCCTGTTCAACCCGAGGAACTGCTACCAGAACTATAATGTCGCCGTCAACCTTTCCGATAAACCCATTTACACTTATATGGGAAAACTAAAGCCAAAGCTGGGGAATGCATATTATTGCAGTGCCGGTCAATTGTCACCTTTGTTAAACGATCCGTATTTTCGTACCATCGGCATCGGCACCCGGGTATTTTTCTGCGGTGCAAAGGGTTATGTTGCCTGGCCCGGCACCCAGCACAATCCCGCCGCGCCGAGACTGCAAAACGGCACCCCGCAGACCCCGGCCGGAACCATTGCCCTTATCGGGGATATGCGGCAGATGAGCGCAGAGTGGCTTCGGGCGGTGTCCTTTACAGGATACGGCGTAACACTGAGTGTGGCCGTGGGTGTCCCCATTCCCATTATAGACGAAGACATGTTGCATTCGGTTTCCGTTACCGATGCCCAGCTCAAAGCACCGGTGATCGATTACAGCACATATTACCCAACGGGCCAAGGTGAAGCGAAACTGGGTGAAGTCACCTATGAGGAGCTGAAATCCGGGAATATCCACATAAAAGACCAAAATGTACCGATTGGAAGTTTCTCCAGCTATGCCTTGGCCCGAAAGGTGGCCCATCATCTCAAGCAGCTCATTGAAAAGGGCGATTTTTTGCTGACGCAATTCCAGGCGCCGCTTCCGGGGGCTGGAACAACAAAGGAGGCCGCATAATGAAACAGACAAAACTTGCTTTTATTTTTCCTGAAAATACGGTTGAAGAGCCGGTAACCTACAACCTGATCACCGATTACGGCGTCCGGGTTAATATTTTGCGCGCCAGCATCGATCCGGGGAAACAAGGTCGTATGGTGGTGGAATTGAGCGGCGAGGAAATCCAAATTTCTCAAGCGCTGAACTATCTTGAAAGCATCGGCGTGGTGGTTGCGCCGTTGGCCCAGAAGATCCGGCATCTCGAAGACCGATGTACTGGCTGCACGGCCTGTGTACCCCACTGTCCAACCCGGGCGCTGGATGTAGATCGCACGTCCTGGAAGGTCTCTTTTGATTCTGAAAAATGTATTGTTTGTTTCTCTTGTCTGGAAACTTGCATTTATCACGCCATGTCGGTGGAGGAGCAGTTTGCCTAAACGTTCAATGTTTCTTGTTACGCCGCAGCCGCTAAAAACGGCTGCGGCGCTCATCCGGTTTAACGCGATGATCAGAGCGCTTTTAAAAGATTACTATCGTTTAGCTCCTTTGCCAAGGGCTTTGGAATAGCATAAAATTATCGATTTTAGGTTGAAATTTATAAGATTTTAAGGTTATTCTGTCCGCCAATTACATCGAATATAGATTACACAATGGATCATCAGAAAAATACTTGCGGAGAGAATAATGTATCGCGACTTAAAAGTATTTTCCGGAAATTCAAACAAAGGACTTGCAAAAGAAATATGCCGGCATCTCAACATCCCGCTCAGCAAACTGGACATCTCGAGATTTTCCAACGACAACCTGTTTATACAGGTCAAGGAAAATGTGCGTGAAAAAGATGTTTTTGTGATTCAGTCCTTCAGCCGGCCCGTCAGCAATCACATTATGGAACTGCTGATCACCCTCGATGCCTTGCGAAGCGCTTCCGCCAGGAGAATTACCGCTGTTGTTCCCTATTACTCGTACGCCAGATCCGATAAAAAAGACGCCCCCAGAATCTCCATTGCCGGAAGACTCATGGCAGACCTGCTCAAAACCGCGGGTGCGAACCGTGTGCTGACCATGGATCTTCATGCCGATTCAGTGCATGGGTTTTTCAGTATACCGGTTGATCATTTGACGGCCATCCCGATTATCTGCGGACACTTTAAACAGCATCTTGACGTTTCCAATAGCGTCGTTGTGGCGACGGACGCCGGCGGCGCCAAGAGAGTCGGACGTTTTGCTAAAAGGATGAATGCCTCCATGGCGATCATAGACAAACGACGGATCAGTGATACGGATGTTGTTCAGGGATTGGTTGTGGGTGATGTGAAAGGAAAAGACGCGATTATTTTCGACGATGAGATTTCAACCGGAACGACGATTATGGCTTCGGTGGTAACCCTCGAAAAAGCCGGGGTCCGAAAGATCTATGTGGGGACAACGCATGCGGTCCTGTCCGGATCCGCAGTTAAAAACCTCAAGGATTTGCGTGTCGAAGAAATCGTCGCGACCGATACCGTGGAAGTGTCCCACAAGAAAAAGATGGAACACTTAAAAATTCTGTCGGTGGGGCCGCTGCTGGCAGAGGCCATAAAGCGTATACACAGCGGAGAAAGTGTGGGAGCGCTTTTCACCTGATTGACGCTTTTTCAGAAAAACGCACTCACTTAAAATTCATCTCACAGAGTAAAAATCCTGGCCCAGAGGACCAGGATTTCAACGTTAGATAAAACGGGGACTGCGGCCCGATCTTCCGTTAACCGTATTGGCTTCGGAGGGCTTTCTTATTGATTTTGCCCACGCTGGTTTTAGATATTGAATCGACCAGGTTGACCTTGTCCGGAACTCCGAATTTTGGAAGCATTCCGTTTTCGACGAACTGTTTGTAAAAGCGTTTCAGATCTTCTCCGGTAACCTTATTCTTGAATTCATCTTTTAGCACCACCAGTGCCAGGGGCCGTTCTCCCCACTTGTCATCCGGAATCCCGATCACGGCGGCTTCGCTGACCGCCTGATGCTGGCTGATAATGTCTTCCAGCGCCAGGGATGAAATCCATTCACCGCCGGTTTTGATGACATCTTTGAGGCGATCGGTAATCTGGAGATACCCGTATTCGTCGATAAAACCGATATCACCGGTGTGGAGCCACCCCCCTGACCACAAATCTTCACTCTTTTCCGGATCTTTCAGATAGCCGTGCGTCAGCCAGGGTGCTCGTACCACCACTTCGCCCGTAATTTTCCCATCATGTGGCAACGGCGCCCCATCCGGGTCGATGATTTCGAGATACACGTTGGGAAGGGGTAGTCCTGTTCTGCACCGTATGCCGATCTGTTCGTCTATTCCCCATTCGAGCATGTTCGGCTTTAGATTGGCTGTTGTCAGGACCGGGCAGGTTTCGGACATGCCGTAGCTGGTATAGACATTGATACCGAGATCGAGAGCGGATTTGCACAGCCCTCGGGACAAGGCAGAACCACCGATAATCACTTTCCATCTGGATAAATCAAGATTTTTAATGGCCGGACTGCTGACCAGCATGTGCATGATGGTGGGCACACAGTGTGAAAATGTCACCTTTTCCGTTGCGACCAGTTTCAGAAGCATCTCGGGCTCGTATTTTCCGGGATAGACCTGCTTCGCGCCGAGAAACGTCATCAGATAAGGAATTCCCCAGGCGTGAACATGAAACATCGGGGTCATTGGCATGTAGACATCTCCGGAATTGATAGAGGCCTGGGACTTGTATGCACAAAAGACGGACATAATGCCGTAAGTGTGAAGCACGATTTGGCGGTGAGAAAAAAATACGCCTTTTGGGAAACCGGTGGTGCCGGTCGTATAAAAGGTTGTCGCCACGGCATTTTCATCAAAATCCGGGAATTCATAATCGTCGGCGGAATGAGAAAGCAAGTCTTCATACTCCCCGTCGATAGCCAAAGACGTTTCGATGCTTTCATGTTGATCTGAAATCAGAATAATTTTTTTCGGCGTCTCAAACTGATCTTTTACGGACTCCAGCAATGGAAGAAAATCCGAATTCACCAAAATCACATCATCGTGTGCATGATTAATCGTATAAATGAGCTGATCAGGGGACAGCCGGATATTGACGGTATGGAGCACCGCGCCCATCATGGGCACAGCAAAGAAGCATTCCAGATAGCGGTGGCTATCCCAGTCCATTACCGCCACGGTGTCTCCGGGGTTGACCCCGAGATCTTTCAATGCATTTGCCAACCGATGTATTCTCATGCCAAAGGCGGCATAGGTATATCGCATTCTGTCACGATAGACAATTTCCTGGTCAGGCGAATAGATCAGCGGCGTATGGAGAAAGTGTTTAATCAGGAGTCGATAGTCGTAGGCCGATGGTGTGGGTTTAATGATTTTGGGTGTCATGCTGACTCCTCATATTAAGACTTTTAATTACAAGCCATCTCAAAAATAAATCTAACGCCCAATTACGGTGTTGCGAGCCTCTTCAAAATGCTCACATACTCCCATGTATGCTGCGCTTTTTCATCGGCTCGCGCCTTGTCCCTGAACGTAATCTTCATTTTTGAGATGGCTTGTAGTATTTTTTGCCAAGTTGAAGTAATATAGCAGAAACAAATTAGAATTCAAGGAGATAAAACAGCAGGTCATAAAATCCGAAAAAAATGATTGACAGGAATATCGGCATCCGTTGAATATTGGAATTTGAGATTTACCCGCCTCATGCGGGGTAATTGGTGATTTGGTGCTTGGAGTTTGTGATTTTAAACAAGGAGGTTCAAGATGTTGCTGCGATCCTATAAAATGGAGATTTTCAGGGCCGAGTGCAATCCGGGATTTGAAGCGCTGCATTGTTTCGCTCATCTGGACCAGGATGTGGGCGAAGCGATCCCTTATCTGAATGCCGTGCTCGGCGGGTTTACTTATCAAAAAGACCCGCCGAGCGTCACCTTCAAAGCCCACGGCAAACTTATCACCGTTCACGCCAAAAAGATCGCCGTAAATGCGCTTAAAGATGAAAATGAAGCGAGTAAAATTATCGAGTGGTTGAAACGAGAGATCAATTCAGCCTGGGAAAATCGAAATAACATTGAACCCCTGTACGAAACGGCCCCCCAACCCAAGGTCATTGAAATCCTAAAAATCCTGCCAAAAACCAATTGTAAAGAATGCGGCCAGCCCACCTGTATGGTCTTTGCCGCCCAGGTGGCCGAAGGGGCAAAAGGGCCTGAAGACTGCCCGACCCTGGACGATGAAAACAGAGAACGACTGACGCGTTATTTGAGTCAGTTTCATTTCGATTTTTAATTGCTAAAGAGGAGACCATTGATGAGCAACGATACAGTATTGACAAAGATTCTTTTTCTTTGCACTGGCAATTCATGCCGCAGTCAGATGGCAGAAGCTTTTACGCGGCATCTGATAAGAGATCGGATCGCTGCTTATTCTGCTGGAATCGCCCCTAAAGCCATCGATCCGAGAGCGATCAAGGCCATGGCGGAAGTCGGCATCGACATTTCACGTCAACGATCGAAATCCACGGATGATATTAAAGATATGGAATTTGATTT
Organism: uncultured delta proteobacterium; assembly: GCA_963778575.1. GTDB lineage: Bacteria > Desulfobacterota > Desulfobacteria > Desulfobacterales > UBA11574 > UBA11574. Next base: position 310 of record CAVZUV010000011.1, on the reverse strand, counting down.
TGTAATTACGCTCTGCGATAATGCCCAAAAGACATGCCCTAGCTTTCCGGCCAAGACCAGCGTGTTTCACATGGGGTTTGATGATCCGCCGAAACTGGCCGCAAACTGTCGGGACGAAGCAGAGGCAATGGGGCATTACCGTCGCGTCCGGGATGAAATAAAGGTTTTCGTGGAAAAACTGCCGGATATTTTAAAGCAAAAAACGGAGAATATGGCGTTCGATCAAGCCCGATTTGTCGCAGGGCTCCGATCGGTTGTGGGTCAACTGCCGGAACATTTGAAACGTACCAAAAAGCCTTAATCGGTGTTG
>CAVZUV010000010.1:0-53797 GCA_963778575.1 uncultured delta proteobacterium | reverse complement strand
CGATGCTGGCCAAGGAGCACAGCAGCAACGGGCTGGACGCGGCGGTGTTTTACATCGACATGCGGACATTCGGGAAGGATTTCGAGCGGTATTACAATCGCGCCAGGGAAGAATCGGGCATCCGGTTCGTGAAATCCCGGGTGACCCATGTGGAGCCGAACGAAGAAACCGGAATGCAGGTGATCCGGTATGTGGACGAAGCGGGCCGGCGAATGGAAGAGGAATTCGACATAGTGGTGCTGTCGGTGGGGCTGAGCGCGTCGGAGGCGACGGCCAAACAGGCCCAAAAATGGGGGATCGCGCTGAGCCGTTACAATTTTGCCGAGACCGGGAGTTTTTCACCGGTGGAGACCTCGCGGCCGGGGATCTATGTGTGCGGCATATTTCAGGGACCCAAGGACATTCCGACGTCGGTGATCGATTCGAGCGCCGCAGCGGGGATGGCGGGGAGCCGGCTTTCGGATGTGCGGTGGACATTGACCAAGACCCGTGAGATTCCCGAGGAAACGGATGTCCGTGGAGAGCCGCCGCGGATCGGGGTGTTTGTGTGCCGGTGCGGGACCAACATTGCCGGGACCGTGGATGTGCCGGCGGTGGTGGAGTTTGCCAAAGGTCTTCCGGGGGTGGCGCATGTGGAAGAGAACATGTTCAGCTGCAGCCAGGACACCCAGGACAAGATGACGGAGGTGATCAGGGAACACCGTTTGAACCGGGTGGTGGTGGCGGCGTGCACGCCCAAGACCCACGAGCCGCTGTTCCAGGAGACGCTGATCAATGCGGGGATCAACAAGTACCTGTTCGAGATGGGAAACATCCGGAACCAGTGTTCCTGGGTACACAAGGACGACCCGGAGAAAGCCACGGAGAAGTCCAAAGACATCGTGCGGATGGCGGTGGCCAAGGCCAGGCTTTTGGAGCCGCTGAAAGAATCGACCATGGGGATCACGCAGTCGGCGCTGGTGATCGGCGGGGGAGTGGCCGGGATGGCGGCGGCCCGGAACATGTCGGCGCAGGGGTATCGCACGACCCTGGTGGAAAAGACGGATGTATTGGGGGGCCGGGCGCGTCAGCTTCACGAGACCTGGCGGGGAGAAGACATTCAAGGATATTTGACGGAACTGACAGATACGGTTCAGTCGGACGAAAACATCGAGGTATTATTAGGCACAAAGATCACACAGGTGGAAGGGTTTGTGGGGAATTTCAAGACGACCGTGCACCAAAACGGCGAGAGCAAAGCGATCGAGCACGGGGTGACGATCATCGCGTCGGGGGCGTCGGAGTACAAGCCCGAGGGGTATTTATACGGCAAGGATTCGCGGGTGGTAACGGGGCTTGAGCTTCAGCAACGGTTCATCGACAAGGACCCGTCACTGGAACAGACGGGCACCGCGGTATTTATCCAGTGCGTGGGGTCGAGGATACCGGAGCGGCCGTACTGCTCGAAGGTGTGCTGCACCCAGTCCATCAAGAGCGCATTGGAACTGAAAGAGACCAATCCGAAGATGGATGTGTTTATCGTGTACCGGGATATGCGGCCCTATGGACTGCGTGAGGATCTTTACCGTGAGGCGCGGTCGGCCGGGATCGGATTTATCCGGTACGATTCGGACAAAGGCCTTGAGGTGGTCAACGAAGGTGAAGGTCTCAAGGTGAGTTTTACGGATCGGGTGCTGGGACGGGTGATGGATATCCGGCCGGATCTGGTGGTGCTGGCGTCGGCAGTGGTGCCGGAGGCCGAGAATCCATTGGTACAGCTTTACAAGGTGCCGGTGAATGCCGACGGATTTTTTGCCGAGGCGCACGTGAAGCTTCGGCCGGTGGATTTTGCCACGGACGGCATTTTCGTGTGCGGACTGGCCCATGCGCCCAAACCCATCGATGAATCGATTACCCAGGCCCAGGCGGCGGTGGCCAGAGCCGTGACGGTTTTGGCCATGAAAAACATCAAGCTGGGCGGCATTATCTCCCAGATTCGACCCGAGCTGTGTTCGGGATGCCTGGGATGCATCAATGTCTGCCCGTTCGGGGCCATTACTTTCGACAACCAGAAATTCGTGGCGGAAATCAATGCCGCGCTGTGCAAAGGATGCGGCGCCTGTGCAGCGGTATGCCCGTCGGAAGCGCCGCTGCTCATGGGCTTTGACAACAATCAGATCTATGCCCAAATCAAAGGCGCTTTTTCCAGATGATCATCGATTTTCATACCCACATTTTCCCCAAAGACATCCGTGAAAACAGGGAAAAGTATTTTCCATCCGAACCTGCTTTCAAACTTTTATATGATTCATCGAAATCAAAACTCGTCGGGGCCAAAGAGATCATTGCCGCCATGGATGAGCAAGGGGTCGACCGGTCCGTGGTCTTTGGTTTTCCCTGGAAAAATTCAGACATATTTAAACTGCAAAACGACTACATCATGGAGGTTGTCGCCCGGTTCCCTGAACGCCTTATCGGACTGTGCTGTTTTGATCCGTTCAGCAAATTGGCCGCCTCCGAGGCCCGGCGGTGTCTGGAAGGCGGCCTCTCCGGGATTGGAGAGATTGCTTTTTACCAATCCGGCATCGATGATACGGCGTTGGACAAACTGGCGCCGCTCATGGAAATATGCTTGGACAAAGACCTGTTGTTTTTGATCCACACCAACGAGCCCGTCGGACACGAGTATCCCGGAAAAACGCCCAATACCTTAAAGCAGATTTACGCCCTGGTCACCCGGTTTTCGGAAAATAAAATCGTTCTGGCTCACTGGGGCGGAGGGATTTTCTTTTTTAATTTGTTAAAAAAAGAAGTCAAAGCGCATCTTAAAAATGTTTATTTTGATACGGCCGCGTCCCCTTTTTTGTATCATCCGGAGATTTACCGGTATGCCGTGGAAGTTGCCGGTGAGGATAAAATCCTATTCGGCAGCGATTTCCCGCTATTACAGCCGGAGCGGTACTTTAAAGAGATAGAAGAAACATCCGGGTTGTCCAAAGCTCAAGTTGAATCCATTTGCGGCCGGAACGCGGCAAAGCTTCTCAACCTCCTCTAACCCGACTTGCGGCCTTCGACCGGATGCCGGTCTTCAACCACGAAACGATCTGATATATACTTGAGTATGACAAGGCGGTGGCCCGGGAATAGGTGACGGGTCTGCCAATCTGGTTCCTGCGTGATGCGCTTCGGATTCCTATAAGATGCTTAAAATTGATCACAGGAGTTGACCGATTTATTGTTGACTTAATGGATTCGACTTTTTGCGAATTCATCATCTTTTTTAGAGGATGTGAAAAGGAGGGTTCCATGAAGGACGTAGTGATCGTATCGGCCTGCCGGACACCCATCGGGGCGTTCGGCGGCACGCTCAAGGAACTGGATGCGGCGCATATCGGGGCCGTGACCATGAAAGCGGCCGTTGGGCGTGCCGGCATCGACCCGGGGATCATCGACGACGTGCGCTTCGGCAACTGCCTGGAGCCCTGCGACGCGTTGAACGTGGCCCGGGTGAGCGCGCTTGTCGCGGGTATCCCGGAAAGCGTCACAGCGGTCACCATCAACCGGGTCTGTATTTCGGGCATGGAAGCGGTGATATCGGGCATGGCCATGATTCAGGCCGGCATGGCGGAGGTCATCCTGGCCGGCGGGGTCGAGCACATGTCGGGCGTGGCCTACCAGGTGCCCGGCGCCCGATGGGGCTGTCGCCTTCAGGACCAGTTTTTCGTGGACGCCATGATCCACGCCCTTCACTGCGGGTCTCACATTCTTCCCTTAGATGACAAGGCTCCTCTTGACACCGATCGTTTGCCGGCGAATCTCTTTCTGGGAAAACCCTATATCATGGGCCACACAGCCGAGTTTGTGGCCCAGGATCTGGGCATCAGCCGGGAGGAAATGGACGAAGTGGCCCTGCGCAGCCACAACAACGCCGAACGGGCCACAAAAGAGGGGCTGTTTGCCGAAGAGATCGTGCCCATGGAAATTCCCCGGCGCAAAAAGCCGCCCGTTGTCTTCGACAAGGACGAGCACTTTCGCCCCGGCATCACCATGGAAGACCTGAAAAAGCTGCCGCCGGCCTTTATTCCCCAAACAGGATCGGTCACGGCCGGAAATTCCAGCGGCATCAACGACGGCTCGGCTGCCATGGTCATCATGTCCGGAGAAAAAGCCAAAGATCTGGGGCTTCGTCCGCTGGCCCGAATCCGGGCCGTCGGCCGCGGTGCGTGCCATCCGGCCGTCATGGGGCTGTCTCCGGTGCCTGCAGTACACAACCTGATGGAACGAAGCGGGCTTATGATCGCCGATTTCGAGCTCGTGGAGGTCAACGAGGCGTTTGCCGCCCAGTACATCGGTTGCGAGCGGGAACTGGGGCTGAACCGAAAAATCACCAACGTGAACGGATCCGGGATTGGGTTGGGACACCCGGTGGGCGCCACGGGCTGCCGCATCATGGTGACCCTTATCCACTCGATGATGCGGGAAGGCAAGTCCCTGGGCCTTGCCACCTTGTGTGGCGGCGGCGGGGTTTCCATGGCCTGTGCCCTGGAGGCGGTCTGAAAACGTAAGATACCTATTAAAGTGATGGGTTGGGATGTTTTTCGAGCAGGTGCTCCATGGATAATCTTTTTTTTAAACCGCATGAACTCGCGGCAAGGGATCGTAAAAAAGAACAGGAAACTATCTTCAAGACATCAATAGGTTATGTTCATCATTTTAAATTCTTATAAAGATATATTTTCGGAATGCGCCTGTTCTTTCTAACGATCCCTAAGCCACTCAAACAGCATCCGATTTAAAAAAAAGATTATCCATTCCGCTCTTTTCAAGAATTCAGAAGAAAAGCTCCCTAATGGCTCATTAAAGTAAAAACAAACTGAAAAGGAGGTTCAATGGAGTTCGAACTGACAAATGAACAAAAGGAGATCCAAAAAGCCGTCCGGGATTTCGTCAAGGGGGAGTTCAAAAAGGACGTGATCCATGATTTACTGAAAGCGCACGCGTATCCCGAAGGCATCTGGAAGAAGGCGGCGGATCTGGGATTTATCGGTATTCACTTTCCGGAAACCTATTCCGGCCAGGGCCTGGGGGTCATGGAAAAAATTTTAGTTTGCGAGGAGCTGTGCCGCGGAGATTCCACGGTAGGGCTCTGCGCGGCCATTGCGGATTTCGCCTCCGAGCTCATTTTGCGTTTCGGCAGCGAGGAACAGCGGCAACAATGGCTGCCCAAGGTCGCCGAAGGCCAGGTGCTTTCCTGCGGGGCGTTCACCGAACCGGACCACGGGTCGGATATCACATCGGTTGAAACCATGGCCATCAAGGACGGCGGCGAGTGGGTCGTCAACGGCACCAAGACCTTCATCACCAACAGCGGACCCTATGCGGGTTTCTACAATGTTCTCTGCCGGACGGATCCGGAAGCCAGTCCCCCCCATCGGGGATTGAGCGTCATTCTGGTGGAGGCCGATCGACCGGGAGTTTCCAGCGCCGACATCGGGGAAAAAATGGGCATCACCCTGACCCACACGGCCGAGGTCAACTTCAAGGATGTGCGGGTGCCCCTGTCCAACCTCGTGGGCAAGGAGAATCGGGGATTCTATCATGTACTGGAGTTTTTCGACGAAAGCCGGATACTGGTCGCCGCACAGGCCCTGGGAACGGCCCAGGGCGCCTTTGACCGAGCCCTCACCTATGTTAAACAGCGCGAACAATTCGGACGGAAAATCGCCGCGTTCCAGGTTACCCAGCACAAGCTGGCCGATATGGCCACCAAGATCGAACTGGCGCGTCTGATCACCTATAAGGCCGCCTGGAATTTCGACCAGGGGCGCATCGATCCCAAACTGACCTCCATGGCAAAAATGCATGCTGCCCGAATTGCCGTGGAGGTGGCCGACGAGGCCATCCAACTCCTTGGGGGCTATGGCTACATGGCTGAATACGATGTGGAACGGTTTTATCGCGATGCCAAGATTACGGAGATCTATGAGGGAACCAAGGAGATCCAGAAGAACACCATTGCCAGTGCGTTGCTGGGAAAATTAAAGTAGAAGCGACCTCAAAAAAGTCTTTTCGTCCGATATCGGCGTTTAGCCCTCGTCTCAAGTCCTCAACATACTTGAGTATGCCTGCGGGTTGATTCTCGGCCTCGCGTTCTTGTCCAGCCTTTAGGCGGGAGATCTCGACCGAAAATCCTAATTTTGAGAAAGCTTCTAATGTCCATCCATAAATGGTCTTTTTGTCCAATCCGCCGGAGGCGGACAAGTCTCTGCGCCTGCCCCGTGGAATGCGAAGCCTATTCCTCTGGGGTTATGCGAAAAAAATAATCCTCGGAATATTCCGCACTCACTTCCGAGGCAGTTTACTCAAAAGCGCCGCGATATCCATCTGATTGATCAAGTCGGCAAAAATTTGGCTGACCGCGGTACCGGAATCATCCACACCCGGGACATCCACCCGTTCTGTTTCTCCGCTGAAATTTTGCTTTACAATGACCTTTCCGTCCTGCATCAGCCGGGTGGCATAGGCCATCTTAAAGTGCCATTTGTAATCTTTTAGATCCAGATGAAAGTCCGTTAGCGCCACCTCCAGTTCCGGAATTTGCGGGGAGGCGGTTTCGACCACCTGGATTCCCATCTGATCCAGGCGCTTTCGGAAGACCGTTTCGAACAGTGTTTTTAGATCGTAAATTCCTTCAATGGGTCTGTCTTTACCTTGGGGCGCCAGGATCAGCATATAGCTGTTGTGAAAATTATTTAGCGTTTCCCGGGCGCTGACGCTAAGCGGATCCGGCTCGGCCCGCTGATCCACCACACTCAACCGGATTTTTGTTACTACCGGCGTATTCGGAATTTTATCCGGCATTTGGTAATTGACCTTGATATATGGGCGAGTTGCGCAAGCAGATAGGAAAAAAAGGGTTAAGACGAACATCGGCAGATATTTCGCCGCATTTTTGGCAAATGGCAATAAGCGTTTCATAAGAGCTCCTTTTAATGGATTAGCCGGCTATAGGGACATCGTACATAACATTTATAACGAGAAAAAAAACATATTACCTTTCAGACATCTTCTCTGCAAGTGCTTTCATAGAGGCCTTTGAAAAACCCCCCTTTTTTTCCCGTTCTGACAACCTTAATTTCTCAAAGGTGCCGGTTCTTGAATCTTTCAAATCAATACCTATATTTTATATTTCGAACGCAATACAGGATTTTAAGGATTTTGATCAATGAAACCATCAATGAAACCTATACATAAATTTGTCAATGGCGTGAGTGACCCGCCGCGATCGACGGATGATGCAAAAAGCAGACCGGCCAACGATAGCGATATGGAATTGCTGGATACATATTCCCGGGCAGTGGTATCGGTGGTGGAGTCTGTGGGGCCGGCGGTGGTCAGCATTGCGGTTGGCGGAAAACAATTTCATCAGGAAGCCGAGCAGGTCGGCGCCGGGTCCGGTGTGGTGATCGCGCCGGACGGCTATATCCTGACCAACGACCACGTGGTACGGAACGCGAAGCATCTGATGGTCGGGCTCACCGACGGTACCCGCCTTTCCGCGGAGTTGATCGGAAAGGATCCGGCCACAGATCTCGCGGTGATTCGCGCCAATGCCGCTTATCTGCCGTCCTCGATTCTGGGCAGTTCCGACCGTCTGAGGGTCGGCCAACTGGTCATTGCCATGGGCAATCCCTTCGGCTTTCAATCCACGGTCTCCACCGGGGTGATCAGTGCGCTGGGGCGAACCTTGAGAAGCACCCAAGGGCGGTTGATCGAGAATATCATTCAGCACACCGCTCCGTTAAATCCCGGCAATTCCGGCGGGCCGCTGGTGGATTCATCGGGCCAGGTGGCGGGAATCAATACGGCCATCATCGCCATGGCGCAGGGCATCGGATTTTCGATCCCGGCTGATACGGCCAAGTGGGTCGTTTCACAGATCTTGACTCACGGACGGGTCCGGCGCGGGTTTTTAGGTCTTGCCGGGCGACAGCGGCCCATGGACCGGCGCATCGTTCGTTTTCACGGCTTGAACAACCATGACGCGGTTGAAGTGTTGTCCGTGGAATCCCATGGTCCGGCCGGACTCGCCGGTCTGCGGGCCGGGGATTTGATTGTGGCCATCAACGGCTCGGACGTTCAAAACGTGGATGACCTGCATCGCTTCCTTTCGGACTGGCCCATCGGACAACCGGTAAACATCGATATCGTTCGCGGCCAAAGCCGCCGAACCTTGGAGATTGTTCCCAAAGAAGCCGTTGAATAAAGCATGAATGCCTTATGAGCATGTCGTATGACCAATGGGTTGCGTCCACACAATTTTCCATCGGAACCGTTAGGGTTTTAAGATAAGCTTACCCGTTACAGCCCCCGACTCGAGCATCCGGTGGGCCCGGGGCGCGTCTTCCAGCGGAATCCGTTCATAAATATACGGCTTGATAATGCCTTCTTTCAGGTATTTGAAAAGTACCTCATAGGATTGCCTCATCTTGTCCGGATGCATTTGAGCGATGCTGTAGATGACAAAGGTTCTAATGCCGACACTCTTTCTGAAGCCGCTTTGCAAAAGATCCGTCAAGGTCTTCTCCGGGGCGCCGGCGGCAAAGCCGAACCAGATAATCTGGCCCAGCGTCGCGAGAACCTCAAAATCCCTGGAAAAAGTATTCCCCGCCACGGAATTCAGGATCAGTTCCACGCCGATACCCTGCGTAATTTCCTTCACGCGAGCGGTGACATCCTCCCGCCGGTAGTTGATGACGTAATCGGCCCCCTGATCTTTGGCGAAGTCTGATTTTTCGTTCGTGCTGGTCAATCCGATGACGGTAAAACCGCCGGGTTTGGAAAGTTGGATAACAGCGGTTCCCACCCCGCCGGCGGCCGCGTAAACCAGCACTCTCTGCTTTTTTTGTATACCGGCCATGCTGTGCAGCATATGGTATGCGGTCAGATAGTTGACCGTCAGCGCGGCTGCGTCGTCCAGGTCTATGCCGTCGGGAACCGGTACCACCTGGGCACTTTCGGCCAAAACATATTCGGCATAGCATTTCGGTCCAAAAACAATGACGCGTTGACCTGCTTTCAGCCCTTTGATGTTTTCTCCAACCGCGTCAATGGTTCCGCTGCATTCCAGACCCGGTGTGGCCGGGAAAGGCGGCTTTTCGAGGTAAGTGCCTTTGCGCAGCATAATATCGGCAAAATTGACGGATATCGCGGCCGTTTTTACCCGGACCTGCGAAGGTCCCGGCATTGGCGTTTCAACCTCGTTGTATTTCAATTCATCCCATGATCCTGTTTTTTTAATTTGAACGGCTTTCATCTATTCTTCTCCCTTAACATTAACATAAAGATTCTTATTGATTTTCATGCAGGATTCAAAAAATCACTACTATAAAAACGTTATCATCTATTTGGTTAAGTCAATGAGAAAGAAAAATGTTATAACGTGACATCCAAATTTCAGGAAATCTCCGGGGGTAAACCTTTTGAATCTGAACGTGTAAAAACGAGATGTTTTATTTCACCGGCCGAAAAAAAGGTGTTGTCGCTAAAAATAATATAAATATAAATTCATATAATCAATAAGTTACAACCAAGTTTTTCGGTCCGGATCAACAAAAAAGTTGAAAAATTCGGCGGCTCAAAGTAATATCGAAAAACATTTAAAAACGCTGCAATATTCTATCGGGCAACGTGAATTCGGAAGCCGTTTCATAATCTTTCCTTCGCTGGTTTGCAGAGGTTCCGGCGACGGATCCTCTGCATGCCCCAAGTTCAACCAACCTTTTAAAAGAAAGCAATGCGATGAAACTGAAAAGATGGTGCCTGGTGGTATCCGTGGTCATGGCAACAAGCCTGGTGATGTCGGTTCCGGTTATTTCAGCGGAGTCTTCCAGGGCTTTCAGACAAAAAAACGGGCTTCAGGCCTATGTCCCGCCCGAGTGGTTTTTAAAAGGGTACTTCACGGCCAGCGAAAAAAACCCGCGTTACGTTTTCGGACCGGTTCAGAAGTTTGTCGGCGCGCTTGGCGGCACCGCCACATGGTTGATCGAGGATATGGAGTTGGAACGTCTCGAGGCGGCCCGTGCCCACGGAAAGAAAATCGAATATTCGCTGTATCTTGAATCAGTTTCAGCGGGTCGTACGGAGTATTGGGTTTTCGTGGCGCTGCCCTATGACAGCGCAAAGGCGTGGTACGATGCCAAGCGGGCCTATCATGGAAGAAAAGCAAAGGAATATTACGGGAAAACCAGAGATGAGCTTGAACGCGCGCTGAGCCGGGGGCTCAAAATTAACGCCGAGCTTCGATTCTGGATCGAAAAAGGGGAGACCAGCCTGAAGGTCCCCGAGAACGTGATCATGAATCGATACAAATTCCAGCCGGTTTTCGACCTCGGTACGGGTCGCCGGACGGATCCGGCCGCCAAATCCGATTAACCCGGTATCCAAGGAGGTATGAATCATGTCTTTTGATGAATATAAAAATAATAAATCCGATCGCCGCGATTTTCTGAAAAAAGCCGCGGCCATGGGATTGGGGGCTGCAGTGGGCGGCACCGCCCTCGGGCGGCCTGGCCGGGCTTCGGCCCAGATGGTCCTTCCCAAGGGACCGATGCCGCGCAGGCCCTTTGGCCGGTCGGGCATACAGGTCTCCACACTGTCGCTGGGCGGGATGTTTGACATTTTGAACAATCGGTTAATGCTCAGCAAAGCGCTGGAGTGGGGGATCGACTATTGGGACACCGCCGAAGGATACGGCGGCGGCCGCAGCGAAGAAGGCATCGGTCGCTGGTTCGCCCGAAATCCCGCTACCCGCAAGCGCGTGTTTCTGGTGAGCAAGCTTTCGCTGAGAAGGGGTACCGATTTTACGCCCCGCCTTGAAGCGTGCCTGAAGCGGCTGCATACCGATTATATTGACCTGCTGTTTGTGCACGGCATCAGCGGCATCGATGAAATGGATCCCGGTCTTGAATCCTGGTCCCAGGCCATGAAAAAGGCCGGCAAGTTGAGATTGTTCGGCTTCAGCGCGCATGCCAACATGGAAGACTGCCTCGAGGGGGCCGCCCGGCTGCCGTGGATAGACGGCATCATGTTCAGCTACAACTTTCGGCTGATGCATGAGCCCCCCATGAAAGCGGCGGTTGACGCCTGCTATCGGGCCGGCATCGGTCTCACGGCCATGAAAACCCAGGGCGGCGGTCCGGTCAAGAGCGATTCCGAGGTTGAGATAAAAATGGCGGGCCGCTTTATGCAGAAAGGATTTACAGACCACCAGGCAAGGCTAATGGCGGTTTGGGAAGATAAACGTATTGCCAGCATATGCTCTCAGATGCCCAATCTCACCATTATGGCGACCAACGCGGCAGCGGCGGTGGATCAACCCCGCCTTTCACGGTCCGATCATGCCTTGCTGGCCCAATACGCCAATGAAACCTACAGCGACTATTGCGCCGGATGCGGCCGTCTCTGTTCACAGGCGCTTGGCGAAAAGGTGCCCATCAACGATGTCATGCGCTGTCTCATGTACGTTCATTCTTACCAGGATTTAACCCTGGCGCGATCGACTTTCAATGCGCTGCCCATCCAAACAAGAGCGCTTTTGGCTCGGTTGAACTTCAAAGCGGCGGAGCAATCATGCCCTCGAAACCTGCCCATCGGACGGATGATGCAAGAGGCAACGAATCTTTTGGCCTGATCGAAGTGAAGGGAGCACCTAAATTTATTGGCACGGTTTGAGGATCCAGTGATTCGCGAGAAGAAAAACAACAGCCGGCGGCAAACGTTTCTAAGCATGGTTATTTTATCCATTCTCTTGGTGATCGGCGCGGGTATATGGATGACCCAATCCCGCTTTAACGCCGGGGTGCTGCAAAAAGATGCGATTTTACCGGCGTCGAATAAAGATAAACCCCCTTCAAAATTGGCTCCGAACGCCTTCTTTGCCCCTTTGCCCGAAGGCGTGCAACCGCTGACATCAACGGAGACATTTGATGCCCGCACGCTTTCCGATAAAATAGACGGCAAAGCGGAACTCTATTTGTCCGCCGGTTTTACCCGTTTGGTCAGTCAGCGATTTAAGGATGAACGCGCCGACGATCTGTGGTTGGAGGCCTTTGTTTATGACATGGGCAACAGCCAAAACGCTTTTTCAGTGTTTAGCGCCCAGCGCCGGGAAGATGCGGCGACACTGGATTTGTCTCAAAACGCCTACAGGACACCCAACGCTGTCTTTCTGACCCATGGCCGCTATTACGTGGAAATCATCGCATCCAAAGCATCCGAGAAGGTGCCGCCGCCCGTAAAAATAATGGCCGAGACATTCATTCACAACACCCCTGCAGAAACGGTCACCCTCAACGAAACAGCGCTGTTCCCAAAACAGGAGCGAGTCAAGAACAGCATGGTCCTCATCGCTGCCAATGCGTTTGGTTATGAGGGTTTCGATAAGATTTACACCGCCGAATACGAACTGAACGATCAACGGCTCACGGCCTATCTTTCCCATCGCAAGACCAATGAGGAGGCCCAAAAAATGGCTTCGGATTACACGCAGTTTTTGTTGACGTACGGCGGTCAAAAGATTGAAGAGCCGTTGCCCATAAAGGATGCTCGTATGATAAAGATTTTAGATACCTATGAAATCGTTTTTTTCCATGGTCCCTATTTGGCCGGCATTCGGGAGGCGGCAACCGTTCATCTGGCGAAAACGCTGGCCGACCGACTCTATCATCGAATAAAGGAAACAGATAATGGATCGCGATCCAAACCATGATGGATTGAACCGCCGTCAATTTCTGGATCGATTGACCAAAGCAGGGATTTGCATTGCTGCTGCCGGTGCCGCGGGTTTCTGGTTCCATGATGCCAAAGGTCCCGTGACATCGGAGCCTGGTCCGTCGAACGTTATCCTGAAGGATTTTTCCGTTGGCGTTCCAGCGCAAAAGATGAGCATTATCCGGGGAAAAGACCGGGTTGCCACCTTGCAGACGGCGCTGAAATCCCTGGGCGGCATTGAAACGTTTATCAAAAAAGGGGACCGGGTTTTGCTGAAAGTCAATGCGGCTTTTGCATCTCCGGCCATGCTGTCGGCCACGACGCATCCGGCAATCGTCGCTGAAATGACCCGGCTTTGTTTTCGGGCCGGCGCCGCATCCGTCGTGGTAACGGATAACCCCATCAATGATCCGGCCAGCTGCTTTACCCTGACCGGTATTGCCGATGCGGCCCGCAACGCCGGCGCCCGGGTGGTATTGCCGCGGGATGACCTGTTCAGCCCCATGACGGTCAAAGGTGCTAAATTGATTCGAAATTGGCCGGTGCTTTACCAGCCATTTACGGATATCACCAAAGTGATCGGTATGGCCCCTCTTAAAGATCACCATCGAAGCGGCGCGTCCATGACCATGAAAAACTGGTACGGCCTTCTGGGGGGGCGGCGCAATATCTTTCACCAGGATATAAACGGCATCATCATGGAGCTGGCGATGATGGTAAAGCCGACCCTCGTGATACTGGATGCGACCACGGCCATGGTGACCAACGGTCCCACCGGGGGCTCTCTATCGGATCTTAAAAATACCGATACCATGATCGCCAGTACGGACCAGGTCGCTGCCGATGCATTCGGCGCATCTATACTGGGAAGATCTTTAGACAAACTGCCGTACATCGGAAAAGCGGAGGCCGCCGGAATCGGGACCGCGGACTATCTCAAACTGAATCCCGTAAGGGCATCCATTTAAAAAAATATGAATATCGTAACCACTCGACGAATCTGTCAAGGATTCTTTTTTGTCCTGTTTCTATTGTTTTGTGCGGTCACCACTCTCGGGGGCCAATGGTGGCAGTTGCGCGGCTGGCCGGTAAACTGGTTGATTCAACTGGACCCGCTGGTGGGGCTGGGGACCCTTCTGACCACCCGGACCGTATACGCCGGGCTCTTATGGGCACTGGCGACGATCGCATTGACCATCGTTCTGGGAAGATTTTTTTGCGGCTGGATATGCCCCTTTGGTTCCATTCACCAGTTTGTCGGTTTTCTGGCCAAGCGCAGCAGATCGATACCCGAAAAAATAAAACTCAATCAATACCGCCCCGGACAAGCGATCAAATATTGGATCCTGATTTTTCTGCTGACGATGTCGGCGATGGAATTACTCATCGACCTCATCCGTTTGCCCGAAACCCATGGATTGTTTTTCGGGATCCTGATGTTGGCCGCACTGTCAGGGTTGATTCTCAAAGCCGTGCGCCACACTTCGGCGAATCCCAAAAAAACGGGCGTGGTATTTTTGATCGTCGTGGCCGTCTGGCTGCTGCTCAGCATGGTCTTTAAGGGCTATCAAACCTCGGCGGCAGCGCTTCAAATCGGACTGCTGGATCCCATTCCCTTGGTGTACCGATCGATAAACCTTATTATCCTGCCCCTTGTGGGCCGTACTTCTTTATCCATCCCGACCATCCCCCGCGCCTACGACGGAACCTTCCTGATTGCCGCCATATTCCTGGCGGCAATACTGTTAAATCTGGCAGTGCCGCGGTTTTATTGCCGTTTCATATGTCCGGCAGGCGCTTTGTTCGGCATATTGAGCCGTTTTGCCATCTGGCGGGTGGGCAAAACAAAAAATGAATGTATTGAGTGCGGTCTCTGCGAAAAGAATTGTGAAGGTGCATGCTCGCCGACGTCCAAAATTCGGATCAACGAGTGCGTTCTGTGCATGAACTGCCTGAACGACTGCCGTCATCATCTAATGACGTATCAGATTACTGCTTCTGCTTCGGGTGAAATTCTCGGGCCGGATCTGTCCCGCAGACAATTTATCGCTTCGGCGATATCCGGGGCCGCGGCCATTCCCATGGTGCGGATCAGCGGCCATGTGGGTAAAAACTGGGACCCGGCTTTGGTGCGCCCGCCCGGCGCCCTGCCGGAAAAAGCATTCCTTTCCCGCTGTATCAAGTGCGGCCAGTGCATGCGCATTTGTCCCACCAATGTGATCCATCCGGCCGGGCTTCAGGGCGGTCTTGAAGGATTGTGGACCCCGGTTCTCAATTTTCGGATCGGAACCAGCGGGTGCCAGTTCAATTGCATTGCCTGCGGAAATCTTTGCCCGACGGCGGCCATACGGCCCATTACCCTGGATGAACGGCTGGGGAGAAACCGCTATGCGGATCACGGGCCCATTAAAATCGGCACCGCCTTTGTCGACCGCGGCCGCTGTTTGGCCTGGGCCATGGACAGGCCGTGCATCGTTTGCCAGGAAAATTGCCCGGTCAGTCCCAAGGCCATCCGGACCCGTGAAGTTTTCAACACCATCGATACGGGCGCCAAACTGACGGTGGCAAAAGCCGATGCCTTATATATCGAGTTTCAAAACACAGGTCCCGGCATGAATCAACTGGCCACCGGCGACTATTTTGCCGTGGTGCAGCCGTCAGCCGATCATCGACCGCGGCGAATCGTCAGCAACTGGGAAAGGGGTTTGCGGGTGGCCGACGAGGTTCCTTTTGGATCTTCGCCCAAGCCGGGAAGTCGCGTTGACATCCAGGTGCGGCTTCAACAGCCCCACGTCGATCCCAAACAGTGCATCGGCTGCGGTGTTTGCGAACACGAGTGCCCGGTCCCGGGAAAGCGCGCGATCCGGGTGACGGCGGACAATGAGTCAAGAAATCCCGAACATGCATTGCTGCTTAAACAATGACGATGTCCGGGGAAATTTTTGCTTCAATCGAATCGCGTAAAACTCGATTCGACGTTATTCGTTATCCGTTAATGGTTATGGGTTTTTTCAAATAACAAATAACCAATAACTGAAATTGAGCATTTTTTGCTCCATTGATATTCAACCATCGAAATTTTAGCGCCTATCTTAAAAAAGGAGTGTCTGGTATGTCGATAAACAAACACAGTCCATCACGAAGAGATTTCTTGAAAGCCGTCGGTGCAGCGAGTGCGGGGTCAGTCTTTTCCGCTTTCAATCCTTTAGCCGAAGCTTCCAAAGGTCCCGAAACAATGCCTGTTCGAGCCTTCGGAAAAACCGGCGTAAAGGTTCCGATACTTTCTATGGGCGGTATGTTCGACATCGCCTCCAACCAGCTCATGATGAAACAGGCCATCAAATGGGGGGTGACCTATTGGGATACCGCGGACTGCTATCAACACGGCAGCGAAACCGGCATTGGAAAATATTTTAATAAATATCCTGAAGATCGAAATAAGATTTTTCTGGTGAGCAAATCCTGTGCCCGAAAACCCGAGGGCATGACCCGGCTCCTTAATCGATCCCTTGAAAGAATGCAGACCGACCATATCGATCTTTACTTTGTTCACGGAATCTACGGTATTGGCGAGCTGAATGAACACACCAAAACCTGGGCGGAAAAGGCCAAGCAGTCTGGGAAAATTCGTTTCTTCGGTTTCAGTACCCACAGCAATATGGAAGCGTGTATGCTGGAGGGGGCAAAGCTTGGCTGGATCGATGGTATTATGATGGCCTACAATTTTCGCCTGATGCAGACCGACCGCATGAAGCGCGCCATCGATGCCTGTGTAAAAGCCGGCATTGGATTGACCGCCATGAAAACTCAGGGTGGCGGATCCATCAAGACAGACACGGATATTGAACTCAAAATGGCCGGACAATTTTTACGCAAGGGATTTACCGACGCCCAGGCCAAATTGATGGCCATTTGGCAAAATCCGGATGTCGCCAGTGTTTGTTCGCAGATGCCGAACATGACCATACTCAAGGCCAATGTCGCCGCGGCATTGAACAGGACCGACCTCTCCTCAAGGGACACTGAATTATTGCATCGCTATGCCCGGGAAACACATTCGGATTATTGCGCCGGCTGCACGGATATTTGTGAATCCGCTGTTGAACCGGATGTGCCCATCGGTGATGTGATGCGATATCTCATGTATTACCGCAGCTATGGTGATTACGATTACGCCGCCGTTCGATTTAAAACAATTCCTGAAGATATCCGGCGGCAGATGGCCCATATGGACTATTCATCGGCCGAGCAAAAATGTCCTCAAAAAATGGCGATCGGCAAACTGATCAGAGAAGCGGTTGAAAAACTGTCATGATGCCCCGGTTAAATGCATGGATTTTTCCCGCTCACCGTCCGGGATTTTCGATGTACCCTTTTCAAGATAGAGAATTTTATCGGTGAAGAAATTGAAAAAATAATTCGGCGAAATCCTGGAGAATCCATGGCGGATACCATCTTTATGATACATGGCATAACGGCCCGGCGTCAGGATTGTAACTGTTTTGTATAGGATGGTCATTTAACCTAAGGCGTTTCCCCCCACGCCTTTTTACTCCGCAGGATCTTCTTCCGGGCCGTTTCCCAAGTCTTTGTGGTCAGAAATGATTCGTTGCAGCGCGTCAGCATCTGACGAAACATCTGAAAAGGGACCGTGAACGAAAGCTCATCGGTTTTATAAAACTTTCTGGCGGAAGGGTCCCACCCACCGACCACCGCCTTGTGTTGTCCCTTTTCCAAATAGTGCAGCGGCCATGCCGCAATACTGCCGCATCCGGCCCCCCAAGGCGATGCGACCACTTCGGGATCATTGGTGACAAAAGCCGCCAACTGGTGAAGCCCGCACAGGGATTCCGGACGTGTGAAAAATGCAATCAGTTCCGGCACTTCATCATCTGAAAATTGGCTGATTGGTTTCACGACACAAAATTTACGGGGTGCCGGTCGAGGGTCGATAAATTCGAAAATTCGTCTGAGCACGTCCGGTGAATCACAATACCGTTCGCCCCCGGTCTGGTTCGGAATGCCGGTGGAAACGTAATGGATAAGGGTTTCGGTCTGGGGTTTGTTAAACCCCAAAAAGAACGCCCCTCCGGGACATCCGAACTGTTCTTCGGAAAAATAAGCAGCGGCCTTTTTTTTGCGGGCCCGCCAGATGTGGCCCATCACACAGGAAAATTGACCGAACACCTTCTGCCAGTCGATTTCGTTTTTGATTTCCTTTTCCCGGGTGGGCAAATCGTTGGGCTTGGGAGAAAAGCCTTGGATGGGTCTTTTATCCGTATAAAAAAGCCCCATGGGTTCCTCGTCAAGACCCAACACCTTGAGAAAATCCGATAATGATTTCAGCATATGATCATCCATGATATCCTCCTTATCCTTTTGCCGCATCGTGCCCGTGCTTGGCGACAAAGTCGTCCGACACAGAGATTAAAGCCGAGGGGAGGTTTTGAGACCACTGCTACCTACTGCACGATGACTATCCCGGCCAAAGTACCTTTGGGCATATCTTGGGGTTTGGCGTTACTCCCGATGGGATAAATATCCCACCCTGCCGCCGCCACCATCCTGTAAACATCGATGCCGACCGCTTCCATGGACGGCCTCGAGAGCAGCGAGAAACGGCATTTTTCCCCTTCCATGGCCAGGCAGCTCTTTTGCTGGCTGCAGAACGTGTGTCGGCAGGATCCGGCGCCAAAGCCGAAAGCCAGGTAGTGGCCGTCGTAGAATGCCATGGATTCCACTTCGCTCACGATCTTAAAAACCTCCTGATAGACGGCCACGCGCTCTTTGATCGTGGCCCTGTCTCTAACGATAACCTCGGACGGAACATCCTTGATAAAAAGGACGGCCCACTTGTATTTTTTCAAAAGCTCCCGCAGCTCCGCCGGTTTCAGCGCGTTGGGCGGGCAATGTGCGCTCACACCATAGCCAAAGCAGCGGGGGATCCGGCACTTGAGGGTCACTCGCTCGTCAACCGGAATATCATCGGCCTTGACAACCATAGCATTCGATGCGCCCAGCTCGAGGGCCTTGGCCGCATAGCGCTCGAGGTCCTGTGCCAGCCGGGCCTCATTCATGTCCAGGGTTATCTTTTCAACCTTTTTCCCCATTATACCTCCTTATTACAAGCAACAAAAACGCTAATTCACCGCACCGCTTAGGGTTTGCGGCGAACGATGACATAAAATCCTCACTTGTAGCTTTCATATTCGATATTGAACGTCAAGGGCTTTCTGCACGGCCGTTTCCCATTGCAAGCCCTCTCAAACCGGTAAAAGAAGGACTAAACAATGAATCATGATATTTCTTTTTTCATAGCGGTTTTTCCTCATTGAAGATAATTGCCGGTTTAATATGACGTTCGGCAGTCGGGCTAAAAGACAAGCAAGATGGGCAATTATTTTTTTACCGAAACCCAAAATCCTCGACACATCATCTCGAGACCTTTGCAAAACGCCCCTTTTTGCCCAATTTCTGCGTCAGACTCAAATTTTACTCCTCAAAATACTAAATGTATTCCTGCGGTTAAAATTATCGCCTTCCTTGAACTTGAACAAAAATGAGCATTTTTCAAAGGTCTCATCTCCTGACCACAAGAACCGGAATTTTTGTTTCTTTGTGGATTATGCTGTAGGTAACGCTGCCGAATAACGCAGCGGCTAAAGCGCTTCTCCCGTGGGAACCCATAACAATGAGATCTGCATTGGAACTCTCAGCTTGTTTTGTAATCTCTTCAGAAGGATGTCCCAAGGTTACCAAAATCGTTGATCGGACACCTTTTTCATCGCACATTTTTTTTATTTCTCTTGCGTAGGCCTCTGCAGCTTCTCTCAGATAATCCTCGATCGGCTCTATAATATGCCGAGCGTTCTCTTGGGCAGAAATGGTCTGGGCTATCAGTGATCGATTATCAACAATGCTCAGAACAATTATCGAACACTTTAATTGTATTGCAAGGTCTATGGCATACCCGGCTGCCTTTTGAGCCGTCTCTGATCCATCTGTCGGTACAAGAATGTTTGAAATCATAGGGTCTCCTTTAACATTTGTTCACAAGTAAGGGGTTGAATAAAATACCGATGCCATAAGATAAGGGTTGTAAATGTTCTGCACGATGTCCCTCATTATTCTGAATGCGTTTTTATTTTCCATGCTTAAACTCCCAGGGCGGGATTGGATTCGGTTCACTCCACAGACCGGTTTTGTCATATCTGGCAACGATTTCAAGGTTCAGCCAATCCTCACAAATTGCCGCTTTGCAATATTTCTGGTAGACCCAGGCCAAGCCGTTTTTAATAAGGGATTCGTTGAGTGATTTACCATCGACGGTCACGATTCCATCCGCGCGGCCGTATGGGTCCTTACCCCTGGCTTCCACTTTAACGGTTTTGCCGTATGCCATATCGGAAGTAAACTGCTTTGCCCTTTTACCAAACGCCTGGCCTATTTCGGGCGTGTCAATACCATATAGCCGGATCTTTTCACCCTTGCCTTCATGCAATACCGTGATTCTATCGCCGTCCGAGACCCCTACCACCAAACCGCTCCATGCGCTGATATCTTTAGCCGTCTTTTTCGATGAAAACGGAAATGCAAATTGACCTTGGACATGAACCTCGCCGTCCGCAAAGACATTGGATATGGCAAGTGTAAAAAAGACGACTGCAAAAAAAACCGTTTTAAATCTGAAGGTCGTCATTTCACAATCCTCATTATAGCTGCGTCTTTCTTCACCGATGTTATAAACAGAAAACAAGATATAAAATATGTCCTAAAATCGTTTTAAACAACTCTTTTTGATCCTAAAAAAAACCTGGCGGCCGTGATTTTTTGACGGCCGTCCAAAATATGCTTGCAGATAATTCAAGTGTCGGCTTATCCTGATGAAAGATAAATGATGATGCTGTAACAAAGCCCAGTATGAAAGGAGGAACTCATGAAAGTTCGCATCAACCGTCAATGCATGGGGGACCGCAACTGCAACAAGCTTTGCCCGGAAGTCTTTGAATACGATGAGGACCAGCTGTTGTCCATCGTCAAGTTTGAGGTCATACCGGAAGAGTACCACGACCTGGTGCGTCAGGCGGCGCGGGAGTGCGTGCCCGAAGCCATTGAAATCGAAGAGTAACCCCTTACATTGTATCGATGATCAGCACGATTAACTCCCGGGGGCCGTGCACGCCGAAGGCCAGGGTCATTTCGATGTCGGCGGTCTTGGAAGGCCCGGAGATCAGCAGTGCATTGGTGGGCATATGATCCGGCCACTTCTCAGCCTGGATGATCTCGCAAAATGAGTTGTAGATCCTGTCCGCCTCCAGTACGGCAATGTGCACCGGCGGTACCAGGGACATCAGGCGCGGTTCCTTTTCATCCGGCCAGAGCACGATGGCGCCGGTTTCGGCAATGGCGCCCCTGGTGGTGGTGATGGCCGCATCGATGTGAAACAATTCGTCTTTGAATTCCTCGATTTGGCCTTTCCAGGAACAAAGGGCCGGAAGCGCCTGGGGGTCGTCCGGCCAGGCAGCTTTCAATTCACGGCCCATTTCGGTTTCCGGAGAATACAGCAGGCATTTAAGGTTGCGGTTCTTGAGTATCGCCCGGAGCCGGTCGACCCAGTCCCGGGAATTGGTTACCTCTATCTGGGTGCGCATGGCCCTCATCAATGTCGTCAGCCTTTCCAGACGCTGCGCGCGGTCGTAGGCGGCGATGGGCAGACAGGCGGTTGCCGGTACGTCCGGCGCCTGGGCTGCGGCCTTGTGGAGCCGCCGGAGAATGCGGTCGCGGGCAATATTACCCATTGGGCACTCCTTTCTCCCGGGCCAGTTGATGCAGGCTTTTGAGTGCGAACTGCGGCCGGGTGCGGACCTGGGTCCAGGCTTTAAGGGGGCCTATAGCCGGCAGCAGATGCCCGATCCGACCGGCCAGTTTGAAGCCCAGCCGGTTCAGGGCCGGATGGCTGTTGGCCAGGGCCCAGGCTTTCCAGGCCATGATTTCCATCAAATTTCGGCGAAAGCCGTGCCCGGGGATCGCGGCGGCGGCCGAGGCGTCATAACTTTCGTTGCGTACCCTCCGGATGAGGGCGGGGATGGGAATCCGGACCGGGCAGAATTCTTCGCAGGCATTGCACAGGGTTGAGGCGAAGGCCAGATCGCCGGCAGCCGAAAGTCCTTCGATCTGAGGCGTCAGGATCTTGCCGATGGGGCCGGGGTAGACAAACCCGTAAGCGTGTCCGCCCAGCCGGGTGTATACCGGGCAGTGATTCAGGCAAGTGCCGCAGCGGATGCAATACAAGGTCTGGCGAAGCTGGGGATCGGCATAGATGCGCGAGCGGCCGTTGTCCAGCAGGATCAGATGGACTTCCGTGGGGCCGTCTTTTTCACCCGGCTTGCGCGGCGAAGTGATCATGTTGAAATAGGTCGTGATGCGCTGGCCGGTGGCCGAGCCGGTGAGCAGCCGCAGCAGGGGCGGGACCTGTTCCATCTTCTCCACCACTTTTTCGATACCCATGACGGCGATGTGCACGGGCGGCACCGTGGTGCACATGCGGCCGTTGCCCTCGTTTTCTACCAGGCACAGGGTGCCGGTTTCGGCTACGGCAAAGTTCACCCCGCTGAGGCCCGCCTGGCCGGCCTGGAATTTTTTTCGCAACGTGGTGCGGGCGATGCGGTTGAGGTCCTCCACCTCCTCGGTGTAAGGGGCGCCCGGTATTTTGGCATGGAAGGTGCGGGCGATCTGGTCTTTGTTTTTATGCACGGCCGGCACGATGATGTGCGAGGGGGTCTCGCCGTCCAGTTGAATAATGAATTCCCCCAGATCGGTCTCCAGGGCCTCGATGCCGTGGCGGGCCAGAAACTTGTTGAGGTGCATCTCCTCGGAAACCATGGATTTGCCTTTGACCAGCCGGGTGGCCTTGTGCCGCTGCAGGATCTCAAGGACAATTTGGTTGGCTTCGTCCGTGGTCTCGGCCCAGTGCACCTGGATGCCGTTTTGGGTGCATTTTTGCTCCAACTGCTCCAGCAGTTGGGGCAGACGGCTCAATGCGCGTTCTTTAACGGCATTGCCATAGCGGCGCAGTTCCTCAAACTCCCGGGCATCGTCGAAGACGTCCTGACGTTTGATTCGCAGGCCGTCCATGGCCGAGCGCAGGTTTTTGCGCAGTTGGCGGTCTTTGAGGGCCTTGGCGATATTCTTCTTGAAATCGAAACGCGCGGGTTCAGCCATTGGTCCGCTCCCATAAAAATTCGGCGAGGTGCTGGGTTTCAACGTCCAGGCCGCATTTATCCAAGGCGCCGCGGATGTGCAGCAGGCAGCCGCAGTCCCCGGAGATGACCCGCTTAGCGCCGGTTTGAACGATGTCATCGATCTTGTCGCGCACCATGGCGGCCGAGATCAACGGGTGCTTGACGGCAAATGTTCCGCCGAAACCGCAGCATTCATATTCGCGTTCGAGTTCGGTCAAATGCACATTGGCCAGTTGGGCCAAAAGGGTCTTGGCCTCCTTGATGACCCGCATTTCACGCATGGCGTGGCAGGAAGAGTGCCAGGTGACTTTCAGCGGATTCCCGTGATCAATCAATCGGATCTTTACGATGTCTGCCAAAAACCGGCCGAGCTCAAAGACACGGCTTGAAAAACGAAAGGCCCGCTCTTCATCGCGGTCACCGGCAAACAGTTCCGGATAGTGGTGCTTCATCATGCCGGCGCATGAACCGGAGGGCACCACGATGGGATAGTCCCGGTTGAATGTGTACAACTGCCTTCGCGCCACCTGTCGGGCTTCATCCGGGAACCCTGAATTGAACGCGGGCTGCCCGCAGCAGGATTGCTTCTGGGGGAACACCACGGCGATGCCTTCGCGCTCCAACAGTCGAATCGCGGACAGGCCGGCCTGGGGAAAAATCGCGTCGATGATGCAGGTGCCGAAAAAATAGACCTTTTCGGGCTTTGGCGGATCAAGCGGCATGGGAATAGTCTCCAGGCAACGGGGTTGTCGGTTCCAGAAGCGATCTCAAAATTAGGATTTTCGGTCGAGATCAAGACGAGGCCGAGGATCAACCCGCAGACATACTCAAGTATGTCGAGGACTTGAGACAATGGCTCAACGCCGATACCGGACGAAAAGACTTTTTTGAGATGACTTCTATAAAATAGTATATGCATACAGCCGGGATGTGTCCAGAAATAGTTTAAATCAATGTTCATGAATAGGGGGACCCCATTCAGCCCGGCCAAAATCTTTTGGGTACGCCGGTGATCTATCGGAGAAATCACTTGTTTGAAATAAGGTCCGGACTGTGTTAAATCTATTTATATTCATATAACGCAATGAGGGCCTTAGGATGAAACCGGATCGTATCAAAATGAGCACATTGCTGACGGCAACCGCGGCCATCGTACTTCTGGAATCCGCTTCCGATTCAGCCGTGTCCGCAGCCTTGATCTCGGCCATGGTTGCCACGGGCCTGATCCGTATGATCGGCATTGGGGTCCTTCTGGCCATCACCCTCAAAATGCAAGGCCAACTCGACGCCATTGGTTTGCGGCCTTCAACAATCGGTGCCGGCACCTTAAGGGGTATTTTTTGGTCCATGAGTTTCGGAGCCTTGGTTGCCGTGGGATTGATCGTTGGCCGATTGGCAGGAATCAATCTTGTTGGGCTTTTACAATTCCGTCTACCGCATCAACCGACGGATATTTTAATTTTATTTGTGGTCGGCTCCGTCATCGCACCGATTGCCGAGGAGATCTATTTCCGCGGGCTGGTCTACGGATACCTGAGACGCTGGGGACCCAGTGTAGCCATTATAGGAAGCACCCTTTTGTTTGTAGCGGCTCATACCGGTTTACAAAAAATTCCGATTACGCAGATCATTGGCGGCCTCTTGTTCGCCATTGCCTATGAGACTGAAAAAAATCTGATGGTGCCTATTGTCATTCACATGTCCGGCAATCTGGCCCTTTTCTCGATAGTTTACCTCTATCAAAATCTTACCTGAGCGATATCTAATAATGATAGTCGAAAAAAATTCCATGATGTCCAATATCCCTAAATTAATTCCAATAACGATATGGATGGATAAATTCCAAGATATCAATTTTCGGCTCTTGAAAACCAGCACGGCACCGGTCGTAAATCTCGAAAATTCAGCCGTTGGAATCAATTCGTACATTTGATGTTTATGCAGTTGACTGGCCGAAAAAGCCTTCGAGACGGTATTCAGTCGATGAATTCAAGGCTCAAGAATTTGTACCATATAGGTGCGCGGCCTGTATCCCGCTCCACCTTTTTAGAACGTGTTCTTTAGAGGAGTTGTTTGAACCGCCCCCAAAGAACTCAAACAAGTCCATAATAAACAAGCAATTACAGATTGTTTTTTCCTAACCGGACAGAAATGTGCTGTTATACAAATCTTCGCCATAGCTGGTTTCCAACGGCGCCCCTTCGACGACTTTAAACGTGCGGGTTCCGTCGGTTTTTCTTTCAGCCCGGAGGAAGATGACGTTTTTCATATTTTTCTCATAAAGAACATGCGCAAATTCATAAAGGTGCGTAACAAAGAAGACTTTGATTCGCTCTTCCACTAACGCGCAAGTTATCTGACGGGCAATTTCCGAGCCTTCTCTTTCGTTTGTCGCGGCAAATGATTCATTAAACAACAGCAGGGCATTTTCCCTTATATTATCTGTGATAAGGCCCATTCTGCTGAGCTCTTCATCGAGTTTGCCGCTTTCCATGGAAGCGTCTTCTTCCCGTTTATAGTGCGTGAAAAGCCCATCACAAATATTGGAACAAAAAGACTCGGCCGGCGTAAACATACCGCACTGCATCATCAATTGCGCCAAACCGATGCTTCGTAAAAAAGTCGATTTGCCCCCCTGGTTGGCGCCGGTAATGATTACGAGGTTTTTACCGTCGGCGTTCGCATGGTTACTGATGATTTTTTGTTTCATGATCAAGGCCAGGCAGACATCGTATAATCCATGAAAAGAATGCCTGCGTTCATTGAGAGCCGCGGGACGGGGAAAGGATATGGGCTCCCCAATTTGGTTAAGTTGTTCATATAAATTCAAACAGCCGATATAAAAAGCCAGCTCGACCTGCAACATTTTAAAAAAATTGTCAATATGATCAGCGGACTGACCAAGAGCATTGGCGGCAAGATTGATACCTCTCGTCCTTAAATCCGACAGTATCCTGGCGCCGGCCTCATCTCGAGGATGGATAGAAAAAGTATAGACCGGCGGTTTTTTGATCAGGACCCGCTTTATCCAACGCTGCTTTTTTTCTACTGATTTACGAAGCATATAATCGGTGCCTTCATTGCCTTCTCCCAATTCAGCGCTGATCAAGACACCGTCGCGGAATTTAAGCTCTCTTAAATGATCTTGAATTTCAGCGAGGTATTCATCTTCAAGTTCTTTTTGAATCATTGCAAAAAACCTTGTAAATCCTTCCGACTCAAATTTATCTGCGTGTTCATCGGCGATATTCCTAAGCTTTATAAGCAGTCCGACAAACATCTGCATCATCTCTGTTGCATTGGCCAGCACTGCGCTGGGATAGGTGCTGAAAATGCCGTACCAATGTCTTTTTTTGTTTTTAATCGATTCTATCGGAATTTGGTAGATATCCCTGACAATCTCGGAATTCCTCAGGCAATCCTTGAGAATACTTTGACGGTATTGTATTGTATCCTGATCGTTATTCAATCCTTCTAGAACAGCCTTTTTCACCACATCAAACAAAAATTCATCACCGAGCGCCATGGCATTGAACAGGGTTTCTAATTCCAGGTCTTGCATCAACTCTTTTTCATTCGATGGCAATTTCTGTTGAAGGTTAAAATCACGGTCTCTATACATCAGGAAAGCCTTCATGATGTCAACCGCTCCTTTAAACGGTTGTAGGTTACACGATACTTTTCGGCAATGGCGATCGCGTAGGCAAGCCCATCGGCGGGTTTTCTCACAATTTTATAGGTTCTCAATGCCGGATTTTCGGGAACAACCGTGCTGACCATGCTGACGGTTTTTTCACTTAAGGATGCCAGTTCATCGATAAATGTAACAAAAACGCACAACAAATCCAGCTGCATTATTTTCTCCAGTACCTTTTTCCCTAAAAAAACCGCATCATTTAATGTTGTGGAAGTAAAAATTTCATTCATCACGATAATACTGTTTGATGTGGCCTGGTTTAGAATATCGTAAATTCTGATCAGATCATCCTGGAGCTTGCCTCTGAGGTTGTTGATGCTTTCTTCCTTTTCAAAATGCGTCAGCAGTTTGTCGAACATAAAGAGCTGCGCCCGGCTGCCAGGGACCGGGCAGCCAAGGCCGGCGATATAATGCAACTGCCCGAAGGTGCGGGCGAAGGTTGTTTTACCACCCTGGTTCGGTCCGGATACGACAATGATGCGTTCTTTGTCTTTCAGAAAAAAATCATTGCAGACAACAGGCGATTCCTCTGAAATCAGCTTATAGGCAAGCGCCAGATCAAATCCTTCATAATTATGGATTTTTTTGCTTGTGACGGCGATTTGCGGGTAACAAAATTTTAATCCTGCTTGTTTGATTTTCGCGATATGCTCCAGATAAGCGATATAAAATTGTATTTCCCGGTCAAAAACACTGATGGTTTCGTCCAGATAATTGCGGTTGTTCGCGCAATAATTATCAAGATTTAAAAATATTTCGGGATGCAACTTGGCGACCAAATCCAGTATCCTCGCTTCGACATGGCTCATGCCGGACTCAATCGGAAATTTAGCCCGGTAATCTTTCACCGCCCCCTGTTTAAATCTTTCGAATGTTTTTTCAACGTCCGCGCTGTAATCAATTTCAGATTCATATTTGCGAACATTTATGCGGTTACCTTTTATGATCAAACAATATTTTACAGCGGCCAAATCGGCTTTGAGCTTTCTTGTTTCCACTGTAAGCGATGTAAAACAATCGGACGCGACGTAGTTCGTCAGACACTCGCGGAAAGCCAAAAGGCCGCGCGATTTTAAATCTGCAAGATCTAAATCATGCAGCAAGCAAGCAACGGCTTCGCAATAAATCTTTAGTGCCTCTAAAAACCATCCTTCTTTATGATATTTGTAGTAAAGCGTATCTACTAAGGCGAGATATCGGCGCATCTTTCGCATTTTTTCCGCAAATGATTTTATATGCTCAAAGAGAACCTCATTTTCAAGGTCTCGCATGACTTCTTGTCGATACGTGATCGTGTCGGCATCCTTCAAGAAAGTATAAAAGAAAGGTTTTAAATGATATTCCTCCTTTCCGGTGGTTATGGCGTCTATAATCTGATCGAGATTTAAATCAGCAAAAAAGACGGGTGCTTCAGGTGTTTCTTTCTTTATGTCGCCTTCGGCTTTTTCAAAGAGGATGCTGTAAAAAACCATTATTCAATTTCCCGCTTCACGAACTCTTTCATTCCCAGAGGATAACCTCCGGTTACCTCGGCCAGCATGCGGATGTGTTTTTCGGACCAGTTCAGGTTGTTTTTTTGGGAAGCATGTTGAAAGAACTCGACGGCGTTTTTTGTGCCGAGATTCCCAAGCTTGATTAAGTGAGAAGGCATCAGACTCGCCCGCAATTGAAACAAATCGCTTTTCGGTAAAAAACCCTCTGTTATTGCAATAAAAAGGAGTTTTTTATAAAAAGTGACATACTGAATAAACGCCAGTTTTTGATGAGAAAGTTCCGAAATATTATCCAGGACGATAACCGGTTGCCGGTTGTCTTTTAAGGTCAGGTCGGCAATCCGAGATCTTGCAGTTTTATATTTTATATACTTTTGAAGATGTTTAGGCTGTCTTTTTGGGGATACTTCCCATAAGATTTCATTGCACACGTTTGACGGCGTTTTTGAGAAATCCGTAAAGACAAACCCCCAACTTTGTTTGGTTAAGCCTGATAAATGTTTCACCAGTAAGGTTTTGCCGATGCCATATTTTCCTGTGATGATGATATGTCTTCTTTGCTTTAAAGCATTTATGATTTCCGAAATTTCCTTTTCTCGCCCGAAAAAATACATCATTCATAAAAATCCAATGAGGTCGTTGAGGTTTCCAAAATCATTTATCGCATGGTCCATGGATTTCATCATCGGCTCCGCCTCCGTATGCCAGGTATTCAAAACCCAGTAAGGTCGTCTTGCCGTTTCCAGGGCATTTTCGTGATGCAGGGGCCGGTAGGGTATTTCGCAAAAGAATCGGCAGGAAGAAGGTGATAAAGAAATCTTTTTGTGAAAAGGGCTAAATTGCTTCATTCCCACCGAATAATTCTTCGGTAGGAGTCATTAGCAAAAAGTGCGGTTAATGGGGGGGACTCCATCCCCAATCTAACTAGTGTCCATCCATAAATGGTCTTTTTGCCCAATCTCTGTGTTATGCTCAAAAAATAATCCTCGGAATATCAACTATATGCCTGCGGTTATTTTTTTCGCATGCCTTGATCTTGAACAAAAATCCTCATTTATGGATGCACACTAACCATAGTAATAATAAAAATATCATTGTCAAGAATATTTAATCGCCCGGGTAGATTGATAATGTATAGGCTTCAGTAGCCCTTCATTGTTGCAGCTCAAAGGTTTTTTAGTGCATAGGTACATCATCTATCATACAATCCCATTTTCCTTCGGGATCACAGTCTTTACAATGGTAATGCTCACCATATATAAAAACACTCTTGAAGTGAACTGCTTCCTCTAAACGCACCCTTGCGCCACAATGAGCACAGTTAACATATTGAAAGTCCCCTTTTTCCATGATGCTCCTAAAAACGAATATGCATATATCTTACTCTTGATGTTCCTTTGGTTTGTGTATGGGCAGTCCAACACAATATATCTAATCTGATAAATTTTGCAAAAAGTGAAGATTTATTGCCTAAACCTTTGATTCCCCAAAATAGAAGATTTTGCACTGAAATCAATGTTGTAATTAATTTTAACAAGCACAGGTTCAAGCATTTCGATTTCCATTTAAGTATCATATTTTTTGGTATAATGTCAAAAAAATCCTGCTTTTGACCGCCACAAATCATCTTAATCCACCGACAAACGTTGAGAGAGCATGAAAAGGAGGTGGTCATATAATTTTTCCTGGGGACCCTTGGCCACTACCGCTCATCCCCAGCATACCCGCCACCTGATTCATTAAATCATTTACAACAGATAGTTGATCATTGGTTGTTTTCTCACAGAATCCAAACTCACCAATTTCAATGATTCACACAAATCGAATGTTTACTTTTGTAGATAACGCAAAAGGATTAAGAGGTATTCGCGGTGTCAATGACTATCAAGTGTTGATGCTTTCAGAAAAAAATATTTTACACCCTGTAAATATTTCTGACAGATCATTCATTTAAATGGAATCCATCGGGGCCTCAGTAACATATAATAAAATGTGAAATCAATATGTTATGATAGATTTACAATCAATCAATTTTGGCATGGCTGATGCAATTAATTAGTTGCACTGAATTTTTTGACAATGGTTTCTGTCTTAAAAACTCACATCACTCTTTCAACAAGGAGGCATAAAAATGTCTACTTTAGAGAAACTAAGCGAATATGTTGAACACGGAAAGGGAAAAGAAGCCAGGGCATTAACCCAAAAACTTTTGGGTGAGAACATCAGCGCCAACAAAATTGTTCAAGAAGGTATTATTACAGGACTGGATGCCATCGGAGAAAAATTTGCGGCGTTTGAGGCGTTTGTTCCCGAATTGATGGTTGCGGCAATGGCGGCCACGGAAGCACTTGAGGTGTTACGCCCAAAGATGACCCATGGAACCCTGCACAAAACACTCGGAACTGTGGTCATCGGTACGGTTGAAGGGGATGTTCACGACGTCGGGAAAAATATTGTCGCCATGATGCTGCAAGGAGGCGGATTTAATGTCGTTGATCTCGGAGTAGACGTTCCTCTGGCCAAATTTATGAAAGAAGTTAAATACCAAGAGGCCCAAATCCTTGCCTTATCCGCTCTTTACACCCCGACGCGTTTGGCAATGAGAGATATTATCGAAGCGCTTAAAAAGGAGGGTCTCCGCAATAAAGTCAGTGTCATGATCGGCGGTGCGCCCATTGATCAGGCTTTTTGCGATTTGATTGGTGCCGATGGGTATGCGCCGGACGCTCCCCAAGCGGTTAAGCTGGCCAGAAATTTGCTGGCCTGATTTTTAAAAGGGTGGAATTAAAAACAGCTGAACGCAAAGGAGAACAAAAATGAAAGATGACTCAATCTATAAAGATAGAAGATATCGAATTAATGAGCTTCGAGAGAAAAACGAAAAAATGACCTCCCGCGAGCGCACGCTAAAGGCCATTAATTTTGAGGAACCCGATCGCATTCCCATCGACAACTGGATGGTTCCGGAAATCAAAAAGCGCTGTATGGCGTATTGGGGATGCGAGAGTGAGGAAGAGTTGCTATCCTTTCTTGGCGTCGATGTCAGGGACAATTACGGTCCAAGCTATGTGGGACAGGAATTCAAAAAGTTTGATGACGGCACTGTCGCCGATCTCTGGGGAGTGAGAAGAAAAATCGTCACCTATGGGAAAGGAACCCCTCATGAAGGAACATTTAAAGAGGTGGCGTGGTCTCCCCTGGAACATATGACCAGCGTGGAAGAAATCAATGCCTATAAGGCATGGCCCACACCGGATTGGTGGGATTATTCAAAGGTGAAAGCGGAGTGTGCCTACTGGCATCCGGAATATTTCGTTCTCAATAAGGGCGATCGTTTGGATCGAACCGCCCAGCTTAAACCCATGATGTATCTTCGGGGCATTCAGCAGACGTTCATTGATCTGGCTATGAATCCCGACATTGTCGAGTGTATCCGGGATCACGTCGTCAACTATTTTGTCGAATACAATCCCAAGGTCTTCGAGGCCGGCAGCGAGGAGATTGACATGTTTATGATGGGCGATGATATGGGCGGCCAGCGGGGCCCTTTGATCAGCGTGGAGATGTGGCGGAAGTATTTCAGAGATGCATTCAAAAAATACTGCGATATCGCGCATAAATACGGCCTCAAAGTCATGTATCACACTTGCGGAGATGTTTATCAACTCATACCGGAATTCATTGAGAACGGCCTGGACTGCCTGCAGTCGCTGCAACCCCAGGCTACAAATATGGATATTAAACGGTTGAAGCAGGAGTTCGGCAAGGATCTTTCCTTTCAAGGCGGTATGGACATTCAACAGGTGCTGCCCCTTGGCACCCCTGAAGATGTCAAAAAGATGGTTCAGTATGCTTCTGAAAACGCCAAACGTGACGGCGGATATATTTTCGGAACAGCCCACAATATCCAGGCGGATACTTCCATGGACAATGTGGTAGCCCTGTTTGAAGCCTATCATGAGTATGGTGTGTATTAATTAGGGATAAATATACCGAATGTGGAGTTTATATGGAAATCATCGGAGAAAAAATCAATACAACCCTTAAGGCCGTTGGAAAGGCGGTTCGAGAACGGGATGCAGCCTTTATCCAGGATCTGGCGCAAAGACAGGCCCAAGCCGGAGCTGCTTACCTGGATGTAAATTCGGGTTTGGCGCTGTATCCCGAAGAAGAGGCGCAAGATTTTGCCTGGCTGGTTCCGGTCATCCAGGAAGCGGTTGATCTTCCCCTGTGCATCGATTCCGCCCGTCCCCAAGCCATCGAGGCGGCTTTGAAGCTCCACAAGGGGCAGGCCATGATCAATTCGGTCAATGGCGACCGCGCCAATATGGAAGTCGTTTTTCCCCTTGCCAGCGAATACGGGTGCAAAGTAATCGCGCTGACCTCAAGCAAAGAAAAAGGGATTCCAAATATCAGCTCCGAACGGCTCAAGATTGCGGAAACCATTGCTGACGAAGCCGTCAAACACGGTATTTCAGTGGAAGATGTCTATTTTGATTCCCTTGTGCTTCCCATTTCCACCGATCAAAAGAGCGCCCTGGTGTTTCTCGAAACCGTGAAGGAAATCAAAAGAAGCATACGAGCAAAAACCATTTCCGGGTTGAGCAACATATCCTATGGCCTGCCCCGTCGCAGGTTGATTAATCAGGCTTTTCTCGTATTGGCTTCAGGATGTGGGATGGATGCTGCAATCCTGGACCCCACGGACAAGGCCATGATGGGAATTGTTCAGACCATTGAAACCCTTATGGGTAAAGACCCTTACTGTATGCAATATTTGAAGGCCTTTAGAGGAGGGGCCTTGGATTATTAAACCATTAAACGAAAATTAAAGGAGGAACCAGTACGGATTCCGGCGGCACTTACTATAAATTAAAGTAAGTACGAAAAAGGAGGTGTTTCAATGAAAAAAACATTTTTACTGATGGTGTGTATAAGTCTGGTGGGGCTGCTTTTATTCGGCTGCGGCCCTCAGAAGCAGCTTCCGGAGAAACTTGAAATTCCCCTTGTACCTTCGAAAGGCTATACAGGAGGCGCAAAAGGGATTGCGGTGATCAATACTAAAACAGGGACCGATATCAGCATCAAGATCAGTGGTCTTGATCCGAAAGGCCTGTACACGGCATTTTTCATCAACGTGAAAAGCCAGATGTTTGAGGGGATTGATAAGAAGCCTTACGTTTTAAATGTGAGCCCCAACGGGGAAGTGAACCTTCAGACAACGATGGAGAAGAACATTTATTTGAAATTCGTAAGGGTGGGGATATTTTTAAATCCAGCTGGCAATGCAATTCAGAATCCATTAGGTGTCAAAAGCACTTTGGGCGCTTTGATAAAGGAGAAAAAGCCCACACTGATCCTGGAAGGAAAGATCAGATAACACGGGTTTAAAACTTCTTGTATTAAGGAGATGCGAAAGGGGGTGTCGTTATGACGACTCAAACAACCTATGATATATCAAAAATGAAGGATGCGGATATTCAGTCTGCGTGGAAAAGCTGGCAGATAAGGATTTTTATCACCATTTGGCTCACATATGGTTCCTTTTATCTGTGTCGCGCCAACATGTCGTTTGCGCTGCCCGGCCTGTCAGCGGAATTCGGATACTCCAAAACGTTGCTCGGCCTGTTGGGTACGTCGCTGTTTATCATGTATTCCATCGGTCAGTTCATCAATGGCCAGTTGGGAGATAAATTCGGCGCGAGAAAGCTTGTGTTTGTGGGCATGGTCTGTTCGGCGTTGCTGAATATCGCATTTAGTTTTACCACTGCTTTTACCTTTATGCTCATCGTGTGGGGTTTGAACGGCTATTTTCAATCCATGGGTTGGGCGCCTCAGGTCAAGACCATGGCCAACTGGTTTACGGTTAAACAGCGGGGCAAGTGGATGGGGCTGATGGGGTCCTGTTATCAGATTGGAAACGCCTACTCCTGGTTGCTGGCGGCTTACTTAGTGGCAAAATATGGTTGGCGCACCATTTTTTGGGTGCCTGCGGTTATTTTCTTGGTGTCTTCCATTCACTTTGTCATCCGTCTTCGGAATGCACCCGAGGAGGTCGGCCTTCCGCCCATTGAACATTTAAGGAAAATGCTGGGGTCCGGTGAAGGCGCAGTTAAGCTCGCTGCTGCGCCGGCCAAAGCCAAGGATGAACACTTGGGATTTGCCTATACCATTAAGGTATGCCTCACAAATCCGCGCATTTGGGCGGTTGCCATCGCGTTCTTTTGCCTGGATATCATTCGTTATGGATTTTTCTATTGGGCCCCGATGTTCTTGATCGAGGCCCAGGGCGCGGAAATAACCTCAGCCGGACTCAAGGTCGCTGTTCTGCCATTGGCCGGGTCTGCCGGTGCCATTGTTACCGGCTGGGCTACGGGCAAATTTTTCCAGAATCGTCGTGCGCCGGTCATCTGTATCTGTCTTTTTGGTCTGGCTATTTTCTCCTATCTCTTTTACGCTGCACCTCCGGGTGCCTGGGTTTGGAGTCTGATCTGTCTGGCCGTGGTTGGTTTCTGCACCTATGGCCCCCATGTCCTGATGGTTGGACATGCGGCTCAGGATTTTGCGGGAAGAAAGGCGGCTGCTTCCGCAGCAGGGTTTATTGACGGCTTCGGTTATATCGGTGCCGCTATGACCGGTGTTTTCACCGGTTGGCTGGTGGATCGTTTTGGCTGGTATGCCGGATTCTACTACTGGATCATCGCCGCTGTGGTGGCTGCGTGCATTATGCTGGCGCTCTGGAAGGTTCCCGTGGTGGAGGTCGAGTACGAATAGAGACAAACCCTATTTCGGTCGAATGCATGTGATTGAAGGGCGGAATTGAAGCTCTCTTCGGCGAGCTGTGGATTATCGCCTCGCTGCCTCAGTTCAATTCCGCTCTTTTTCTTGAGACTTTTGGAATTATAGATCTATTCGGGTTGTCAGATTATTATTCCGTTTTGTTTTAAGGCTGAGTTTTCAAAGGAATCATTCGATGGTGCATGGGTGTTTCAAATGGCTTGTGAATCGAAATGTGCGGTGAAACAGTGAAGATTGTTTTTAAACCCCTTAAACAAGAAGCAGTGGTAGAGGTTGGCACTTCTTTGTTGGATGCTGCGTTAAAAGCCGGTGTGAGCATAGCATCCGACTGTGGCGGCAAGGGGAAATGCGGTAAATGCAAGGTGGTCGTGCAAAAAGGGGTTTCATCGCTATCTCCGCAGGAGCGGGAGTATCTCACGCCGGATGAAATCCGGCAAAACATTCGCCTTGCATGCCAGGCGAATGTTAAATCATCGGCGATCGTTTCGCTGTTAGTGATGCCTTCCGGAAAGGAACACATTTTAGAAGAGGGTATTCATCGGTCCGTTTCATTTCATCCGTTTATAAAAAAAGTTTTTCTCGATATTCGGCCAAATGATTTAAAAAAGGATCAACCTCTGGATGAAATTGTGGAGGATTATCTCCTTTTGCAAGGCGTAAAAAATCCGGCGATGATGTTTTCCTGTCTGAAAACTTTACCGTCTTTGCTTGGCAAAAATTTTAAAGGAGTTACTGCGTTAGTAAAGGATCACGAGGTGCTGGGATTTGAGGAAGGGGATACCTCCCGGATAATTTTCGGTTTGGCGCTTGACATCGGAACCACCACCGTTGTTGGGTATCTTTTTGATCTCTGTCAGGGGACTTTGGTGGGGGTTGATTCCGCCCTTAACCGTCAATCTGCAATTGGCAGCGACGTGGTTTCAAGAATCGAATATGCTTTGAACACACCGGACGGTTTGAGCCGTTTGCAAAAGATGGTGGTAGAAACCATCAATCATATTATAGAAAATTTATGTTCTGCCGCCGGCATTTCGAGTGAGAATATTTATAGCGTTGTGACGGTGGGAAATACTTCCATGCATCATCTTTTCTTGGGGATATCTCCGCAGTTACTCTCCAGGTCGCCTTATAATCCAGTTACCGGCCGTGATCTCTGGGTTTTCGCGAACGGATTGGGATTAAAGATAAGTCCTATGGCAATCGTCAACTGTCTTCCCCTTGTTTCCGGCTTCATCGGTTCCGATACGGTGGGGGTGGTTCTGGCGACCGGTCTTCACAGAAGCAGAATCCCCAAGATGGCCATTGACATCGGAACCAACGGAGAGATCGTGCTTACCGATGGAAAAACCATGGTTGCCTGTTCCTGTGCGGCAGGACCTGCTTTTGAAGGTGCCCAGATTCAATGCGGAATGCGGGGGGTGAGCGGCGCCATCGATCGGGTGGAATTTTCCGGAGAAAGTTTCCGATATCATGTCATTGATGACGTTCCGCCGGAAGGAATCTGCGGGTCGGGTTTGGTGGACGCTGTTGCCGCGATGCAAAAGGCGAGACTCGTTTCAGAGGACGGCAGATTGTTGAGCAAAGAACAAACATCGGAGACGTCTTATTTCCGGAGGTTGAATTGCGGCAAATATAGACAATTTGTATTGAGCCCTGAAGACCGCTCCAGCGGGGCCAAGGAAGTGGTCATTACCCAGAAAGACATCAGGGAGCTTCAACTGGCCAAGGGCGCCATGATGGCAGGGATAAAAATTCTGCTGGACACCCTGGGGCTGAAAGAAAAGGATGTCAGAGAATTTTATCTGGCCGGTGCATTCGGTAATTATTTGCGTGCAGAGAGTGCAATGGCTATCGGACTTTTGCCGGTTTTCGAGAACGCAAGAATAACCCAGGTGGGAAATGCAGCGGGTACCGGCGCCAAGATGGTCATTCTGTCCACCCGTGCGCTAAATGAAGCACTCAGAATAGCCCGGCGAATAAAATATGTGGAACTTGCCAAGATTCCGGAATTTCAACAACAATTTATGAAAGGAATGTCTTTACCATCATGGACTTCAGACATCTAATACCCCAGGGAAAAATTTCAGAAGAAACGTTTAAAACGTTAAGCCCTGTATTTCAAGGGGAAGCCATGGTTAAAGAAGGGCGATTTGAGGAAGCGGAAACCAAATATTTGGAAGCCCTCAGAGGTTTTCCCAAAAGCAGCGGTGGACGTTTTTTGATCTATAATAAGCTGGGGGTCCTTTACGAAAGATCGAATCAGATCGATCGGGCCATCAACATCTACGAAAAAGGGGTGGAGGAGGGATCGATCACGCCGTTTTCGTATCAGCGTTTAAGCAGTCTTCATCTGGATGCCGGTCGACCGGAAAAGGCGCTGGAATACTGCCGGAGCGGAATTAAATCCCTTAAAAGATCTCACACCGATTTTTTCCAGGAAATTTATTTCCGTTTTCTCTTTTACAAGTTAAAACGAAGGGGAAAGCGTCTGTCCCGTGCAAAGAAAGGATAAAAAGGTGCTCGACAAAAATGGTAATGTGCTCGCAAACTAATTTTTCACGGTAAGTTGAAGCGGAATTTCATCATGAACGAATCCGACATCAATCAAAACCGTCATATCAATACGTCGTCAACGATTGTCCATTTTGCACCTGATGAGATCACTACCACTTCCCAACAGATTTGCCGGTATGCCCCTTTCGAATCAAAGCTTACTATTCAATTTGGTGGACGGTGCGGCGATTGGGGTGAAGTTGAATACTCACCTGATCATGAATCCGAGTAAATCCCTTTCATTTTTTATCCGGTTGACGAATCGGGAGACCCCATTTCGAGGGATCTATAAATGCGAAGTCTGCTCCGTCTCTGACTGCAACTTCAGAATCAGCCGGTCATAGGCCTCACCGCAAAGATGAAGGTTTGGAGCTTATGACTCAGCCAGGATGAATTCCTTTAAGCGATATTTTCGCAAGAATCGCCCACAGCTCGATCGACACATGGAGATAGGTCTCGTTCACGGGCATCCTCTCTGACCTCTGAGAGATCATTTAACTCGCGATCAACTTCCATAAAGGTCTGTATACCCCGGCCGGGATTGGCGTCTACGATGGCCAGAGTCCATAAAAGTCCCCACCATGTGTCGTACCATTTCTTTTTTGTGTGTTTTTTTGTTTTATTCATTAATATTTCCCTGACTGTAAAAACAGTTTTGTTATAGTTAAGGTCAGGTCGTTCTGAATTTGGCCCATTGATGACCTTAGAAAACTTATGAATAAAATAATGCGTGATTAAGAAATGTCAAAACTCTCTTTTTTTGTCGGGATTTTCTTAAGGTTGAGACGGACCTTGGAGATGTCCATGACGGATCATGTTTGAAAAAAGAGAATTACGCGTCCGTGTGCATATCGGGGTTGTTGTGTTCTTGGAAAATTTTTCTGAATTCGTTTTCGATTAAATTCTTATCGTTTTCATGAAGAATCAATATGAGTTCTGTTCTTTGGATGGGTTGCTGAGTCGCTTTAAATATAATAATGTTATTTGAAAACTGCAGTTCCATTCCGCCACTTTCCGTCAATATAAAGCCTTTTGAACGGATAATTTTATTGCCGAGCCTTTTGTAAAGATTTAACAGCTTATCGCGGTAAAGCGGACGATGCCTAACTAAAGAAACGGTTGTAAAACCAGCGGTCGTATCAATTTTTTTTGGCGGTATCCGGGCATATCCGACAATTCGGCTATCATTGTACTGTTGAGATATAATTTCATGGTATCCTACCTTACAAAAACTGGTTTCAATTAGACGACTATCGGAAGGCACCATCGATCGAATCATTTTACGAGCATGAACAAGGGATTTCAATTCAACAAGATCTATCTTGTTCAAAATGACCACGTTAGGCTCTTTGAGTTGTTCTTTTATAATCGGGTATCGGCATGTGAGTATACTGTTTACATCCACGACAGTAATTATCCCGCCGAATTCGATTCTTCCTTCAAATGCAGGGGATAAAGCTTGCCGTGCAATTTCCTGAGGGATTGCAAGCCCCGTGGACTCGATCAGTATGACATCGGCGAAAAGCGTGTCCAGAGCGAATCTTAAAGAAGAAACGAGTTCCAAAAACATACCGCAACAGATACACCCCCCGGAAAGATCCACCACATTGTTGGGATCTGCCTTTATGATCTTTCTGTCGATTGATATACTTCCGAACTCATTCACGAGCACCATAATTTTTTTATCAATAGGGGAAGTATCAAGAATATTGTTAATTAAGGTTGTTTTCCCCGATCCTAAAAATCCGGAAATCACATAAACTGGGGTCGGCATACGTTCTCCATATGAATATCTCTATAAATAATATCAAGCTGAGATTTTATTAATACCATTTCAACAACCGTTTTAATTGCAGTAAAACGTAACAAAGTATGTATAATGCTCTGCTCAAGGGCAGTGCGTCTTTTTGGGCCGTCTCTTGCAATAGGATGTTAAATTGTGAAAATTCCTTCAAATCCTCCGGGTCATGGTAATATCTAATAAAAAAGTTGCTGAATAAAACATAGATGTCAAATGGTGGGACTTGTGCACGTTCAGCACGAACGTCCGCCATTACCATGTCTTCACGGTTACACCAGGACCATCACCTTGATCGCCTGGCGTGTATCCATCGCACGGTAGCCTTCGGGCACGCCGGCGAGGTCGACGGTGAGATCCAGGACCGGGGAAGGATCGAGCCGGCCGGCCAGCACATCGTCCAGAAGCTCGGGGATATAGGCGCGCACCGGCGCCACGCCGCCCTGCAAGGCGATGTTCTGAAAGAACATTCTTCTGAAGTCCATTTCCGCGCTGTGGTGGGGTACCCCAACGAAGCCCACCCTGCAACCGGGGCGGCAGATATCTGATCGCGCTGTTCAGGGAATCGCTCGTTCCCACGCATTCGAGCACGGCTTCGGCCCCGCCTTTGGTCATTTCCAGCACCCGGCCGATGGCTTCATCGCCGCTGCTCATGACGAGGTCGGTGGCGCCGAATCTTTTGGCCAGTTCCATGCGCCCAGCCTGGTGGCCCAGGACAATGATACGCCCGGCGCCGAGCCTGCGAGCCGCAAGGACGCCGCACAATCCCACCGCGCCGTCCCCAACGACGGCAATCGTGGCGCCTTTGCTGACGCCTGCGGAGACGGCCGCATGGTGCCCCGTCCCCATTACGTCGGTGAGGGGCAATACGGCCTTGAGCAGAGCGGCATCATTTTCGATGCTCTGGGGCAAAACCACCAAATTGGCGTCGGCATAAGGGGCGCGAACCATTTCACCCTGCCCGCCGTCGTTTTTCATTCCCCAGAAACCTGCGTGAATACATGAGGTCTGCAGGCCTTTCCGGCAGAATTCACAGTCTCCGTCGGAAAACGCAAAAGGGGCGATCACCCGGTCTCCCTTCTTGATGGTGCGGACACCGGGACCGACCTCCTCGACAATCCCCATCCACTCATGTCCCGTTCGCCAGCCCGGCTCAAAGGGGGTTAGCCCCCTGTAAAACCATAGGTCCGACCCGCAGATGCAGGCGTGTGTTACACGAACAATAGCGTCTGTCGGTTCCGTGATTGCCGGGTCGGGTACTTCCTCAACACGCACATCCCCAGGTGCTTGAAAAATGGTTGCTTTCATTTTCGACTCCTCGATTTTGATTCTTTTGGGTTTGTTCGTCCTCTGCTATCGGTTATTTCACCGGCACCCATTATAGAAAACCTATACTGGACAATGACAACGAAACCAATGAGAGGGATCCGAACGATACTAAATATTTATGGTGTCTTTTAAAAAAATAAGTATGAACCAAACGATGTTCAATATCCTCTACCTAATTTTTATCTATCAAAAGGGCACCTCCCATTGTACCGTTTAACGACCGACCATTTTCTCCAGGTTTTCGGGCTACCGAGCCCCTTGCACCGTTATCTTTGAGGCGGCGCTATCGATTTCACGGAGATCATCCGGCGTAAGTTCGACGGCAACTGCTCCGAGGTTCTCGTCCAGGCGATTCAGCTTGGTCGTACCCGGTATTGGAACAATCCATGGCTTCCGGGCGAGCAGCCAAGCGAGCGCGATCTGAGCAGGTGTCGCCTTCTGTTCGGCGCGCCGCCCCTGCACGACATCACGAACTTGCGCCAGATGGCGGCCGGTGAGATGGGTTAGGTCAAGATATACTCTGTGCGTCATAGTTCAGGCATTAGATGAATTTTGTCGTATAGAATATATTTCTACAGATTGTTTGATAAGATGGATCAATCCTCATTAGTTTCATGGGTTGAACAACAATGATGCGGTTAAAGTTTTATCCGGGAACCCGGCCTGGTCAATCATTCACTGGCCTGGTTCAGAAAGGCCATATCCTCTTCGCTCAATTTCAGCGCCAGCGCCTTGGCAAAACTCTCGACCTGCTCTACGCCGGTGGCACTGACAATGGGTGCGGTAACGCCTTCACTGTGGATCAGCCAGGCCAGCGCCACTTCCGCCGGTTTAGCACTGTGACCGGCAGCCACCTCATCGAGCGCCTTCAGGATAGCCAGCCCCCGGTCATCAAGGTACTTGGCAACGCCCTCACCCCGTTTGGATTTACCCAGATCCGCTTTTGAACGGTATTTACCGGACAAAAAGCCGGACGCCAGGGAGTAATAGGTCACCACACCCAGCCCTTGCTTGATGCAAAGGTCACGCAAGGGGCCATCAAAACTGGCCCGGTCGTACAGGTTGTATTCCGGCTGGAGCACCTGATAGCGGGGCAGCTGTTTGTCTTTTGCGACCTGCAAGGCCGCAGCCAGTTGCTCGGCGCTGAGGTTTGATGCCCCGACAGCCCGGATCTTTCCTGCCTCCAGCAGCCTTTGAAAAGCACCAAGGGTTTCCTCAAAGGGCGTATCCGGGTCCGGCCAGTGCGAGAAATACAGATCCACCACATCAGTGTTCAGCCGTGTCAAAGACTCATCAACGGCCTGACTTATCCACTTGGCACTGAGGCCTTTTTTACCCGGTTGTCCGAGATCGGAGCCGACCTTGGTAAAGAGCGTGACTTTGTCACGTATGCCGGGACGGGCCTTGAACCAGCGCCCCAGAATGGTTTCCGACTCACCGCCTTTGTTTCCGGGCGCCCAGGAAGAATAAACATCTGCCGTATCAATGGCATTGAAGCCATGGTCGATAAAGGCATCCAGTACTGCAAAACTTTGTTTTTCATCGATGGTCCAGCCGAATACATTGCCGCCGAACACCAACGGCACTATGGAAAGACTTGAATTTCCTAAAACATGCGTTGTCATCTTTACCTCCTTAATCACTTCTTGTAGCTGATAGAAATACCCTCTTGGCTCGATCTGTCTATTCTGGTTTTAAAATTAGGCAGGCTTTCCACATAGTCAAGAAACGCTTTCATTCCGCTATCTCTCTCCCAAGAAACATTATGTGCGGTAAAACACCCGCCAACTTCTATTAAATTTTCTTCTCATTGGATTCCCGATTTAAGAGGCTAACACTACTGATGGCCGATGCTAAGATGGGTCAGGAGCAGGTACGACCTCAATTGAGATGCGAATAAAAATAAGAGATAAACTGAACAAAAATAAAAACCGATATCAATGAAGTTAAATATAAAACCATCAAAGTCAATGAGGATACAACAAAATGCAGCAGGTTAAATCAGGGAGAATTATAGGCTATGCTCGAAGATACCATTGACGCAACGATAAAAGCTATCTCAAAATTAGGATTTTCGTTCGAGATCAAGACGAGGCCGAGGATCAACCCACAGGCATACTCAAGTATGCCGAGGACTTGCGACGATGGCTCAACGCCGATAGCGGGCTAAAAGACTTTTTTAAGAGGGCTTCTAGTATCCGGTTTGCGTATCGACGAGATTGATCATCTCACCCTGCCCCGACAGATAAACATCCAAGTTGTGTGCGATGATCTGCATGGCCCGGGCCATGTATTGGGGTGACACGCCGCTGATGTGCGGTGTCAGAATGACATTGTCCAGGTCCCACAGAGGGCTTTCCGGGGGAAGCGGTTCGGTATAATAGACATCGCTGACCATGGCCCTGATCTTTTTATTGCGCAACGCTTCAATCAAATCGTCCTCATTGACGGTCGGGCCGCGACCGATATTGATGAAGCAGGCCGTGGGCTTCATCTGATCGAAAAACCGCCGGTCGATCAGCTTTTCCGTTTCCGGTGTATAGGGCAGCAAATTGATGATGTAGTCACTGCGTCGAAAAACAGCGGCCATATCATCCGGAGCATGGACCTCTTCTACATGTTCGACCGGCCCGGGGGTGCGCTTGACCCCGATCACACGCATGCCCATGAAGGCGGCCTTTTGGGCGATCTCTGCACCAATGGCGCCCAACCCGATAATCCCCACGGTGGCGCCATGAATCTCCTCTTGCGGCACCGCCCTCTCCCATTTTTTCTGCAGCTGATTGCGGAACATCAGATGAAAGCCGCGGGCCAGGTTGATCATCGCCGCGACGGCATATTCGGCCATATGGATCTTGTGGATGCCCCGCCCGTTGGTCAGCACAATGTCCCGCCGTCCGATTTCGTCCAGGGCCATATAGTCGACCCCCGCGGTGATGGCCTGAATCCATTTCAATTGCGGCGCGGCGTCGATCGTTTTACGGTCGCACTGAAAAAAGGTCAGCAAAATTTCGGTCTCTTTCAGCAGCGCAGGCAGTTTTTCAGAATCTGTGCAGCGAACCCAGTCCAGCTGCGGATAATTTTGCTGCAACTGGTGAAAATAAGGGTCCGGCAGTTCGAAATTGATCAGTGCACGTATCATTGGCTCATCCTTTCAGAAGGGGTTAAGGTTTGAACTCAACTTTATAGTCTCTTAGATCGCTTTGGCAACAGCCTGTCAAGATTTAACAACATTCATTCCTGCGGCGGCATGGAATCTCCAGACTGAGCGGGAACAGCCATAAAGTATGCCAGAATAAGGGAAATCGCCACACCGGCAACGCCCGTTATTGAAAGAGCGACGTATCCCATAAAGAGCACCAGTGGTCCGCCGAGGAATGTACCAAGAACCGTCCCGACGGCCGCCGAAGCATTGAATAGGCCCATGGCCTCTCCCTGGCTGACAGGCGTTATATCCGCGGTTATGGTGGTTCCGGTAACACTCAGGATGGGCCATGATAGGATAATAAGGGCAAAAGCAACCGAAGCAACGATTGCACGGTCCGGAAAGTGTATGAAAATCAGTGCCAGAAGCATGCAAAAGCCAACCAGACGCAGCAACAGACCCCATCGATAGACCTTTACAACGCCGAAGTGGGCCGAAAG
Organism: uncultured delta proteobacterium; assembly: GCA_963778575.1. Taxonomy (GTDB): domain Bacteria; phylum Desulfobacterota; class Desulfobacteria; order Desulfobacterales; family UBA11574; genus UBA11574. The sequence goes on along the minus strand of CAVZUV010000010.1, from coordinate 9,493 downwards.
ACTTGTGCTGGCGGTATACAAAACGATTCCAACTCCTCCTGCAACTGCATAAACAAGAGAGGTGATCCCCGGCGCCACATCATAGGCGGATTTCATGGCAAGTGGGAAATACGCAAAAAATGCCGCAACACCTAACGCCATGATGAACCATGACAGGATAAAATAACCGAATGCGGTGGGGATAAGTTTCCCGATGTTGCGGATTGCCGATAGATTCAAGTGATGGGAATGCCGGAAAATGCCCCCACCCAAAAATTCGACTCGCCTGAACTTTGCCAATTTATGATAATCCAGATGACGCAGCTGATGTTTTTTAATCCCGCCAGGTTTTTGGGTGGGGAGTCCGAAATGACCGAGAATAATTGCCGGAACCAGCAGTGCAGCGCCTGTCCATAATCCAGCGGAGAATGCCTCCCGGCCGGAAAACACAGCTGCCAGGAGAAGACCGATTGTCTGGCCGAACCCATTAAAACTCTGCAGCCAACCGATCCGTGAGGCCCATTCACTCTGCGGATTAAATTCTACTACAAATAGACTGGCCACTGTTGCAATAGCCGCCGTTCCAGCGCCGATCACAAAAGCCATGCCGAGCCATTCAGGAAGGGATTTGCCGAATGGTATCGCGACTAAACCCATCAAAAGAAAGATAAAACCACCCAAAAAAATAGACCGGTGGATATGTTTTTTATCGGCCAGGCTACCCCAAAATGGAGAAGTTAGAATGCCAAGATTGTAAACGCCCATCACCCATCCCACGTCGGATAGGCGATGAGACAGTGTGCGAATCATAAGTGGAAGCAATACCGGAAGGAGCGCAGCTGTGACGGCTCCCAGGATTGCATAGCTTCCATACCATACGGCAACAGATCTATGTATCGTCGTGATTAGTTTATTAATTGCAGTGCGTCCTCCCTTCATAACTAAACGCATTGTTCGCGGTACAAGTCGCCAACTCCTATATCTCATGGCCACTGCTCTCAAAAAGCACTTGAACCGGCATTAGCGATCGCATTCCCCGTCCCGGCAAGGGGCGGGACTGCGGGATCAGCGAGAGAATCTAAAATAAGCCAAATACCTTATTCAAGATTTGACACCATTTAGACACAGGGCACCTATTCCTGGGGGCATCCTTTTACGGGTCCTCGCAGTCGTAGGCATCATAAAAACTCAGTTTCTGCAGGCGGTATTTCATGATCAGCCAGACCAGTCCGGGGCGCAAGAAACGGGATCTGCCGCATAACGTTTAGGGGGCTTTTAAGTTCTGCTTTGTTAAACAGTGCCGCCACACCGCAAATTTTGGGGTCTATGGTTTCGGATGTGTTTTCTTCGGTCATTTTTTTGTTGCCTTAATGAACGTTTCAAATACTAGCTTTATTGACACATATCTCATATTTATAAAAAAATGTTTTGAATGGTAAAATGGAAATATGTATCGTGATTTCCATTCCCAACATCAAGTAAAGAAAGCGTTTAAATATTCATTATATTCCGTCAAACTTTTCCAGTTCCTCCTGGCATTTTCGGCACCGAACGGCAGCCGGCATCACCTCTAGTCGAGCCCCTCCAATCCATCCGCCACAATCTATGCAGTGCCCGTAGGCTCCTGACTCAATCCGCGTTAGCGCTTGCTCAATTTTTTCCAGTTCCCGGTATTTGTGCTCTATAAACGAGAAAACCGTTTCTTCTTTTAGCACAGCCAGTGCATAGTCTACCTGATCATAAACCATATTAATTAAATCATGGTATTCTTCGCTGGCGTGGTGTTTCAGATCATCCATGATTTGATCCCAAGCCTCCTCTTTTTGTCTGAGCAATTTATCCTTAAAATTTTCCAGTTCCTTATCTGTGAGAGATTTTGGCATTCTTCACCTCCGGTAGGATATATCGTTTCTTAAAATTCATTAATGAAACAGCCTCGATTGTCCATTGTCTGATTTTTTTCGAATTTCTAACCCAAAGGCTTTTAGAGCACAGGTTGGTCTTTAAAAATAATTCCGGAAAACATCATATTCCCTCTATCTGGGAAACTCCGGAATTGTTGTATATGATATAATCATAGACATAACAGAAACCGATTGAAAGGAGAGTTCATCTGATTTTTTTGTAGGACTATTCAGCTATATTTTGTCGGTATATGTCCTGCAAATTTCCTCGATTAAAAAGGTTGGATTCGGTCAATATTCTTCATTCAAAAAATAAAGCGGATACCATACGCTGGATTCCGCTCTTTAACCTTAAAACTTTTTTATGTCCCGGATAATCCTAACTAAATCTTATCTTAAATCGAATTGTTTCAAAGGACGAACGACTTATGATATATACAACTTTTGAACAGCATTAAAAAAGGGGAGGTCAAAGCCATGCTTTATGGGGCAATGAATTTTCCGGTTAAACCCATTCTTGAAGAACTTGAAGCCATTTCAGAACTGGGATTTGATTACCTTGAGTTGACAATGGATCCGCCACAGGCGCATTACAGCATCATTCGTCAGCAGAAAAAAAGACTCCTCAAAGTACTGTTGGAGCCCGAGGATTTTGCTGACATATTCGTAAAATTTCCAAATCTTAAAATGACGCTTGATACCGGACATGCCCATATCGAAGACACGGGAGGAAAAAAAGCAATAAAATTTATAGAAAGGTTTCCGGATCGAATTGACCATATCCATATCAGCGACAATCTTGGCGAAGCAGACAACCATTTGCCTGTTGGGGCAGGGACCGTCAATTTTCATGAAATTGTTAAAGCCCTCAAGGGTATCGGATATGATGAGACCATAACACTTGAAGTTTTTTCAAAGGATTGGGACTATCTAAAAATGAGCAGAAATAAAATAGCGGCCATGTTTGCCGCTATTTATAAAGATTAAAACCCGGCAAGGGATTTCAGCGAGGATCAAGCCGACCGTCTGATTCCTCAGGCGGATGTCGTGGCGATCACGGGGACATCCCTAACCAACCATACCATCGAACATCTGATAGGGTTGTGCGGCACCGGATCCTATATTGTCATGCTGGGAGACACGGTGCCACTTTGCCCGGTGCTCTTTGACTATGGCGTGCATGCCCTTTCAGGAACAAAAGTGATTGATGCAGACCTCGCTTTGCGGTGCGTCAGCCAGGGCGCCAATTTCAGGCAGATCAAGGGGACAAAAAGGCTGACGATGACCAAACCCTGAGGCGGCAGATCATTTTCACCGAGATCTCAACGCCGATATCGACCGAAAAGACTTCTTTGAGATGGCTTCTATTATCCGGCTTGCATGTAAGAAACAGGACGTTCGTGCAGAACGTGTTCATTCTTCAAATTGAACGTTGCTCAAGGCGCATTCATCGGTTTTCCCGACGGGTAAACAAAACCGATATAAAATTGCAGAATTCATATCTTGCTGTTGGTAGAGATATAAAAATTGTTCAAATCTTAAGATGACTCATTGAAATTAAGACATTATAATCCCTATCGGTTTTGTTTACGCTCATTTGAGGTAGTATTGTTTTGCTTTAGGTGTCAGGAGCCAATTCTAATATACCATCAAAAAAGCATAGCGGTCCATTTTCTGATCATAGTCGGTTCGGACGCTGATTTCATACCCAGACTGACGGACGGTTGAATAGACATCCACAGCCATCGCCTCCGGGGAGGGACGGGCCATGCGTGGATTGTCGCAGGTTTCGCGGGTACCAGTGCACTCCTTGCATAAACAGCACGAGTCCATGAAGAGCATAAAAGCACGTTCGAAACCGGCCAGGAACACGGCGCGTTCGAGCTTGACCAGCCTTGCGTTGATCCGGGCTGACCAGGCATGGCGATCCTCTGGTTTTTTCATTTTGCCTGCAAAGTGCAGAATAATAGCATCTGTATATTCACTAAAAAAGCGCTCACATTCGGAAACTGACGGCGTGTTGGGAGGACAAGTGCCGCCATGGCCATACTCACCACAGCCGAACATGCACTTCATGCGGACCCATTGGGCCACGATAATCTGCTGGGGTTTGATCCACTTGTAATCGGTATAATCGTTAGAATGGAGAATATCGTCGATTTGTTTTTGTTGCTTTGCACTCAATCCCATGCTCTTTTCCATCCTTTTTCAAATTAGTCGATTTCACTTTAGTGTAAGCTTCCACCATTTCTTTCGGACTTGGTTTTCTATGATTTGATTTCTTATCAGAAAAACATTCTGTTATATATACCAAATTGTGCACCATATTCAATTCAAGGCGGGCAGGTGATCATATGATATTTCATTCTGACCTGATTGCAGGCAATTGCGGTGATATATTGAGACTATCTTATAAAAAACGGTCTTTTCAAAACTTGCGTTTACTTACCAAAATGACAGGTTCAAGCATCTCGATTCCCAGTACATATATCTTATTTCTTACAGAAATGCAAAAAAGGCAAACCCTATGAAATGGATTTGCCTTTTTTTAAAACGATACAGGCCCGGCACTTTAAGCTTATTCTATGTTTGAGCCGACAACAGCGGCCATCTGCATCATGTTGATCGTCTGGCCTTCTTTCAGATTTGTAAGGTCAGTAACCTTGCCTGATTTGCTTTTGGATTTTGTGTGTTTGAAGATCGGGAGCAAACTCGCATCAGCCACAATGAACTTGCCTGCGTTCTCAGGCTTTCCATTTTCAGTCTTTGTCTGAAGTTTATTCGCTTTAACATAGTCCCATAGTTTTTTGGTGATTTCTGTCCTGGGAAGTTCTGTTGCTCCCAGAAACTCTGCCAGCTCATTTTTCAGCTTTACCGGTTTCATCAATCCTTTTGCTTCTGCCATTTTTAACTCCTTTATATTTAAATTTATGGGTTAATTACTGTACTTCTTAGTATTATTTGTCGCATAACGTTACGGATATGCCACTGAAAAAGCCAAGAAGATCTTCCTAATACCAACAATACCAATCAGGTCAGAACCTAAAAGCCAGATTTCAAATGTAAAAGATTTAGCCTCCCCTGTGTCGAAGAATGGATACTTCCTGTTTGAAACAAATCGAGTAATTGTTACTATTACTTACAAACATACCGATATGACCCATCTACGCAAGCGTTTGAAAAATGATTCAGGTCCTTTATTTTATTCAGAAATTTTTAACCCTAACGCCAAAAAGATTTTTCGTTTTGTATCCATTCTGCTTGGTTTCCCCTGCTCTATACGTATTAGGGTGATTGATGAGATGTTTGCCTTTCTATCAAGTTCGGTCTTGCTGATCATGAAAGATTCTCTGATTTTGTCCATCTATTTACAGCGGACTGTCATCCAATTATAGATTCTGCAGGCATCAACCTGATCAGATTGAATAATACAGCCAATAAAAGGCATAAAAGGATCTCCGAGCGGTCTTTGTTGAGTTTAAGGTCTGATAATAGCGATTTGTGTGAAGGTATAAATTCAAACCAAACAAAAGGGCATCCCCTCAATATTAGAAGGGATGCCCTTTTTACTCAGAACATAAGGTTACATCACGGTGACATTTGCAGCGGTAGGACCTTTTTGTCCTTGCTCTATATCAAAGGAAACTCGGTCGCCTTCATTGAGGGATTTAAAACCGTCTGCATTGATTGCAGAATGATGAACAAACACATCCGCTCCGTCTTCCTGCTTAATGAATCCGAATCCTTTATGGTCATTAAACCACTTAACGGTTCCATTGGTCATGATAACATCCTCCTTTCTTAAAAATTTTCAACGTCACAAATTGGAGGGTGCCACTTTGACAAATGGATCGTTCCTTCAGAGAGAACCCGTCCCGCAGATTAAGCAGGACTTAATTGATTAAATATATAATACTCATTATTTAGCAAGAAAGCAAGCTAAACATTTGTTTTTTTTAAAAATATTGTTAAATATGCATTTAAACGTGCAAATACGAAACGTTAAGCGAACAATGCCAGAGACGGATCTGTATGCAAGGTTTGTGGTTTTAGGATACTTGCATGATTCTATCAATATTCCTCATTCGGAAAAAATAAAGTAGATACCATATGTAGGATTCCGTTTTTCAGCCTCCAACCTGCGATACATTGAGATTACCTCACGAATTTCAGACTTTTCAAAACTTGTGTTTACTTGCCACTGTACGAACTATAATCGCTGGTGTGATACCTAATCGGTATCAGCCAAAAGCGAAACCTCGCCTCTCTATGAAAGAACAACGGAAATTTAGTCTTTATTCCTGACTGTTCTTCCGCATATTGTGAAAAATGAAGAGCTATCCATCAGACCGATCTGAAGTCCTACTCAATCCCTTAATATTCCAACACTTGTTTCACAAGATTTTACTTGTTTTGTCCGTTCCTTTCGACAACCCAAATTATCGCTGCTAAAAGACCGAATGCCGCCCCGATTGAACAGACACCTGTCCAGCCCGCTTTGGCATAGACCAGTGCGGAAACTGACGAGCCCACAACCCCGCCGATGAAAAAGCAGGACATATACGCGGAAGTCAGCCGGCTGCGCGCTTCCGGACGCAGCCGGTAAATCTCGCTTTGATTGGTAATATGAAGGGACTGGACACCGAGATCCGCTAAAACGAGTCCGGCAATAAGCAGCAGGACCGAATGGCGCCCCCACCAGATCGGCAGCCAGGAGACAATCAGCAGCACGATGGCCGCAAATGTGGTACGACCGCTTGAGCCGCGATCGGCCAACCTCCCGGCCACCGACGCGGCAGTAGCTCCGGCCACTCCGGCCAGCCCGAACAAACCGATTATTCCAGGTTCATAGTTAAATGGTGATTTGGACAGCAGAAAGGCCAGCGGTGTCCAAAGAGCGCTGAATATCGCGAAGGCAATCGCTCCGTATATGGACCGCAGGCGCAGGATCCGTTCTTCTATAAAAATCATCGGCATAGACTTGAGAAGCGCCGGATAGCCGTAGTCCACATTGGGCTTCCGGAACGGCATCCCCCGGTACATCGCCAAAGCAATCACCACCATGCTCCCGGACGCCAACCAGAAAACCATTCGCCAGCCCCAGATCTGGGCGAGAACGCCTGCCACGGTACGGGCAAGGAGCACACCGAGAAGGAGTCCGCTCATCACGGTTCCCACCACTCGACCGCGCTCCGCCGCCCCTGCGAGATCAGCCGAAAATGCCACCAGAATTTGGGCCACGACCGACAAGGCCCCGACCACCACCGATAACAGGAGCAGCATGGAACCGCTGGAGGAAAAGCCAATACCGGCAAGGCCTGCCGCTACGCCGAACGTCATTATGACAACCAGCTTGCGACGTTCGAAAAGATCACCCAGAGGCACCAGCAGAGCGAGTCCAATGGCATATCCCAACTGCGATGCTGTAATAATCAGACCGGCGCCGGTCACACCCAGTCCTAAAGTGGCACGGATGGCTTCCAGAAGGGGCTGAGCGTAGTAGATACTTGCCACGGTCATTCCGGTAGCCACCGCCAGCAGTAGAACAAGCGGCTTCGTCATGGAATATTCTTCGACATCTTTTTTTGGTTTTGTTTGATAAGGACTGTCGAGGTTTACAGAACCTGGTAAAATTTCTTCCTTCAAATGTCCTCCTCACGACTCCATATCATCGGTATTATTGTACCCTAAATGAACGTAAACAAAACCGATAGGGATCGTAATATATTAATACCATTAAATAATTTGATGGTTTGAACAACATTTAATATCTCTACCAACATTAAGACATGAATTCTGCAGTTTTAAATCGATTTTGTTTACCCGACGGGAAAGCCGATGAATGCGCCTTGAGCGAAGCGAAATCCCGCCCACGGGGATCTCCTTCGTTACCGAGGGTTCGCCGGTAGACGACTACAGCTTCACCCTCGGTCGCCTTGGATCTGGGGCATCACAGCCATAGGCGGGCAAGCCTCGACTTTCGCTCAGTTAGGGTTGCATTTTCTATGCTGAGGATTCGTCTTAAATCGTATTTAAATGACCCAGATGTTAAATGTTTTTCACGAATTGCGTATTGTCAACATGAAACAAATATATTTGAAAACATAGCAAAATTTATTATGTTAACAGCATGGACAGCAAAAGAGATGATGATGGGGGGTATATTTGATCCTCATACCGGCCCGGCATTTGGCTGATATGCAACAGGGCCGGCCCTCAATGAAGCGGTGTTTATTGCGTGGTTGAAAAAAAGAGCAGGAAAAAGAGGCCCAAAAATAACCATTTCCAAGTGGGTAATAGGTTTATGATTTTAAATTGAAAAATATTTGTATTCACTATTCAAAGCGTTGTCAAATTCGCCAGGTCCACCGGAATGGAGATTACTTTCAAAACCTATTATATGGTGGATTCGTGCACGTTCAGAACGAACGTCCCCTCATTGCCAAACAGCAAATGGGACATGGTACTGCCAATAACCTTTTGACTTGTTTCGGCCTTTGGAGTTACATTAACACCATTGACCGGGTTTGAAAAAGAATGCCGGTGGAGACAAGTCCCGAATACAGCAAAGAAGGAAAAGCCGCTGCAGTCCGGCGCGAAGCCGACCGGCGGCTTTTTGTTGCCTTCTGCGGCCCCATGTTCGAAGACGGACATCAACCCGACACCCGCGGCAATGGGTGCAAACCCAACCTACTAACATATCGGCGAGAGAGGTTATAAACGCCATGACCGAATTCTTAACGGTTTTTCTCAATGTCATCATGCCGGTATTTGGCATCGTTCTGTTGGGCTTTCTCTTGGGGGGCCGGTTGAACCTGCAGGCGCAGACGCTGAACAGGGTTGCCTATTATGTCTTTGTTCCGGCCTTTATCTTCCATGCTATCAGCAGTTCGAAAATCCCCTTTGCCAATACGGTCAAGATGGTCGTATTCATCAGCGCAACCCATCTGCTGGTCTCGCTCATCGCAGGAGGTATCGGCTGCCTGATGCGGCGCTCTCGGGAGATGATCGCAGCCTTCGTAATGATCGCCGTTTTCGGCAACGTAGGCAATTTCGGCCTGGCGGTGATCCGCTTCAGGTTGGGCGACGCGGCCGTGGCCCCGTCGACCATCTATTTCGTCGTTATCGTCATCACCGCCTTCATCGTCTGCGTCGGCGCCGCCGGCTGGGCACGGGACGGCAGGAGCGGGGCCTTGAGCGGGTTGTTGAAAACTCCGGCCCTTTGGGCGGCCGTCCCTGCCCTGATCGTCGCTCACGGCAACATCACCATACCCTTGATGTTTTCCCGGATGATCGGGCTGCTGGCCGAGGCGATGATTCCGGTGATGCTGTTTGCCCTCGGCCTGCAGCTTCTGGAGCAGAAACGGGTCCTCTTTTCAATGGATGTGATGGTGGCGACCTCCGTCCGCCTCCTGCTGGCGCCGGCCCTTGCCTGCATGCTGGCAATCCCCTTTCACCTGCGCCATATCGACTTTGCCGCAGGCGTCCTCCAGGCAGCCATGCCCACAGCGGTCCTTGTGGCCATTATCTCCAAGGAATACGATATCGTCCCCGATTTCGTCACCTCCGTGGTTCTGATCTCGACGCTGGCAAGCCTGATTACCCTCACC